>NZ_CAXWGY010000001.1:0-1905164 GCF_964266735.1 Rhodoplanes sp. P11
ACGGCCCGCGACGAGCGCATCGAGGCGCTGGAGCAGGCGTTCCGCGAGCTGGCCGACCTGCTCGACAAGCGCACCGCGCCGGCGCCCGACCCGGCCAAGGGCGGGATCGGCTGATGACATGGCGCCTGGCCGCGTCGCTCGACACGCTGCGCCGGCAGATCGACGCGGCCCGGCCGGCGCGCCGCCGCGATTGGGACGGCACGATCGGTGACGCCGCACACGCCGCGCGCACGAGCGACCACAACCCGAACAGCGCGGGCGTCGTGACGGCGATCGACATCACCCATGACCCGGCCGGCGGCGTCGACACCGCAGCGCTCGCCGAGCACCTGCGCGGCTCGCGCGACCCGCGGATCAAGTACGTGATCAGCAACGGCCGGATCGTCTCGTCGACCATCTCGCCGTGGACGTGGCGGCCCTACACGGGGGCGAGCCGGCACGACAAGCACGTCCACATCTCTGTAATGCCGGATGCGTCGGCCTACGACGACGCCCGCCCATGGGACCTGCCGTTCGGCGGTGCGCGCCCCGCGGCGACCGCCCCGCCGGCGACGGCACCGCCGCCCGGCCGGCAGCGCGACATCACCGCCACGGTGTTCGGCGGGCCGGGCGACGAACAGGCGAGCGCCTACGGCGGCCGGGTCGATCCCGACCGGCCCGGCGTCGCCCTGCCCTTCCGGTTCCCCGGCGCGCGGCCGAAGGTCCGCGTCACCCGGGGCGTCCGGTCCGTGGTCTGCGACGTGGTCGACGTCGGCCCCTGGTATCCGAGCTGGCGGGGCGCGGCCGATCCCTACTGGACCGCCGGCGCCCGGCCGCGCGCCGAGGGGGACGGCCGCACCAACCGGGCCGGGATCGATCTCACCCCGGCCGCCGCCGCGGCGATCGGCCTGCCGGGCAAGGGCCTGGTCGATTGGGAGTTCGTCACCCCGCTGGGCTCGGCGCCGCCGAACCTCCCCACCACCGCCGGCGCTGGCGCCGTCGTCATCGGCTCGGCGCTCGCCGGCCTCCCCCTCCCCGTCGTGGCAGGCGCGGCCGCGGCCGCCCTGGTGCTGCTCGTGCAGCGCGCGCGACATTCCTCTGGAGACCGTTCCCCCATGCTCAAGTCCATTCTCGCCGCCATCACCGGCAACAAGGCCACCACCACGGCCGGCACCAGCGCGATCCTGCTGGCGCTCGCCCACATCCTCACCTCGGTCGCGACCGGCGACATGCAGGTCGGCGCGCTGCTCAACGACCTCGGCATCATCGCGGCCGGCGTGATCGGTCTCCTCTCCGGCGACGGCGGCAAGAAGGCCGCCTGATCCCATGGCCCGCATCACCATCGCCGATCTCGCGACCACCCTGGCGCGGATCGAGGAGCGGCAGGAGGCGGACGCGGCACGGATCGAGCGCCTCGACCAGCGGCTCGAAGCGGCGCTGACGGCCCACGACCTCGTCCCGCTCGACACCCGGGCGGCCGCCCTGGCACAGCGCGTGACGGCGCTGGAGTCGGCGCAGCGGTGGGTGGTGCGGTCCGTCGTCGGCGCCCTGGTCACCGGACTCGGCGGGCTGCTCACCGCCGCCGGGGGGCGGCTGGGATAGCGCCCCGGCCAACTCGTCCCCCACCGCCACCGCCACCATCGCCATCGCCGCCCTCGGGATGCACCGGGGGCGGCTTTGTCGCGTCAACGGTCATGTTGTAAAACGCTGTAAAACAGTCGGGGAAATAGCACTAATTTCTAATGCGAGGCCGAAATCGCACATCTCGTCTTCGAGCGCCGGGAAGGCGCCGACATGCTTCACCCGGCCCTGCTCGTAGAGGGCCGCCACCGGCTCGGCCCGCAGCCATTTTCCCCGGGTGGCGTGAACGGCCGTCACCGGCACCGTCGGATCGACCTCGCGCAGCACCGTCTTCACCATCTCGCCGCCCATATTGATCTCCGCCACGACGGCATCGCCGTCGAGGCGGCGCAGCAGCGCGACGGCGCGCGCCGCCCACGCGGCCGGGGTCAGCCCCGCCGCCGTCGCGTCGTCCAGCACATGGACGATGCCGCTCGCGTCGCGGCCGGCCGCCACGATCCCGCACGCATCGGCACCGCGGCGCGACGAGCCCGGCGGATCGAGCCCGACCACGATGCGGCCGAGCGGCGGCGCCGCCCGCGCGCGGCAGCGCTCCAGCAGATCACGCGACCACAGCGCGTCGGGTCGATCCTCGATCAGCTCGCCGTCGAGCTCCTGGCGGCCGAGCCGGGTGCCGGCGTAGCGCGCCACGACGGTGTCGAGAAAGGCTGGCGACAGGTTGGCGCGGTTGGCCGCCGTGCCGGCCCGCGTCACCCGCGTGTGCGGATCGGCGATCAGCCGGCGGATCAGCGGGATCGGCCGCGGCGTCGTGGTCACCATCTGGCGCGGCCGCGGCCCTAGCCGCAGTCCGAACTGGAGCATGTCGAACGCCTGCTCGGCGTAGCGCCACTTGGCCAGCTCGTCGCACCAGGCGGCATCGAACTGCGGCCCGCGCAGGGAATCCGGATCGTCGGCCGAGAACACCTGGGCGACAGCCCCGTTCGGCCACTGCAAGCGCCGCCGGCTGGGCACCCACAGAGGGCGCTCGTGCGGCGGGGCGACGCGCAGCAGGCCGGACGGCCCCTCCACCATCACGTCGCGGGCGTCGCGCTCGCTCTCGCCGATCAGCGCCAGCGCTCCGCAGCGATGCGCCGCATAGGGCGCGGTGCCGTGCACCAGCGCCCGCACCCATTCGGCGCCGAGCCGGGTCTTGCCGGCACCGCGGCCGCCCAGCACCAGCCAGGTGGTCCACGGGCCGCCATCATTGCCGGCCTCGGCGTGCTCCTGGTGCGGGTGAGCGAACAGGGCGAAATCGTCAGCCAGCCGCCGCAGCGCCGTCGGCGGCAGCGCCGTCATCGCTGCCGTCGTCAGATCGGCTCCGCACAAGCTCCTCAATGCGGCGCGCAAGCACGCGACGGAACTCGTCGATGTCTCGGGGCAGGTCGTCATCGGGATCGCTCGCGGCAGCGGGGTCGCGCAGGCGCCGCACCTTGGCGAGCGTGTCGGTGAGCCGCTCCAGGCTGCGGACGGTGCGCTCGGTGTCGGCAGCGGCGGCGGGTTTTCGCGAGGTGGCCCGCCGCGCCCGCTCGATGGCGGCGATCTCGCGCGCCACCGCCCGCTCCAGCCGCTCGGCCAGCGGACGCGCCGCCCGGCGGGCGGCCGGGCGCCGGGGCGCGCGGGGTGGCGGCGGATCGGCGGAGGCCACGGCCGCATCGGTCGCCGCGACCTCCGGCGCAGCCCCGGCATCCGGCGGCGCAGCATTCGACAGCGCCCCGGTGGACGAGCGAGCGGGCTTGCGGACGGCAGTCCGCGGCGGGCGCACCCAGCCGTTGCGCCGGGCGAGCCCGGCGACGGCGTCGCGCGACAGACCGAAGGCCGCCGCCAGCGCCGCGACGGTCTCCTCGGCCGCCTCGTAGCGGCGGCGCAGCACATCACGGTCCGCCGGCGCGAGGGGGCGGCGGCGCCGCCCGCGGCGACGCGGTCGGGTTCGGTCCGGCATGACGGCTCCGCTCTGGACGTCGTTGCGTGACCGCATTTTCGACGCGCGAACCGGAGTCCACGTCGCCGGAAAATGCTCCAAACGAGCAAACGATGTCGATGATGGACGATGACGATCGATGATGATCGACGAGGAGCGGTGGCGACGAGCATCGCGTCCGGCGCCGCATGGGCGGTGCGCCGGCTCCAGTCGAACCAGCCGGCAGGGCGCATGGCCCATCCCCGGCGGCAACACGGCACGATCAGGCGGCGGTCGTGCGGACCCGGCCGCACCGGCCGGGTCGCGACCGCGCCGCCGTCACGGTTTCAGCGTGGTGACTTCCTTGCAGTTGATGCTGCCGAACGGGCTGCGGACACACTCGCGGGTCGACACATAGGTGGGGCGCGGCGCCTCGGCGGCCGTGCCGGCGCCGGTCGCCTTCGCCACGGCGGCCTGGCGGACGACCGGGGTCGACTGCGGCTTGGCCGGGAAGGGCAGCTTGCCGAGAACGAAGAGCATCACGACGACGACCAGCAAAGCAAACAATGCGCGCATGGGACTCTCCAAAAGGGGCGTCCGGCTCAATCAGGATAGCGACAGGTCGCGGCCGGCCGCCTTGAAAAAAAAGTTCGAGCAACTCCGGATTCGGCGTAGCCGGGTGATCCGCCGTGGTCAAGAGCGGCGCGTGCCGGTCGACGCGGCAACCTGGAACTTCGGGCAGGCGCTCCGGTTGAGCCAACGCCGCCGAGGGCGGTGATCCTATGCTGGAGGCGAGCATGAACAGCGTGATCTACCTGGTCGGTCTGGTGGTGGTGGTCCTGGCGATCCTGTCGTTCTTCGGCCTGCGCTGAGGCCGCGCGCGCCGCCCCCAGCGGCCTGCGCCCCGGGCCTCCGGCCGGTCACGGAACCTACCCCGATCCGCCACGTTGGCCCGGCGGAGCACCGGCGTCCCCACCCGGAGCCGGTCACCGTCGCCTGCACCAAAAGGTCGCGTGCCCAAACACCCAACCGGAACGGCCGCCCGCGCGGCACATCACATCGAAGGAGTGTCGTCATGCGTTCGTCCCCCTCCCCGCGCGCCGGCCGGGCGTGCTCCGCCGGCGTCCGCCTGCTCGGCTCGACCGCCCTGGCGGCCGTCCTCACGGTCGCGGCCCCGCTCGTCGCGCTTCCGGTGATCGGGAGCGGGATGGCCACCGCGCAGGAGCGCGTGGAGGTCTCGGCGGAGTTCCGCGGCGCCCTCGATCCGCACGGCAAGTGGCATCGGCATCAGCGCTGGGGCGAGGTCTGGGTGCCCGCCAAGGCCGGGCGTGACTGGCGCCCCTACCGCAACGGCCGCTGGGTCTATTCGGACGATTACGGCTGGTACTGGAACGCCGCCGACGAGGAGGCCGCCTGGGGCCTGGTGGTCTATCACTATGGCCGTTGGGTGCAGGACACCGAGATCGGCTGGGCGTGGGTGCCGGGCCGCGAATGGGGGCCGGCCTGGGTCGACTGGCGGCGCGGCGAGCGCGCGGTCGGCTGGGCGCCGCTGCCGCCCGACGAGATCGTCGTCGAGGTGCGCGACCGCCCCGACTACTGGGTGTTCGTGCGGCCGCGCGATCTGGTCGCCGAGCGGGTCACCAGCGTGATCCTGCCGCCGCGCGAGCGCGACGTGTTCATCCGCGAGACCGTGGTGGTGAACCGCACCGTGCTGGTGGACGACCGCGGGCCGCGCTTCGCGGTCAATCCGGGCATCCCGCCGGCCTACATCGCGGCCGCCTATGGCCGGCCGATCCGCACCTGGTCGGTGCAGCCGCGGGTGCTGGCCGGCTTCGGCATGGTGCCGGGCGCCGTGGAGGTGCGGGTCGACGATCTGCGCGACCGGCGCAGCCGGGTGATCCGCGACACCAGCTATATCCGCGAGAGCCGCACCACGATCGAGCCGGCACGCACCGTGCCGCGGCCCGAGCCGCTGGCCGCCGGCGATCGTGGCCGCCTCGGCGACACCCCGCCGCGGGCGGCGGCGCGGGACGGCGGACGCGATGGCGCTCGCGATGCAGCTCCGGGCGCGACGGGTCGGCAGCCGGCCGACACGCGACCGGGCGAGACCCGTCCGGGCGATGCGGCGCCGGGCACCGCGACCGCGCCGGCTGAGCGTCGCCCCGGCGAGCGCGGCCCGACGGCGGGCGAGCGGGCCCCGGGCGATCGGCCGGACCAGCGGCGCGACGATGCCGCCGAGCGCCGTGATCAGCGCCAGCAGGAGCGGCCGGACGATGCCGCCGCCCGTCGTGATCAGCCCCAGCAGGAGCGCCGGGACGGTGCCGCCGAGCGCCGCGATCAGCGCCAGCAGGAGCGCCGGGACGGTGCCGCCGAGCGCCGCGATCAGCGCCAGCAGGATCGCCGTGACGGTGCCGCCGAGCGCCGCGATCAGCGGCAGCAGGAGCGCCGGGACGACGCCGCGGAGCGTCGTGAGCAGCGCCAGCCGGAGCGCAGCGACCGGCAGGGCGCGGAGCGGTCCGGCGGCGAGCGAGGCGGCGCCGAGCGCGGCGGGCCGACGGCGGACCGCGCCCCCGGCGTGCGCGTTCCCGGCAGCGAGCGGGGCGGCCCCGAGCGGGGCCCGAGCGAGCGGGGAAGTCCCGAGCGGGGCGCGAGCGAGCGCGGTGGTCGCGAGCCTGCGGGCGCGAGCGCCGGGCGCGGCGGCAGTGACGGTTCGTCCGCCGGTCGCGGCGGTGCTCCCGGCGGCGGGGCTGCCGAGCGCGGCGGTGGCCGCGGCGGCGCCACCACCGGGGCTTCGCCGGGCGGGGCCGGAGGAGCCGGCGGTCCGGGCGGCGGCCCTGGCGGTGCCGGTGGTGGTGGTGCCGGCGGCGGTGGCGCCGGCGGTCCGGGCGGCCGCAACTGACGTTGTTCCCCGGAGATCTCGGGCCGGCGCCACGGCGCCGGCTCGCTGCGCGTCTCGAGACGAAGGCCGAAGCATGCCGGGCAAGCGCGTCCAGATCGACGACGAGACGTGGCAAGCCCTGGTGCTGCTCGGCCGCGACAGCATGAAGGACTTTCAGGAGCTGGCCGACGAGGCGTTCGCGGATCTCCTGAAGAAGCATCACCGGCCGGTCGGTCTGCGGAATGAGCTGCGGCAGAGCCTGCGCCGCGCGGCCGCCAACGACGGTGCCCCGCGCCGCGACGACGCCCGGCGCGATGCGGCGGCGTCCGCGGGCTCCACCGCCCCGCCAGCCACTCCCAAGCGCCGGCCCGCCAAGCGGCCGCCGGCGCGGCGCCTGCGACCCGCTGCCGCCCATCGGAACTGACGAAGGCCACGGCCGGTTGGAGCCGCGACCCCTTCGGCCCGGACGTAGAGGAGACTGTCATGCAGGCCATTCTGCTCGCCGCCGTGCTCGGCGTGCTGGTGCTGGTCCTCTCGGGCCGGCTCAGCCCGTTCGACGACAACGACACGAACACCCGGCCGACGGTCGCCTCGGCGCCGAGCCAGACGGCTCCGGCCGCGCCTCAGCCGACGCAAGCTCAGCCGACGCAAGCTCAATCGACACAAGGCCAGCAGGCGCAGCAGCCTGCGCCGGCGCAGCCCGCCCAGCCTCCCGTCCAGCAGCAGCAGGCGACGCAGCAGCAGCAGACACCCACGCCGCCCCAGCAGCAGGCGGCCGCGCCGGCCCCAGCTCCCGCGTCCCCGGCGCCCGGGGCTCCGGCTCCCGCGACCGGCCCGGTGCAGGACAGCGCCGTCGCCGCCCCGAAGGCCGCCCAGACGCCCGGCCCCAATCCGGTGCCGCCGCAGGGTGGCATCGCGGCCCAGGCCGATGCCGCCGCCAAAGGCGCCACCGTGCCGGAGCGCGAGGTGATGCCGGGACGCACCGCCTACAACACCGAGCGCGTCTGCGCCCGCAGCTTCTGGGGTTCGCTGAGCTGCACCGAGACCTACGTGCAGCAGTGACGGCCGCCCGAACCGGGCTGACTTTCCGAGCCGGAGCGGCGGCGCCGGTGCCGCCGCTCTCCTTCTCGCTTGCCTCGCACCGCCCACGGCGAATCAGCTCGCGGCGAACTTCAGCAGCTTGATGGCGTCGAAGTCCTGCACGCCGCCGCCCACCCGCTTGGTGGTGTAGAACAGCACGTAGGGCTTGGCGGTGTAGGGATCGCGCAGCACCCGCACGCCGGCGCGATCGACCACCAGATAGCCGCGGCGGAAGTCGCCGAAGGCCACCGACAGCGCGTTCGCCGCGATGTCCGGCATGGCGTCGTCGCACACCACCGGGTAGCCGAGGAGCGTCGGCGGCGCGCCGGCGGCGACGCCCGGGCTCCACAGATACTGGCCGTTCTGATCCTTGAACTTGCGGATCACGCTCTCGGTCTTGCGGTTCATCATGAAGGTGGCGTTGCGGCGATAGCCGACCCGCAGCGCATAGCCGAGATCGATCAGCACGTCGGCCGGATTGCTGGCCGGGAACGCCCCGGCCGTCCCGGTGGCCACATAGCCGATATTGCCCCAGCTCCACGAGCCATTGGCCACCGCCGTGGAGGCGAGAAAGCCCTTCGGCTTGTTGATGCCGTCGCCGCTCACGAAGGCGACGCCCTCCTGCTCGGCGAAGACCTGGTCGACCTCGGCGGCGAGCCACTGGTCGACATCCACCATGGCGTCGTCGAGCAGCGTCGCGGTCGCCGCCGGCATGGCGTAGAGCTCCATGGTCGGGAAGCTCAGCTCGGCGAGCACCGGGCTGTTGGTCTGCGGTCGCGCCGCCGTCTCGCCGATCCAGCCGACCGCCGGTCCGGAGGTCATGAACGGCTTCTTGTAGACGCTGGCGCTGACGGTGCGGACGGTGGCGAGCGCACGGATCGGCGACACGTCGACGAGACGACGGCCGATGTCGCGCTCGACCTCGGCCGGCACCAGATAGCCGCCGTCCGGCGCCGAACCGACCGACAGCGCCTTGCGCTCGATGGCGAGCAGGCCACTGGCGTCGCCGCGCCGGACATAGGCGTCGAACGCCGCCTTGTGCTCGCGCCCGGCCGGATCGGCCGGCGGGTCGCCGCCGAGCGCCGGCCGCGCGCCGCGCAGCGCGATCTCGTCGAGCCGCCGCTGCTGATCGCCGAGCGCCGCATCGATGCGGGCGAGCCGGTCGTCGGTGATGGGATCGGCAGCCCCGCGCCGCTCGATCTGGTCGAGCCGGGCGTCGTTGACCTGCCTGTAGGTCTCGAAGATCCGCATCAGCTCGTCGAGGCCGGCGCGGGCCTCCGGCCCGGCCTTGGTCTCCGGCGCGGCGCGCCCACGGTCGAGATCGATGTCCATGGTGTCTCCTTGCTGGTGAGGATGGATGCACGGCGTCGCGGCGCCGTGGCGGCCGCGCACGGCGTGGATGTGATCAGGACGCTCGGTGAGAGCCGCGCACGACCGGCGCCGGCGGCACGGCGCGCACCCGCGCGCCGGCGAGCAGCGGAAAGGTGACGATGGAGATCTCCCACAGGTCGACGGCGTCGAGCTTGCGGATGCGGGTGCGCGGATCGATCCGGCCTCTCACGGTGCGAAACCCGATCGACAGCCCGTCGACGGCGCCGGCCCTGACCAGCGCCAGCACCTCGCGGGCCCGCGCCACGTCGGGGATCAGCCGCCCGCGTGCCTTGAGGCCACGAAAGTCCTCGACCAGCTCCAGCCAGATGCCGATCGGCTCGGCCGGATCGTGCTGGAACAGCATCGGGATGCGGCGCAGGCCGCGGGTGCGCAGCGTCTGCGCGAAGGCGCCCGGCATCACCATGTCGCGTGCCTGGTCGACCTCGCCGAACAGCGACGCATAGCCTTCGACGACGCCGTCGGCGTCGATGGTGGTAGCGGCACGGGGCGAGAGCGCGGGCGCGAGCATGGCGGCTCCGTCGGAACCTGTGTGAGGGCGGACGAACGTGGGACGAAAGTCGGATCGCGAAACGGCCGTCGATCGGCGGACGGGCCTTTCGGGGGACGCGCGGAGGCGCTACAACGCCCCGTGGGCGAGGCGTCTCGAACGACGAACCACCCCGCCCTGCCCCGCGCCGGGAGCCGCGTCATGCTGAGACATCTGAAGGCCAACAACCGTGCCTGGGCGCAGCGCATGGTCGAGCAGGACCCGGACTTCTTCCGGCGGCTCGAGCGTCAGCAGGCGCCGGAGTACCTGTGGATCGGCTGCTCGGACAGCCGCGTTCCGGCCAACGAGATCGTCGATCTCGATCCCGGCGAGCTGTTCGTCCACCGCAACGTCGCCAACCTGGCGCCGCCGCAGGACGCGAACTACCTCTCGGTGCTCCAGTTCGCCGTCGACGTGCTGAAGGTGAAGCACATCATGGTGGTGGGCCATTATGGCTGCGGCGGCGTCAGGGCCGCGGTGGACGGTATCCGCCGCGGCCTCGTCGATCACTGGCTGCATCCGATCCGCGAGGTCTGGCACGACCACCACGCCGAGCTGACCGCCATCGCCGACGAGCGCACCCGCCTGGACCGGCTGTGCGAGCTGAACGTCATCCGTCAGGTGCGCAACGTCGCCTCCGACATCTTCGTCCAGGAGGCATGGGCGCGGGGCCAGCCCCTGTGGGTGCACGGCTGGGTCTACTCGCTCGCCACCGGGCTGGTGAACGACCTCGGCGTCACCGTCGGCGGCCTCGATCAGGCGCTCAGCGCCTGAGCCGGTCGCGCCGCTGCGCTACTCGGCGCGGGGTTACTTGGCGCGGCGTTACTTGACGCGGCGGCGCGGGCGCGGCCTGGCGCGGCGGGCCGGCGGCCCCTGGCGCTCGCGGCGACCCAAGCGGTCGAGATGATCGACGAACTCGCGGAACACCGCGACCGGATCGGGCCGCGACTTGGTCTCGCCGCGCAGGCTGCGCAGCACGGCATGCAGCGTATCCATCAGGATCGTCTCCGCAGGCGGTCGTTGAGGTGGGCGACGGCGTGGACGAAGCCGTCGAAGCGGCGTGCCGCCGCCGCCAGCTCGCGCAGCGCATAGGCGGCGAGCGCGCTCGACGAGGACGCCCACAGGAACAGCGCGAGATGCGCGAGGTCGCCGCGCTCGACCACGGTGGCGACCAGCTCGGTCATGGCGGGCTCCTTGGCAGCGCGGGCTGCCTCACAGGCGGTCGCCGTCGTCGACCGGACCGAAGCCGATCATGGCGCGCTTCTCGTTGACGGTCAGGAAGGGCGCCGCGGTGACGCGCTCCCACAGCGCGTCGCGGTCGGCGGCGAGCGCATCGACCCGGTCGGTGTCGACCTCCAGCCGCACGTCGTCCCCGAAGGCCGGCGCCAGCCAGTGGGCGAGCGCGCCGCAAAGGCGCGTCGCCAGCGGCAGCACGGTGTGGCGCCAGAACGCCCGGTTGGCCTCCTGGAAATTCGCATAGGTGTTGTCGCCCGGGATGCCGAGCAGCATCGGCGGCACCCCGAAGGCGAGCGCGATCTCGCGCGCCGCGCCGTTCTTCGCCTCCAGGAAGTCCATGTCCTTGGGGGTGAGCGACATCGCCTTCCAGTCGAGCCCGCCTTCCAGCAGCAGCGGCCGGCCCGCATTGGCGGCGCCCTGGTAGCTCGCCTCCAGCTCGCTCTTCAGCCGCTCGTACTGGTCCTCGGCCAGCACGGCGCCGTCGGGCGCCGCGTAGACGAGCGCGCCGGACGGCCGCGCCGCGTTGTCGAGCAGCGCCTTGTTCCAGCGCGCCGCGGCGTTGTGAATGTCGATCGCGACGGCCGCCGCCTCGATGGCGCCAAGGCCGTAGTGGTCGTCGAGCGGGTGGAACAGCGCGACATGCAGGATCGGCGGCAGCGTGCCCTGCTGAGCGTAGCGCACCGTGCGGCCAGCGACCGTGTAGTCGTAGGCGGCCGCCCAGCCGTCCGGCCCCGGCACCACCCGCATGCGGTCGGGCCGCAGCACATGCAGCTCGCGCACCCGGCCATCGAGGCCGACCGCCTCGACATAGCCATTGCCGCTGATCAGCAGATGCGCGACCAGCGCCTCCAGCAGCGCGGCACCGTCCTGGCGCGGGTTGGGGCGAGCCAGCAGATCGAGCAGCGGATGGCGGTCGAGCGGCGTGCCGCCGGCACTCGCCAGGAAGGTCAGCGCCGCGATGTTCTCGGCGACCAGCTTGACGGCCCGGTGGGCGACCGCGTTGGCGACGAAGCCCTCGCGGGCGAGCGCCGCGTAGTCGCGCGGCGTCCACCGTGCCATGCCGCCGCTGTCGAGCTGGATCAGCCGCGCCGCCCGCGACGCCTTGTGATGGATGGGAGGGGTCCCGAGTGTGGCAGAGGCAGACGTGGCGGACGGCGGAGCGCGCCGCAGCGCGCGCCAGGGGCGCGTGAGGTTCAGCATGGCGGTGGGTTCCGGTGGATGCGAAGACGTCGGGTGCGGCCCGGCGGTTCGCTCGCGGATGCCCCGCCGCGCCGTCGCCTCAGGCCGAGAAGAACAGGAACCAGACGAAGGCCATCAGGACGACGGCGGCGGCCAGGCTGGTGGCCAGCACCCAGCGGACATTGTGCCCGGTGGTGCCTTGCCGCGCCTCGGTGGCCGGCTTCTCGATCACGGTGTCGTCGTGCGGTGCTGCCATTGCGCCGTCGCTCTCCCTGTCCGGGTCCCGGCTCCGCAGCGGCACGGAGGCGGTGCACGGCTGCCGCGGCCGGGACATGCTGCCCGACCAACGCGGCACGCGCGATCGGTGTTCCGGCCGGGGAGCCGGCGCCGGTGCTCCCCCGCCCCGCTGGCGGGGAGGTGACGCCGGGTGCCATCCCGGAAGCGGGGCGGGTGCTCCCTCTCCCGCTCTGCGGGAGAGGGTGGCGAGGACCGAAGGTCCGAGCCGGGTGAGGGGGGCACGGGTGCTCCCTCTCCCCGCCTGCGGGGAGAGGGTGGCGAGGACCGAAGGCCGAGCCGGGTGAGGGGCCGCAGCGGTGGCGCTGGCCCGGTGTTTCGATGAGCGGTCAAACCCCTCACCCGGATCGCTGCGCGATCCGACCTCTCTCCGCCCGGCGGGGAGAGGTGAAGACGCATTGCCGGATCGCCCCCCGGTGCACGAGGCTCCCCTTGATCTGGCGGTGGGCACGGCGCTCACGTTCCCTCTCCCCGCCTGCGGGGAGAGGGTGGCGAGGACCGAAGGTCCGAGCCGGGTGAGGGGCCGTAGCGGTGGCGCTGGCCCGGTGTTTCGACGAGTGGCAACGCCCCCTCACCCGGATCGCTTCGCGATCCGACCTCTCCCCGCCCGGCGGGGAGAGGTGAGGCCGGGCCTCGACGCAATTTGGGAGCGTGCCCGAAAGGTACCTCGGCAGCGCGACGCTGTCAAGGATTAAAATCCGAAACGAGGATGAAAGTCACAAATGTTGGCCGACCGCCTGGCGGAGCCTTGTCGCGCCTGGCGCCCTACCCCGCCCGGTGGCGAGCGCGCGGCGGGATGCGAGTCGGCCAGGTGACGATGCGGTCCTCCAGCTCGTCGGCTCCCATCGAGTCCTCGAACAGGCCGACGCGGCCGCGCACCGAGACCCCGGCCGCATGCACGGTCTCCGGATCACCCGACACCAGCGGGTGCCACCAGTAGAGATCGCGCCCCTCCGCCACCAGCCGATAGCCACAAGTCTTCGGCAGCCATTTCAGCCGCGGCACGTTGTCGGGCGTGAGGCGATCGCAGTTGTCGACCCGGCGCTGGCGGTCGGCATAGTCGCGGCACCGGCAGGTGACGTCGTCGAGCAGCCGGCAGGCGACGTCGGTGTGGTAGATGGCGCCGGTCTCCTCGTCCTCGAGCTTGTTGAGGCAGCAGCGACCGCAGCCGTCGCAGAGGCTCTCCCACTCGGCCGCGGTCATTTCGGCGAGCGCCTTGCGCTTCCAGAACGGCACGGGATCGGACATGGGGCTCTCGGACCGGCGTGGCGGCTGGGCCGCTGGGGGTAGCAGTGCGGCGGCGCCGGGAGCGGCACGGCGGGCGGCACGGCCAGGTCCCTTGAGATGTCATGCGCGGCCGCGAAGCGCAACAGGCGCGCCGCGCGCCTCAAAGGAACTTGCCGGTGATGTCGAGGGTCGAGCGGTGGCCGATGTCGTCGAAATGGGCGGCGAGCCACGCCCGCGCGGCGGCGCGGCCCTGATCGCGCAGGCGGCAGAGGAAGTCCCAGGCCGGATGGAACAGGCTCACCGCATCGAGCTTCGCCATCACGTCGTCGTCGCCGATCCAGTGCATGAACATGCGGTGATGGCGCTCGGCGTCCAGCTCGTGGGCATCGATCAGCCGGGTCACGAAGGCGATCGCCCGCATCTCGCGCATCATCGACGAGTTGAAGGCGATCTCGGCCATGCGGTGCATCACCTCGGCGGCGGTGCGCGGCAGCTCGGGCCGCGCGATGGCGCCGACCTGCACCACGATCACGTCGCGGGTGCCGTCGCGGTAGACCACCGGAAAGATCGCCGGATTGCCGAGGAAGCCGCCGTCCCAATAGTGCTCGCCGGCGATCTCGACGGTCGGGAAGTAGGGCGGCAGGCAGGACGCCGCCAGCACCGTGTCGGCGGTGATGTCGGGGGTCGAGAACACCGCGAGCTTGCTGGTGCGCACATTGGTGGCGCCGAGATAGAGCGCGACCGGCGTCTCGCGGTTCACCCGATCGAAGTCGATGGTGTCGAGGAGCAGCTTGCGCAGCGGGTTGAGGCGGAACGGGTTGATGAGGTCGGGCGGCAGGCTGTGGGTGAGCGCATGCACGGCGGCATGCGACGGCATGTATTCGGGCGGCAGGCCGATCGCCTGGGCGAAGCGGTCGAGCGGCGCCCAGAACAGGCCGAACAGCGCCTCCATGCGCGACACCTCGTGCCAGAGTGACGCGAGCTTTTCACGCGCGCCCGCGGGGCCGCCTTCGGCGAGCCCGTCCGCGAAGGCGACGGCGTTCATGGCACCGGCGCTGGTCGCGGTGATCGCCTCGACGATTAGCCGCCCGTCCTCCAGCAGGGCGTCGAGCACGCCCCAGGTGAAGGCGCCGTGCGAGCCACCGCCCGGCAGAGCGAGCGCGACGGACTTTTTCCCGGTAGAACTCTCGGACGTCACCACGACCTCTCGACGACGACATTCTCCATGGGCGGGACGAGCGTCACCTCGTCACCCGTCACGCCTTCGCCTTGCGGCGCTTGCTGCCGCCCTGCTGCTCCAGCGCGGTCTCGATGGCGCCGCACAAGGTGCGCAGCACCTTGATGCGGGCGAACAGCTTGTTGTTGGCCTCGATCAGCGTCCACGGCGCCGCCGCCGTCGAGGTGCGGTCCACCATGTCGCACACCGCCGTCTCGTAGACACCCCACTTGTCGCGATTGCGCCAGTCCTCGTCGGTGATCTTGAAGCGCTTGAACGCCACCTTCTCGCGCAGCTTGAAGCGGCGCAGCTGCTCGGCCTTGCTGATCGCCAGCCAGAACTTCACCACCACGGTGCCGTGGCGCACCATGGCGTTCTCGAAATCGTTGATCTCGCCATAGGCGCGCATCCAGTCGGCCTCGGAGCAGAAGCCCTCCACCCGTTCCACCAGCACCCGGCCGTACCACGAGCGATCGAAGATGACGAGACCGCCGCGGCCCGGCAGGTGGCGCCAGAACCGCCACAGATAGGGCTGCGCCCGCTCCTCCTCGCTCGGTGCCGCGATCGACACGGTCTGATAGCGGCGCGCGTCGAGCGCCCCGGTGACGCGGCGGATCGCGCCGCCCTTGCCGGCGCCGTCGTTGCCCTCGAACACCGCCACCACCGACATCGACTTGAAGCGCTCGTCGCGCACCGCGACGGCGAGGCGTCCTTGCCAGGTCTCCAGCTCGCGCTCGTAGACCTCGCGGGTCATCGCCTGATCGAGTTCGAGCGCGCTGATCACCGTCACCCGGTCGCTCGGCGCCGGCAGCGGCGGCGTCCTGTCGGGCAGCCGCTTCGCCGGCTTCTGGTCGAGGCGCTCGCGCAGGGCGGCGAGCAGGTGGCGGCCGACCGTGAGGGCGCGGAAGCGCGGATCGGCGCCCGGCACCACGATCCACGGCGCCGGGCCGGTCGAGGTCTCGCGCAGAAACGGCTCGCTCACCGTGACGAAGTCGTCGTAGCGGCGGTGGAACTCCCACTCGTGCTCGGTCACCCGCCAGCGCGTCGCCGGGTTCTTCTCCAACTCGCGCAGCCGCTGCTTCTGCTGCTTCTTCGAAAGATGGAGCCAGTACTTCAGCAGCAGCACGCCCTCGTCGCACAGCATCGTCTCGAGCCGGCGGATGTCGCCGATCGCCTGGCCGAAGGCGGCGTCGTCGATCTCGCCCAGGGCGCGGCGCACCATCGGCACCGTGTGCCAGGCGCCGAAGAAGATGCCGATGTCGCCCTTGGGCGGCAGCGCCCGCCAGAACCGCCAGTGGTCCGGCCGCCCGCGCTCCTCGTCGGTCGGCTGGAAGAAGGCGCGGGTGTGGATGCGGCGCGGGTCCATCCACTCGTTCAGCAGATTGACGGTCTCGCCCTTGCCGGCCCCCTCGACCCCGGCGATCAGGATCAGCACGGCGAAGCGGCGCTGCGCCGCCAGCTCGAACTGGGCCTCGAGCAGCGCCTCGCGCAGGGCGCTCACCTCGCGCTTGTAGGCGGGCTTGGGAACGTGGTGACGGAGATTGGCGGATTCGAACATGGCGATGCACTTCGAGCGAGACCGGCAGCATCGCGGGCCGCGGCCCCGACGGGGCTGATCCAAATCAATATCCCGGGCCGGTCACCACCTAGAATGGCATGGTCCGAGACGAAAGTCGGTGCGGCTCGTGAACGCGAGCCGGGCGTGAAACGACCAACGGGTTCCAATCCGAGGCGCGACCGATATAGTCGCGACCAACAAGGTCCGGCCGATGGAGTTCGCGACCGATCCAGTGAAGCACGGGACCGGCGGCCGGGCGAGGGTCACGCCATGAAACGGTTGACGTCGACGAAATGGCTTGCCTGGCTCGCGGCCCCCTCCGCCGTCACGGCGGGTGCCGCGCTGCTTCTCGGGCTCGGCGTCGCGGCGCCGCCGCCCGCGGCCGCGCAGAGCGCCGCCGGCGTGCCGGTCGCCGGCGTCCCGGCCGCGGTGGTCGAGGACGTCAAGGGCAAGGTCTCGGGCCTCGAGTTCATGGACTATGTCGAGGCCGGGCGGGTCATCAAGCTCGGCACCAAGGACATGGTCGTGCTCGGCTATCTGAAGTCCTGCTGGCGCGAGACCATCACGGGCGGCACCGTGGTGGTGGGCGCCGAGAGCAGCCTCGTCCATCTCGGCACCATCGACCGCGTCAAGGTCGCCTGCGATCCGGCGGCGACGCTCGGCAGCCGCCAGGCGACCGAGAGCGCCGCCACCGTGTTCCGCGGCATGGCGCCCGGCCAGGCGCCGGGTGCCGAGGGGCCGCAGCCGCCGGTTCTCTACGGCCTCTCGCCGGTGTTCGAGGTGAAGGAGCCCGATACGCTCGTCATCGAGCGGACCGACAAGGTGGGCGAGCGCCGGGCCATCGCGCTGCGCGGCAAGACCCTGGTGCGCGGCCGCTTCTACGATCTCGCCAAGAGCGACACCGCGCTCGCCGCCGGCGGCACCTATGTGGCCAGCCTCGGCGGCCGCAAGGTGGCATTCCGGATCGCTCCGGACGCGCGGGCCGGCGCCACCCCGGCGATCGGCCGGCTGGTGCGGTTCGACTGACGACGTCGAAGGAGAGACGCGGGGAGGACCGCGGCGGAGCGTGCGGGTGCGATGAGGCGGTTCCGGAAACGCGACGTGCTGGCCGTCACCCTCGTCGCGATGCTGTCCGGGCTCGTCTTCGCATCACCGCTGCTCGATCCGCTCGCCGGCGTCTCGGTCGATCTCCTGACGGCGCTGCGCTTCCATCTGCTCGGGCCGCGGCACGATCCGGCGACCTCCCCCTCCGTCGTCGTGGTGATCGACGAGCAGACCTTCCAGACCCCGCCCTTCGCGGGCTCGCCGACGCTCGCCTGGACTCGGGAGATCGGCCGCGTGCTCACCGCCGTGGTCGAGGCGGACGCCCGCGTGGTCGGCTTCGACATCGTCTTCCCGGCCTCGATCGAGCAGTCGGAGATCCCGTTCGGCGACGCTCCCCTGGGCAGCCGGCTGCGTGGCTTCGACCGCGACTTCCTGCGGGCGCTGGCGGGCGCCGCCCGCGACGGCAAGCTGGTGCTCGGCGAGGTGCTGCATCACGCCAACCCGGTGCGGCCGGCGCCGGCCCAGCGGGTGGCGGTGGGACACGGGGCCAACATTCGCGCCCTCAACACCCATGCGGACCCCGACGACGTGGTGCGCCGGCTGCCGCTGTGGTTCACGGTCGGCGACCGGCCGATGCCGTCGATGGCGCTGGAGCTGGCCGCCCGCGCGGTCGGCGAGGCGCCAGTGCGCGATCCCGATGGCAGCACCCGGCTGGCCGGCTGGCGCATCCCGGCCGCGGTGCCGAACACCCAGATGCTCGCCTTCGAGGGCGGCGCCGACGACGTGCCGACCTTCTCGTTCGCGGATCTCAGAGCCTGCCTCGACAAGGGGGACACGGCGTTCTTCCGGCAGCACTTCGCCGGCAAGGTGGTGCTGTTCGGCACGCTCCTCGACATCGAGGACCGCAAGGTCACCTCGAAGCGCTTCGCCACCGGGCCGGAGGGCGCCCGGGCGCCACGCTGCGCGCTGCCGCCGCCCGGCGCCGACGCCGAGGCGCCGGTCCGGCGCTCCATCCCGGGGGTCTACATCCACGCCACCGCGGTGAACGATCTCCTGCGCCGCGACGTGCTGCGGGAGCCGGGCCGCATCGGCGCCACCGCGATCGCGGTCGGCGCCGCGTCGGTGGCGGCCGTCGCCGCCTTCCTGCTTTCGCCGCTGGTCGCGGTGCTCACCATCGTCGGGCTCGGCGTCCTCGTCACCGGCGCCGCGGCCATCGCCATGCTGTACGGCTTTGCCTGCCCGCTGGTCGGCCCCGGCCTCGCGGCGCTGGCCGCCACCGGCGGCACCGTGGGCTGGCGCCTGGTCGCTGCCGACCGCGAGGATCGCTTCCTGCGCAGAAGCTTCGCGCTCTATCTGGCGCCCCAGGTGATCGACCGTATGCTCGACGCCGACGAGCCGCCGGCGCTCGGCGGCGAGATGCGCGACGTCACCGTGTTCTTCTCCGACATCGCCGGCTTCTCGTCGATCGCCGAGACGATGACGCCGCAGGCGCTGGTCGCCTGGATGAACGCCTACCTGTCCGAGATGACCGACATCATCGAGGCGTGCGGCGGCTACGTCGACAAGTATATCGGCGACTCGATCGTCGCGGTGTTCGGCGCCCCGGCGAACGATCCCGACCACGCGCGCAGCGCCGTCACGGCGGCGCTGCGCTGCCGCGAGCGGCTCGCCGTCCTCAACGAGACCGCGGCGTTCCAGGGCCATCGGATCGCCCATCGCATCGGCCTCAACTCGGGCGAGGCGCTGGTCGGCAACATCGGCTCACGCCGGCGCTTCAACTACACGGTGATGAGCGACGCCGTGAACCTGGCGTCGCGGCTCGAAGGCGCCAACAAGTATTTCGGCACGTCCATCATGGCGTCGGAGACGACGGTAGGGCGCACCGGCGACGCCTTCGTGTGGCGCGAGCTGGACGCCATCCGGGTCAAGGGGCGCGTGCAGCCGGTGAAGATCCTGGAGCCGATCGCCGAGGCCGGCCGGGTGACGCCCGCCCAGGCGGCGTGCGCCGCCACCTATGCGGAGGGCCTCGCCCGCTTCCGCGCCCGCGACTTCGCCGCCGCCAGCGCGGCCTTCGACCGGATCGCCGCGGTCGATCCGCCGGCCGCGCTGTTCCGCGAGCGGGCGCGAGCCCTCGCGGCGCAGCCGCCCGGGCCGGACTGGGAGCCGGTGTTCACGCTGGAGGGGAAGTGAGGCGAGCGCCCGCGCTCCCTCTCGCCCCTGGCGAGACGGCAGGCGGGAGTGGAAAGACATCGGTCGGGGCACGGCGCCCGCGTTCCCTCTCCCCGCTCGCGGGGAGAGGGTGGCTCGCCTCGAAGAGGCGAGACGGGTGAGGGGCCAGCATCGGCGCAAGGGTCCGATGATCGAAGAAAGTCCCGTCGCTATGGAAGCGCCCCCTCACCCGCCGCGCTCTCGGCGCTGACGCGCCGCGCGGCGACCTCTCCCCGCAAGCGGGGAGAGGTGAATTCCTGCGCAAGTGGACCAGAGAGATCTTGGGGCGGCACAGCACCGCCTTCCCTCTCCCCGCTCGCGGGGAGAGGGTCAGGGTGAGGGGCCAGCATCGCGCCAAGGTTCCGGTGATCGAAGAAAGTCCCGGCGCTATGGAAGCGCCTCATCACGTCGTGCGCCTGCCGTCGTCGCGCAACGTGGCGACGATCCGCTCCAGCACGCCGGCGGTGTTACCGAGAACGTCGTTATTCCAGAACCGCAGCACGCGGTACTGCCGCTCGGCCAGCCAGGCGTCGCGAATGCGATCGTGCGGATCGCCGGCATGCTGGCCACCGTCCACCTCGATGATCAGCCGCTTCTCGCGGCAGACGAAGTCGACCACGTAGGGGCCGATCGGCTCTTGCCGGACGAACTTGAAGCCTTGGAGACTGCGTGCCCGCAGCTGTCGCCACAGCACCGCTTCGGCGTCAGTGCCGACGCGGCGGAGGTGACGCGCCCGCCGGGTGCTGACGAGATCGGCACCACGCATGGAACGTGTCCCCCTCACCCGGTTCGACAATGCCGAGCATTGCCGAACCGACCTCTCCCCGCAAGCGGGGAGAGGTGAACTCCCTCCCAAGCAGGAACCGGGAGATCGGGGCCCGGCACGGTGCCCGCGTTCCCTCTCCCCGCGAGCGGGGAGAGGGTCAGGGTGAGGGGCCAGCGTCGACACAAGGGCCCGGTGATCGAAGAAAGTCCCGGCGCTATGGAAGCGCCCCCTCACCCGCCGCACTCTCGGCGCTGACGCGCCGCGCGGCGACCTCTCCCCGCCAGCGGGGAGAGGTGAAGGATGCTGCGGCGCCCGCGTTCCCTCTCCCCGCCCGCGGGGAGAGGGTCAGGGTGAGGGGCGAGCGTCGACACAAGGGTCCGATGACCCCGTTCCCCCGCCGCCGGCAGCATCGTATGGTCGGCCCCGCATGACCGACCTCGCCCGCCGCACCGCCTTCGGCTTTCTCAAGCTCACCATCTTCATGGTCCTGCTGGTGATCGGACCCGCCGGCACCTGGCGGTTCTGGCCGGGCTGGCTGTTCCTCGCCGGATCGCTCACCGCCACCGCGGCGATCGCCGTGTGGATGCTGCGCCACGACCGCGCGCTCCTGGAACGCCGCCTCACCGTCGGCCCGGCGGCCGAGCGCGACCCGGTGCAGCGCCGCATCCAGACCGCCGCCGGCCTGTTCGGGGCCGCCCTGATGGGGCTGCCCGGCCTCGACCATCATTTCGGCTGGTCCACCATGCCGCCCGCACTGGTGATCGTCGGCAATCTCGGGGTGCTGGCCGGCTACTGGCTGTGTTTCCTGGTGTTCCGCGAGAACAGCTACGCGGCTGGCACGATCGCCGTGGAGGAGGGCCAGGCGGTGATCGCGACCGGCCCCTATGGGGTGGTGCGCCACCCGATGTATGCGAGCGCGGTGTCGCTGGTGCTGTTCGGGCCGCTGGCGCTCGGCTCGTGGTGGGCGTTCGTGCCGGCCGCCGCCGTGCTGGCCAGCATGGTGGCCCGGCTCCTGGTCGAGGAGCGCTATCTCGTCGCCCACCTGCCCGGCTATGCGGCCTATCGGGAGCAGGTGCGCTTCCGCCTGGTGCCGGGGATCTGGTAGACGGCCCGCCAAACCGGCAGAGGCGCCGCGACGCCGCCGCGGGTTTTCAGCCGCCCTGCGCCGCGCTAGAAGGACCTTGGTCATCCGCGGCGGCCGTCGGCCGTCTCCGGCCCCTTCCCCCTCCATCCGAGGTTTCGCAATGCCGCAGTACCGCTCACGGACCACGACGCATGGCCGCAACATGGCGGGCGCGCGCGGGCTCTGGCGGGCGACCGGCATGACGGATGCCGACTTCGGCAAGCCGATCATCGCGGTCGTCAACTCCTTCACCCAGTTCGTGCCGGGCCACGTCCACCTCAAGGACCTCGGGCAGCTCGTCGCCGCCGAGATCGCCCGCGCCGGCGGCGTCGCCAAGGAGTTCGGCACCATCGCGATCGACGACGGCATCGCCATGGGTCACGACGGCATGCTGTACAGCCTGCCGTCGCGCGAGATCATCGCCGACTCGGTCGAGTACATGGTCAACGCGCACTGCGCCGATGCCATGGTGTGCATCTCCAACTGCGACAAGATCACCCCCGGCATGCTGATGGCGGCGATGCGCCTCGACATTCCGGCGGTGTTCGTCTCCGGCGGCCCGATGGAGGCCGGCAAGGTGGTGGTCGACGGCAAGACCCGCGCGGTCGACCTGATCGACGCCATGGTGATGGCGGCCGACCCCAACCGCAGCGACGCCGAGGTCGCCGCGGTGGAGCGCTCCGCCTGCCCGACCTGCGGCTCGTGCTCCGGCATGTTCACCGCCAACTCGATGAACTGCCTGACCGAGGCGCTCGGCCTGTCGCTGCCCGGCAACGGCACGCTGGTGGCCACCCACGCCGACCGCGAGCGGCTGTTCGTCGAGGCCGGCCACCTGATCGTCGATCTCGCCCGGCGCTGGTACGAGCAGGACGACGCCACGGCACTGCCGCGGAGGATCGCGACGCGCGCCGCCTTCGCCAACGCCATGGCGCTCGACATCGCCATGGGCGGCTCGACCAACACGGTGCTGCACCTGCTCGCCGCGGCGAACGAGGGCGAGGTCGATTTCACGATGGAGGATATCGACCGGCTGTCGCGGCGGGTGCCGTGCCTGTGCAAGGTGGCCCCGTCGGTCGCCGACGTGCATGTCGAGGACGTCCACCGCGCCGGTGGCGTGATGGCGATCCTCGGCGAGCTCGACCGCGCCGGGCTGATCGACCGCGACGTGCCGACCGTGCATGCCGCGACGCTCGGCGACGCGCTCGACCGCTGGGACGTCGCCCGCAGCAACAGCGACAGCGTCCGCACCCTGTTCCGCGCCGCGCCAGGCGGCGTGCCGTCGACCCGCGCGTTCAGCCAGGACCGCCGATGGGACGACCTCGATCTCGATCGCGCCAAGGGCGTCATCCGCGACGCGCAGCATGCGTTCTCGGCCGACGGCGGCCTCGCGGTGCTGACCGGCAACATCGCCGAGGACGGCTGCATCGTGAAGACCGCGGGCGTCGACGCCTCGATCCTCACCTTCTCAGGCCCGGCGGTGGTGTTCGAGAGCCAGGACGATGCGGTGTCCGGCATCCTCACCGGCAAGGTGAAGGCCGGCGACGTGGTGGTGATCCGCTACGAGGGGCCGCGCGGCGGCCCCGGCATGCAGGAGATGCTGTATCCGACCAGCTATCTGAAGTCGAAGGGGCTGGGCAAGGCGTGCGCGCTGATCACCGACGGGCGCTTCTCGGGCGGCACCTCGGGCCTGTCGATCGGCCACGTCTCGCCGGAGGCGGCGGAGGGCGGCGCCATCGGGCTGGTGGAAGACGGCGACACGATCGCGATCGACATCCCCAACCGCACGATCCGGCTCGTGGTCTCCGACGACGAGCTGAAGCGCCGGCGCGACGCCATGGTGGCGAAGGGCGACAAGGCGTGGCAGCCCGCGAACCGCGACCGCAAGGTCTCGGCGGCGCTGCAAGCCTATGCGGCGTTCACCACCAGCGCGGCGCGCGGCGCCGTGCGCGACGTCACCCAGGTGCGGCGGTCGTAGCCGCAGCGCCGGTATCACCCACCAAGACGGCCGGGCACGCCCGGCCGTTCGCGTTTTTGGCCAGCCGGTCCGTCACTCCACCTTGATGCCGGCCGCCTTGACGATCGGCCACCACTTGTCGATCTCGGCCTTCTGGTAGGCGCGCAGCGCCTCGGGGGTCTGCTGGTCGGCCGGGAAGATCACCTGCGACAGCTCGACCAGCTTCTGCTTGGTCGCCGGATCGGCGAGCGCGGTGCGCAGCGCGCCGGAGAGCTTCGCCACCACCTCCTTGGGGGTGCCCTTCGGGGCCCACAGGCCGTGCCAGAACGTGTAGTAGAAGCCCGGCAGGCCGGCCTCGTCGGTGGTCGGAATGTCGGGCGCCACCGCCAGCCGCTCCTTGGCGGTGACGGCGTAGACCTTGATCAGCCCCGAGCGGATGTGCGGCAACGAGGTCGCCGGGGTGTCGAGCTGGATGTCCAGGTTGCCGGCGATCAGATCCTGCATCGACTGGCCGGCGCCGCGATACGGCACCATCGTCCAGGTGACGCCGAGGGTGTTCTGGAGCAGCACGCCCGAGATGTGGCTCGGCGTGCCGACCCCAGAGGTGCCCTCGCTGACCTTGCCGGCATTGGCCTTGATCCAGGCGACGAGGTCGGCGAGCGTGTCGGCCGCCATCGACTTGCGGGCAACGATCAGGAACGGCTGCGTCGAGATCAGGCCGATCGGCTCGAAGTCCGCCATCAGGTCGTAGGACAGCGGATAGATGGCGCCGTTGACCACGTTGGTGCCGGAGTGGCCGATGCCGATGGTGTAGCCGTCGGGCGCCGCGCGGGCGACCCGGCCGACCCCGACGGTGCCGCCCGCCCCGGTGGTGTTCTCGACGATGACCGGCTGGCCGAGCGCCGCCCGCATGCCTTCGGCGACGACGCGGGCGATCACGTCGGTCGAGCCGCCGGGACCGAGCGGCACCACCATGGTGACCGGGCGCGTCGGAAAGCCCTGTGCGCGGGCACTCTCGACGGCCGGTGACATACCCACCACCATCGCCACGGCCACCGCCACGGCTGTCAGAACCCTCATCATCGGTTTCCCCGTCCGTGTTGATCGGCGACGCGCCGCGAAGCCGGCGGCGCATTGTTTTGTATATGAAGAACCACCGGGCACGAGAGTGACGCCGCCGATGGTGAAACACAAGCGGCCGCAGCGCGCCGTCTCGTATCGCAGGACGGAACGCGCGGCGCGGTTCGACACCCGGCGACCGGGCCGCTAAGCTCGCCCCACCTGCACCGTCCCGCCCCGGCATCCACCGACAACCCGAGCCCGAACACCCGCATGACCAGACCGATCGAGATCCGGATGGGCGGCTACGGTCCGTCCACCACCTGCTTCAGCAAGGCCCTGAAGCTCGTCGGCGACCGCGTCGAGGCGGCGTTCGGGGACGCCGTGCGGGTGCGCTATGTGTGGAACATCATGGATCTCGGCTACCGCGCCGAGGACATCCTGTGGCTCGTCGAGTCGGGCATCCTCAGTCTCGGCTACCAGTCGTCGAGCTATCTCACCGACCGGGTGCCGGAGCTGGGACTGGCCGACCTGCCGTTCCTGTTCGCCGACAACGACGCGGCGCGCGCCGCCATGGACGGCGCCCTCGGCGACTGGATGACGAGCCGCATCGAGGCGCAGTGCGGCTACCGCATCCTCGGCTGGTTCGAGAACGGCTTCCGCCACGTCTCCAACCGGCTGCGGCCGGTGCGCAGCGCCGCCGATCTCGCCGGCATGAGCATCCGGGTGCTGCCGAGCGACGTGCATGCCCGCAGCTTCGCGCTGCTCGGCGCCACGCCGCTGCGGCTCGATCTCACCGAGGCGATCGCCCGCATCGCGGCCGGCACCCTCGACGCCCAGGAGAACCCCCTCGCCAACACGGTGACCTACGGGGTGCACCGCTTCCATCCGTTCCACACGCTCACCGGACACTTCTACGTGTCGCGGCCGGTGTTCGTCTGTCGTGATCAGTTCGACGGCTGGCCCCTGGCCCTGCGCGAGACCCTGCGGGCCGCCGTGCGGGAGGCGGTCGTGGCGCAGCGCGTCCTGACGGCCGAGGAGGACGACGATGCCCGCGGCGCCATCGCGGCGGCCGGCTGCACGCTGATCACCCCGACCGCGGGCGAGCACGCGACCTTCGTGGACGCCGTGGCGCCGCTTCTCGCCGACGCCGAGGCGACCTATGGCAGCGCGGCCATGCGGCTGATCCGGCAAGAATGAGGCGCCGCGGTGTTCGCTTCGCCGGGCTGGCGCACCACGGGAACCCGCCCGGCCAGCTTCCTGGTGACGCCGCCCGGCTGGACGGCACGGTGCCTGCCGACACGACCCACATTGCAGCACCGACAGCGCTCGTCTGGGTGATCGGACGCACCAAGACCGACGGTCCGGCTCCAGAACACCAGCCCGGGTCCCGGTCGTGAGTCCAACTGGCTGCCGGCCCCGAAGGGCGCCTTCAATCTGCTGATGCGTCTCTACGCACCGCGCTCCGCTGCGCTGTCCGGCAAGTGGAATCCGCCGGCGGTGACGCGCGCCCACGACATGGCGCATTTCGGCGATCCGTGATCGCGCGACGCCGTCGCCGGGCTCGCCGGTGTGCGCCGAGCCCGGCACCCCGGTCTGCGCGACAGCCGCAATTCTCGATCGTCCACACCCCTCGCAAGCGGCGCGGTGTTCTGCGCCGGGCCTGCAACTCGCCCGGACATTTCGTCGGACCGGCGGTAATCTCCGCGCATTCGGCCGCGGCATAACCGCCGCAGGCGCGGGGGCTCGGGATGAAGATATCCGTGATCGGCATGGGTGCCGTCGGCACCGAGGTGGTGGCGCATCTGATCGCCAGCACGGCGGCCAGCGAGATCGTCGCGGTGGATCAGAACGCCGCCAAGGCGCAGGCGGAGATCTGGGACTTCGCCCACACCACCTCGTTCATCTACGCCAAGAACCCGCGCCTCGTCGCCGGCGACTGGGCCGACACCACCGGCAGCGACGTGGTGGTGATCACCGCCGGTGCCCAGCTCAAGCAGGGTGACGATCGCGACTCTCTCGTCGAGATCAACAGCCGGGTGGTCGCCGACCTGATCGCCCGCACCGCCGCGACCTCGCCGGGCGCCATCGTGCTGATGGTGACCAACCCGGTCGACGTGATGGCGCAGGTGGCGCTCGCCCGCTCGTCGTTCCCCAAGCACCGGGTGATCAGCCTCGGCACCATCGTCGACACGGCGCGCCTGATGCGCATCGTCAGCGACCATGTCGGCATCGATCCCAAGAACATCTTCGGCTGGGTGCTCGGCGACCACAGCCACACCGGCTTCATCCCGTGGAGCCTGTGCAACGTGTGCGGGCTCGACGTGGACACCTATTGCGCCCTCAACGGCGTGCCGCCGATCGATCGGGCGGCGGTGCGCGAGCGGGTGCTGAGGATCGGCCTCGACATCTTCGCCGGCAAGGGCAACACCAATCACGGCATCGCGGCCAGCGTGTTCCGCATCATCCGGGCGATCGCCGGCAACGAGCGCTCGGTGCTGCCGGTCGGCACGCTGCTCGAAGGCGAGTACGGCGTCGACGGCGCCGTGATGAGCGTGCCCTGCGTGATCGGCCGCGGCGGCGTCGAGCGCATCCTGGCCTGCCGCTTCACGACGGAGGAGCAGGCCGCCTTCGCGGTGTCACACGCGCATGTGCGCGAGCTGATGGCGCTCGCCGGGCTGTAGGCGCCCCGCGGCCCGCCCGCAGGGGGCCGCAACGTCGGGGGCCGCGACGCCGCGTCGCTCAGCCGGCGTTCTGCTCCAGGTGGCGGCGCAGGTCCTCGATGGAGGCAAAGCGCAGCGTGTCGTTGCCGAAAGCGGCGTCGATCGAGCCGTCGGTGTAGAGCGTGTAGCCCATCCCGTCGATGACGCCCGACTTGAGCACCGCGGGCGCCTCCTCGCCACCCCCCGATGGAGCTGCCGCCGGCGGCGCGGAAGCCGGGGCGGCCGGCGGTGCCGGCGGCGCGGTGCGCCCACCGGCCCGGGGCGGCGGCGGGGCGGGGCGCGCCGGAGCGCGGGGCGCGGCGGCGGGCGGCTCGGCCGGCTCGGAGCGCTCGAAACCGGGCGGCGGCATCTCGGAGAGCGGGGCCTCGGCATCGGGGCTGACGGTCTGGCGCCGGCGCGTCCAGCCGAAGAAGCGCTTGCTGCGCTCGGCCGAGGGCGCCTCGCCCAAGGGGTCGCGCACCCAGTCGGGCGGCGACGGGACCGCTTCCGGCGGCCCACGCTCAGGCCCACGCTCGGGTCCGCGCTCGGCCGAAAGGCCGCGCGACGCCGCCGGTCGGCCGCGCAGTGCATCGGGCAGGCCGATGTCGGAGGTCGGCCCCGGCGCCGGCGGCGGCGCCACCATGGGGGGCCGATACGGCGCGGGCGGCGGCTCCGGCGGCGGACCGCCGTCGAGGTCGGCGCGCCGCAGCGGCGGCGGGGTCTGGGGGGCGCGGAGCGGCGGCTGCGGCGGCAGCGGTTGCGGCGGCGAGGGCTGCGACAGCGTGGGCTGCGACAGCATGGGCGCATCGAGCCGGTCCGGCGGGGCGGCCCGCAGGCGCTCGGCCGCCACGAGGGCGGACGGCGGCTCTGGCGGCGGCTCGGCCGCCAGGCCGCGTGGCGGAACCGGCGCGGTGGGGCGCTCCAGCGGGCGCTCCATCATGCGCTCGGCGGCGCCCGCCTCCAGGGTGGCGCGCAGCGCCAGAAGCTCGCGCAGGATCGCCGAGAGCGCGATCAGGATCACCCCGGCCACTGTCGCGGTGGTGCCCGAGACCACCAGGATGTTGCCGAGCCCGAAGTCGTTATACGGGATTCCGTAGGCCACGGCGGCGAGGCCGACGACCGTCATCACCGCGCCGACCGCCATCAGGATCACGACCATCGCCACGCCCTCTACGCCGACCCGTGCACCATCCGCCCGACGAGGCCGACGCCGGGCACGACGGCGAGGCGTCGACCGGAGCGGGGCGTCCGACGGAGCGTCGACCGGCGGTGCACACGACGCCGGCCGGATCACCGAACGGACTCGTCCGTTTCGTCCGGAACATTATCCAGTTCGTCCGGAACATTATCCAGGCCGTTGACCCGTCTCAACCATTTTGCAGCTCCGGAACACCGCCCGGGTGCGGCCGGCGACCATCGCCGCGGCAGCCCGGCACCACGGCGAGGTTGCGCATGGGGCGGCCGATCTCTAGGTGAGGTGGGGTCGGATGCCGTTCCGCGACCAGGATGGTCACCCCCGATCCACACCCGAACCCTCGAGGAGCCACGCGATGTCGTTCTCGCTGCCGGACCTGCCCTACGCCCATGACGCGCTCGCGCCCTACATGTCGCGCGAGACGCTGGAGTACCACCACGACAAGCACCACCTCGCCTATGTGAACACCGGCAACAACCTGCTCAAGGGCAGCGAGTGGGAAGGCAAGTCGCTGGAGGAGGTGGTGAAGGGCTCTTACGGCAAGAACCAGGGCCTCTTCAACAACGCCGGCCAGCACTACAACCACCTGCACTTCTGGAAGTGGATGAAGCCGAACGGCGGCGGCGACAAGCTGCCCGGCAAGCTGGAGAAGGCGATCACCGCCGATCTCGGCTCGCTCGCCAAGGCCAAGGAGGACTTCATCCAGGCGGGTGTCACGCAGTTCGGCTCCGGCTGGGCGTGGCTCGCCGTCAAGGACGGCAAGATCACCGTGATGAAGACGCCGAACGGCGAGAGCCCGCTGGTGCACGGCGCGGTGCCGATCCTCGGCGCCGACGTGTGGGAGCACTCCTACTACATCGACTATCGCAACCGGCGTCCCGACTACCTGAAGGCGTTCGTCGACCATCTGGTCAACTGGGACTACGTGGCCGAGCTCTACGAGGCCGCTTCCAAGTAGCCTCCCGGGTGTGAGATGATGCGGCGGCATCGGCACGGGCCGGTGCCGCCGTGCGTCTCGACGCGAGGCGTCCTGCCGGTTCCCCGTGCGTCGAGTCCTGGTCCTTGCATTCCCGGCATCTCCATTGCCGGCATCTCCAGTCCCGGTGCTTCCAGTCCCGGTGCTTCCAGTCCCGGTGCTTCCAGTCCCGGTGCTTCCAGTCCCGGTGCTTCCAGTCCCGGTATCCCGACCGATCGTCCCCGCCCGCTCCGCCACCCCACCGCCGTGCCCATGCCGGCCACCCGCTGCCCGCCGTGATCACCACCGCCCCTGCTCGCCCGGCCGCGGCCCGCGGGCTGCACACCGCCGACGTAGCGGCCGTCATCGTGCTGGCGGCGACCTGCGTGGTCGCGCTGCTGACCTTCCGCGACTTCGGCATGGGCTGGGACGACTACGCCCACGCCGAGTATGGCGGGCTGCTGCTGCGCCTCTACGGCTCCGGCTTCACCGACCGCCGCGCGCTCTCCTTCGTCAATCTCTACGCCTATGGCGGCGGCTTCGACATGCTGGCGGCGCTCGCCGCCAAGGTGCTGCCGTTTCCACTGTTCGAGACGCGCCGCCTGGTCGGCGCGGTGATCGGCATCGCCGGCCTCGCGATGACGTGGCGGATCGCCCGCCGGCTCGGCGGCCCGCTCGCCGGCTTCGTCGCGGTGACGCTGCTCGCCACCTGCCCGCTCTATGTCGGGCACATGTTCATCAACCCGAAGGACGTGCCCTTCGCGGTCGCCATGCTGGCCGCGACGCTCGGCTTCGTGCGCGCCTTCTCGGAGTATCCGCACCCGACGGTGCCGACGACGGCGCTGCTCGGGCTCGGCCTCGGCCTGTCGTTCGGCACCCGCGTGATGGGAGCGCTCGCCGCGGTGCCGGCCGCCGCCGCCTTTCTGCTGATCATCGCGGCCGAGGCGCGACGCAGCGATCTGCGCGCCGCCCTGTGGCGGGCCGGCGAGTTCCTGCTGCGGCTCGTCCCGGCGCTGGTCGTCGCCTATGCGCTGATGGCGCTGATCTGGCCGTGGTCGGTGGTGTCTCCGCTCAATCCGCTGCGGGCGCTGGTGTACTTCTCGCACTTCTTCGAGAAGCCGTGGAAGGAGCTGTTCGAGGGCGCGCTCCTGTCGGTCGCCGAGATGCCGCGCCGCTACGTGCCGGAGCTGTTCGCGCTGACCACGCCCGAGCTGTTCTGGGCCTTCGGCATCGCCGGCATCGTGGCGGCGCTGGCCGGCGCCGTGCAGCGCGACCGCCCGCTCAACCGCCGTGCCAGCCTGGTGTTCCTCGCCGTCTCGGTGGTGTTCCCCATCGCCTTCACGGTGGTGACCAAGCCGGCCATGTATAACGGGCTGCGCCACTTCGTGTTCGTGCTGCCGCCGATGGCGGTGCTCGGCGGCCTGGTCGGCGCCCTGCTGGCCGAGCGGTTCGGCGGCAGCGCCCGACGCAAGGCGCTGATCGCCGCCGCCGTGCTGGCGGTCGGCCTCGCCCATGCGGTGATCGGCATGGTGCGGCTGCATCCTTATCAGTACACGTACTTCAACGCCGTCGCCGGCGGGCTCCAGGCGGCCGACGGCCGCTTCATGCGCGACTACTGGGGCCTATCGCTCAAGCAGGCCTCACATTCGCTGCTCGACGCGCTGGCGGCGCGCGGCGAGCTGGCGACGCGCGAGCACAAGGTCAAGGTCGCCATCTGCGGCCCGCAGCGGCCGGTGCGGCTGGCGCTCGGCAAGAACTATCCCACCGACTGGCAGCCGCAGGGCGCCGACTACGCGATCTCGCTCAACGAGTTCTACTGCGCTCCGCTGGACGCGCCGGTGATCGCCGAGGTGGTGCGCGACGGCGTCGTCTTCGCCCGCATCTACGACATCCGCGGCCGCGACATCCCCTCGCTCCTGACCCTGGCGCCGCCCTGACGGACCGCGGTCGTCGTTCCTTCGTCGGTCTTGGTGGCGCGCTCCCGGCTTGTCAGGATGGTGGCTCCTCGGGAGGAGACGCCGCCATGCCGGTCCATGTGTTCGACGCCTACGGGACGCTGTTCGACGTGCACGCCGCCATCGCGCGCCATCGCGAGACGGTCGGCCCGGAGGCGGACCGGCTCTCCGACCTGTGGCGCACCAAGCAGCTCGAATACACCTGGACGCTGACGCTCGCCGGCCGCTTCGTCGACTTCTGGGCGTTGACCGAGCGGGCGCTCGACCACGCCCTCGCGCGCCACCCGTCGGTCGATCCCGCGGTGCGGTCGCGGCTCCTCGACGCCTACCGGGTGCTCGACGCCTATGCGGACGCCCGCGCGACACTCGACGCCCTGAAGGCGCGCGGCGAGCGCACCGCCATCCTGTCCAACGGCACGCTGCGGATGCTCGCCGGCGTCGTCGAGGCGGCGGGGCTCGGCGATGCGCTCGACGCCGTGCTGTCGGTCGAGGCGGTGCGCCTCTACAAGCCGCGGCCCGAGGTCTACCAGATGGTGCTCGACACCTTCGCGGTGGCGCCGCGCGATGTCGTGTTCGTCTCGTCCAACCGCTGGGACGTGATGGGCGCCGCGGCGTTCGGCTTCCGCGCCGTGTGGATCAATCGGGCCGAGCTGCCGGAGGAGTACCCGGAGCTCGCCCCGATCCGCGTGCTGCGCAGCCTCGCGGCGCTGACGGGCTGATGCGGGCGAGCCCTGGTGACGGCGGCCGAGGACAGGCCGCCTCAGCCGAGCAGCCAGGGCAGCAGCAGCGGCACCAGCACGGCGGTGAGGAAGCCGTTGAGGCCGAGCGCGATGCCCGCGAAGGTGCCGGCCAAGGGATCGACCTGGAAGGCCCGCGCGGTGCCGATGCCGTGCGAGGCGAGGCCGGCCGCGAAGCCGCGCGCCGCGAAGTTCTTCAGGCCGAGCGCGTTCATCAGCGGCGTCACCATGATGGCGCCGGCGATGCCGGTGAGGATCACCAGCACGGCGGTGAGGGCCGGATCGGCACCGACCGCCTCGGCGGTGCCCATGGCGATGGGCGCGGTGGCGCTCTTCGGCGCCAGGGCGCGCACCGTGGTCGCGTCGAGCCCGACCAGGCGGGCCAGCAGCACGGCGCTGACGATGGCGGTGACCGAGCCGACCACCAGCGCGACCAGCATCGGCACCATCAGGCGGCGCACCTGCGGCAGGTAGCGCACCAGCGGTACCGCGAGCGCCACCGTCGCCGGGCCGAGCAGGAAGTGGACGAACTGCGCGCCGGCGAAATAGGCCGGGAATGGCGTGCCGCTCACCACCAGCACGACCGACACCACCGTGACGGCGATCAGCACCGGATTGGCGAGCGGCCGGCGGCCCACGGCGACGAACAGCGCATCCGCCGCCACATAGGCGATCAAGGTGGTGGTGAGCCACAACAGCGGCCCGCCGGCGAGATAGACCCACAGATCGACGAGGCTCACGGCTCGCCCTCCCGGGTCGCCTGCTCGGTCGCCGCCACCCCCATCAGGCGGGCGACGCCGGCGAACACCACGGCGGTGACCACCAGGGTCACCGCCGTCGAGACGAGCACCACGAGCAGGATGCGCAAGCCCTCGCTGCCGACGCGGCCGAGCTGCTGCACGATGCCGACGCCGGCCGGCACGAACAGCAGCGACAGATGCTTGAGCAGGCCGTCGCCGACCTCGCCGACGCCGGCCGGCAGCGGGGCCCGCGCGAGCATCAGCGAGGCGAGCAGCGTCATGCCGATCACCGGGCCGGGGATCGGCAGCGCCAGCGCCCGCACGAATGCCTCGCCGACGAGCTGGCAGCCCAGAAGAGTCGCGAAACCGTAGAGCATGGAACCTCGTCACCTCCGCCGGCAGGATCGGGGCGCGCACTCTCGCCGCTGCGGCCGCGGGTGACAAGGCGGGCTTGCGCGCTGGGCGCGATCACATACATTCGAGACCCGACGAGGACTCCGACATGAAGATCAAGGCCGTCGTACACGAGGCCGACGAAGGGGGCTTTTGGGCCGAGGTGCCCGCCATTCCCGGCTGCGCCACCCAGGGCGAGACCTTGGACGAGGTCCTGCAAAACCTGCGCGAGGCCATCGAAGGCTGCCTGTCGATCGACATCGAGCAGCCGAAGGCCGGCGGAAATCATATCCACGGCAGCACTCTCTGACTGAATCCTCCGTCATGGCCGGGCTTGTCCCGGCCATCCACGTCTTTGTGGCTGCTCGGCCTAAAAGTCGTGGATGCCCGGCACGAGGCCGGGCATGACGAGGCAGCATCAGCGGCCATCGGTATCAGATGATTGTGGGATCGCGATGTGACACCGATATCCGGCCGTGAGCTGGCGCGCCGTCGGCCGGACCATTGCGCCTCTCCCTCCCGCTCCACCAGAACGTCGATGCGCCGCGTCCCTACCCGGCCAGCGCCGCCAGCACCCGCGCCCAGCTCCGGATGCCCTTGTGGAACGACTTGAGGTCGTACTTCTCGTTGGGCGAATGGATGCGGTCGTCGTCGAGCGCGAAGCCGATCAGCAGCGTGTCGAGCCCGGCGAGCCGCTTGAAGTCGGCGACGATCGGAATCGAGGCGCCGGAGCCGACCAGCAGCGCGTCGCGGCCCCACTCGTCGGTGAGCGCCGCCCGCGCCGCGGCGAGCTGCGGCAGGCCCCACGGCACCGCGACGGCGGGCGCGCCGCTGTGATCGGTGAAGCGCGCCGAGCAGTCGGCCGGCAGCCGCGCCGTCACGAACTCGCGGAAGGCGCTGCGCACCCGCGCCGGGTCCTGCCCCGCCACGAGGCGGAACGACACTTTCGCGGATGCCTTGGCGGGAATCACGGTCTTCGAGCCCGCCCCGGTGTAGCCGCCCCAGATGCCGTTGATGTCGCAGGACGGCCGCGAGAACAGCTGCTCGATGACGCTGCGGTCGCGCTCGCCGGCCGGCACGCCGAGGCCGACCGGACCGAGAAAGCTCTCCGGCGTCAGATCGAGGCGGCGCCAGGCGGCCAGCACATCGGCGGGCGGATCGGTGATGCCGTCGTAGAAGCCCGGAATGGCGATGCGGCCGGCGTCGTCGTGCAGCGCGCCGAGGACGCGGGTCAGCACCCGGATCGGATTGCGGGCCGGGCCGCCGTAGAGGCCGGAATGCAGATCGCGGTCGGCCGCCTCTATCTCCACCTCGTCGTAGACGAGGCCGCGCAGCGCCGTGGTGATGGCCGGCGTGTCGGCGTCCCACATGCCGGTGTCGCAGACGAGCGCCAGCGAGGCCGCGAGCGCCGCACGGTTGCCGGCGATCCAGGCCGGCAGGTTCTTCGAGCCGCACTCCTCCTCGCCCTCGATCAGCAGCGTGACCGGCACCGGCAGGGCGCCGGTGACCGCCACATAGGCGCGGCACGCCTCGACGAAGGTCATCACCTGGCCCTTGTCGTCGGAGGCCCCGCGGGCGACGATCACCTCGCGGCCGTCGTCGAGCGTCGCGATGCGGGGCGCGAAGGGCGGCGTCGTCCAGGCGTCGAGCGGATCGACCGGCTGCACATCGTAGTGGCCGTAGAACAGCACGCGCCGGTCGTCCGCTCCGTCGCTGCGCGCCAGCACCACCGGATGGCCGGCGGTCTCGCTCAGCTCGGCGGCGAGCCCGAGGCCGCGCAGATCGGCGGCGAGATGCGCGGCGGCGGCGCGGCAGTCGGCGGCGTGGTCCGGCACCGTCGAGATCGACGGGATGCGCAGGAACGCGAACAGCCGCTCGCGGCTGGCGTCGAGATCGGCGTCGATGCGGGCCAGCACCCGGTCGAGAACGGTCATTTCCAATCTGATCCTTTTGGTTGCTCCACCCGATCGGGACGGAGCGGCGGGGTCGCTCAGCGCCGCCCGGGGCGCTGCGGATTGCCGAACAGGCCGCGCTCGGACGGCCCGGCGGCGGCGCCGGTGTCGAGCAGGCCGTAGCCGCTGTCGCCGCGGCTCGAACGACGGCGCGCGGAGGTCGACATGCCCATGCGCTTCATCGCCTCCTGGGTGGCGGTGCGGGCCACCACGGCGGCGACCGAGCGGCCGAACTGGCGCACCGCCGGATGCGACAGGAACGCCCCGATGCCGCCGAGAATGCGCGTGCCCAGACCCGGCTGCTCGGCCGGTGCGCCGGCGCCGCCGCGGCCCGATCCGGCGTCCGCGTCGCCACCCGCCGCGGCGCTCCCGGCGAGCAGGTCGGTGAGCGGCCGGTGCGGCTCCAGCCGGTCGTAGCGGCCGCGCAGCGGGCTCGCCGCCAGCGCGGCCTGGCGCTCCGGCGCGGTGAGCGGGCCGACCCGCGCGCTCGGCGGGCGGATCATCGTGCGCTCCACCATCGAGGGCGTGCCGTTGCCTTCGAGGAACGACACCAGCGCCTCGCCCTTGCCGAGTTCGGTGATCGCCTGGGCGGTGTCGAGCTGCGGGTTGGGACGGAACGTCTCGGCGGCGGCCCGCACCGCCTTCTGGTCGCGCGGCGTGAAGGCGCGCAGCGCGTGCTGCACGCGGTTGCCGAGCTGCGCCAGCACGGTGTCGGGCACGTCGAGCGGGTTCTGGGTCACGAAATAGATGCCGACACCCTTGGAGCGGATCAGCCGCACCACCTGCTCGATGCGATCGAGCAGCGCCTTCGGGGCCTCGTTGAACAGCAGATGCGCCTCGTCGAAGAAGAACACGAGCTTGGGCTTGTCGAGGTCGCCCACCTCGGGCAGCCGCTCGAACAGCTCGGCGATCAGCCACAAGAGGAAGGTGGCGTAGAGCCGCGGGCTCTGCATCAGCTTGTCGGCGGCCAGGATGTTGATGCGGCCGCGGCCCTGCGCGTCCACCGCCATGAAGTCGGCGAGGTCGAGCTCCGGCAGGCCGAAGAACTTGTCGCCGCCCTGGTTCTCGATGACCAGAAGCTGACGCTGCACCGCCCCGATGGTCGAGGCCGAGACATTGCCGTAGCGGGTGCCGATGTCGCGGGCGTTCTGGCCCAGATAGGCGAGCAGCTCGCGCAGATTGGCGAGGTCGACGAGATCGCGGGCGACACCGTCGGCGGTGCCGTCCGCCTCGTCCACCACCTTGAAGGCGATGTTGACGACGCCCTCCTGCACCTCGTTGAGATCGAGCATGCGGGCGAGCAGCAGCGGCCCGAGATCGTGCACGGTGGCGCGGATCGGATGGCCCTGCTCGCCGAACAGATCCCAGAACACCACCGGGAACTGGTCGGGCGCATAGTCCAGCCCCATCTGCTTGGCGCGCTCGACGAAGGCGGGCTTCGCCTCGCCGCGGGCCGCGACGCCCGACAGGTCGCCCTTGATGTCGGCCGCGAACACCGGCACGCCGGCGCGTGAAAACCCCTCCGCCAGCACCTGCAACGTCACCGTCTTGCCGGTTCCGGTCGCGCCGGTGATCAGGCCGTGACGGTTGCCGAACGCGAGGGACAGGCATTCCGGCTTGCGGCTCGTCCCGACGAGAATCTTTCCGTCCTGATCGAGGGTGCCCATGGTGGTCGCATCTCCCGCGGCGTGCTGCGGCCCGATCGGCCGGCCCGCGGGCGGCGCGATCGCCTGTCGATTCCGAGGTTATCGGTCGATTCCAAGGTTATAGTGAGTGCGACGCGCCGGCGCGAGCCGCCCCGCTCGGCCGGTCGGACCGCACAATGCCGCAGCGGCGTCACGTCCGTTTGACGTTGCGGCCCCGCAACACAGACCTGCAACATGGCGACCGACAATCGTGGCGCGATTGTGTTTCGAAGGCGCAGTGTCAGAATGATGACGTGACGACGGGGCGAGAGGGGCCATGGGGCGGGTCACCGGCCGGGACACGGGGAGAGAGCACGCGGGTCCGGACCGCGTCACGGACGCCGACGCCGTGGATTCGTTCGAGCCGAAGGGCGTGGGGCTCGACGGCACCGCGCGGGACCGCGCAATGCGGTACTCCATCGCGGAGCTCGACACCGTGGTTCCGGGCATCGCCGTCGCCCTCAAGGCGGCCGGCATCCGCACCACCGCCCGCCTCCTCGAAGCCGCCAAGACCCCCAAGGGACGCAAGACCCTGGCGGAGCGGACCGGATTGTCGCCGCAGTGCCTGCTGCGGGTCGCCAACTATGCCGACAAGATGCGCATCAAGGGGGTCGGCGAGGACTATGCCGAGCTGCTGGAGGCGGCCGGTGTCGATACCGTGCGCGAGCTGAAGTACCGCAACCCCGCCAACCTGGCCAAGCGGATGGCCGAGGTGAACCGCCAGCGCAAGCTGGTGCGCACCCTCCCCTCCGAGAAGGCGATCGAGCGGTGGATCGAGGCCGCCAAGGACCTGCCGGTGAAGATCTCCTATTGAGAGCCCGTTTGGGAACTCCGACGGGCTGCGCCGGAGCCGATTTCGGCCGATCCGGCAGGAGCCGATCGAAGGGCGTATCAGGGAGTACGGCGAGATCGGCGACGCCCCGGGCGGTCGAAAGCGGCCCGGCCCTTCGGGTCGCGGGGCGACCGCCGGCCACGGCGTCGAAAAGCTCGCCGATACTCCCTGATATCGGTCTCGCTTTTCTCCTGGTGCCCGACAGGTCGCGCCGCGACGCAGTCCCGTCCGAGTTCCCAAACGGGCTCTAAGACGTGGTGCTCGGGCTCGGCGCTCGCCCCCTCCGCGTCGTCGCGGGGCCTCGACCCCGGTGATCCATCACGCTGGCCGCCACGCCGGGAGGTTGGCGACCGCGGTGCCGTCAGGCACCGCCCCGCTTGACAGCGCTCCGCCGCCGCGCAAAGCCCGTGCGGCATGTCGTCCACCGTCGCCCCGGCCCCGCCCGCCTCCCCTGCACCCGCACCAGCCATGCCGACCCGTTCCGGCCACAGCGTCGTCGATCTCCTGCGCGCCGGCCGGCCGCTGGTGATGGGCGTGCTCAACGTGACGCCGGACTCCTTCTCGGACGGCGGGCAGTTCCTCGACCCGGCGGCGGCGATCGCCCAGGCGCGCCGGATGGTGGCGGAGGGCGCCGACATCATCGACATCGGGGCCGAGTCGACCCGCCCCTACGGCGGCGCCACCCCGGTGTCGGCCGCCGACGAGATCGCCCGCCTCGCCCCGGTCCTGCCGGCGGTCGCCGCACTCGGCCCGCCGGTCTCCATCGACACCATGAAGGCCGCGGTCGCCGCCTGGGCGCTCGATCACGGCGCCGCCCTCCTCAACGACGTCTGGGGCCTTCAGCGCGATCCCGAGATGGCGCGGCTGGCGGCGCGGCGCGGCGTGCCGATCGTCGTCATGCACAACCGTGACGAGGCCGATCCGGCGATCGACATCGTCGCCGACATCGAAGCCTTCTTCGCCCGCTCGCTCGAGATCGCCGACGCGGCCGGGCTCGACCGCTCGCAGATCGTGCTCGATCCCGGCATCGGCTTCGGCAAGACGCCGGACCAGAGCATCGCGACGCTGGCGGCGCTGCCGCGCCTCGCCGCCTTCGGGCTGCCGCTGCTGGTCGGCGCCTCGCGCAAGCGCTTCATCGCCCATGTCTCGCCCGCCCCGCCACAAGAGCGGCTCGGCGGCTCGCTCGCGGCGCATCTGCTCGCCGTCATCGACGGCGCCGCCATCGTGCGGGTCCACGACGTCGCCCCCACGGTGCAGGCCCTAACGGTCGCCGCCGCCATCCGGAACGCCCGATGACCTCCGCCTCCGACACCATCTTCGTCACCGGCCTCGCGGTCCACGCCTATCACGGCGTGATGGAGCACGAGCGCACGGTGGGCCAGACCTTCCTGCTCGACCTCACCCTCACGGCCGATCTGGGCGAGGCATCGCGCACCGATCGCCACGCCGCGACCGTCTCCTACGATCTGGTGGTGGACTGCGCCACGCGCGCCTTCGCGGCCAAGCGCTTCCGCCTGGTGGAGGCTGCCGCCGCCGCGGTGGCGGACGCCATCCTGGCCGATTTCCCGCGCGTCGCCGAGGTGCGGGTGACGGTGCACAAGCCGCACGCGCCCATCCCCGCCACCTTCACGGATGTCGGCGTATCGATCCGGCGCGCGCGGAATGGCTGAGGCCGTCCTGTCGCTCGGCGGCAATGTCGGTGAGCCGCGGACGACCCTCGCCCGCGCCCTCGCGCTCCTGTGCGAGGACGGCGCGGTGCGGCTCGTCGCCCGCTCGGCCGACTACCGGACGCCGCCGTGGGGCGACACCGACCAGCCGTCCTTCGTGAACCTGTGCGCCATCGTGGCGACGACCCTGACGCCGCGTGCGCTCTTGTCGCGGGCACGCGACGTGGAGACGCGGCTCGGCCGCGACCGCGCCCGCGAACGGCGCTGGGGACCGCGCCCCGTCGACATCGACATCGTGTCGTTCGCGGACGACGGCGGCCGCGAGATCGCCATCGACGAGCCGGGCCTGACGCTGCCGCATCCGCGCGCCCTGGAGCGCCCCTTCGTGCTGATGCCGCTCGCCGAGATCGCCCCCGACCGGCCGGTCGCCGGCGTGCGGGTGGGCGAGGCCCTCGCCCGCCTCGACAGCGGCGGCATCGTCCGCCTGGCCGACCCGGCCGGAGCCGGCGAGACCGAGCCGATAACGAGAAATCCGTAGTCGACGCGCCGGCCCTCACGGGTCCGCGAGCCGGTGACGAAATGTCCATCCGGACGTGTACTTATCCGAGAACAGAAAGGCTCGGCGGGGCCACCCGCTCGGGCTGGTTCTGCCATGCGTTCTCGATCGGTTTCTTGGCGAAGCGGCCCAGTCGTGGCATGTTCCGGCCATGACACAGACCGCCGAAGACCTCACTCTCGCCGCGGAGTTCCCGCCGGCCACCCGCGAGCAGTGGCTCGCGCTCGTCGAGGGCACGCTCAAGGGCGCGCCGTTCGAGAAGCGACTGGTGTCGAAGACTTACGACGGGCTGCGCATCGAGCCGCTCTATCCGAGCGACCGCACCGCCAAGCCCGTCGCGGCCCGCGCCAGCGGAGCCCCCTGGCTGGTGATGCAGCGGGTCGACCATCCCGACGCCAAGGCCGCCAATGCCGAGGCGCTGCACGATCTGGAGCACGGCGCGACCGGCCTGTCGCTGGTGTTCGCCGGCAGCCTCGGCGCTCGCGGCTACGGCATCGCCGCCGACGCCGACAAGCTCGCCCGGGTGCTCGACGACATCCGCCTCGACGCCATCGCGCTCGAGCTCCAGCTCTCGCCGCAGGCCCGCGAGGCGCCGCAGCGCATCGCCGAGCTGGTGGCGGCGCGCGGCCTCGCCCCGGCCGCCCTCGACATCCGCTTCGGCATCGATCCGATCGGCGCCATGGCGGCCTTCGGCAAGGCGCGGATCGCCTGGCCCGACATGGCCAAGGAGTTCGTGATCCGGGTTCGTGATCTGGCGGCGCGCGGCTTCAAGGGGCCGTTCGCGGTCGCCGACGGCCGCGTCGTGCACGACGCCGGCGGCTCGGAGGCGCAGGAGCTCGCCTACATGCTGGCGGTGTCGCTCGCCTATGTGCGGGCGCTCGAGGCCGAGGGCGTGCCGCTCGACGCGGCGCGGCGCATCGTCTCGTTCCGGGTCGCGGCCGACGCCGAGCAGTTCCTGACCATCGCCAAGATCCGGGCGCTCCGCGTGCTGTGGGCGCGGGTCGAGGCGGCCTGCGGTCTCGCTCCCGCCCATGCGGTGGTGTCGGCCGAGACGGCGTGGCGGATGATGACGCGGCGCGATCCCGCCGTGAACATGCTGCGCGCCACCGTCGCGGTGTTCGCGGCCGGCGTCGGCGGCGCCGATGCCGTCACGGTGCTGCCGTGGACGGCCCCCCTCGGCCTGCCCGACCGGCCGGCGCGGCGCATCGCCCGCAACACCCAGCTCATCCTGCTGGAGGAGTCCTATCTGGCCAAGGTCGCCGATCCGACCGCCGGTGCCGGTGGCATCGAGGCGCTGACCAAGGGCCTCTGCACCACCGCCTGGACGCTGTTCCAGGAGATCGAGGCGGCGGGCGGCATCTGGGCGGCGCTGACGCAAGGGCTGCTCCAGAAGAAGGTCGCCACCGTCCGCGCCGCGCGCGAGAAGGCGGTGGCCGGCCGGCGTGATCCGATCACCGGCGTGAGCGAGTTCCCCAACATCGCCGAGGGGACGCCGGGCGTGCTCGACGTCGCTCCGGCGAGCGTCGCGGCGCTCGCCGCCGGCGTCACCCTGGAGCCGCTCGCCGCCATGCGGCTCGCCGGCCCGTTCGAGGCGCTGCGCGACGCCTCCGACGCCATGCTGGCGAAGACCGGGGCGCGGCCCAAGGTGTTCCTCGCCAATCTCGGCCGACTCGCCGCGTTCACGGCGCGCGCCACCTTCACCAAGAACTTCTTCGAGGCCGGCGGCATCCAGGCGGTGACCAACGACGGCTTCGAGATCGACGGCAAGACCGATCTCGCGGCACTCGCGGCCGCCTTCAAGGCGTCCGGCGCCCAGCTCGCCTGCCTGTGCTCGTCGGACGACGGCTACGCCGCCGAGGCCGTGGAGGCCGCGAAGGCGCTGACCGCGGCGGGCTGCGCCAACATCTATCTGGCGGGACGGCCGGGCGAGCGCGAGGCCGAGTTCAAGGCCGCCGGCATCGGCCACGCGATCTTCATGGGCTGCGATGTGCTCGCGACGCTCACGGAGGCGCAGAAGCTCGCCGGCGCCGCCGGCTGAGGACGACGTGACGACCCCGGAGCGACGGACGCGGCCTGGCCGCGACCGCGCGCTCCGGCGAGCGGCCCCGTGGCCGCGCGACGAGGATCGGGCCGAGGCACCGTCACGCAGGTGCCGGCGAGCCGCCTCGATCGCTCTTCCGCCACGACGGCGACCACGCCGACGGCGACGGACCGACAGGACCTGAGACTTTGGCGGCCGGCGGGTCGCTTCGCGCGAGAGGCTCGAACATGACGAGGATTCCGGATTTCTCCACGGTCGCGTTCGCCGACACCGCCGCCCCCGCCCCGACCGGCGCCGAGGCTGCGCCCTGGCTGACCCCCGAAGGCATCACGGTGAAGCCGGCCTACACGGCCGCCGACCTGGACGGGCTCGACTTCCTCGACACCTATCCCGGCATCCCGCCGTTCCTGCGCGGCCCCTACCCGGCCATGTACGTGACGCAGCCGTGGACGGTGCGCCAATACGCCGGCTTCTCCACCGCCGAGGATTCGAACGCCTTCTATCGCCGCAATCTCGCGGCCGGCCAGAAGGGCCTGTCGGTGGCCTTCGACCTCGCCACCCACCGCGGCTACGACTCGGATCATCCGCGCGTGTCGGGCGACGTCGGCATGGCGGGCGTGGCGATCGATTCCATCTACGACATGCGCACGCTGTTCTCCGGCATCCCGCTCGATCAGATGAGCGTGTCGATGACCATGAACGGCGCGGTGCTGCCGGTGATGGCGCTCTACATCGTGGCGGCCGAGGAGCAGGGCGTGCCGCCCGTGAAGCTCGCGGGGACGATCCAGAACGACATCCTCAAAGAGTTCATGGTGCGGAACACCTACATCTATCCGCCCTCGCCCTCGATGCGGATCATCTCCGACATCTTCGCGTTCACCTCGCAGAACATGCCGAAGTTCAACTCGATCTCGATCTCCGGCTATCACATGCAGGAGGCGGGCGCGACGCAGGACCTCGAGCTCGCCTACACGCTCGCCGACGGCGTCCAGTATGTGCGGGCCGGCCTCGCGGCCGGGCTGACCATCGACAAGTTCGCGCCGCGCCTGTCGTTCTTCTGGGCGATCGGCATGAACTTCTTCATGGAGGTGGCGAAGCTGCGCGCCGCCCGCCTGCTGTGGGCCAAGCTGATCAAGCCGTTCGAGCCGAAGGACGCGCGCTCGCTCTCGCTGCGCACCCACTCGCAGACCTCGGGCTGGTCGCTGACCGCGCAGGACGTCTACAACAACGTGGTGCGCACCGCGATCGAGGCGATGGCGGCGACGCAGGGCCACACCCAGTCGCTGCACACCAACGCGCTCGACGAGGCGCTGGCACTGCCGACCGACTTCTCGGCGCGGATCGCCCGCAACACCCAGCTCTTCCTTCAGCAGGAGAGCGGCACGACGCGCATCGCCGATCCGTGGGGCGGCTCGTTCTATGTCGAGCGTCTCACCTATGAGCTGGCCAAGACCGCCTGGGGCCATATCCAGGAGGTCGAGCAGCTCGGCGGCATGGCCAAGGCGATCGAGGCCGGCATTCCCAAGCTGCGCATCGAGGAGGCGGCCGCCAAGACCCAGGCGCGCATCGACTCCGGCGTCCAGTCGGTGATCGGCGTCAACAAGTACAAGCCCGAGCAGGAAGCCGCCATCGACGTCCTGAAGGTCGACAACTCCGCCGTCCGCCAGATGCAGATCGACAAGCTGGCGCGGCTGCGCGGCGAGCGCGACCCCAAGGCGGTCGAGGCCGCCCTCGACGCCCTCACCCACGCGGCCTCCGATCCGGCCAAGGGCAATCTGCTGGCGCTGGCGATCGAGGCGGCGCGGAAAAAGGCGACGGTCGGCGAGATCTCGCTGGCGCTGGAGAAGGTGTTCGGTCGGCATCGCGCCGAGATCCGGGCGATCTCGGGCGTCTACAAGCGGGAGGCCGGCGCCATGTCGCAGGGCATCGATCGGGTGCAGAAGCTGGTGGCGCAGTTCGAGCGCGACGAGGGCCGGCGGCCGCGCATCCTGGTCGCCAAGGTCGGCCAGGACGGCCATGACCGCGGCCAGAAGGTGATCGCCTCGGCGTTCGCGGATCTCGGCTTCGACGTCGACATCGGCCCCCTGTTCGCGACGCCCGGCGAGGCCGCCCGCCAGGCGGTGGAGAACGACGTCCACATCGTCGGCGTGTCGTCGCTGGCCGCCGGCCATCTCACGCTGGTGCCGGAGCTGAAGGCCGCCCTCGCGCAGGAAGGCCGGCCCGACATCATGATCGTGGTCGGCGGCGTCATCCCGCCGCAGGACTGGGACGCCCTCAAGGCGTCCGGCGCCGAGGCGATCTTCCCGCCCGGTACCGTCATCTCGGAGGCGGCCGAGGAGCTGGTGAAGAAGCTCAACCGCCGCCTCGGCCACGAGCGCGAGGCCGCCGAGTAGATCGTCGGCGCAGCGTTCCGCCCCGGACCAGGCCACGCAATCGGACGGCCGGCATCCATGGATGCCGGCCGTCGTCGTTTGCGGCCGGGTCAGCGCCGGCTCGGGGTCCGACCCTCTCCCGTCGGGAGAGGGTCGGCGAGCAGAGCGAGCCGGGGTGAGGGCCATAAGCATCGAAGCATGGTGCTCGCGCCCCCCTCACCCGGATTTCTCGCGCGAGCGCGCGAAATCCGACCTCTCCCCGCACGCGGGGAGAGGTGAAAGCCGTGCCACTCGCTGCCCCCCGCGCCGATCGAACGGCATCAGCCGGCGGCCCACACTGGACATTTCGTCCATTTTCATACATCTAGTCCAACGATCGCCCGCTGCGCCACAGCCGGGCGGCTCTGCCACGAACGAAGGACCGCCGGCATGGCCGAACTCCGCTTTCCCGATCCCAGCTCGGTCGCCCCCGGCTTCTTCGATCCGAGGACCGGCGCCCGCTATCCGCTGGACGTGCCGCGCTGGTGCTCGGACGACCGCACGCCCCTCTTGGTGACGCCCGGGCGCGGCATCGGCCATGACGACATCGAGCGCGGCACCCGCTCGCTGTGGCGCTATCGCGCGGCGCTGCCGGTCTCGATCCCCCATCCAATCACTCTGGGCGAAGGCTGCACCCCGCTGGTCGAGCGGCCATGGGGCGACCGGCGCGCCGCGTTCAAGCTCGACTGGCTCAACCCGACCGGCAGCTTCAAGGACCGTGGCACCAGCGTGATGCTGTCGTTCCTGCGCCAGCTCGGCATCGACGCGGTGCTGGAGGATTCCTCCGGCAATGGCGGCTCCTCGGTCGCCGGCTACGGGGCGGCCGGCGGCCTGCGGGTGAAGATCCTGGCGCCCGCCTCCACGTCGCCCGCCAAGATCGCCCAGGTGCGCGCCTACGGGGCCGCGGTGCAGCTCGTCGACGGCCCGCGCGAAGCCTCGCAGACGGAGGCGATCCGCCAGTCCGACCGGACCTTCTACGCCAGCCACAACTGGCACCCGTTCTTCCTCGAAGGCACCAAGACGCTCGCCTACGAGATCTGGGAGGATCTCGGCTTCGTGGCGCCCGACAACGTGGTGGTGCCGGTCGGCGCCGGCAGCAGCCTGCTCGGCTGTCATCTCGGCTTCAAGGAGCTGGTCGCGGCCGGGCAGATCGCCCGGTTGCCGCGCCTGTTCGCCGCCCAGCCGCTCGCCTGCTCGCCCGTCGATGCGAGCTTCCGGGCTGGCGTCGACACGCCGGTCGACCGCCCGGTCCGACCGACCATCGCCGAGGGCACCGCCATCGCGCGGCCGCTGCGGCTCGCCGAGATGATCGCGGCGCTGCGCGAGAGCGGCGGCGGCACCGTCGCCATCCCCGAGGAGGCGATCGTCGCGGCGCTGCGCCGGCTCGCCGCGATGGGGCTGTTCGTCGAGCCGACCAGCGCCACCGCGGCGGCGGCGCTCGACGCGCTCGCCGACGTGATCGCGCCCGGCGAGACCACCGTCGTGGTGCTCACCGGCAGCGGCCTCAAGGCGGCCACCACGGTGGCGGATCTGCTGCGATGACGCGCGGGCGCCGCGTCGCGGCCCGATCGCCGGCCGCGACATCGCCACCGCGGGACCCGCTGATCGACCAGCTCGAGCAGGTGGCCAAGGGGCTCGGCGAGACCTTGGCGCCGTTCTGCGAGGTGGTGCTGCACGACCTCACCACCCCGGACCACGCCATCCTGGCGATCCACAACAACCTGTCGGGCCGGCGGGTCGGCGACCCCGCCACCGAGCTGGGCCTCGCCCGCATCGCCGATCCCGCCTATCCGCAGGTGATCACCAATTACGCCAACATGCTGCCGGACGGGCGCCAGGCGAAGAGCACGTCGATCGGCATCCGCAACGCCGCCGGCGACTACGTCGCGGCCCTGTGCCTCAATGTCGACGTGACGCTGTTCCGCGGTGTCCAGGACATGCTGGCGCAGTTCACCGCGCTGCGCACCCGCGAGGGGCCGCCCGAGTCGCTCGCCCCCGAGGGCGCCGCGGCGATCCGCGCCCGCATCGACCAGTTTGCGGCGCGGCGGGCCACCACGCCGCGTGCCCTCGCGGCGGAGGAGCGGCGGGCGCTGCTGCGCGAGCTGCGCCAGGCCGGTTGCCTGGAGATCCGGCGCGCGGCCGACATCATCGCGGCCCATCTCGGCGTGTCGCGGGCGACCGTCTACGCCGACGCGAAATGACCGCCGGCCGCGCCCCGTTGCCAAGCGTCGGGTCGTGGTGCAGAGGAGCGCGACGAACCGTCGTCGATCGGGATTCCGTACGCATGTCTTTCGTCCGACCGCCTCCGACCATGGCGGCCGCCGCTTTCGCCGCCACGGCATTCGCCCACCTCCCGGCCGCGATCGACGGTCCGGCGATCGGCAGCTCGGCGACCGACCTGGTCGACACCGGACCGAGGGCCGCGGTGCAGCGCCCGACGGGTCCGATCCCGTGAGGGCGATCCTCTCGCTCGTCTTCGTCTCGCTGCTGTGGGGATCGTCGTTCCTGTTCATCAAGGTGGCGGCCGGCGGCATCGATCCGCTCGGCATCGCGGCGGGGCGGCTGGTGGTGGCGGCGTGCTGTCTCCTGCTGCCTGCCGTGGTGCGCAGCGTCGCCTGGCCACGCACGCGCGCCGCATGGGGCAAGATCGTCCTGCTGTCGCTCGGCGGGCAGATCTTCCCGTTCCTGATGCTCGGGCTCGCCGGACACCTCACGACCAGTGTCGACATGGCGCTGATGATGGGAGCCGCCCCGCTCGTCACCTTCCTGATCGCCCGCGTGGTGCCGCCGGGGGAGCCGTGGACGCTGCGCGCCGCGGCGGGTCTCGGCCTCGGCTTCGTCGGCGTCGTGATCGCGTTGTCGCCGCCGGTCGACGTGCTCCCCGGCGGCACCGACGGACATCTGATCGGCCGCCTCTGTGCGCTGCTGGCGGCGGTCGGCTACGCCGTGGGGGCGATCGTCTCCCGCAACCTGTCGCGCGAGGTCGGCGCGACCATGATCGTGACGGCCTCGATGTCGCTGTCGGCCGCCGTCGCGGCGGCGTCCTGGCTCGCCCTATGGGGTGCCTCGGCTGCGGCGGTCCTGGAGACGGTGTCGACCGCGTCGATCGTCGCGCTCGTGGTGCTCGGCGTCGTCAACACCGCCTTCGCCTACGTGGTCTATGTCCGGCTGATCCACACCGCCGGCGCCGTGTTCGCGTCCCTCAACAACTACCTCGTGCCGGTCTTCGGCCTGGTGGTCGGCGCGGTGGCGCTCAGCGAGCCGGTCGGTCCCGCCGCCCTCGCGGGCCTCGCCCTCATCCTCGGCGGTGTGCTGCTGGTGCGGGTGGGATCGGGACGCGCGCGCTGATCGGGCCGGCCCCGAGCGAGCGCGCCGGCGCCGGCGGGTGTGACCGCAGCGTTGCCAAGCACGGCGCCGTCCGGCACAGAGATGACGGGTCTCCTTCCGTTCGGGTTCGACCGTCCATGATGTTCGCCAACTGCCTGCGCATCGCGGCCGTTCTGGTCGTGCTGATCACCGCGCCGCTTCCGGCCACCGCCGCCACCGTGACGACGGCCGACACCAAGGCGCTCACCGCCAAGCTCGAGGTCGCCGACGTGCTCGCCAAGCCGCCCGGCCTCTACGAGAACCTCGCCACCGAGGGCCGGCGCTGGCTGTCGCAGAACCGTGCCGAGGCCGAGAAGGCGTACAAGGACGATCCGTCCGATTTCGCCGACGGCCGCCGCTGGACCTTCGAACGCACCTACACCCAGGTGTCGGCGGTCGGCCGCTATGTCGGCGTGCTGCGGCGTGACTACGTCTACAGCGGCGGCGCCCATCCCAACACGGTGCTCGACACCATTCTCTGGGACGGCGCGATGAAGCGGCGCATCAGCGTGCGGCCGTTCTTCACCGAGACGGGCGACGGCGGCCCCACCCTGACGGCGCTGGCGGCGGCGATCCGTGCCGCCGTGCGGGCCGAGAAGAAGGCGCGCGGCATCGAGGTCGCCGACGATCCCGCCAAGGACGATTGGGTGTCGGCGATCGAGCCGAAGCTGCTCGGCCTCGGGCCGCTGGTGCCGATCGGCTCGACGGTGCCGGGCAAGAGCGGCGGGCTCGCGGTGTTCTTCTCGCCCTACGCGGTCGGCCCTTACGCAGAAGGCTCCTACACCGTGGTGGTGCCGTGGCGCACCTTCGAGCGCTTCCTGTCGGACGAGGGCCGCGCGCTGTTCGCCGGCGATCCCGTTCCGCCCCCGAAGGACGAGTGATCCTGTGTCCGGGCGATCAGTTCGCCGTCGTTCCGGGGCGCGGCCCCCGGATCGGCGCGTCGCGCCGTCCGAGTGCCGCGAACCCGGAACCAACGACACACGTCATCCCGCGGCAGACTTTTGACTCTCGGCTGGATTCCGGACAGCCGCTTCGCGGCTTCCGGAATGACCACCACATGGATCAGCCGGATCTCGTATGAGCCGGTCGCCGCTCAGGCCACATCGGCGAGGCGGAACGAGAAGCCCGGCACCGCCGCGCAGGCGAGCGTCGCGTCGGCCGGGTGCGCCACCACCGACGACCAGCCGTCGCCCTGCGGGGCGGCATGCACGACCGTGGTGCGCTCCATGGTGTCGATCACCCAGTACTCACGGATGCCGTGGCGCGCATAGAGCCGCGCCTTGACCTTGCGGTCGAAGGCCCGGCTGGTCACGGCGACCTCGATCAGCAGCAGCACGTCGTCGGCGCGCGGCTGTGCGAAGCTCTTCGGGTCGGCGTCGTAGACGGACTGCGCGATGACGCACAGATCGGGCGCGACGAGAATGTCGCGGGCGAGCTGAACCGTGGAGTCGACCCCGACATAGAACCCCGGCCCCACCGCCCGGACCAGCGCGATGTTCAGCGCGTTCTTCACCCGATCGTGGGCGATGCTGTTCGCCTGCATCGGGACGATCTCCCCCTCGATCAGCTCGAACCGCTCGTCCTCGCCGAACACCCCGGCCTCGATCATCAGGCGGACGTCGTCGACCGTGAAGGCGCGGCGGGGGTAGCCTTCGGCACCTCGGGTGACGGCGACGGTCATGGGCAAGCCCTCGTAGACCCGACGACTATAGTGGGCGCGTCGGCCCCCCGCGAGTCGGCGCGCCGCTCAGTGCCCGCCGGCGCGGGCGCCGCGGCGGCTGACGAGCGCCGCGAACCACGGCGTCTCGCGCACCGCGGCGAGATCCTCGTCGGCGAGCAGGTGATGAGCATCGGGCAGCATGCCGGCCGCTTCGGCGGTCTCCAGCGCGGCGCGGCAATCGTCCGGGCGACCGCGTAGCGCCGCGATGCAGGCGAGATTGTAGGTCTCGTGCGGCACGGTGCGCAGCGCCGCCCGGCAGCTCTCCTCGGCGCGGTCGAGCAACGCCGCGCGGGTCGCGGCATCGGCGGCGCGGCGTGCCCAGCGCATCAGCCCGGTGGTGCGATCGCACAGCGCGTCGTACTGGCCCGGATCGATGCGCAGCGCCGCCGCATACTTGTCGTCGGCCAGCGCGAACAGCCGCTCCGCCGCCGCCGGGTCGGCGGTACGCTCGGCGCGCTCGGCCAGCTCGGTGCCCCAGTTGATCAGCGCCTCGGGCCGGTCCGGCCGCAGCCGCACCGCCTCGGCATAGCGCTTCTCCGCCTCGCCCAAGAGCCGCTCGGCGGCCTCGGCATCGCGGGCGAGCCGTGCCCGCGCGGTCAGCGCCGCGCCCCAGCTGTACAGCGCCTCGTGCGAGGCCGGATCGACCCGCAGCACCGCCGCGTATTTCGCCTCGGCCTGGACGAACAGGCGATCCGCGGTGTCGGGATCGGAGGTGCGGCGGGCGTGCTCGACCAGCGCGGCGGCGCCGTTGATCAGCGCCTCGGGACGGTCCGGCCGCAGCCGCAGGGCGGCCGCATACTTGGCCTCGGCGGCGGCGAGCAGCCGCTCCGCCTCGGTGCTGGCGCTGCGCCCGGCCCGCTCGGCGAGCGCATTCGCCCAGTCGGTCAGCGCCTCGTACTGGTCCGGGACGAGCTCCAGCGCACGGGCGTATTTCGCCTCCGCCTCCTCGAACAGCCGCGCCGCCACGGCGGGGTCGGCCGCCCGTTCGGCCCGGTCGGCGAGCGCGTTCGCCCAGTCGACCAGCGCCTCGACCTTGCCGGGATCGAGCCGCAGCGCGGCCGCGTACTTGTCGGCGGCGATGTCCCACAGCCGGTCCGCCTCGGCCGGGTCGGCGGCGCGACGCGCCAGCGCCGCGAGCGCCACCCCCCAGTCGACCAGCGCGCCCGGCTGGTCGGGATCGAGCCGCATGGCAGCCGCGAACTTGACGTCCGCCTCGCGCAGCAGGCGCTCGGCAGTGGCCGCGTCGGCGGTGCGGCCGGCCCGCTCGGTCAGGGCGGTGGCCCAGTTGACCATAGCGTCGCCCTGGTCGGGCGCCAGACGCAGCGCCTGGGCGAACTTGGCCTCGGCCTGAACGAACAGATGGTCGGCAACGGCGGCATCGGTGGCCCGCTCGGCCCGCTCGGCGAGCGCGATGCCGAAGCCGTTGAAGGCGTCGGCCCGGTTGGGCGCGAGGCGGGCCGCCTCGGCGAACTTGCGCTCGGCGTCGATCAGCATCCGCTCCGCCACGGCGGGATCGTCGGCGAGGCCCGCCCGCTCGATCAGGGCGAAGCCCCAGCCGATCAGCGCATCGCGGTCGTCGGGCCGCGCCCGCAGCGCCATCGCGAAGGCGTCCTCCCACTCTTCCAGCGGCCGATGGTCGTTCTCGCCGACCACGACATCGCCCGCCGGCCCTGCTGACTCGGCCATGGTGTTCCCCCCGGTTGACTGCATCGTGGCGATCTTGTTCCACGCGCCCGGCGGCACCGGACGTCATGGCGTGCGGCCCGATCAGAGTACCACCGGGCCGGGCAGACCGACAACGCGGACGCGATCGAAAGTCGCCCGACCGGCGCCGCGCGCGGGCTGCCGTTCTCCATGAGAAGCGCGAGCCGGTGCCGCGGTTCAGTCCGCGGCTGGGCGCATGCGACGATCCAGCTCGCTGCCGGCCCCAGGGCGCTCCTACCGCACGTCGACGATGGCGCGGCGGTCGAGGATGTCGCGGGCGTGCCGCACCACCGCGTCGGCCACGATGGCATGGCCCTCGGCGGTCGGATGGAACGCGCCGGAGTAGAGCGCCGCATACGCCGGCTGGAGGATGTCGAAGGGCGAGATGCCCTCGCGGTGGGTGTTGGCGGTGAGGAAGGCGTCGTTGGGGCTGTGGATCAGCCGCCACCGCTTGCCGTAGGGGAGCGCCGCCGCCGGCGAGTAGGGCTGAAACTCGTCGATACGTTGCGACAGCCGCGGCATCATCATGTTGATCTGGTCGGCCAGCGTGCGCTGCGGGTCGCGGGCGCAGACGCCGCGGCGCGCGAACATCGCAGTGTGCTCGGCGACGAAGCGGAAGCCGGTGCCGCTGCCGGTGGCGAGCCGCGGGCAGCCGGGACGCCGGCGGGCATCCGCCATGCACTCCATCCGGGCTTGCAGATCGCGGGTGAAGTCGGAGACCTCCTGCACCCGGGCGCTGCCGTAGTGCAGCTTGGGATGCACGTCGAGCCCGACGGTCGGCTGCATGCCGCAGACCCGGCCAGTCTCGTCGAACTGCACCGGCTCGTAGGCATTGTGCAGCACCGTCGCGGGATCGACCCCGAAGCCGTCGACCAGCGCGTCCTTCAGCGCCTTCATGCGGCGGTCGAGCACGTCGAGATAGACGCGGGCGACGTGCGGCTCGAAGCGGAGCTGGCGGCCGACCAGCCCGGCGATGGGGGCGAGATCAGCGGCGCTCTCGGTGATGCCGTAGGCGACCAGCGCCCCGAAGCCGACGTCGTTGCCGCCGATGGACAGCAGCACCAGATCAATCGGCCGCTTGCGGCTCTCCGGCGGGCACCAGAACTTGGTGAAGGTCTGCTGGCCGATGCTGGTGGAGCCGTGCGCATAGGTCGGCAGCGTGTAGACGGCGTCACGCGAGCGCGGCGCGCCCGGCCGGCAGATCAGCTCGGTGAGCTGGTCGAGCTGCGGCACCACCACGCGCTGGGCGTTCGGCCCGGTGGTCTGCTCGCGCGGCTCGCGCGGGCCGAACAGGCCCTCCGCGGTGTCGGAGCCCGAGCAGGCGAGGCTGACGAAGCTGACGGCGCGGTGGCGGTTCTCCAGTGCGAGCTGGAGGCCGACGCGGAACGGATAGCCGTATTGCGAGCGGTGGCAATCGGCCGACAGCCACTGGGCCCCGCGCTTGTCGAAGGCGGCCTGGAACTCGGCCGAGGACGGCCGGTAGATCAGCCCTCTCTCCTCGTCCTCCATCAGCCGCTTGGGCAGCGATTTCGGATTGACGACCTCGGGCGCCGAGGCGATGCCGTAGGTCGGGGCGCCGCGCATCGAGCGGGTCGCCACCTCATCGCGGGTGTTGACCGGGTCGTAGACCATCTCGCGGCCGGCGCTGAACACCACCGGGCGATCGGGATTGCTCTCGCCGGAGGCGAAGGAATCGCCCATGGCGACGATCAGCACGTCCTCGACCACGATGTGGGAGTCGACGAGCTCGCGGCCGTCCGGCAGCCGCACCGAGACTGCGACGCCCGAGGCGGCGCGTTGCGTCGAGAACGGGACGCGCTTGATCACCAGCGGCACCGTGCAGGACTGCCGCACCGTCTCGCCGGCGCCGCCGCGGCGCGGGCGCCACGTCCAGGTGCAATCGCCGGCGGCAGACGCCAGATGCTGCGGGGCGAGCCGCACGATCACCGTGTGGGCGTCCGGCAGGATGGTGTCCTCCTTGGCGGTGCCCCAGGAGTACTGACGGTCGCAGGTGACGAGATAGCGCCGTGGCCGGGCGTTGCGGTCGTAGCAGTTGACGTCGAGCGTCTGCGCCGCCCAGCCGAGCCGGCTCCTCTCGTAGTTGCGGCCGGCGGTCGCCGCGCAGGCGGCCGGCGAGGAGGCGTCGCGGCAGTCGGGATCGTTGAGGCGGCGCTCGGTGCGCCACACGATGTTGCCGGGCACCGGGTCCTCGGCGGCGCCGCGCACCGCCTTGTAGGCCCGCTCGTGCAGATCGAACGCGCTGGTGCGCTTGAAGAAGCGGAACGGGTTCTCAACCTCCCACAGGAGATCGGCGGCCGCCGCCGGGGATGCCGCCAGCGCGAGCGTCACGACGGCGGCCGATGCGACCCTTCGGGTCATCGCCGCACTCGAACCCCTCGCACCAGCGGTCGTCGGAACCGATCCGGAGCGCATGAGATCCCCTCCCCGCGGAAATTTCTCGAATGATATCGGTTTGGTAGGGCAAGGGGAGAGGAAAGTTCATGTTTCGTTAACCACGCCCATAAACCATTGATATCAATGATCATGAGCGGCGGGTGCGATGGCCGGCCCCCGAGGGCGCGGTGCCGCGACCCCCGCCCGGCCGGCCCCGGCGCAACCCGTGTCCTGGCGGCCTGCATGGCGCCGTCGCCCCGGCGGGCGTTCCGCTCGCCGCCGACCTGTGCTCTACACGGGGGCACCATGAGTCCGCGCACCCACACCGCCCCGTCGGCTCCCGACATCGACCGCCTGGTCGCCGGCGTCCGCGCCGGCCAGCGCGCCGTGCTCGCCCGCGCCATCACGCTCGCCGAGTCGAAGCGCGCCGATCACCAGCTCGCCGCCCGTGCCCTGGTGCAAGCGCTCCTGCCGGACACCGGGCAGGCGCTGCGCGTCGGCATCACCGGCGCTCCGGGCGTCGGCAAGTCGACCACCATCGATGCGCTCGGCGCCTACCTCACCGGCCAGGGCCACAAGGTGGCGGTGCTGGCGGTCGACCCCTCCTCGGCCCGCACCGGCGGCTCGATCCTCGGCGACAAGACCCGGATGGCGCAGCTCTCGGCCGATCCGCACGCCTTCATCCGTCCGTCGCCCTCGGCCGGGACGCTCGGCGGCGTCGCCGCCAAGACGCGCGAGACCATGCTGATCTGCGAGGCCGCCGGCTACGACGTGATCCTGGTCGAGACGGTCGGCACCGGCCAGTCGGAGACCACCGTCGCCGACATGACCGACTTCTTCCTCGCCCTGATGCTGCCCGGTGCCGGCGACGAGCTCCAGGGCATCAAGAAGGGCCTGGTCGAGCTCGCCGACATGATCGCGGTCAACAAGGCGGACGGCGACAACCTCCCCCGCGCCCGCACCGCGGCGGCCGAGTACCGGGCGGCGCTGCACATCCTGTCGCCGCGCTCGCCGAACTGGCAGGTGCCGGTCGTCACCTACTCGGCCTACACGGGCGACGGCCTCGCGGCGCTGTGGGCCAAGGTGGTGGAGCATCGCGACACCATGACCAAGACCGGCGAGCTGGCGGCGCGCCGGCGCGACCAGCAGGTGAAGTGGATGTGGTCGATGGTCGAGGACCGCATGCGCACCCGCATCACCTCCGATCCATCGCTCGCCGCCAAGCTGCCGCGCCTCGAGGCGGATGTCGCCGACGGACGGCTGTCGCCCGCCGTGGCGGTCGACCGGATTTTCGCCGCGCTCGGGTGGTGACTGGCGCGTCGTCCCTCGGGAACAACGGCGACGCATGACAGCGACGATCCTGGTCACCGGCTTCGGACGGTTTCCCGGCGCACCGTTCAATCCGGCGGCCGATCTCGCCACCGCGCTGGTGCGTCGGCGACGCCCGGCGCTCGCCGGCGTGCGGCTCGTCGGCCATGTGTTCGCGACCCGCTGGGACGAGGTCGACGGCACGCTGCCTCGCCTCGTCGCGCAGGAGAAGCCCGACGCCGTGCTGCTGCTCGGCGTCGCGGGCCGCGCCGACCGCGTGCGCATCGAGCAGGTCGCGCGCAACCGGACGAGCGTGCTGTTTCCCGATGCGGGCGGGGCGCGCCGCGCGCATCTCGGCATCATGGCGGGCGCGCCGTTCGTCCGCCGCGGCCGCTTCCCCGCAGCGGCCTTGCAGGCGGCGCTGCGGACGCACGGCATCGATGCGGCCTCGTCGCGCAACGCCGGCACCTATCTCTGCAACTTCGCCTATTGGCGCGCCCTCGACGCGGCGGACCGCGACGGCGGACCGCGGCTCGTCGTCTTCGTGCATGTGCCACCGCTGCATCGTCTCGGTCTGCATCGTCTCGGTCTGCATCACCTCGGTCGGGCATCGCCGCGCCGACTGTCACGTCGGTGTTACGTCGCGGCCGAGCGGGCGCGTCTGCTCGCCACCCTTGAGGCCCTGCTGGTGAGCATCGCGGCCGCCGTTCGATAGGCTGTCGGCCCGCGAGATCAAGAGACCCCGGCCGACATTTGAGCGCGGTACCATGCGGAACCGCGGCGGACCACGCCGGTTGGTGCGGTATCAGGCAACAACGGAGGCACCGCATGAACTGGGATCGCATCGAAGGCAACTGGAAGCAGTTCCAGGGCAAGATCAAGGAGCAGTGGGGCAAGCTCACCGACGACGACCTGACCGCGATCGAGGGCCGCCGCGACCAGCTCGAAGGCAAGCTGCAAGACCGCTACGGCTACACGCGCGACCAGGTGAAGAAGGACGTCGACGACTGGCTGAACCGCCACTCCTGATCACGATCTCACGTCCGGTGTCCGGAGTGCTCCCCCGCGCTCCGGACACTCGGCACCGCGACGAACGCCGCGTCGCCGCCCGGTGGCGCAGCGTTCGTCCGTGGTGGCCCTTCACACTCCCGCCCCTTACCCGCCCGTCATGGACATCTGAGAACCACGGCTCCCTGGACCGCCGTGCGGGCGATCGACGCCGGCGGTCTGCGCCGCGGTCGCGGCGCCGCGTCGGTCGGCAGGCCGACTAAGTAATCCAACCAGCGCGCCGAGGCCCCATCGGCTGCGATACTGAGCATGGGCCCGACCACTGCCGGATCGAGGAGATCGGCAGGCGGGACATCGCAGCGCGAGCGGCCGTCGTTTTCGGGTTCCGTCGGCAGGGCGTCGGCCCGGGCGCATCCCGCCCGCTCCCTCTTGCCGGACGTCATCGTCGAGAAGACGACGCCTGCGAAGAAGACCAAGAGACTGGCGAGGCGAGACGTGAAGGTCGTGACGGTACGCTGCCCCTATCGCGGGCGCGCGGTGTCTACTGGAATCGAGATCGAGGACGCGGAGTTCGCCCGCCTGCCCGACACGCTGCTGGTGACGCGCTGCCCGCTCTGCGGGCTCGAACACGTGGTGTGGACCAGCGAAGCGTGGCTGGAGCCGGTGCGCTACGACAGAAGCGCCGGCGAGCCGACCTGAGCGGCAGGCTCCGCCGGCGTCGGGACGCTCGTCGTCGCGGGGTGGGGCTCGGCGTCCGCCGGTTCGGCCACCGGCAGGCCGGCCGTCACCGGCAGGCCGGCGGTGATCCCCTCGTCACCAGGCCGGGTGCCCTCCGGCGCCCCGTCCCAACGGGCGGCCGCGGTGCTCCACACCTCCACCTCGTGGACCGCATCGCGCATGCGCAGCACGAGCTCCTGCTCGGTGAAGTAGCGGCGCCATCGTCCGCTGCGATAGAGCTCGACGAGATGCGCCCGGCGGCGCTCCGCCAGCATCAAGCCTCGGCGAAGGGTAGCGGCCGAAATGGCACGCGGAATCGGAGAGGGCATCGGGTGCGCCCGCTGAGCTGACGATTCTGATGGTGGAACACGCGCACAAGGACGCGTACAGAAAGCGACCGACTCGGTACGCGATGCTGTGGCCACTTTATGGCGATACCGCCGTGACAGGCGAGCAAAATTTTTCGTGGCGGCCTCGATCGCGACGGAGGGCAGAACCGTTTTAGCCCGGATTGGCGGGCTTTCGGCGCCCCCCGTTCTGCGGCGCTTCATCGACGCATGCGAGACATGCGGAAGGCCACGAGGGAATCCCGTCCGGCGCGCCCGGGCGACGTCACTGGGCCTTGGCGACGAAGCCGACCACCGCCGTCTCGGCCTGCCAGGTGGCCAGCAGGCGGGCGAAGTCGTCGTCGGTCAACGCCTCGCCGGCGACGCGAACGCGATAGAGACCGCCGGGCTTCGGCCCGTCCACGATGGTGGCGCCGCGCGCCTCCAGCACCCTGGCGATGTCAGCCGCCGTCGCCTGCGGGACGAAGCGGACGAGGGCGAACGCCCCGGCCGCCGGAGCGGCCGAGCCGGCCGGCGCATCGTAGGAGGCCATCTCCAGCACGGCCCCGCCGCGCTCGCCGACCGCCAGGCCGGCAATCAAGCCGGCCTGCACCAGGATCACCACGGCGGCGGCGGCACCGGCCCAGGCCACCGCCCGCGGCGACAGCACGTCCAGCACGGCGGCAATCCGGCTCAGCACCGCGGCTGGGCCACGACGCGAGGCGGCACGCGGGTCGCGCGCCACCGCGTCCTGCGTCATCGCGGCCATCACGCGGTCCAAGGCGCGGGCCGACGGCGCTCCCAGGCTCTCGTTGAGATGGATGGTCTCCAGGTGCTCCTCGCGCACCAGCTCGTAGCGGCGGGCGAGCTCCGGATCGCGGGCCAGCGCCTGCTCCACCGCCTCGGCCTCGGCCCGCCCCAGGGTGCCGGCCGCATGCCAGGGCAGCATCTCCTCGAGGGCGGCCCGATCGAGACCCCGTTCGTGCGTCGTCGTCATGGCCAACCTCGTTCGACCCCGGCCGCCTTCAGCAGCTCGCCCAGCCTCTTGCGCGCGTAGAACATGCGCGTCTTCACGGTGTTCCCCGGGATGCCTACGATCCGCGCCACGTCCTCCACCGAGCGTTCGTGGTAGTAGACGAGGTCGATGATCTCCCGGTGCTCGGGCGACAGGGACATGAGGCACTTCTGCAACACCGCACTCTTGTCCTTCTTCTGAGCCGCGACCTCCGGATCGTCCGAAGGGTCCTCGATGGCCGCCGCCGCGTCGTCGTCCAGCGCCTCGTCGCCGCGCCGCCGGATCGCCGACAGCGCCTTGAACCGCGCGATGGCGAGGAGCCAGGTCGACACGGCGCTGCGTCCCTCGAAACGGTCCGCCTGGCGCCACACGTCCAGAAACACCTCGCCGATCATGTCCTCCGCGATCGTCTCGCTGCCCACGATCCGCAGCACGAAGCGATAGACGCGGACATGGTGCCTCGAGAACAGCACCTGCATGGCGAGCCGGTCGCCAGTCGCGATCCGGCCGATCAGCTCGGCATCCGAGGTGGCGGGATCGGCGTTCAACGGTCGGCTCGTGAGGGTAGTCGCGACCAAAAAGTCGGCGGTTCAAACGCGAACGTCATGAATGGGCCCATCCCCCCGCATGCCGGCCCGGGTGCGACCTTCCTGCAACACCCGGCTGCGCCCCATCGCGCCAACACGGGCGCGCACGGGGGAAGATCGCGGCCTTCCCCCTCGCCGCCCCGGCCCGGCGCCGTGCGCAGCAGCCCGTGCACGGCAGCCCCGCACACCCGATTCTGCGCGCATCGGGAGGCTAACACGGTCGGCACGACGATTCATCGCTCGAAAGCCCGACCGGCTAGCCAGTCCCTAATCGGGGCCGGTGCGAGACGCCACGACCCTCGCCGCGGGGCGAGCGGCATGCCGACGCAGCCGGTCGGCCGACCCGCGACCTGACGTCATAGCGGCGTCCCGCAGACCCCGGCCCCGGATCACTGCTTATTGATTCGTCTAGGATATATGGCGCTAGTGCATAACTGCCGCGAGGCCGGGGGATTCGACGAAGCAGCGGCCTTATGGTGTAGTCGCCCCGGCCGCGGTTCACGAACACTGATCTGGCCGAGGCCGCTTTGGTGCGGTGGACGGGGCACGCGACGCGACGTCGTCATTCATCAGGCATCGCGGAACAGGGGGGCGAGCATGCCGCTCGACGAGGAACTACGGTCGACGCTGGCGCGGCGACGCGACAAGGTGATGGCGGCCGGCGGCGCCAAGAAGACAGCCGATCGGCATACCAAGGGGCTGATGACGGCGCGTGAGCGCCTCGCCGCCCTGCTCCAGGACGGCACCTTCCAGGAATACGGCGCCCACATCCGCCACGGCTGCACCGCCTTCGGCATGTCCGAGGTGGACATCCCGGCCGACGGCGTGGTGGTCGGCACCGGCTATGTGGACGGCCGCCAGATCGCCGCCTTCAGCCAGGACTTCACCGTGGTCGGCGGCACGCTCGGCAAGTCGCACGGCCAGAAGATCGTCTGGGCCCAGGACTACGCCGAGAAGAACGGCGTTCCGCTGGTCGGCTTCAAGGACTCGGGCGGCGCCCGCATCCAGGAGGGCATCGACGCCCTCTCGGGCTACGGCGAGGTGTTCTACCGCAACGTCTCGCTCTCCGGCGTGGTGCCGCAGATCGCCATCATCGCCGGCCCGTGCGCCGGCGGCGCCTCCTACTCTCCCGCGCTGATGGACTTCATCATCATGACGCGGAAGAACGCCCAGATGTTCATCACCGGCCCGCAGGTGATCAAGGCGGTGTCGGGGCGCGACGTCAGCATGGAGGATGTCGGCGGCGCCGAGATGCACGCCGCGGTGAGCGGCAATGTCCATCTCCTCGCCGACGACGATCGCCACGCGGTGGAGCTGACCCGCAAGCTGCTGTCGTTCTTCCCGAGCAACAACACCGACGATCCGCCGCACGATCCGAGCCCGCAGCTCGACATGGAGCCGGACCCGGGGATGGACGCCCTGGTGCGTTCGGACGCCTCCGACCCGATGGACATGCTGGCCATCCTGCGGCGCGTGCTCGACGGCGGCGACCTGTTCCAGATCCACGCCAATTTCGCCAAGAACCTGATCGTCGGCTTCGGCCGCGTGCAGGGCGTGGTGGTCGGCGTGCTCGCCAACAACTCGATGGAGAAGGCGGGCTGCCTCGACATCGACTCCTCCGACAAGGGCGCGCGGTTCATCCGCTTCTGCAACGCCTTCAACATCCCGATCGTGACCTTCGTGGACGTGCCCGGCTTCCTGCCGGGCACCGACCAGGAGCGCGGCGGCATCATCCGGCACGGCGCCAAGATGCTGTTCGCCTATTCGAGCGCCACCGTGCCGAAGATCACCATCGTGACCCGCAAGGCGTATGGCGGCTCCTATCTCGCCATGTGCAGCCAGGAGATGGGCGCCGACGTGGTGTTCGCCTGGCCGACCGCCCAGATCGCCGTGATGGGCGCCGAGGGCGCGGTCAACATCCTGTACAGCAAGGAGCTGAAGGCGATCGAGGACGCCGAGGCCAAGAAGGCCAAGCGCAAGGAGTTCGTCGAGCACTATCGCAACGAGTTCGCCTCGCCCTATCTGGCCGCCTGCAAGGGCTACATCACCGACATCATCGAGCCGGAGCTGACCCGCGCCGTGGTGTCGATGTCGCTCCGCAAGCTGCTCACCAAGCGCGAGCTGCGGCCGCCGAAGAAGCACGGCCTGATCCCGCTCTGATCGATGTCGCAGCCAGTCCAGCCAAACGGAGTTCGCCGGTCATGAATCCGGAGATGCTCGAGGGCATCCTTCTCTATCTCTACGGCTCGTTCCTGGTGAGCGCCGTCGTCGCCGCCCTGACCGCGATCGTCACGGTGCGGATCATGACGGGACGCAACGCGGAGCGAAGCGCCGCCGCGGCCGTACCGGCCCCGGCCGCCACCGCGGCCATGCCGGCCGCAGCCGTGCCCGCCGCGGCTCCGGCCGTCGCGGCCGGCCCGAGCGCCGACGACTATGCCGTGGTCGCCGCCATCGCGGCGGCCGCCTTCGGGGCCCACCGCATCGTCTATATCGGCGAGGCGCGGTCCGGCTCCGGCTGGGCGGCGCAGATGCGCAGCCGCCATCACAGCTCCCACGCCCCCTATCACCCCAACCATTGAATCGCGCCGCTCGGGACGAGACCAATCATGATGAGACACCTGAGGATCACAGTCGACGGCCGGGTTTTCGACGTCGTCGTCGAGGACGTCACCGAGTCCGGCGGGGCGTCCGGCTACGCCTCCATCCCGGCGCCGGTCGCCGCCCCCGTGGCCCCGCGGCCCGCGCCCGCCCCCGTGGCACCGCCGCCGCCTGCCCCGGCAGCCGCTCCCGCCCCGGCCCCCGCCGCGCCGGCTCCGGCCGCGCCCGCCGCCAAGGGCGCCGGCCCGAGCGGCGGCGCCGACGACCGCCTCGCCCCGCTCGCCGGCGTGGTGCTGGAGGTCAGCGTCTCGGTGGGTGACAGCGTCGATGTCGACGACCAAGTGGTCGTGCTCGAAGCGATGAAGATGAAGACGGTGATCGGCGCCCACAAGGCCGGCAAGGTCACCGGCGTGCATGTGAAGTCGGGCGACGCCGTCGACGCCGACCAGCCGCTGGTGACGATCAGCTAGAGCATTTTCCGGCGAAGTGGGACCCGGTTCGCCGTCGAAAATGCGATCGAATAACGACTTCTAGAGCGGGGCCGATCCAGTTGGATCGGATACCGCTCCAGTCTTCCCGGATACGGGACACCAGAAAGCCGGCCGCGCTCGCGGCCGGCTTTTTTCGTCGTCGCTCGGCCGGGACCGTCAGACCGCCTCGCGCATCGCTCCCGCATCGCTGGCCGGCGCTTTTCCGGCCATGGCGTCGCGCAGCTTGCCGCGATCGAGCTCGCCCTCCCACCACGACACCACGATGCAGGCGACGCCGTTGCCGACGATGTTGGTGAGGGCGCGGCACTCGCTCATGAACTTGTCGATCGAGAAGACGATCGCCATGCCGGGCACCAGCACCGGGTTGACCACCGACAGTGTCGCGGCGAGCGTGACGAAGCCGGCGCCGGTGACGCCGCTCGCGCCCTTCGAGGTCAGCATCGCCACCAGCAGGATGGTGAGCTGGTCGCCGTAGCTCAGCTCGACCCCCATGGCCTGGGCGATGAACAGGGTGGCGAGCGTCATGTAGATGTTGGTGCCGTCGAGATTGAACGAATAGCCGGTCGGCACCACGAGGCCCACCACCGACTTGGAGCAGCCGAGCGCCTCCAGCTTGCGCATGAGCTGCGGCAGCGCGCTCTCCGACGACGAGGTGCCGAGCACGATCAGCAGCTCGTCCTTGATGTAGGCGAGGAAGCGCACGATGCGGAAACCGGCGATGCGGGCGATGGTGCCGAGCACCACGAACACGAACAGCGCCGCCGTCATGTAGAACAGGCCGACGAGGCCGGCGAGATTGCCGAGCGCGGCCGGGCCGAACTTGCCGATCGTGTAGGCCATCGCGCCGAAGGCGCCGAACGGCGCCGCCTTCATGACGATGGCGATGACGCCGAAGACGCCCTGCGCCAGCTCGTCGATCAAGGTGCGCACGCCATGGCCGCGATCGCCGAGCAGCATCAGGGCGAAGCCGAACAGGATCGAGAACAGCAGGATCTGGAGAATGTCGCCGCGCGCGAAGGCGCCCACCACGCTGTCCGGAATGATGCCGAGGACGAAGTCGACGGTGCGGTGCTCGCCCGCCTGCTTGGCGTAGCTGGCGACCGCCTGGGCGTTGGCCTGCGCTCCGATGCCGTGGCCGACCTGGAACAGGTTGCCGACCACGAGGCCGATCACCAGCGCGAAGGTCGACACCACCTCGAAGTAGAGCAGCGCCTTGACGCCGACCCGCCCGACCTTCTTGGCATCCTGGATGTGGGCGATGCCCGACACCACGGTGCAGAAGATGATCGGGCCGATCACCATCTTGATGAGCTTGATGAAGCCGTCGCCGAGCGCCTTGATCCACTCGTTGGTGGCGATCTGCGGCTCCAGCCAGCCGAGCAGGCCGCCCACCACGATGGCAAAGAGAACCTGCACGTACAGGGTCTTGTAGAAGGCTTTGCGGGCGCGCGCCGGCGTTCCCGCCTCCACATGCAGGGTCATGGTCGACATCGGGCTCTCCGGATCGAACGCATCGATTGACAATGCGGTGGAGAGTCACTGCGACGCAGCGCCGCTGTCCATCAGTAGAAATGACCGTTTTGGTAGAACTTTGGTCGCAAGCCTCAACCTCGACGAGAGTTTGGCCGCCGCCTCCCCTCAGCGGGCGCGAATGGTCTCCGCGCCCGGACGGGCCTTAGCGGCCTGGTCGATCAGCGCCACGAGCCCCTGCAACAGGTCGATCGGGCGTGGCGGGCAGCCGCGGATCGTGAGATCGACCGGAATCACCTTGTCGACCGCACCGACCACCGCGTAGCTGCCCTCGAACACGCCGCAGCCGGCGCCGCAATCGCCTACCGCCACCACCCACTTGGGATCGGGCGTCGCCGCATAGGTGCGCTCCAGCGCCACCTTCATGTTGCGGGTGACCGGCCCGGTCACCATCAGCACGTCGGCATGGCGCGGCGAGGCGACGAAGCGCAGGCCGAAGCGCTCGCAATCGTAGACGGCGTTGTTGAGCGCGTGGATCTCCAGCTCGCAGCCGTTGCAGGAGCCGGCATCGACCTCGCGGATCGCCAGCGAGCGACCGTAGACGCGGCGCACTCGCGCCTCCAGGGCACGGCCGACCTCCTCCAGCGCGGCGGTCGCAGGGTCCGGCGCCGGCACGGTGACGGGCCTGGCGAACAGCGACTTCAGGATCAGCGTGCGCATGAGGGCCTCGTCGCGAGGAAGCGGCCTCCGGGCATCGCCGCCGTCCTCATACTGTTTCCGGTGATCAGTTCGCCGTCGTTCCGGGGCGCGGGCACCCGGATCGGCGCTTCGCGCCGTCCGGGCGTCGCGAACCCGGAACCCAGCGAAACACGACATCCAGCGGCAAACTCCAAGCTCTCGGCTGGATTCCGGACAGCCGCTTCGCGGCTTCCGGAATGACGACCGAATTGATCAGCCGGATCTCGTATCACAGGTCGTGTCCCGAGTAGGAGCAGTTGAACGACTTGTTGCACAGCGGGAAGTCGGCCACGATGTTGCCCTCGATGGCGGCTTCCAGCAGCGGCCACTGGAACCACGAGGCGTCGCGCACATGGCAGCGCGCCACCCGTCCTCCCGCTGCGAGCCGCACCCACACCAGCAGATCGCCGCGGAACGCCTCGGTGACCGCGATGCCCTCGCACGGGGCCACCGCCTCGGGCACCGGCGCCAGGATCGGCCCCTCCGGCATGGTCGCCAGCAGCGCCCGGATCAGCGTCGCCGAGGCGGCGATCTCCCCGATGCGCACCCGGATGCGGGCGTCGACGTCACCGGCGGTGAACACCGGCACGTCGAAGGCGCGACCCTCGTAGGGCGGATAGGCGAGATCGCGCCGCGCGTCGAAGTCGCGCGCCGAGGCGCGCCCGACCGGCCCGCCGGCCGCGAAGCGCACCGCGAGGTCGGCGGCGAGATGGCCGGTGCCACAGGTGCGATCCTGGATCGACGGCGTGTCCTCGTAGAGACGGACGATCTCGTCGAAGGCCGGCAGCAGCGCATCGAGCGTGGCGACGATCATGCGGGCGGCCTCGGCCGTGATGTTGGCGGCGACACCGCCCGGCACGATCGTGTCCATCATCAGGCGGTGGCCGAACACGGCGGCGGAGAGCGCCAGGATGCGCTCGCGGAAAATGCCGCAATGGGCCAGCACGATCGCGAAGGCGGCGTCGTTGCAGATGGCGCCGACATCGCCGAAATGGTTGGCGAGCCGCTCCAGCTCGGCCATCACGCCGCGGATGGCGGCGGCGCGCGGCGGAACCGCGATGTCGAGCGCCGCCTCGACGGCACGCGCGAACGCGAAGCTCGCCGCCACGGTGGAATCGCCGGAGAGGCGCGCCACCCGCTCGGCGGCGCGGGCGATCGGCACATCGGTGGTGAGCGCGTCGATCCCCTTGTGGACGTAGCCGAGGCGCTCCTCCAGCCGCACCACCGTTTCGCCATTGGCGGTGAACCGGAAATGGCCGGGCTCAATGATGCCGGCATGCACCGGGCCGACGGGGATCTGATGCAGCGCCTCGCCGATCACCGGCAGCATCTCGTAGTCGGCCGGATCGCGCCGCACCGCCGGGCCGGCCGCACCGAGCGGGGCCGCACGGTCCCACGCCCCGTGGTCGAGCCACGGCCGGACGTCGGGCGCCCCCTCGGGCTCGTAGCCGAACAGGTCGCGGATCGCCCGCTCCGGCCGGATCGCCGGCGGATGCCAGCGGCCGACCGACGGGAAGCGGCCATCGACCACCGCGGTGGAGATCACGCACGGCATCTCGCCGACCATGCGGATCGCCATGTGGACCAGTCCGGGCTCGCCCCACAGGGCGAGAAGCTCGCGCTCGCCGGCGCCGAGCGCCTCGGCGATGGTGGCGAAGACGGCGGCGTCGACCTCGTGACGCGGCCACGGACGAAGTGGTCCGGCAGGAACGTCGGCGAGCAGAGCGGAAACCCGATCCTGACGCATCGCGATCACCCGAGCAGCGAGGCGACGCTGCGGAACCAGCGCACCAGCGCCTCCGGCAGCCACAGGCCGGCGACCAGCGCCAGCGCGAGATGGACGAACAGCGGCACGTAGGACGCCTCCACCGGATCGGCCTTTCCGCGCGGCTCGCCGAACACCACCTGCTGGAGGCGCAAGAGGAGCGCCCCGAGCGCGACCAGCAGGCCGACGACCAGGATCACGGTGAGGATCGGCTGGTGCGTGAAGGCGATGGAGATCAGCAGGAACTCGCTGGTGAACACGCCGAACGGCGGCAGCCCGACGATCGCCACGACGCCGAGCGCGAAGCCGACCGCCAGCATCGGATGGGTCGCCGAGAGGCCGCCGAGATCGGCGAGACGCTGGGTGCCCTTGGCCTGGGCGATGTGGCCGACCGCAAAGAAGATCGCCGACTTGACCAGCGAATGCATGCTCATGTGCAAGAGGCCGGCGAAGTTGGCGAGCGGCCCGCCGATGCCGAACGCGAAGGTGGCGATGCCCATGTGCTCGATCGACGAGTAGGCGAACAGCCGCTTGATGTCGCGCCGCCGGTACAGCATCAGGGCGGCGAACAGCACACTGACCAGCCCGAGCGTCATCATGATGGCGCCGACGTCGATCGCCCCGGCATTGCCGGCCAGCACCATCTTGAAGCGCAGCAGCGCATAGAGCGCGACGTTGAGCAGGAGGCCCGACAGCACCGCCGAGATCGGCGTCGGGCCTTCGGCATGGGCGTCCGGCAGCCAGGCGTGGAACGGAGCCAGCCCGACCTTGGTGCCGTAGCCGACCAGGAGGAACACGAAGGCGAGCGACAGGAGTCGCGGCTCCAGCTTGGCGGCGTTGACGAGAATCTGGTCCCACGCCATCGCCGGAACGCCGCCGCCGATGACGCTCGACGACACCATGTAGATCAGGATGGTGCCGAAGAAGGCCAGCCCGATGCCGACGCTGCCGAGGATGAAGTACTTCCACGCCGCCTCGATGGCCTCCGGGGTACGGTAGAGCCCGACCATCATCACGGTGGCGAGCGTGGCCACCTCCAGCCCCACCCACATCAGGCCGATATTGTTGGAGACGAGCGCCAGATTCATGGCGCCCATCATGGCTTGGTACATGGCGTGGTAGAAGCGCAGGAACACCGGCGTCAGCCGGCCGATGTCGAGCTCGTGGCCGATATAGCTGGCGCTGTACACGCTGGTCGAGAAGCCGACGAAGGCGGTGAGGACCACGAGGAAGATGTTGAAGTCGTCGACGATCAGGAAATCGCCGCGCACCCGCGGCGCGACCAGCAGCATCAGCCCCGCCACGAGCGTGAGACCGGAGGCGAGCACGTTGAGGCCGGCGCCGAGCCGATAGTTGGAGATGACGGCGAGCACCGGAATCGCGAGCGCCGGGATCAGCAGAACCAACGCCACCGGCGGCAGCGGCAGAGCGGCGACGAGGTCGGTCATCGCATCCTCGTCGAACTCTGAGTCGCCATGTCGGCGCGCGTCGCGGACATGACCAGGGACGGGCCGATGGCGATGGCGGCGATGCTCCCCATCACAGATGCTCCCGCCGCTCGCCGCGGAAGCGTTCGAGCACGTTGACGTCGACGGTGTCGAAGCGCTCGCGAATGCGGAACACGAACACCCCGAAGACGATGAAGGCGATCAGCACCGAGAAGGCGACCGACACCTCGACCACCAGCGGCATGCCCTTGGCGCCGGTGGCGGCGAGCACCAGGCCGTTCTCCAGCGACATGAAGCCGACCACCTGGGTGACGGCGTTGCGCCGCGTGATCATCATCAGCAGGCCGAGCAGCACCACGGCGAGCGCGAAGGCGAAGTCCTCGCGCGCCACCGGGTCGGCGGTGTCGACCACCGGCTCGACCAGCAGGATCGACAGCGCCACCAGGCCGAGGCCGGCCAGCATGGTCGGTCCGCCGCCGATCGCCCGCTCGACCTCGCGATGAACATCGAGCTTGCGGACGATGCGATGTAGCGCGGTCGGGATGATCAGGCCCTTGGCCACCAGCGCGATCACCGCGGTGGCGACGAGATGCGGCGCCCCCTGCACCACCGACTGCCAGGCGACCGACAGCGACAGCACCACTGCCTGGAGCGCGAACACGTTGATCACCGCGGTGATGCGGTCCTGGTAGAGCAGCGCCAGGCTGAGCACCAGCACGCCGCCGGCGAACAGATGCGCGATATCGAACCACAACGTCGACATCAGAACCCCCGCGAGACGAAGCGCAGGAACACCGCGAGCGCCGCCGCCGCGAAGGCGCTGCCGATGAAGGCCGGATAGCGGAACACCCGCATCTTGGCGACGGTGGTCTCGGCGATCGGCAGCAGCACCGCGAAGACGACCAGCTTGGCCACGAAGGTGGCGAGCCCGATGGCGAGCGCCGGCAACGTCTTGTCGCCGGTCGCCATGCCGAACGGCACGAAAAGGCAGCCGACCAGCGAGAAGTAGAGCACCAGCTTGAGGTGCGAGGCGGCCTCGATCATGGCGAGATGGCGGCCCGAGTATTCGAGGATCATCGCCTCGTGCACCATGGTCAGCTCGAGATGCGTCGACGGATTGTCGATCGGAATGCGGGCGTTCTCGGCGATGCCGACGATGACGAGAGCGAGCAGCGCCAGGCCGAGCGACACCCGCAGCCCGACATCCCCGGTGGCGAACAAGGCCGCGATGGCGGAGAGCTGGGTGGTGCCGGCGATCAGCGCGACCGCGAAGGCGATCAGCAGCATCGCGGGCTCCGCCAGCGACGCGATCATCATCTCGCGCGAGGCGCCGAGGCCCCCGAAGGCGGTGCCGACATCCATGGCGGCCAGCGCCAGGGCGAAGCGCGCGGTGCCGAGCAGCGCCACCACGGCGATCAGGTCGGCCGACCACGAGAACAACAGCCCGGTCGCGTAGGTCGGCACCAGACCGGCCGCCACCCAGGTCGCTGCGAACACCATGTAGGGAGCGCGGCGATAGACCCACGAGGCGTTGTCGGCGACCACCGCCTCCTTGTGCATCTGCTTCCACAGGTCGTGATAGGGTTGCAGCAGCGGCGGCCCGCGCCGGCGCAGGAGCCGTGCCCGCACCTTGCGGGTGATGCCGACGATGAGCGGCGCGATCGCCACCAACAGGGTGATCTGCACGAGCTGGAGCGCGAGATCGAGCATCATCGCCATGCCGCCACCACCAGCATGAGGACCACCAGGGCCGCGAACACCAGCGCGAGATAGCGGCGAATGGTCAGGAACTGGAGCCGGTTGAGTCGGCGGGCGGCCCGCTCGACGCCGCGCGCGAGCGGCCCGTAGAAGAACCGCCAGGCGGGATCGCGCACCCGCAGGCGGAAGCGCGCCGGCCGCATCTCGCCGGGGCGCGGCATGTCGACGGTCTCGTGCACCCCGAAGGTGACGGTGGCGAACACGCGGCGGATCGGCATCGCGAAGCTCGCTCCCGAATACTGGGTGAGCGGGCTGTCGAGCGGATAGCCGCAGTCCCAGGCGGGCGCCCGGCGGGTGCGCCGGCTCGCCACACGATGCACCGCGATGGCCGTGAAGGAGCCGGAGGCGACGAGGAAGAAGAAGACGACGAGGCCGTTGTAGGAGCTGCGGCTCTCGGCGATCGGCACGATCGACAGCCATGGCAGGCTGGCCTGCGCCGGCAGCGCGCTGCCGGTGAGATCACGGGTGACCGGCGCGAGCGCATCGATGACGAAGCCGGGCAGCGTGCCGGCGGCGAGGCAGATCCAGGCGAGCGTCAGCATGGCGGTGAGCCCGAAGGCGTCGATCTCGTGCGCCGTCGCGGCGGCGGGCGAGCGCGGCCGGCCCAGGAACACCACCCCGAACGCCTTGACGAAGCAGGCGCCGGCGAGCGCCGCCGCCAGCGCCAGCAGGGCGCCGACCGCCGGCACCGCGAACTTGAGCCCCCATTGCGGCAGCTGCGGGCTGAGCAGGATGGCTTGGAAGGTCAGCCACTCGGAGACGAAGCCGTTGAGCGGCGGCAGCGCCGCGATCGACATGCAGCCGAGCAGGAACACCACGGCGGTCTGCGGCATACGGTGGACGAGGCCGCCGAGCTTCTCCATGTCGCGCTCGCCGCTCCCCGCCAGCACCGCGCCGGCCCCGAAGAACAACAGGCTCTTGAAGGCCGCGTGATTGAGGACGTGGAACAGCGCCGCGGTCATCGCCAGCGCGGCCGCCGGCCCCTGCCCGTTGGCCCGGAAGGCGAGCGCCAGGCCGAGGCCGATGAACACGATGCCGACATTCTCGACCGTCGAATAGGCGAGCAGCCGCTTCAGGTCGCGCTGCATCACCGCGTAGAGCACGCCGAGCACCGCGGTGCCGCCGCCCGACATCACGACGACCAAGCCCACCCACGGGCTGAAATCGCCGATCACGTCGAACACGAGGCGGATGAAGGCATAGATGCCGACCTTGGTCATCACGCCGCTGAGCAGCGCCGAGACGTGGCTCGGTGCGGCCGGATGAGCGAGCGGCAGCCACACATGCAGAGGCATCAGACCGGCCTTGGAGCCGGTGCCGACGATCACCAGCATGGTGGCCAGCGCCGTCGCGGTCTCGCCCGCGCCGGCGGTGCGCAGATGCGCGAAGGTGAAGTCGCCGCTGGTCCCGGCGAGCAGGCCGAAGGCGAGCAGCAGGCAGAGGGTGCCGAAGCCCGCCATCAACAGATAGACGTAGCCGGCCCGCAGGCTGGCGGAGCTGCGATGATCGGACACCACCAGCGCCCACGAGGCCAGCGACATGAACTCCCAGGAGAGCAGGAACGTGAAGGCATCGGCGGCGAGCACCACCAGGTTCATGCCGGCCAGGAAGGTGCCGTAGAACGGCAGCACCCGCCGCGGCTCGGCCGCGTGGCGGCCGTAGCCGATGGCGTAGAGGCTCGCGGCGGCGGCGCCGAGATCGACCACCAGCATGAAGAAGGCGGCGAGCGGATCGAGGCGGACATGGGCGCCGATGCCGGGCAGCCCCACCGGCAGCACCGACGCCGTGGCCGGAGCCCCGCCGAACAGCACCCCGAGAGCGACCAGCACGCCGAGCAGCGCGATCGCGAGGCAAGCCCCGTAGACGAGCGGCGTGGCGAACGGACGGTTCCCCAGGACGGCGCCGACGACGCCCGCTCCGAGAAAGCCCGCGATGCACCACAGCGCGACTGCGACCTCAGGCATGCCGCCCACCTCGCCTTGCCGATCCGGGAGCCACGGTCGCCAGGGCGGCGGCCATCACGGCACGGCGAGGGCCGCCGTGCGGGCCGGGCAGGAGCATCGCAGGAACGGCCTGCGCGCAGCGCGAGCACGTCGCACCGCGGAATCCGAACTCGGTCCGGCCAGATCGGAAAGCGGTTCCTTATCGCACAGAACCGCGGACGGCCAGGGTTTTTTCCCGGAACAGGGCGTGAGGACGAGATCGAGCAACCGTGTGTTTGTCATTCTCGCCGCCGGCGCGCGCGGCGGGGCGGCCACCCGCCGCCAACTGGCGGCAGCAGCGCCGTCCAGCCCGAATCCACCCGGACGGCGAAGCTCAGAAACGCAACATGGCCAGGCTCGGCCCGGCTGACCCGCTCTCTCCGTCATGGCCGGGCCGGCCGCAGGCCGTGACCCGGCCATCCATCCCCTGGCGGGAGTCTCGTTTCTGATGATGGATACGCGGGTCGAGCCCGCGTATGACGCGCCTGGGCAGATGCGGGCGGGTCGAGCCCGCGTAGGACGAGCGGGCGAGCGGCGCCGCACGCCGCCCACCCGAAACGCGACATGGCCGGGCTCGGCCCGGCCATGTCTCACGTCACGATATCAATGCGGTCGACCGATGGTCAGCGGGTCAGCACGATGAAGTCGGTGCCGCGTCCGGTCTGCGGGCCGAGGCCCTTGTCGGAGACGATCAGCGAGGAGCCCGGCGCCATCATCTCGGCGAGGCGCTCCACCACCTCGGCGGGCAGCTCGATGCGTTCGAGCGCCTCGCGGGCGGAGGCGGTCGATCCGGCGGCCGTCGTCGCGGGCACAGCCTTGGCGGCGGCGCCGCGGACCTTGCGGCCCTCGACCGGCTCGGCGCGCGGCTCGGCCGGCAGCGACATCACCGACCAGCGCAGGCTGCGGCCGTTCTCGTCGAGCGCCATGGCGGTGAACACATGGGTGCCGAGCGCCGCGTCCGGCTGGGAGATCGTCACCGGGGTCTCGTAGATCGGCTCGAAGTTCTTGCGAACGAAGAGCTTGCCTTCCTTCTTGCTGACGAAGATCGAGATCGGGCCGGACTTCTGCGGCAGCGGCGGCCCGTACTCCACCAGCGGCGCCGGCGGCCCGGCCGGGGCCGTGGCAGATGGCGCCGCGGCCGGCGCGTCCGCCGGAGCGGGGATTGCGGCCGGCGCGGCCTCGCCCGCACCGGACGTCGAAGTGGCCAGCGGCATCGCCGGCTTCGGGGCATCCGACAGGGTCTGCTCGGCCGCCGCCGTCTTGATCGGCGCGGCCGGCAGCGTCACCACCGGGGTCGCGGCATCCGGCTTGCGGTCGAAGCGGGCGAGCTGCGGGTGGCTGATCTCGACCGGCGTCACCGTGCTGCGCGCCACGATCACCCGGGTGCCGAGCTTGGTCATGCCCCACAGATGCGACGCGAACGAGTTCGGCATGCGGATGCAGCCGTGCGAGGCCGGATAGCCGGGGAGCGCGCCGGTGTGCATGGCGGTGCCCGACCAGGTCAGCCGCTGCATGTAGGGCATCGGCGCGTTGGCGTAGAGATTCGAGAAGTGGTGGCGGTTCTTCTGGATGATGCTGAACACGCCGGTCAGGGTCGGGTGGCTCTTGGTGCCGCTGGAGATCGGCGCCTCGGCGACCTGGCCGCCGGCATCGAACACGCGCACCCGCTGGTCGCCGAGCGACACCGAGACGAGCAGCGGCCCGCGCGGCGCCCGCGCCGCGGCCTCACCCTTCGGCTTGCCGGCCTGCGGCTGGTCGGCGGCCGGGCGGCGCGCCTTCTTGGCGGCGGGGCGCGGCGTCGCCGGCAGGTAGACGCTGCCCGGCGCATAGGCGCTCGGATGTCCGTAATAATAGTAGTACGAGGCATCGGCCGTGCCGACCGAGAGAACCGTCAGCGCCGCCCCGAGGGCGAGCCCGGCGAGACCGCCATGGCCGAACGTCGCGCTTCCGCGCAGCCGGCCGCACGCACGCAGCACGTCACACGTCGTATCGGTCACGAGCTCCCCCCGTGTTGAACGGCGCGCCGATGTCCGCTTCGCGCCGTGTATAAGAACGCGAATGCCCCGCCAAGGTTCCAGCGCTGTTTGTGCTTATTGTCGCCTTCAATTCTTAAAGGACATGGCCATCCGGCCACACCCCGCCGGGGCGCAACACCGTACGAAACGTCGTTTCGGGCGCGAGGGTTAGCCTCGTCTTCGGCGGATCGGTCGAATTCTAACGAGTCGCGGAGACCCCCTCCTCGACCAGCCGACGCAGATAGGCGCCGTAGGAGGTCTTGTCGAAGCGGCCGGCGATTCGCAGCACGCTGTCGCCGTCGATGAAGCCCTGGAGATAGGCGATCTCCTCCAGGCAGCCGACCAGGAGGCCCTGGCGGGCCTGGATCGAGCGGACGAACTCGGAGGCTTCCAGCAGCGCGTCGTGGGTGCCGGTGTCGAGCCAGGCATAGCCGCGGCCGAGCTTCACCACCTCGAGGGCGCCGAGCTCCAGGTAGCGGCGGTTGACGTCGGTGATCTCCAGCTCGCCGCGCGGCGACGGCTTCAGGTCGGCGGCGATGTCGAGCACCCGGTTGTCGTAGAAGTAGAGGCCCGTCACCGCCCAGTTGGACCGGAACGTCTGGGGCTTCTCGATCAGCTCCACCGGCCGCCCGGCCGCGTCGAAGACGACGACGCCGTACTGGCTAGGATCGCGCACGTAATAGCCGAACACGGTGGCGCCCGCCGGCGAGGCCGTGGCCTGCGCCAGCGCGGCCGATAGGCCGTGGCCGTAGAAGATGTTGTCGCCGAGGATGAGGCACACCTTGTCGCCGCCGACGAAGTCGCGGCCGAGCACGAAGGCGTGGGCGAGACCGACCGGCTTGTCCTGCACCACGTAGTCGAGCCGGATGCCCCAGGTGGAGCCGTCGCCGAGCAGCCGCTGGTAGAAGCCGAGATGCTCGGGCGTCGAGATCAGCAGGATGTCCCGGATGCCGGCCAGCATCAGCACCGACAACGGGTAGTAGATCATCGGCTTGTCGTAGACCGGCAGGAGCTGCTTGTTGACCGCTAGCGTCGCCGGATAGAGCCGGGTGCCGCTGCCGCCGGCCAGGATGATGCCCTTCATGAGTCGGTCCTGCGCAGAAGCCGCTCGACCGTGGTGGCGAGCGTGGCCCGCCAGTCGGGCTGCACCACGGCGAAGCGGGCGAGGGTGTCGGTGCAGTCGAGCCGCGAATCGGCGGGACGCTGCGCCGGGGTGGGGTACTCGGCCGTGGTGATCGCCGCGACGGCCGGGACACGGGCGAGCCGCGACCCGGCGGTCTCGAAGATCGCCCGGGCGAAGCCGCACCAGGTGGTCTCGCCGGCGTCGGTGTAGTGGAAGGTGCCGCCCGGCTGGTTCGGATCGGCGACGAGGCGCACCGCCACGGCGAGGCAGGCGGCCGCGAGGCTGGCGGCCGCGGTCGGCGTGCCGCGCTGGTCGTCGACCACCCGCAGGGTGTCGCGCTCGCCGGCGAGCCGCAGCATGGTCTTGAGGAAATTGGCGCCGAACGGGCTGTACAGCCAGGCGGTGCGCAGGATCACGGCGCGGCCGCCGGCGGCGCGGACCGCCTGCTCGCCCGCCTCCTTGCTGGCGCCGTAGACGCCGAGCGGCGCCACCGGATCGTCGGGCCGGTAGGGCGCGCCCTTGCGGCCGTCGAACACGTAGTCGGTGGAGACATGGAGCACCGGGACGCCCTCGCGGGCCGCCGCGGCGGCGAGGCGGCGCGGCGCCTCGGCGTTGATGGCGAAGGCGCGGTCGCGCTCCTCTTCGGCCCGATCGACCGCCGTGTAGGCGGCGGCGTTGATCACCACGTCGAAGGGCTGCGAGTCGATCAGCGCCTCGATGGCATCGGGCGCCGCGAGATCGAGCTCGTCGCGGCCGGGCGCCGCGACGCGCACCCGGGGCGGTGTTTGCAGCAGGATCTCCCGGCCGAGCTGACCGCTGCCGCCGAGAAGGAGAATGTTCATGACCGTGATCCTCGCCTCGACATGCTCAACGGCCGACGCCGGCAAGCCCGCGCCGCGCGGCGGCGTCGTGCGTCCTCACCAGCGGCTCCCACCAGGCGCGGTTGTCGAGATACCATTGCACCGTCCGGGCGATTCCGGATTCGAACGACTCCTGCGGGCGCCAGCCGAGTTCGCGCTCCAGCTTGGAGAAGTCGATGGCGTAGCGATAGTCGTGGCCGGGGCGATCGCGCACGAAGGCGATCAGGTCGGCGTGCCGGCCGGACGGCCGCGGCGCCAGATCGTCCAGCACGGCGCACAGCGTCCGCACCACGTCGATGTTGCGCCGCTCGGCGGCGCCGCCGACATTGTAGGTCTCGCCCACCCGGCCGCGAGCGAGGATGAGGGCGAGCGCCCGGGCGTGGTCCTCGACATAGAGCCAGTCGCGGACGTTCCGGCCCTCGCCGTAGACCGGCAGCGGCTCGCCGGCGAGCCCCTTGATGATCATCAGCGGGATCAGCTTCTCGGGAAACTGCCGCGGGCCGTAGTTGTTGGAGCAGTTGCTGATGATCACCGGCAGCCCGTAGGTGTGGCCGAAGGCGCTGACCAGATGGTCGGAGGCCGCCTTCGAGGCCGAGTAGGGCGAGCGCGGATCGTAGGGCGTCGTCTCGGTGAATTGCCCGTCCTCGCCGAGCGCGCCGTACACCTCGTCGGTGGAGACGTGATGGAAGCGGAACGCCGCGGCGCGCTCCGTCGGCAGGGCGCGCCAGTGGGCGAGCGCCGCCTGCAACAGCGTGCAGGTGCCGACCACATTGGTCTCGATGAACGCCATCGGCCCGTCGATCGAGCGGTCGACATGGCTCTCGGCGGCGAGGTGCATCACCGCGTCGGGATCGAAGGCGGTGAACAGCGTCGCCATGCGGGGCGCGTCGCAGATGTCGGCCTGGACGAAGCGATAGCCCGGCCGACCGTCGAGGCCGCCGAGCGAGGCGAGATTGCCCGCATAGGTGAGCTTGTCGATCACCAGGACGTCGGCCCCGACCTCGTCGACGAGGTGGTGGACCACGGCCGACCCGATGAAGCCGGCCCCGCCGGTGACCAGGATGCGTCGCGGCGTCCCCATGGCTCCCCCTCCCCCCTTGTGTCAGACCGAGTCGAGGGCCGTCAGCGGCACCCCATCGTAATCGAACGGGCTCACCCAGTCGCGCAGCGCCGGCAGCAGCGCGTCCTTGTCCGACACGCAGGCGCCCTCCTCCGGCAGCGGCCACGGGATGCCGATCTCGGCATCGTCGAAGCGGATGCCCCCCTCGCTCGCCCGGTCGTAGAAGCCCGACACCTTGTAGGCGACCAGGACGTCGTCATCCAGGGTGCAGAAGCCGTGGGCGAAGCCGACCGGCACGAAGAGCTGGCGGCCGTTCTCGGCCGACAGCTCGGCGCCGACGAACCGGCCGTAGGTCGGCGAGCCGCGCCGCACGTCGACCGCGACGTCGTAGATGCGGCCGCGCACCGCCCGCACGAGCTTCGCCTGGGCGTGCGGCGGCGCCTGGAGATGCAGGCCCCGCACGGTGCCGCGGCGGGCCGACCAGGACTCGTTGTCCTGGACGAAGTCCACCGCGAGACCGAGAGCGGCCAGTCGGCGGGCGTTGAAGGTCTCGCAGAACCAGCCGCGCGAATCCGCGAACCGTTGCGGCACGATCAGCCGCGGCAGCGCGCTCCCCGCATGGGGAGCGGCACCGGGCGGTCGGGGCGGCGCCGAGCCGGCGGCCGGATGCGGGGATTGGTCAGTCATGGGCATCGTGGTGATCGGGCGAAGCGGTCCGGGGTGCGGCACGGACCCTATCGGGTCGGCGGCGCGCTGGGAAGCGTGACGCCGCCGGCCGCAATGGGCACCCGCCAGGATCGATTTCTGTTTTATTGTCTTGGACTTGACCGTGTCGACGGCGCGGCCGGGGACGGCGCGCAGCTCACCGCCGCAACTCGTAGACGACAAAGACCTCGAACCCGATCGAGCGCTCCGCCACCAAGCGCGCCGAGAATCCCGCCTCGGCGATGAGGCGGCCCAGCCGATGCAGGTCCGAGTCGGAGGAGAAGAGCACGTACATGCAGCCGTCCGGGTTGAGCCGCTCGCCCGCCTGCTCGAACAGGCCGGCGATGTCGCGATAGTCCGGTCCCGCCACCCAGGCCCGATCGGCGATGTCACGCGGCTCGCCCGGGAACGACGGCGGGCTGGCGATCACCACGTCGAACAGCGGCCGGGCCGCCACCGCCGACAGGAGATCGGAGGCGGCGGTCACCACCCGGTCGGCGAGCCCGTTGCGGGCGGCGTTCTCGGCCACGGCCTGTGCCGCCTGCGGATTGATGTCGAGAGCGACCACCCGATCAGCGCCGGCGCGCGCCGCCGCGAGCGCCAGGATGCCGGAGCCGGTGCAGACATCGGCGACCGCCCGGCCGCGCAGGTCCAGCGTGCCAATGAAGCCGGCGAAGAACTCGCTGGTGAGAAAACGCCGCGGATCGAACACGGTAGGCAGCACGGCGAGGCGAAACCCGGCCGCCTCGACGACACGCCGCGACCGCCTGAGGAACAGGTGATACGAGAAGAAGTGAATGGCCGACCGCACGAAGCGCCGGCCTGGCCCGGCCGGCGGCCGCGGCTCACCGAGACGGTGACGGTCGGATGCCGGCTTCGGCGACGGTGGTGGCGTCGACACGCGATCGTGCAAGAGCGTCCCTCCCCGGCGAGCCGCCCGACGGCGGCATGGCACCCACCTGCCCGACAACGTGGCGCCGGCCGCACGGTTCTCCCGCTAGGGCGCGCTCCGCTCCCGCGATCTCGCTGCACCGCAACGAGAACCACGCGCCGGCAGTTCGCGCGAGCGTGATCGACCGCGGCACCGTCGCGCTTGCCAGCCGCCGGTATTGCCGCGACGCTGGTGTCCAGGAAACGCCCGTGCCCAAGGGGGACGCCATGAGCCGCCAGCACCACGCCACCGCCGACACGCCACTGTCCACCGCCGTGCCGACCGCCGCCAACGATTCGGTGGCGCCGGTCCGCCGCGCCGACCCGCAGATCCGCACCGTCGCCGTGCGGGACATCGCCGAAGCCGTTGCCGCCGGTCTCCGCGATTTTCAGGCGGCGCCCTTCTACGGTCTCGCCTTCGGCGCCCTCTATGCGCTGGGCGGGCTCGCGGTCGTCGTCTTCACGGTCGCGGCCGGGGTCGGCTATCTGGCCTACCCGATGGCGGCCGGCTTCGCACTGCTCGGCCCGTTCGTCGCGGTCGGGCTCTACGAGGTCAGTCGCCGACGCGAGGCGGGCGCACCGCTGTCGTGGCGAGCGGTGCTCGGCACCATCGTGGCCCAGCGCCACCGCGAGCTCGGCTGGATGGCGTTCGTCACGCTGTTCGTGTTCGTCGTCTGGATGTACCAGGTCCGCCTGCTGATCGCGCTGTTTCTCGGGCTGCGCAGCTTCTCGTCGCTGCAAGAGTTCCTGCTCGTGGTGACGACGACGCCCGAGGGCTGGCTGTTCCTGGTGATCGGCCATCTGGTCGGGGCGGCGCTGTCGCTCGTCCTGTTCTCGCTGACGGTGGTGTCGTTCCCGCTGCTGCTCGACCGCGACGTCGACTTCGTCACCGCCATGATCACCAGCGTGCGCGCCGTGGTGACGAGCCCGCTGCCGATGATCGGCTGGGCGGCGACCATCGTGCTGCTGCTGATCGTCGCCTCGCTGCCGGGGTTCCTCGGCCTGGTGATCGTGCTACCAGTGCTGGGTCACGCGACCTGGCACCTCTATCGGCGGATCGTCGTTCCGACGACCACCTGACCGGCCCGCCGGGTCGCTCCGTCCCACCTCTCGTCGCGCCGTCGCGGCCCTCGCGGCGGCGGCGCGATGTTTCGTCCGGAGCCCCCGCCCATGATCGCCATCGACGGCGACCGCCTGCTGGCCGACCTCGACGCGCTCGCCCGCTTCGGCGCCTGCGAAACAGGTGTCGATCGCGTCGCCTTCTCGGCCGCCGACGTGGCGGCCCGCCGCTGGCTCGCCGAGCGGATGCGCGAGGCCGGCCTGGACGCGACCATCGATCGGGTCGGCAACGTGATCGGCCGCGATCCCACGGCACGGCATGCGGTCCTGCTCGGCTCCCACACCGACACGGTGCCGCGCGGTGGCCGCCTGGACGGCGCCCTCGGCGTGATCTGCGCCATCGAGATCGCCCGCAGCCTGCGCGCCGCCGGCGCCGCGGGTGGGGCGATCGGGGTCGACGTCGTCTCGTTCCAGGACGAGGAAGGCACCTATCTGCCGTTCCTCGGCAGCCGCGCCTTCTGCGGCACCCTCGACGCGGCCGAGATCGCCGCCGCCCGCGCCGAGGACGGCACCGCGCTCGCCGACGTCATGGCGGCCTTCGCGGACGGCCCGGAGCCGCAGCGGCTCGACCCCACCCGCCACCTCGCCTATCTCGAAGCCCATATCGAGCAGGGGCCGCGGCTGGAGACCGCCGGCCGCCGCATCGGCGTCGTCACCGGCATCACCGGCATCCGGCGCTTCCGCGTGGTCGCCACCGGCACCGCCAATCACGGCGGCACCACCCCGATGGCGCTGCGGCGCGACGCCGGCGCCGCGCTGGTGCGCCTTGCCGGCTGGGTCCATGACCGCTTCCCGGCCCTCGGCGGCCCGGAGACCGTGTGGACCATCGGCGCGATGGCGTTCCGTCCCGGCGCCGCCAATGTGGTGCCGGGCGAGGCCGAGATGTCGGTGGAGATGCGCGATCTCGACGTCGCCGTGCTCGACCGCATGGAGGCGGCGCTGGCGGCCGAGGTGGCGGCGGCCGGACGCGGCGGCGTCGCCGTGTCGATCGAGCGCACCACCGTGGTGACGCCGACCGCGATGGCCGGCGATGTGGTGGCGGTGCTGGCCGAGGCGGCGGCCGCCCATGGCGAGACGCCGGTGCGGCTGCCGAGCGGCGCCGGCCACGACGCCATGGTGCTCGGCCGCATCGTGCCGGCCGGCATGCTGTTCGTCCCCAGCATCGGCGGCATCAGCCACAACGTCGCCGAGAACACCGCGAGCGCCGACATCGTGCTCGGCTGCGCCGTGCTGGCCGAGGCGGTGGCCCGGCTGTGCCAAAGGCTCGCCGTCGCCTCCCGTTGAATCCGCACTCGGGCTGAGTCCCTCCGCGTCCGATCCGTCGAAACACGCTGTCGTCGGCGCCGCCGCGGTGCCATCATGGCGACGCAACATCCACGCGGCCCCCGACGCACCCTGCCGGGCGCGCGCGACGATTGTCGCCCCGTGGATTTTTTTGCGGCGCCCGCTGCGCCGCCCCGGAGTTTCGAGAGACACACGCGACGATGGTTCTTCGTCTCAACGTCAACGGCACCGTCCGCGAGACCGCGGCGGCGGCCGACACGCCGCTTCTCTACGTGCTGCGCAACGACTTCGCTCTCACCGGCACCAAGTTCGGCTGTGGCGCCGGCGAGTGCGGCGCCTGCACGGTGCTGGTCGACGGACGCCCCCTGCGGGCGTGCCGCACCCCGGTGGGCGAGCTGACGAACGCCCGCATCCTCACCATCGAAGGACTCGGCACCGCCGCGCACCCGCATCCCTTGCAGGCGGCGGCGCTCACCGAGCAGGCGGCCCAGTGCGGCTGGTGCACCGGCGGCATGCTGGTCGCCGCCAAGGCGCTGTTCGACCGCAATCCCAAGGCGACCGAGAGCGAGGTGCGCGCCGCCCTCGCCGACCATCTGTGCCGCTGCGGCAGTCACAACCGGATCGTCCGTGCCGTGCTGCGCGCCGGCCGCGCGCCGCGGAGGACCTGACATGCGCGCGCCGATCTCCCGCCGCGCCGTCCTCGCCGGAGCCGGCGGCCTCGTCGTCGGCTTCATGCTCACGCCGGCGATCGCGGCCGAGCCCGAGCCCGCCGCGGCCCCGGTCGTGGCCGACGATATCGCCGCCGATCAGACCGACTCGCCGCCGCACGACGCTTGGCTGCGGATCGGCGCCGACGGCCGCGCCACGCTGTTCACCGGCAAGGTCGAGCTGGGCCACGGCCTGCTCACCGCCCTCGCCCAGATCGCCGCCGAGGAGCTGGACCTGCCGGTCGACCATGTCACGGTGATCTCGGGCGACACCGAGCGGGTGCCGAACGAGGGCGCCACCACCGGCAGCCGTTCCATCGAGACGACCGGGGCGGCGCTGCGCAGCGCCGGCGCCACCCTGCGCGCCATCCTGATCGATCGCGCGGCCGAGCGGCTCGACGTTCCGGCCGATCGCCTGACGGTGCGCGACGGCGTCGTCACCGCGCCGGACGGCCGCAGCCTCGATTACGCGGCGCTCGCCAGCGACGGCGACCTCCGCAGCACCGCGCCCCGCCGGGCCGATGCCCCGGCGGTCCGTCCCAAGCCCCCCGCGGAGCGGCGCATCGTCGGCACCGCGGTGCCGCGCCGCGATCTGCCCGCCAAGGTGACGGGCGCCGCCCGCTTCGTGCAGGACATCGCGCCCAACGGCCTGCTGTACGGCCGCGTGGTGCGGCCGCCGCGCTACGGCGCGGTGCTCGACACCGTCGACACCGACGCCGTGAAGGATCTGCCCGGAATCGTCGTGCTGGTGCGCGACGGCAGCTTTCTCGGCGTGCTCGCCGAGCGCGAGGAGCAGGCCGTGCGGGCCCGCACGGCACTGCGGCGCGCCACCGTGTGGTCCGGCGGCACCACCCTGCCGGCGCCCGACCGGCTGTGGGAGCACCTGCGCACAGCCCCGGCCGAGACCCATGTGATCGACCAGCGGGGCGGCGACGTCGCCGCGGCGCCAGCCGGCGCGGTGGCGCTGACGGCGAGCTACCGCAAGCCCTATGTGGCGCACGCCGCCATCGCGCCGCCGGCCGCGGTCGCGGTGTTCGACGACGGCTTTCTCACCGTGTGGACGGCGTCGCAGGACGTGTTCGCGCTGCGCGAGGCGCTGGGCGCGGCGCTGCACATGCCGGCCTCCGACATCCGCTGCATCCATGCCGAGACCGGCGGCAGCTTCGGCCAAGACGGCGCCGACGACGCGGCGCTCGACGCCGCACTCCTCGCGCGGGCCGTGCCGGGCCGCCCGGTGCGGCTGCAATGGGAGCGCGACGAGACCTTCGCGTGGTCGCCGTTCGGGCCTGCCATGATGGTCGATCTCGCCGGACACGTCGGCCGCGACGGCCGCATCGCCACCTGGTCGCACACGGTGTGGAGCAACACCCACGCGATGCGGCCGGGCGACGCGGAGGAGCCGAACCTTCTGGCGGCCTGGCAGCTCGACGGCACCGCCGAGGCGGCCCCGCCGCGCACCGCACCGGCGACGGCCGGGGGCGGTGCCGAGCGCAACGCCGTGCCGCCCTATGATCTGCCGCGCCGGCGCATCGTCGAGCACCGGGTTCTAGACATGCCGCTGCGGGTCTCGGCGCTGCGCTCGCTCGGTGCCTTCGCCAACGTGTTCGCCAGCGAATCCTTCATGGATGAGCTGGCGCGGGCGGCCGGCGCCGACCCGCTGGCCTTCCGGCTCGCTCATCTGTCGGATGTGCATGCCCGAGCCGTGCTGGAGGCAGCGGCGCGGCGCGCCGGATGGCCGGGGCGCCGCGGCGGCAACCGTCCGGGGCTGGGGATCGGCTTCGCCCGCTATCGCGACGACGGCGCCCATGTGGCGGCGGTCGCCGAGGTCGCGGTCGACCGCCGCAGCGGTGCCGTGCGGGTGGCGCGCGTCGTCATCGCGGTCGATGCCGGCACCATCGTCAATCCGGATGGCGCCGCGGCACAGATCGAGGGTGGCGTCATCCAGGCGACGAGCTGGACGTTGCGCGAGGCGGTGCGCTTCGACGCGACCGGCATCACTAGCCGCAGCTTCGCCGACTACCCGATCCTCACCATGCCCGACGTGCCCTCTGTCAACGTCGTGCTGACCGACCGTCCAGAGGCGCCGTCGCGCGGTGTCGGCGAAGCCGCACTCGGCCCCACGGCGGCCGCCATCGCCAACGCGGTCGCGGCGGTGACCGGCGCCCGTATCCGCGAGCTGCCGCTGACGCCGGCCCGTGTCCTCGCGGCGCTGGCGGCATCGCCGTCCCAGACCACGCCGGAGAAACGGCGGCGCGGCTGACGCGCCGCGCCTGACATCGACGCATTATAACACGACGTTATTTCTCATCAGACTCGCCGATCCGATCTGATCAGCACGCAACGCTGCCGGCCCTTGTCCGGACTGTTGCGCAATTGCGCTGCGCCGCTCTATCCCCTATGGCAATAAGATTATCACGCGAGAGCCTCGCAGCCACCGCGGATTTCCTGATTGTTTCTGTGAGTCCAATGAGTTCCGCAGTGCAGACCGGGTCGACGGCGGCCGGCTCCCCGATTTTCGCTCACCTCCGCGCGCGACGACGTCCGGGCGACGCCCGGCCACGCCTGCGCGCACAAGACCGAAGGGGACCACCATGAATCGGCAGGCCGCCCGCCGCGCCACGGCGCCGCTCTACGATCCACAAGCCGAGACGATGCCGCGGCGCGATCTCGCCGACCTCCAGCTCGCCCGCCTGAGGAAGACGCTGCGGCACGCCTACGACAACGTCCCCCACATGCGCCGGCGCTTCACCGAGACCGGCGTGACGCCCGACCACCTGAAGACTCTCGCCGACATCCGCCACTTCCCGTTCACCGGCAAGGCGGACCTCCGCGACAACTACCCGTTCGACCTGTTCGCGGTGCCGCGCGACGAGATCGTCCGTGTGCATGCCTCGTCAGGCACCACCGGCAAGCCGATCGTGGTCGGTTACACGGCGGCCGATATCCGGGTCTGGGCCGACCTGATGGCGCGCTCGCTGGTCGGCGCCGGGGTGACGCGCCGCGACATCGTCCATATCGCCTACGGATACGGCCTGTTCACCGGCGGGCTCGGCGCCCATTACGGGGCCGAAACGCTGGGCTGCATGGTGGTCCCGGTCTCCGGCGGCATGACGGAGCGGCAGGTGACCCTGATGCGCGACTTCAGCGCCAACGTCCTGTGCTGCACGCCCTCCTATGCGCTCAACATCGCCGAGGTGGCGGAGGCGAGCGGAATTCCGCGCGGCGCCCTCGCCCTGCGGGTCGGCGTGTTCGGCGCCGAGCCGTGGAGCGAGGCGATGCGCCACGAGCTCCAGACACGGCTCGGCCTCCAGGCCATCGACATCTACGGGCTGTCCGAGATTCTCGGTCCGGGCGTCGCCTGCGAGTGCACCGAGCAGGCCGGCCTGCATGGCTGGGAGGATCATTTCCTGTTCGAGGTGGTCGATCCCAAGACACTCGAGCCGCTGCCGCTCGGCGAGACCGGCGAGCTCGTGATCACGACGCTCTCGAAGGTCGCACTGCCGATGGTGCGCTACCGCACCCGCGACATCACCCGCCTGACCGACGCGCCGTGCGCCTGCGGCCGTTCTCATGTGCGGATCATGCGGGTCACCGGCCGCGACGACGACATGATGATCATCCGCGGCATCAACGTGTATCCGTCGCAGGTCGAGTCGGTGCTGGTCGGCCTGCCCGGCATCGCGCCGCATTATCAGATCGTGCTGACACGCGAGCAGGCGCTCGATCAGATGGCGGTCGAGGTCGAGATCGCGCCGGACGCACCACGCGACGACGCGGCCCGCGCCCGCATCGCCCGCGACGTCCAGCACCGCATCAAGTCGACCATCGGGATCAGCTGCCGCGTCGCCGCCATGCTGCCCGGCGAGGTGCCGCGCTCCCAGGGCAAGGCGGTGCGGGTGAAGGACGAGCGCCACAAGACGAGCTGAGCCGCGTCGGTTTGACCTTTCTCAACACCGGCGCGGACGAGACGCACCAGAGTGCGCGCCGGATACCCGACCGCCCCCTGCGGTCGATGCGCCGATCTGAATTGGGCAACCGACCGCTTGGGCGGACGCCCGTGCGGACCGCTTCGGCGCCGGCACTGCGACAGCCCGGAATGACGGGCGTGCCGCGAAGCGCGACGAAGCCGGCCCAAAGGGGCCAGGAGGGGAGACGAACGTGACTGCCGAAACGCTGGAGGCCGTCTCCCGGACCGGCCGGACCACCATTGCCGAGGCGCTGCCGCTGACCGGCAACGAGGCCATCACGCGCGGCGCCTGGGAGGCCGGCGTGCGGGTCGCCGCCGCCTATCCAGGCACGCCGTCGACCGAGATTCTGGAGAGCTTCGCCGACTACGATCCGGCCGAGGTGACGGCGCAGTGGTCGGTCAACGAGAAGGTGGCGCTCGACACCGCCATCGGGGCGTCCTTCGCGGGCGTCCGCGCGCTCGCCGCGATGAAGCATGTCGGACTCAACGTCGCGTCCGACTCGCTGATGAGCATGTCCTATATCGGCGCCCATGGCGGCCTGGTGATCGTCGTGTGCGACGACCCCGGCATCCACTCGTCGCAGAACGAGCAGGACACCCGCCTGTTCGCCAAGCTGGCCGGCGTGCCGATCCTGGAGCCGGCCGACGCCCAGGAGGCGCTGGAATACACCAAGGTCGCCTTCGCGCTGAGCGAGGAGTTCGAGACGCCGGTGATCCTGCGCGGCACCACGCGGCTGTCGCACACCCGCAGCGTCGTCCGGGTCGGCGCCCGCACGGTGCCCCCATCGCGCGGCTTCGTCGGCGACCACACCCGCACCGTGACGATCCCGGCCAATGCGCGCCGGCTGCACCCCAAGGTGATCGCCCGCGAGGCGGCGCTGGCCCGCTGGTTCTCCGAGACGCCGCTGACGCTGCGCGACGACGGCGACGGCGACGGCAGCACGCCGGAGGGCGCGGCCGGCGGGCGCTGCGGCATCGTGACGACCGGCATCGGCTATCTCTACGTCAAGGAGGCGGCGCCGCACCTGCCGGTGCTCAAGCTCGCCGGCAGCTATCCGCTGGCCGCCGAGGCGATCCGCGCCTTCGCGGCGACCGTCGACCGGCTGATCGTGGTCGAGGAGCTGGAGCCGGCGCTGGAGGAGGCGATCCGCGGCCTCGGCCTGCCGTGCGAGGGCAAGAGCCTGTTCCCGCGGCTCGGTGAGCTGTCGGTCGAGCTCTTGCGCGAGGGGCTCGCCAAGGCCGGCCTGATGGCGCCGCCGGCGCCGGTGCCGCCGGCCGCCATCGCCCCGATGGCGCGGCCGCCGGTGCTGTGCTCGGGCTGCCCGCACACCGCGAGCTTCCTGGCGCTGCGCAGCATCGGGGCGCATGTGGCCGGCGATATCGGCTGCTACACCCTGGCGGCCATCGATCCGCTGCGCTCCATGGACACCTGCGTGTGCATGGGAGCGAGCATCGGCAACGCCATCGGCATGGCCAAGGCGGGCGCCGAGAAGCCCGTCGTCGCCACCATCGGCGACTCGACCTTCCTGCACTCCGGCATTCCGCCGCTGATCGACGCCGTCTACAACAAGGCCGACATCACCGTCGTGATCCTCGACAACCACATCACCGCGATGACCGGCGGCCAGGACCATCCCGGCACCGGGCGGACGCTACGCGGCGAACCGGCCCCCCGGGTCGATTACGCGGCGCTGTGCCGTGCCGTCGGCATCGACTGGGTGCGGGTGGTCGACCCCTACGACGTCGGCCGGCTGATGCAGACATTGCGCGAGGCGACCGCCTATCGCGGAGTCTCAGTGGTGATCGCCGAGCGCCCCTGCGTGCTCGATCCGGTGAAGATCAAGGGCGCCCCGCTGATGGTGCGGCCGGAGGGCTGCATCGCCTGCCAGGCGTGCATGAATCTCGGCTGCCCGTCGATCACCTGGTCGGGCGAGCTGTTCGAGGGCCGCCACAAGGTGGCGATCGACGCCACCACCTGCATCGGCTGCACCCTGTGCGCGCAGGTTTGCACCACCGACTGCATCCAGCCCGTCACGGCGTGAGGCACCAACGTGATGCGTCCGCTCCCCAACGACGATTTCGCCCCGGCCCCGCGTTGCGTCGAGACCGGCCTCAACATCCTGGTGGTCGGCGTCGGCGGCCAGGGCGTTCTGATGATCTCCAAGGCGCTCGCCCTGCTGGCGCAGCGGCGCGGCTTCGAGGTCAAGCAGAGCGAGGTTCACGGCATGGCCAAGCGGGGCGGCATCGTGTTCAGCCACGTCCGCTTCGCCCCCAAGGTGTGGTCGCCGACCATCGCCAAGGGCGAGGCCGACGTGCTGATCGCGCTCGAATGGGCCGAGGGGTTGCGCTGGCTCGATCACCTGCGCCCGGGCCGCGGCGTGTTCATCGCCGATACCCGGCGCATCGTGCCGCCCTTCGCGTGCCGCAGCCGCAAGCCGGGCGCCCCCTCCGCCTATGCGCGCGAGACCCCGGCCGAGATCGTCGGCCGCCATGCCGACGGCTGCGCCCTCGACGCCACCGAGATCGCCACCGCGCTCGGTGACGCCCGCACCGCCAACACCGTGCTGCTCGGCCGCCTCTCCGCCTGGCTCGACTACCCGGTCGGCGACTGGCACGCGGTGGTCGAGGCCATCGCCCCCAAGGGCACCGCCGAGATCAACCGCCGCGCCTTCGACGCCGGCCGCGCCTGGACGCCACCACGAACCGACATCGGTGATCCCGGGACGGCCGATGCGACGGTGGCTTCACCGCCGCCGGCCGCTCTGCCGGATCTCCACATCAGCGTCGCCATCGATCCGGCCTGGTGCAAGGGTTGCGCCATCTGCGTGAAGCTGTGCCCGGAGCGCTGCCTCGCCATGGACGGGCCGATCGCCGTGGTGGCGACGCCCTCGGCCTGCACCGGCTGCCGGGTGTGCGAATGGCTGTGCCCGGACTTCGCCGTCACGGTCCGCAACGAAGGAGTGCCGGCATGACCGCACGGCTCACCGCTCTGCACGGCAACCACGCCTGCGCGCTCGCCGCGGTGGCGGCCGGCTGCCGCTTCTTCGCCGGCTATCCGATCACCCCGTCGTCCGAGATCGCCGAGCACATGTCGCACGCGCTGCCGCGCGCCGGCGGCGTGTTCGTGCAGATGGAGGACGAGATCGCCTCGATCGCGGCGGTGATCGGCGCTTCTCTCGGCGGCATGCGCGCCATGACGGCGACCTCCGGCCCCGGCTTCTCGCTGATGCAGGAGAACATCGGCTACGCCGCGATGACCGAGGTGCCCTGCGTCGTCATCGACGTGATGCGCGGCGGCCCGTCGACCGGCATGCCGACGCGGCCGGCCCAGGGCGACGTGATGCAGGCCCGCTTCGGCAGCCACGGCGACCGTCCGGTGGTGGCGCTGGCGCCCGCCTCGGTGCAGGAGATCTACACCGAGACCATCCGCGCCTTCGACCTCGCCGAGCGGCTGCGGACCCCGGTCACCGTGCTGTACGACCAGGTGATCGCCCAGCTCCTGGAGAGTGTCGCCATTCCGCCGCCCGAGGCCGTCAAGGTCGCGACCCGCAAATGGGCCAACGGCGCGGGGGGCTTCCAGCCCTACGCGGCCGACGACGACGGCGTGCCGGCGATGGCGCGGCCGGGCGACGGCCACCGCGTCCACACCACCGGGCTGACCCACGCGGAGAGCGGCTTCCCGACCCAGTCGCCGACGGTGGCCGACCGCATGATGCGCCGCCTGCTCGGCAAGATCGACCTGCATCTCGCCGGCATCGAGAAGACCGAGACGCTCGCCACCGAGGACGCCGAGGTGCTGGTCGTCGCCTACGGCATCACGGCGCGCGCCGCGCGCCGCGCTGTCACCGAGCTGCGCCGCGACGGCGTCAAAGCCGGGCTGTTCCGCCCCGTCACCGTGTGGCCGTTCCCGGAGCGGGCGCTGCTGCGCGCCGCCGAGACCGCCCGCGCCGTGCTGGTGCCGGAGATGAACGCCGGCCAGCTCGTGCTCGAGGTGCAGCGCGTGATCGGGCACGCGCCGCCGGTCCGCCCGCTCGGCCGCATCGACGGCGAGCCGATGACGCCCGGCGAGATCGCCGCCGCCGTGAGGGAGCTCGCCCGCCATGCTTGAGGCCACCCGAACGCTGCCGTTCGACATCAAGGACTATCTGCGGCTCGACACCATGCCGCACTTCATGTGCCCGGGCTGCGGCCACGGGATCGCGCTGCGGGCGCTGCTCGCCGCCGTCCACGACTGCGGCATCGACAAGGACCGGCTCGCCGTCGTCTGCGGCATCGGCTGCTCCGGCCGGGTCGGCGGCTACATCGACGCCAACACGTTCCACACCACCCACGGCCGGCCGCTCGCCTTCGCGACCGGGCTGAAGCTGGCGCGGCCAGACCTCACCGTCGTGGTGGTGACCGGCGACGGCGATTGCCTCGCCATCGGCGGCAACCACCTGATCCACGCCGCCCGGCGCAATCTCGACATCACCTGCCTGATGCTCAACAACGAGGTCTACGGCATGACCGGCGGCCAGGCGTCGCCGACCACGGCGGCGACCCGCCTGACCTCGACGACGCCGTCCGGCGCCATCGAGCCGGTGTTCGACGCCTGCGCGCTCGCCGCCGCCGCGGGGGCCGGCTTCGTCGGCCGCGAGGTGACCCGCCAGGCGCCGGCGCTGAAGACACTGATCGCCCGGGCGCTGCGCCACCCCGGCTTCGCCTTCGTCGAGGTGATGTCGGACTGCACCGAGATCTACGGACGCAAGAACGATCTCGGCGAGGCCCCCGAGATGATCCTGAGCCAGAAGGCCGACATGCGGCCGGAAGCGCGGCGCGACGCGCCCGACCAGCCGTTCCGCCCGAACGCGCTGCCGACCGGCGTGTTCGTCGAGCGCGACCTGCCCGAGTACGGCGAGCGCTGGCGGGCCCATGCGGCAGCCCTGCGCGGAGAGACAGAGCGATGACCCGGAGCACCCCACAAGGCCGGCCGGCCGCCGACCGGCTGGAGATCCGCCTCGCCGGCAGCGGCGGCCAGGGCCTCATCCTCGGTGCCCGCATCCTGTTCGAGGCGCTCGCGGTCGAAGGGCGGCGCGCCTCGCAGTCGCAGAGCTACGAGCCCACCTCGCGCGGCGGCTTCTGCCACTCGGACGTGGTGGTCACCGAGGACCTGTCGGACTTCCCGCTGGTGACCGGGCTCGACGTGCTGATCGCCCTCGACCAGGTCGGCTACGACCGCTCGGCCGGGCTGATCAAGCCGGATGCGCTCGTCCTCGTCGACGAGGGCATCGCCACCGGCCCGGCGGGCGGACGCCTGCACCGGCTGCCGATCGCGGCGCGCGCGGTGGCGACCGGCAGTCCGCGCATCGCCAACATGGTCGCCCTCGGCGCCTTCGTGGCGCTGTCGGGCCTGTGCGGGCCGGAGGCGCTCGCCGAGGCGATCCGCCGCGAGACGCCGGAGAAGTTCGCCGATCTCAACCTGGCGGCGGCCCGTGCCGGCCTGTCGCTGGCCGAGCCGCTGGCGGCGTGAGGAATTGCAAGGCCGGGAGCCTGGCTCGTCCGGTCCTCACCCCTCGCAGCGCTTGTTGGAGGCCGCGTCGGTGCCGGACGTGGCGCGGCACTGGCAGCGCGGCGGCCGCTCCAAAAGCGACACCGTGACGGTGGTGATGCGGTCCTTCTTCACCACCAGCTCGCACAGCGGGATCGGATCGCCCGAGGTGGCGACACCCAGCTTGTGGGTGCCGACGCTCTGGCGCAGCACGGCGCTGCCCTTCTTGAACGGATCGAGCTTCGCGCTGCCGAGGAACAGCGTCATGCTGGGCGGCGGCGTCACCGGCACGGTGCGAATCTCCACATAGCCGGTGCCGCCACCGTCGAGCTTGCAGGCGGCGATGCCGCCGAGCGCCAGCGCCGCCGCCGCCCCGGCGGCGAGCACGACTTTGCGCATCGCTCACACTCCCGGCGGCTTGAGGCCCCCGATCAGGGACTTCAGCTTGCTGGAGGCGTCACGGATCTCGCGGGTGAGGTTGCGCATCACCGCCAGCGCCTCGGTGGCGCGGCGCACCTGCATCAGCTCGTCGATGAAGTCCTCGCGGGTCTGGAGCGTGCGCAGGAGATCGGCGAACTCCTTGCGGGCGCTCTCCAGGTCCTCGGTGGCGCGCTCGGTCTCGGCGACCAGCCGGCGCCACTGGTCGAGCAGGAACTCGCGCTCCTCCGGCTTGAAGCGGGCGTCCTGCTCGATCGATTTCAGCTTGCCGCGGCCGTGCGCCAGCGCCTTGGCGCCGAGCTGCGACACCGTGCCGTTGTCGGAGACGGCGCCGAGCAGGCCGGCGACGACGGCGCGCAGCTCCTCGATCTCCTTGCGGGCGGTGCCGACATCGCTCATCTCGTCGATGGTGCGGGCCGATTCCTCGATGCGCTTGCCGAGATCGGGATAACCCTTCTTCAGCTCCTCGACCTGCTTGGCGTACTCCTCGACCGGGGTGACGGCGTCGGCGCCACCACGGCCCGTCTGCGCCTGCGGCTGGCCCGCGGCCTGGGCGGCCGCCGGCCCTGCTGCCGACAGCGCGGCGAGCGACAGCCCCGCCGAAAGGACGACAGCAGCGGCGAGCATGGCGACGGGGCGCAGCCGCGACGCCATGGCGGCAAACGACCGGGAAACGACGAGCCCGGAGACGACGAGACGGAGCATGGCGCGGCCTTGCTGGCGGACCCACGGAAGCGGATCAGTCTTCGACGACACTTGGGGCGGATCTGCGGCGCCCGCAAGCCCTATCGTCAGCCGTCCGCCCCCGCCGGCGCCCCGGCCGGTCCGTCAGTTCTTGACCTTGGAGGCGTCCATCTTCACCGCCGGATCGAGGAACCGGGTGGTGAAGGCGGTGGCCGGGTCGAACGGCTTGTCCAGTCCGATATAGGTCTGCACCAGCTCGTAATCGGCCTTCAGCCGGTCACCGTCGATCCAGCCGAGGCCCTTCTCGGTGGTGAAGCTGTCGGTCATCAGCCACTTGATGCGCTCCCACTGGCGCCGCTGGGTGGCTTCGTCGAGGCCCGACACGCCCTCGGTCAGCGCCTTCAGGCAGGGCGTGAAGTCGGCGACGCACTGGGCGAAGGCGCGCTGCGAGATCTTGACGAAGTTTTCGACCACGGCCGGCTTGGCCTGGAGAAAAGCGCCGTTGACGATCACGGCGTTGCCGTACGGATTGAGGCCGACCTGCTTCCACGGCAGATGGACGAGATCCTCGCCCATCTCGATCACCTTGGTGTCGTGCTCGTTGAAGAAGTCGCTGATGACGTCAACGGTGCGGCTCTTCAGCGCGGCGTTCTTGGCCTGCGGCGTGATGTTGACGAAGGTGACGGAGGCCGGATCGAGACCCACCGCCTTGGCGAAGGCCGGCCACATGATGCGGGCCGCGTCACCGGGCGGGTTGCCGATCTTGCGGCCGGCGAAGTCCTTCGGGCCGCCGATGCCGGAGCTCTTGAGCCAGTAGAAGCCCTGCGGCGAGTTGGCGTAGACGATCATCACGGCGGCGAGATCGGCGCCCTTGCCCCTGGCGACCAGCGAGGTGGCGAGATCCGACACCCCGAACGCGGCGCCACCCGAGCCGACCTTCTGGGCCGACAACGCCGAGCCGCGTCCGACCTCGATCGAGAGATCGATGCCGGCCTTGGCATACAGACCCTGCTGCTTGGCATAATAATAGGCGGCGTGATCGGCCGTCGGCACCCAGTTGAGGACAAGCGTCACCTTCTCGGGGGCCTGCGCCTGCGCGACGCCCGGCAGCGCGAGCGCCGCGACCACGCCCGCCGCGAGGACGGTGCCGGCGACCCGCGCCGACCATCGACCGATCCCGGAAATCCGGGCCGCGTTCGTCTCGACCATGATGCAAGCTCCGCTGCGGGCGGCGCGGCACTTCGGCCGACCCCCCTGGTTGACCGCCCGAACGACCGGCCCGCTGCGGCTTGCGCGGCTGAACGCCTGCGCCGCGATGGCCGAATCATACTGTTTCCGGGTGATCAGCTCGCCGTCGTTCCGGTGCGCGGCGAAGCCGCGAACCCGGACCCCAGCGCAACACGTCATCCCGCGGCAAACTTCGGACTCTCGGCTGGATTCCGGACAGCCGCTTCGCGGCGTCCGGAACGGCCACGGAATGGATCACCCGGATCTCGTATCACTCCGCCGGAGGAGCCTCGCGCTCCGGCACGGCTTGTGAGGCCGCCACGGAATCGGTACCAACGAGGTGACAGCGCGTCAATGAACATTCAACTGGCTGGTTGGTTCGGATGGCGAGGCGACGGAGCGGCCCCGGCGGCGAGATCGGGCGAGGCGACGGCAGGCGAGGCGACGGCGCAGCATCGGCCGGGGGCACGCGCGCGCGCACCAAGCAGGGCGGTCCAAAGCAGGCCAGCACTAAGCAGGCCGGCGCCACGCGCCGCGACGCCGCGGCGCAAGCCCCGTCGTCCCGCAGCATCGCCCCTTGCAAGACCGAAGCCTCCCCGTCGCGGCCGGCCCGCCGAACCCGCGACCCTGCGGCGACGCGCCGCGCCCTCTTGGCCGCCGCCCGCACCGAGTTCGCCGCCAAGGGCCTCGCCGGCGCCCGTGTCGACGAGATCGCGGCCCGCGCCGGGGTGAACAAGCAGCTCGTCTATCATCACTTCGGCGACAAGGACGCGCTCTATCTCGCGGTGCTGGAATGGCTCTACGACGAGATCCGTGCCGCCGAGCGCACCGTCGATCTCGCCGGCATGGCGCCCGCCGAGGCGATCGCGCATCTGATCGGCATCTCGTTCGATCACCTCGCGGCCCATCCGGACTTCGTGTCGATCCTCACCGACGAGAACCGCCACGGCGCCGTGCATGTGCGCCGCTCCGGCAAGCTGCCGACCATGCATTCGCCGCTGATCGCGCTGATCGCCGCGACCCTCGACAAGGGCGTCGCGGCCGGCGTCTTCCGGCCCGGCGTCGATCCGCTCCAGCTCTATGTCTCGATCGCGGCGCTCGGCTACTTCTACTTCTCCAACGCCGCCACGCTGTCGACCATCTTCAAGCGCCGGCTCGACAGCCGGGCCGCGGTGGCGACGCGCCGCGCCCACGTGGTCGATCTGGTGATGAACGCCCTGCGGCCGTGACGCCTATCAACCAGACGGTTGATATGGGGCGCGGGCCGCGCTACATCTGAAGGCCGACGCCCGTGCGACGGGCGGCCGAACGAGAGGACGGCCGGTGAACGCGGATCGTACAGGCGACGTACCGAATCCTTCTGCCGCCACGGCGACCGTCGATGCCGCGGGCGCCGGCGCGATCGACGCGGGCGTGCTCGACGCCGGCGTGCTCGACGACGGTGCGCCGCCGGGTGGTGACCCCTCCCGCGCCGCCGCCACCCGCGCGGCCCTCGCCAAGACCGCCACGGTGATCGCCGTCCATCTCGGCGTCGTCCTCGTCTGGCAGCTCGCCGTCGACCTGTTCGCGATTCCCGCCTTCGTGCTGCCGTCGCCGCGCGCCACCCTGGCGACGCTCGCGCAGCCGCACTATGCCTGGCTTCCGAACGTGACGGTGACCGCGATCGAGATCTTCGGCGGGTATCTGCTCGGCGTCGTGGTCGGCGTCGTCTGCGCCGTCGCCTTCTCGTGGTTCCGGCTGATCGCCGTGATCCTGCTGCCCTTGTTCGTCACCCTCAACATGGTGCCCAAGGTGGCGCTCGGGCCGCTGATCATCGTCTGGTTCAGCTACGGCATCGTGCCCAATATCCTGATCGCCTTCTCGATCTGCTTTTTCCCGATCCTGCTGACGACGGCCCGCGGCCTGAGCGAGGTCGATCCCGACCTGCTCGATCTCGTCCGCTCGCTGAAGGGATCGCGCTGGCAGCTCTTCCAGAAGATTCAGCTTCCCGGCGCCCTGCCCTACCTGTTCTCGGGCATGAAGGTCGGCGCCATCCTGGCCGTCGCCGGTGCCACGGTCGGCGAGTTCATCGCCTCGGAACGCGGCCTCGGCTACCTGATGATCCAGGTTCAGGCCGGACTCGACACCGCCGGCATGCTGATGGCCGTCATCCTGCTGACGCTCATCGGCGTCGTCCTCTACGGGCTGGTGCTCCTGCTCGAACGTCTGGTCGTCGTGCGCGACGCCCGCATCCAATGATGCTTCATCCAGTGAGGCCCGCATGACCGCCCCTCCGTCCGTCACGCCGCCCGTCGCGCCACTGCTCGACGACGGCCTGCCCGCGCGCATCGCCGATCTCGCGGCGCTCGACGATCTGCTGTGCCGGCCGACGCGGGCGCTGATCGACGATCTGGCGCAGGTCGACGGCGATATCCTGGTGCTCGGCGTCGGCGGCAAGATGGGGCCGACGGTGGCGGGGCTCGCCAAGGCGGCGGCGCCGGCCAAGCGGGTGATCGGCGTCGCCCGCTTCAGCGAGCCGGGCCTGCGCGAGAGCCTGGAGGCCCGCGGCATCGAGACGCTCGCCTGCGATCTGCTCGACGAGGCCGCCGTCGCGGCGCTGCCCGAGGTCGCCAACGTCATCTTCATGGCGGGTCGTAAGTTCGGCGCGGAGGGCGATCTCGCCCTCACCTGGGCGATGAACGTTTACAGCCCCGCCGTGGTGGCGCGCCGCTTCGCCCGCTCGCGCATCGTCGCCTTCTCGACCGGCTGCGTCTATCCGTTCGTGCCGGTCGACGGCGGCGGCGCCGGCGAGGCGACCCCGCTCGATCCGCCCGGCGAATACGCCCAGTCCTGCGTCGGCCGCGAGCGCCTGTTCTCCTACTTCTCGGCGCTGCACGGCACGCCGGGCCGGCTGTTCCGCCTCAACTACGCGATCGACATGCGTTACGGCGTGCTGCACGACATCGCCGCCAAGATCGCGGCGGGGCAGCCGATCGACGTCACCATGGGCCATGTCAACGTGATCTGGCAGGGCGACGCCGCCGCGCAGGCGCTGCGCTGCCTGCGCCACGCCACCACGCCGACCAGCCCGATCAATGTGAGCGGACCCGAGACGCTGTCGGTGCGCAGCCTCGCCGAGGCTCTGGGACAGCGTCTCGGCCGCGTCCCGGCGATCACCGGGCAGGAGGCGGCGACCGCCTGGCTCACCGACACCCGCGCGGCGCAAGAGCTGTTCGGGCAGCCCGTGGTCGGCATCGAGCCCATGCTGGACTGGACCGCCGACTGGGTCGGGCGGGCGATGCCGAGCCTCGGCAAGGCGACCAAGTTCGAGGTGCGAGATGGGCGCTATTGACCTCGGCGCCATGACGCCGCTCGCGCCGCACGAGACGCGCGCCGCGCTGGCGCTGTCCGACGAGGCGCGGTGGAACCAGACGGCGGACGACTGGACACTGTTCCGCACCCGCGGGCGGGTGCTGGCGATGCGGGCGGACGACCGGCTGGTCGCCACCGCGGCGCTGCTGCCCTACGCGCCGCTCGGGGAAGCGCCGCGCATCGCCTGGATCAGCATGGTGCTGGTGACGGCGACCTGGCGTCGCCACGGCCTCGCCTCGGCGCTGCTGCACCGCTGCATCGAGACCGCCGAGGCCGAGGGCGTGACGCCGCTGCTCGACGCGACGCCGCAGGGCGCCGCCGTCTACGGGCCGCTCGGCTTCGTGCCGGTCATCGATCTCGTGCGGCTGCGGCGGACGCGGCCCGCGACCGACGAGCGACCCGGCGAAACTGCCATCGACCCGGCCGGCCGCGACGTGCTGCTCGCCCTCGATCGGCGCGCCCTGGCGGCCGACCGCGCGGCGCTGATCGACGACATCCTGGCGCGGCCCGGCACCGTGCTGCACGCCCGGCCGGGGGCCGCCTGCCTGGTGCGGGCCGGCCGCTGCGCCCGCCATATCGGCCCGCTCTACGCCGAGGACGAGGCCGCCGCGGCGGACCTGCTCGACGCGGTGATCGCCCGTGAGCCGGGACCGCTGATCGTCGATCTGGTGGCGCGGCGGGCCGACCTGCGGGCACGCCTCGCCGCGCATGGCTTCGTCGAGGAGCGGCCGTTGCAGCGGATGGTGCGGGGCGAGGCCCCGCGCGGCGACACGGCGATCGCCATGGCGATCGCCGGGCCGGAGTTCGGGTGAGCGGAACGCCGCAGCGGCTCTGCGGCAGCGCCGCCGACACGAGGAACGAGAAGCACCATGAGCCTGCATCGATCCCGGCTCGACCCCGACATCCTCCGTCTCCTGGCGGAGGGCACCGTCATTCCGGCGCATCCGCTGGCGCTGACCGAGGCGCGCACGCTCGACACCCGCCGCCAGCGCGCCCTCACCCGCTACTATGTCGATGCCGGCGCCGGCGGCCTCGCGGTCGGGGTCCACACCACCCAGTTCGCCATCCGCGACGTCGGGCTGTACGAGCCGGTGCTACGGCTCGCCGCCGAGACGGCGCGGGCGTGGACCGAGCGGCCGCTGGTGATGATCGCGGGGCTCGCCGGCGACACCGCCCAGGCGGTCGACGAGGCGCGAACCGCGGTGGCGCTCGGCTATCACGCCGGCCTGCTGAGCCTCGCGGCTCTGAAGGGGCGCGACGAGGACGCGATCGTCGCCCACTGCGAGGCGGTGGCGGCCGAGATCCCGCTGGTCGGCTTCTATCTCCAGGTGGCGGTCGGCGGCTTGCGGCTCTCGGCCGACTTCTGGCGGCGCTTCGCGGCCATCGACAATGTCGTCGCCATCAAGATGGCGCCGTTCGACCGCTACCGCACGCTGGACGTGATCCGCGGCGTCGCCGAGGCCGGCGCGCTCGACCGCGTCACCCTCTACACCGGCAACGACGATCACATCGTGCTCGACCTGGTGCTGCCGTTCGATGTGCGGATCGGCGGCCGCACCGTGCGGGCCACCATCAAGGGCGGCCTGCTCGGCCACTGGTCGGTGTGGACCGCGAGCGCCGTGGCGCTGTTCGAGCGCTGCCGGGCGGCGCGCGCCGCCGGCACCGTCGACGCCGATCTGCTCGCCCTCGACTCGCGCGTCACCGACTGCAACGCCGCCTTCTTCGACGTCGCCAATGCGTTCCACGGCTGCATCGCCGGCTGCCACGAGGTGCTGCGCCGCCAGGGCCTCCTGGCCGGCACCTGGTGCCTGGACCCGGGCGAAGGGCTCGGGCCGGGCCAGGCCGAAGCCATCGACCGCGTGCTGCGCGAGCACGCCGATCTGTCCGACGACGCCTTCGTGCGCGCCAACCTGGAGCGGTGGCTGGCATGAGCGAGCCGTTCATCACGCTGAAAAACGTCCGCAAGGTCTATGGCCGCGGCCGCACCGCCCATCTCGCCGTCTCGGACGTCACCATGGAGGTGGCGGAGGGCGAGCTGGTGTCGCTGGTCGGCCCGTCCGGCTGCGGCAAGTCGACGGTACTGAAGATCCTGGCTGGCCTGCACGGCCACGAGAGCGGCATCGTCCAGATCGGCAACAGCACCACGCGCTTCGATCCCGGCCGCGACGTCGGCATGATCTTTCAGCAGGCGCTGCTGCTCAAGTGGCGCACCGTGCTGGACAACGTTTTGCTGCCGGCCGAGATCATCGGCCTGCCCCGCCGGGCGAGCCGCGAGCGCGCCCGCGACCTCCTCGCCATGGTCGGCCTCGCCGGCTACGAGGACAAGTATCCGCAGCAGCTCTCGGGCGGCATGCAGCAGCGCTGCGCCATCGCCCGCGCCCTCGTCCACGATCCCAAGCTGATCCTCGCTGACGAGCCGTTCGGGGCGCTGGACGCCATCACGCGCGAGCAGATGCAGCTCGAGCTGCAACGGATCTGGCGGCAGAGCCGCAAGACCATCGTGTTCGTCACCCACGACATCGGCGAGGCGATCTTTCTCGGAACCCACTGCGCCGTGCTGACGGCGCGGCCGGCCCGCATGGCGGAGTTCTTCCCGATCGAACTGCCGCAGCCGCGCGCCTTCGACGTCAAGACCACCGATGCGTTCGCGCAGTATGCCCGCCGGGTCTATGCCCGGCTGGGCTTCTTCGGCGGGCACTGAGGCCCGCCGAGCAGTCGATCAACGGGCGTCGACATTGGCGTCCGCGATGGTCTCGCGGAACGACTCCCAGCCGGCCCGGCCGAACGCCATCACGGCGCCGACCAGCGCCAGGCCGCAGCCCAGCATGATGTCCTCCAGCCGCTCGACGATCAACGCCGTCACCGAGCGCGGATCGGGCAGCGCCAGCCGGAAGGCGATCAGCAGCATCACGGCGATCAGCGCGGTCTGTAGCCAGAACCGATGCGGGAAGAACAGCGGGATGGTGGGCGCGATGGCTATGGCGATCACCACCAGCGGCGCCGACGGCAGCGAGTGGATGAGCACCCAGGCGACCACCACCCCGATGGTGGTGCCGAACATGAACTCGACGATCCGCCGATAGGTGATCTCGGCACCCGGCTGCATCACGACGAGCGGCGCGATGGTGATCCAGATGGCGCGCGTCATGCCGAGCGCGATGCCGATCCACAGGCCGAGGGCGCCGACCACCGCATAGGCGACGGCGAAGCGCAGCCACTCGACGCGGCGGTCCAGCCGCGGCGGCACGAAGCCGTGCGGCATCGGCATCGCGCCGTGCCAAAGATGATCGACGGTGCGCACCACGCCGGCCACCACGACGGCGAGCGCCGCATAGAGATGGTGGTGCGGCTCGACGTCCGGGAAGCCGGCCGACAGGCCGAGCGAGATCGCGGCGTAGCGCGCCGCCAGATGCGGCCCCTTGCCGAACTCGGTGAGCCAGCCGGCGAAGAACAGCGCCAGGCCGAACACCAGCCAGAACGGATCGGCATAGCCGCGCAGATGGGTGCCGATGGTGGTGCCGACCAGCATGCCGAGCGCGATCTGGGCGAGGATCAGCAGCCGCGCGCCGAGGCCGCGTTCGTCCTCGTCGGCGAAGCCGCACATCATGCCGACCAGCGCGCCCATGACGGCGCCGCGCGGATCGCCGATCAGCGTGCCGGCCGCGAACGGGATGCCGATCGAGACGAGGAACAGCCAGGAGCGCCGGCGCCCGGGCCCATCCGGCACGGCACGGCGGGAGAGATCGCGGGCGGCGTGCCAGGCCCGCCGGTAGGTGAAGCGAGGGACGGACGATTGCGGCCGGCGCGCGTGCGTCGGCACCAGCGCGCGATCGGAGACGGAAGGACGAACGGACATGGGGGAGATCGGAACTCGGACTCGTATTGCGGTCTTCAGGAACGCGAGACCGACCCGCCGCGAGGCAAGCGGCCGGCACACGTCATGGTGGTTACGGAGACGACGACGGCGGCCCGGAGACCGGGCCGCCGCGACCGTCTTGGGTTCGATTGATGCAGTGCACCTACCACCGGATCGGGGCAGGATTATGAAGGTGGCGCCTTACTCGGCCGCGGTGCGCGCGTGGCGGCCTTCGCCGAACTCCTCGATCATCTTGCGGTTGAAGGCCGGGATGTCCTGCGGCTTCCGCGAGGTGACGAGTCCTTGATCGACCACCACCTCCTGGTCGACCCATTTCGCGCCGGCGTTGCGCAGATCGGTTTGCAACGACGGCCAGGACGTCACCGTCCGCCCCTTGGCGATGCCCGAATCGATCAGCATCCAGGGACCGTGGCAGATCGCGGCGACCGGCTTGCCGGTCTTGCCGAAGTGACGCACGAAGTCGACCGCCTTCGGCTCCAGCCGCAGTGCGTCCGGGTTGATCACGCCGCCGGGCAGCAGCAGGGCCGCGTAGTCGTCCGGCCGCGCCTCGTCCAACGTGCGGTCGACCGCCACCGTGTCGGCCTTGTCGTGATGGTTGAAGCCCTGGATGCGGCCCGCCTTGGGGGATACCACCTGGACCTCGGCGCCGCTCTCGCGCAACGCCTTCACCGGCTCGGTCAGCTCCACTTGCTCGAATCCGTCGGTGGCCAGCACCGCCACCTTGCAGCCTTTCAGCGTGTTCGCCATGGGTTGATCTCCTGTGTCGGGGGAGACGCGGGTCCGCGGGGGCTCACCGGCACGAACGGCCGTCGATCGATCCGCCGTGGCGGCCGGAACGGGCCGGCACCGACGGCACCGGCCGACGACGGTACCGGACGACGACGCGCGAGGTGGCGCGAGCCCCGCTCGCGGTGCCCGCTCACCCTCACCGTCGCTGTTCGCTCGAACAGGCTGCGCCCCCGCGGGCGCGCCGGATGCGCCGGTCACGTCCGGCCTGCGCCGGCGCGATCGGCGCCTGCCGGGTGAACGCATCGCGGCGGCGCTGGTTCGCACCGATGGCGTATGTCGCGTCGCCGGCTCAGCAGACGGTGGCGAAGCGCTCCAGGCAGGTCGCCAGCACCTCGTCGCCGGGCCGCTTCCACCAGTTCTCGGCCGAGAAGATCTCGACCTCGTGGAAGCCGGCATAGCCGGCGTTCTCGATCATCTGGCCGATCGCCGGCAGGTCGATGACGCCGTCGCCCATCATGCCGCGATCGAGCAGGAGATCGCGGGTCGGCACCAGCCAGTCGCAGATGTGATAGGCGAGAATGCGCTTGTCGCGGCCGGCGCGGGCGATCTGGGCGGCGAGATCGGGGTCCCACCAGACGTGGTAGGCGTCGATGGCGACGCCGACGTCGGGGCCGAGCCGATCGCAGAGATCGAGCGCCTGGCCGAGCGTGTTCACGCAGGCGCGATCGCCCGCATACATCGGGTGCAGCGGCTCGATGGCGAGCGGCACCCCGACGGCGCGGGCGTGCGGCAGTACCGCCGCCATGCCTTCGGCCACCATCTCGCGGGCGCCGGCGAGATCGCGCGAGCCGGGCGGCAGGCCGCCCACCACCAGCACCAGGCACTGGGCGCCCAGCGTGGCGGCCTCGTCGAGGGCACGGCGATTGTCGTCGATGGCGGCGAGCCGCCCGTCCCGATCGGCCGACGGGAACATGCCGCCGCGGCAATAGCCGGTGACCGTCATACCATGGTCGCGGATGACCTTGGCGGAGTCGGCGAGGCCGTAGCCGGCCACCTGATCGCGCCACGGATCGACGGCGCGGATGCCATGGCGGGCGCAGGCGGCGACCGCCTCGCCCAGGTTCCACTGCTGGCGCACCGTGGCGAGATTGACGGACAGACCTTGGTTGGGCATCGCTGATCCTGGACTGAAGGAGGGCGGCGGGTCGCCGGCCGCGGCGGCGCCTCAGCCGACCGCTTGCAAAATACCGCGCAGAAAACCGACGGCGCGCGCCGCACAGGCCGGGCCGTCGGGGATGTAGACGAAAGGCTCGATCGCCGCATCGGCGGAATAGCGGGTCTCGCGCAACGCCGCGACGATCGGCGCGACGGGGAGGTCCCCCTCGCCCGGCCCGCGCCGGTTCGGGTCGTTGAAGTGGACGTGACCGACGAGGCCGGTCGGAACCCAGCGGCGGATCAGATCGGGGATCGGCTCCGCCTCGCTCACCGCCGCGGACGAGCAGTCGATCATCGTCCGCAGCGCCGGGCTGCCGACCGCACGAACGATCGCGACCGCCTGCTCCACCGTGTTGATGCAGTTGGTCTGCGCCGGCGACAGCGGCTCGATGCAGTAGACGACACCGGCCGCCGCGGCGGCCGCGGCGGCCACCGCGAAGGCGTCGGCGGCGCGCTTCGTTCCCTCGGCCTCGGCGCCGGGATCGAGCCGGCGTTGATCGGGCGAGCCATGCACCAGCACGGTCGCGCCGAGATCGTGAGCCAGCTCGCACAGACCCCGCATCACGTCGAGGCTCCCGGCCCGCACGGCCGGATCGGCCGTGGTGATCGACAGCCCGGCCGGCGCACGCATCAGATAGTGCAGGCCCGTGATGGCGATGCCGGCATCGGCTGCGGCCTGCCGCAACGCGGCGCGCTCCGCCGCCGGCATCCGGTGCGGCGCGTCCGACACCGTGAAGGGAGCCAGCTCGACGCCGTCGTAGCCGACCGCGCGGGCGAAATCGCACTGCGCCGCGAACGGCAGCGCCGCGATCACCTCGTTGCACAACGAGAGGCGCATCACGCCTTGTCCCATCCCATCAGCCGGGCAAAGCCGCGCTGCACGCCGGGAATCGCCGCGACGATGACGAGCGCGGTCGTCACCCACAGGATGGCGCTGATCGGCCGGGTGAAGAACGGCGTGAAGTCGCCGTCGGCCAGCACCAACGCACGGCGCAGGCTCTTGTCCAGGATGTCGCCGAGGATGAGGCCGAGCACCAGGGGAGCCATCGGGTACTTCATCTCGCGCAGGATGAAGCCGAGCACGCCGAAGAACAACGTCACGTAGATGTCGAACAGCCGCAGCGTGATGGCGTATGGACCGATGATGCACAGCACGAACACGACCGGCATCAGCCGCTCGCGCGGAACCCGCAGGATCTTGAGAAGCGGCCGGGTGAGCGCGATGCCGAACACCGCCATCGCGATGGTGGCGAGCACCACCATCCACACCACCTGGAACACGAAGTCCGGCGACTCGATCATGATCATCGGGCCGGGCCGCATGCCGTGGATCAGCATGGCGGCGAGCAGCACGGCGGCCGGCGCCGAGCCGGGCACCGCGAGCGTCAGGGCCGGGATGATGGCCCCGGGAATGGCAGCGTTGTTGCCGGTCTCGGCGGCGCACAGGCCCTCCTTGGAGCCCTTGCCGAACTGGTCCTTCTCCTTGCTGGCGCGACGCGCCGCCGCGTAGGAAATCCAGGCACCGATGTCCTCGCCGACCCCGGGGATGATGCCAACCGCGGTGCCGATGACGCCGGAGCGGACGACGGTGCGCTTGTACTTCCAGAGATCGCTTAGCCGCGGGATGACGTGGTCGACGACGCCGGTCGCCATCTCGGCCGCACGGTTGCGCATCACGGTGAGGATCTCGGCCACCCCGAAGGTGCCGACCAGCGCCGGGATCAGGGCGATGCCTCCGGACAGCTCCGACCAGCCGAAGGTGAACCGCTCCTCGGCGTGGATGCCCTCCTGACCGATCATCGCGACGAACAAGCCGATGAAGCCGGCGATCCAGCCCTTCATGGCGTCTTCGAACGAGCACATCTGGCCGGCGATCACGATACCGAAAATGGCGAGCCAGAAGTACTCGTAGGACTGGAAGCCGAGCGCGACCTCGGCGAGTGCCGGGGCGATGATGGCAAGGAACAGGACGCCGATCAGGGTGCCGATCGCCGACGACGTCGTGGCCAACCCCATCGCCTCGCCGGCGCGGCCGGCACGCGCGAGCGGAAAGCCGTCGAGCGTCGTCGCTGCATTGGCCGGTGTGCCGGGAATGTTGAGCAGGATGGCGGAGCGCGAGCCGCCGTAGATGGCCCCCACGTAACAGGAGATCAGCACCAGGATCGCCTGCTCGGGCGCCATCTTGTAGGTCAGCGTGGTCAGCAGCGCGACGCCCATGGTTGCGGTCAGGCCGGGCAGCGCCCCGATGATGATCCCGACCAGGGTGGCCCAGGCGACATTGAAGAGGGTGCCGAAATTGGCGAACGTCTCGAACGCCGCGAAGAGGTGGACAATTCCATCCAACATGACGATCCTCTAGGGCAGGCGCACGAGAAACAACGTCTCGAACATGAACGGGATGACCGCCGCCGCCAGGAACGCGATCGCCGCCGCGATTGCGAGCTTGCGGAGCCGCACCGGCGCGAGGTCGGCCCTGTCCCATTCGAACACTGCGATGAAGGTGAAGACGAACAGTGCGGTCGCCAGCCAGAACGGCGTGTGTCCGACCAGCACGACCGCATAGATGAAGCAGAGAACCGCGCATACGGACAGGCGCCAGCGAGCGGCGCGGCGCTCGTCCGGGGTCATGTCGTCGAGCGGAAGCTGCGGCCCGAACGCGCCGGAGAACACGGAGCGAAGCGCCAGGACGCCCCCGAGCACGGCGATGATGATGCCGAGCATGCCCGGCACGACACCAGGCGCCGTCCACGGATTGATGCTGCGCTCTTCGAGCCGCGGCATCCCATATGATTCGGCGAAGGCTGCGATTCCAAACACCACCAGGACAACGCCGGTGATGAGATCGGCGCGGGCGAGAGGTCGAGTTGCCATGGATCCTCGCTAGAGGCAGCAGACGGAAGACGGACCGGGCGCCGGCCCGGCCCGCTTCGTCAAGAGACGATATCAGGGCCTTGGAATGCCCACGGTCTCAGGATTGACCTTGCCTTCCTTGCGGTCCCACATGCCCCAGGCGAACTCCTGGACGGCCGGCATGACGGCGGCCTTGGCGGCGTCGCCGAACACCGGGGCCACGATGGCGCCGCGGCTGGTCGCATACTTCTTCAGCGCCTCGGAGTTGGCGATCTTGTCGGCCCAAATCATCTCGAGGGTCTTGACAACCTCGGCGGGAACGCCCTTCGGCACGAAGATGCCGAAGTAGTTGTCGGTCGCCTTGAAGGCCGGGAGCTGCGACGAGACGGTCGGAATCTCGCCGACGCCTTCGAGCTGGAGCGCCTTGGTGCTGAACACGGCGAGCGGCCGCAGCCGCTTGGCCCGCAGCATCTCGGCCTGCTCGACCGCGAGCTGGGTGGTGGCCTCGGTCTCGCCGCCGGCGACGGCGATAACCGCCGGGTTGCCGCCGTCATAGGTCACCTGGCGGGCCTGGACGCCGGCCGCCTGCGAGAAGGCGCCGAGCGCGGCGCCGCCCGACGAGTTGATGCCGGCGGTCGCCACGGTGACGCCGTTCGGCTTGGCCTTCATGGCCTTCACCAGGTCGTCGAGGGTTTTGTAGGGCGTCGCGGCATTGACGCTGATCACCGAGGCGTTGATCACGCCGAGGAAGAGATGCCAGTCGTCGAGCTTGGTGTTCAGGAGGCCCGTCACCGCATAGGTGCCGGCGTCTTTCGCGGCACCCGAAGCCCAGGTGTAGCCGTCCTTGGCCCCCTCCAACACCGACTTGGTGCCGATCGAGCCGGAGGCGCCGGGCTGGTTGACGATCACGACCGTCTGGCCGAGCGCACCTTCGATCTCCTTGGCCAGGAGACGGACGACCTGATCGGTCGAGCCGCCGGCGCCCCACGGCACCACCACGGTGACGGGCTTGGTCGGCTTCCACGGATAGGTCTGTGCATCGGCGACGCCGGTCACGGCGAGGATCGCCGCGGCGGCCGCGAGCAAGGTTCGTTTCATGCGAAGTCTCTCCCTGATCATCGATGGGCTGAGGTCATCGATCATTTCGGCGGACGGATCGTGCTTCTGCCGGGGCCGTGAGAAAAGGCGGGAGCCCCGGCCGGGAGACCGGCGGCCCGCCCCGGCCGCCGGCAGAGGAGCGATTGCGCCGGATGCAGGTTGGCATGGCGCGCCTCACATCGGCATGGGGCGCATCGACGCCCAATCCGGCATGGCGCCGACCGCGAGGCCGGGCACCGCGGCGAGCGAGCCGAGCGCAACCGCACCGCCCCGGATGGCGAGGCGCACCCGGCCGTGGCTGCGGGCATAGAGGTCCGGATGGGCGGCGAGAACGCGCGCCTGCTCCTCCTCGCTCGCCCCCGCCATGCCGTCGACATAGTGATGGCCGTTGCGCTCGACATGACGGACCCCGACCAGGGTGGCGAGCGCCAGATCCTGCTGCACCGCGACGCCGGCCTGGGTGGTGAGGTCCTCGGCCGACATGAAGAAGCGTCCGTCGCGGCCGGCGGCGCGCTCCGCGGCGTTCCAGTGCGCGACGCGCGCCCGATTGAGCAGGGCGCGGTAGATGCCCTTGCAGGACTTGGCCGAGACGCCGCGATAGCCGAGCGCCCGCGCCCGCGGGAACACGTCGATGTCACAGTCCGATTCATCCACCTCCACCGGCACCAGATCGGCGAGCGCGTGGACCGGCTCGGAGAGCGCCCGCGCCCGGGTGATCGGCTGCTCGATATGCAGCGTGGAGGCGACCAGCCGGGCGAGCCGGGGCTCCTCGCCCATGCGCCGCCACAGCGCCACCGCGGCCTCGACGGTCTGGTACTGCTCGTTGCCGTCGAGGGTGACGACATAAGGATCACTGATGCGATCGAGCACCGCCGCGATGCCACACAGACGATTGATGTCGGCGCCCGCGTCGCCCGACACCTTGAGCTTGAAATGCCGGTGGCCATACGCTTCGATCACCTCCTCGAGACTCTCGGGCAGACCGTCGTCGAGGTGGTGGCCGAGGGTTTCGGCCCGGGTGAGCGCGTCGACCATGCCGACGGTGTGGCGCACGAAGATCGACGGCGACGGCGCGAGGCCGCGCAGGAAGCCGTCGAGATCGAAGCCGGCGAGATCGGGTGCCGGGCGTGTGGTGAGGCCGATCCGATTGGCCGCCACCAGAGCGAAGGCGGGGGCGCGGTCAAGCCGGGCGAGGGCGTCCAGGATGGCGCGATCGAGCTCGGCGAGCCCGAAGGAGGCGACGAGATCGTTGAGACCGGCCGCCGCGCAGGCCGCCCGGTAGCTGGGCTCGAGGCCGGCCGAGAGGCCGAAGGCGGTGTCGGGCCCCGCCGCGAGATAGTGATCGCGCGCCATCGCGAGGGCGCGCCGAAGCTGGTCGAAGTTGTCCTCGTTGGAGAGGTCGGGCGACTTGTCGAACCACTTGGGCACCAGGAGCTCGGCCGTGATCCCCTCGCCCTCGCGGCCGTCGGCGGTGCGGACCCGCACCCGGACGAACGCCTGCGGCGCCTCCCGCAGGGTCACCACGCCGAACCGGAACGGCAGCCGCAGCCGCACCGGGCGCTCCAGGAACGTCGCCTCCAGAACCCGGAGCTTCGGCGCGTCGGGCGCGACCGCGGCCCGGGACACGACGCTGTCGCTGCTCGCTGCTGTCATGATCGCTCCCTGGCCCCCTGCTCCGGCCGGCACCGCGGCCCCTTCGCTCTGGTATCATGCTCTGGTCGCAGGGCAGGGTCGTCCGGCCGGCCGAATTTGCGCGAACGACTTGACCCCATGACGGCCGGCTCCTTTAATTAATAACCGGATGGTTACATCCGGGACGGCACCCTCGCAAGGTACTTCGGCAAGGACATCGGATGAGGTCGGCCATGCGGAGATTGCAGACGATCCTACAGGCGCCGTGGCTGCGCCCGCTGATCTTCCTGGTCGTTCTGATAGCCCTGTGGGACGTCGCCATCCGGGTGTTCAACATCCCGCCGTACCAGGTGCCGGCCCCGATCGACGTGGTCCACACCCTGTGGGCCGAGTGGCCCAAGCTCCTGGCGGAAGCCTGGCCGACCACGCAGGCCACGGTCTGGGGCTTCCTCCTGTCGGCGGTGTTCGGCATCCCGGTCGCCATGTTGATCGCCAGCTCGCGCACCGTCGAGAGCTATGTCTACCCGCTGCTGGTCTTCTCGCAGTCGATTCCGAAGATCGCCATCGCGCCGCTGTTCGTCGTGTGGTTCGGCTTCGGCATGCTGCCGAAGGTGCTGTCGGCGTTCCTGCTCGGCTTCTTCCCGGTGGTGGTGTCGGCCGTGCAGGGCTTCAAGTCGGTGGAGCCCGACATGCTCGATCTCGCCCGCGCCATGGAGGCCAGCCGGCTTCAGATCTTCCGCATGGTGAGCCTTCCCTATGCGATGCCGGCGATCTTCTCGGGCCTCAAGGTGTCGATCACGCTGGCCGTGGTGGGCGCCGTGGTGGGCGAGTTCGTCGGCTCCAACTCGGGGATCGGCTACGTGCTGCAACGCTCGATCGGCAACTTCGAGCTGCCGACCATGTTCGCCGCCCTGGTCGTCCTCGCGCTGATCGGGGTGATTCTGTTCTGGATTCTCGACCTCATCGAACGCCTGGTGATCCCCTGGCATGCCAGCCAGCGCCAGGACCTCATCGTGGCCGCGTGATCGAGCCCATCATCGAAGGGAGGTTCATCGTGATCCGGTTTCTGACGACGATCTTCGCCGTGCTTCTCGCCGGCCCCGCCCTGGCGGCCGACAAGGTCACCCTGATGATCAACTGGTACGTCTACGGGGAGCATGCGCCCTTCTATTACGGCAAAGCCAAGGGCTACTACGCCGCGGAAGGCATCGACCTGGAGATCCAGGAAGGCCGCGGCTCCGGCACGGTGACCCAGGTGGTCGCCGCCCGCAGCATCCCGTTCGGCTATGTCGACGTGCCCACCATGATGCGGGCGGTCATCAAGGGCGCCCCGGTCATCTCCACCGGCGTGCTGCTCCAGACCAGCCCGATGTCGGTGATGGGCTTCACCGACAAGAACATCCGCAAGCCGGACGATATCAAGGGCAAGACGGTCGCCACCACGCCGGGCGATTCGATGTCGCAGATCTGGCCGCTGTTCCTCAAGAAGACCGGCCTCAAGGAAAGCGACTTCAAGGTGGTGTCGGGCGACGCGACCACCAAGCTCAACGCCGTCATCAACAACCAGGCGGATCTCCTGCTCGGCTACGTCATGGATCAGAGCATGAAGATCAAGGATGCCACCGGCAAGGACGTGACCCCGATCAAGTTCTCCGATTACGGGGTCAATCTGGTGTCCTCCGGCATCATCGCCAACACCGAGTACGTGAAGGAGAACCCCGACCTGGTGCGGCGCTTCATGCGGGCCAGCATCAAGTCGGTCGAGGAGGCCGTGAAGGACCCGAAGGCGGCCGCCCAGTCGATTCTCGACGCCAATCCGAAGGGCGGCAAGCTGCCGACCCTCACCGAGGGCTTCGAGCTGACCATCCCGCTCTACAAGGACCCGACCAGCCAGTCCAAGCAGCCGTTCCGGGTGGCCGATGCCAACATGAAGGACTCGGTCGACCTGATGGTCGAGTACGGCGGTCTCGATCCGACCGCCAAGGACAAGCTGAAGATCTTCTACACCAACGACTACCTTCCGGCTCCGGGGCTGTGATGCTCGCCACCGACAAACCGGCGGCTGCGCGCGCGATGATCGAGATCACGCGCGTGGCCAAGACCTACCGGACCAGGGACGGCGAGATTCCGTCTCTGCGTCCGATCGACCTGGCGATCGCCGACGGCGAGTTCGTCGTCGTGGTCGGCCCATCCGGCTGCGGCAAGACCACGCTGCTGCGGATGATCGCCGGCCTGATGGCCCCGAGCGAAGGCGAGATCCGGGTCGGGGACCGCATCGTCACCAGCCCGCACAGCGATGTCGGCATCGTGTTCCAGTCGGCCCTGCTGCTGCCCTGGCGCACCGTGCTGGCCAACGTGATGATGCCGGTGGAGGTCAAGGGGCTGCCGATCGAGCAGTACCGGCCGCGCGCCGAGGCGCTGCTCAAGATGGCCGGCCTCGCCGGCTTCGAGAGCAAGCATCCGTGGCAGCTCTCCGGCGGCATGCAGCAGCGCGTGGCGATCTGCCGGGCACTGGTGCACGATCCCAAGATCCTCCTGATGGACGAGCCGTTCGGCGCCCTCGACGCGATGACGCGCGAGCGCATGAACGCCGAGCTTCAGCGCATCCAGCTGGAGACCAGGAAGACGGCGCTGCTGATCACCCACTCGATCCCGGAGGCGGTGTTCCTGGCCGACCGCATCGTCGTGCTGTCGGAGCGGCCGGGCGGCATCGCGGCGATCTACACGGTGCCGCTGGAGCGTCCGCGCCAGCTCGACGTGCTCGGCAAGCCGGGCTTCATCGAGCTCACCCAGACGATCCGCAAGCACTTCAACGCGCAGATCGACTGATCCGGCGGGTGTCGGAGATCAGCCGGGCCAGATCAGAACCGCCAGCGCGGCGGCCGGCGGACGAACACGAAGCGGTCGTCGGGCCGCCACAGCACGTCGGCATGGCCGTCGTGGACGTCGAGCCAGAGCCCATCCTCGTCACAGTCCACCGTGAACAGCAGCGGGTCCTCGGGATCACCGACCGGCGGCATGGCGACCACCAGCCGCTCGCCCACCGGCTGGTCACGATAAGCCAGGCGGAGCGCCGCCCCGGTCTCGGCCGGGCACGGCCCCAACCGCAGCTTGCGGGCGCGGTCGCGAAGCTCGTCGTAGCGGGCCCCATGGGCGAAGCCGAGCTCCGCCGGCGACACGGTCGCCAGCTCGACCGGCCGCTTGCGCTCGGCGACCCGCAGGCCGGGACGGGCGAGCAGGCGGTCGGCATCGCCGCTGACCTGGATGCCGGCTTCGGCGAGCGTCCGGCGATACGCCTCGGCATTGCGGGCCTGGCCGAGCAGCACGGTGCGCCAGAGCGGCGGCTGCGGACGCGCCGCGCCGGTCTGAAGCCATCGTCCGACCGTGCTCCAGTTCAAGATGTCCAGCATCCCTGCCCTCGACCGGCTCGCACCTGCGGCCGGACCTGCCTGCGACCGAACTTGCCCGCAATCCGAACTCGCCCGCGACCGCGTCGACCGCCGGCGGCCTGCCGGGCGGGCGGCCTGACCGGGCGACCTGTCGCGGAGACCTCGGCCGGTGATCGCTCATACGGGCCGAAAACGCAACGGTCGACACGTCTTCCACAGGAGGGCGACGACCCGACTCCACCTTGGCGTGCGCTGATCCCGCTCGCTGTCACCCCGGTTTTCGCTCGGCCCGCCCGCAGGCGGCACCGGCGCCTCCCGAAGCCGTGACTTGCCGGGGCGTCGCACCGCCCCTAGCTCTCGGGGGCGCACGCCACGCTGAAACAAGCGGCGCCCCTCGTTCGTATCTCTCCTGTGTGGCGGGCCCTGCCCCGCCACGACCCCCCGGGAGCCCGACATGCCGGTGATCCGCCGCCGCCCCTGGGCGCTGCCCAACAGCGCCGCGACCCCCGAAGCCGTCTTCCTCGACCGCCGCCGCCTGCTCGCCGGCGGTGCGGTGCTGGCGGCCGGCGCCTTCCTCCCGACCGCCGCACCGGCGCAGCGGATCGGCGACGTGCCGGACCCGTCGGCCGGGCTCTATCCGGCGCGACGCAATCCCGCCTACGCGCTCGACCGGCCGGTGACGGACGAAGCGGTGAATCTGAACTACAACAACTTTTACGAGTTCGGCCCGTCGAAATCGATCGCCCGCGCCGCCCAGGCGCTGAAGACGCGGCCGTGGACCGTGGCGATCGACGGCATGGTCGAGGCGCCGTTCGAGATCGGGATCGACGATCTCCTCAAGCGGGTGACGCTGGAGGAGCGCCTCTACCGTCATCGCTGCGTCGAGGCGTGGTCGATGGCGATTCCCTGGACGGGCTTCCCCATGGCCGCGCTGGTGGCGCTGGCCAAGCCCCTCGGCAGCGCCAAATACGTCCGGATGGAGACCTTCAAGGACCCGACGGTGGCGCCCGGCCAGCGCCAGGTGTGGTACCCATGGCCCTATGTGGAGGGACTGACCATCGCCGAGGCCACCAACGAGCTGGCCTTCCTGGTCACCGGCGCCTACGGCAAGCCGGTCGCCAAGCAGATGGGCGCACCGCTGCGCCTCGCGGTGCCGTGGAAGTACGGCTTCAAGTCGATCAAGTCGATCGTTCGCTTCACCTTCACGGACCAGCGGCCGCGCAGCTATTGGGAGGCGCTCCAGGCGAGCGAGTACGGCTTCTGGGCCAACGTCAACCCGCAGGTCCCGCATCCGCGCTGGAGCCAGGCGAGCGAGCGCGTGCTCGGCACCGACGAGCGACGCCCGACCCTGCTGTTCAACGGCTATGGCGACCAGGTCGCCCATCTCTACCAGGGGCTCGACGGCGAGCGCCTGTGGGCGTGAGGACGCTCAGCGTTGGGGTCCCATCGCTCATAAAAAACGCCGGGTCTCGCGACCCGGCGTAGTTTCGTCGGCTAACGCCGACAACACCTTCCAGAGGGACAGCTGGCGGCGACGGTTGGAGTGTGGGAGGAAGCCGTTGCCAGCAGCTCGGATCAGCATGTCTTGACCGGCGCTCGTCCACAATGCCGACCAGCACATGTCACCCTTGCCCGTCCCGCAGGGCTGTTCAGCCCTCGCGAACAGCGGGCCGAGCTCGCCCGCCACGCCGCGCCCGAACAGTGAGCTGAAATGGGCCCAACACCCTCACATTTCGCTACAATGGGCGCGACGGGAGCCGTCAGGTCCGCGACACCGCTCGAACGAGAGGGCGCCACGCCGAGGCGGACGCGACGCTCGGCCGCATCCTGTGCTCACGCCGCCCACGCCCACCGCGTCCGCGCCCACACCGCCATCGCGGCGGCTCAGTAGGCCCAGCGCTGCGCCTTGCTGACCAGGAAGTCGCGGAACGCCTGCACGCGGGCGACCGACTTCAGCTCCTCCGGATAGACGAAGTAGGCGTCGAGCGACACCGCCTCGTCGTCGCTGAACAGCCTGACCAGGCTCTGGTCGTCCTCCAGGATGTAGTCGGGCAGCATGGCGATGCCGATGCCGCGCTGGCAGGCCCGCAGCACGCCGGCAATGTTGGTGATGATCAGATGCGGCTGGCGCAGATCCTTGCCCTCGCGGCCGGTGGTCAACAGCCAGCGGGCGCTCTGGAGATTGATCGGCACCACGGTGCCGCCGAGCACGATCAGCCGGTGCTTGTCGAGATCGTCGACCGAGCGCGGCGTGCCGAAACGCTTCAGGTAGTCCGGCGACGCATAGGCGTGATAGTGCACCGAGAACAGCTTGCGCTGGATCAGGTCTGGCTGGGTCGGCTGGCGCAGGCGGATCGCCACGTCGGCCTCGCGCATGGCGAGGTCGAGCTCCTCCTCGGTGGTGATCAGCGTGATGCGGATGTCGGGATAGAGGTCGGTGAACTCGCCGAGCCGCGGCGTGAGCCAGTGCACTCCCATGCCGATCGTGGTGGTGACACGCAGATCGCCATGCGGCCGCTCGCGGCTGTCGGTCAGCTTCACCCGCACCGATTCGAGCTTCATGAACACGTCGTGGGCGGTGCGGTAGAGCAGCTCGCCCTGCTCGGTGAGGATCAGGCCGCGGGCATGGCGGTGAAACAGCGCCACGCTCAGCTCCTGCTCGAGCGCGCTGACCTGGCGCGACACCGCCGACTGCGACAGCCCGAGCTGCTCGCCGGCATGGGTGAAGCTGCCGGCCTCGGCCGCAGCGTGAAAGACCTTCAGCTTATCCCAATCCATGATCGTTCGCGGGCGCCGCCCGTTCCCATCCCGGCCCGCGGTTGCGCACGGGCGCCGGCCCCGCCGCATGCGGCGCGAGCCTGTGTTGATCTGGCTCGATTCGGGAGAACGGTCACGACCGCTCCGCAACGCCCCGCACCGATGCCGAATCCCATGACCGACGATCCTCGACGTCTCACTCGGCCGCGGCGCGCGTCTCCGCGTGCGCAGCCAAGAAGCGCTCCGCCTCCAGGGCCGCCATGCAGCCCATCCCGGCAGCCGTGACGGCCTGCCGGTAGATGTCGTCGGCGACGTCGCCGGCCGCGAACACGCCGGGCACGGAGGTCGCGGTGGAGAACGGCGCGACCTCGACGTAGCCGGACGGCTTCAGCGCGAGCTGCCCGGCGACCAGCTCGGTCGCCGGCGCGTGCCCGATGGCGACGAACACGCCATCCGTCTCGAGCAGCGTCGGAGCGCCGGTCTGGGCATGGCGCAGCCGCACCCCGGTGACCTTGCGGGGCTCGGCGGTGCCGACGATCTCGTCGACGACGTGGTTCCACACCACCTTGACCTTGGGGTTGCGGAACAGCCGGTCCTGCAAGATACGCTCGGCCCGGAAGCCGTCGCGCCGGTGCACCACCGTCACGCTCGCGGCGAAGTTGGTGAGGAACAGCGCCTCCTCGACCGCCGAGTTGCCGCCGCCGACCACAACGACGCGCTTGCCGCGATAGAAGAAGCCGTCACATGTCGCGCAGGCCGAAACACCGTAGCCCTTGAACGTCTCCTCGGACGGCAGACCGAGCCAGCGTGCCTGCGCTCCCGTCGCGACGATCAGCGTCTCGGCGAGGTACACGGCGCCCGATTCGCAGACGACCCGGAACGGTCGCTGCGACAGCTCGACCGTGGTGACGTGATCGGTGACGATGCGGGTGCCGACATGCTCCGCCTGCTTCTGCATCTGCTCCATGAGCCAGGGGCCCTGGATCGGCTCGGCGAAGCCCGGATAGTTCTCGACCTCAGTGGTGATGGTGAGCTGGCCGCCCGGCTGGATGCCCTGGATCAGCACCGGCTCCAGCATGGCGCGGGCCGCGTACACCGCTGCCGTATAACCGGCAGGACCGGACCCGATGATCACCACGCGGGCATGGGCGGTGTCGGCCATGCGAAGCCTCGTCGAAAACACATGCGGAGGGAGCCCGCCACGAGATTCGAGCGGGTTTTCCTGAATGTAGTCGTTCCGGTGAGTCATGCAAGCCACGCATAACCCCGGATGTGCATTTCGCTTAACGACTGTCGACCACGCGGATCTACGCAAGATCGTTTCGGCGGCACAGCTCTTGCGATAATGCTGTCAGCGAGTCATGCCGATCTCCTGGAGAGCCCCGTGCCATACCGCCTGGATGCGATCGACCACCGGATCCTGAAAGAGTTGCAGGACGACGGCCGCATGACGAATGTCGAGCTCGCACGCCGGGTCGGCATCTCGCCGCCGCCCTGCCTGCGCCGCGTGCGCGCCCTGGAGGAGGCCGGCTTCATCACCGGATACCGGGCGCTGCTCGACGAGAAGCGGCTGGGCTACGAGGTCACCGCCTTCGCCATGGTGCATCTGTCGAGCCAGGCCGAGGCCGATCTCGTCGCCTTCGAGGCGTTCGTACGATCGGAGCCGCTGGTCCGCGAGTGCTGGATGCTGTCCGGCGAGATCGATTTCCTGCTCAAATGCGTCGCCCCCAACCTGTCCGCCTTCCAGGCCCTGGTGGCCGAGCTGACCGCCGCCCCCAATGTCCGCAACGTCAAGACGACCCTGACGCTGCGCAATGCCAAGAACGCGCCCGTCGTCCCGATGGAGCTCGACCGGCTGGCCGGCTGACCGCCCCTGCCCGAGTGACGCCATGAGCCCGCCTCCCGCTCCGCCGGCTGCCGCGGCCGCCGATTCGCCCGCGGCCTCCGCCGCCGGTCCTCGCCCCATCGCGGTCCTGGTCGACCGTGAGGGTCTTGGCGATTCGCTGCTCAAGCTGCCGTTTCTGCGGGCGATCGCCCGCGCCTATCCGGACCACCCCATCTGGTGGATTTCGAGCCACCAGACCGCCATGGCGAACGACCTCGCCCCCTTCGTGCGACCGCTGATCGCGCGGGTGATCGACCACGCGGGGCTGACCACGCCGCCGCGCGCCGTGATCGCCAGGCTGCGGGCGCTGCCGCCGTTCGAGATGGTGTTCGATTCGCGCACCCGCGGCCTCACCGTGCTGCTGGCCCGCCTGTTCCTGCGCCACCGCGGCTTCTACTGCTGCCTGCCCGGCTACATGCTCTCGTCACGCCGACCGCCGGGACGCTTTGCGCGCCCCTCCGGCATCGCGGCCCGGATGCTCAGCCTGGCGGCGGCGGCGATCGGCGGCGATCCCGACTGGCGCGGCCGGCTCGACATCGCGGAGGCGGCGCGGCGGCTGGCGGCGGAGCGGCTGCCGGAAGGCCCCGTTTATGTCGGGCTCGCCCCGGGCAGCCGCGAGGCGCGCAAGAACTGGCCGATCGACCGCTACGTGGCGCTCGCCCGCCGGCTGGCCGAAAGCGGCCGTGTCCCGGTGTTCATGATCGGCCCGCAGGAGGCCGAGATGGTGGCGACCATCCGCCGCGCGGTGCCGGAGGCGCTGCTGCCGGAGGTCGAGCCGGTCGATCCCGGGCTCGGGCTGAAACGGCTGGAGCTCGCCATCGCGGTCGGCGAGCGGCTCGCCGCCGTGGTCGCCAACGACAACGGCATCGGCCACCTGATGGCGTCGATCGGCACGCCGCTGGTCAGCCTGTTCGGCCCCACCGACATCGGCCGCTGGGCGCCGTTCACCGAGCAGGGCGTCATCGTGTCGGCGACGCAGTTCGGCGGCACCGCCATGGAGGCGATCCCGGTCGACGCCGCCTTCGCGGCGGCCGAGCGGCTTTTGGTGGAAAGCCGCGACGGTGCGCACGGCGGCAGCCCGAACCGCCTGTGAGATCGCGGCGAGCCGCGGGCGGCGCCGGACGTCCCCCGCCCCTGTAGCCCGGGGTCGAGCCACGCGAGACCCCGGGGCTCCGGACGCCGCACCGCTGGTCCCGGATGTCGCTGCGCTCCATCCGGGCTACGGTCCTAGGTCCCCGCATTCGCGGAGACGAGCGGCGCGACGGAGCGGGCGGCGCCCCACCTAATAGGCGCTGTAGGACTTCTCCTCGACCAGCTCGGAGCCGACGAGGTCGTCGATCGCCCGCTTGAGGGCGGCGCGGGCGTCGTTGGTGCGATAGACGCTGCGGGCCAGCGTCACGAAGCGCGGGCCGAAATCCTTGCTGCGCTCGCAGTCGCGGATGTCGTCCTCGATCTGCCACAGCGTCTCGTTGACGCGGCGCAGCTCGCCCTTCAGCGACGCAATGCCGGGCTCGGCGGCGATCAGCCCGTCGAGCGAGCCGCGCAGCACCGCCAGCTCGCGGCCGACATTGGCCAGCTTGGCGGGATCGCCGATGCGCTCCGCCTTGATCTCCAGGATGGTCACCTTGTCGACCAGCTCGCCGACCGAGACGGCGATCTCGATCCGGGTGGCGCGCGTCGCCGGCGCGGTCCCGTCGACGGTCGCGGACGTGCTCACCGCCACTCGACCTCGAGCACCTCGTAGGCCTTGGCGCCACCCGGCGTCACCACCTCGACCTGGCTGCCCTTCTTCTTGCCGACGAGCGCGCGGGCGAGCGGCGAGGCGATCGAGATGCGGCCGTTCTTGGCGTCCGCCTCGGGCTCGCCGACGATCTGCCAGACGTGCTTCTTCTCGGTGTCCTCGTCGATCAGCGTGACGGTGGCGCCGAACTTGATCGTGTCGCCCGACAGCTTCGACACGTCGATGACCTCGGCGCGGGCGAGCTTGTCCTCGAGCTCCGCGATGCGGCCCTCGTTGAGCGACTGCGACTCCTTCGCCGCGTGGTACTCGGCGTTCTCTGACAGGTCACCGTGCGAGCGCGCCTCGGTGATCTGCTGAATGATTCGCGGCCGTTCCACCTGCTGGCAGTGGCGCAGCTCGGTCTCCAGCGCCGCATACCCCGCAGCCGTCATCGGAATCTTGTCCATCGGTTCCTCTCCGACAGAAAAAAACTCGATCGCGTGCCGGTCGGTCCGGCGCGCAACCGTTCGAGACTGGGTCCAGCCCGTGTGCCTTGGACTTCCCTGCCCGGCGTCTCAGGAGACTCGGTCAGGGAAATAGCTTTGCAGCGTGCGCACCTCGAGGTCGCCCGCGAGATAGGCCCGGATGCCCAGCGCCGCCGCAACGGCTCCGGAAAGAGTGGTGTAGTACGGGACCTTATGCAAGAGGGCCGCACGGCGCAAGGAACGCGAGTCCGAGATGGCACGAGTTCCGGAGGTTGTATTGAAGACGAGTTGAACCTCGCCGTTCTTGATCGCGTCGACGATGTGGGGCCGGCCTTCCAGCACCTTGTTGACCTTCTCGGCCGGCACGCCGTGCTCTTGCAGATAACGCTGCGTACCGGACGTGGCGATGACGCGGAATCCAAGTTCCGACAACAGCTTGACCGATTCGAGGATGCGCGGCTTATCGACGTCCCGCACCGCCACGAAGACCGTCCCGGCGCGCGGCAGACGGGCACCGCCGCCGATCTGGCTCTTGGCGAAGGCGATCTCGTAGGAGCGATCGATGCCCATCACCTCGCCGGTGGAGCGCATCTCCGGCCCGAGCAACGTGTCGACGCCGGGGAAGCGGGCGAACGGGAACACCGCCTCCTTGACGCCGACATGGTCGAGCTTCGGCGGCGTGAGCCCGAAGCTCGCCAGGCTCTCGCCCGCCATCACGCGCGACGCGATCTTGGCGACCGGAATACCGATGACCTTGGCGACGAACGGCACCGTGCGGGAGGCGCGCGGATTGACCTCCAGCACGTAGATCTCGCCGTCCTTCAGGGCGTACTGCACGTTCATCAGGCCGCCGACCTCGAGCGCCAGCGCCATCGCGCGGGTCTGCCGCTCCAGCTCCGCGAGGGTCTCGGGGGCGAGCCCATAGGGCGGCAGCGAGCAGGCCGAATCGCCCGAATGCACGCCGGCTTCCTCGATGTGCTGCATGATGCCGGCGATGAAAGTGTCCTTGCCGTCCGCCAGGCAGTCGACGTCGATCTCGATGGCGTCCGACAGATAGCGATCGAACAGCAGCGGGTTCTTGCCCAGCACCGTGTTGATCTGGCCGGTCTTGTCGTTCGGGTAGCGGGCCTTGACGTCGGACGGCACCAGGCTCGGCAGGGTGCCGAGCAGATAGTCGTCGAACTGCTCCTGATTGCGGATGATCGCCATGGCGCGGCCACCCAGCACGTAGGATGGGCGCACCACGAAGGGCAGCCCCAGCTCGGCCGCCACCAGCCGGCTCTGCTCCACCGAGTAGGCGATGCCGTTCTTGGGCTGGCGCAGCCCCAGCTTCTCCAGGAGCCGCTTGAAGCGGTCGCGGTCCTCGGCGAGATCGATGGCGTCCGGCGAGGTGCCGAGGATCGGCACCTTGGCCTTCTCCAGCGGCTCGGCCAGCTTCAGCGGCGTCTGGCCGCCGAACTGCACGATGACGCCGTGCAGCGTGCCGGCCGACTGCTCGGTCGCGACGATCTCCAGCACGTCCTCGGCGGTCAGCGGCTCGAAATAGAGGCGATCCGAGGTGTCGTAGTCGGTCGACACGGTCTCCGGATTGCAGTTGACCATGATGGTCTCGAAGCCGACGTCCTTCAGGGCGAAGCAGGCGTGGCAGCAGCAGTAGTCGAACTCGATGCCCTGCCCGATCCGGTTCGGGCCGCCGCCGAGAATGATCACCTTCTTGCGGTCGCTCGGCGCCGCCTCGTCGGCGGGCTCACCGGCGAACGGCGCCTCGTAGGTCGAGTACATATAGGCGGTCGGCGAGGCGAACTCGGCCGCGCAGGTGTCGATGCGCTTGTAGACCGGCCGCACGCCGAGCGCCCGGCGGCGCTGCGTCACCGCATCGGCCGACAGGCCGGTGAGCGCACCGAGGCGGGCATCGGAGAAGCCCATGGCCTTGAGCCGGCGCAGCGCGCCCGGCGTCGTCGGCAGGCCCTTGGCCTTCACCTCGGCCTCGGTGTCGACGATGCCGCGGATCTGCGCCAGGAACCACGGATCGAACCGGCAGGAGCGGAAGATCTCCTCGTCGGAGGCGCCGAGCCGCATCGCCTGCGCGACCTTGAGGAGACGGTCCGGCGTCGGCCGGCCGAGCGCCGCCCGGATGGCGTTCTTGTCGTCGCCGTCGCCGATGCCCTCGATCACCACCTCGTCGAGCCCGGTCAACCCGGTCTCCAGCGAGCGCAGCGCCTTCTGGAGCGATTCCTGGAACGAGCGGCCGATCGCCATCGCCTCGCCCACCGACTTCATCGAGGTGGTCAGCAGCGGCTCGGCGCCGGGGAACTTCTCGAAGGCGAAGCGCGGAATCTTGGTGACGACGTAGTCGATGGTCGGCTCGAACGAGGCCGGCGTCGCGCCGCCGGTGATGTCGTTGGCGATCTCGTCGAGCGTGTAGCCGACCGCCAGCTTGGCGGCGACCTTGGCGATGGGGAAGCCGGTCGCCTTCGAGGCCAGCGCCGAGGAGCGCGACACGCGCGGATTCATCTCGATGACGACGAGGCGGCCGTCCGCCGGATTGACGGCGAACTGCACGTTGGAGCCGCCGGTCTCCACCCCGATCTCGCGCAGCACCGCGATCGAGGCGTCGCGCATCACCTGGTATTCCTTGTCGGTGAGCGTCAGCGCCGGCGCGATGGTGATCGAGTCGCCGGTGTGGACGCCCATCGGGTCGAGGTTCTCGATGGAGCAGACGATGATGCAGTTGTCGTTCTTGTCGCGAACGACCTCCATCTCGAACTCTTTCCAGCCGAGCACGCTCTCCTCGACGAGCACCTCGTTGGTCGGCGAGGCGTCGAGGCCGCCGCGGACGATCTCGATGAACTCGTCGAGATCGTAGGCGATGCCACCGCCGGTGCCGGCGAGCGTGAAGGACGGACGGATGATCGCCGGCAGGCCGATCTCGGCGAGCGCGATCAGCGCCTCGCCGAGCGCGCCATGGACATAGCGCTTCTTACGCTCCTCCTCGCCGGCCGCCCACTCCCGCTCGAACTTCGCCCGCTTCGCCGCCTTCTCGGCCGGCGAATCGGTGGCGGCATCGATGCGGGCGAGCTCGGCCAGGTATCTCTCGCGGTCCGCCTGCTTGAGATCGGAGGCGTTGGCCAGGAACGACTTGGGGATGTCGAGGCCGATCTTCTTCATCGCCTCGCGGAACAGCTCGCGGTCCTCGGCCTTGTCGATCGCCTCGGCGGTGGCGCCGATCATGGTGACGTCGAGCTTCTCGAGCACCCCCATCTTGCGCAGCGACAGCGCCGTATTGAGCGCCGTCTGGCCGCCCATGGTGGGCAGCAGCGCGAAGCCGCCGGGAACGACGTGGCGTTCCTTCTCGATGATCTTGGCGACGACCTCCGGGGTGATCGGCTCCACATAGGTGGCGTCGGCCATCTCCGGGTCGGTCATGATGGTGGCCGGGTTCGAGTTGACCAGCACCACCCGGTAGCCTTCCTGGCGCAGCGCCTTGCAGGCCTGGGTGCCGGAGTAGTCGAACTCGCACGCTTGGCCGATCACGATCGGACCGGCGCCGATGATCAGGACGGTGGAGATATCGGTCCGTTTGGGCATCCGTGTCTTCGCCAGGCTGGTCTGGGCACACAAAAAAAGGCGTCGTCGGCGCGCCGCCTTTGCGAACTCGACCGGGTTGTGGCCTGCCCGCGCGCGGTCAGCCGGGGCGCGCGACCCTTAGCCCATATTCGGCAGCGATGGAAGAGCGGCAGGCGGCCCCATCCCGCTCTGTCAATCCGGAGCGCACCGAGGGTGCGCCCCGAAATCACTGCGACGTCGCGATGGTCCGGTCAGGTGCCGTCGGCAGGGCTGCGGCGGCCGAGCGGCGGCGCGTCCTCCGGCTCCGCCAGCCCCAGCTCGTCCTCCTCGGCCTCGACAGCCGGCACCGCGTAGACGCCGGACAGCCAGCGGTGGAGATCGACGTCCTTGCACCGCTGCGAGCAGAACGGCCGGTGCGGCTCGGCCGCCGGCTTGCGACAGATCGGGCAGGGTCTTCCGGGAGCGAGCGAGGACATGGAACTCAAGATAGGGACGACGGTGGCGGACCGGGAGAGCGAGAGCTGCGAAAGCCGGACATGGCGTCGGGGTCCTTCTCCCCGCACAGCGGGGAGAAGTCGCGCGAGCGTCCCCGCCTCACGCCGGCATCGGGTTGGTCGGGTTCAGCCAGCCCTGATGAATCGGGAACCCCTCGCCGGCCAGGAGCGTCACCGTCTCGTAGAGCGGCAGGCCGACGATGCCCGTGTAGGAGCCGACGATCTTCACCACGAAGGTGCCGGCCAGCCCCTGCACGGCGTAGCCGCCGGCCTTGCCGCGCCATTCGCCGGACGCCAGATAGGTCTCGATGTCCTGCTCGGACAGCCGCTTGAACCGCACCCGGGTCTCCACCAGGCGCTGCCGGAAGGTCTCCTTCGGGGTGACCAGGCACACCGAGGTGTAGACGCGGTGGTTGCGCCCGGAGAGCAGGCGCAGGCACTGCCCGGCCTCGTCCAACAGCTCCGCCTTGGGCAAGATGCGGCGCCCCACCGACACCACGGTATCGGCCGCCAGGATGTAGGCGCCGCGCAGATCGTCCTCGGCCTTGACGGCGGCGAGCGCCACCTCGGCCTTCTCGCGGGCGAGCCGGTTGGCGCAGGCGCGCGGCAGCTCGCCGCGCTTCGGCGTCTCGTCGACCTCGGCGGGCCGCAGCGCGTCGGGATCGAGGCCCGCCTGGTTGACGAGGGTGAGCCGCCGGGGCGAGCCGGAGGCGAGCACGAGCTTGGGACGGCCGGTCATGGGATGCGGTTCGGTTGCGCTCGCGCGACGCGCTTGCGGACGGTTGGCCCGGACGGCGGCCCGGATGTCGCGGACGCGGCCGAGCGGGGCGGGAGCAGCGGCCCGGCCCGGAAGGGCGGAGCGCCGCGGCGGTTACTTGAAGCGGTAGGTGATCCGGCCTTTCGTGAGATCGTAGGGGGTCATCTCGACCAGCACCTTGTCGCCGGCGAGCACGCGGATGCGGTTCTTGCGCATGCGGCCCGCCGTGTGGGCGATGATCTCATGACCGTTCTCGAGCTTGACGCGGAAGGTCGCGTTGGGCAGCAGCTCCGTCACGACGCCGGGGAATTCCAGCAGCTCTTCTTTCGTCATTCGCAACCCAGTGATCGCACCGGGCCGCACGCGGCCGCGAGCGAAGGTCAGGCTTTCGTTTGACGCCACAAGATGGGCGCGGACCCTAGCCGAAACGGGCTGCGTCGACAACCGGCGATCCCCGCCCAGCCGGCAGGGTCGAGGGCTCGTCGAAGCCCTGTCGGGAGCCGCGCGCGGGCGCGGCGTCAGGGCGCGGCGTCAGGGCGCCGCGGCCCCCCGCCGGCGCCAGCCGAGCAGCATGGCGGCGAGCTGCAAACCGCCGATCAGCACCAGCACGGCGAGGAACACCCGGGCGGCCGGTCCCTGCACGAAGACGAGGTAATCGCCGTCCGAGATGGTGAGGGCGCGGCGGAACGACAGCTCCATGCGGTCGCCGAGCACGAAGGCGAGGAGCAGCGGCGCGACGTCGTAGGAGAACTTGCGCAGCAGATAGCCGACGACGCCGGCCCCGACCAGGATCGCCAGATCGAGCGGCGAGCCCTTGAGCAAGTAGACGCCGATCAGGCAGATCACCAGGACGAGCGGCGCCAGCACTCCCATGGGGGTGCGCAGCAGCGACACGAAGATGCCCACCAGCGGCAGGTTGAGCACCACCAGGATGGCGTTGCCGAGATAGAGGCTGGCGATCAGCCCCCAGAACACCTGCGGATGCTCGCTCATCAGCAGCGGCCCCGGCTGCACGCCGTGGATCAGCAGCGCCGAGAGCAGGATCGCGGTCGCCGGGATGGCCGGGATGCCGAGCACCAGGAGTGGGATCATCGAGGCGCCGGTGGTGGCGTTGTTGGCGGTCTCCGGACCGGCGACGCCGGCCACCGCGCCGTGCCCGAATTTTTCCGGGGTCTTCGACACCTTCTTCTCGATCGCATAGGCCACGAAGGTCGAGATGATGTGGCTGACACCGGGAACGAGACCGAACAGGAAACCGACGCCGGAGCCGCGCAGCACCGCCGGCGCCGCCTCGCGGATCTCGGCGCGTGTCGGCAGCATCTCGCGCAAGCGCGGGGCGCGAGGCACCTGCGGGGCGGCCTCGTCGAGATTGAGCAGGATCTCGGAGACGCCGAACAGGCCGATCGACAGCGCCACGAAGTTGATGCCGTCGGTGAGATCGAGCGACCCGAAGGTGAAGCGCGGCCAGGCGGTGAGCTGGTCGAGCCCGACGGTGCCGAGCGCCAGGCCCAGCACGATCATGGCGAGCGTCTTGACGGGCGGCGAGCTGGAGACGGCGCTGACGACGAGGAGCGCGGTCAGCATCAGCACGAACTCGGCCGCCGGCCCGACCGTCAGCATGGCGTCGGCGAGCAGCGGCCCCACCGCCATCAGCCCGACGATCGACACGGTGCCACCGACGAAGCTGCCGACCGCCGCGAGGGTGAGCGCCGCGCCGGCGCGGCCGCGCTTCGCCATCTCGTAGCCGTCGATGCAGGTGACCACCGAGGCCGCCTCGCCCGGGATGCGCATCAGGATCGAGGTGGTCGAGCCGCCATACATGGCGCCGTTGAAGATGCCGGCCAGCATGATGACGGCGCCGGCCGGATCGAGCTTGAAGGTGAGCGGCAGGAGAAGCGCCATGCCGGCGAGCGGGCCGAGCCCGGGCAGCACGCCCACCGCCGTGCCCCACAGGCAGCCGACGAAGCACAGGAGCAGATTGCGGCCCGTGAAGGCGACCGCAAAGCCGTCCATCAGATAGCCGAGCGACTCCACAATGCTGCTCCCGACTTGCTTTCTTCGTCATTCCGGGGCGCGGGCGAAAGCCCGTGAATCCAGAATCCCGCGGCAGGCTCTCAATCCGCGGCTGGATTCCAGGTTCGCACCCGCGGTGCGTCCTGGAATGACCAGAGCGCAGACACTCAGAACGGCCAGATCCCGGCCGGCAGGCCGAGGCCGAGAATGCGCTGGAAGACGCCGTGCAGCGCTAGGCTGGCGCCGAGGCCGTACAGCGCGGCGCGCCACCATGGCTTGCCGCCCAGCACCGTGAACAGGACCGCGAGCAGCAGCGCCACCGTCGGCACGAAGCCGAGCGGGATGAAGCCGAGCGCCGCGGCGGCGAGCGCGACGAGGCAGACCGCCGCCTTGCGGTCGGCGAGCGTCACGATGGCCGCATCGCGCTCGCGCCAGGCCCGCAGCGCACAGGCGAGCCCGAGGCTGATCAGCGCGATACCGAGGACGGCGGGCATGAAGCCCGGCCCCGGCGTGCCGACGCTGCCGCGCGGGATCGGCGCCGCGAGCCACAGCAGCGCCACCCCGCCGAGCGCCAGCGCGAGCCCGACCGCGGCGTCACCGGCCCAGCGCGGAACGCTCAGCCCGGTCATGCGGGCCTCCCGACGCACCGCCCGTCGTCCGCTCGTCCCCGCGAAAGCGGGGACCCAGCGCAAGAACTCTGGATTCCCGCTTGCGCGGGAATGAGCGGAGGTTTGGGCTGCGCCGATCCGTTTCGACGCAGGCCACGGCGCGCGCCCATCACTGCGCCTTCCGCTCGACGCCGATCGCCTTGGCGACGGTGCCGAGCGCGGCGAGCTCGCTGCGGATCAGGGCGCCGGTCTCCCGGGCTCCGAGCACGCGCCGGGTGGCGCCCTGCTTGTTCATCGCATCCTTGAACCTGTCGGTCTCGGCCGCCGCCATGAAGGCCTTCTCCAGCTTGGCCAGGACGGCGGGCGGCGTCCGCGCCGGGGCGATCAGGCCCCACCACAGCACGGTCTCCTCCGCGCCGAGGCCGATGTCGTCGAGGCCCGACGCCTGCGGCAGCGCCGGATTGCGGCCCGCCGAGGTGAGCAGCAGGCACTTGGCCTTGCCGGCCGCCACATGCGGCAGGATCGGCGGCAGCGAGCCGCCGTAGAAGGTGACGTGGCCGCCGAGGAAGTTGCGCGCCGTCTCGCCGGCGCCGCCGAACGGCACCGGGCGCACCTTGGCGCCGAGCTTGGCGAACACGCGCTCGGCCGCGAGCTGCATGGTGCCGCCGATGCCGTCGTTGCCGTAGGTGTACTTGCCGGGCTCGGCCTTGATCCGCTCGACCAGCTCCTTGGCGGTCGCGGCCGGGAAGTCGGGCGCCGCGCACAGCACATAGGACGAGTAGCCGATCGACATCACCGGGGCGTAGCTGTCTGGCGTGTAGGCGACCGTCAGGCTGTGCGGGCTGGTGGTGAGCGGCGAGTTCCACACGAAGCCGAGCGTGTAGCCGTCCGGCTGCGCCGCGCTCACCAGCGTGGTGCCGACGGTGCCGCCGCCCCCGGCACGGTTGTCGACGATCACCTTCTGGCCGAGGATCGGTTCCACCGCCTCGGCGATCTGGCGGGCGAACACGTCGGTGCCGCCGCCGGGCGGCGCCGGCACGATCAGCGTGACGGGGCGGGCCGGATAGTCCTGGGCCGCCGCAGGGCCCGTCATCAGGCCGGCAGCGAGCACGCCGGCGACGACGCCGCGCAGGATGCCACGCATGGGAGTCTCCCTGGTCAACGGATTTCGGTCTCGTAGCTGAAGCGGTCGGCGGGGCCGCGCGAGCGCCGCCATTCGAGCGGCTCGCCGTCGAGCCCGTAGGCGATGCGGTCGATCACCACGACGGGATCGCCGGCCGGCACGCCGAGCGTCTTGGCGACCGCCGCCGAGGCGCGGCCGAAGCCGATGCGGTCGACCGCGCGGGCGATCGTGACACCGGCGATGCGCTCGTAGAGCGGATAGAGAAGCTCGGCGAAGGCCGCGGCCGGCAGCGCGGCGACCGCCGCGAAGCGCGGCAGCGGCAGCGCGATCTCGTCGACCACCAGCGGCTCGTCGTCGACGAGGCGCAGACGACGCAGCCACAGCACGTCGGCTTCGGTGCCGACACCGAGCGCCACGCCGGCCTCGCGGCCGGCCGGCGCGGTGCGACGCGACAGCAGGCGCTGGGTCGGGGCGAGTGGCCCGCCGCCCTTGCCGGTAAGACGGAAGAAGCGGAACAGCGAGTTGCCGAAGTCGACCCGGCGCACGAAGGTGCCGCGGCCCTGGTGCCGCTCCAACAGGCCCTGCGCCACCAGCCCCTCGATCGCCTTGCGCATGGTGCCGAGCGCGACGCCGAAGTCGGAGGCCAGCTCGGACTCGGCCGGAATCGCCTCGCCGGGCCGCCAATGGCCGTCCTGGATGCGCTCGGCGAGCGCGTCCTTGAGGCGCTGATAGATCGGCAGGCGCTGGTCGGCGCCGGTTTCGGCGCGCGCCGCATCGGGACGCGGCGGATCGTTGCGCGGATCGCGGCCCGGATCGGGCCGGCCGGCACGGTCGACATCGGAGGCGTTCGGCATGGCAGGGCGCCCCTGGTCAGATAGTCCTCTATAGGTCTATAAGACATGCGGACCCATCTGGCAACGACCCCGATGACGCTGCGACCGCCCTCCCCGCCTTCCCCCTCTCCTGCCACCCCCACCGCCCCTGTCGGCGCCTGCTCGGCCGCCGACGAGACCGCGCCGGTCGAGACCGCGTCGGTCGAGACGATCGTGGACACGCATGTTCACGTCTTCACGCGAGCGCTGCCGCTGGCGAGCGGGCGCCGCCACAGCCCGACCGGCGACTTCACGCTCGACGACCTCCTCGCCGCGACGGCGCCGCACGGCGTCGGCGAGATCGTGCTGGTGCAGCCGTCCTTCCTCGGCACCGACAATGGCTATCTCCTCGCCACGCTGGCGCGCGCGCCGCAGCGTTTGCGCGGCATCGTCGTGGTGGCACCGAACGTCGACGACGACACGCTCGACGCCTACGGAAAGGCCGGTGTCGTCGGGGTGCGGCTCAACCTGATCGGGCGAGACCCTCGCGAGGTGCTGGCGCCGCCGTGGACCGACCTCCTCGGCCGGGTGGCGGCGCGCGGCTGGCAGATCGAGATCCAGGCCGAGGGCCGCGACCTTCCGGATCTGATCGACGGCCTCGCGCCGCTCGGCGCCCCGCTGGTCATCGACCACTTCGGCCGCCCCGACCCGCGCCTCGGTGTCGCCGACCCGGGCTTTCGCCGCCTGCTCGCCGCCGGCCGGGATGGGCCTTTATATGTGAAGATTTCCGGCAGCTATCGCTGTGGTGGCGCCGACGCCACGCCTTATGCGGGCGCGCTGCTGGCCTCGCTCGGGCCCGACCGGCTGCTTTGGGGCAGCGACTGGCCGTTCACCCAGTTCGAGGCGGTGCGAACCTATGCGGACGGCCTCGCCGAGCTGCGCGCCTGGCTGTCGCCGGCCGAGCGCGCCGCGCTGGCGGCGACGTCGCGGCGGCTGTTCGGGTTTGCCCTGTAGGGGCGGCGCGATCTGGGACTCCGTGATCCGGGACTGTTGCCCCGTCAGCACCCGTAGCCCGGGTTGAGCGCAGCGAAACCCGGGGTCCGACCGTGGTCCCCGCAGCGAGACAGCCCTGGATTTCGCTTCGCTCAATCCAGGCTACAAAGAAGCTACAAAGAAGCCTACTCGCCGTCAGCTCCCGAAGCCGCCGCGGCCGAACCGCTCCTCGATCTTGGCGACGATCTGGTCGCGGATCGACCGATAGGCGTCGAGACGCTGGGCACGGCTGCCGTCCTCGAAGGCGCCGGGGTCCTGGGTCGGCCAGTACTCGACGTCGACCGCGAGCGTGCGAGTCAGCTCCAGCGCGCGGTGATGCGCCTCCGGCGACAGCGTGACGATCAGGTCGAAGTTGAGCCCTTCGAGGTCCTCCAGCTCCTCCACGGTGATCGGCTTGTGGCCGGTGAGGTCCAGCCCCAGCTCGTCCATCACGGCGGCGGTGAACGGGTCGAACTCGCCCTTGCGCACGCCGGCCGAGCCCACATAGCTGCGATGGCCGAAATACTGGCGGAACACCGCGGCCGCCATCGGCGAGCGCACCGAATTGTAGGCGCAGACGAACAGCACGGCTCCCGGCGGCGCGCTCACGCCCGGCGGGGGCATCGCCCTCACCCCTTCCAGTGCAGCACGGAGATCAGCGTGAACAGCCGCCGCGCCGTGTCGAAGTCGATCTCGATCTTGTCCTTGAGCCGGTCGGTCAACAGCTCCGAGCCTTCGTTGTGCAGCCCGCGCCGGCCGACATCGATCGCCTCGATCTGGCTCGGCGAGGACGTGCGGATGGCCTGATGATAGCTCTCGCACATCAGGAAGTAGTCCTTCACGATGCGCCGGAACGGCGTCAGCGAGAGATGATGCGCCACCACGGGCGTGCCGTCGTCGCCGCGCACGTCGAACACCAGCCGGTCGTTCGACAGCGTCAGCCGCAGCCGGTAGGGACCGCCGTCGTGGCCGAGCGGCGCGAACAAGTTGTCCTCGAGCAGATCGTAGATGGCGACCGAGCGCTCGTGCTCGACGTCGCGGTTGGCGGCCCCCATGGTCTCCGGATCGAGCGTGATCTCGACGAGGCGTCGCCGCGCCCGCTCCTCGTCGCGCCCGTCGGTCATGATGCGCCGAGCCGCAGCGCGACCGAGCGCGCATGGGCGTCGAGCCCCTCCGCCTCGGCGAGCGTCACCGCCGCGGGCCCGAGCGCGGCGAGCTGCGCCGGCCCGCAGCGCAGGATCGAGGTGCGCTTCATGAAGTCGAGCACGCCCAGCCCCGACGAGAAGCGCGCCGAGCGCGCCGTCGGCAGCACATGGTTGGAGCCCGCCACGTAGTCGCCGATCGCCTCCGGCGTGGTCATGCCGACGAAGATGGCGCCGGCGTGCCGGATGCGGGCGGCGAGCGGCTCCGGATCGGCGACCGCGAGCTCCAGATGCTCGGCCGCCACCGTGTCGGCGAGCCCCACCGCCTCGTCGAGATCGCGCACCAGGATGACGGCGCCGTGGTCGCGCCACGACGCCGCGGCGATCTCCTGCCGCGGCAGCGTCGCGAGCTGCGCCGTGACGGCTCGCTCGACCGCGTCGGCCAGCGCCGCATCCGACGTGATCAGGATCGACTGCGCGGCGGTGTCGTGCTCGGCCTGCGCCAGCAGGTCGGCGGCGAGCCAGTCGGGATCGGCGGTGCCGTCGGCGATGATCAGCACCTCGGAAGGGCCGGCGATCATGTCGATGCCGACCTTGCCGAACACGATGCGCTTGGCGGCCGCCACATAGGCGTTTCCGGGACCGACGATCTTGTCGACCGGCGCGATCGTCGCGGTCCCGTAGGCGAGCGCCGCCACCGCCTGGGCGCCACCGACCCGATAAATCTCGTCGACGCCGGCGAGATCGGCGGCGGCCAGCACCAGCGGCGACAGCCGGCCGCCGGGGGCCGGCACCACCATCACCAGGCGGCCGACGCCCGCCACCTTGGCGGGCACCGCGTTCATCAGCACCGACGACGGATAGGCGGCAGTACCGCCCGGCACGTAGAGCCCGGCCGCCTCGACCGCCGTCCAGCGGTGGCCGAGCTCCACCCCGAGCGGATCGGTGAAGCGGTCGTCGGCGGGACGCTGGCGGCGGTGATAGGCGTCGATGCGATCGCGGGCGAGGCGCAGCGCCTCCACCCGGCGCGGCTCGCAGGCCGCCACCGCGGCGGCGATCTCGTCGGCCGTGACGCGCAGGCCGAGCCGGTCGAGATCGACACCGTCGAACTTGCGCGAAAGCTCGATCAGGGCGGCGTCGCCGCGGCTGCGGACATCCTCGATGATGGCCCGCACCGCCGCCTCGACGTCGGCGGCCGCCTCGCGCTTGGCCCCGAGCAGGGCGGCGAAGCGGTCCTTGAAATCGGCGGCGCGGGTGTCGAGACGGACGGGCATGGCAGGGAACCGGCGGGCGACGAGACGCGAGCCCGGCGCACCGGGACGGGCCGGTCCTGCTGCCGCCCGGGTGCAGGCGAGGACACGGCGGCGCAACGGGGGAATGTCGGGTGTCGGCCATCAGGCCGGAAGCCGTCAGGCCAAAATCGGAACGGGTGGCGGGCCGCAGCCGTCAGGCCGGGCTCACCTGGTCCTCGTGCGCCGGACAGCAGGTCGTATCCCATACCGGCCCGAGGTCGGCAAGCTCCACCTCCAGGCACTCCACGTCCAGCCGCATCTCGCCGCCGCCCGAGAAGATCAGCACCACATGGCCGCTCGGCGCCGCGGTCTGGACGAACTCGATGGTGAGGAGATTGAGGACGACGTCCTTGGCCTGGGACTGGACGTTGCGGCACTTGCAGGCGAGCACGCGGTCGAAGCGCAGGGCGGTGCGGCGGCGACGGAAATGCGGCTCGCCACAGACCGCGCACTCCCAGTCGAAGCGATCCACCGCCATCACCAGCCGCTTCTCGTGGGGCCGCCACAGGATGTCGCCCACCTTCACATGGGCATCCTGGAGATGGGTGGCGACGATCTCGAGATCGTCCTGGTCGAGGGCGACGAGCTTGAGTTGGTCCATGGCGGCGGCTCCTGCTTGAGCCGTAGTTAGGAAACCGTAATGCAGTCCACAAGCCTGGACGAACCCGCAACGAAGACCTATGGCGCCGCCGCTCCCACCCAAATCGCCCGATCCGGTCGCGGGGGCCGCCCCGCGGCCGGACCGACCGCAACGGAGCATGAACGTTTCGTTAACCCTGACGGCGAGCCGAGGGGGACCGCGGCAACCGGATGCGGGGCCGGCGCCCTGCCGGCGGCGGCCCCGACGCGAGCGCACCACAATTCACGGTCAGAACGGCGGCTGACGCGAGGGGGCGGGTCCGATCCGGCAGGAGACGCGGGCCCGGACCGCGGAGGGGGGCCGAACGGCTCCGTGCCAGAGGAGGCCGTCATGTTTGCGTTCACCGACCTGTTCCAGTGGGATCGGTTCATCACCCCGTCGATCATCAAGGTGTTCTACTGGCTCTCGGTCGTGCTCGCCGTGCTGTTCGGCCTGTCCGGCCTGGTGTCGGCCGTCACCCTGATGGGCACGAGCGTGGTGGCCGGCCTGCTCGCGCTGCTCGGCACCCTGCTCGGCATGCTGATCGCCATCGTGGCGGCGCGCATCGCGGCCGAGCTGGTGCTGATCGTCTTCCGGATCAACGAGCACCTCGGCGCCATCCGCAACCGCGGCGGCCTGTAGGCCGCAGGCGGCCTTTTAAGGCGCAGGCGCCCGTCGCGCCGCAGCCGCATGCAGCCCGCGAGGCCCCGGCCCCGTCAGGTGGCGAAGCGGAAGTGCAGCACGTCGCCGTCGGCGACCACGTACTCCTTGCCTTCGAGGCGCAGCCGGCCGGCGTCGCGCGCCCCCGCCTCGCCGCCGAGCGACACGTAGTCGTCGTACGCGATGGTCTCCGAGCGGATGAAACCGCGCTCGAAATCCGTGTGGATGACGCCGGCCGCCTGCGGCGCCTTGGTGCCGCGGGTCACCGTCCAGGCGCGCGCCTCCTTGGGGCCGACCGTGAAGAAGGTGACGAGGTCGAGCAGCGCATAGCCGGCGCGGATGAGCCGGTTGAGGCCGGGCTCCTCCAGCCCGATGGCGGCCAGATAGTCGGTGCGCTCGTCGGGCGGCAGGATGGCGATCTCGGCCTCGATCTGGGCCGAGATGACCACCGAGCCCTCGCCCTCCTCGGCGGCGCGCGCCTCGACGGCGCGCGAGAAGGCGTTGCCGGTCGCCGCCGACGCCTCGTCGACGTTGCAGACATAGAGCACCGGCTTCGACGACAGGAGCCCGAGCATCCGGAAGGTCTTCTCGTCCTCGGGGCGGCGCTGGACGAAGCGGGCAGGCTTGCCCTCGCGCAGGAGATCGAGGGCACGCTTGACGAGATCCAGCGTCTCCTTCGACTCCTTGTCGCCGCCCTTGGCGCGCTTCTCGAGCTGGTCGACGCGGCGCTCCAGGCTGTCGAGATCGGCCAGCATCAGCTCGGTCTCGATGGTCTCGATGTCGGCCACCGGGTCGACGCGGCCCTCCACATGGGTGACGTCGCCGTCGTCGAAGCAGCGCACCACATGCACGATGGCGTCCACCTCGCGGATGTTGGCGAGGAACTGGTTGCCGAGCCCCTCGCCCTTGGAAGCGCCGCGCACCAGCCCGGCGATGTCCACGAAGGCGAGGCGCGTCGGGATGATGTCGGCCGACTTGGCGAGCTTGGCCAGGATGTCGAGCCGCGGGTCCGGCACCGCCACCTCGCCGACATTCGGCTCGATGGTGCAGAACGGATAGTTGGCGGCCTGGGCGGCCGCCGTGGCCGTCAGGGCGTTGAAGAGGGTCGACTTGCCGACGTTCGGCAGGCCGACGATGCCGCATTTGAATCCCATGATGCTCTCGTCAGGAGAAGAAGGAGGCGGGCTCGCCGAGTCGGAACGGGTTCAGAATCGTCATGCCCTCGATGATGCGCTCGTGCTGCATGTCCTCGCTGAGGAAGACGTCGCATCCGGCCGCCAGAGCCGAGCCCAGCAGCAGGCAATCCCACCAGCCGAATCCGCCGGCGTCCTGCACCCGCCAGGCTTTCCGAAGGACGTCGGTGCCGCACGGGGCCGTGCAGAACGGAACCAGCACCGCGATGAAGTCGCGGACGTCCCGACGGTCCAGCCGCCGCCGTTCGGTGAGAACACGATAGCTTTCATTCAGGCTTTGCGGACTGAGGACCAGCATACGGGTCCTGCTCAGGCTCCTCAGCCAATCCGCGGCGCTCAGTCGCTTCCGAAGCTCCCCCGGGTCCATCGCGTAGACGATGAGATTCGTATCGACGAAGCAGCTCCTCTTCCCGCTCGGCATAGAGCTCCTCGCGTGTCGGCAAGTTCGCGGCAATTCCAGGATAGCCGGGGCCGCTCAGGAATCGGTCGAGCGCCACCGCCGGATCGTCGGTCGCCCCCATCTTCTCGACCACCGCGTCGGCGACGAACCGCGACAGGCTCTTGGCCTGCTTGGCCGCCTCGACCCGGGCGCGCGCCAGCACGTCGTCCGGCAGCGTGATGGTGACGTTCTTCATGGCTCTCGTCCGCGCGACCGCCCCGACACGGATCTCGTGTTTCCGTGTTTCCGTGTCAAGCACGGTCGGCCTTGCCCCGCTCCGCCCCGCGCTCCGGTCTGTCACCGGCCGCCGGCGGCTCCTTGTCGGGGCCGAGGAAGCCCTTGGCCTGCATGGCGAGATGGACCTTGTTCTGGAAGGTCGCGTCCTGCCCCTTGGCGAGCAGCCCGGCATTGTCCGCGATGGTGTCGCACAGGGTCTCGACCCACTCGCGCTCGGCCTTGGCGAAGTCCTGGAGCACGTAGTTCTGCACCATCTCCTTGACGCCCGGATGGCCGATGCCGATGCGCACCCGGCGAAAGTCGTTGCCGAGATGCGCGCCGATGGAGCGCAGGCCGTTGTGGCCGGCGGCACCCCCGCCGGTCTTCAGGCGCACCTTGCCGGGCGGCAGGTCGAGCTCGTCGTGCAGCACCACGATGTCGGCGAGGCCGACCTTGTAGAACTGCGCGGCCTCCTGCACGGCGCGGCCGGACTCGTTCATGTAGGTCTCGGGCTTGAGCAGCATGACCCGCTCGCCGGCGAGCGGGCCTTCCGTCGCGACGCCGTGGAATCGCTTGCGCCACGGCGGGAAGCCGTGGCGGCGGGCGATGGCGTCGACCGCCATGAAGCCGATGTTGTGCCGGTTGCCCGCGTAGCGGGGGCCCGGATTGCCGAGCCCGATCACGAGCCGCATGGCGGAGCCTCATGGGTGGCCCGGGGCGACGATGCCGTCCCGGGCCGCCGGTTGTCACTTCTTGTCGGCAGGCTTCTTCTCGGCGGCCTTCTTGTCGCCGGCCGCAGCCTTCTTGTCGCCGCCGGCAGCCGCACCGGCCGCCGGGGCGGCGCCCGCCGCCGGAGCCGCCGCCGCCGCATCGGCCGCCGCCTTGGAATCCTCGGCATAGCCGGAGGGCGGCACGATGGTGACCAGCGTCGGGTCGAGCTGGCCGATCGGCCGGACGTTGGCCGGCAGCGTCACGTCGCTGAGATGGACCGAGTGGTTGATCTCGAGGCCGGTGAGGTCGACATCGATCGCCTCCGGGATCGACTCGGCCGGGCAGCGCAGCTCCACCGCGTGGGCCACGATGTTGACCGTGCCGCCGCGCTTGATGCCGGGCGCCGCCTCGGGATTGCGGGTGCGCACCGGCACCCGGACCCGAATGGTCGCGCCGGCGCCGAGCCGCATGAAATCGACATGGACCGGACGGTCCTGCAAGGGCTCAAGCTGGTAGTCGCGCGGGATGACCCGATGCTTGGCGCCGTCGAGTTCGATCTCGTAGATGCTGGTCAGGAAGTGACCGGCAAAAATGCGCTGCCGCAGCTCCGCCTCGTCGACCGAGATGGTGAGCGGGGGTTGATTGTCGCCGTAGATCACGCCCGGCACGCGGCCTTCACGACGCACGGCCCGGGCGGCCCCCTTGCCGGCCCGGGGACGCGCCGTCGCTTTCAGCTCTTTGACGGTCGCCATAGGTGTCGTCCTCTCTCAGACGGAAACGGCCGCTGGCGCGGCCCTCCCGGTCGATTCACGGATGGAAAAGCCGCTGTCGCGGCGGCGCGGCCGGCCTCCAGGGGTGCGTGCAGACCGCGGAACGCGGGCTTATAGCCCGCCTGTGCCCGGATTGACAAGGAAGCGGAGGTTTTTCGCCCGAAAGGACGGCATGCCGGCAGCCGCCGGCCTTCGCGGTTCCGCGTGCAGAAAGGGCGAGACTCGCGCCAAAGGCGCAGAACCCGAGTAGAGGGACGTCACGGCTCGATCCGAGGCGCCCCCTCGGCCGGCCGGGGCCTTCCGGCCCCCGCCGCGTCTTCCCGCCAGCCGGGAGAGTAAACGCCTGCGTCGGGGCGCCTCAGACCACGGCCGTGGTGGCGTCGGTCGGGCCGCCGCCGGAGGCTGCGACCTTCGCCTCCAGGGCGGCGAGACGCGCCTTCAGCACCTCGTTCTCCTCGCGGGCGAGCCGCGCCATCTCCTTGACGGCCTCGAACTCCTCGCGCTGCACCACGTCCATGTCGCGCAGGATGCGCTCGGCCTGGGCCTTGATCAGGGTCTCCGCCTCGCGCCGCACGCCCTGGGCGACGCCGGCGGCGTCGTTCATCAGGCGGGCCATCTCGTCGAAGAACCGGCTCGTCGTCTGGACCATGTACTCTCGTCTCCGGAAGCCTGTCGGCACACTGTCGGGGTTGGCGCAGACAATGGCGATGGCGGCGGGGTGACGCAAGGTCTCCGGAACCGTGGACGGCGCGCCGGCGCCCCTCGCGACGACGCCGGCGGCTTGACGCGGCGGGGCTCGCCGCCCCATCACCCGGATCGACCGCCCGAGTCGCCGGCCGCGCCGGCCATGGAGCCTGCGAGGCTCCAGCCCGCGCCGCTTCACCCCGACAGGGTCCGAGGACCGCCGATGCCACTCGCCGTGCTGCCCTTTCCGCGGATCGACCCGGTGCTGGTCAGCATCGGCCCGTTCGCCATCCGCTGGTACGCGCTCGCCTATATCGTCGGCATCCTGCTCGGCTGGCTGTATGCCCGGGCCCTGATCCGGTCGGCGCGGCCGTGGGGCGGCCGGGCGCCCCTCGACGTCCTCGACTTCGACGACTTCGTCGTCTGGGTCACGGTCGGCATCATCCTGGGCGGCCGCGTCGGCTACGTGCTGTTCTACAACTTCGAGCACTTCCTGGCCGACCCGCTGGAGATCGTGAAGCTGTGGAAGGGCGGCATGTCCTTCCACGGCGGCTTCCTCGGCTGCGTCGCCGCGGTGGTGCTGTTCGCCCGCTCGCGCGGCCTGTCGATCCTCACCATCGGGGACCTCACCTGCGCGGTGGCGCCGATCGGTATCTTCCTCGGCCGGCTCGCCAACTTCATCAACGGCGAGCTGTGGGGCCGCCCGGCCGATGTGCCCTGGGCCATGGTGTTTCCGGGTGCCGGGCCGTGGCCGCGCCATCCGAGCCAGCTCTACGAGGCGGGCCTCGAAGGGCTGCTGCTGCTGGCGATCCTGGCCATCGCGGTGCGGGCCGGGGCGCTCAAGCGGCCCGGCCTGGTGATCGGGCTGTTCGCCTGCGTCTACGCGGTCGCCCGCTCGTTCTGCGAGTTCTTCCGCGAGCCCGATCCGCAGCTCGGCTTCCTGTGGGGCGGGCTGACCATGGGGATGGTGCTGTCGGTGCCGCTGTTCCTGGCCGGCCTCGGCTTCGTGGCGGCGGCGCTGTCGCGGCCGCCGCTGCGGCCGGCGCGGGCCGAGTCCCCGTGAGCCCGCTCGCCGACCTCGTGCGCCGGCGCATCGCCGCCGCGGGGCCGCTACCAGTCGCCGACTACATGAGCCTCTGCCTCGGCCATCCGGAGCACGGCTATTACGCGACCCGCGATCCGTTCGGCGCCGCCGGCGACTTCATCACGTCGCCGGAGATCAGCCAGATGTTCGGCGAGCTTCTGGGGCTGTGGGCCGCCGCCGTCTGGCGGCAAATGGGCGAGCCGTCGAGCCTGCGGCTGATCGAGCTCGGCCCCGGCCGCGGCACCCTGATGGCGGACGCGCTGCGCGCCGTCCGGGTGCTGCCCGCCTTCCGCACCGCGCTGTCGGTGCATCTCGTCGAGACCAGCCCGGTGCTCGCGGGGCGCCAGCGCGACACCCTGGCGGGCGCCGGCGTGCCGCTCGCCTGGCACGACGACCTCGGCGCGGTGCCGCCGGGACCGGCCATCGTGCTCGCCAACGAGTTCGTCGACGCCCTGCCGATCCGCCAGGCGGTGCGGACCGCCGACGGCTGGCGCGAGCGGGTGGTGGCGCTGGCTCCGGACGGCCGCCTCGACTTCGATCTCGCGGCCCCCGACCCGGCGCTCGCCGCCACGGTGCCGGCGGCGCTGCGGACGAGCCCGCCCGACATGATCGTCGAGTGGCGCGACGAGGCGTTCGTCCGCCGGCTCGCCGCCCGGGTGGCCGGCGACCGGGAGACTCCCGGCGCCGCCCTGATCATCGACTACGGCCACACGATCAGTGGCGCCGGCGACACCCTCCAGGCGGTGCGCGGCCATGCCTTCGCGGACCCGCTGGCCGCTCCCGGCGAGGCCGACCTCACCGCCCATGTCGACTTCGCGGCCCTCGCCCGCGCCGCCGCGGCGGCCGGCGCCCGCGTCCACGGCCCGCTGACCCAGGCCGAGTTCCTCCGCCGCCTCGGAATCGACGCGCGCGCCGCGCAACTGAAGGCATCCGCCCCCGCCAAGGCCGCCGCCATCGACGCCGCGGTGGCCCGCCTGCTCGATCCCGGCCGCACCGGGATGGGCGCCTTGTTCAAGGTGCTGGCGGTCGCGGACCCGGCCCTCGGGCCGCTGCCCGCCCTGGACTGATCTCTCGACACGACGCTATCGGGACCGACAGACGAGACTGACACCATGATGCTCCACGCCCCCTCGCTCGCGGCCCTGCCGGGCATCCGCCACGCCTTCTTCACCCGCGAGGGCGGCGTCTCCGACGGCCTCTATGCCAGCCTCAACGCCGGCTTCGGCTCCGGCGACGATCCCGCCCGGGTGGCCGAGAACCGCGCCCGCATGGCCGCCGCGGTCGGTGTGGTTCCCGAGAACCTCTTGAGCGCCATCCAGATCCATTCGGCCGACGTGATCGTCGCGGAGGCGCCGTGGACGCCGGCCGAGCGGCCGAAGCTCGACGCCATCGTGACCCGCCGGCCGGGTCTCGCGGTGTGCGCCTCGACGGCCGATTGCGGCCCCGTCCTGTTCGCCGACCCGGAGGCGCGCGTGGTCGGGGCGGCGCATGCCGGCTGGCGCGGCGCGCTTGCCGGCGTCACCGACGCCACCATCGCGGCGATGGAGCGCCTCGGCGCCGCCCGGGAGCGCATCGTCGCCGCCATCGGGCCGATGATCCGCCAGCCGAACTACGAGGTCGGCCCCGAGGTGCAGGCGCAGTTCGTCGCCCAGGACCCGGGCTATGCCCGCTTCTTCGCACCGAGCAGCCGCGACGGCCATGCCCTGTTCGACCTCGCCGGCTACGTGGCGGCCCGGCTCGCCGCCGCCGGCATCGGGCGGGTGGAGGACGTCGGCGTCTGCACCTATGCCGAGGAGGCGCGGTTCTACAGCTTTCGCCGTGCCACCCACCGGGCCGAGCCGGATTACGGCCGCCACGTCAATGCCATCGCCCTGATGCCCTGAGCCCCTCGCGAGCCCCGTCCCCAGCCCGTCCAGCCCCCGGCTGGACCGCAGTCGCGGTTACGGTTAAGGAGTGGTTACCGACCGAGGCGGGACGACCGCCCGACCGGCCCGCTCGACCGGGCCACGGCAGCATCGGGGGCTCGGATGCACGGGGACACGGCACGGCGGCTCGCGCGGCCGCAGTCACGGCGATCGCAGTCACGGCGGAGTGGCGGACGCGGCGCCGGATTGATCGGCTTCGGCGCAGTCCTGCTGCTGGCGCTCGGCAGCGCCGGCTGCACCACCGCGAGCCAGGGCCCCGCCCCGGCCGCTGCCGGCCGCGGACCCACCGTGGCGTTCGAATCCATCGACGGCCCGCCCGAAAGCGTGTTCTCCCGCCTGGTCCAGTCGCTCACCACCGAGGCGCAGACGCGCCAGCTCGCCGTGGTGTCGCGCACCACCCCGGCCACCTACCGGGTGAAGGTCTACACGGCCAACGTGGTCTATCCGAAGAAGGCGGTCATCCACTGGGTGTGGGACGTCTACGACGCCGACCAGCGCCGCGCCTTCCGGTTGTCCGGCGAGGAGCCTGTGACCGGCGCGGGCAGCAACACCTGGGCGGCCGCCGACGAGACCGTGATCCGGCGAATCGCCTCCTCCGGCATGGAGCGACTCGCCGGCTTCCTGGCGACCCCGCGGACCGCATCGGCGCCTGCGGCTCCCGCCGCCGCTCCGGGGGCCGCGCCCGGGCCGGCGCCGACCCGCGACGAGGCTGCCGTGACGGTCGCGGCCGTCGGCCCGGCGCCCTGATCGGGTCGGGGTCGGCAGCCGCTCGCCGGCCGTCCCCCGCTGCAAAGCTCGTGGCCGGCGGGAGCCATGCCTGGGCAAAAGTGCCGGAACACCAAATCGTCGTATTGCACACACCCCGACCGCCTTGTATTCAGGCGCCGCCGGTAGGTTTCGCTCGCGTTGGCGTTTCGGGAGGTCGGGAATGCCTGGCAAGAATGGAGCGATCAAGCTCGTCGCCGGCAACTCCAATCCGAGACTGGCGGAAGCGATCGCGGCTTATCTGAAGACACCGCTCACCCGGGCGGTGGTGCGGCGCTTCGCCGACATGGAGATCTTCGTCGAGATCCTGGAGAACGTGCGCGGAGCCGACGTGTTCGTCGTGCAGGCCACCTCGTTCCCGACGAACGATCACCTGATGGAGTTGCTGATCATCACCGATGCGCTCAAGCGCGCGTCGGCACGGCGCATCACCGCCGTGATGCCGTATTTCGGCTACGCCCGCCAGGACCGGAAGCCCGGACCGCGGACGCCGATCTCGGCCAAGCTGGTGGCCAACCTGATCACCCGGGCGGGCGCCGACCGCGTCCTCACCGTCGATCTGCACGCCGGCCAGCTCCAGGGCTTCTTCGACATCCCCACCGACAACCTCTATGCCTCGCCCGTGATGGTGCGCGACATCAAGGAGCGGTTCGAGCTGTCGAAGCTCATGGTGGTGTCGCCGGACGTCGGCGGCGTGGTGCGGGCGCGTGGTCTCGCCAAGCGCATCAACGCGCCGCTCGCCATCATCGACAAGCGGCGCGAGCGCGCCGGCGAGTCGGAGGTGATGAACGTCATTGGCGATGTCGAGGGGCGCACCTGCATCCTGGTCGACGACATCGTCGACTCGGGCGGCACCCTGGTGAACGCCGCCGACGCCCTGCTCGGGCAGGGCGCCGAGCGCGTCTATGCCTATATCAGCCACGGCGTGCTGTCGGGCGGCGCGGTCGCCCGCATCACCGCCTCCCGGTTGAAGGAGCTGGTGATCACCGACTCGATCCAGCCGACCGAGGCGGTCCGCGTCGCCGAGAACATCCGGGTGCTGTCGATCGCCACTCTCCTGGGCGAGGCGATCGGCCGGACCGCATCGGAAGAATCCGTCTCCAGCCTGTTCGACTGATCCCGTCGACCACCTTCGCGCGACGACGCTCGATCGGCGCCGGACCGGCGCCGTCGGCGGACGCTCGTCGGTGGGCGCTCGTCGACGCGGCCGGCATGATCGCGTCGACGCCGCCTCGGCCTTCACGGCGGCCTCTCCGTCACGCGCGCACGCACCCGTGCAGGACGAGCTTTGCCGTCCCCATCTGATCACGTCTGCTGATCAGCTCCGGACTCCGCCACCACCGACCAGGTCTCCCGTGGCGACGACGTACGCCGTTCGCGCTCCGATTCCGCTCCGTTCCACTTTTGATTCAGAGCGGCGCCGCGCACCCGCTCCCCGAGTCAAACTGTCGCGGACCGAAACGCGGTTCTCTGTGGACCGGCGACGCTCCGTCGTTGCGCGATTCAGCAGAATCCACGATCGCTCGTAAGCGGTTCGGTCGTCTGGGCCGAGCCGCTATAGTCGACGGACCGAGTGATTCGGTGTTCGTGGAAGTCCCGGTGGTGCCGCTCTCGCTGCCCCGGACGCTTCGGGCACCCGGCGCGTGCCGTCGCGTGGCGTGCGCGTTCCGAGCGTACGTTCGCGCGTCCGGCACAGAAGGGGTAGAAGCGGCATGTCGCTGATGGAGATCTCGAATCCGCGGACGGCGAATCCGGTCGACATCGTCGAGCGGATCGCGGCCTTGAACGACTGGTCCTTCGCCCGCTCCAGCGAGGACGAGGTCACGCTGGTGATTGCCGGCAAGTGGACCGACTATCAGGTCTCCTTCACCTGGATGAGCGAGATCGAGGCGCTGCATCTCGCCTGCGCGTTCGATCTGAAAGTGCCCGAGCGGCGCCGCGCCGACATGATCGCGCTGGTCTCGATGGTCAACGAGCAGCTCTGGGTCGGCCACTTCGACCTGTGGGCCAACGACGGCCTGGTGATGTTCCGCCACGCGCTGGTGCTGGCCGGCGGCGTCACCGCCTCGGGAGCGCAGTGCGAGTCGCTGCTCGCCGCCGCCACCGATGCCTGCGAGCGCTACTATCAGGCGTTCCAGTTCGTCATGTGGGCCGGCAAGAGCCCGCGCGAGGCGCTGGAAGCGGTGATGTTCGAGACCGTCGGCGAGGCGTGAGGCGCGCCTTCGGCGCGGCTCCCCGGACGAGGCTTCGTGTCCCGGGCGCGGCGCAACGCGCTGCGAACCGCGACACGATCGGACAAGACCTGCCGAACCTCCTGCCCATCCGACCTGGACCCGGATCTCTGGACCCCAGATCTCTGGACCCCGGATCTGCGGCGCATCGGGCCTACGGCCCGACGCACCTTGTCCGGGGCACGCGGCCGGAGTCCAGCGACGCCGTTTTCCCCAGAGCAGGCCGTGTCGCTCGACGATCGCCGCCGCCGATTGCTGCTATAAGGGCGCCCGACCCTGCCCCTTGGAACCAGCCTCGGCGTGCTGCTCATGAACATTCTCCTCCTCGGCTCCGGCGGACGCGAGCACGCGCTCGCCTGGAAGATCGCCGCGAGCCCGCTCGTCGACCGCCTGTGGTGCGCGCCCGGAAATGCCGGCATTGCCCAGGAGGCCGACTGCGTCGCCCTCGACGCCGCCGACCACGCGGCCGTGATCGCCTTCTGCCGCAACAACGCCGTCGACCTCGTGGTGGTCGGCCCGGAGGCGCCGCTGGTCGCCGGCCTGGTCGACGACCTCGCCGCCGCTGGCATCAAGGCGTTCGGCCCGACCCGGGCGGCGGCCCGGCTCGAAGGCTCCAAGGGCTTCACCAAGGCGCTGTGCCGCGACGCCGGCATCCCCACCGCCGCCTGGGCGGTGTTCACCGCGGCCGCGCCGGCCAAGGCGTATGTGCGCGAGCGCGGCGCCCCGATCGTGGTCAAGGCCGACGGGCTCGCGGCCGGCAAGGGCGTGGTGGTGGCGCAGAGCGTCGCCGAGGCGGAAGCCGCCATCGACCGCATGCTCGGCGGCAGCCTCGGCGAGGCCGGCGCCAGCGTGGTGGTCGAGGAGTTCCTGGCCGGCGAGGAGGCGTCGTTCTTCGTGCTGTGCGACGGCGAGACCGCGCTGCCGCTCGCCTCGGCCCAGGACCACAAGCGCGCCTTCGACTTCGACCAGGGGCCCAACACCGGCGGCATGGGCGCCTACTCGCCCGCCCCGGTGATGACGCCGGAGATCACCGCCCGCACCATGGACGAGATCATCCGTCCGACCCTGACCGCGATGGCCGCGATGGGCGCACCTTACCGCGGCGTGCTGTTCGCCGGCCTGATGATCACCGCCGAGGGGCCGAAGCTCATCGAGTACAATGTCCGCTTCGGCGATCCCGAGTGCCAGGTGCTGATGCTGCGGCTGATGTCGGATCTCGTGCCGGCCCTGCTCGCCACCTGCGACGGGCAGCTCAAGGACTTCGATCTGCGCTGGTACCCGCAGTCCGCCATCACCGTGGTGCTGGCCGCCAAGGGCTATCCGGGCGCCTACGAGAAGGGCACCGTCATCGGCGGGCTGCGCGCCGCCGCCGAGGTCGACGAGGTCGAGATCTTCCACGCCGGCACCACGCAACGCGACGACGGCGCGGTGATCGCCAGCGGCGGCCGGGTGCTCGATGTCTGTGCCATCGGCGACACGCTGGCGACGGCGCGCGGTCGCGCCTACGAGGCGGTCGCGGCGATCCAGTGGCCGGGCGGCTTCTGGCGCACCGACATCGGCGCCAAGGGGCTGGTGCGGCGGGACTGAGCCGCCTCCGTGATCCGCGGCGGACGATGGCCTCCTCGCCCGCTGCCGTCCCCTGCTCTTCTCACCACCCGGACTATTTTCATGAGCGCGTCGGCCCCCTCCGATCTCCCTCTCCTCGACGCCGCCCAGCCTGCATCCGCCAGGCCGGCACCGCTGTGGCGCCGGCTGATCGCCTTCACGCTGGACACCACGCTGCTCGGCGCCATCGGCTACGGGGTCGGCATGCTGCTGTTCGACTGGGTGGTCGGGCTGGGCCTGGCGGCGCGGCTGATCGGCCTGGTGCTGGCGCTCGGCTATTTCGGCCTCGCCGACAGCCGGCTGACCGGCGGGCGCAGCTTCGGCAAGCGCCTGCTCGGTCTCGCCGTGGTAGGCCCGGACGGGGCGCCGCTGTCGATCGGCGCCGCCACCCTGCGGGCGCTGGTGCTGATGGCGCCGGTCATCCTCAACGACTTCGATCTCGACGAGATGTCGCCGCTCATCACCGGCCTGTGGAGCTTCCTGGTCATCGGCGTCGGCCTGTCGCTGCTCTATCTCGTGCTGTTCAACCGGCCGACCCGCCAGTCGCTGCACGATCTCGTGGTCGGCGCCCGGGTGATCGACGTCAACCCGGCGCCGGCTCCCACGCCCACGCCCACGCCTGCTCCGGCGCTGCCGGGCCGTCCGCTGCGGCTCGTCCACCGCATCGTCGTGGGTGTCCTGTGCGCCGTCAGCATCGGCTATGGGCTGGTGCTGCCCTCGCTGGTGGAGTCTTCGGTCCGGCTGAGCGAGCTTCTGGTGGTCCGCAACGCCGTGCGCGAGAACCCGGCGGTGCGCGACGCCACGGTGGCGCGGCGCTGGCAGAAGACGACGGACCGTGACGAGGCGAGCGAGTCCATCGTGATCACCGCAGTGGTCCGGCAGTGGCCGGCCGACCCGGAGGCCGCGGCGCGCGACATCGCCGGCATGGTGCTGAAGCAGTATCCGCAGCTCGTCGGCGAGCGGCCCCTGATCGTGAAGGTCGTGATCGAGTTCAATCTCGGCATCGCCAACTACTCGAAGAGCCAGGGCATCGAGACCTCGGCCGCGACCTGGCCCAAGGCCGAGCCGCTGCGGAGCTGATCGGCGGCCGCGTCCGCCTGCGTCCTCGCCACCGTCTTACGGCCGCGGCCGCTCTCCGGCTATGCTGCGCCCCAGACCCGCCGCGTAGCGGTATACCAACCGCCACATCCCCCGGCTCGTCATGCCCGCGCTCGTCGCGGGCATCCACGACCTGAAAGGCTTGCCAGAACAAGATCGTGGATGGCCGGACAGCCCGGCCATGACGGAGGAGAGGCGGTCGTTATCGACGAAGCTTTGTATTTTGCCCGGAGTGCCCCATGTCCGATCTCGCCGACCTCTATCCCGGCTTCGAGGCCCACTGGATCGATACCAGCGCCGGCCGGCTGTTCGCCCGCTCGGGCGGCAGCGGCCCGCCGCTCCTCATGCTGCACGGCTATCCGCAGTCCAACGTCATTTGGCACAAGGTGGCGCCGACCCTGGCGAAGCAGTTCCGCGTGGTGGTCGCCGATCTGCCCGGTTACGGCTGGTCGGCGGCGCCGCGCTCGGGGCCGGACCATGCGCCCTACACCAAGCGCGCCATGGCCAACGCCATGATCGACCTGATGGAGGCATTGGGGCACGCCCGCTTCTCGCTCGCCGGCCACGACCGCGGCGCCCGCGTCGGCTACCGCCTGGCGCTCGACCATCCCGGCCGGCTGGAGCGGCTGGCGGTGCTGGACATCGTGCCGATCTACACCATGTGGCACCAGATGGACCGCATCCTCGCCTACAAGGTCTGGCACTGGACCTATCTGGCACTGCCCGAGCCCTTCCCCGAGACCATGATCGGCAAGGACCCGCTCTATTACTTCGACTGGAAGCTGGCGAGCTGGAGCGGCACCAAGGACCTGACGCCGTTCGATCCGCGGGCGCTCGCGCACTATCGCGCCGCCTTCCAGGACCCGCTGCGCATCCACGCGACCTGCGAGGACTATCGCGCCGGCCGCACCACCGATCTCGCCGCCGACGAGGCCGATCGCGCCGCCGGCAAGAAAATCGCCTGCCCGGTGCTGGTGCTGTGGGGCTCCAAGGGCATCCCCAGCGAGAACGGCCCGCTCACGGCGTGGCGCGACTGGGCCGACGACGTGCGCGGCCAGCCACTCGACTGCGGCCACTTCCCGGCCGAGGAACGCCCCGCCGAGACCGCCGCGGCCCTTCTCGCCTTCTTCACGGGATCGGCGTGAAGACCTTCGCGCTCGCACTCGGGGCGGGCGGCGCTCGCGGCCTCGCCCACATCGCCGTGTTCGAGGCGCTGGACGAGCTGGGCGTCAAGCCCGTCGCCATCTCGGGCTCGTCGATCGGCGCCCTGATGGGGGCCGCCTACGCGGCCGGGATGAGCCCGCGGGCGCTGCGCCGCCACGTCATCGCCACCGTCACCGACCGCGCCGCGCTGATCCGCCGGCTGGTCGGCGCCCGCGCCTCGGATTTCGCCTGGTCGAGCCTGCTGCGGGTGCCGTTCGGCCACAACCCGGTGCTGCTCGACGCCGACAAGTTCTGCGCCGCCTTCCTGCCCGAGGCGGTGCCGGAGGACTTCTCGGCGCTGACGATCCCGCTGCTGGTGGTCGCCGCCGACCTGTTCGACCAGGCCGAGGTGGTGTTCTCGCAGGGGCCGCTGCGCCCGGCCGTCGCCGCCTCGATGGCCATCCCGGGCCTGCTGCGCCCGGTCGAGCACGGCGGCCGGGTGCTGGTCGACGGCGCCGCCGTCGACCCGCTGCCGTTCACCCAGCTCGCCGGCCGTGCCGACGTGGTGGTGGCGGTGGACTGCTCGTCGGGGCCGCGCCCGCCCGCCGCGGTGCCGGAGGCATGGGACTCGGTGTTCGCCACCCTCGGCCTGATGGGTCACACGATCGTGACCGAGAAGCTCGCCCGGGTGCGGCCCGACCTGCTGATCCGCCCCAATGTCGAGGTGTTCCGGCTGCTCGACTTCCTCCAGGCGATCGCCGTGATCCGCGCCGGCGAGGCCATCAAGGACGACATCAAGCGCGACCTGGCGGCCCTGCTGGAGGGGTGAGAGGTCCCGCCCCGCCGGCTCACCGCCGCGCGCGAAAGAACGCCCGCAGCAGCTCCGCCGCCGCCGTCTCGCCGATGCCGGCATAGACCTCCGGCCGGTGGTGGCAGGTCGGCGACCCGTAGAGGCGCACGCCGCTCTCCACCGCGCCGCCCTTGGGGTCGGCAGCCCCGTAATAGAGCCGCCGGAGGCGGGCGAACGAGATCGCCGCCGCGCACATCGGGCACGGCTCCAGCGTCACGTAGAGGTCGCAGCCGGGCAGCCGCTCGGAGCCGAGCGCCGCCGTGGCGGCGCGGATCGCCACCATCTCGGCGTGTGCAGTCGGATCGCGGTCGCGGAGCGTGCGATTGCCGCCGCGCGCCACCACGGCGCCGTCGCGCACGATCACGCAGCCGATCGGCACCTCGCCGGCGGCCTCTGCGGCCCGCGCTTCGGCCAACGCCATGTCCATGAAGGTGGTCAACGCTCGTTCCTCTGCCCGAACTCTGCTATCAGGCTCGCTCCTTATCCAAGACAGAGATCATGACCGACAAGCCCGAACCCGAAGACGCCGCGCCGGAGCGGCGCCCCGCCCCGCCCGATGGCGAGCGCATCGCCAAGGTGATGGCGCGCGCCGGCCTGTGCTCGCGCCGCGACGCGGAGGCGTGGATCGAGGCGGGTCGCGTCGCCGTCAACGGCACGATCATCACCTCGCCGGCCCTCGACGTGACACCGCAGGACCGCATCACGGTCGACGGCGACCCGCTGCCTGAGGCCGAGCGCACCCGGCTGTTCCTCTATTACAAGCCGGTCGGGCTGGTGACGACGAGCCACGACCCCGAGGGCCGGCCGACCATCTACGACTCGCTGCCCGACGACCTGCCGCGGCTGATCAGCATCGGCCGGCTCGACATCGCCAGCGAGGGGCTGCTGCTGCTCACCAACGACGGCGGCCTCGCCCGCATGCTGGAGCTGCCGGCGACCGGCTGGCTGCGCCGCTACCGGGTGCGGGCGCACGGCACCGTCGATCCGGCCGCGCTCGACGCCCTCAAGAACGGCATCGAGGTCGACGGCATCCAGTACGGCTCGATCGAGGCGACCCTCGACCGCACCCAGGGCAGCAATGTCTGGCTGACGATGGCGCTGCGCGAGGGCAAGAACCGCGAGGTCCGCAACGTCCTCGATGCGCTCGGCCTTCAGGTCAACCGGCTGATCCGGGTGTCGTACGGGCCGTTCCAGCTCGGCGAGCTGGTCGACGGCGAGATCGAGGAGGTGAAGACCCGGGTGCTACGCGAGCAGCTCGGCGAGCGGCTGGCCGCCGAGGCGGGCTGCGACTTCGACGGCCCGCGGGCTCCCCGCGGAGCGCCGCCACGGACGGCGCCCGACACCGACAGCCGGCCGCCCCGGCGCGGCCGCGACGAGCGCGGCGAGCGCCGCTCCGGCGATGATCGTGGCGAGCGCCGTTTCGGCGGCGGGCGGCGCGACGCCGAGCGCGGCCGTGACGAGCGCGGCCGTGACGAGCGTGGCCGTGACGAGCGTGGTCGTGACGAGCGTGGTCGTGAGGAGCGCGGCGGCGATCGGCCCTACCGGCGGCCGCGCGACCGCGACGAGCGGCCGGAGACGCCGTTCGTCCGGCCGCGCCGCGGCAACACCTGGCGGGCCGACGACGCCCCGGTGCGCCGTCACTACAAGGGCGGCGATCGCGCCACCATCCGCCAGGAGCCACCGGCCGGCGAGAAGCGCGAAAGCCTGCTCACCGACCGCAAGGGCCGCGCCGTGCCGGTGGAGCGGTTCGGCGACCCCAAGCCGGCCGTCGAGGAGGCTCCGCGTCCCTCGTTCCGTGACCGGCCGTTCCGCGACAAGCCGTTCCGTGACCGCGAGGACCGCCCCCGGAGCGACCGGCCGTTCCGCGAGCGCCCGGGCGGCGATCGCCCGTTCCGCAGCAAGGGGCCGGGCGGCGGCAAGCCGTTCCGCCCACGCGAGGACGGCGACAGGCCGTTCCGCGAGCGCTCGGCCGGGGACCGCCCGTTCCGCGAGCGATCGGGCGACGACCGGCCGCCGCGGGGCGACCGGCCGTTCCGCGAGCGTCCCGCCGGAGATCGCCCGTTCCGGAGCAAGGGGCCGGGCGGCGGCAAGCCGTTCCGGTCGCGCGAGGACGGCGATCGGCCCTTCCGTGAGCGCCCGGCCGGGGACCGCCCGTTCCGCGAACGATCGAGCGACGACCGGCCGCCGCGGGGCGACCGGCCGTTCCGGCCGCGCCAGGAGGGAGACAGGCCCTTCCGCGAGCGTCCCGCCGGGGATCGCCCGTTCCGCAGCAAGGGGCCGGGCGGCGGCAAACCGTTCCGGCCGCGCGAGGACGGCGATCGGCCCTTCCGTGAGCGCCCGGCCGGGGACCGGCCGTTCCGCGAGCGTCCCGCCGGGGATCGCCCGTTCCGCAGCAAGGGGCCGGGCGGCGGCAAACCGTTCCGGCCGCGCGAGGACGGCGATCGGCCCGGTGGCGGGCGCCCCGGCGGCTTCGGCGGCAAGCCTGGTGGCTTCAAGGGTGGCCCCCGCAGCGACCGCCCGGGTGGCTTCAAGGGGGGCGGCTTCAAGGGCAAGCCGGGTGGCGGCCGTCCCGGTGGTGGCCGCCCCGGCGGCGGTGGCCGGCCCGGCGGGCGCCCAGGCGGCAAGCCCGGATCACGGGGCGGGTGATGCGCATCGTCGGTGGCCAGTTGCGCGGGCGCGGCCTCGCCGGCCCGCGCTCGCAGGCGATCCGGCCGACCAGCGACCGCCTGCGCGAGTCGCTGTTCAACATCCTGGTCCACGCCTACGACGACCCGGTCTCCGACGCGCGCGTGCTGGACCTGTTCGCCGGCACCGGAGCGTTGGCGCTCGAGGCGATGTCGCGCGGCGCCGCCTTCGCCCTCATGGTCGACGACGGCGCCGAAGCGCGCGCCCTGATCCGCCAGAACGTCGAGGCGCTGGGACTGGCGGCGACCACGCGCATCTTCCGCCGCGACGCCACCAAGCTCGGCACCGCGCATCCGCTGGCGCCGTTCTCGCTGGTGTTCCTCGATCCGCCCTATGGCCGTGGCCTCGCGGTCCCGGCCCTCACCGCCGCGCGGGCCGGCGGCTGGCTCACCCCCGCCGCCCTGGTGGTGGTCGAAGAGACGGCCGACGCGCCGCTGCCGCCGCTCGACGGTTTCGCGGCGCTCGACCGCCGCGTCTACGACGACACGGCGATCAGCGTTCTTCGCGCCGCGTGACGGGCCGGCACACCGGCGGCCGGCACGCCGGCACGCCGAGGATGAGCGCGCGCCCTACTCCACCTTGAGGCCGGCCGCCTGGATCGGCGGCGCCCAGCGGGCGATCTCCTCCTTCACATAGGCGGCCAGGACCTCCGGCCCGCGCCGCTCCGGCGGCACGATGGACAGGCCGAGCTCGTCCAGCCGCTTCCTCACCAGCGGGTCGTCGAGCGTCTGGGCGACCGCGGCGGCGAGCTTGCGGACGATCGCGTCGGGCGTGCCCTTCGGCAGGAAGATGGCGTTCCAGGCATTGGCCTCGACGCCCGGCAGCCCGGCCTCGGTGGCGGTCGGCACGTCCGGCAGGATCGGCGAGCGGGTCGGCGCCAGGACGGCGAGCGCCTTGACGTTCTTCTCCTTCACCTGCGGCAGCGCCGTCTGGATCGAGTCGCACATGTAGTCGATGCGGCCGCCGATGACGTCCTGCATGGCGGGCGCGGCGCCGCGATACGGCACATGAGTCACCGTCGCGCCGATCGCCTGGTTGACCAGGAGGCACGGCACATGGGTGGCGGAACCGAGGCCGCCGGAGCCGAAGCTCATGGCGGCGTGGTTCGCCTTCACATAGGCGGCGAAGCCCTTGAGATCGTCGATGGGGAGCGTCTTGCGGGCGACCAGGAGGCGCGCCGACTCGGTGGTCAGCCCGACCGGCGCGAAGTCGGTCACCGGATCGTAGAGCGGCTTGGCATACAGGGTGGGGTGATAGGCGTGGGTGCCGACATTGCCCATCACGAAGGTGTAGCCGTCCGGAGTGCCGCGGGCGATGCGCTGCGCTCCCAGCGCGCCGCCGCCACCGCCGACATTCTCGACGATGACGGTCTGGCCGAGGATCTCGCCGAGCCGCTGGGCCTGCACCCGGGCGATTACGTCGATCGGGCCGCCGGCCACGAACGGCACGATCAGGGTGACGGGCCGCGTCGGCCAGCTCGTCGCCGCGTCCTGAGCGGCCGCCGGCAGCCCGGCGGCAGCGAGCCCGGCCACGAGCGCGAGCGCGGCAGCCCGTCGGGCCGCCGCCTCGAAGAATCGTCGCATGTGAATCTCCATCACGAACAGTCGGTATCGCGGACGGTGAGTGACACGAGGAACGATGTCAGGAAGGCAAATGTCACGAAGCAGGTGTCACGAAGCAGGTGTCACGAAAAGTCGGTCACACCGGAACGACCGTCACAGCGTCGGGCTCCACGGCACCAGCACCTCGCGATAGCCGGGGCCGCTGCGCTCGACGCGGGCGAGCGCCGGGAACGGATAGTGGAAGCCTTGCACGAGCATCCGGTCGGCGACCAGCATGTCGTAGACCCTGCGGCGAGTCGCCTCGGCCGCCACCGGATCGACGTCCAGCATGAAATGCCAGCCCGGATGGCGGGCGAACAGCGCGGGCGCGTGGGTGACGTCGCCCTGCACGTAAACGCTCCGGCCCGCCGAGGCGACCACCAGCGAGGTGTGGCCCGGCGTGTGGCCGGGCGTGGCGAGCGCGGTGACGCCGGGCACGATCTCGGCGTCCCACTCGTAGGTGCGCAGCCGCTTCAGCACCTCGCCGGCCATCACCCGGCGGACGTTGCGGAAGCCGTCCTGCACGCGCGGCCGGCCGGTGCGGCTCATCTCGCCGTCGTCCATCCAGAAGGCGTGCTCGCGCGCCGGCGCCAGCACCTCGGCGTTGGGGAAGGCCGGCGTGCCGTCGGCGCGCAGAAGGCCGTTGATATGGTCGCCGTGATAGTGGGTCAGCACGACGGCGTCGATCTGCTCGGGCGTGATGCCGGCAGCCGCGAGGTTGATCAGGAAGCGGCCGTTGAGCCCTTGGCTCGTCCGGAAGGCGGCTTCGCCAGTGCCGGTGTCGACCAGCACTAGCCGCGATCCGGTGTTGATCAGGATCGGATTGTAGGGGCCGGCATAGACGGTGGTGTCCATGGCGGCGGCGGCGAGCGCCGCCTGCACCTCCTCCTTGCCGGCATTGGCGACGAAGCCGTCCACCAACGGCATGCGGCTGACGCCGTCGTTCACCACCGTGATCTCGATGTCGCCGACCTTGTAACGATAGAAGCCGGGCGCCTGCTGGCCGTTCTGCGGCGCGGCGGCCGGAGCCGGAGACGGCACGGCGCCGCCGACGACGGCGACGGCGAGGCCGGCGAGCGCGGTGCGGCGGGTCAGGACGGGCGGCAGCATGGCGGGCTCCGGACAGGGAACGCGAGACGGCGAGGCGCCGAGACTAGGGACGCCTTGCCCATTTGTGAAATCGATCCTATCAATCATCCCCATTCAGCGGATGAATAGCGCCGGGAGCCGCCGCATTGGTGCGCGACATCGATCTCAACCTGCTGCGGGTGCTCGACACGCTGCTCGCCGAGCGCAGCGTCACCCGCACCGGGCAGCTGCTGGGCCGGTCGCAGCCGGCGGTCAGCAATGCGCTGCAACGGCTGCGAGCCGCACTCGGCGACGATCTCCTGGTGCGCGGGCCGGACGGCCTGGTGCCGACGCCGCGCGCCGAAGCGCTGCGTGGGCCGCTGCGCGACGCCATGACCCTGATGGCGGACGTGCTGCGCGCCGGCGCCGCGTTCGATCCGGCGGCGTCCGCGGCGCTGTTCCGCATCAGCACGCCGGACCGCCAGAGCCTGGCGGTGGTGCCGTCGCTGGTCACCCGGCTGCAACGGCTGGCGCCCGGCACCACCCTGCATGTGATGACCGCCGACCGCCAGCACGCCCTCGACCTCCTCGACGACGACCGCACCGATCTGGCGCTCGGCTGGATCGACGGCGAGCCCCACCATCTGCGCCACGAGGTGCTGATCGAGGAGAGCCTGTATTGCGTGTTCCGCCGCGGGCACCCGCTGCTCGCCCGGCGCAGGCGCCTCGACATCGCCGGCGTGCTGTCGTTTCCGCATGTGGTGGTCAGCGCCACCGGGACCCGCACCGCGATCTTCGACGATCTCCTGGCGGCGCGCGGGCTGTCGCGGCGCGCCCTCGTCACCGTGTCGAACTTCACGGCGGTGCCGCAGCTTCTCGCCGGCAGCGACATGGTCGGCGTGTTCACCCGGCTCGCCGCGCGGGTGTTCGACTCCGCCTTCGGCCTCGCCACCCGGCCGGTGCCGCTCGACGTCGGCCGGCTGCCGACCCGCATGGTGTGGCACGCCCGCTTCGACCGCGACCCGGCGCACGCCTGGCTGCGCGAGCAGGTCCGCACGATCTACCGGGATTTCCGGAGCTGATCAGGACGCGGGAATGCCGGCATCCCGCTGATCGGCAGCGCCTCACCGTCGCCCGAACAGGCGCTCGATGTCGGCGAGCGTCAGCGTCACATAAGTGGGCCGGCCGTGGTTGCACTGGCCGGCGTTCGGCGTCGTCTCCATCTCGCGCAACAGCGCGTTCATCTCCTCGGGCTTGAGCCGGCGCCCGGCGCGGATCGAGCCGTGACACGCCATCGTGGCGGCGACGTGCATGAGCCGCCGTTCCAACGGCAACTGATCGTCCCACTCGGCGAGATGCTCGGCGAGATCGTGCACCAGAGCGGCGGCGTCGAGCCGGCCGAGCAGGCCCGGCGTCTCGCGCACCGCCACCGCGCCGGGGCCGAACGGCTCCAGCACCAGGCCGAAGCGGGCGAGATCGTCGGCGCGCGCCGTCAGGCGATCGACATCGGCGTCGTCGAGCTCGACGATCTCCGGCACCAACAGGATCTGGCGAGCGATGCCGCCGGCCGCGAGCGCCGCCTTCATGCGCTCGTAGACGATGCGCTCGTGGGCGGCGTGCTGGTCGACGATGACAACGCCGTCGCGGGTCTGCGCCACGATATAGGTCTCGTGGAGCTGGGCGCGGGCGGCGCCGAGCGGCCGATCGAGCCCGTCGGGCGTCGCCGCATCCGCCGTGCCGGCTGGCACCGGCGCGAGTGCGGCCCGCGCATCGGCGCTCGGCCCGCCGATCGCGAAGGCCGCCTGCACGGCCTCGGCGAAGCCCCCCGCGGGCGTCGCCGCGCCAGCATCGCCGCCCGGCCGGGCCGGCGAGCCGCGCCAGTCCCAGCCCACCGCGGCCCCGCGCTCCGCCGGCCAGCCGGGCCGCGGCGCGAGCCCACCCGGCCGGAACGCCGCCACCGTGGCGCCGCCGCCGGTGCTGGCCGCCCGCCCCGACTCGCGGGTCAGCGCGTCGAGCAATGCCCGCACCACGGTGGAACGCACCAGGCCGGCGTCGCGGAAGCGCACCTCGGCCTTGGCCGGATGGACGTTGACGTCGACCTCGTGCGGATCGACATCGACGAACAGGGCGAGCACCGGATGGCGGTCGCGGGCGAGATGGTCCGCATAGGCGGCCCGCACGGCGCCGTGGAGCAGCTTGTCGCGCACCGGCCGGCCGTTGACGAACAGGTACTGCGACAGCGCATTGGCCTTGCTGAAGGTCGGCAGCCCGGCGAAGCCCTCGACGAACAGGCCGTCGCGGCCGCCGCGCACCGACACCGCGTTGGCGGCGAAGTCGGCGCCCAGCACGGCACCGAGCCGCGCCAGCCGACCGGCCGCGTCGGGCAGCGCCGCCGGGAAGGTCAGCGGCGCCCGCTCCTCGCCGGCCAGCGTGAAGGCGACGTCGGGCCGCGTCATCGCCAGCCGCCGCACCACGTCGCGGATCGCCTCGGTCTCGCTACGCTCGGCCTTGAGGAACTTGAGGCGCGCCGGCGTCGCGTAGAACAGGTCGCGCACGTCGACCCGGGTGCCGCCGGCGAGCGCCGCCGGCTTCGGCTCACCCTTCAGGCCGCCTTCGACCGCGAGCGTCCAGGCGTGCGGCTCGGCGGCGTGCCGCGTCGTCAGCGCCAGCTTCGCCACCGCGCCGATCGACGGCAGCGCCTCGCCGCGGAACCCGAGGGTGCGGATGTCGAGGAGATCGTCGTCGTCGAGTTTGGAGGTGGCGTGGCGCTCCACCGCCAGCACCAGGTCGTCGCGGCTCATGCCGCCGCCGTCGTCGGTCACCGTGATGCGCCGCCGACCGCCGCCCTCGGTGATCACGTCGATGCGGGTGGCACCGGCGTCGAGAGCGTTCTCCACCAGCTCCTTCACGACGCTGGCGGGACGCTCGACGACCTCGCCGGCGGCGATGCGGTTGACGACGGCCTCGGTGAGCTGCCGGACGGGCATGGACGACTCGCGGTTCGTGGGTCGGTTCACTTTAAAGCGGAATGGTCGGCAGAGCGGAATGGTCGGCCTCCGCTCCAGACGTTACGGCACGGGCACATCCTGGACGTGTCCCGCACCGCCGCACCGATCGAGGCGTGCCGCCGGCTCGATCCTGTACTTGGGTTGTAGGATTTCCCCCAAGATTGCACCGAGATATCGGGCGTGACAGAGTTTCGGCCACGTCGCAAGGGGACTGATCATGAAGCAGCACAACAAACTATTACTTGGCTTCGTGTTGGGTGTCGGCTTCGGCCTGCTGGCTTACTACTATCTACCGGCGAAACAATACCCGTTCATGACAACGTTCAGCGAAGTCATGACGTTCATCGGCGCCATCTTTCTGCGCATGATCTTCATGATGGTGGTGCCACTGATCCTGTCGGCGCTGATGCTCGGCACGATGGAACTGGGCAAAGGCGCGGGTCTTGGCAAAGTCGCCGGCCGATCGCTGCTCTTTACTATCCTGCTGAGCGGCACCTCGGTGATCATCGCCGTGGTCCTGACCAACATCCTGCGGCCCGGCGCCGGGCTCGACTTCGACAAGGCGGCGCTCGCGTCCAACGCCGGCGTGCTGTCGATCCAGCGCAATGTCGCGGCCACGCAGGGCAAGCCGTGGTATCAGTATATTGTCGATCTCTTGCCGCAGAACCCGATCGACTCCGCGGCGCGCGCCTTCTCGGGTGAGATCGTCGCCGTCATGGTGTTCGCGCTGTTCTTCGGCTGGGCGCTGAGCACCGTCATCAAGAGCGACAATCACCCCACCAAGCAGGTGCTCGAGTCGATCTTCCAGGCGTGCATGAAGATCATCGGGCTCGCCATGATGATCGCGCCCTATGCGATCTTCGGCATCGTGTTCAACACGGCCTACCGGATGGGCGCCGGCTTCCTCGGCAACGTCGCCTTCTACGCCTTCGTGGTCGTGCTCGGCCTGTCGATCCAGTTCCTGATCGTCTACAGCCTGATGATCCGGGTGGTGGCGCGCACCTCGCCGCTCGGCTTCTTCGCGCAATGCAAGGAGGTCTATCTCTACGCCTTCTCGACGGCGTCCTCCAACGCCACCCTGCCGGTGGCGCTCGCCTGCGCCGACAACATCCTCAAGCTGCCGCCGAAGATCTCGCGCTTTGTGCTCACCATCGGGGCGTCGGCGAACCAGAACGGATCGGCGCTGTTCGAGGGCGTCACCGTGATCTTCCTGGCCCAGGTCTACGGCATCGACCTGTCGATCGGCCAGCAGGTCATCGTGGTGCTGATGTCGATGCTGGCCGGTGTCGGCACCGCGGGCGTGCCGGGCGGCGCGCTGCCGCTGATCGTGGTGGTGATGATCCAGGTCGGCATTCCGGCCGAGGGCATCGGTCTGATCATCGGCGTCGACCGCTTCCTCGACATGTGCCGCACCACCCTCAACGTCGCCGGCGACCTCGTCATCGCCAAGCTGGTGACCTCGACGGTGGACGAAGGCACGCTGTCGCGCATGCGGGAGGAGCCGACCACGGAGGACCAGCCGGCCGCCGCGGCCTGACGCAACGACGGGATGCCAGGGCCGCGCCCGATCACTCCTCGGGACGGCCCTGGCGCCGGCTCTTGATGGCGCCCCGATGCTTCTTGGCGTCGACCCGGCGCTTCTTCGAAGCGAGCGTCGGGCGGGTCGGGCGGCGCGGCGTCGGCCGCACCGCCGCCTCCTGAATCATCGCGATCAGCCGCTCGCGGGCGTCGGCCCGGTTGCGCTCCTGGGTGCGGAAGCGCTGCGCCGTGATCACCAGCACGCCATCGGTGGTGAGGCGACTGCCGGCGAGCCGCATCAGGCGGATCGCCACGTCGTTCGGCAGCGACGGCGAGCGCCGCACGTCGAAGCGCAACTGCACCGCCGTCGCCACCTTGTTGACGTTCTGGCCGCCCGGCCCGGAGGCGCGGACGAACTCCTCGACGAGCTCCGTCTCGTCGAGAGCGATATGGTCGGTGACCCGGATCATGGCGCCGTTGAAGGCGAGACGCCGCCCGGGGTCAAGCCCGGACGCCGTCGGCAGACAAACAGACAGCGTGGCGGCCGAGGCTCCGGCGCTCCGGCGCTCCGGCGTCCGGGGCGCCCGCTTACTGGCCGCGCACGGGCGGCGTCGGCGGCGGCGGCGGCGCGGCGGACGCCGGGCCAGGGGCGGCGGCGGCCGCCGAGCGCCCCGCCACGGCGGCGAGGAACGGCCCGGAGAGGAAGCGCTTCGCCACCCGCTTCGCGTCGTCGAGCGTCACCGCCTCGATCATGGCGTTGCGGCGGTCGATGTAGTCGATGCCGAGATCGTCGAGCTGGATCAGCACGAGCTGGTTGGCGACCTTCAGCGAGGTGTCGAAGGACAGCGCGTAGGAGCCCTTGAGGAACGACTTCGCCTGGGTCAGTTCCTCGGCGCTCGGCCCCTGCTCGGCCATGCGGCGGATCTCCGCCTCGATCACCGCCATCGACTGGTCGACCCGGTCCGCCCGCGTCGCCGTCGAGACGAAGAACAGCGCGGCGCTCTTCAGCGGCACCAGTGACGAGGAGACCCCGTAGGCCAGGCCGCGCTCCTCGCGCACCTCACGATAGAGCCGCGACGAGAACGAGCCGCCGCCGAGAATGTGGTTGACCACATAGGCCGGGATGAAGTCGGGATCGTTGCGGGGAATGCCGATCCCGCCGAGCAGCAGGGTCGACTGCGGCACGTCGATGTCGACCGGAACGCGGCGGCCGAGATCGGCCGGCACGGCCTGCGGCACCGGCACGAGCTGCGCCTTGGCGGGCAGCGCCCCGAACACGTCGTCGACGAGGCGCGCCACCGTCTCGGCATCGATGTTGCCGACCACGGCGATCTTCAGGTTGTCGCGGGCGAACACGCGGGCCGCATAGCCCTTGAGGTCGGCGATCCCGATCGCCTGCACGCTGTCCACCGAGCCGCGGTTGATGCGGCCGTAAGGGTGGCCGGCGAACGCCGTCTCCCACCATGTGCGGCCGGCCATCTCGCCCGGATTGGTGCCGTCGCGGCGCAGCGCCGCGAGAATGTCGGCGCGGATGCGCTCCACCGCCTCGGGATCGAAGCGCGGCGCCGTGAGGGCGAGGCGCAGGAGCCCGAACGCCTCGTCGCGGTGCTCGGTTAGGGTGCGCAGCGAGCCGACCACGCTGTCGCGATACGCGGTGGCGTTCAGCTCGATCGCCTTCGACTCGAGCCGCCGGTGGAACGCATGGGCGTCGAGGTCACCGGCCCCCTCGTCGAGCAGCGACGCCACCATGTTGGCGAGGCCGCCGCGGTCGGCCGGGTCCTGGGCGGCGCCGCCGCGGAACGCGAACTCCATGGCGACGAGCGGCACCGACGGGGCGCGCACCAGCCACGCCTCGATGCCCTTGGGAGTGACGACCCGCTCGATGGTGGTGGCGCGGGCCGGGCCGGCGGCGGCGAGCAGCACCACCGCGACGACACCGAGCAGCGCCGCCGCGGTCTTCCGGAACACCGAATTCACGATCGCTTCTCCTCGCCGGTCGGCGGAGACTTGATGAGGTAGCCCGTGGCCGAGCGCCGCTTGTCGAGCCAGACGCGCGCCGCGTCACGGACCTGCTCGGCCGTCACCGCCCGCACCCGCTCGGGCCAGCTCAGCACGTCCTGCACGGTCGAGCCGGTGGCGAGCGCGGTGCCGTACCAACGCGCCATGCTGGCCTGGTTGTCCTGGGCATAGACGGCATCGGCGATCATCCGGGTCTTGGCCCGCTCCAGCTCGTCGGCCGCGACACCGCCGGTGATGATCTCGTCGATGACGGCGTCCGTCGCCTTCTCCAGCTCGGGCAGCGCCACCTCCGGGGTCGGTCGCGCATAGACGCCGAGCCGGGTCGCGTCGAGGGCGGAGCCCTGGTACCAGGCGCCCGCCCCGGTGGCGATGCGCTTCTCCACCACGAGGCGCTGGTAGAGCCGGCTGTTGGGGCCGCTGCCGAGGATCTGGGCGAGCACGTCGAGCGCCTCGGCGTCGCCGCGCTTGGCGGTGGCGTAGGACGGCACCAGATAGCTGCGGTTGAGGCTCGGCTGGGCGACGCGCGGATCGTCGAGCGTAACCTGGCGGACGGCGGCGGGCGGCGGCTCCTGCGGGCGCTTGCGGACGGTGAGGTCGCCGCGCGCCGGAAGCTTGCCATAGGTCGCCTCGGCGAGGCGGCGGACCTCGGCCGGATCGACGTCGCCGGTGACCACCAGCACGGCGTTGTTGGGGCCGTAGAAGGTCCGGTAGAAGGCGAGCGCGTCGGCGCGGTCGAGCTTCTCGATCTCGCCCCGCCAGCCGATCACCGGCCGGCCATAGGGATGGTTGAGGTAGAGCGCGGCGGCGACCTGCTCGCCCATGCGGGCGTCGGGGCTGTTGGCGACCCGCATGTTGTACTCTTCCAGCACCACGTCGCGCTCGGGCAGCACGTTGGCGTCGGTGAGCACCAGCCCGGTCATGCGGTCGGCCTCGAAGGCCATGACCTCGCCGAGATACTCGCGCGGCACCCGCTGGAAGTAGCCGGTGTAGTCGCTGGTCGTGAAGGCGTTCTCCTGGCCCCCGATGGTGGCGAGCATCTTGGAGAAGCGCCCGCTCGGGTTCTTCTCGGTGCCCTTGAACATCAGGTGCTCGAGGAAGTGCGCGATGCCGGACTTGCCGGGCGGCTCGTCGGCGGAGCCGACCTTGTAATAGACCATGTGGGTGACGACGGGCGAGCGCCGGTCCGGCACCACGACCACCTGAAGCCCGTTCGGCAAGGTGAACTCGCTCGGCCGCAGGGCGCCGCCCGCGCTGTCGCCGGAGGACGCGGGTGCCGCCGGAGCGGCCGGCGGCGACGCCGCGGTCGCGGCAGCGGCCGGCGGCAGCGCCAGCGCGGCGGCGAAGGCGAGCGACATCACGGCGGAGCGGATCATGCGGCGGCCTTTCGTTGCAACCCGCCGGCAGTGTTCGGGGAAATGCCGGCGCGGCTCAAATGACAAATCGGTCAGGTAGCGGCCGAAACCGAATGCCCGAAACGCAAACGCGCACGACCCGGGGCCGTGCGCGCCTTGCGTGTGACGAGGTGCGGCGCCGCTCAGCGGGTCTCGGCGCTGCCGACCGCGGCGTCCATGGGGTTCGCCGGCTTGGCCCGCTCGGTGGACTTGCCGACCCCGTAGGGCTGGTTCGGCGACGGCGTCAGGTAGCCGGGTGGCGGCTGGGTGAGATCGGTGCGGCGCGGCTCCTTGTCGAAGGAGCCGTACTCCTCCTTGGGCTCGGCCCCCATCAGCGAGCGCCAGCTGAACAGGCCGCCGCCATAGCCGAGCTCGGACGGCTTCACCGGATTGATCGCCTCCTCGGTCGGCTTCTGGCCGGCCGCGGGGGCCGCGGCGGTGCGCGAGGCGCCCTGCCGGTTCAGCTCGCGCGGCGACAGCGAGCGCGCCTCGTCCTCCCAGTCGATCGACTTGCGGGCGTTCTGCTTCGCCTCGCGACGGCGCTTGACGTCGGTGTCCTCGGGCCAGGCCGGGTTCCGCTCCACCACCGAGGCGGTTTCGGGCGGCGGCAGGTCGCGGCTCGGCGGCACCACCAGGGGCGACCGCTCCCGATACTCGATGTGATTCTCCTCGCCGGGCTTCCTCAGTCCGAGCCCCCGCATGATGCTGCGGAACATCTTGACGTCCGGCAGCTCGTCGTCCTCTTCGGCGCGCACCCGGTCGCCGCCGCTGCCGATCAGCAGCAGCATCGACAGGGCGCCGGAGAGCACCATCCGCAGCGCGGCCTTGCGCGTCGGCAGGCGACGCGCGACCGGCAGGCGCGTGAGCGGCTGGTGCGCGAGAGCGCGCGTCAGGAAAGCTCGCATTTCGTTCCCCCATGCCGAGCCGCCTCCAGGTTGTGGACCCCGGATGACGACCAGCCTTCTTGTATATCCGGGATCAGGGCGCTTTTGCGGCGTCCGGGGCGCCCCACAGCGCCTCGTAGAGCAGCACAAGGACGCCCGCCACGATCGCCACGTCGGCGAGATTGAAGACATACCAGCGGACCGTCCAGGTCGCAGTGGTGAGGTGCAGAAGCACGAAATCGAACACCGCCCCGAAGCTCGCGCGGTCGATGGCATTGCCGATCGCACCGCCGATGATGAGGCCGAGAGCGAGCGCGGTCGCCCGCGTCTCGGCTCGCGCCAGCCACACCCCCAGCAGCGCCACCGCCGCCACCTTGACGCCGAGCAGCGCCCATTGGCCGAGCGGCCCGGACTGCGGGAACAGCCCGTAGCTGATGCCGGTGTTCCACACCACGACCAAATCGAGCACCGGCAGCAGCCGCAGTGGCGCCCGCGCCGGCAGATCGAAGCCGTAGAGCAGCCACAGCTTGGCGGCCTGATCGAGCGCCACAGTGGCCACCACGGCAACAAGCCCGGGCCGGATGAAGCGGGACAGCCGGACCGTCATGGGAACCGGCTCCGCACCGTCGTGCGCGGGCTCGAACGGCTCATTCCGCCGCCGGCGCGATGGCGTCGAGCTCGCGCAGCGCCTGGGCGTCGCGCGGGGTCACGTCGGGATACTCCGGATCGGTGCCGACCATCGGCGAGATCTTCCACGAGCGCGCGCATTTGCGGCCCTCGGCCCGGCGCGGCAGCACGGCGACACCGGGCACCTCCGGCAGCCGGAAGGCATCGTCCGGTCCCTCGCCTTCGATCAGCGACGCCCCCGAGGTGATGCAGATCTCGGCGAGATCGAGATCCACCACGGCACGGAAGAGATCGTCGTCCGCCACATAGACCAGCGGATCGGCCTCCAGCGACGAGCCGATGTGCTTGGCGGCGCGCTCCAGCTCCAGCGCCCCGGTGACGACGCGGCGCACCGCGCGCGCCTTGCGCCAGGTCTCGGCCAGTCCCTCGTTGCGCCACGTCGCCGGCACGTCCGGGAAGGTCTCGAGATGCACCGAGCCGTCGAGCCCGGGATAGCGTGCGAGCCACGCCTCCTCGGCCGTGAAGCAGAGGATCGGAGCCAGCCATGTCACGGTGCAGCGGAAGATGTGGTCGAGGACGGTGAGGCACGCCTTGCGGGTCACCGACGAGATCGGATCGCAGTACAGCGCGTCCTTGCGGATGTCGAAGTAGAACGCCGACAGGTCCACGGTCATGAACTGGCTCAGGACCGCGAAGATGCGCTTGTAGTCGTAGTTGGCGTAGGCGTCGCGCACCGTGGCGTCGAGCTCCGCCAGCCGGTGCAGCATGTAGCGTTCGAGCAGCGGCATCCGCTCGATCTTGACGCGATCCTCCGCGCGGATGTGGGCGAGGTTGCCGAGCATCCAGCGGATGGTGTTGCGCAGCTTGCGATAGGTGTCGACCGTGGTCTTGATGATCTCGGGGCCGATGCGCTGGTCGTCCCAGTAGTCGCAGGAGCCCACCCACAGCCGCACGATATCGGCGCCGTGCTGCTTGATCAGATCCTGCGGCGCCACCGTGTTGCCGAGCGACTTCGACATCTTGCGGCCCTGCTCGTCGAGCGTGAAGCCGTGGGTGACGACGACGTCGAAGGGGGCGCGGCCACGGGTGCCGCACGACTCCAGCAGCGACGAGTGGAACCAGCCGCGGTGCTGGTCGGAGCCTTCGAGATACATCACCTGGTCGCGGCCGCCGTCGACCTTGCGGCGAATGCCGGCGAGGCTCGGGAAGCTCTTCGGGTCCTCCAGCACGAAGGCGTGGGTGGAGCCGCTGTCGAACCAGACATCGAGAATGTCGTCGACCTTCTGCCAGCCTTCGGCGGCCCGCTCGCCGAGGAAGCGCTCGCGCGCTCCCGCGGCGTACCAGGCGTCGGCGCCTTCCTGCTCGAAGGCCGCGACGATGCGGGCATCGACCGCCGCGTCACGCAGGATCTCGACCTCGCCGTGGCCCTTCTCGCGCACGAACACGGTGATCGGCACGCCCCAGGCGCGCTGGCGCGAGATCACCCAGTCGGGCCGGCTCTCGATCATGCCGGTGATGCGGTTGCGGCCCTGCGGCGGCACCCAGCGGGTCGCCGCGATGGCCTTCAAGGCGCGGGCGCGCAGCGTGTCGCCGGGGGCCGCTTCCTTCACCTCTCCCCAGGGGGGAGAGGTCGACGCCGCAGGCGTCGGGTGAGGGGGTTCGCGCCGTCGAGAGGTGGGCGGGGGGGGGGGGGGGGGGGGGGGGGGGGGGGGGGGGGGGGGGGGGNGTCCCAGTCGTCGCAGGAGCCCCCCTCGCGACGGCGCGCACCCCCTCACCCGGTGCCCGCGCCGTTTGCGCGGGCCCCGACCTCTCCCCGGCGGGGAGAGGTGCAGAGGAGGCCGACGCCGCGATGTCGCGGTCCATGGCGATGAACCATTGCGGCGTGTTGCGGAAGATCACCGGCTTCTTGGACCGCCACGAGTGCGGATACTGGTGCTTGAGTTTTCCGCGCGCCACCAGCATGCCGGCGTCCACCAGTGCCTTGATCACCGTCTCGTTGGCGTCGCCCTTCTCGCCCTTGTCGGTGATGACGCGGCGGCCCGTGAAGCCCGGCGCGTCCTCGGTGAAGCGGCCGTCGGCATCGACCGTGTAGGGGATCTTCGACGAGATGCCGCGCTGCTCCAGCCCGCGAGCGTTCGCCATCCAGATGTCGAAGTCCTCGCGGCCGTGGCCGGGCGCGGTGTGGACGAAGCCGGTGCCGGTGCTGTCGTCGACATGCTCGCCGTCGAGCAGCGGCACCGCGAAGTCGTAGCCCATCGCCTTCAGCGGATGATCGCAGACGAGATCCGCCAACACATCGGCCGGCACCGTCCGCACCTTCTCATAGGCGGCGACGCGGGCCTTCTCGAACACGTCGGCGGCGAGATTGTCGGCGAGGATCAGCAGATCGCCGGGCTTCGCCCAGTTGTCGGCCGGGGCGTCGACGACGCGATAGAGGCCATAGGCGATCCGGTGCGCATAGCTGATGGCGCGGTTGCCCGGCAGCGTCCACGGGGTGGTGGTCCAGATGACGACGGCGGCGCCGTCGAACTCACCTCCCCCCGCCGGGCGGGGAGAGGCAACCGGGAACTTCACCCACACGGTATCGGACGTGTAGTCCTCGTACTCGACCTCGGCCTCGGCCAGCGCGGTCTTCTCGACCACCGACCACATCACCGGCTTACTGCCGCGATAGAGCGTGCCGTTGTCGGCGAACTTCATGATCTCGCGGGCGATCTGCGCCTCGGCCGCGAACGTCATGGTGGTGTAGGGATTGGCCCAGTCGCCGACCGCGCCGAGGCGCTTGAACTCCTCGCGCTGCACGTCCAGCCAGTGCTCCGCATAGGCGCGGCACTCCTGGCGGAACGCCACCATGGCGGCGGGGTCGGAGAGATCCGGCTTGGCCTTGCCCTTCTTGCGGTAGTGCTCCTCCTCGATCTTCCACTCGATCGGCAGGCCGTGGCAGTCCCAGCCCGGCACGTAGTTGGAGTCGAAGCCGAGCATCTGCTGCGAGCGCGTCACCAGGTCCTTGAGCACCTTGTTGAGCGCGTGGCCGATGTGGATGTGGCCGTTGGCGTAGGGCGGCCCGTCGTGCAGGACGAAGCGGGGCCGGCCCGCGGCGGCGCGGCGCAACCGGCCGTAGAGGTCGAGCGCCTCCCAGCGGGCGAGGATCTCCGGCTCCTTCTGGGGCAGACCGGCCCGCATGGGGAAATCGGTCACCGGCAGGAACAGGGTTTTCGAGTAGTCGCGGGTCGAGGTCGAGGCGTCGGTCATGGCGCGCCGTTCTAACAAGGCGTCGCCGCTCCGGGAAGGGCAAAGGACCGCCCGGGCCTGCCCGGACCTTCGGCATCCGTGTCCCGGACGCGCCGCGGCGCGGTCGCGGTCGGGGTGAGGGGCGCTTCGTGAGTCGGGGAGCCGCGCCCCCTCACCCGGCTCGCCGCTCCGCGTCTCGCCGACCTCTCCCCGCCAGCGGGGAGAGGTGAGCACCGACAGACGCCCAAAGGCTGGACCACCCGATCGCCCGGCGGCCCTCCCTCCCTTCGCTCATCGCCCCGCGGTAGCCCTCCCTCTCCCCGCCTGCGGGGAGAGGGTCGGGGTGAGGGGCGCTTCGTGAGTCGAGGGGCCGCGCCCCCTCACCCGGCTCCCCGCAGCGGGGAGAGGTTCAAAGAGCGGTCGCCCTATCCCTGCTTCAGGACGCCCACGTCGGCGAGCTGCGGGAAGGCGTTGCCGGCACCGGCGAGGATCTGGCGGGCGGTCTTCGAATCCTCGTTCATTCGATCCACCAGGTCGGCGGTCGAGCGGAACTTCAGCTCCGGGCGCAGGAACGCATAGAAGGCGACGTCCAGCGTCTTGCCGTAGAGATCGCCCTTGAAATCGAACAGGAACGCTTCGAGCAGCACCACCCCGGTGTCGAACATCGGACGGCGGCCGAAATTGGCGACGCCGTCGTAGCGGCGGCCGTCGACCCCGACCCGCACCGCATAGACGCCGTGGCGCAGCTTGCAGTTGGGATCGAGCTGGATGTTGGCGGTCGGATAGCCGAGATCGCGGCCTCGGCTGGCGCCATGCACCACGATGCCGCTCTGGAACCAGGGATAGCCGAGCAGCCGCCAGGCGTGCTCGACCTCGCCGCGCGTCAACGCCGAGCGCACCGCGCCGGACGACACCCGCTCGCCGGCATCGAGCAGGGGCGGCGCGATATCGACCGTGAAGCCGAGGCGGCCACCCTCCTTGGTCAGAAACTCGGTGGTGCCGGCGCGATTCTTGCCGAACTGAAAGTCGAAGCCGGCCGCCACCCCGGCGACCTTGTAGCGCTCGACCAGGATCTTGGCGACGAAGTCGGCCGCCGAGAGCGAGGCCAGCGCCTTGTCGAAGCCCATCACGATCGCCCCGTCGAGCCCGGTGGCGGCGAGCAGCCGCACCTTGCCGTCGAGGCTCGACAGCCGGAACTCCGGCGTCTCGGGATCGAAGACGGCGCGCGGATGCGGCTCGAAGGTCATCGCGGCGGCCGGGCGGCCGAGCGCGTGGGCGCGCGCCTGGGCGGCCGCGATGACGGCGCGGTGACCGCGATGTACGCCGTCGAAATTGCCGAGCGCCACCACGGCGCCGGCGAGGGCGTCGGGCGCCGGCTCGCCGAGGCGGTCGCGGACGATCCGGAACGACGTCGCGGGATAGGAGATGTCGGTCATGGCAGCGGCACGGTCACGGGTTGCGGACAGGCGTCGAAGAACCGAGGGCGGACGGTCGCGGCGAGCGGCGGCCGGCGCGCCTCCGGCGGGCGGAAACGGCACTCGGACAGCGGGTCGGAAACGGTCTCCGGCAGGTTCGGATTCTGCGGTTAACGGTTCTCGACGGTCGCTTCTAAATCACGACGAAACTTACCTCTTTTCGATTCCGCCAAATCCCTTCCGATGGTTTTCGGGGGGTTCCGAACAGGCTCGATTAACCGGATGTTCAAGGGGCGCTGGTACCGTCGATCCAGTGGGGAGAGACCTGGGTGTATCTCGGGCGGTGGGACCTGTCCACATCACTGCACAACAGCGTCAGGACACCGCGCGCACCCGGTTTTATGCGTAACGGAGAGAGGACATGGCTGTCGACCTTTCGATGCCGGTGCTCGTCGTGGACGACTACAACACGATGATCCGGATCATTCGCAATCTGCTCAAGCAGATCGGTTTCGAGGACATCGACGACGCCGCCGACGGCTCGGCCGCGCTCGGCAAGATGCGCGAGAAGCGTTACGGGCTGGTGATCTCCGATTGGAACATGGAGCCGATGACGGGCTACGAGCTCCTCAAGGAGGTCCGCGCCGATCCCGGCCTGTCGAAGACCCCGTTCATCATGGTGACGGCCGAGTCGAAGACCGAGAACGTCATCGCGGCCAAGAAGGCCGGCGTGAACAACTACATCGTCAAGCCCTTCAACGCCCAGACCTTGCAGAGCAAGATCCAGGCGGTGTTCGGCGATTGAGGGGGACTGCCGGTGGCGGTGACGATCCGCGCCGGCCGCATGGGAGCAGACTCGCCATGGCGAGGGTCAAAACGCAGCAGCTCGAAAGCTTGATCGAGTGCCTGCACGACAAGCGGCGCGAGGACGTGTCGCTGGCCGATGTGCTGTCGCTGGCGGAGATCACCGCGCAATCCTTGCAGGTGTTCTTCGAGACGATGGACACCGCGGTCTACCGCGAGATGCGCGAGATCGCCGGCTACATCGAGCGGATGCGCGGCGAGATCGGCGCGCTCCAGGCCGACGAGCTGAAGAAGAACCGCATCCCGGCCGCCGGGCAGGAGCTGGGCGCCATCGTCAAGGCGACCGAGGGCGCCACCAACACCATCATGGAATGCGCCGAGACGCTGATGGCGGCCGATGCGAGCGATATCGCGGCCTATCAGGCGCTGGTGCAGGAGAAGATGGTGGTGATCTTCGAGGCCTGCTCGTTCCAGGACATTACCGGGCAGCGCATCGCCAAGGTCATCGAGACGCTGCAACACATCGAGACGCGGGTGACGCGCTTCGCCAGCGCGGTCGGCAGCTCGAAGGGCGCCGCCTTCGTCAGCGACGACGAGCGCAAGGCGGCCGAGCGCAGGGAGCGCCTGCTGCTCAACGGGCCGCAGCTCGACGGCGAGGGCATCGACCAGAACACGGTCGACGACCTGTTCTCGAAGCCGACCCCGGCCAAGCAGCCCGAGTGCAGCAACCAGTCGTCGATCGACGCGCTGTTCAAGTAGCGGGTCGGAGGCATTCTCCGGCGGGGCGCGGGCTCCGGCTCGCCGCCGAGAATGCGTCGCCCGGACCAAGTTTCGTCGGACATCATGATGGCCGGGCTCGTCCCGGCCATGGGCGTTGGCGCTCCGGCGGCGGCGTCGGGAGGCGGACGCCGCCCCGCTCGCCGTCACCAGGCGAGGCGGCGGGTCACCACGGCGGGCAGCACCCCGGCCTCGCTGAAGATGGCGGCGAGCGCGCCGTGGTCGATGGTCTCGCGGCCGCCCAGCTCCTCGGCGTGGATGCCGGCGGTGACGAACAGGCAGTCGATGCCGAAGCCGGTGGCGCCGCGCAGGTCGGTGCGCACCGAATCGCCGATCGCCACCACCCGGTCGAGCCCCACCGGAGCGCCCCGTAGTGCTGCCGCGCGGGCGAGCGCCCGCTGATAGATCGGCCGATACGGCTTGCCCGAGAACAGCACCGCGCCGCCCATGCTCTCGTACAGATCCGCGACGGCTCCGGCGCAGTAGACCAGCCGGTCGCCGCGCTCGACCACGCGGTCCGGATTGGCGCAGATCATGAACAGATCGCGCGCCCGCATGGCGGCCATCAGGTCGCGGTAATCGTCCGGGGTCTCGGTCTCGTCGTCGTAGAGGCCGGAGCACACCGCGTAGCCGGCCCCATCCACATCGGCGAAGCGCACCGCCAGGTGGTCGAACATCGAGCTGTCGCGCTCCGGCCCGATGTGCAGCACGGGCTGGTCCCGGCGCGCCTCGATCTCGGCGCGGGCGACGTCGCCGGAGGTGACGATCACGTCCCAGGCGTCGCGCGGCACCTTCAGGGTGTCGAGAAACGATTCCACCACGGCACCGTCGCGGGGCGCATTGGTCAGCAGCACGACGCTACCGCCGCCGGCGCGGAAGCGCCGCAGCGCCTCGCAGGCCTCCGGAAAATGCGCGATGCCGTTGTGGATCACCCCCCACACGTCGCAGAAGGCGACGTCGTAACGGGTGGCGAGCGGGGCGAAATGATCGATGACGGGAGGGAACGGGATGCTCATGGGGGGCGGTCTAAAGCATTTTCCGGCGAAGGGGGACCCTCGTTTGGGCGGTGACGAGACAGCCCGCCCGTCATAGGCCGCCGGCGACGCTGCGCAGCCCGAGTGTGTTGTTCCGAGCACACCTTACCCGTTTTGGTAGGGCCATCGCCCAGGCCGCGCTCCGATTGCAGGTGCCAGGATATAGGATGATCGCGATCGGCCACGCACCGATCGTCGCGCCCCAATTGCCGGGACGCGGGCGCCCAGGAGAACGAGATGTTGAAACCCAAATCCTTGCTGATCGGAATCGGGGTCGCGGCCGGGCTGGCGGGCAGCGCCGCCGCCTACGAGCCGGGAGTCCACGAGGCGACCCGTACCGGCATCACCCTCGGGGTGCCGGCCGGCGCCTCGCCGCCGCCCGGCCTCTACCTCAACCTCAACACGTTCTACTACGACGTGAACATCGTCGACCGGAACGGCAAGAACTCCGGCATCCACGATACCACCGTCAGCAAGACCGCCATCGTCATGTGGGTGCCCGGCTGGCAGCTCTTCGGCGCCGCCTTCAACGCCTATGTGGCGCAGCCCTTCGTCTGGAACACCGCCGAGCTGCGGCCGACCGACACGCTGATCCGCGACGAGCTGGGCCTGCACAACACCTTCGTGTCACCCATCAACCTGTCCTGGACGCTGGGCAACGGCTGGTTCACCTCGGTCGGCTTCGGCTTCTACGCCCCGACCGGGACGGTGACCGACGCGCTCGCGGTGCTGCCACCGACCGCCGGCACCGGCGGCCCGGGCCTCGACTTCTGGACCTTCCAGCCGCGCTGGGCGGTCACGCATCTCGGATCGAGCTACAATTTCACGGCGAATTTCTACTACGAGATCAACACCAAGAACCGCCGCTCGGAGTACACGTCGGGCGATGTCTTCTATGCCGACGTCACGCTGACCCGGAAGATCGGCAAGTTCGAGGTCGGCCCGGTGGCGGCCGTGATGCTCCAGACCACCGGCGACACCGATCCGCTCGGGCTGTACACGACGCCGCCCTTCGATCCGATCGGCGACCGCCGCTCCAAGCAGGTCGCCCTCGGGGCGCTGTTCGGTTACGACTTCGGCCCCATGAAGCTGAACCTGATCGTCACCGCCGACGCCTATGCGCGCAGCACCGGCAGCGGCTGGCAGGCGATGACCAACTGGAGCGTCCCGTTGTGGACCCCGGCTCCGGCCGCCAAGCCGGCGCTGCTGCGGAAGTGACGACCGCCCGGCGCGCGCGGCACGCAAGAGCGCCGGCTCACGCATCATACGAATCCGGCTGTTCAATTCGGCGGTCATTCCGGAGCCGCGAAGCGGCTGTCCGGAATCCAGCCGAGAGTCAAAAGTCTGCCGCGGGACGACGTGTTTGGCTGGGTTCCGGGTTCGCGGCGCCCGGACGGCGCGACTCGCCGATCCGGGGCCGCGCCCCGGAATGACGGTGAACCGATCACCCGGGAACAGTATCATTTGCGGACCGCCCGCCTATTTGCGGGCCAGCATGCCGCGGGCGATCTGGGCCAGCACGGTGCCGGGATCGCGGGCCTGACCGGCCGCCGCCTGAGCCGCCTCGGGGGCGGCGGGGCGGCGCTCGGCCGGGCGGACCACCGCGGTGCCGGCAGGCGCCGGCGCCGGCACTGGCGGCCGCGCGGCCGCCTGCGTCGCGGCCGCCTGAATCCCGGCAGCCTGAATCCCGATCCCCGGGGCGGCGGCGAGCGCCCCCGGCGCCGCTGCGCCGGAGGCACCCGTGGGCCGGACCTCCAGAGCGCCGGCGAGATCGCCGATGCGGTCGGGTCCGCCTTGCAGCACCTCGGGCCGCACCGGCCGCGGCGGCGAGAACAGGAAGCCCTGGCCGAGCTTGACCTCGTAGTCGAGCAGATCGACCACGGTGGCCTCGGTCTCGATCCGCTCGGCGATCAGCTCGATCCCGTAGCGGCCGAGCAGACCGGCGAGGTCGGCCGGGTGGATGTCGGTCGCCGGCGCCGCCGTGCGGGCGAGCAGCAGTGCCGCCGACACCTTGACGAAGCGGAAGCCGCGGTCGGCGAGGTCGCGCGGCTCGAACCGCATGTCGCCGACATGGTCGAGCGAGAAGCGGAAGCCGCGGTCGGCCAACGCCGCCAGGCTCTCGCTCTCGATCGGACCGAGCCCCCGATAGGCGGCCTGCCGCATCTCGAACACGAAGGCCGGCGCCAGCGCCCGGTTGGCCTCGGCGAACTCGCTGAACTGCGGAAAGAACTCGGGGTCCGCCAGGGTCGCGGCCGAGATGTTGCAGAACAGCCCGATGTCGCGGTTCTTGCCGATCAGCCGCCGCACCACCTGGACACAGCGGAACAGCATGGCGTTGTCGAGCCGGGCGATCAGGCCGCTCGCCTCGGCCACCGGCAGGAAGTCGGCCGGGGTCAGCACGGTGCCGTCCGGGGCGCGCAGCCGCGCCACCGCCTCGTAGTAACGAACCTTGCGCTGCGGCAGCATCACCACCGGCTGGAGCAGGAGATCGATGCGGCCGGCCTCGACGGCGTCACGCACCACCGCCGCGGCGGCCTCGCGGCTCAGGCCGGCGAGCGCCCCGGTGGGGGGCGGATCGAGCACCGGCGCGGCGGGCGCGACGAGCGGGGCGGCCGGCGCAGCGACGGGCGCCGGCGCCACCGCCACGGTCGGGGCCGTCACGGCGGCAGTCGGGGGCACTGCGGGCGCGATCGCCGCCGAGGGATGCGCCACGACGACCGGGGCGGCTGGCGGCTCCGCCGGGCGGGCGGGCGCGTGCGGTGTCGCATAGGGGCTGCCGGGCGCGCCGGAGCGCAACAGCGTGTCGTGGGTCGCCACCGTCTCGGCGAGCTGGGTGAGCAGGCTGCCGAGCTCGCCGATCTCGTCGGACAGCGGCTTCGCGGCCTCCCCCACCCGGTCGAGCACGCCGTCCAGCCGGCTCTCCATGATGGCGACGCGGCGTCCCAGATCCATCACCTGGCGGGCGAGATCGGCGGTGCCGCGCGACAGGTCGGCCACCGGGCCGCTGCTGGCGCTCTGGCGCAGGGCGACGGCGTTGTAGACGGCGAGGCCCGTGAGGGCGACCAGCGACACGACTGCCGATTCGGCCCCGGACGTGCCGGCATACAGGTACATCAGGACGCCGAGCGAGCCGGCGATCAACGCCATGCAGAGGCCGACGAAGAACGCACCGAGGCGGGCCATGCGCAGCTCCGGGACCGGAAAAGGTGGCGGAACATCGGGGTGATTCGCCGCTCCGCCCCACTCTCGACAACCCCGGCAGGGGGCGCAAGCGCTCCGCCGCCGAACCAGGCCCGCGAGGGTGGACATCGGCGCCGCACTCCGGCACGACTCCCCTGCCCCCGAACGACGCTACCCTACCCGAGCGAAAGGCTGGAGCCCATGGTCAAACTCGACGTCACCGGCATGACCTGCGACGGCTGCGTCAGGGCGGTCGAGCGCATCATCAGGACGCAGGACCCGCAGGCGCAGGTGACCATCGATCTCGGCAGCGGCCGGGTCGAGGCGGCCACCTCGGCGACGGCGGCGACGCTCGTCGCCGCCATCGAGGCGGCCGGCTTCGGGGCGCGCGCCGCCTGACCGGCGCGGTGATCACCCGGGCGGCGGGGCGTCCGGCCGCGACGGTGCGGGCGGTGGCGGCGCGGGCGGTGGCGACGCGGGTGGCGACGCCCCGGCGGGCGGCATCGCGGCCGGCGGCAGGATGATCAGCGGCGCCCCCTCGGGCGGCACGATGGCGTATTGCAGCCGCACCGGCGCGACCTTGCCGCGGGCCTGGCGGGGCAGCGTGATGCGGCCCCGCACGGTGGCGCCCGGGAAGGTCTTCATCCAGCCCTCGACCAGCGGCTGGCCGTGCTCCTCCCACACCAGCAGCAGGCCCTGGCGGCGCACGTCGGCCATATCGATCCACGGGCTCAGCTCGGGCCGGCCGTGGACGATGACGTGCGGCCGCGTCGGCGCGTACACCGCGACATTGTTGGCGGCGAACTCGGTGCCGGCCACGTAGGCGAGCGGCCGCCCGGTCTTCTCGAAGAAGTCGCGCGAGACGATCTCGGCGAGCCGCCGGCCGGGGAACTGGGTCGCCTTCGGCCGGTCGCGCCAATAGGGCTCGACCTCCTCGACCACCACATAGACGAGCGGCATGGCGAAGAGAGCCGTGATGGCGGCCCCGGCAAACCAGCGCAGCCGCCGCTCCTCCGCAGGAGCGCCCCGCCAGGCCAGGACGGCGAGCGGCAGCAGATCCCACAGCGGGTAGCCCCACATGGCGACCGGCAGCCGGCCGAGAACGGTGGCGACCACGGTGGTGACCGCGAACGGTCCGAGCGCCATCCAGGCGAGATAGCGGCGATCGAGAGCCCCCGAGCGGACCACATTGGGATCGACGTCGCCGATCGTGAGAGGCGCCGCCGTCGTGCGCGCAATCGGGTAGAGCAGCGCCAGCAGCCCCAGCATCGGCAGCAGGAAGAGGAGCTGGCCGAGTCCCCACTGGAGCGGAAAGACGATGAACTGCCACCAGTGGTCGGCGGTCTTGGCCCGCGCGTCGACATAGCGGAACGGCAGGAAATCACTCTGGACCACGGCCCAGGCGTTCGGCGCGATCACCACCGCGAAGGCGAGCGCCATGACGTAGGGACCGGGCGTCCGCCAGGCTTTCCGCGCCTCGGCATCGACCAGGAGGAACAGGCCGAGCGTCGCGGCGAGCGCGAAAGCGGCGTATTTCGACCAGAAGGCCAGCGCCAGGAACACGCCCGCGAGGGCCCAGTCGAGCACCTTCTCGCGGGTCAGCGCCCGGTGGAAGAACAGCGCCGTCAGCGCCCAGAACGGCAACTGACACTGATCGTGGGCGAACTTGACGGCCGAGAAGTTGAGGAAGTGCAGACCTTCGAGGGCGAGCACCGCGAGAAGCGCCGGGAACGCCCCGACGATGTCGCGGCCGAGGCGCCACAGCACCGCCATCGTGATGGTCGCCGACAGGGAGCCGAGCAGATAGACGCTGCGCACGTCGCCCGTGAGCTCGTAGAGTCCGGCGGCCAGCCACCACGGCAGCGGCGGATGCTTCCAGTAGACGAGCTGCCATTCCTTGCCGAGCGCCAGATCCTCGGCGAGGTCGAGCTGAAGGTTGGCGTTGAGCAGCGCCGGCAGGAAGGTCCACATCAGGACGTGCAGCACGAGCACGATGGCGAGCACCTCGCCGGGCTCGCGGCGGGCGAAGTCGACCAGCCGCCCGAGGACACTGCGCTTGCTCATGTGAGTCTCCAAACGCCGACGCCATTCCTGACCTCTCCCCGCAAGCGGGGAGAGGTCGACATTCGCGCAGCAGGCGCGAATGTCGGGTGAGGGGGCGTCACGTGGATACGGCGGCGGGGGGGGGGGGGGGGGGGGGGGGGGGGGGGGGGGGGGGGGGGGGGGNGGCGGGCCCCCCCCGTCACGTGGATACGGCGGCGCCCCCTCACCCCGACCCTCTCCCCGCGCGCGGGGAGAGGGAGAGCCAGCGTCTTGCCACGACGAACAAAGACACTCATCCCACCGCCCTGATGGTTCGCGCCACCTTGTCGACGATCTCGCCGATCTCGTCCGCGGTGACGATCAGCGACGGCGACAGCGCGATGGTGTCGCCGGCGAGCCGGATCACCGCGTCCTGGCGGTGGAACGCCTCGTTCATGGCGGCGAAGCCGCGCTTGCCCGGACCGTCCGGATGCGGCGCCAGATCGATGCCGGCGGCGAGCCCGACGGTGCGGATGTCGAGGACGCCGGGCAAGCCCTTCAGGCTCATCACCGCATCGGCGAACACCGGCTCCAGCGCGGCGGCGCGCGCGAACAGATCCTCGTCGCGGTAGACGTCGAGGGTGGCGAGACCGGCCGCGCAGGCGAGCGGATGGGCCGAGTAGGTGTAGCCGTGGAACAGCTCCACCAGGTGCTCGGGTCCCCGCATGAAGGTGTCGTAGAGGCCCTTGCGGACGAGGACGCCGCCCATCGGCACGGTGCCGGAGGTGACCCCCTTGGCGAAGGTGATCATGTCGGGCTGGACGCCGTAGCGCTCCGCCGCGAAGCAGGGGCCGAGGCGGCCGAAGCCGGTGATCACCTCGTCGAAGATCAGCAGCAGGCGGTGGCGGTCGCAGATCTCGCGCAGCCGCTGGAGATAGCCCTTGGGGGCCGGCAGCACGCCGGTGGAGCCCGCCATCGGCTCGACGATGACGGCCGCGATGGTGGAGGCGTCGTGCAGGGCGACGATGCGCTCCAGCTCGTCGGCGAGATGCGCGCCCCACTCCGGCTCGCCCTTGGTGAACGCCTGGTGGTCGCGGCTATAGGTGGTCGGCAGATGGTCGACGCCGGCCAAGAGCGTGCCGAACAGCTTGCGGTTGGCCACGATGCCGCCGACCGAGATGCCGCCGAAGCCGACGCCGTGATAGCCGCGCTCGCGGCCGATCAGCCGGGTGCGCGAGCCCTCGCCGCGGATGGCGTGGAAAGCGAGCGCGATCTTCAGCGCGGTGTCGACCGCCTCGGAGCCCGAGTTGCAGAAGAAGACGTGGTCGAGATCGCCGGGGGCGAGCGCCGCGATGCGGGCGGCCAGCTCGAAGGCGCCGGGGTGGCCGAACTGAAACGCGGTGACATAGTCGAGCTCGGCCGCCTGGCGCTGGATGGCGGCGACGATCGGGTCGCGGTTGTGGCCGGCGTTGCAGCACCACATGCCGGCGATGGCGTCGATCACGGAGCGGCCGTCGGCGGTGCCGAGCCGCATGCCCTTGGCGCTGACGATCAGGCGCGGCGCAGCCTTGAAGGCGCGGTTGGCCGTGAACGGCATCCAGTAGGGTTCGAGGTCGTTCGGCACCCCGGCGGCGGTGTGCTCCACCTGTGACATGGGCGATCTCCTGGGCGATCTCCAAGGGGCGGTGTCCGGGCGACCCTCGGGTGAAACCAGCGGCCGTGCCGGGCCTGGCCGGTTCGCGCCGGACCGTAGCCGGAAACGCGGCGGGGCGGAACGGCTTGCCGGGGGCGGCCCCGTGGGCTATCGACGGCCGGCCCTATTCTCCGCTCAGTCCCGCGCAAGCGGGACTCCAGGCCCCCGCGCCGTGTGGCCCCTGGGTCCCCGCCGTCGCGGGGACGAGCGGCGGAGAGCCGGGCCTTCCGTGCATTCCCGATCCGGACTCGATCATGGCCACCGACAAGAAGACCAAGCTCAAGGCGCGGCTGCCGCGCGGCCTCGTCGACCGCGGCCCCGGCGACATCGCCGCGACGCAGCGGATGATCGACACCATCCGGGCCGTCTACGAGCATTACGGCTTCGACCCGGTCGAGACCCCGGCGATCGAGTACACCGAGGCGCTCGGCAAGTTCCTGCCCGACCAGGACCGCCCCAACGAGGGCGTGTTCTCGTTTCAGGACGACGACGAGCAGTGGCTGAGCCTGCGCTACGACCTCACCGCGCCGCTCGCCCGCCACGTCGCCGAGAATTTCCAGCACATCGCCCTGCCCTACCGGACGTATCGCTACGGCTGGGTGTTCCGCAACGAGAAGCCCGGCCCCGGCCGCTTCCGCCAGTTCATGCAGTTCGACGCCGACACGGTGGGCTCGGCCTCCCCGGCGGCCGACGCCGAGATCTGCATGATGGCGGCCGACACCATGGAGGCGCTCGGAATTTCGCGCGGCTCGTATGTCGTGAAGGTCAACAATCGCAAGGTACTCGACGGCGTGCTGGAGGCGATCGGGCTCGGCGGGCCGGAGAACGCCGGCCGGCGCCTGACGGTGCTGCGGGCGATCGACAAGCTCGACCGGCTCGGCGTCGAGGGTGTCCGCCAGCTTCTCGGCGACGGCCGCAAGGACGAGAGCGGCGATTTCACCAAGGGCGCGGGGCTCGGCCCCGAGGCGATCGAGGCCGTGGTGAGTTCGATCGTGCCCGGCCAGGCCGATCCGCAGCTCGCCGAGAATGCGACCGCGAAGGCCGGCATCGACGAGCTGGCCGCCATCGAGACCTTGGTGAAGGCGGCCGGCTATGGCGACGGTCGCATCGTGATCGATCGCTCCGTCGTCCGCGGCCTCGAATACTACACCGGCCCGGTCTTCGAGGTGGAGCTTCTGCTCGACACCAAGGACGAGAAGGGCCGCCCGGTGCGGTTCGGCTCGGTCGGCGGCGGCGGGCGCTACGACGGGCTCGTCTCGCGCTTCCGCGGCGAGCCGGTGCCGGCGACCGGCTTCTCCATCGGCGTGTCGCGGCTCCAGGCGGCGCTCCAGCTCATCGGCCGCATCGACACGACGCCAGCGCCCGGTCCGGTGGTGGTCACCGTGTTCGACCGGGCTCGCCTCGCCGACTACCAGGCCATGGTGGCGCGCCTGCGCGCCGCCGGGATCAGGTCGGAGCTCTATCTCGGCAACCCCAAGAACATGGGCAACCAGCTCAAATATGCGGACCGGCGGAAGAGCCCGTGCGTCGTCATCCAGGGCTCCGACGAGAAGGCGGCCGGCCAGGTGCAGATCAAGGATCTGATCGAGGGCGCCAAGGCGGCCGCCGCCATCGCGTCGAACCAGGAGTGGCGCGAGAGCCGCCCGGCCCAGTTCGCCGTCGCCGAGGACCGGCTGGTCGAGGCCGTCCGCGAGGTCCTGGATCGCCACGGCGTGCGCTGGGGGTAGGCACAGCCTGGTGTCCGGCGAATCGGCGCCACGCCGTCCCTCGCCCCGCGGAGCGGGGAGAGGGTGGCTCGCCTCGAAGAGGCGAGACGGGTGAGGGGCCGCAGCGTTGCGGCGAACTCGGCGCTTCGACGAGTGGCGACGCCCCCTCACCCGGATCGCTTCGCGATCCGACCTCTCCCCGCCGGCGGGGAGAGGTGAGGCCGGCACCACCCTCACCGGCGGAGCTGGAAGGCGAACAGCGACGCGATCATCACCGCCGCGCCGAGCGCCTGCACGGGCGTGAACAGCTCGCCGAGGAAGAGCGCGCTGAGCACGGTGGCGAGCAGTGGCTCCAGGTTCATGGTCAGCGCCGTCAGGAACGGCCCGATCCGCGTCGTCGACACGAACAGCACCGCGACGCCGGTCGTGGTGGTGACCCCGATCAGCACCACCCACAGCCAGCCGACGGGCCCGACCGGCGGCACGAAGTGCTGAAGCACGAGCGACGCCACGCAGAACAGCGCCGTGGTGACGAGGCCGGAGTACCAGGTGCTCAGGCGCGCATCGGCGCGCAGCAGCCAGACCCGGCTGACAAGCAGGACCGCGACCCGGCAGGCCGCCCCGGCCAGCGCATAGGCGATGCCGGCGAGGCTCACATCGCCCGGATTGGCCCCGATGGTCAGCGCCAGCCCGGCGAACGCCACCGCGGCGGCGGCGAGCCCGCGCCAGCCGAGCTTCTCCACCCCGAGCAGCGCCGCGGCGATGCCGGTGACCAGCGGGTAGCTGAAATAGGTGAGGATCGCCATCGGCACGGTCAGCAACTCGATGGCCTTGAACACGCAGAAGATGATGCCGGCGTAGAGCACCCCGACGGCGGACGCGACGCCCCGCTCGGTCGCGGTCAGCGGCACCGGCGCCCGGCCGAGGGCGATCCAGGCGGCGGTCAGCCCCACCCCGAGCAGCGACCGCACCGTCGCGATGGTGAGCACGTCGGTGCCGGCCGCCAGCGCCAGCTTGGTGAAGATGTCGGCCCCCGCGAAGGCCACCGCGGCGACGAGCCCGGGGCCGTAATCGTGGAGCCTGCGGCCGAGGTCGGAACCGGAGGGGAGCAAGGGACCTCGCAAACGGCCAGGCACCTCCCCCGAGGAGGCCGGCGGCCGACTTCACTTTTGGCACACCGTGCAGAAGAAGGTCGAGCGTCCCGACTGGACGATACGCCGGACCACGCCGCCACACCCCGGGGTGACGCACGGCGCACCCTCGCGGTCGTAGACCCGGAAGCGATGCTGGAACAGGCCGAGGGTGCCGTCGGTCTGGCGGTGGTCGCGCAGCGAGGAGCCGCCGGCCGTGATGGCGTCGGCCAGCACCATCTTGATCGCCTCGACCAGGGCGACCGCCCGCGGGGTCGGCACCCCGCCGCGGCCGACCAGCGTGCCGGCCCGCCGCCGCGGCGACAGGCGGGCGAGATGCAGCGCCTCGCACACGTAGATGTTGCCGAGCCCGGCCACCACGGTCTGGTCGAGCAGCGCCGCCTTGAGGGGCGCCGCCTTGCCGGCCAGCGCCGCCGCGAGCTTCGCGGCGTCGAAGCCGGGGTCGAGCGGCTCCGGCCCGACCGCCCGCAGCAGCGGGTGGGCGTCCAGCTCGTCCGCCGCCACCACCAACATGAGGCCGAAACGGCGGGGATCGTTGAACACCACCCGGGCGCCCGACGACATCGCCAGCACCACGTGGTCGTGCGCCAGGTCCTCGGAGCGGGCGTGGTAGTAGGCGCCCGGCACCGCCGCCGCGCCGGCCGGCCGCTCGATGCGGAACGAGCCCGACATACCGAGATGCATCAGCACGACGTCGCCGGTCGACAGCTCGGCCAGGAGATACTTGGCGCGCCGGCGCAGCGCCGTCACCGTGGCGCCCTCCAGCCGGAGCCGGAAATCGTTGGGGAAAGGCCGCCGCAGATCGGGCCGGCGCAGCTCGACCGCCCGGATGGTCGCCCCCTCCATTACCGGAGCGAGGCCACGCCGGACCGTCTCGACCTCGGGCAGCTCAGGCATGGGGGAAACCGGGCGGGATCATCACGTCGGAGAGATAGCGCCCCCGCGGCTCGCGCGCTATGGTCCGCCGCCCGAAAGGACCTGCCGAGCCATGACGCCGACCACGACCGACACCGCCGAGACCCATTTCGGCTTCCGCACCGTGCCGCTCACCGAGAAGCAGGCGCTGGTGGACGACGTGTTCCACACGGTGGCGCGCCGTTACGACCTGATGAACGACCTGATGTCCGCCGGCCTGCACCGCGCCTGGAAGGACGTTCTGGTCACCGCCGTGAACCCGCCCAAGAGCGACCGGCCGTTCCACCTGCTGGACGTCGCCGGCGGCACCGGGGACATCTCGTTCCGCACCGTCGAGGCCGGCGGCGCCGGCACCCGCTCGACCGTCTGCGACATCAACACCGACATGCTGGAGGTCGGCCGCGAGCGCGCTTTTCAACGCGGCGTCGAGGATGTGGTGGAGTTCGTCGAGGGTAACGCCGAGAGCCTGCCGTTCCCGGACCGGAGCTTCGACGCCTACACGATCGCCTTCGGCATCCGCAACGTGCCGCGCATCGAGCGGGCGCTGGCCGAGGCCTACCGGGTGCTCAAGCCGGGCAGCCGCTTCCTCTGCCTCGAATTCTCCACCGTCGACGTGCCCGGCCTCGATACGCTCTACGACCTCTACTCGTTCAACGTCATCCCGCGGATCGGCAGCATGGTGGCGGGCGACGCCGAGGCGTACCGCTACCTCGTCGAGTCGATCCGCAAGTTCCCGAAGCCGAAGGTGTTTGCCCGCATGATCGAGGACGCCGGCTTCCGCCGCGTCGACGTCCGGCTGATGACCGGCGGCATCGTGGCGCTGCATTCCGGCTGGCGGCTGTGAGGCGCTCGTGGTTTGCGGCGAACCACCACGTTCGGGTCGGCGACAGCCCCGAGCGCGCTTCTCCGTCATTCCGGAAGCCGAGCGAAGCGAGGCTGTCCGGAATCCATAATCCCTGTCCGTGCGTATGGATTCCGGGCTCGCGGGCGTTCGCCCGCGCCCCGGAATGACCGAGCTGAGAATGATCCCTCCCTTCTCCCACCTGATCCGCCTCGCCCGCGCCGGCTTCGTGCTGGCCCGTGAAGGCGTGTTCGCCCTTGTCGATCCGGCGGCGCTGCCCGGCGGCGCCCAGCTCGGCCTGAAGCTCGCCCGCCTGCTGGAGCGCCCGACCACGGCCAGCGGCGCCACCCGGCTCTCCACGGCGCTCGGCGCGCTGGGGCCGAGCTACGTCAAGCTCGGCCAGTTCCTGGCGACCCGGCCCGACGTGGTCGGCCAGGCGATCGCCGCCGACCTGGAGAGCCTCCAGGACAAGATGCCGCCGTTCCCGCAGGACGAGGCGGAGGCGGCGATCGAGCGTGCCCTCGGACGGCCGGTCCACGGCATGTTCGCGGCCTTCGGGCCGCCCATCGCGGCGGCCTCGGTGGCCCAGGTGCACCGCGCCGAGATCGAGACCCCGACCGGCCGAAAGGCGGTCGCCGTGAAGGTGCTGCGGCCCGGCATCGAGCGGAGTCTTTCGGCCGACATCCAGGCGTTCTTCTTCGCCGCCCGGCTCGCCGAGCGCATCTCGGCGGAGGCCCGCCGGCTGCGGCTCACCGAGGTGGTGGCGACGCTCGCCCGCTCGGTGACGGTGGAGCTCGACCTGCGGCTGGAGGCGGCCGCCGCCTCCGAGATGGCCGACAACGTCAAGGACGACCCCGACTTCCGCGTCCCGGAGGTCGAGTGGGATCTGACCGCCCACAACGTGCTCACCACCGAATGGGTCGACGGCACGCCCCTGTCCGACCGCGGCGCCCTGGAGCGGCGCGGCCTCGACCTGCCGAAGCTCGGCCGTACCGTCATCCAGAGCTTCCTGCGCCACGCGGTGCGCGACGGCTTCTTCCATGCCGACATGCACCCCGGCAACCTGTTCGTCGACGATGCCGGCCGGCTGGTCGCGGTCGACTTCGGCATCATGGGGCGGCTGACCGAGAAGGAGCGGCGCTTCCTCGCCGAGATCCTCTACGGCTTCATCAGCCGCGACTATCGCCGCACCGCCGAGGTGCATTTCGAGGCCGGCTACGTGCCGTCCCACCACTCGGTCGAGGCGTTCATGCAGGCGATCCGGGCGATCGGCGAGCCGATCCACAACCGCAGCGCCGAGGACATCTCGATGGCCAAGCTGCTCACCCTCCTGTTCGAGGTGACGGCGCTGTTCGACATGAAGACGCGGCCCGAGCTGCTGCTGCTGCAAAAGACCATGGTGGTGGTGGAAGGCGTCGGCCGCATGCTGGATCCCAAGCTCGACATGTGGCGCACCGCCGAGCCGGTGGTGCGCACCTGGCTGGAGCGCCACCTGGGCGCCGCCGGCCGGGTCGAGGAGGCCGTCGGCGGCGTCTCCGAGGTCGGCCGCTTCCTCGGCGGCGTGCCGGGGCTGCTCGCCCGCGGCTCGCGCATCGCCGAGCAGCTCGACCGCGCCACCCGCGACGGCATCGCGCTCGCCCCCGAGACGGTCGCCGGCATCGGCGAGGCGGAGGCGCGGCGCAACCGCGGCACCACGCTGGCGCTGTGGGCCATCGCGGTGCTGCTGCTCCTGCATCTCCTGGGGTGAGGCAGCGCCGTGACAGCATTGATTGCAATGCAATCATGCTATAGTGCCCCCATGGCGAGCCTCACCATCCGCAAGCTGGACGACGAGCTGAAGCGCCGGCTGCGCCTGCGCGCCGCCCGCAACGGCCGCTCGATGGAAGAGGAGGCGCGGCGGATTCTCGCGGACGGCCTTCAAGGCGAGACGAAGACGCGCGCCGGCGGCGTCGCGCACGACAACGTCGCAGACGCGATCGCCGCGATCGTCGATCCGATCGGCGGATTCGAGATCGAGATTCCGGAGCGGACCGAAGGACGCGAGCCGCCGCGTTTCGACGACTGGCCGGATGACCCGTGATCGTTCTGGACACCAACGTCGTCTCCGAACTGATGAAGCCTGCGCCCCTGCGGGCCGACAGCGTCTTCGCGTGGGTCCGCGCCCGCCCCTTGACCACGGTGTTCACCACCACGGTCACCCTCGCCGAAGTGCTCGTCGGCATCGGGCTGCTTCCCGAAGGACGGCGCAAGCGGAGCCTGCACGCCGGCCTCGAACGGATTGCCGCGACGGTGTTTCCGGGTCGCCTCCTCCCGTTCGACGATGCCGCCGCACGCCTGTACGCAGAGCTGTTCGTTGTCCGGCGAAAGCGCGGCTTGAGCACCAAGTCACTCGATCTCCAGATCATGGCGATCGCCAAATCCCGGTCCATGGCGGTGGCGACGCGCAACGTCGCCGACTTCGAGGGCGCCGGCATCGACGTCTTCGATCCCTGGACAGCATCGAGGTCGCCATGACCCTCTCCTCCACCCGCGTCCTCCTGGTGATCGCCGGCGGCATCGCGGCCTACAAGTCGCTCGACCTGATCCGCCGCCTGCGCGAGCGCGGCGCCGGCGTGCGCGTGGTGATGACCCGCGCGGCGCAGGAGTTCGTCACGCCGCTCGCCGCCGGCGCCATCGCGGGCGAGCGCGTCCACACCGACCTGTTCGACGCCCGGACCGAGTTCGACGTCGGCCACATCCGGCTCGCCCGCGACACCGACCTCGTGGTGGTGGCACCGGCGACCGCCAACCTGATGGCCAAGATGGCGGGCGGCCACGCCGACGACCTCGCCTCGACGGTGCTCATCGCCACCGACAAGCAGATCCTGATCGCCCCGGCCATGAACCCGCGCATGTGGGAGCACCCGGCCACCCGCCGCAACCTGGCGCAGCTCCTCGCCGACGGCGTCGTGGCGGTCGGCCCCAACGCCGGCGAGATGGCGGAGAGCGGCGAGGCCGGGGTCGGCCGCATGGCGGAGCCGCTGGAGATCGTCGCCGCGGTCGAGCGGCTCGTCGCGGCGCGCCGCCCCCAAGACCGGCCGCTCGCCGGACGCCGTCTGCTGGTGACCTCGGGCCCGACCCACGAGCCGATCGACCCGGTGCGCTACATCGCCAACCGCTCGTCCGGCAAGCAGGGCCACGCCATCGCGGCGGCCGCCGCGGCAGCCGGCGCGGCGGTGACGCTGGTGTCGGGGCCGGTGACGCTCGCCGATCCGCCCGGCGTCACCGTGGTGAAGGTCGAGAGCGCCCGCGACATGCTGGCCGCCGTCGAGGCGGCGCTGCCGGTCGACGCCGCCGTGTTCGCCGCCGCCGTCGCCGACTGGCGGGTGGCCAGCGCCGGCGACCAGAAGATCAAGAAGGGCCAGGACGGCGCACCTCAGCTCCTGTTGGTCGAGAACCCCGACATCCTGGCGACCGTCGCCCGGCGGGCCGCCGGGCGGCCGCGCCTCGTCGTCGGCTTCGCGGCCGAGACCGAGAACGTGCTCGCCAATGCGCGCGCCAAGCTGGCCCGGAAGGGCTGCGACTGGATCGTCGCCAACGACGTGTCGGCGGCGACCGGCATCATGGGCGGCGACCGCAACGCCGTGCATGTGGTGACCGGCGCGGGCGTCGACTCGTGGCCGAGCCAGTCGAAGGAGCAGGTCGCGGCGGCGCTCGTCGCCCGCATCGCGGCGGCGCTCGCGGCGGCCGACCCTCGGGGCTCCGCATGAGCCCGCCCGCGCTGCGCGTCCTGCGGCTGCCGCACGGCGCCGACCTGCCGCTGCCCGCCTACCAGAGCGCCGCGGCGGCGGGGCTCGATCTCCTCGCCGCCGTGCCGGCCGACGCGCCCCTGGTGCTGCCGCCCGGCGGCCGCGCCCTGGTGCCGACCGGCCTCGCGCTCGCCCTGCCGCCCGGCACCGAGGGCCAGGTGCGGCCGCGCTCCGGGCTCGCCGCCAAGCACGGCGTCACCGTGCTCAACGCCCCCGGCACCGTCGATGGGGATTATCGCGGCGAGGTGCAGGTGATCCTGGCGAACTTCGGCGACGACCCGTTCGTGATCGAGCGCGGCGCCCGCATCGCCCAGCTCGTCGTCGCGCCGGTGCTCCACGTCGCCATCGAGGAGACCGCGAGCCTCGACGACACCGCCCGCGGGGCCGGCGGCTTCGGCTCGACCGGGCTCGCCTGAACGCCACGCCGAGCCGTGCGGTCGCCGACACCGCAGGCCGGAAATTCACGGCCCGTGCCACCCGTTCACTCTCTGGACTCTTCCGGCCGGAGTCCGGTTGAGGGTACATTGACCAACGATTCGCGGCCGCCCCTGCGCGGCGGGTCGCGGAACGGCGGCGGCGCTGCGTGACCGGCGTCGGGGGGTTCAGTTTTCCGAGTTTATGGCGATCTTCCGCAACGCCCGTTCGGCGGACGGCGGTGCATTCACGAGTTCGATCGGGCCGGACCGAACCGGACCGGAGCCCGACAGGGGTCACATGATGCCGGATGCGGGCACGACGAAGGACGGGGGTCGTCGGCCACCTCGCACATCCGGACACCGGCCCGAGGGCTTCCCCGTGCCGGCCGCAGCACTCGCCCTCACCGCCACCATCATCACCATCGACACGGCCGCGGCGGATGCCCCGCTCGCCCTCGGCCGGCTGATTCCGTTCACCCGCCTCGGTGCCGCCGAGATCGCCACGCTCGTGATGGTGATCGGCGTCACCGCCTTCGCGGTGGTCGCCGCCATCGGCTATGTGCGCACCCGCAGCCGCGCCGCCGCCCGCGACGTCGCCGCCCGCAGCGAGATCGCCGCGCTGCAATCCGACGTCGACCGCCTCGCTGCCCTGCTGATGTCGGAGCCGCAGGTGCTCGTCGTATGGACCGCCGGCCTCGGCGAGCCGGAGGTGATCGGCGAGGTGTCGTTCATCGCCCCGACGCTGGCGCCGCACGATATCCTGACCTTCGACCAGTGGCTGGGCCCCGACCTCGCGGCGGCGCTCGGTGGCGCCATCGAGCGACTGCGCCACAAGGGCGAGGCGTTCGCGCTGCTGCTCACCACCCAGCTCGGCCGCCACGTCGAGGCGGAAGGCCGCCCGATCGGCGGCTTCGCGGTGATGAAGCTGCGCAACGTCACCGGCATCAAGCGCGACCTGGCCGAGGCGAGCGCCCGCGCCCAGAAGCTCCAGAACGAGGCCGACGCCCTGCGCAGCCTGGTGGAGATGCTGCCGACGCCGGTGTGGATGCGCGATGCCGGCGGCCGGCTCGTCCTCGTCAACAGCGCCTATGCGCGGGCCGTCGATGCCGCCGATCCCACGACCGCCGTGCGGCTCGGCGTCGAGCTGCTCGACCGCGGCGAGCGCGAGGCGATCGCCCGCATGCTGGAGCGCGGCAGCGGCTTCTCGGGCCGGCTGCCCGCCATCATGGCCGGCACCCGCCGCATCCTCGACGTGCTGGAGGCGCCGGTGACGCAGGGCCGCGTCGGCGTCGCCATCGACGCCTCGGAGGCCGAGCGGCTGCGCGCCGAGATCGACCAGGTCCACGCCGCCCACCGGCGCACCCTCGATCACCTGGCGACCGGCGTCGCGGTGTTCGGGGCCGACCGCCGCCTCACCTTCTACAACGCCGCCTACCGCACGCTGTGGGATCTCGATCCGGCGTTCCTGGCCGAGGCGCCGAGCGACGGCCAGGTGCTGGACCGCCTGCGCGCCGCCCGCCGGCTGCCGGAGCAGCAGGACTTCCGCCAGTGGAAGCAGAACCTCCACAGGGCGTACCGCTCGACCGAGAGCGAGACCCACGAGTGGCACCTGCCCGATCGCCGCACCCTGCGGGTGGTCACCACCCCCAACCCCGAAGGCGGCGTCACCTACATCTTCACCGACATCACCGAGGGCCTCGAGCTGGAGCGGCGCTTCGACGCGCTGATCCGGGTGCAGGGCGAGACCCTCGACAACCTGTCCGAGGCGGTCGCGGTGTTCGGCAGCGACGGCCGCCTGCGGCTGTTCAATCCGGCCTTCCATCGTAGCTGGAAGCTCGATTCCGACGTGCTGACGCAGCGCCCCCATATCGAGCAGGTGATCGGGCTGTGCCGGCCGCTGTATCGCGACGAGACCGTGTGGCACGCGCTGCGCGCCGCCGTGACGGCGCTCGACGAGCGCGCCCCCCAGGCCGGCCGCATCGAGCGCAGCGACGGCTGCGTCATGGACTACGCCACCGTGCCGCTGCCCGACGGGGCGACGCTGGTGACCTTCCACGACGTCACCGACTCCGTGAATGTCGAGCGCGCCCTGCGCGAGCGCAACGAGGCGCTGGTGGCCGCCGACGAGCTGAAGCTCGACTTTGTCCACCACGTCTCCTACGAGCTGCGCTCCCCGCTCACCAACATCATCGGCTTCGCTCACTTCCTCGGCGACCAGACGACCGGGCCGCTCAACGACAAGCAGGCCGAGTATCTCGGCTACATCACGGTCTCCACCAACGCGCTGCTCGCCATCATCAACAACATCCTGGACCTCGCGACGATCGACGCCGGCGCCATGACGCTCAATCTTGGCCCGGTGGACATCCGCGCCACCATGGATGCGGCCGCCGAGGGCGTGCAGGACCGCGTGGTGCAGAACGACCTGGTGCTCCAGCTCCACGCCGATCCGCAGATCGGCGACTTCGTCGCCGATGGTCGGCGCATCCGCCAGATCCTGTTCAACCTGCTGTCCAATGCCATCGGCTTCTCGTCGCCCGGCGGGCGGGTCACCCTGGCGGCCGAGCGCACCCCCGCCGCTGTGGTGTTCTCGGTCACCGACGAGGGGCCCGGCATCCCGCCGGAGTTGACCGACAAGGTATTCGACTGGTTCGAGAGCGACCCGCGCGGCTCGAGCCATCGCGGCGCCGGGCTCGGCCTGTCGATCGTCCGCTCCTTCGTCGAGCTGCACGGCGGCGCGGTGCGAATCGACAGTTGCGTTGGACAGGGCACCACCGTGGTGTGTAGTTTCCCGCTGGTGACGGCGGCGGCCCGCACCGCCGCCGAATGACGCTGCGAGGACCCGTCCCCTCCCCATGGAACCATCCCGGCCCGGCAGTTCGTCCGTCACGCTGACGCTGCCGGACGAGCAGGCGACCACCGCGCTCGCGATCGACATCGCGGCGGCTCTCGATCCCGGCGACGCCGTGCTGCTGTCGGGCGATCTGGGGGCCGGCAAGACCAGCCTGGCCCGCGCGCTGATCCGCCATCTCGCCGACGATCCCGACCTCGACGTCCCCAGCCCCACCTTCACGCTGGTGCAGAGCTACGAGCTGCCGCGCTTCACCCTCATGCACGCCGACTTCTATCGGCTGACCGGGGCCGACGAGCTCGCCGAGCTGGGGCTGGAGGAGGTGCCGCCGGGCGCCGCGGTGCTGGTCGAGTGGCCGGATCGCGCCCCCGATCTGCTGCCGCCCGACCGCCTGGAGGTCGAGCTCCGGCTCGACGTCGCGGCCGGGCCGGACGCCCGGGTGGCCCATCTGACCGGGCACGGCAGCTTCGCCGAGCGGGTCACCCGGATGATCGCGCTGCGGCGCTTCCTGGAGAAGGCCGACGTCGCCGAGGCGCGCCGCGAACGCCTCGCCGGCGACGCCTCGACCCGCGCCTACGAGCGGCTGGCGCTGCCCGGCCGCACGGTTCTGCTGATGAACGCACCGCGCCGGCCGGACGGGCCGCCGATCCGCTACGGCAAGAGCTACAGCACCATCGCGCATCTGGCCGAGGACGTCCGCGCCTTCGTGGCGGTGGCGGAGGCGCTGCGCACCCTCGGCTTCTCGGCGCCCGCCGTGCATGCCGCCGACCTCGCGGCCGGCTTCCTGCTGGTCGAGGATTTCGGCGACGAGCGCTTCGTCGCCGGCGACCCGCCGGCCCCGATCGTCGAGCGCTATCGCGCCGCCGTCGACATGCTGGTCGCCCTGCACGGCCACATGATGCTGCCGAGCGAGCTGCCGCTGAGCCCCGAGGCGACCTACAAGCTGCCCAGCTACGACCGCGACGCCTTCCTAATCGAGATCGAGCTGCTGCTCGACTGGTACCTGCCGCGGCTCGCCGCGGTGCCGTCGACCCCCGCCCGCAGCGCCTTCCTGGCGTTCTGGCGCGACGCGCTCGCGCCGGTGCTGGCGCAGCCGCCCACCTGGGTGCTGCGCGACTTCCACTCGCCCAACCTGATCTGGCTGCCGGAGCGGCGCGGCATCGAGCGGGTCGGCCTGATCGACTTCCAGGACGCCGTGATGGGGCCGGCCGCCTACGATCTCGCCTCGCTGCTCCAGGACGCCCGCGTCACCGTGCCGGAGGACCTGGAGATCGAGCTGCTCGGCCGCTACGCCCGGGCGCGACGCGCCAACGAGCCGAGCTTCGACGTCGCCGCCTTCGTCCAGATCTACGCCACCGTGGCGGCCCAGCGGGCCACCAAGATCCTCGGCATCTTCGCCCGGCTCGCCCAGCGCGACGGCAAGCCCCAGTACCTGCGCCACATGCCGCGCATGGCGACCTATCTGCAACGGGCGCTGGCGCATCCGTCGCTGGCGCCGCTCAAGGCGTGGTACGCCGCCTACGTGCCGCCGCCGCCGGCACCGCCCGCCTGAGGCCGCCCGCCGTCGTCGTCAGGCGGCCCGCACCGAGGCGATGAACTGCTGGAGCGCGCCGTCGAGCCGGCCGCTCTCGACTGCCAGCGCCTTGGCGGCCCCGAGGAGCTGATCGGAGGCGGCGCCGGTCTCGGCCGCATTCTCTCGCACGGCCACGATGGTGGTGGCGACCTGGCGGGTGCCGTCGGCCGCGCGGGTGACGTTGCCGGAGATCTCCCGGGTGGCGCCGCCCTGCTGCTGAACCGCCGCGGCGATCGCCGCCGCGATCTCGTCGATGCGGCCGATGACGGCGCCGATCTCCTTGATGGCGGTGACGGCGTCGCGGGTGACCGCCTGCATGGCGGCGATCTGGCCGCCGATCTCGCCGGTCGCCTTGGCGGTCTGGCTCGCCAGCGCCTTCACCTCCTGGGCGACAACCGCGAAGCCCTTGCCGGCCTCGCCGGCGCGGGCCGCCTCGATGGTGGCGTTGAGGGCCAGAAGGTTGGTCTGCTCGGCGATGTCGGTGATCAGCTTGACGACGTCGCCGATGCGGCTCGCCGCCTGCGACAGCTCGCCGATGCGGGCATCGGTATGCTGCGCGTGGCTCACCGCCTCGCCGGCGATGCGGTTGGCCTCCTGCACCTGGCGGGCGATCTCGGCCACCGAGCTGGTCAGCTCCTCGGTGGCGGCGGCCACCGCCTGGACGTTGGCGGACGCTTCCTCGGACGACATGGCCACGTCGGCCGCCTGCGCGCTCGTCGAGCGCGCGGTCTCGCTGAGCGAGCCCGCCGTCGCCTGCAACTCGGTCGAGGCCGACGCCACCGTGTCGATGACGCTCCTGAACGAGGCGCTGAGGCCGTCGATCAGCTCCTGCTTGGCGGTGAGACCGGACTGGAGATAGACCGAGATCGAATAGTCCATGTCGAGCAGCGCCGCCCGGGTGACGGCCGACAGCAGCCTGGCCTTGTGCTCGCGCTTGTCGCGCGCCTTCCGGCCGAACAGGCCGCTGTCGATCTCGGTCTCGATCGCCCGCTGGAGGCCGGAGATCACCATCGCGTAGGAGGCGATGTACCACTGCGGCTCCAGGCCGAGGTGATGGTGCGCCTTGCCGATCCGGGTCACCGACCGCACATAGGCGTCGTCGAAGCGGCCACTGACGATCTCCTGCCAGTGTGCGAGCTGCTTCTCGCGCGCATGCCGCTTGTGGGCCTCGTCACGGAACATGCGGCCGGTCTCGGAGAACCGGGAGACGTGGGCATAGAACTCGTCGAGCACGCCGGGCAGCACGCGCGCGACCAGCGGCTGCAACTCGCGCAAGGCGGCGCGGACCTCGTCGTCGATGCGGATGAAAGCCAATCGCGTCTGCGGGGAGCAATCGGACATCGATGAGTCCTGTCTGGGAATGGCGAGTTGGTGGGCCCCGAGGGGATGATCGAGCCGTCTTGGGCCGGGTCGAGAGGACCGGCACTTCGATACCTTCATGCGAAGAATTCACCCCTTTTTATTAATAAAGATTGACCTGAAACCGCTGCGACCGCCCGAGCCGCCGCCGGGCGGTAAGGCGGTGTTCACCTTTTCACCGCAAGAGTGCCGACCTGAACGACCGAGACACGGGGCGTGCCGTTCATGAACACCGAACGCAAGGCGGGCGACCGCGTCGAGTTCGAGCACGGCTACGCGGCCCGCATCATGGGCATCGACGGCACCTGGCAGCGCGAGGTGCTGCTCGAGGACGTCTCCGACAGCGAGGCGAAGCTGACGGTGTTCGGCTCGACCGAGGAGATCAATCTCGACGAGTTCTTCCTGGTGCTGTCGAATTGGGGCCACGCACATCGGCGCTGCGAGCGGGTGTGGCTGAACGGCGACCAGATCGGCGTGCGCTTCCTCAAGAACGTGCAGCAGAAGGCGCGCCGCGAGCGCAAGCGTCCGAAGTTCGAGGCGTGACACGGTTGCCGGATGATCAGTTGGCCGTCGTTCCGGGGCGCGGTCCCCGGATCGGCGCTTCGCGCCGTCCGGGCGCCGCGAACCCGGAACCCAGCGGCGAACTCGGAACTCTCGGCTGGATTCCGGGTGCGGCGCTGCACGCCGCCCCGGAATGACTGCCGAATTGACCACCCGGAGCGCGTGACCCGCGCTCGATTTCGCCGCCACCACCCCCACTGGAATCCCGACCCGCCGACGGCCCGCCCGGGTGGTGAACCTCCGCGCCCACAGCCGGCACGATCACCATCGGCCACGTCCGGCCGCGCCCTCTTGTGGTCATCGCGATGTCGTTGCGTCCGGCCAGGGTCCACGGCGTCGCACCCGAATCGGTTGGTGTTGAGCCGGACCGTCGAATCGTGTGCAAGAAGGGACCGTGAGGTCGCCGATGTCTCCGCCTGCTTCAGCCCCCCCGCGCCACGCCATGGTTCTCGCCGCCGGTCTCGGCACCCGCATGCGGCCACTGACCGACACGCTGCCGAAGCCGCTCGTTCCAGTCGGCGGCAAGCCGCTGCTCGATCATGTGCTCGACCGCTTGGCCGAGGTCGGCGTCGAGACCGCGGTGGTCAACGTGCATTTCTTCGCCGACCAGATCGAGCGCCACCTCGCCGGCCGCCGCCGACCCGGCATCGTGATCTCGGACGAGCGCGGCGCACTGCTCGGCACCGGCGGCGGCGTCAGGAAGGCGCTGCCGCAGCTCGGCGACGGGCCGTTCTTCCTGGTCAATGCCGATACCCTGTGGATCGACGGGGTGAGGCCGAATCTGGCGCGCCTCGCCGAGCGCTTCGACCCCGCCGCCATGGACGCGCTGCTGCTGATGGCCGCCACCTGCACCAGCGTCGGCTATGCGGGCCGCGGCGACTACCTGATGACACCGGACGGCCGCCTCCAGCGCCGCGCCGAGCGCGAGGTGGCGCCGTTCGTCTATGCCGGGGTGGCGCTGCTGTCGCCGGCGCTGTTCGCCGACGCGCCCGCCGACACCTCCACCGGAGCGTTCGCCCTCACCCGCCTGTTCGGCCGCGCCGAGGAGGCCGGGCGCCTGTACGGGCTGCGGCTGGAGGGCGTGTGGATGCATGTCGGCACCCCCGAGGCGATCGAGGCGGCCGAGAAGGCGATCCTGGCGAGCGCCGCCTGAGGGCGGCGCCCCTCGCCGTCAGTAGAAGGGCGCGAGCTGGCCGACCCGGAACGGGCCGAGCATCACGGCGCCGTCGACGAAACGCAGCGGCATCCGCACCGCCCGCTTGCCCTCCAGCTCGGTCGCCGGCCCCAGCGCCTCACCGCCAGCGCCGCCGGCCGGTCCGGCACCGGGGGGCGCCGCATCGCCGCGAAGAATATTGCCGAGGCCGGGCACCAGCCGGTCGAGGCCGGGCGCCAGCCGCTCGCGAGTGCTCTGCGGCAAGAGCTGGTTGACCAGCCGGTCGACCCCGAGCAGCGGCAGCAGCTTCTCCGCATTGACGATGGAAAGCTGGAGCTCGCCGTCGAGGGCGCCGCGCGGCGACAGGCCGAGCGTCCCGGTGCCGGTCGCCACGATGTCGCCCTGCTGGAGACGGAGGCGGGTGACCTCGAGCCGCCCGCCGGCCGCCTGGAGGGTCCGCAGCGTGCCGGCGAACGAGCGCGGCGCCAGCGACGGCAGGCCGCGCAACACCCCGACAGCGTCGAGATCGAGCGGCACCGGCGCCGCGCCGGCGCGGGCCAGCATGGGCGCCACCGCCTCGTCGAGCCGCAGCGCGAGATCGAGCACCGGGTCGCGGCGGGCCGAGCCGCCGGCGATGCGGGCATGGAACTCGGCGCGGTCGGCCTGGCCGATCAGGCCCGCTGTCGTCCCGTCGAGCGACGTCGCCAGCGGCCGGTCGAGCACCACCGACAGCCGCTCCGGATCGGTCGGCAGGCCGCGCAGGCTCGCCTGGGCGAGCGACCAGTCGAGCGAGAAAGCCGGCGCCGCCTCGATCGGCCCGAGCCGCAGCGGCCCGGTCGCCTCGGCGATGATCAGGGTCGGCTGCCACACCTGGGCAACCACAACGGCGTCGACGGCACTCACCCGGGTCGGCGGCGAGGCCGAGCGCAGCGCCGCCACCGGCTCGCGGCAGCGCAGCTCGAAGCGGAACGGGAAGCCGCCGACGTCCTGGGACGCACACGCATAGGTGCGGCCGGCCGCGGCCTCGTTCTCCTGCCAGCCGGCCAGCACCGTGCGGGTGACCGAGGCGGCGTGGAACCAGAACGCCGTCCAGGCGAGCCCGGCGGCGACCACCAGGACGAGCGGCAGCGCGATCAGCCAGGGGCGCCGGCGGCGCACCGGCGGGGAAACGTCTTCGAGCGTCCTCACGCCTGCTCCTTTCGGGGATGACCGGAGCGACACGCCCCGTCACGGACCCGGGCGGCGCCGGCGGCGCGTCCCGGGGTGCGGCCGCGAGCGCCCTTGTCGCGGGCCGGCCCGGCTGTTAGGCGAGCCTTGTGGCAGTCTGGTGTCAACCCGCCCGCGCGGCCGGGCGACGTTTTCGGCAATCCGGCCGGGACGACCGACGCCCTCCGGACCCCGACCTGTGACGACCAGACCCGAGATCGACCACGCCGACGAGGACCTGTGGGTGTTCGGCTACGGCTCGCTGATGTGGCGGCCGGGCTTCGTCCATGTCGAGCGAGTGCCGGCCCGGCTGGTCGGCCTTCACCGGGCGCTGTGCGTGTACTCCTTCGTCCACCGCGGCACCCCCGAGAAACCCGGGCTGGTGCTGGGCCTCGACCGCGGCGGCACCTGCCGGGGCATCGCGTTCCGGGTCGAGCGGGCGCACCGCGCCGAGACCCTCGCCTATCTGCGGGCGCGCGAGCAGGTCACCCGGGTCTATCTCGAAACATTGCGGCCGGTGACCCTGCTGGACCCGCCGGGCGGCGGCGGGGAGCGGCGGGTGCGGGCGCTGGTCTATGTGGTGGACCGCAGCCACCCGCAGTATGCCGGCCGTCTCGACCTGGAGCAGCAGCTCCATTTGGTCCGCCAGGGCCACGGCCAGTCGGGACCGAACCGCGACTACGTGGTGGCGACGGTGCGCGAGCTGGAGCAGCAGGGCTGCCGCGACGCACAGCTCCACGCCATCGCGCGCCGCCTGACGGCGGCGGACGCCCGTCCGCCTCACGACCGCCCGAGCGACGCCCCATCCACCTGACGGCGGCCGGGGCGGCCGGCGACCAGCGCCGCCTCGCCTTCGGCGACGAGGCGGGCGGTGGCGGTCTCGATGCTCTCCTGGAGATGCTCCAGGAAGGCGCGCCGCGGCAGGCCGGGCGGGATCGGATCGAGCACCTCCACCACGATGGTGCCGGGCGGGCGCAGGAAGCTGCGCCGCGGCCAGTGCAGGCCGGAGTTCAGCGCGATCGGCAGGCAGGGCACGCCCAGCTCGGCATAGAGTAGTGCGATGCCGGGCTTGTAGTCGGGCGGCGCACCGGGCGCCTGCCGGGTGCCCTCCGGAAAGATGATGATCTGGCGGCCGCGGTCGAGCAGCGCCCGCGCGGCCCGCGCCATCGCCACCAAGGCACCGCGGCCGGCCGAGCGGTCGACCGGGATCATGCCGGCCTTCCAGGTATACCAACCGAACAGCGGCAGCCACATCAGCTCGCGCTTGAGCACGAAGGCCGGATCGTCGAACAGCGACAGGAGCGCGAAGGTCTCCCACGCCGACTGGTGCTTGGCGGCGACCAGCAGGGCACCCGAGGGGATGCGGTCGAGGCCGCGCCACTCGACATCGATGTGGCAGATCACCCGCAGCAGCCACAGGCTGGTGCGGCCCCACGACTTGGCGATGCCGACCATCACCCGCTGCGACAGCAGCAGCGCCGGCAGAGCGACGACGAGGTAGACGACCAGCACCGTGTAGAAGGCCGCCGTGAACAGGACGGAGCGGAAGACGGTCACGACGCGGGTCCCGCCGGTGGCGCCGGCTCCGGCCGGCGGCGCTGCGCCGCCTGGGTGAGATCGACCACCGGCTCGATCCGCATCCGCGCCAGCGCGGCGACGTATTTCACGTACTCGATCATCAACAGCCGGGCATTGGCGGGACTGGACCACCACGGCGCGGCGCGCGCCGGGGTGACCACCGGATAGGGGATCAGCTCGATATCGGGCAAGCGGTGCGACAGCTCCGCCAGCGCCCGCGGCATGTGATAGCTGGAGGTGACCACCACCAGCGAGCGGACGCCGCGGCTCTCGGTCCATCGCCGCGTCTCGACGGCGTTGCCGATGGTGTTGTGGGCCTCGTGGTCGAGGTCGATGCAGCAGGCGAACAGGCGCTCGAAGTCGGGCACGCCGCGCGACAGCTCGCTCGAATTGGTGTTGCGGTTGACCCCGGTGATCAGCAGCCGGCGGCCGTGCCCGGCGGCCAGCAGCTCGACCGCATCGACCACCCGCGAGGCGCCGCCGGTGAGCGCCACGATCCCGTCGGCCGTGCGGGTCAGCACCACCTCGCGGCGCGGCACCTGATCGGCGAACCACAGGAAGCCGACCCCGAGGGTGGTGGCGACGGCGACCCCGAGGGCCACCACGACGAGGCTCAGCCGATGCAGAGCGCGGCGTAGCGGGCCACGGCGGCCAGGGTGGGCGGCCGGCGAGGACGACGCGCCGGACGGCGCGTGCGGGCGCTCGCGCGGGGCGGCACCCGCGGCGTCGCGCGTCGGTCCTCCGTCCTCGATCGCCATCTTCACCACGTCCCACCGTCGAGAATATCGCCAAATCAGGCGTTGGGAAGGCGTCCCACCACTCCCACCCCGGGCGCCGCCGGGCCGGCCCGGTCGGCCGAAGGGGTCACCCCACCTGCCGCAGCGTGACGGTGACCACCCGCCGGGCGGTCACCGCCGTCACCAGCGCCACGACGGCGACGAGCCCCACCAGCACCAGATAACCGCCCGGCCCGAGTGCCGCGCCGCCGAACAGCGCCGCCACGTCGGCACCACCGAGCCCGAACAGCCGGCCGCCGACGAGCCCGAGCAGCAGGAACACCAGCGCGGCCGCGCCGCCGCCGATCGCCCCACCATGGAGGCCGAGAAACAGGAAGTGGCGCATGAACTGCCCGGCCACATAAGCATCCTTGGCGCCGATGAAATGCAGCACCTCGACGGTCGGCCGATTGGTCGCCATGGCGCCGCGGGTCGCGAAGGCGACCGACAGCACGGTCGCGGCCATCACCAGGGCCAGGACCGCGAGGCCGATGCCGACCGCGGTGTCGGCCATCGCCCGCAGCCGGCGCGCGAAGGCGCGGTGGTCGTCCAGGGTGGCACCCGGCACCTCGGCGGCGAGCCGGGCCTTCAGGGCCACGTAGTCGGGCGGCCGGCCGGGCGTCACCGCGACGACGATCAGACGCGGCACCGGCAGGCTGTCGAGCGACAGGCCGGAGCCGAGCCAGGGCTCCAGCAGGCGCGCCGATTCGGCCTTGTCCTGAGGCTGCACCGCGGTGACCCCCGGGGCGGTGCGGACGATCTCGACGGTTCGCGCCACATCGGCGTCGAGATCGCGGCCCGCCATCGGCCGCACCTGCACCGTGACCTCGCGGGCGACGTCGGACTGCCACTCGGCGGCCGCCCCGATCACCGTCACCACCGCACCGGCGGTCAGCGAGGCCAGGAACGTCATGATGGCGACCACGGCGACGAGGGCGCCGGCGGCGATCGAGGCGCGCGGCACGATCGGCGTCTCGCGCGGCCGGCGGCCGAAGCGGGCGACCAGCTCGCCCCAGGACGGCAGCGCCGCCGCGACCCGGGCCGAGGTCCGCGGCCGCCCGCGAGCGGCGGTCCGGTCAGTCGTAGACATGGATGCGCCCCTCGTGGAGGACCAGGCGGCGGGCGTCGTACTGATCCATCAGCCCGATGTCGTGGGTGGCGATCACCACCGAGGTGCCCGACTTGTTCAGCTCGATGAACAGGCGCAGCAGCCGTTTCGCCAGGTTGGGATCGACATTGCCGGTCGGCTCGTCGGCGAGCAGGAGCTGCGGCCGCGCGATGACGGCGCGGGCGATGGCGGCGCGCTGCTTCTCACCGCCCGACAGCACCGGCGGCAGCGCCGCCATGCGCTCGCCGAGCCCGACCCAGTGCAGCAGCTCCTCGACCTCGTGCCGGTAGCTCTCCTCCTCGCGGCCGAGCACGCGCAACGGCAGCGCGACGTTCTCGTAGGTGCTCATGTGGTCGAGCAAGCGGAAGTCCTGGAACACGATGCCGATGCGCCGGCGCAGCACCGCGAGCGAGTCCTTGTCGAGCGTGGCGACGTCGTGGTCGAACAGCGTGATCAGGCCGCGGGTCGGCTTGAGCGACAGGAACAGGAGCCGCAGCAGCGAGGTCTTGCCGGCGCCCGAGGGGCCGGTGAGGAACTGGAACGAGTGCGGCTCGATGCGGAAGGTGAGGTCGCGGAGAACCTCCGGACCCAGCCCGTACCGCAGACCGACATTCTCGAACCGGACCACCCGCTCTCTCCGCTCCCTGCTCGCCGTCCTGTGCCACGCCGTCTTGTGCCACGCCGTCTTGTGCCACGCCGTCCTGTCGCGCCTTTCCAGGCACCGTCCAGGACCACCCGAGTCGCCCTTTCTACTCGAAGCCGGATCGGCCGGCACCCTCGCCCGCCCCCGACCCGGCGCGGTCTACTCCGACACGCAGGCCGCGCCCCGGTACGGCACCACCAACTTGGTTTCCGGATCATTAACGAAGGCGAGCCTAGAATCGGGCGGTTCAGGGGCGAGCCGGATGCACGCGGCGTCATGAAGATCGTCTGTCCACAGTGCGAGGCCTGGTACGAGGTCCCCGACGCCTCGGCCGGACGGGGCGTGCGCTGCGCCGCCTGCCGGACCGTGTGGACCGCGACCGCGGTCGATCTCGCCCGCATCGAGGCGGCGCGTCAGCCGGCGCTGGCGACCGCCGGCGAGCGCGCCCCGGCGACCGCCATGCGGCCGCCCCAGGACGAGCCCGACGACTGGGCGGCCGCAGCCGAGCCCGCCGACGAGCCCGCCGCCGTCGACGCGGCCGACGCCCCCTCGGTGGTGCCGGCCCGCGACCCTCTGGGGGCCGAGTCCTTCGCGGCCGATCCGGCCACCTCCGATCCCATCACGGAAGACCGGCTGACCGACGACCCGCTCGCCGACGACCGGCTGGCCGACACTGCGCCCGAACGCGACTGGGACGCCGAGTTCGAGGCGGCGGAGGCCCGCCGCCTCGCCCGCGAGAAGGGCAAGCCGAAGACCAAGCCGACCCGCCGGCTGCCGGCGCCGAGCTGGATCACCGCGGCTCTCGCCCTGATGGTGGTGATCGGCGCGCTGCTCGCCTGGCGCATCGACGTGGTGCGGCTGATGCCGCAGACCGCCTCGCTGTTCGCCAAACTCAGCCTGCCGGTCAACCTGCGCGGTCTTGCCATCGAGCGTGTCGAGATCGACATGGACGCCACGGACGACGTGCCGGTGGTCATCGTCGAGGGGATCGTGGTCAACGTCACCAAGGTGCGGATCGAGGTGCCGCGTCTGCGTTTCGCGGTGCGCGACGCGAGCGGCGCCGAGATCCACACCTGGACGGTGCTGCCGCAGAAGCCGAGCCTCGCCCCCGGCGAGGCACAACCGTTCCGCACCCGCCTCGCCTCGCCGCCGGCCGACGGCCGCGAGGTGATGGTGCGTTTCTTCAACCGCCGGGACCGCTGACCCGGTCTGCGACGACGAGGCTCCGTTGGCCCGCATCCTGATCGCCGAAGACGAGGAGACGCTGCGCACCCTGATCGTGCGCGGCCTGAGCCAGGACGGCCACACGGTGGTCGCCGCCGCCGACGGCGCCGAGGCGCTGGACGTGCTGGTACAGCAGCAGGGACGATTCGACCTGCTGCTCACCGACATCCGCATGCCGCTGATGGACGGGATCGCGCTGGCGCTCGCGGTGGCGCGCGACTATCCCGACGTGATCATCCTGCTGATGACCGCCTATGCGGACCAGCGCGAGCGCGCCCACGGCCTGGAGGCGCTGATCCACGACGTGATCTCGAAGCCGTTCACACTGGCCGAGCTGCGCGTCGCCGTCGACGAGGCGCTGGCGGCGGGCGGCAAGGAGGCGGCCTCCGACCGGCCCTGAGCCGGCCGCACGGGCCGTCCGGGAACGGTCCCTCCCCCCGCCGATCGGGGGCGCGGCCGACGCTCCCAGCCGCCACGGCCGCTCAGGCGGCGCCGGCGGCCCGCGCCGTGTGATTGCCGTTGAGGAGCTTGGCGACCGCCTTCCAGAAATCCGCCAGGGCGCCAGGGTCGGCATGCCCGCGCACGCCGGCGCCGTCCCGCGGCGCATACGGCTCGATGCTCCAGCGGGCGGCGCTCCAGTCGGCCCCGGGCGAGCACTGCGTCAGCGCGGCGGGGACCGCGGCGGAAACCACCGCGGTGGTCGCCTCGCGCCAGACCGTGCCCCGATCCATCGAGGGCAGGCCCGCCGTGACCCAGAAGCGGCCATCGCCCGCGGGCGCTACCGCCAGCACGGCGATGCCGAAGACCGTGTCGGTGCTGCCGACCAAAGCGTGGCCATCGCACAGCCGCGACAGCATGTTCGAGATGATATCCACCTGACCTCCTCTCCCGTCGAAATCGAAACAACGACCACCCGTCGATCGAAAATGCGATCGTCCGTCGTCCTATTGCGCACTCAGCCGACAGTTCCGTGACGACCACACGAACGGCGTGGTCGCGGCCCCAAGTCGGACTGCGGCCCCGACACGACTCCGGTGCGGGCCTGATTGCAGCGCGCCCTGTTCGGGCCTGCGCATGGAAGCATGGTAGCGTGTTCGGCGACGCCGCAAGAGGCAGCACAACTACTGAGGCGACGCGGTGCAGGCGTGATCGATCAAACCCGTCCAGGCGGTGTTTCGAATGGCGAGAAGCCCCATGATCCCGGGGGATTCGACACGATGCGGGTGTCGCACGGCCTGCGCAGAAGAACGGTCGGGCGAAACACGTAGCCGCGCAACTGTCATACCGGGCGGCGCACCCGCGTCACCGCCAGGCCGGTGCTCCGCAGACGATCGACCGCCGCCGCGATCGGCTCGATCGCCACCGCCATGTGGTGCGCATTGGCGTGCAGCAGCGTCGTCTCGTCGCGCACGATGGCGACATGCCCGGTCCAGAACACGAGATCGCCGCGGCGCGGCCGCTCCGCCTCCACGCTGTCGAGAACGCGGCCGACCGCCGCCTCCTGCATGTCGCTGTCGCGCGGACAGGCGATGCCGCAGGCCGTGAGCGCGAGCTGCACCAGCGCCGAGCAGTCGAGCCCGAGGCTGGTCTTACCGCCCCACAGATAGGGCGTGCCGACCAGCGTTTCGGCAACCGCAACGGGGTCCCGGTCCGGCACCCCGACCGGGGCCAGATGAAGGAGCGGCACATGGCCGCCGGCTATCGTGACGGCGTATGGCCCGTCGGTGCGGGCGACCGCGAGGCGGGCGCCGAGCGACAGCGTCTCGACCGGCGGGCGCTTGAGCGACGGGCCGGGCAGCACCACGGTTCGCGGCGCCGTCACCCGATGGGTCGGCGACGGCCCGGGCGGGCCGAGCGCCGCCGCCGGGATGTAGCCGACATAGTGGTCGGCAGCGAGCTGGACCCAGGCCCAGCCCTCCCCTGCGGCAGCGCCTGTGGTGACGTCGTAGACCGTCACCCGCTCGCCCTTGAGGGCCTCGGTCAGAAGCTCGGCGTCCGGCGACGGCGCCTTGCGGACCGGCGCCACCGCGGCGACAACCTCGCGCGGCTCGCCGTCGACGAAGCGGGCGGCGGTCACCTGCCCTTCCAGCGCGCGCGCGGCGAGATCGGGACGGGCCGGCGTGAGCCGCGGATCGAGCCGGCCCGGCGCGGGCGCTTGCGCCCGGACCACCGCCGGTGCCAGCAGTGCGGCGCCGAGCAGCCCGGCCCCGAGCCCGACCACATCGCGGCGTCGCATTACGGCCCCCTCGGGCGTCGCCGCGCCGTCAACCGCGCGGCGGCCGGCGGCGCTCGGCGAACCAGGCGCGGTAGTCGCTCATCTTGGCCCGCTGCGAGGCCGACGCGCGGCCCTTGCAGGTCGCCGCCTCGGCGCTGCCCTCGGCGGCGCCCCAGCGCAGCTCGGCGCAGTCGTTGACGTTGTAGGCCATCTCCAGCGCGCCGGCGCGGTCGACCACGTCCTTGATGGTGAGGGTCCAGGGCGAGCCGTCGGTGCGCGGATAGGCGAAGCGGCGCGACGACAGCTCGGCCGCCAGCACGCTTTCGAGCTCCGCCTTCACGGCGGCGACGCTCTGGCCCGCCGGCATGGCGTAGCGCTCCGGCCGCCTGGCGACGCGGTCCGGGAAGCCGCGCACCACGTCGATGGCGATCAACAGGCGCAGATCGCGCGACGGCGTCGCGAAGTCCTCCCAGGCCCCGGTGGTCTCGAAGATGGCGGCACCGTCCGGCATCTCGGCGGTGCGCCCCGTGACCTGATACTTGCGGCCGTTCTCGACCGAAGTGACGCGCGCCCGCACCTGCTCGTCGAGCGCCTGGATGACCTCCTTCATGGCCCGCAGCGGATCGAGCTGCGAGGGCGAGATCACGTCCTCCATGCGGTCGTAGAACGCCTCCACCGACATCCGCGACTGATCGAGCGAGACGTCGCCGTAATGCGGGTTGCGGCCGATCTCCCGGTTGGTCAGCCGCCGCATCCCGCCGTTCTCGGCGACGACCGGCCGGAACCGCTTGAAGCCGGGACCGCCGAGCGCCGGATCGTCGGCGAACAGGAAGTTGCCGCGCCAGAACCGCTTGATCGCCACGGTCCCGTCCGGCTGCGCATCGACGGCGAGCAGGATGCCGGCGCTGTCGGCGGTCTGCGGCACCCGCTTGGCGATCACCAGCAGATGGCCGTAGGGGTCGGCATAGACGGTGCCGGGCCGCAGCGTCTCCTCGGTCAAGGCCACCGGATAGTAGTCGGTGCCGTCGTCCGCCGCCGCGGTGCGGCCGGAGCCGGAATGGACGCCATCACCGATCGACCATTTCAGATAATGGGCGAAGCCCGGCACCAGCCCGGCCGGACGCGGCGGCGGCGACCACGGCTTGGCGGCCGGCTTGCCGGCCGGCGCCGGCTCCGGCGCGGCGGCGGCCTGCGCTTGCGGCGGCTGGCGCAGCAGGCCGAACAGGCCCGGCGGCGGCGCTGCCACCGGGTCGGCGGAAGCGACCAGCTCCTCGGGCGGCGGTGCCGGGCGCGGCTCCTCCTTCTGGATGTTCCACCAGGCAGGACACCGCGGCGGCTGGCCGCCGCCGCCCCGCGTGCATTTCGCGTAGCCGAACGGCAGACCCATCTTGAAGGCGAAATAGGCGCGCAGGAAGTACGGCAGGTCGGCGCAGTCGGGCCGGATGACGAGCCCGGCCTGGTCTTCGGCAAGACCGAGATGATTGAAGAGCAGGTTGCGCGAGCGGTCGCGCAGCACCTCGTGCAGCGCCTTCCAGGACGGCGGCGGCGCATCGAGCGGGGCGTCGAACAGCTTCTCGACCCAGGCCGCGTAGAGGCTCTCGTTGGCGCGGCTCCAGCTCGCCCGCACCGGCCAGACGCTGCCGGCGACCGAGCGCGGCGCCGGCGGCTGCGTCGGCCGCACCGCGATGTCGCGCACGATCGGCGCACAGGCCGAGGCGGCGTCGCGCACCAGCGTGGCCCGCCAGGTGCCGGCGGCGGGCTGCGCCACCTCGGCGGTCCAGAACCACGGCGGCCCGCCGAAGCGGCGATCGGAGCGTGCCGCGACGCGGCCGTCGGGGGCGACCAGCGTCAGCTCGCCTGTCAGCGGCTTCTCGGCGACCAGCAGCACCCGCAGCGGCGCCCCCTTCCACGGCGCCACCGGCGACGGCAGTACGGTGATGTCGGCCGCCTCCTCGCACCCCGCCGACGTCGCGGGCGCAGGCACCGACGACGCAGGCGCCGGCGACGCGGCGCTCTGCGCGACGGCATCGGTGGTGATCAGGAGAAGAGACGGGAACGCGGCCGCGATCAGCAGCGAGACCGTCGCGGCGCCGAGCGAACGTGCCGGAAACATGGAGCCCCCCATTGTTTCCATGATACGCGCCGGCAGGATACGGCAAAACCTATGGCTGAACGATGGCGGACCGTTCCGCATCGCGAGAGCGGGATGACGCGGCGTCTGTCACGTCGCCGGTTCCGCACCGCACTACCGCATCCGCACGCCCTTGGTGGTGAAGCGCTGGGTGCGCCCGCCGGGACCGGCGCGCAGCGGCCGCTTGGTGCCGGCCGCCTTGCCGGTGCCGGGCGGCTGATGGGCCGGCACGAGCTGATCGGGGCGCGAGCCGATCAGGTCGGCCCGCCCCATGGCCTTGAGTGCATCGCGCAGCAGCGGCCAGTTGTCGGGGTCGTGATAACGCAGGAACGCCTTGTGGAGCCGACGCTGGCGCAGTCCCTTGGCGCTCTCCACCGGCTCGCTGGCGCCGCGCCGCACACCGCGCAGCGGGCTCACCCCGGCGTGATACATGGCGGTCGCGGTGGCCATCGGCGAGGGCAGGAAGGTCTGCACCTGGTCGGCGCGGTAGCGGTTTTTCTTGAGCCACAGCGCGAGGTTCATCATGTCCTCGTCGGTCGTGCCCGGATGCGCCGCAATGAAATACGGGATCAGATAGTACTGCTTGCCGGCCTCCCTGGCGGCCGCGTCGAACATCTGCCGGAACCGGTCGTAGGCGCCGATGCCGGGCTTCATCATCTTGCCGAGCGGCCCGCGCTCGGTGTGCTCGGGCGCGATCTTGAGATAGCCGCCGACGTGATGGGTGACGAGCTCCTTGACGTAGTCCGGGCTCTTCACCGCGAGGTCGTAGCGCACCCCCGAGGCGACCATCACCTTCTTGACGCCCCGCACCTCGCGGACCTTGCGATAGAGCCGGATCAGCTCGTCGTGCGAGGTGTTCAGGTTCGGGCAGATGTCGGGGAACACGCAGGACGGCCGCCGGCACGCCGCCTCGACCGCGGGGTCCTTGCAGGCCATCCGGTACATGTTGGCAGTCGGCCCGCCGATGTCCGAGATGATGCCGGTGAAGCCCGGCGTCTTGTCGCGGATGGTCTCGATCTCGCGCAGGATCGAGCCTTCCGATCGGCTCTGGATGATGCGTCCCTCGTGCTCGGTGATCGAGCAGAAGGTGCAGCCGCCGAAGCAGCCGCGCATGATCGTCACCGAGAAGCGGATCATGTCCCAGGCGGGGATCTTGGCGTCGCCATACGAGGGATGCGGCGCCCGTGCGTAAGGCAGATCGTAGACGGCATCCATCTCGTCGGTCGACAGCGGCACCGGCGGTGCGTTGAGCCACAGATCGCGATCGCCGTGGCGCTGCACCAGCGCCCGCGCATTGCCCGGATTGCTCTCGCGATGGAGCACCCGGGAGGCGCGTGCATAAGCCTCGCGATCCTGCTCGACCTGCTCGTAGCTCGGCAGCCGGATCACCGTGTTGCCGGGGCGCCGCGCGGCGCCCTCCTCGGCGGCATCGAGATCGGAAGCGTCGAGTTCGGTGTAGTGATCAGGAACGCGGCGGAACAGCGCGACACCCCGAATATCCTCGAGGTCGCGCGGAGCCTCGCCGGCCGCGAGCCGATGCGCCACCTCGACGACGGCGCGCTCGGCATTGCCGTAGAGCAGTAGGTCCGCCTTGGCGTCGGCCAGCACCGAGCGGCGCACCTTGTCGGACCAGTAGTCGTAATGCGCGATGCGGCGCAGCGACGCCTCGATGCCGCCGAGCACGATGGGCACGTCCTTGAACGCCTCGCGGCAGCGCTGAGCGTAGACGACGGTGCAGCGGTCGGGCCGCTTGCCGCCCTCGCCGCCGGGCGAATAGGCGTCGTCGTGGCGCAATCGGCGGTCCGCCGTGTAGCGGTTGACCATCGAATCCATGTTGCCGCCGGTGACGCCGAAGAACAGCCGCGGCCTGCCCAGCGCCTTGAACGGCTCGGCGCTCTGCCAATCAGGCTGTGCGATGATGCCGACGCGGAAGCCCTGCGCCTCCAGCAGCCGGCCGATGATCGCCATGCCGAAGCTCGGATGGTCCACATAGGCGTCGCCGGTGACGACGATCACGTCGCAGGCGTCCCAGCCGAGCGCCGCCATCTCGGCGCGGCTCATGGGCAGGAACGGCGCCGGGCGCAGCCCGGGGCGATGCGGCGGCCAGGAGAACAGCGGCCGCGCCGGCGGCATCGCAGGGCGCATGGCGACCGCGGTGCTCGTTGCGGGGGCAGCGGGAGGAGCGGCGACGGGGGAAGTCATGCCCGAGGCTTAAAGGCCCGCGCCGGCGAGTTCAACCACGGCCACGCACCGGCTGACACGAACGTGTTGTCATCATCATCGTCGTGACCGTCGTGGCCGGACCGTCGTGGCCGAACCGGCCCGCAAGGCGCGATCCGGCCCTCCATCTCGCCGGGAGGATGGAAGGGCGAGGATGGAGGGGCGGATCGTCGTCCGCTCACGACGGGAGCTGGTGGCCGTATTCTGGGGCCGCATCCGGATCAGATCACGCCCACCAGCCACAGCACGAGAACCAGGCTGAGCGGCACGCCCAGCCACCACAGAATGATCGGCATCGTCGCCTCCGGAGTGTTCGTTGCGTCACCCCGTCAACGGCGACGGCTCACGCCCGTTCCGGCGGCGCCGAGCGGTATTTCTGCGACGCTGCGTCCCGGCCGACGGTGTCGCGCAGCCCTCGGATGCATCAGATGTAGGACAGGAGGCTCGTGCCGTCGCCGCCGCCCAAGAGGCCCTGCAACGACGACAGCAGCCGGTGGTTCGCCAGGATGCCGTCGGCGTAGTCCTGGCCGAAGCCGAGCACGGCGCGCTCCTCGCCGCTCATCGAGAGATATTGCCCGAGCAGCGCGGCGTTGCGGCTCATCGGATCGCCGTCCGACTTGTTGAAGGCGTCGAGCAGGCCGGTGCGGGTGCGCTGACCGAGCTCGGCACGGGCGGCGCGCACCTCCTCGGGCGAGAAGGCGTCGCCGACATTCTGCACGATGGCGGCGAGAGTACGGTTCTCGAACGGGCCGAAGTCGGCCTTCTGGCCGCTCTGCCGGGTGGCGTCGAACACCAGCTCGGTGCCGGCGTCGCGCGCCCGGGCGGCCTGCGCATCGAGCATGGTGCGGGCGGCGCTCGCCACCGTGGCGGCGCTGGCGCCGGCCGGCGGCTTGGTGGCGGGCGTCGCGGCGGTGCGGTCCAGGAGAGCACGGACCGGATCGTTGGCGTTGCCGGTCGCCGGCGCCCGGCCGAACACCGCACGGGCCGCGGCGAGCCCTTCGGTCACCGCCTTGCTTTGCAGCGTGAAGGTGGTGGTGGCGCGCTCCTCGGCACCGGCCTCGCCGAGATAGTCGGCCGCCGCCGCATAGAGGCCGGCATAGTCGCCGGTGTGGCGCGCGATGACCGCATGCGGCATCAGGGCGGCATCGAAGCGGGCCTGGAGCGCCGCGCCGGCGGCCTGGCGCTCGTCGGCCGAGAACAGCTCGGCGGTGCCGGCCGCCACCACGGCGAGCGTCGCCCTGTCCTGCTTGGAGAAGTCGACGGCGGTCTGGCCGTTCACCAGCGCCGAGCCGATGCCGAGACGGGCGTATTGTGCGTCGAACCAGCCGCGCGCCGCGGTCGCCTTCTCGCGTGCCGCGGCGCTCTGCGTCGCGTCGGCGCTCGACGCCATGGTGGCGAGGTAGGCCCGCGCCTCGGCCGACAGGCTGAGGGCGGTGGCGCCGCCGCGATCTTGCCCGGCCGCGGACGTGCTCGTCGCACCGGCCGTCCCGCCGGCATCGACCGTGCGCGTGACGGTCCTCTGCCCGTACGCGCCGGCCGCCTGGCCCGAGAAAGTCTGGCCCAGGAGGGATGCGACGCCCGCCCCGATCACCGCCGACATGGCCGCCTCACCGCGAGAGTGTGGAGGCAAGATTTCGTTCAGGATGGTTAACGGGGGGTTAACGAAGGCGTGCCGCGGGGCACACCCCCTGCCTCGGCGGCCGCCTACTCGCCGTCCGCCATGTAGGGCCGCGGCAGCGGCGGCAGCTTTTCGTGCGGGCGCCCGAAATCCGGGGTGTCCGAATCCTGGCCGATCGACACGATGCCGCGGCGGATCGCCCGCGTCCGCGTGAACAGCTCGAACAGCGTGTCGCCGTCGCCGCGCCGGATCGCCCGCGTCAGCGTCGCCAGATCCTCGCTGAAGGTGCCGAGCATCTCCAGCACGGCGTCCTTGTTGGCGAGGAAGACGTCGCGCCACATGGTCGGATCGGACGCCGCGATGCGGGTGAAGTCGCGGAAGCCGCCGGCCGAGAACTTCAGCACCTCGGAGCGCGTCACCTGCTCCAGCTCGTCGGCGGTGCCGACGATCGTGTAGGCGATCAGGTGCGGCAGATGGCTGGTGATGGCGAGCACCAGGTCGTGATGCTCCGGCGTCATCGTCTCGACATTGGCGCCGAGCGCGCTCCAGAAGGTGGCGAGCTTGTCGGTGGCGCCCGGGTCGGTGCCCTCCGGCGGCGTCAGGATGCACCAGCGATTGATGAACAGCTCGGCGAAGCCGGCGTCCGGTCCCGAGTTCTCGGTGCCGGCGACCGGATGGGCCGGCACGAAATGGACGCCCGCCGGCACATGCGGGCCGACGTCGCGCACGATCGCCGCCTTGACCGAGCCGACATCGGACAGGATGGCGCCAGGCGCGAGCCGCGGCGCGATCTCCTCGGCGACGGCGCCGCACTGGCCGACCGGGATGCACAGGATGACGAGATCCGCCCCCTCGACGGCGGCGAGGTTCGAATCGACCACGCGGTCGGCAATGCCGAGCTCGGCGACCCGCGCGCGGGTCTCCACCGAGCGGGCGGTCGCCACGATGCTGCGCACCAGCCCCTGGGCGCGCGCCGCCCGGGCGATCGAGGAGCCGATCAGACCGACGCCGATCAGCGCCATGCGATTGAAGAGAGGTGCGGTCATGTTCAATTCCGGGGTGGTCGTCGGGCGTGCGTCGCGGCGGTCACGACAGTGGCGTCACGACGACAGAGAATCCTGCGGCGGACGGCGTAACGGCCGCTTCGAAAGGAAGCGGGCGAGATTGCGGAAGGTGCGCGGATAGACGAGCCCGTCCTTGCACCGGGCGTTCGGCCGCACCTGTGCGTCGCGCCGGATCAGAACCTGGTAACCGCGGTGAAGCAGCGTGTAGGCCCCGGCATTCAGAGCCAGGAAAGCGTCGATGGCATGTTTGGGCACGTCGGCTCCCGGGTTGCCGGCCGAGAGCCCGTCGTCGGCGTCCCACAGATAATCGTCGAAGATCATCACGCCGCCGTCGGCGAGCAACTGCCACGACAGCACAGCGTCGACGAGCACATCGTCCCGCCGGTGGCTACCGTCGACATAGATCACGTCGAAGCGGCGCCCCTCCTGGACGAGACGGTCGAGCAGCGGAACCGAGCGGCCGCGCATCTTCTCGACCCGGTCGGCCTCGTCGGTCAGGTTGGCGTCGAAACGCTCCTCCAGGCCGACGAGGTTCGGGTCGCCCTGGTGCTCGATGCTGCCGGTGAACGACTCGACGCAAGTGATGCGGCCGCGCGGCAGCAGCGCCAGGAAGATCAGCGCCGAGCGCCCCTCCCAGGAGCCGATCTCCAGGATGCGGCAGTCGCGGTCGCGCCAGCTGGCGAGATGCCGCTGCCAGACCTCGATGTTGGCCGAGGTCCAGTCGGTCGTGAAGGTCTTGCCGGCGAACAGCCGTTCGAGATCCAGCATCGTCGTCTCCGCCCGCGCAGCGCCACGGCCGCGGCGACGGCCTCCTGTCCGGATGACTGCAGGGCGAAACCCGCCGGCCGCTACGCCGTCGCGCCCATGAACTCGCCGAGTGCGGCGACCAGGAGGCGATTGGCCTCCTCGGTGCCGATACTCATGCGCAGCGCATTGGGCAGGCCGTAGCCGGCGACCGAGCGCAGCACCAGCCCACGCGCCGTCAGGAAGGCGTCGGCGGCCGTCGCCGTCTTGCCGTCGGTGCCGGGGAAGTGGATCAGGATGAAGTTGGCGACGCTCGGCGTCACGGTCAGGCCGAGCTTGCCGATCTCCTCGGTCAGCCACGGCAGCCACCGTTCGTTGTGCTGCCGCGACCGCTCGATGTGCTCGGCGTCCTCGACGGCCGCGATGCCGGCCTCGATGGCCGGCGCGTTGACGTTGAACGGCCCGCGGATGCGGTTGACGGCGTCGACCACATGGGCCGGTCCGACCATCCAGCCGAGGCGCAGCGCCGCGAGCGCGTGGATCTTCGAGAAGGTCCGGCACATCACCACGTTGTCGTTCTCGGCGACGAGCTCGAGCCCGGTGGCGTAGTCGTTGCGGCGCACGTACTCGGCATAGGCGGCATCGAGCACCAGCAGGATGTCGGGCCGCAGGCCGCGGTGCAGCCGCTTCACCTCGTCGTAGGGGATGTAGGTCCCGGTCGGATTGTTGGGGTTGGCGAGGAACACCACCTTGGTGCGCGGCGTCACCGCCGCCAGGATGGCGTCGACATCGGTGGTCAGGTTCTTCTCTGCCGCCACCACCGGTTTGGCGCCGGTGCCGAGCGTGGCGATCGGATAGACCAGGAAGCCGTGGGTGGTGTGGATCGCCTCGTCGCCGTCGGCCAGATAGGCCCGCGCGATGAGGTTGAGGAGATCGTCGGAGCCGGCCCCGCAGACGATGCGGGCGGGATCGAGCCCATAGACGCGCCCGATCGCCTCGCGCAGCCGGGTGGCGGCGCCGTCCGGATAATCCTCCAGGTGCTCGCCGACGCCCCGGTAGGCGGCGATCGCCTTCGGGCTCGGCCCGAGCGGCGATTCGTTGGACGACAGCTTGAACACCTTGGCGACGCCGGGGGCGCCGCTCTTGCCCGGCACGTAGGGCGAGATCGACAGGACACCGGGGCGCGGTTGCGGACGGAAGTTGGACATCGGCTTCGGACCAGCAGGGGTGAGGACGCGCCGGCCCGTTTGCGGGACGGGGCGCGACGGTCAGCGCCCGGCCGGGGCCGGGGCGCCGTCCGCCGACACGGTATAGCGGGTCGCGTGGCCGCCGACGAGGGTCTGTGCACGCACCGAGGCGCCGGCGCCGACCAGGGCAGCCACCACCGCATCGACCGAGCGGCCGGCCGGCACCGAGACCAGCAGGGCGGCGCCGTCGAAGGCGCCGTCCGGCACCGCCACCACGTCGGCCAGCATGCCGGCCGCCTGGGCGGCCTTGAGGCTCCAGCCGGAGACCCGGATGCTGTGCAGCGTCACCTCGGTGACCAGCGCGTCCGGGTGCGGCCGCGCGATGGCGAACACCGGCAGGCCGGCCGGGTGATCGGCCCGCTCGACGAAGGGCAGCCGGGCGATGATCTTGGGGGCGTCCGGCTCCTCCAGCGCGGTCCACCAGGCGCCGCCCGCCGGAGTGGCGGCCGGCACCAGGCCGAGATCACCGGGATTCCGGGCGAGCGCCGCGATCACCCCGGCGATGCCGAGATGGCCCTGGAACGGCACCGTGAAGCCGAAATGAAAGCGGGCGCTGTCGCGCATCGCGGCCTCGCCGGTCGAGAGATCCGCATGCACCCGATACGGCGCCTGCACATACGTGAAGGTGGCGATGATCACCCGCAGGATGCTCTCGGCGGTGTCGAGCGGGAGGATGCCGCGATGGCGCTCGACCAGCCGGCGCATCATGTCGGCCTCGCGGGCGGGGCGGAACGCCGAGCCGGTCTCGGCCGTCCGCTTCACCTCGATCAGCCGGGCGATGATCTCGCCGCGCTCCATCAGCAGGCGGTGCATCGCCTCGTCGATGCGGTCGATGTCGGCACGCAGGGCGGGGAGCGAGACGTCGGGGGAGGCCATGAGCAACGGTTCCACAGGCATTCGAAGGACGACACCGGGACGGCGGCGGGGACCCCACCGCGAGGGGGCCGGGCGGAAGCGACGGGCGGCAGCGGCACGCGCGGGCCGCCGAGCCAGCGCCGGGACGGCGCTGGGACAGCGTGCCGTCCCCGCCCCCGGGCCGGCATCTCTCGGACAAGGTTGATAATTTGCTGCCGACGCGAACGCAAAGAAAACATTGACAGGACGCCGCTCCGCCCTATGTAAGCCCGGCCCGTGTCGCCGCCCGGGCGCCGCCGTGGCCGTGGGCCGGCTTGCCCAAGGCCCGATTTGCATCGACGATGCGAGCATCGACAACGAATGCAGCCGAGGGTGTGTGCCGCGGCGATGTATGCACCGAGCATGGGCGGCTCGACCACGGCGCCACCCCGGAGACCGACCGGACCCCGATGACCACCACCCCCGCCAAGGCCGAGACCAAGCTGCCGGTGCTCGTGCGCGAGGCCGACCGTCCCCGTTCGCAGCTCGCCGTGTTCGGGCCGGACAAGCCCCTGCGGCTCGACTCCGGCGTCGCCCTGTCGCCCTTTCAGGTGGCCTACCAGACCTACGGGACGCTCAACCCGGCCAAGAGCAACGCCGTCCTGATCTGCCACGCCCTGACCGGCGACCAGCACGTCGGCAACGTGCATCCGGTGACCGGCAAAGGCGGCTGGTGGGACATCATGGTCGGCCCCGGCCGGCCGATCGACACCAACCGCTACTTCGTCATCTGCTCCAACGTGGTCGGCGGCTGCATGGGGACCTCCGGCCCGTCCTCCACCAACCCGGCCACCGGCGAGCCCTACGGCCTCGACTTCCCGGTCATCACCATCAAGGACATGGTGCGGGCCCAGACGATGCTGCTCGACCACCTCGGCATCGACATGCTGTTCGCGGTCGCCGGCGGCTCGATGGGCGGCATGCAGGTCATCGAGTGGTGCGCGAGCTATTCGGACCGGGTGTTCTCGGCCCTGCCGATCGCCACCGCGACCCGCCACTCGGCCCAGAACATCGCCTTCCACGAGGTCGGCCGCCAGGCCGTGATGGCCGATCCGGAGTGGCGCAACGGGCGCTATTTCGTCGAGGGGACGAGTCCCCGGCGCGGCCTGTCGGTCGCCCGCATGGGCGCCCATATCACCTACCTGTCCGACACGGCGCTGCACCGCAAGTTCGGCCGGCGCTTCCAGGATCGCGACAACCCGACCTTCTCGTTCGACGCCGACTTCGAGGTCGAGAGCTATCTGCGCCACCAGGGCTCGACCTTCGTCGAGCGCTTCGACGCCAACAGCTATCTCTACCTCACCCGGGCGATGGACTATTTCGACCTCGCCGCCGATCACGGCGGGGTGCTGGCCAACGCCTTCCGGGGCACCCGCACCCGCTTCTGCGTCATCTCGTTCACCAGCGACTGGCTGTTCCCGACCTCGGACTCACGCGCCATCGTGCATGCGCTCAACGCCGGCGGCGCCCGCGTCTCCTTCGCCGAGATCGAGACCGACAAGGGCCACGACGCCTTCCTGCTCGACGAGCCGGAGCTGATCGGCATCGTGCGCGGCTTCCTCGACTCCGCCGGCCGCGCCCGCGGCCTCCCCACCTGAGGGCCGCGCGATGACGGACCGGCCGCCGCGCCGCACCTCGACCGTGAGGATCTCGCCATGATGCTGTCCCGCGCGCCGCGCGACCTCACCATGGCCGAGACCGTGCGCGGTCCCGGCGGCGCCCGCGTCGACCTGCTGATGGTCTCCGAGATGGTGGAGCCGGGCTCGCGGGTGCTCGACGTCGGCTGCGGCGACGGCGAGCTGTTGCGCCTGCTGGAGGCGCGCGGGGTCGACGGCCGCGGCATCGAGCTGTCGCGCGAGGGCGTCAACGAGTGCGTCGCCAAGGGGCTCGCGGTGGTCCAGGGCGACGCCGACACCGACCTCTCGGCCTATCCGGACGATGCCTTCGACTACGTGATCCTGTCGCAGACCTTGCAGGCGACGCGCCGGCCGCGCGAGGTGATCGAGCACATGCTGCGCATCGGCCGGCACGCCATCGTGTCGTTCCCGAATTTCGGCCACTGGCGCATCCGCCTCCAGCTCCTCTTCTACGGGCGGATGCCGCGGACCGCCAACCTGCCCGAGACGTGGTACGACACGCCCAACATCCACTTCTGCACCATCAAGGACTTCAACGACATGTGCGCGCTGGTCGGCGCCCGCATGGAGAAGGCGGTGGCGCTCGATCCGTGGGGCACGGCGCTCAAGATCGACGCCCCGTGGTGGTTCTGGAACCTGTTCGGCGAGCAGGCGGTGTTCGTGCTCAGCCGCAAGCCGGGGTGACGTAAAGAGGTGTGCCGGCTGAGGGCTCGCCGGTGTTCTATTTCGCTGTCGATACCTGTGCGACTGTGCGGGTCTGGGCAAGCTCTGTTTGCAATTGCCTATACAAATGCATATTTGAGTCATTATGGTCGATATGGCCATGCTGTTCGAAGGCTTCGACTGGGATCAGGGGAACCGGGCGAAATGCCAGAAGCACGGCGTGTCGCTCGTCGAGATTGAGCGCCTGTTTGACCGCCCCCTACGGATTGAACCCGATCCCGCCCACTCGGCCCGCGAAGAGCGGTTCAAGGCGATCGGAACAACATCGACCGGGCGTCATGTTTTCCTGGTGTTCACGCTGCGTCGCCACGGCGCCGAGACACTGATCCGGCCAGTCAGCGCCCGGTTCATGCACCGTAAGGAGGTGCAGCACTATGAAGAACAAGCCGCGAAAACTGCCCGACCTGAGGACTGACGCCGACGCCGAGGCATTCGTCACATCGGCCGACCTCACCGACTACGACCTGTCCGGTATGGTGCCGGTACGTTTCGAGCTGAAGCCAAAGGATCGATCGGTGAACCTGCGCCTACCTGCCGATCTCTTGGAGGCCGTCCGCGAGCGCGCTCGACAGGCCGGCATTCCGTATCAGCGGTTCATTCGGATGGCCCTCGAACGGGCCGTGCAGCCGCGATCTCGATAAGGATCGGGGAAAACCCCACCCCGATGCGTCGTCCTCTGCCACCCTCACCGGGCCGGTGCAGCGGGCGGGCCGGGCGGCGCAGCCGGCGGCGGCGGTGCACCGGGCTCGATCGGGCCGCAGCCTTTGTCGACGGCGGCCTGGCGCAGCATCTTCTGGTCGGCGCGTGCCTGGGCCAGATCGGCCGAGTAGGCGGCCGCGCTGATCGCCGGACCGGCGGGGTCCTGGTTGGCGCGGGCGATGAGATCGTTGAGCTGCTTCTCGCGGGCCATGGCGCCGGCGAGCCGGCCGGGCAGATCGGGGCAGCGCAGATAGTCGTACTTGCCCGGCGCCGCATAGAGAATGCCGAGGTCGAGATTCTGGGCACAGCCGCCGAGCAGCGCCCCGAAGGACATGAGCCCAAGGGTCAGCGCCACGCGGAGGGGTGCCCCGAACCGGAGCCGCCCATGGGGGCGCGTCCTCCCGATCACCGGAACCCCGGTCCCACGCCGGACTGATGTCGCACGCTTCACGTTGCTTCGCCGCTCCGCTCGGGGCTCCGCTTCCTCGGCTCCGCGATCCGCCGCCGACGCTCGACCCGGCCGCCGGACGGGTCGAGAGCGGAACCCGATCCAACTGGATCGGACCCCGCTCCAGAAGTCCTTGCATGATCGCATTTTCGACGGCGAACCGGAGTCCACTTCGCCGGAAAATGCTCTAGCACAACTTTGGGCCGGACTGAATTCTCCCGTGGAGACGAAGGGTTCGGGCCGTGGCCGGGGGGCCGCGGCGGTGCGGGTGGCGGCCCCCCCGCCGGTTCCGCCGGACATCCCGCCGGCCCCGGCGCAACCCGGAAAATGGGCGCAGAGCCGGCACGTTGCTCTTTCGTCATGGGTGTGTAAGGTCGCCGCGCCTCCGCCCACCAGGACGTTCCATGGCTCGTGACGTGATCGATATGACGCCGCTCCAGTCGCGCGACGACCTCGTCGCGTGGTTCGAGGCGGGCGCCAAGCCGCCCAGCAAGTTCCGCATCGGCACCGAGCACGAGAAATTCCCCTTCACCTTGGCCCGCCACGAGCCTCTGCCCTACGAGGGACCGCGCGGCATCCGCGCCCTGCTCGAAGGCATGCAGATGATCCTCGGCTGGGAGCCGATCATGGAGGCGGGCCACATCATCGGCCTCGTCGACGTGACCCATGGCGGGGCGATCTCGCTGGAGCCCGGCGGCCAGTTCGAGCTGTCGGGGGCGCCGGTCGAGACCATCCATCAGACCTGCTCGGAGCTTCAGGCGCATCTCGCCCAGCTCCGCGAGGTGGCGGCACCGCTCGGCATCGGCTTCCTCGGCCTCGGCATGGCGCCGACCTGGTCGCGCAGCGAGATGCCGGTGATGCCCAAGGGCCGCTACCGCATCATGACGGGCTACATGCCCAAGGTCGGCCGGCTCGGTCTCGACATGATGTACCGGACCTGCACGGTGCAGACCAATCTCGACTTCTCGTCGGAAGCCGACATGGTCAAGAAGCTGCGCGTCTCGCTGGCGCTCCAGCCGGTCGGCACCGCGCTGTTCGCCAACTCGCCGTTCACCGAGGGCAAGCCGAACGGCTTCCTGTCGTTCCGCTCCGAGATCTGGCGCGACACCGACGCCGACCGCTCCGGCATGCTGCCATGGGCGTTCGAGCCCGGCATGGGGTTCGAGCGCTGGGTCGACTACGCGCTCGACGTGCCGATGTATTTCGTCAAGCGCGGCGAGCAGTACATCGACGTCGCCGGGCAGTCGTTCCGCGACCTGCTCGACGGCCGGCTGGAGGCGCTGCCGGGCGAGCGCGCCACCCTGTCGGACTGGGCCAACCACGTCTCGACCATCTTCCCCGAGGTGCGCCTGAAGCGTTACCTGGAGATGCGCGGCTCCGACGCGGTGCCGTGGCGCAGCCTGCCGTCGCTGCCGGCCTTCTGGGTCGGCCTGCTCTACGATCCGGACGGCCTCGATGCCGCCTGGGACCTCGTCAAGGACTGGACCGCGGAGGAGCGCCAGGCGCTGCGCGATCAGGTGCCGCGGCTCGGCTTCAAGGCCACCATCCGGGGCCGCAGCGTGCTCGACCTCGCCCGCGACTGCCTCGCCATCGCGCGCGCCGGCCTGGTGCGCCGTGCCCGCGAGGATTGGGCCGGCCGCGACGAGACCCGCTATCTGACGCCGCTGGAGGCGATCGCCGAGCGCGGCACTACGCCGGCCGAGGAGCTGCTGGCGAAGTTCCACGGCGGCTGGGGCGGCTCGGTCGATCCGGTGTTCAACGAATACGCCTACTGAAGCATGCAGGCGCGGCGCCCGCGCCAACCGACGACGGACCCGCCATGGCGAAGGGAACCCCGGCCACCCGGGCACTCGAGCGAGCCGGCATCACCTTCACGCTGCACGAGTACGACTACGATCCCGACGCGGCCCGCATCGGCCTCCAGGCCGCCGAGGCGCTCGGCGTCGATCCAGCCCGCGTGCTCAAGACCCTGATGGCGCGGGCCGGCCGCGAGACCGTCTGCGTCGTCGTGCCGTCCGATCGCGAGGTGAGCCTCAAGCGGCTCGCCGCCGCGGCCGGCGCCAAGGAGGCCGCCATGCTGCCGCCCGCCGAGGCCGAGCGCATCACCGGCTATCACGTCGGCGGCATCTCGCCCTTCGGCCAGAAGAAGCGGGTGCGGGTGTTCATCGATCGAGAAGCGCTCACCCACCCGACCGTGGTGCTCAACGGCGGCCGCCGCGGCCTCCAGGTGGAGATGAGGACCGCCGACCTCGTCGGCCTGCTCGGCGCCACCGTGGTGGCGCTGACCTAAGGGTCCGCCGCGGACGGCCGGGCCGGTCTCGCTGTTCGGCCTCCGGCTTTTGCGGTACATCTCGGGTCCCGCAGCCGCCAGCGCGAGGCGAATCGGACGATGACGCGAGCCAGGGTGTCGATCCGCGCCGGCCTGTTCCTCCTCGCCCTCCTTCTTCTCGCGCTCCTCGCCGTGAGCGGCGGCCCGGCCGCCGCACAGATCGGCTTCGACCGCCCGGGCAGCGACTTCGCCACCTTCCCGGTGCGCAGCGCCGATCCGGCGATCTGCGCCAGCCGCTGCGAGCGCGACAGCCGCTGCCGCGCCTGGAGCTTCTCGTATCCGACCGCCGAGCAGGGCGCCGTCTGCCGCATGAAGGCGCAGGTGACGGCGCGCGTCGCCGACACCTGCTGCGTGTCGGGGGTCAAGGGCGCCGGCGTGATCGTGCCGCGCGACGGCCGCGCCGAGATCGGCATCGACCGCGCCGGCGGCGACTTCCACGGCATCGACCTCGCCGCCGACGCCGCTTGGCCGGTGTGCAAGGCCGCCTGCGAGGGCGAGAGCCGCTGCCGCGCCTGGACGTTCCTGCGCGCCGGCTATGCCGGCTCGGTGCCGCGCTGCTACCTCAAGGAGCGCATCCCGGCGCCGCGGCGACGCCCCTGCTGCGTCTCGGGCGTGGTCCGCTGAACGCGACCGGACGCCGCGGCCCTCGCCAGTCCGCGACCCGTTGACGGACCGTTAACGCGCCGGTGCCTAGGCTCGCGGCCAGGAGCCGAGCCATGGGAATCGTCTCGTCGCGCTTCAACTGGGTGTCGACACCGTCGGGCTACGCCCAGGTGACAAACTGGCGCGCGAAGCAGCAGGCGTTCAACAAGCAGATCGAGAGCAGCCTCGCCTCGTCCAGCATCGTGTTCGCCAACGCTTCGGCCGACTACGGCACCGGCATGGCCGAGATCGCCGCCAACCGCGCCGCGATCCGCGTCCAGTCCGAGCTCAAAGCGAAGATCGCCAAGGCGCAGCTCGACATGAGGATCTGACGGGGGAAACCGACGGCTCCAGGGGGATGGGGCCGAGCCAGCACGACGAACCGAGAATCGGGAAGGCGAAACGATGGACACTTCGGCAATCGCGAGCGCGGCAGTCGGCCTCCAGGCCAGCCAGCTCCAGATGGCGGCCGCCGCCAAGATGGTGAAGATGGGCGCCGAGCAGGAGGCCAACATCGCCAAGATGGTGGAGGCCGCCGCCGACAACGCCAACCGGCTCGCCAACGTGGCGGCCGGCGTCGGCACGGCGCTCGACATCACCGCCTGAGCCCGTTCCGGCGAAGGGGACCCGGCCTCTCCCCCCGTTCGTCCCCGCGGAAGCGGGGGCCCAGGAGCCGCGCGGCACGGCGATCGTTCGAAGCCGCTGGATTCCCGCTTGCGCGGGAATGAGCGGAGCATGATGCGTGCGTCCTCGCAACGGAGCGGACGCCTTTCCTCACTTCGCCAGCGCCGCCCGGATCAGCGCCACCGCCTCGGGGCTCGCCCATTCGGCCGGGCCGGCGAGCGTCGCCACGGTGCACCCGTTGGGATCGACCAGGACCGTGGCGGGCAGCCCGAAGGCGCCCAGCTCGCGCAAAATCTTTCCGCTCGCATCGGCGTAGTAGGCGAGGCCGTCGATCCCCACCTCCTTCAGCCAGGCGCCTGGCTTCTCCGGGTTGCGAGTATCGACATTGACGGCCACCACCTCGAAGCCCGGCCCGCCGAGCTGGCGCTGGAGCGCGTCGAGCGCCGGCATCTCCTTGCGGCAGGGCACGCACCAGGTGGCCCACAGGTTGAGCAGCACGGTCCGCCCCTGCCAGTCGGCGAGGGTACGCGGCGCGCCGCTGCCGTCCGTGAAGGCGAGATCGCGCAGCGCGCGTGGCTCCGGTGCCGGCTTGAGGGCGGCCAGCTCGCCGCGCATCAGCGGCTCCAGCCGCTGCCCGGCCGCGACCGCCGGCGCACAGGCGGCGCGCGACGCATTGCGCCCGAAACCCCCGACGCCGTATACCGCCCCGACGACGACCGCGGCGGCCACGGCCGCCGCGCCGAGCACCAGCCCGGCGAGGACGATCCGGCGCCGCCCGCCGCTGGCCGGAGCCGGGGACGAGGCGCCGGCGGGCTCGGTGGTGGTTTGGGTGTGCGGATTTTCGGCCATGGGCGACAGGAACTCGCGATGAGCAACACGATGTGGGGCGGACGGTTCGAGAGCGGACCCGACGCCATCATGGCCGAGATCAACGCCTCGATCGACTTCGATCGGCGCCTCTACCGGCAGGACATCACGGCCAGCAAGGCGCACGCCGCCATGCTCGCCGATCAAGGCATCATTTCGGCCGCCGACGCCGATGCGATCGGCCGCGGCCTCGACGCCGTGCTGGCCGAGATCGAGGCCGGGACCTTCGAATTCAGCCGCGCCCTGGAAGACATCCACATGAACGTGGAGTCCCGCCTCGCGGTGCTGATCGGCCCGGCCGCCGGGCGCCTGCACACGGCGCGCTCGCGCAACGACCAGGTGGCGACCGACTTCAAGCTGTGGGTGCGCGACGCCATCGACGGGCTCGATGGCCGTCTCGCCGACTATCAGCGGGCGCTGGCCGAGACCGCGCTCGCCCATGCCGGCACCGTGATGCCGGGCTTCACGCACCTGCAAACCGCGCAGCCCGTCACCTTCGGGCATCACCTGCTCGCCTATGTGGAGATGGCGGCGCGCGACCGCGGCCGCCTCGCCGACGCCCGCACGCGCCTCAACGAATGCCCGCTCGGCTCGGCGGCGCTCGCCGGCACCTCGTTCCCGCTCGACCGCCACAAGACCGCCGCGGCGCTCGGCTTCGCACGGCCGACCGCCAACTCGCTCGACGCCGTGTCGGATCGCGACTTCGTGCTGGAGACGCTGTCGGCGGCGGCAATCACGGCGATGCATCTGTCGCGCTTCGCCGAGGAGATCGTCATCTGGACGTCGCCCTTGGTCGGCTTCCTCAAGCTCTCCGACAAGTTCACCACCGGCTCGTCGATCATGCCGCAGAAGCGCAATCCGGACGCGGCTGAGCTGGTGCGGGCCAAGACCGGCCGCATCTGCGGCGCGCTGACCGCGCTGCTGATGGTGATGAAGGGGCTGCCGCTCGCCTACCAGAAGGACATGCAGGAGGACAAGGAGGGCGCCATGGACGCGCTCGCCGCCCTCGACCTGTCGCTGGTGGCGATGACCGGCATGGTCCGCGACATGACGCCCGACACGGAGCGCATGCGGGCCGCCGCCGGGGCCGGCTACGCCACCGCGACCGATCTCGCCGACTGGCTGGTGCGGGTGCTGAAGATGCCGTTCCGCGAAGCCCACCACGTCACCGGCCGCATCGTCCAGGCGGCCGAGAAGGCGGGCGTCGACCTTGCCGATCTGCCGCTCGCCGCCATGCAGGCGGTGGAGCCTCGGATCACGGAGGCGGTCTTCGGCGTGCTGACGGTCGATGCCGCGGTGGAGAGCCGGGCCAGCTACGGCGGCACCGCACCCGCCAATGTGCGGTCTCAGGCGACCGCCTGGCTGGAGCGGCTCGCCGCCGGCTGAGCCGGGGCATCGCTTCTGCATGAAAAAACCGGCGGCCCAAGGGACCGCCGGTTTTCGTCTCCGCAGGCTGACGAGCCGCGCTGTCACGCCACTCGGGTCAGTTGCCGCCGATATTGCCCTTGGGGCCGGCGCGTGGAACCTGGCTCGGCGGATCGCCCAACGCCGGACCCGAATCGCGGGCCGCCGGACCACCGGCGCCGCCCGCCCCGGTGGTGCCGGGAACCGGCGCCACCACGGCGCCGCCGGAGCCGCGCGCCGCCGCGCCGGTGTCGCCGCTGGTGCCGATATTGCCCTTCGGCGGAACGTTGTTCGGGACCTCGGTCCCGGTCGGGTTGTTGGGGTTGCCGGTCTGGGCCAGCGCCGGCATGGCCAGGGCGGTCACGCCGAGGGCTACAAGCCCGGCTCGAAACAGCTTGGACGTCGATGGCATCGTATTGCCTCCTCGAGACTTTGCCGCATGGTTGGGGTCGCGTCCGGACAACGGCCCGTCGCCAAGGGGGTTCCGAGAGAGACGGGCAGCGGATCGTCCACTTCGGCGGTCGCGACGCCATTGATGCAAGGATCACACGGTCGGCCGAAAAAACGCGCTGCCGGCCCGAAAAGGCCCGATTTTCGCTCGCCGATGCGCTACGGTCCCGGCGATCCGCGACGCGCGCCGTGCCATCCGGCCGGAACGAGCGCCGCGACAGCGTGGATTCGGAGATCCGGGGAAGAAGAACTCCGGCGGAGTGGTTGTGGTGGATCACGGAGGCGCGCGCGTGAGGCGGACGGGCGGATTTCGGATGCTGGCGCTCGTGGCTCTGATCGGCACGCTCGCCCTGGCGGGCTGCGGCCGCAAGAACGCGCTGGAGCCGCCGCCCTCGGCCCAGGCGGTGCCGACCCCGGCCGAGCAGCCGGCCCCCTCGGGCTGGCGGACTCCCTCCGGCGGCATCCCCGACCTCAACCCGACGCAGCCGCCTCCGCCCCCGCCGGCGACGCCTCCTCGCAACCGCACCTTCCCGCTCGACGCCCTGCTGAACTGACGGGCTGAGCCGATCCGGCAGCCGCGCCCGGCCGGCCTGCGCCGCGGCGCCCCCGGTTGCCCAGTTTCACCGCACCGAAAAATGCTCTAACCCGTGTGGCGCGTCGCGGCTTCGCCGCGGGTGTCTGCCGGCGCGCTGTCCGAGGCTGTCCATGCACCACTTCCATCACCGCGACGGCGTCATGCACGCCGAGGGGGTCGATCTCGTCCGCCTCGCCGAGACGGTCGGCACGCCGTTCTACTGCTACTCCACCGCCACCCTGGTGCGGCACTACCGGGTGTTCGCCGAAGCGTTCGCCGACGTGCCGGCGACGATCTGCTACGCCATGAAGGCGAACTCCAACCAGGCGGTGATCCGCACCCTGGCCAAGCTCGGCGCCGGCGCCGACGTGGTGTCGGGCGGCGAGCTCCAGCGGGCGCTGGCGGCCGGCATCCCGCCCGAGAGGATCATGTTCTCCGGGGTCGGCAAGACGGCCGCGGAGCTGTCGCTGGCGGTCGACACCGGCATCCTGTGCGTCAACGTCGAGTCGGAGCCCGAGCTGGCGCTGCTGTCGCAGATCGCCGCCGCCAAGGGCCGGCGCGCCGCCGTGTCGCTGCGGGTCAATCCGGACGTCGACGCCGGCACCCATCAGAAGATCTCCACCGGCAAGGCCGAGAACAAGTTCGGCATCCCGATCTCGCGGGCCCGCGACGTCTACGCCCGCGCCGCCACGCTGCCCGGCATCCGGGTGGCCGGCGTCGACATGCATATCGGCAGCCAGATCACCGATCTCGGGCCGTTCCGCGACGCCTTCGCGCTGCTCGCCGACTTCGTGCGGACGCTGCGCGCCGACGGCCACGCCATCGCGCACATCGATTTCGGCGGCGGGCTCGGCATCCCGTATCGCGACGACGACGACGAGCCGCCCCACCCCGAAGCCTATGCGGCCGTGGTGAAGCAGGCGGTGCGCGATCTCGGCTGCCGGCTCTTGTTCGAGCCCGGGCGACTCCTGGTCGGCAATGCCGGCGTCCTGATCACCCGGGTGCTCTACGTGAAGCGGGGCGAGGCCAAGACCTTCGTGATCGTCGATGCGGCCATGAACGATCTGGTGCGCCCCACCCTCTACGAGGCGTTCCACGCGCTGCGCCCGGTGGTCGAGCCGCCTCCCGGCACCCCGACGCTCACCGCCGACGTGGTCGGCCCGGTGTGCGAATCGGGCGACTACCTCGCCCTCGATCGCGCCATGCCCGAGCCCAAGGCCGGTGATCTGATCGCGGTGATGTCGGCCGGCGCCTACGGGGCCGTGCAGGCCGGCACCTACAACACTCGCCCGCTCGTCCCCGAGGTGCTGGTCGACGGCGACCGCTGGGCGCTGGTGCGGCCGCGCCTGGAGGTCGCCGACATCATCGCGCGCGACCGGCTGCCGGAGTGGTTGTGAGAACCACACGTCGCACCCGCAATTGAAACGGGCGGCGACATCGCCGATATTGTCCCCATGGCGAAGAAGATCACATCGACGGCATCTCGGATCGGCGCAGGCGGGAAGCGCAGCGTTGCGGTCACGGCGGCCAAGCCGAGGATGGCGAAGAACGCAACCGCGAAGCGGGTGGCGAGCCAGCCGAAGCCCCTCTCGAAGTCCTACGAGATCGTCGGCCGGACCCGCGATGGCGTCTCAATTCTGGGGCCCGCCGTCGAGCCGACTCATTTCACGTCGGACGAGATCCGGAAGACGATTCGCGATGTTCTCGGAAAGAGATAGTCGAGGGCCTGAATGGCCACCTCCAACCGGAATGTCTTCATCAACTGCCCTTTCGACGCGCAATACCAAGTCTTTTTCCGGGCGATCGTCTTCACGGTGAAGCGATCGGGCTTCCAGCCCCGCTGTGCGCTCGAGGTCGACGACGGGTCGGAGAACCGCCTCGAGAAGATCTGCAAGATTATCGCCGAGTCCCGCTACGGCGTGCATGACATTTCCCGAACCGCGCTGGATCGGAAGAGCCGGCTGCCCCGTTTCAACATGCCTCTCGAACTGGGCCTCTTCATCGGTGCCAAGAAGTTCGGGTCCGGCCAGGCGTCCAAGCGCTGTGCCATCTTCGATACCGAGCAGTACCGCTATCAAAAGTTCATCTCGGACATCGCCGGGCAGGACATCCACGCCCATGGCGACGACCACCGGACCTTGATCGGCAAGCTGGCCGGCTGGCTGCGCGATCAGAGCAACGATCCGAAAGTGCCGGGCGGCCGCGCGATCGCGGCCGAATTCGACACGTTCCTCGTGAGACTACCGGCCATCTGCCGTGGACGGGCTCTCGCCCCGGACGAGCTGACGTTCGGCGACCTGGCGCAGCTCACAGCCGCCTACATCACCGAGACGGCATGACAACCCGCCTTTCCCCCCTGCGACCCGGCTTGACCCCTGTCCGAGGCGCCGCTGACAATGCCGTGAGGCGACGCATTTCGGCCGCGCGTGCCTGCCAGCATGGGGGTTCGCGTGTTAAAGCATTGTCCGGCGAAGTGGATGCCGGTTCGCCGTCGACAATGCGATCACGCCAGGACGTCTAGAGCGGAGCACGATCCGGTTGGATCGGATTTCGCTCTAGGGATGAGCGATAAGGCCGCACTCCGGAGAGCCGCTTGAGCGAGCACCCCCCCGCCCCCGACCGTGCGGCTGCGCCGCACGAGCCCGCCGCCGTGCTCGGCCCGGCACTCGAGCGGGCCCGCTGGACGGTGTTCTGGGAGGGGCTGTGGCCCGCCCTCGCGGCGATCGCGACCGTCACCGGGGCCTTCCTCGCCGCCTCCTGGCTCGGGCTGTGGCTGTGGCTGCCGCCGCTCGGCCGCGCCGTCGGCCTGGCCGGCTTCGCGGCGCTGCTGATCGCCGCCCTGGTGCCGCTGGCCCGCCTCCGCTTCCCCTCCGCGACCACCGGCCTCGCCCGGCTCGACCGCGAGTCCGGCCTCCTGCACCGCCCCGCCACGGCCGCCTCCGACACCCTGGCGACTCCGGCCGAAGACCCCTGGGCTCGCGCCCTCTGGCACGCCCATCTGGAGCGCTCGCTGGCCGCCGCCCGCGCCCTGCGGGTCGGGTTCCCCGCCCCTCGCCTGATGCGGCGCGACCCGTGGGCGCTGCGCATGCTGGTGCTGCTGCTGGTCGCCGTCTCCTTCGTGTCGGCCGGCGGTGACCGCATGCGGCGGATCGCCGCGGCGTTCGACTGGCAGGGCACGGCGCTGCCCAGCAACTTCCGGCTCGACGCCTGGGTGTCGCCGCCCGTCTACACGGGGCGGCCGCCGGTCATCCTGCCGGGCCTGCGGCCCGGCGAGCCGGCGGCGCAGCCCGGAGCGCTCTCGGCTGTCACGGTGCCGGCCGGCAGCGTCCTGGTCATCCGGTCGAGCGGCAAGACCGGCCTGGAGGTCTCCACCGCCGGCGGCCTCGCCGAGGCGGCCCCCGACGCCGCGGCACGTCCGCCAGCCGGTGCCGAGGAGCGGCGCTTCGTCATCCGCGAGCGCGGCAGCGCCACGGTGCGCGGGCTCGGCCAGGACCTCGCCTGGAGCTTCGTCGCGACGCCGGACCGCGTGCCGGTCATCGCCTTCGCCAAGGAGCCCGAGCCGCAGGCGCGCGGCGCCCTCCAGCTCGCCTACAAGGTCGAGGACGACTATGGCGTCGTCGCCGCCCGCGCCACCTTCGCGGCCAAGCCCGGCGCCGCCGCCCGGCCGCTGTTCGATCCCCCCGACTTCGCGCTGTCGCTGCCGCAAGCCCGCACCCGCAACGGCGTCGGCCAGACCAGCAAGGACCTGACCGAGAGCCCGTGGGCGGGCGCCGAGGTGGTGCTGACCCTGACGGCGCGCGACGAGGCCGACAACGAGGGCCGCAGCGCCCCGGTGGAGCTGCGGCTGCCGGAGCGGCTGTTCGTCAAGCCGCTCCCCCGCGCCCTGATCGAACAGCGCCGCAACTTGGCGCTCGACGCCGACTCCCGCGACACCGTCGCGGTGGCGCTCGATGCGCTCGCCATCGCGCCGGAGCGCTTCACGCCGGAGACCGGCGCCTATCTGGGCCTGCGCTCGGTGTACTGGAGCCTGGTGCGGGCCAAGTCCGACGCGGATCTGCGCGAGGTGGTCCACGAGCTGTGGGCGCTCGCCACCCAGCTCGAGGACGGCAACGTGGCCGACGCCGAGGCGCGGCTGCGCAACGCCCAGGAGGCGCTGCGCCAGGCCCTGGAGCGCGGCGCCAGCGAGGAGGAGATCAAGAAGCTGATGGAGGAGCTGCGGGCCGCCATGCAGCAGTTCATGCAGGCGCTCGCCGAGGAGCTGCGCAAGAACCCGCAGATGGCGCGGCCGCTCGATCCCAACGCCCGCCAGCTCCGCTCGCAGGATCTCCAGTCGATGCTCGACCGGCTGGAGCAGCTCGCCCGCCAGGGCGCCCGCGACGCCGCCCGCGCGCTGCTCGATCAGCTCCAGTCCATGATGGACAATCTCCAGATGGCGCGGCCCGGCCAGCAGGGCGACGGCGACGACGACCTGATGTCGGCGCTCGACGAGCTGGGCGACATGATCCGCCGCCAGCAGCAGCTCCGCGACCGCACCTTCCAGCAGGGCCAGGACCAGCGCGGCCAACGTGGGCAGCGGGGCCAGCGCGGACAGCAGCGGGGCGAGCCGGGCCAGGGCGACCCGAGCGACTACAGCCAGCTCCAGCAGAACCAACAGGGCCTGCGCGACCAGCTCAAGCGGCTGATGGACCAGCTCCGCCAGCGCGGCCTCGGCCAGCCGCAGGACGGCCAGCCCGGCGAGGGCGAGACGCTGGGCCGCGCCGACGAATCGATGGGTGACGCCGCCGGCGAGCTCGGCCAGGGCAACCCCGACGGCGCCGTCGACAGCCAGGGCCGCGCCCTGGATGCCCTGCGCAAGGGCGCCCAGGGCCTCGCCCAGCAGCTCCAGCAGCAGATGGGCCAGGGTCCCGGCCCCGGCCAGCCGGGCCGCATGGGCCAGCCGCGCGCCCAGCAGGACACCGACCCGCTCGGCCGGCCGCTGCGCGGCCGCGATTACGGCGACGATTCCACCGTCAAGGTGCCGGGCGAGATCGACGTGCAGCGCGCCCGCCGTATCCTGGAGGAGCTGCGCCGCCGCTTCGCCGACCCGCTGCGGCCGCAGCTCGAGCTCGACTACATCGAGCGCCTGCTGAAGGACTTTTGAGCCGTGCGTCCGGCGGCTCGGCGTCGGCTCAGCCGGTCACGCCGGACCGCCGTCGGCGTGGGCCGAAGGCCCACAGCAGAAAGATGACGGCGAGCGCCGCCGCCAGGCTGAACCAGGTGAGCGCGTATTGGAGGTGGTTGTCCGGCAGGTTCGGCTTCAGCCGGGTGACCCGCGGCAGCCCGCCCGGCGCCTCCGGCGCCTCCTGCTCGACATAGAACGGCGCCACCGCGAGACCCTTCTCGGCCGCGATGGCGGCGGGATCGCGGGCGAACCACAGGTTCCGGGCCGGATCGTCGGCCGGCGCGAAGGTCGGCCGCTCCTCCGGCCAGCGCATCACCGCGACGATCTCGACCGGCCCCGTCACCTGCCCGGCGGCGCGTGACTCCGGCGCCTTCTGGGCATCCGGCACGAAACCGCGATCGACCATGACGAGCGGCGCGCCGGCCGCCGCCGGCCCGCCGGCGCCCCCCGCCCCGGCGAGCCGCAGCGGCGTGAACACCCGGTAGCCGAGCCCGCCCGGCGCGGTGCGCAGGCCCGAGCCGATGGCATAGACCAGCGCCTCGCGGTCATGCAGGAACTCGCCGGCGAAGCGGACGCGGCGGAACTCGGCCTCCTCCCGCCGCAAGGTCGGCCACGCCGCCGCCGGCGGCAGCGCCACCGGGGCGGCGGCGAGACGTTCGCTCAGCGTGGCGATCAGCTCGCGCTTCCAGGCCCGGCGATCGAGCTGCCACAGGCCGAGACCGATCAGCACCGCGACGCCGACCAGCGACACCAGGGCGGGAACGAGCAGGCGGCGCGGAGCCGCCGAAGCCGACGCGGTCGTGGTCATCGAACTCAGGGCATCTCGCCGGGGCCGAACTGGCCTTCCGCTGCCTTATGGCGAAACTGGAGCGCGATCATCAGGCCCTTCAGGGGCCGCAGCGGCGCCAGCGTGGTGAGCAGGATGAGCGGCAGCCACAGCGCCGCGTGCAGCCAGAACGGCGGCTGCCAGACGATCTCGGTGATCAGCGCGGCGGCGACCACGACGAAGCCCGAGAACGACATCACGAAGAAGGCCGGCCCGTCGCCCGAATCGATGAAGGCGAAGTCGAGCCCGCACACCTCGCAGCGCGGCCGCACCGTGAGGAAGCCGGCGAACAGCCGGCCCTGCCCACAGCGCGGGCAGCGCCCGCGCAGGCCGGCCGCGAGCGGGCTCGCGGTCGACGGGTGCGCCTCGTGATGAGGTTGCGTGTGCTGGTCCATGCCGGGTCTCAGTGGGCGCCGCTCGCACCCGCTCCCCACACATAGATGGCGGCGAACAGGAACAGCCACACCACGTCGACGAAATGCCAGTACCAAGCGGCGAACTCGAAACCGAGATGCTGGGTCGGGGTGAAGTGGCCCGCATAGGCGCGGCCCAGGCAGACGATCAGAAAGATGGTGCCGATGATCACATGGGCACCGTGGAAGCCGGTCGCCATGAAGAAGGTGGCGCCGTAGACGTTGCCCGAGAACGCGAAGGTGGCGTGGGCGTACTCGTAGGCCTGCACGGCCGTGAAGGTGAGGCCGAGCGCGATGGTGCAGATCAGGCCCCACTTGAGACCCTGGCGGTCGCCGTGCAGTAGCGCATGGTGCGCCCAGGTGACGGTGGTGCCGGAGGTGAGCAGGATCAGGGTGTTCAACAGCGGCAGGTGCCAGGGATCGAAGGTCTCGATGCCCTTGGGCGGCCAGGTGCCGCCGAACATCTCGGTGCGGGTGACCAGGTTGGCGGCGTCCGGGAACAGGGCGGCATTGAAGTAGGCCCAGAACCAGGCGACGAAGAACATCACCTCGGAGGCGATGAACAGGATCATGCCGTAGCGGTGGGAGATCTGCACCACCTTGGAATGAAAGCCGCCGTGCTCCGCCTCGCGGATCACGTCGCGCCACCAGCCCGCCATGGTGCCGAGCACGCCGGCGACGCCGAGCGCGAAGATCCAGGGCGCCGCCGCGAACGACTTGTGCATCCAGAAGATCGCCCCCACCGCCATGATGAAGGCCGACAGCGAGCCGATCACCGGCCAGGGGCTCGGATCGACGAGGTGATAGTCGTGCTGCTTGGCGTGCGCCTCGGCCATGGGGGTCTCCGTCTTGCCGAACAGTCGTCGAGGGTACGGCGGCGCGCGCGCCGCCCGGTTCGTTATTTGGTCAGGACCCGCCGGAGGCCGCCGCCGTGGCGGGGCTGCGCGTCGGGTAGAACGTGTAGGACAGCGTGATGGTGTTGAGGCTGTCCTGGTCGCGATCCTCGGCCAGCTTGGGATCGACGAAGAACACCACCGCCATCTCGCGGCGCTCGCCGGCGGCGAGGCGCTGCTCAGTGAAGCAGAAGCAGTCGATCTTGCCGAAATAGGCCCCGGTCTGCGCGGGCGCGACGTTGTAGGCGGCGGTGCCGGAGGTCTCGCGCGCCGCCTGGTTGGTGATGGTGTAGTAGATCGTCACCACCTCGCCGAGCCGGACGTTCACGCTGTTCACCTCGGGCTCGAAGCGCCACGGCAGGCCGCGCCCGATATTGGCGTCGAAGCGCACCGTGATGCGGCGATCGAGCACCTCACCCGGCGCCGCGGTCGCCACCTGCGGGGTGCCGCCGAAGCCGGTGACACGGCAGAACCAGTCGTAGAGCGGCACCGCCGCATAGGCGGCGCCGACCATCAGGCCGACGAAAGCGCCGCAGGCGAGCGCGATGCCGATGTCGCGGCGGCGCGCCGGATTGGCGGCGGGCGGCGGGGTGGCGGGCGGGTGGCTCGGACGAACGGGGGTTGTCATCGGCGCCTCACAACGGCCGGCTGAGAACGCCGGGGCCGAGCTTGACGATGGTGATCGCGTAGAACAGCACCACCAGCACGGCGAGCACCACCGCGATGGCGACCGAGCGGGCGCGACGGCGGCGCTTCTGCTCGTCGGTGAGGACGATGCCGTCGTCGTGGCGAAGAGGGCGACCGCTCATGACACGCTCCAGCGCGCGAGGGCATCGAGGCCGGCCGCGACCCAAGGGTGGACCCAGTGGTCGATCAGCAGCACCGCGAACAGCGCGAACAGATAGGTGAGCGAGAAGCCGAACAGCCGCTTCGCCAGGCGATCCGTCGCGGCGGCGTCGGCGGCGCGCTTCAGCCTGACGGCGAGCGCCAGGATCTGCACGCCCGCCACGGTGGCGACGACGCCGTAGAGCGGCCCGGCGAGCCCCACCAGCCAGGGCGACACGCCGATCGGTGCCAGCACGCAGGCGTGCAGCAGGATCTGCCGCTTGGTCTCGGCGACGCCGGACACCACCGGCAGCATCGGGATGCCGGCGCGCGCATAGTCGCCGCTGCGCCACAGCGACAGCGCCCAGAAATGCGGCGGCGTCCAGAAGAAGATGATGAGGAACAGCAGCACCGGCTCGATCGCGAGGCTGCCGGTGGCGGCCGCCCAGCCGATCATCGGCGGCACCGCGCCGGCGGCCCCGCCGATGACGATGTTCTGCGACGTCGCCCGCTTCAGCCACATCGAGTAGACGACGGCGTAGAAGACGATCGTGAAGGCGAGCAGGAAGGCCGCGAGCCAGCCGGCGACCAGCCCCAGCACCGCGACCGAGCCGACCGCCAGCGTCAGCCCGAAGGCGAGCGCCTCGCCCTCGCCGACCCGGCCGGACGGAATCGGGCGGCGCGCCGTGCGCGCCATCACGGCGTCGATATCGGCATCCCACCACATGTTGAGCGCACCCGCCGCCCCGGCGCCGACCGCGATGCACAGAAGCGCCGCGAAGCCGAGCACCGGATGCAGCCGATCGGGCGCCACCAGCATGCCGACCAGCGCCGTGAACACGACGAGCGACATCACCCGCGGCTTCATCAGCGCGATGTAGTCGCGAACCTCGGCGAGGCTGGGCTCGACGGCCGGCACACCCACCGGGGCGGGGACGGAACGGGTGAGATCGGCGCCGTCGGTGGCGAGAGACATACGGGGGACCCTCCGGCCAGGCTGACAATCACACGAGACCGTCACGCGACATCCGTCACGAAACAGCCGTCATGTAAAACGCCCGTGCGCGCCGGACCGCGCGCACGGCAGGCGACCGGCGGTGGACCGCCGGTCGCGGATCGGTGGCGCATCAGCGGATGCGCGGCAGCACCTCGAACTGGTGGAACGGCGGCGGCGACGACAGCGTCCACTCCAGGGTGGTCGCCCCGGCGCCCCACGGATTGCCGGCCGCATGCTCCTTGCGCATGAAGGCGCGCGCCACGCCGAAGAAGAAGATCAGCATCGCGAAGAACGAGATGTAGGAGCCGATCGACGACACCATGTTCCAGCCGTGGAAGGCGTCCGGATAGTCGGCGATCCGCCGCGGCATCCCGGCGAGACCCAGGAAGTGCTGCGGGAAGAACACCATGTTGACGCCCACGAAGGTGACCCAGAAGTGCAGCTTGCCGAGCCACTCCTCGTACATGTAGCCGGTGAACTTCGGGAACCAGTAGTACCAGCCGGCGAAGATGGTGAAGACGGCGCCGAGCGACAGCACGTAGTGGAAGTGCGCCACCACGTAGTAGGTGTCGGTCAGCACCCGGTCGACCGAGGCGTTGGCCAGCACCACGCCGGTGACGCCGCCCACCACGAACAGGAAGATGAAGCCGAACGTCCACAGCATCGGGGTGCGGAACTCGATGGAGCCGCCCCACATGGTGGCGATCCACGAGAAGATCTTGATGCCGGTCGGCACCGCGATCACCATCGTGGCGGCGACGAAGTAAGCTTGCGTGCCGGTCGACAGGCCGACCACGTACATGTGGTGCGCCCACACGATGAAGCCGATGAAGCCGATCGCCACCATGGCATAGGCCATGCCGAGATAGCCGAACACCGGCTTGCGCGAGAAGGTGGCGACGATCTGGCTGATGATGCCGAAGCCCGGCAGGATCATGATGTAGACTTCGGGGTGACCGAAGAACCAGAACAGGTGCTGATAGAGCACCGGGTCGCCGCCGCCCTCCGCCGCGAAGAAGGCGGTGCCGAAGTTGCGGTCGGTCAGCAGCATCGTGATGGCACCGGCGAGCACCGGCAGCGCCAGCAGCAGCAGGAACGCCGTCACCAGCACCGACCACACGAACAGCGGCATCTTGTGCAGCGTCATGCCGGGGGCGCGCATGTTCAGGATGGTGGTGATGAAGTTGATGGCGCCGAGGATCGACGAGGCGCCGGCGAGATGCAGCGACAGGATGGCGAAATCCATCGCCGGGCCGGGATGCCCGATGGTGGACAGCGGCGCGTAGACGGTCCAGCCGGCACCGACGCCGTTGCCGCCCGGCTCGCCCTCGACGAACAGCGACATCAGGAGCAGCGAGAAGGCCGCCGGCAGCAGCCAGAACGAGATGTTGTTCATGCGCGGGAACGCCATGTCGGGCGCCCCGATCATCAGCGGCACGATCCAGTTGCCGAAGCCGCCGATCAGCGCCGGCATCACCATGAAGAACACCATGATGAGGCCGTGTGCCGTGGTGAACACGTTGAAGGTGTGGGCCGACGCGAAGAACTGCATGCCGGGGTTTTGCAGCTCCAGCCGGATGCCGATCGACAGGACGGCACCGATGACGCCGGCGAACATCGCGAACACGAAATACATCGTGCCGATGTCCTTGTGGTTCGTCGAGTAGAGGAAGCGTCGCCACCCGGTGGGGTGATCGGCGTGGGTGTCGTGAGCCGTTACCGTGGCATCCATGATCGGGTCCTCGAAGACGGGGGTCGGTCGCCGCGCGATGGGCGCGGCGCGCCAGCTCAGTCGACGGTGCGCGGCGCAGGCGCGGCGGCGGTGCTCGCCGCCAGCGCCATCGGCGATACCGCGGGCGCCGCCTCGGCCGCCCGGCGCGGCGCCGCGTCCGGCCCTGCCGCGTACTTCTTCTTGGCGTCCTCGACCCAGGCCGCGAAGGCCTGCTCGCTGACGACCCGCACCGCGATCGGCATGAAGGCGTGGTCCTTGCCGCACAGCTCGGAGCACTGGCCGTAGTAGACGCCTTCCTTGGTGGCCTTGAACCAGGTCTCGTTGAGACGACCCGGGATGGCGTCGATCTTGATGCCGAAGGAAGGCACCGCGAAGGCATGGATCACGTCGGCGCCGGTGACCTGCACGCGCACCACCTTGTCGACCGGCACCACCATCTCGTTGTCGACCGACAGAAGGCGCGGCTGGCCGGGCTTGAGGTCGGTGTCGGGCACCATCAGCGAATCGAACTCGAACTTGCCCTGGTCCGGATAGGCGTAGCTCCAGAACCACTGCTTGCCGGTGGCCTTCACGGTCACGTCAGCGGTCGGCGTGTTGAGCTGGGCGAACATGATGCGGAACGACGGCACCGCGATCACCACCAGGATGATCACCGGCACCACGGTCCAGATCACTTCGATGGCGGTGTTGTGGGTGGTGCGCGACGGCGTCGGGTTGGCGCGCGCGTTGAAGCGCACCATCACCACCACCAGCAGCACCAGCACCAGGGCGACGATGGCGGTGATGATCCACAGCAGCAGATCGTGGAACCAGATGACGTCGCTCATCACCGGGGCGGCCGCCTGCTGCATGCCGAGCTGCCAGGGCGACGGCTGGCCGAGACCCGCCAGGGCGGAGTCCGATGACCCCAGCAGGGTCGCGGCGGCGAGAGCCCCGCCAAGCAAAAGCACCCGGACAACTCCGAACATCGTGGCTCTGCTCCTTCGTCGGTTGCGGCGTGCGGCAGCGGCAGCTGTCGACGCGAGGCGGCGAAAAGCACGGGTCAAAACCGGATTATGTCGGGAAGTTCCGCTGCGCACACTACGGGCGCTGGCGACGGACGGCCTCGACGGCACCGGGGGTGATGCACCGCGATTAGGCCCTTCAAACCACACTTCCGCCCCACTCGCAATGTGCCTCGTGCAAACCATTCGCCGGAAGCCCGCCGGCGCTGCGTGGCGGGGTCGACGCGGCTGTCGGCAACGCCCCGGCGGCCGCAGACGAAGCGCCGGCGAGCGTGTAGACTCGGGCTGTCACGACGACGGGCGTCGCGTCGACACGACGTCCAGCCAAGACGACAGCAACGGTCGTCTCCGAATTCAGGGGCCGGTGCCGCGGATCGCCAGCGCGCCGCCCGAGCAGGGAGTCCGCGATGGATTTGTCCACGATCAGCATCACCGATGGCGACTGGCTGGCGGCGAGGCGCACCTGGCCCGCTCTGCTTCTCCGCCTCGCGGTCGCGCTCGCCACGGGCGTCGCGATGGTGTCGACGGCTGCCGCACAGGGCGCCGTGCGCTCGGTGCACGAGGACTGGCAGATCCGCTGCGAGACGCCGCCCGGGGCGCAAGCCGAGCAGTGCGCGCTGTTCCAGAGCGTCGTCGCGGAGGACCGCGCCAATGTGGGCCTCACCGTGCTGGTGCTGCGCACCGCCGACCAGAAGACCCGGCTGATGCGGGTGCAGGCGCCCCTCGGCGTGCTGCTGCCGGCCGGCCTCGGCCTCAAGGTCGACCAGCAGGATGTCGGCCGCGCCGGCTTCGTGCGCTGCCTGCCGCGCGGCTGCTACGCCGAGGTGGTCATGGACGACACCCTGATCAAGCAGTTCCGCAGCGGCCAGACGGCCACGTTCTTCATCTTTCAGACTCCCGAGGAGGGCATCGGGTTCCCGATGAGCCTGAAGGGATTCGGCGACGGATTCGACAAGCTGCCTTGACGGCGACGCTGTCGCGTCGGCGTCACACGCGATCATGTCACGCGCGATCACGTCCGGAGGCAAAGGAGGGAGAGCGAGCAGATGACGCCGAGCACCACCGGCCGCCGCGCCGTGCATGTCGCCGCCGCGATGGCGGCGCTCACCGGCGCCGTCATGCTCCCGGCCACCGCCTCCGCCCAGGCAGCGCGCCCACCCGCCCCGCAGACTCAGACGGCCCAGACTCGGACGCAGCCAACCGCCCCTGCGGCGGCGCCCTGCCGCAACACCGGCAGCTTCGAGAGCTGGCGCGCCCGCTTCGAGCAGGAGGCGATCCAGCAGGGCATCTCGCGCGCCGCCGTCGCGGCTGCCGCGCCTTATCTGGTCTACGACTCGCGCATCGTCGGCATCGATCGCGGCCAGCGCTTCTTCGCCCAGAGCTTTCTCCAGTTCTCCGACAAGATGCTGCCGGCCTACCGGCTCCAGAAGGGCGCCGAGATGATCGGCCGCCACGCCGCGCTGTTCGCCCGCGCCGACAAGGAGTTCGGCGTGCCGGCCGCGGTGATCGTGGCGTTCTGGGGGCTGGAGAGCGATTTCGGCGCCGGCATGGGCAAGGACCACGCGATCCGCTCGCTCGCCACCCTGGCCTACGACTGTCGGCGCTCCGACATGTTCCGCGGCCACCTGTTCGATGCCCTGCGGATGATCGAGCGCGGCGACCTGACCGCGGCCGAGATGATCGGCTCGTGGGCCGGCGAGCTGGGCCAGACCCAGATGATGCCGTCCGAGTATCTCGCCCACGCGGTCGACTGGGACGGAGACCGCCACCGCAACCTGCTCAAGAGCGTGCCCGACGTCATCGGCTCCACCGCCAAGTACCTGGCGGATCTCGGCTGGCGGCGCGGCGAGCCGTGGCTGCGCGAGGTGCGGGTGCCGGCCGCGCTGCCGTGGGATCAGGCCGACCTGGCGATCCAGCATCCGCACGCCCAGTGGACCGCCTGGGGCGTCACCCAGCGCGATGGCAAGCCGCTCCCGGCGGGTGGCCCCGCGGCCTCGCTGCTGCTGCCCATGGGGCGGCTCGGGCCGGCGTTCCTGGCCTATCCGAACTTCCAGGTCTACCTGAAGTGGAACGCCTCGCTGGTCTACGCCACCACGGCGGCCTACTACGCCACGCGGCTCGCCGGCGCGCCGCCGCTGAATCGCGGCGCCCCGACCATCCCGGCGCTCGGCCAGGAGGAGGCGAAAGAGCTTCAGCAGCTCCTCAATCGCGCCGGCTTCGATGTCGGCGTGCCGGACGGCAAGATCGGCGCCGGCACCCGCTCGGCCGTCAAGCAGGCGCAGATGCGGCTCGGGCTGCCGGCCGATTCGTATCCGACACCCGAGCTGATCGCCCGCCTGCGCGCCGGCCGCTGAGGCGACCCGCGGGCTTTCGGCCGGGTCAGCGACCGACCCGCACCCGCGGCCGGCTCGCCGGCACGTCGGTGGCGGTGTTCTGCATGGCGGCCTCGATGGCGCTCGCCGCCGTCATCACCAGCGGGGCCAGCCGGTTGCGCAGCGCGTCGTCGTAGCGGCCGCGCGGCACCAGGAAGCTGAGGCTGCCCAGCACCGCCCGGCGCGGCCCGAACACCGGCGCCGCGATGGCGGCCCGCACCGTGTCGACATCGCCCGAGGCGGCCGCATAGCCGGACCGCCGAATCGCCGCCAGGCTGCGGCGGAAGCCGTCCCAGCTCTGGCCGAGCCCCGCCGCCGCGATCTCCTCGCTGTTGGCCTCGTAGAGCGAGCGCAGCGTGCGGTTCGGCAGGTGGGCCAGGATGATCTTCGAGGTGGCACCCCGGAACAGCGGCATCGGCCGACCGCGCTGGAACACGATGGGCTCCTGCGGTCCGCGGCCCATCTCCTGGTGGACGCACATGACGCGATCGTGGAACAGCCGGCACAGCAGCACGGCGCCGCCCTCGGCGGCGTGCTCGATCAGCTCGGCCATCACGTCGCGGGCCGCCTTCAGCATCGGGTCGCAGAGCTGGATCTGGCGGTCCATCTGGATGATGGCCGGGCCGAGCGTGTAGCTCGCCCCCGACACCGGGCTGATCAAGCCGGCGCGGGTGAGCCGCTTGAAGTAGCGATACGCCGTGGTGGCCGAGACGGAGAGCTGCACGGCCGCCTCCTCCACGGTCCATTCCGGCCGCTCCACCGTGAACAAGCCGAGGACGGCGAGAAGACGATCGCCGCTGCTCGGCAATCCACCCTCTTCCCTGGTTCGTGCGGACGCTCGTCCCTGTCCCTGCGCCGGGGTCGGAAAAGACACTGTCGTCACTCCCACAATCAATACACGCGAGCCAAAGTGAAAGTACTGCCACAACTCACAGACGATTCAAGAGACATTCGCAAACATCGATATTTATCTCAAATCGTCCCCGTCTGACCGAGGGGTGAACCTCGCCGAAAGTGCCTCACGAGGCAGGGCCATCGCGACGACTCGCCCGCGGGACATCCTTCGCGGCAGCCGGTGTGGCACCCGACGCGGCACCGAACGCGGCACCGAGCGCGGCATCGGCGTGGCCGACACCGACGCCATGGGAGGCGATTCGCGGGCTCCTCAGCCCGTCCAGTGATCGACCCGCGGCGCGCAGCGGGCGGCACGCAGCCGGTGGCGCGCAGCCGGTGGCGTGCACCCGGCAGGAACGTACGCTCTCCGGCGTGGTTGTCATCTTAGCTGGACGGTTGCCGTCCGGCGACCGGCACATCGTCCCGGTCTCGCACGTCGTCCCCCTCCAGACGTTGTCACCGAACGGAGACGTGGTGCCGATCTCGCCTCTGCCGATCTCGCCTCTGCCGATCTCGCCTCTACGGCCCGCGGCTCACCCGGCCGGGCCACCCGATTCGCCGATCGATCCAACCACGGCGGCGGCCCCGCCCCGCCGCGGTCCGACCCCTCCGGTGGACGAGCCGCCCCCCGGACCCGCCGATCCGTCCCCTCTCGACGACCCGCCCCCGACCCGGCCGAACGACCCGATCGAGGAGCCGCCGCCCGACGACGACGATCCCGCCCCGGTGGACGAGCCGCCCGACGGCCCGGATTCGCCGGACGACATCGACGGCCCGCCGGGCCGGCCGGAGCCGCCCCTGCGCACCGGGCCGCCGGCCGCAGCCCCGCTCGGCGCCGTGGTGGAGACCGACCTGCCGGCCCGCCTCGACCGGCTGCCCTGGGGGCGCTTCCACACGCTGGTGATCGCCGCCCTCGGCGTCACCTGGATTCTCGACGGCCTCGAGGTCACGCTGGCCGGCACGCTGGCGGGCGCCCTCAAGGAAAGCCCGGTGCTGCGCTTCAGCAACGCCGATGTCGGCTTCGCCACCAGCGCCTATCTGGCCGGGGCGGTGCTCGGCGCCGTGTTCTTCGGCTGGCTGACCGACCGACTCGGCCGCAAGCGGCTGTTCTTCATCACCCTCGCGGTCTATCTGACGGCCACCGCCGCCACCGCCTTCACCTGGGACCTGTGGAGCTTCGCGGCGATGCGCTTCCTCACCGGGGCCGGCATCGGCGGCGAGTACACGGCCATCAACTCGACCATCCAGGAGCTGGTGCCGGCGCGCTATCGCGGCTTCACCGACATCGCCGTCAACGGCAGCTTCTGGCTCGGCGCCGCCGCCGGCGCGCTCGGCGCCATCGTGGTGCTCGATCCGGCGGTGATCGATCCCGAATATGGCTGGCGGCTCGCCTTCCTGATCGGCGCCGTGCTCGGCCTCGTGGTGCTGCTGATGCGCATGTGGATTCCCGAGAGCCCGCGCTGGCTGGTCATTCACGGCCGCGTCGCCGAGGCCGAGGCGGTGGTGGCCGGCATCGAGCGGCGGGTGCTCGGCACGACGCCGACGCCGCCGTCCGACCTGCCGGTGGTGCGGCTGCGGGTGCGCCGCTCGACGCCGCTGTCGGCGGTGGCCGAGGCGCTGCTGGTGCGTCACCGCGACCGCGCCCTGATCGGCCTCGTGCTGATGGCCGCGCAGGCGTTCTTCTTCAACGCGGTGTTCTTCACCTACGCGCTGGTGCTGACCGACTTCTACGGCGTGCCGGTGGAGCGGGTCGGCTGGTACATCCTGCCCTTCGCGGCCGGCAACTTCCTCGGGCCGCTGCTGCTCGGGCCGCTGTTCGACACGCTCGGCCGGCGGCCGATGATCGTCTTCACCTATGCGATCTCGGGCGTGCTGCTCGCCGTCTCGGGCCTCCTGTTCCAGCGCGAGGCCGTCTCCGTGGTCGAGCAGACCGCCGCCTGGGCGGTGGTGTTCTTCTTCGCCTCGGCGGCCGCGAGCGCCGCCTATCTCACCGTCTCCGAGACCTTTCCGTTGGAGATCCGCGCCCTCACCATCGCGGTGTTCTATGCGCTCGGCACCGGCATCGGCGGCGTCGCCGGGCCGTGGCTGTTCGGGGCGCTGATCGATTCGGGCTCGCGCACCAGCGTGTTCGCGGGCTATCTGGTGGGCGCCGCCCTGATGGTCGTGGCCGCCCTCGTGCACTGGCGCTGGGGCGTCGCCGCCGAGCGGCGGAGCCTCGAAGATGTGGCGCGCCCGCTCGCCGCCGTCGACTGACCGGACCTCGCCGTGAAACCCGTGCCCATGACAACCGAAACCACGACAACCGAAACCACGACAACCGAGACCACGACGCCCGTTCCGCCAGCCGCCTGGATCGATCTCGACCAGGCCGCGCTTCTGCTCGACATCGACGGCACGCTGCTCGACTTCGCGGCGACGCCGCGCGAGGTGTGGGTGCCGCCGGAGCTGCGGCGGACCCTCCAGGGCCTTCTGCACCGAACCGACGGGGCGCTGGCGCTGGTGTCGGGCCGCGCGCTCGCCGATCTCGATCTCCTGTTCGCGCCGCTGGAGCTGCCGGCGATCGGAGGCCACGGCGCCGAGCTGCGCCCGGCGCCCGGCCAGCTCTCCGACCCCAACCGCACCCTCGGGCTCGACCCCCGGCTCAAGCGCAAGCTCGCCGCAGTGGCCGAGATCGGTCCCGGCGTGCTGCTGGAGGACAAGGGCTACTCGCTCGCCATCCACTTCCGCCTGGCCCCCGACAAGGGCGACGCCGTGCAGGACGCCGTCGCCGCCGTGTGCGCCGGCTTTCCCGAGCTGCCGGTCGAGGTGATGCCCGGCAAGGCGGTGGTGGAGGTGAAGCCGCGCGCCTTCGACAAGGCGACCGCGGTGGTCGAGCTGATGCGGCTGCCGCCCTTCGCCGGACGCCGGCCGGTGTTCGTCGGCGACGACGTCACCGACGAGCGCGTCTTTCCGGTGCTGCCGTCGTTCGGCGGTGTGGGCTTCTCGGTCGGCCGCGATATCGACACCGCCGCCGGACGGTTCGACCGGCCGGCCGACGTGCGCGACTGGCTGTCCGGGCTGCTCGCCCGGCAGCCGGCGACGGGCGGGCCGGCCTGACAGGCTGCTGAAACATCCCTCGCGTCGTTCCGGATGCCGCGACCCGGCTGCCACTTCGCGGACAATGCTCAGCGCGCGGAGTCGGGGTCATCGGGTGGGCCGGCGGAGCGCGCCGCCTGCGCGGCATCGCGGCTCGGCGGATAGGTCTGCTCGCCGATATCGGTCAGCGTCGGCAGCTCGCCCGCCGCCGCGTTGGCGGCAGGGCCGGCCGGCTCGGGCCGATCGGCCGCGATCGTCGGGTCCTCGGGATCGCGATCGACCGGCTTCAGCGTCTGGTCGTGGCTCTCCTCGATCGCCACCAGCTCCTCGGCGAGCTCCCAGTGGGTCTCGGCCTGGCCGTCCGGACAGCCCTGCTGCTGCCAGATGCGATAGGCGCGCTCGCGCACCCGCTGCTCGTGATGGTCCATCGGAATCTCCTTCGGTGGTCGTCCGGTGAACCGGGCCGGCACCACCGCGGTTCCAGCCGGCGCCGCGGGTGCGGCCGGCGGTCAGCTTCCCCGCCGGGCCGCCGGGCGTGAAGCCGGCGCGGCGGTCAGCACCGCGACCGGCAGCGGGCCGAGCAGCACCGCGGCCGGTACACGCCCGGAGGGCAGCGGGGCGGCGGGCCGCAGCACGTCGGCGGTGACGCGGAACTCGCCGAGGTCGACGCTGGCGTCGAGCGCCGCCGGATCGAGCCAGCGACGGCCCCCATCGGTGAGCGGCGCGAAGTGGCGGCCGACCACAACGACGACCGAGCGGCGGCGCCCGGTGCGGGCGAAGGCCAGCAGATGCCCGGCATGTGGCCCGTCCACCGCCAGCGGCTCGTAGCCGCCGGTCGCGAACACCTCGGCGAGCGAGCGGCGCAGCGCCAAGAGGCGGCGGGTGAGCGCGAGCTTGACGCGGCCATCCGGCCAGGCGGCGGTGAGCGCGTCCCAGTCGGGCGTCTCGCCGATGGTGTCGAGCGCCTCGCGGCGCGCCGCGAAATCGACGGCCCGGCGGTTGTCGGGATCGACCAGCGACAGGTCCCAGAACTCGGTGCCCTGATAGATGTCGGGCACGCCCGGCACGGTCGCCTTGAGGGCGAGCTGCGCCAGGCTGTTCAGCGCGCCGAGCAGCGCGGTGCGGCGTGCAAAGGCGGCGAAGTCGTCGAGGAAGTCCCGTGACGTCTCGGGATCGAGCAGCCGCGCCAGGAAGCCGGTGACGGCCTGCTCGTAGGCATCGTTCGGATTGTGCCAGCTTGTCTCCTGCTTGCCTTCGCGCAGCGCCTTCACGGCGTAGGTCTGCATCCGCTCGATCAGGCCGGCGTCGGCGCCCCCCTCGGGCCAGACGCCGATCAGCGCCTGATAGAGCATGTACTCGTGCGCATCCGAGGGCGCCCGCTGCGGCTTCCTGGCGATCAGCGCCTCGTTGCGGCTCCGCCAGCCACGCACCGCCGCCTCCCAGTCGGGCGCCAGTTCGGCGATCGCCAGGATGCGCATGCGGGCGTCCTCGCCGCGCTTGGTGTCGTGGGTGGCGGTCGCTGTCATGGCATGCGGCGTGCCCAGTCGCGCCTTCATGCGATAGTCGAACTCGCCCGGCGACAGCGCCGGCAGCACCGGCTCGCCGCCCACCTCGTTGAGCGCCAGCAGCCGGTGGTAGCGATAGAAGGCGGTATCCTCCAGCGCCTTGGCCATCACCGGCCCGGTGAGCTGCTGAACCTTGCCGGAGAAATGCTTGACCCGCGCGGAGCTGTGGCCGACACGGCCAGGCGCGATCAGGTCGAGGGTCAAAACGTCCTGCAAGAAGTCGAGCACCCCGGTGTCAGGACCGAACCAGCGCGCCCGCGCCCGCGCGATCGTCGCGACGATGTGGGCACGATCCTCGGCCGACACATGGCCGCCACCGATATAGGTTCGATACACCGGGAAGTGCACGATGTAGGCGCGCAGCGCGGCGCGCAGGCGCTCGAAGGTGAAGTCGCGGCTCTTCCAGTGGCCGGCCGCGATGCGGGCGAGCAGCCGGCACAGAACGGTGAACTCGCTGGCCAGCATGGTCTCCAGCACCCGCATCTTGGCGTCGGCGACGATCCGCTCGAAGTCCTGTCGTTCGCCCAGGATGTCGCGATAGAGCGCGTCGAGCCGCGGCATCCCGGCCTCGTCGAGCAGCACGCGGGCGATGACGTTGAGCACGTCGTAGCCGGTGGTGCCGGCGACGCCGGGCAGCGCCGGCATCGGCTCGCCTTCGGCCAGGATCTTCTCGGCGACGATGTAGAAGGGCTGCGCCCGCGCCTTGGGCGGCCGGGCCGCGCGCACCACCCGCGAGAGGCGCCGCGCATACTGGGCCGGATCGAGCAGCCCGTCGATGTGGTCGAGCCGCAGGCCGTGCAGCCGCCCCTCGCCGATCAGCGCCAGCACCCGGCGATGGGCGGCGTCGAAGGTCGGCAGATGCTCGATGCGCAGGCCGGCGAGATCGTTGATGTCGAAGAAGCGGCGGTAGTTGATGTCGTCGAAGGCGACCCGCCAGTGCGCCACGCGATAGTGCTGACGCTCGAGCAGGCGGTGCAGCCGGGTCGGATCGGCGGCGCCCGGCTGGTAGGCGACGAGGCCGCGCTCGATCACCTCGGCGCCGCCCGGCACCGCGGCGATGTCGGCCTTGAAGGCCGGCGCGTGCTCGCGGGTCGGCTCGTTGGGATCAGGGAAGCGCACGGCAAGCGCCAGCAGGGCGCGCCCGGCCGCGCTGTCGGCGGCGTCCGCCTCGGCCACCACGGTCTTCAGGATGTCGCCGTAGCGGTTGGGCCGGATCGGCAGGCGGTGCTCGAAATACCAGACCGAGAAGCTGCCCTCGGTGGCGTCGTATTTCAGCACGAGGTCACCGTCGTCGAGCGCCTCGCCGTAGGACTTGCCGAGGATCGGGATCAGCAGGCCGCCGTTCGGCCGGTAGGGCAGCGTCTCCCAGGCGATGTCGAAGGAGGCGGCGTGCGGCGACTTCGGCCCCCATTCGAGCACGTCGAGCCACCAGGCGTTGTCGGCGTAGCCGACGCCCATGTGGTTCGGCACGAAATCGAGGATCAGCCCGATATCCGCCTTCGCGAGCGCCTGCGACAGACGCTCGAACGCCGCGTCGCCGCCGAACTCCGGATTGAGCGCGTCGTGGTCGACGATGTCGTAGCCGTGGGTCGAGCCGGCGCGCGCCTTGAGGAACGGCGAGGCGTAGAGATGGCTGATGCCCAGCGACTTCAGGTAGGGCACCAGCGCGGCGGCATCGTCGAAGCCGACCTTGGCCGAGAGCTGCAAGCGATAGGTGGCGGACGGAACGGCGGGGGGCATCGAAGGTGTCTCCACGAGCGGCCGCCGGCGGCGCCAGGCGGTCCGAAGCGAAACCAGAGCCGTCGTCGGGCGCGCCCTCGCAGCTCACCCCGGGTGGGCAGGCAGGCGACCGGACGAACGGCGAGTGGGCCGCGGCAGCCGGCCACCGGAGCGGCGGCGCCGCGCCGGGCTCACGACCCGACGAACACGGTGACGGAGCGGGACGGGGCGGCGAGCTTGGTGCCGGGCTTGACGGGCGGCAGCGCATGATCCGCATCGGTCGCGGCGGTCGCGAGCACGCGCGCCCATCCGGTGCAGTCCGGCCATTTGGGGAGGACGACATCGACCGGATGGGCGGCGGCGTTCAGCAGGATCAGCAAGGGGGCACCCGACGGCTCGAGCGGCGCCAGCACATAGGAGAGGAAGCGCGCCTCGGCAAAGGCCCAATCCGCACCGTCCATCTCGGTTCCACCGGGCGTCAGCCATTTGATGTCGTGGTGATCGCCCTGCCGGCCGACCAGCCAGCGCCGCCCCTGGAGCTGCGGAAAGCTGCGCCGCAGCGACGTCAGGAGAGCGATCAGAGCGGAGACATCGGACTCCTCCTCGCCGGTCCCGGACCAGTCGACCCAGCCGACCTCGTTGTCCTGGCAATACGGGTTGTTGTTGCCGCCCTGCGAGTTGCCGACCTCGTCGCCGGCCAGCATCAGGGGCACGCCTTGTGCCAGGAACAGTGTCGCCAGAAGAGCGCGGCGCACGCGGCGGCGGATCTCCAGCACCTCCTTGTCGGTGGTCGGCCCCTCGATCCCCCAGTTGGCGCTGAGATTGTCGTCGGAGCCGTCGCGGTTGCCCTCGCCGTTGGCGTCGTTGTGCTTGCGCGCGTAGCTGACGAGATCGGCGAGCGTGAAGCCGTCGTGGACGGTGACGTGATTGATGCTGGCCCGCGGCATCCGGCGGAGATGACGGAAGCGGTCGGCCGAGCCGGTCATGCGGGCCGCGAGATCGCGGATCTGGTTGGCGTCGCCGCGCCAGAACGAGCGCACGGTGCGGCGGAACTGGTCGTTCCATTCCGACCAGCCGGCCGGGAAGCCGCCGAGCTGATAGCCACCGAGGCCGATGTCCCACGGCTCGGCGATCAGCTTCACGCGCGACAGCACCGGGTCCTGGCTGACGGCGGCGAAGAAGCCCGCCGTGGGGTCGAAGCCGTGCGGCTCGCGCCCCAGCACCGTCGCGAGATCGAAGCGGAAGCCGTCGACATGGCACTGCTCGACCCAGTAGCGCAGCGAGTCCATCACCATCTGGAGCACACGCGGATGGGTGAGGTTCAGCGAGTTGCCGGTGCCGGTGAAGTCCTCGTAGTAGCGCGGCGTGTTCGGCCGCAGCCAGTAGTACGAGGCGTTGTCGATGCCCCGGAACGAGAAGGTGGGGCCGAGATGGTTGCCCTCGCCGGTGTGGTTGTAGACGACGTCGAGCAGCACCTCGATGCCGGCATCGTGGAGCTGGCCGACCATCGCCTTGAACTCCTCGACGACGGTGTCGGGCGCGCCGTAGCGCGGCTCCGGCGCGAAGAACGCGATGGTGCCGTAGCCCCAGTACTGGCGCAGGCCGCGGTCCACCAGCATGCGCTCGTCCACATAGGCGTGCACCGGCAGCAGCTCGACCGCGGTGACGCCGAGGCGGCGCAGATGCTCGATCATGCCGGGCGCCGACAGCCCCCGGAAGGTGCCGCGCAGCGGCTCCGGCACATCGCGGCGCCGCATGGTGAGGCCGCGAACATGCGCCTCGTAGATGATGGTGTCGGTCCACGGCGTGCGCGGCAGCCGATCGCGCCCCCAGGTGAAGGCGTCGTCGACCACCACGGCCTTGGGCACGCCGCGCGCATTGTCGCGCTTGTCGAAGGAGAGGTCGGCGCGGGCGCTCCGCATCCGGTAGGCGAAATGCGCGTCGCTCCAGACGAAGTGGCCGGTCAGCCGCTTGGCATAGGGGTCGAGCAGCAGCTTGTGGTGATTGAAGCGGTGGCCGCGCTCCGGCTCGTAGGGACCATAGACCCGGTAGCCATAGACCTGGCCCGGCACCACCTCGGGCAGATAGGCGTGCCAGACGTCCTCGGTGCAGGCGGGCAGGACGACGCGATCGATCTCGCGGCGACCGGGCGGATCGAACAGGCACAGCTCGATCTTCTCGGCGTTGGCCGAGAAGATCGCGAAATTGGTCCCGCGCCCGTCCCAGGTCGCGCCGAGCGGATACGGCGCGCCGGGCTCGACCCGCATCGCCTCAGCGCTCCGGAACCAGGATGATTCCGGCGAGCGGCGGCAGCACGAGGTCCAGCATCGGCCCGTGCTCGGTGTTCACCGCCTCGATGCGCCCGCCATTGCCCATGTTGCTGCCGCCGTAGAGATCGGCATCGCTGTTGAAGATCTCGCGCCAGCCGCCGCTGAACGGCACGCGCATGCGATAGCTCTCGCGCGGCGTCGGCGTGAAGTTGACGGCGACCAGGCAGACCTGCTCGGGATCGCGGCCGCGGCGCAGCCAGGCGAACACGCTCGCCGCCGCATCGTCGACGACGACCCACTCGAAGCCGCCCGGCTCGGAATCGATCTGATGCAGCGCCGGAACGGAGCGATAGAGCCGGTTGAGGTCGCGCATCAGCGACTGGATGCCGGCATGCTCCTTCTGCTCGAGCAGGTGCCAATCGAGGCTGTGGTCGTGGCTCCACTCCCGCTCCATGGCGAACTCGCCGCCCATGAACAGGAGCTTCTTGCCCGGATGGCCGAACATGAAGGTGTAGTAGGCGCGCAGGTTGGCGAAGCGCTGCCAGCGGTCGCCCGGCATGCGGCCGAAGATCGAGCCCTTTCCGTGCACCACCTCGTCGTGCGACAGCGGCAGCACGAAGTTCTCGAAGAAGGCGTACAGCATCCCGAAGGTGACGTCGCCGTGGTGATGCTGGCGATAGATCGGGTCCTTCGACATGTAACGCAGGGTGTCGTGCATCCACCCCATGTTCCACTTGTACCCGAAACCAAGGCCGCCGACATCGGCGGGCCGCGACACCAGCGGCCAGGCAGTCGATTCCTCCGCCATCGTGGTGGCGTTGGGGAAGCGGCCGAACACCTCGGTGTTGAAGCGGCGCAAGAGATCGATGGCTTCCAGATTCTCGCGGCCGCCGTACTTGTTGGGAATCCAGCCGCCCTCCGGCCGCGAGTAGTCGAGGTAGAGCATCGAGGCGACGGCGTCGACGCGCAGGCCGTCGATCTTGTAGCGCTCCAGCCAGAACAGCGCGTTGGCGACGATGAAGTTCGCCACCTCGCGACGTCCGAAATTGTAGATCAGGGTGTTCCAGTCGAGGTGGCGGCCCTGCATCGCATTGGCGTGCTCGTAGAGCGCGGTGCCGTCGAACTGGGCGAGGCCGTGGGCGTCGTCGGGGAAGTGGCCCGGCACCCAGTCGAGAATGACGCCGATGCCGCGCTGGTGGAAGGCATCGACCAGCAGGGCGAAGTCGTGCGCCGAGCCGAACCGGCTGGTCGGCGCGTAGAGGCCGGTCGGCTGATAGCCCCACGAGGCGTCGAACGGATGCTCGGCGATGGGCAGCAGCTCCACATGGGTGAAGCCCATGTCGGCCACATAGGCCGGCAGCTGCTCGGCCAGCTCGCGGTAGGTGAGCCAGCTGTTGTTCATGTACGGATTGCGCCGCCACGAGCCGAGATGGACCTCGTAGATGGAGATCGGCGCATCGAGGCGGTTGATCCCGCCGGGCCCGGGGGTGATCGGCGGCAGGGTGGCCGGGTCGACGATCACCGAGGCGGTGAGCGGACGCACCTCGGCCGAGAAGGCGTAGGGGTCGGACTTGAGCATCGGGGCCGAGCTGTGCGGCCCGACGATCTCGAACTTGTACTTTTCACCGGCCTTGGCGCCGGGGAGGAAGATCTCCCAGAAGCCGTTGCCGCGCACCCGCATCGGGTGGCGCCGGCCGTCCCAGAAATTGAAGTCGCCGACCACGCTGACCCGGCGGGCATTGGGGGCGAACACCCCGAAGGCGACGCCGGCGACGCCTTCCATGACCATCGGATGGGCGCCGAGCTTGTCGTAGATGTTGAGGTGCGTCCCCTCGCCCATGAGATGCAGGTCGAGATCGGAGAACACCGGCGGGAACCGATAGGGGTCCTCCAGCTCGACGAACTCGCCCTGCCCCCAGCGCGCCAGCAGGCGATAGTCGCGCCCGCTCGACGGCACCGGCCCGGCGAACAGGCCGGCATCGTGCAGACGACGCAGATCGGCCTCCTGGCCCTCGGAGAAGCGCACCCGCACCTGGCGGGCGCCCGGCAGGTAGACGCGCACGATCGGCACGCCGTGGTCGGTGTGGGGGCCGAGATAGCGGAACGGATCGGCGTGGTAGCCGCCGATGATGGCCTGCCCCTCCGGGGTGACGACCTCAGTCATGGCGCGGCGCCCACGACGGGGAAGAGGGTGCGCGCCAACCCGGCGAGCGGCACATGGACCCAGTCGGGTCGATTGGCGAACTCATATCCCACCTCGTAAACGGCCTTTTCGACAATGAAAAATCGCAGCAGCCGGTCGGCTGCGGCCGGATCGGCCGGCCACAGCCGGGTGCCGGCGGTCGTTTCGCGCATGCACGCCAGGAACGCATCCGTTGCTGCATCGCGCCAGGAGTCAAGTGCTTCGGTGAGGCAGGCCGGCTCCTCCACCGACTTCTCCTGGCACCGCTGGAGCGCCGACATGGCGGCGTAGTCGAGCGAACGGATCAGGCCGGCGGCGTCGCGGGCCGACGGCGCCTTGCGGGTCCGCTCGGCGACGGGGCGCTCCGGCTCGCCCTCGAAATCGACGATCTGGACGTCGTCCTTGGCGATCAGAATTTGCCCTAGATGAAAATCTCCATGGTGGCGAATTTTGTCGACCTCGACCGGCCCGGCCAGCAGCCCGCGCATGATCGCCAGCGCCTCCTCCTGACGCGCCAGCAGCACGCGGGCGGCCGGCTGCGCCACCGCGGGCAGCTGCGGCTGCCGGCGGGCCAGCTCGGCGAACATCGATTCGGCGTTGTGGACGAGCGCGGTCGTCCAGCCCTCGACGTCGGCGGCCGTCACCGGCTCCGGCGCGAAGGCCGCCACATCGGGACGACTTGCCAGCGCCAGATGGAGTTCCGCCGTGCGGCGGCCGATCTGGCGGATGCGGGCGAGGGCGGCGGGGTCCGGGGCGGCGGCGGCCCCCTCCCCGACCGGCCCCATCCGGGCGTCCTCGGCGAGGCGGTCGAGCATCGCGGCCGTGTGGCCCCAGGCGTCGCCCTGGTTCTCGACGAACTGGTGCAGCACGGCGACCGTGGTGGTCTCCCGGCCGGCCTCGATCAGCTCGATCGTCCCCATCAGGTGGGGGGTGTTGCGGAAATCGGTCGCATCGGTGAGGAAGCGGCCCATCTCGACCTCGGGGGCGAGCCCCGGCGTCAGCCTGCGGTAGACCTTGAGCACGAAGGAGGCGTCGACCAGCGCGGTCGAGTTGGTCTGCTCGACGCCGGCCGGCCGCACCACGGCGATCGGCGGCAGTGGCTGCGACGCGAAGCGGGCCGTCGGCACGAAGGCGACCGCGAGGTCGGGTCCGGCCTCGCGGCGGCCGCCGGCATGGATCTGTCCGATCAGGCTCGACACCACGTCGCGCTCGGCGACGGCGTCGATCAGGGCGCCTTCGCGGCGGGTGCGGCGCACCGGCGCCAGGACGGCGCCCGCCTGCGGATCGGTGCGCTCGATATGGCCCCACCGCACCGCCAGCGGCAGCGCATAGCGGGTGGTGCCGCGCGGGCCCACATGATCGACGACCGCGAGCGCCGGCGGCAGCTCGCCGTCGTCCAGCGGCACCAGCCGCGACACCCGGGTCTCGCCCGGCTCGCCGCCCTTGCCGGCGAACCAGCGCCGCCCGGCCAGGAATGCCGGCAGCACCTCCCGCTCGAAATGCTGCATCGAGCGTCCGTCGCGCAGCGAGCGCCAGCCCGCATGCAGCACCAGCGTGACCCATTCGCGCGGCATGGTCGGCTCCGCCGGCTGACCGCCCCCCTCCTCGGCGAGCTGGAACCAGAAGAACCCGTAGGGCGCCAGCGTGACCCCGAACGGGCCGTCGTCGATGCGCTTGAACCGCGCCCGGCCGAGCATCTCGATCGGCACCCGGCCGCGCCAGGCGGACAGGTCGATCTCGGCCCACTGGGCCGAGCGCGACAGGTTGGCGACGCACAGGATCACCTCGGGGCCGTACTGCCGCAGATAGGCGAGCACCGAGCGATTGGAGGGGCGCAGGATCGTCATCGTGCCACGGCCGAAGACCTTGCTGGTCTTGCGCACCGCGATCATGCGCTTCATCCAGTTGTAGAGCGACGAGGTGCTGCGCGCCTGCGCCTCCACGTTGACGGCCTGATAGCCGTAGACCGAATCCATGATGGGCGGCAGATAGAGCCGGGCCGGATCACAACGCGAGAAGCCGCCGTTGCGATCCGAGGTCCACTGCATCGGCGTGCGCACGCCGTTGCGATCGCCCAGATAGATGTTGTCGCCCATGCCGATCTCGTCGCCGTAGTAGACGACCGGGGTGCCGGGCAAGGACAAGAGCAGGCTGTTCATCAGCTCGATCTTGCGGCGATCGTTGTCCATCAGCGGCGCCAGGCGGCGCCGGATGCCGAGATTGATGCGGGCGCGCGGATCGGCCGCATAGGTCGACCACAGATAGTCGCGCTCGGCGTCGGTCACCATTTCCAGCGTCAGCTCGTCGTGATTGCGCAAGAACAGCGCCCACTGGCAGTTCGCCGGAATGTCCGGCGTCTGGCGCAGGATGTCGTTGATGGGGAAGCGGTCCTCCTGGGCGATCGCCATGTAGATGCGCGGCATCAGCGGGAAGTGGAACGCCATGTGGCATTCGTCGCCCTCGCCGAAATAGGCGCGCACGTCCTCCGGCCACTGGTTCGCCTCGGCGAGCAGGAAGGTGCCGGGCGCGTAGGCGTCGAGCTCGGCCCGCAGCTTCTTGATGACCGCGTGGGTCTCCGGCAGGTTCTCGTTGATGGTGCCTTCGCGCTCGCACAGATACGGGATGGCATCGAGCCGGAAACCGTCGACGCCGAAATCGAGCCAGCGGCGCATCACCTGCACCATCGCCCACAAGACGCGCGGATTGTCGAAGTTGAGATCGGGCTGGTGGGAGAAGAAGCGGTGCCAATAGTAGGCGCCCGCCTCCGGATCGAAGGTCCAGTTCGACTTCTCGGTGTCGGTGAAGATGATCCGGGTGTCGAGGTACTTCTGGTCGGTATCGCTCCACACGTACCAGTCGCGCGCATTGGTGCCGGGCCGGCTGCGCCGCGCCCGCTTGAACCACGGATGCTGGTCGGAGGTGTGGTTGATGACCAGCTCGGTGATGACCTTGAGGCCGCGCCGCTTCGCCTCCTGCATGAAGCGGCGGAAGTCCTTCATCGAGCCGAAGTCGGGATTGATCCGCCGATAATCGGCGATGTCGTAGCCGTCGTCGCGGCCGGGGCTCGGATAGAACGGCAAGAGCCACAGCGCGGTGACGCCGAGGTCCTGGAGATAGTCGAGCTTCGCGGTCAGGCCGCCGAAGTCACCGATCCCGTCGTTGTTGCTGTCGAAGAACGACTTGACGTGGATCTGATAGATCACCGCGTCCTTGTACCACATCGGGTCGCCGGCGAGGTCGGCGGATGTCGCGGTGGCGATGTCGGGGAGGATGTTCATCGGCTGCTGTCGCGGCTCATGTGCGTTCGGAAGGACGATGTCGGCGAGACGAGTCGGTCAGAATGACCTCGGTCCGGATGATGTCGGTCGGGATGATGTCGGGACGATGGTCGTGGCGACTTGGACGGCGGCGACTTGGACGGTGGCGGCCTGAACAGCGGCAACTTGGACAGCAGCGACATGGCCGGCGACGCCGTCGAGGCGCACCGTCCGTCGCGGCATCCGTCGCACCGTCCACCGCGTGATCCGGGCGACACCCGCCTGGCCCCGCCGAACCGTATCCGCTCGCATCCTGCGCCCTCGCCCACCGAACGTACCGGCCAACCGCGGGCGCACCACCGACCGCCGGCGACGCCGGACCGGATAAGAGTCCGAGTCCGAGGCCGAGCACGAGCACGGTTGTTTGATCATGCGCAGAGCTGGCCGCGTGCCGGGTACACCCCACCGAAGTCGGAAAACCCGCGACGGCCGCTCCGGTTCCATGGTGCGGCAACAGCGGGCTGTCGCGCAAGCGCCGCACGAGCCGGTATCCGGGCGGGCCGCGTCCCAATAGCGCGCGCCGACGAGCCTCGACACGTCTGCCACGATCGTGGCAGCGACGCGGCGGTCGGGAACCCGACTGCGGCCAAGTCGTTTTTGCGAGGCATGAAGATCAATGGCCGACAGCGGCCGGGAGGACAAGCCTTGGACATCGTGGTGGTCTCGAACCGGGTGGCACGGCTCGACGCCGAGGAGCCGATGACCGGCGGACTCGCGGCGGCGCTCCTGCCGGTGGTACGAGACTCCGGGGCGATCTGGGTCGGATCGAGCGGCCGCACCCGGGACACCAGCGTCAAGGAGCCGCTGCTGGAAGTTGCCGCGCTCGGCAAGGGTGCGCTCGCCACCGTCGACCTGCCCGCCGCCCACTATCGCGGCTATTACGAAGGCTTCTCCAACTCGGCCCTGTGGCCGGCGCTGCATTCGCGCGCCGATCTGGTGCGCGTCGAGCCGGAGGACTACGCCGCCTATCGCGAGGTCAACGCCTACATGGCGCGCGCCCTGATGCGGTTCTGCCGCAACGAGGCCACCATGATCTGGGTGCAGGACTATCACTTCTTGCCGCTCGGCGCCGAGCTGCGCCGGCTCGGCGTCACCCAGCCGATCGGCTTCTTCCTGCACACGCCCTTGCCCGGGCGCGACATGCTGGCCGCGGTGCCGCACCATCGCGAGCTGATCGAGGCGATGCTGGCCTACGACCTGATCGGCTTTCAGACGGTCGATGGGCAGCGTAATTTCGCCGACTATCTGCGCCGCGAGCTGGGCCTGACGGTGCGTGGCGCCATCGTGCGCTCCCGCCACGGCGAGACGCGGCTCGGCACCTTCCCGATCGGCATCGACACCGCCCTGTTCGCCGAGCGCGCCACCAAGGCGGCGGCGCGGCCGGAGGTGTCGCGACTGCGCTCCAGCCTGCAAGGCGCCAAGCTCGTGGTCGGCGTCGACCGCATCGACTATTCCAAGGGCCTCGCCAATCGTCTGCGCGGCTTCGCGGCGCTGCTGGAGGCGCAGCCGTCGTTTCGCCGCGCCGTCACGCTGCTTCAGGTGGCGGTGCCGTCGCGCAGCGACATCCCGACCTACCGGGCGCTCGAGCACGAGGTCGCGACGCTGGTCGGCAATATCAACGGCCGCTTCGGCGAGCCCGATTGGACGCCGGTTCGCTATCTCAACAAGGGCTTCTCGCAGACCACCCTGGCCGGGTTCTACCGCACCGCCGGTGTCGGCCTGGTGACGCCCCTCAACGACGGCATGAACCTGGTCGCCAAGGAGTATGTGGCGGCCCAGAACCCGTTCGATCCGGGCGTGCTCATCCTGTCGGAATTCGCCGGTGCGGCGCGCGAGCTGGAGGCCGCCCTGCTGGTCAACCCGCACGACACCGCAGCGATCGCGCGGGCGCTGGCGCAGGCGCTCGGCATGTCGCAGCAGGAGCGCTGCGAGCGCTGGGAGACCAACATGAAGGTCTTGCGCGCCTCGCCGGTCCAGCTATGGTTCTCCGACTTCGTCCGCACGCTCGACGATCAGGCCAGCATGGCGCTTCCTGTCGTCGCCGAGGTGCCGGCTTTGCCGGGAGCACAGGGGGTGCCGACCTTGTCGACGGTGCCGACGGTGCGCGGCTCGGAGGCGCCGGTGATGCGGTTCGAGCGCCATTGATCGTTTAATCGCGTGCATCGTTTAAAGCACGCATCGCTTGAATAGCGCGAACGGCACGCTCGAAACCGAACCGGGTGACGACGCACGAGAACAGAAGCGAGTGTGGATGCACTCGTATAGAAACCGACTCGCGCGCGGATGTTGTCGCGTGCGGATCAATCGCGGGGCGACGGTGTGCCATCATTGCGACTCGTCACCGCGTCTTGAAGCGGCACGCCGGATACGGGGCTGATCGAACGGATGATTGACGGCGAGCTGAGCCGACGGGCCGAGACCTTCGGGATCGAGACGAGCTACTACGACGCGCGCGGCACCTTGCGGCACGCGAGCGACGAGGCCGTGCGCGCCATCTTCGACGTGCTGGCCCGCAGCGGCCCGCCGCCCGGCGCCGAGCCGGCCGTCCACGTCATGCGCAAGGGACACATCGCGCCTCTGCCCGGCCTGTGTGCGAACGGTGCCGCCTGGCGGCTGATGCGCGGCTCCCGCCCGGTCGCCACCGGCATGTGCGAGGACGGGGGCGTCACCCTGCCCGAGCGCACGCGGCTCGGCTCTTATCGGCTGGAGTTCGACGGCGCCGGCGCGCCGGCGCGCCCGCAGGCGGTGCTGGTCGCCCCCGCACAGGCGTGGCAGCCCAAGGTGTTCGACCGCGGCGGCCGGGTGTGGGCCTTCGCGGTGCAGCTCTACGGCGTGCGCTCGCGGCGCAACTGGGGCATCGGCGACTTCACCGACCTGCGCGATCTGGTGCGCATCGCCGGATCGCTCGGCGCCGCCGGCGTGGCGCTCAACCCGCTGCACGCCATCACGCTCGACGATCCCGGCGCCATCAGCCCGTACTCGCCGACCAGCCGGCTGTTCCTCAATCCGCTCTACATCGATGTCGAGGCGGTGCCGGAGTTTCCGGGCGTCGCCGCGGCCGGCCTGGCCGAGACGGTGGAGCGGCTGCGGGCCACCGCGCAGGTGGATTACGCCGGCGTCATTCCGGCCAAGCTCGCCGCGCTGCGCCTGGCCTACGACGCCTTCCGGTCCGGCGGCGGCAGCGCCGAGCGGCACGCCGACTTCGCCGCCTTCAAGGCCGAGCGCGGCGACTGGCTCGCCGGCTTCTGTGCCTTCTCGGTGCTGCGGGCGCGCCACGGCGGACCCTGGTGGGCGTGGCCGGAGGAGTGGCGCACGCCGTCGCGCGACAAGCTCGCCGAGCTGGCGCGGACCGACCCGGCCGAGACGGACTTTCACGCCTTCGTGCAGTGGACCGCCGACCGCCAGCTCGCCGCCTGCGCGGCCGCGGCGGCCGACGCCGGCATGCCGGTCGGCCTCTATCTCGACGTCGCGGTCGGGGTCGCCGCCGACTCGGCCGACGTGTGGGCCAACCAGGGCGCCTATGTGCGCGAGCTGTCGGCCGGAGCGCCGCCCGACCTGCTCAACACCGCTGGGCAGGATTGGGGCCTCGCCTCGTTCAATCCGCGCGTGCTACTCGACACCGATTTCGCGCTCCTACGCGAGACGCTGCGCGCCGTCATGCGGCACGCCGGCGCCATCCGCATCGATCACGTCCTCGGCTTCAATCGGCTCTACCTGGTGCCGCACGGCTTCCGGCCCGATCAGGGGACCTATGTGCGCTTCCCGCTGGAGGCGATGCTCGCCGTGGTGGCGCAGGAGAGCCAGGCGCAGCACTGCCTGGTCATCGGCGAGGATCTCGGCACCGTGCCGGACGGCTTCCGCGAGACACTCGCCGCCTGGAACGTGTGGTCCTACCGCGTGATGCTGTTCGAGCGGCTGTCCGACTACTCGTTCGCGGCACCGTCCGCCTATCCGACCCAGGCGCTGGTGTCGTTCTCGACCCACGACCTGCCGACCTTCTCGGGCTGGCTCTCCGGCCACGACCTCGACGTCAAGCACGGGCTCGGGATCGATCCGGGCGAGTCGCTCGACGCCCGCAACTGGGCCCGCCACGTCGCCGGCGAGGCACTGCGGCGCGACGTCGGCGCCGATCACCTGTCGTTTCCGGGCGTCGCCCGCTTCCTCGCCCGCACGCCGAGCCGGCTGCTGGTGGTGGCCGCCGAGGACGCCTTCGGGGTGATCGACCAGCCCAACGTGCCGGGCACCATCAACGAGCACCCCAACTGGCGCCAGAAGCTGCCGCTGCTGCTGGAGGACGTCGCCACCGAGCCGCGCCTCGCCGAGATCGCCCGCATCATGCGCGAGGAGGGTCGTGCGATCGGAGGCTGACGGACCGAGCGGGCCACCGCCCAGCCGACCGAGGTTGCACGGCGATCCGCTTCGTCCTAGGTCCACATTGTCCTGGCCCACGGCAGCAATGGAGACGACGGACCCCCATGGCGGCGCAGACCCATCTGTTCAAGTGCCTGACCGACAACTACGGCGTGCTCGTCCACGATCCGGTGACCGGCGCCACCGCCGCCATCGATGCCCCGGAGGCGTGGGCCGTCGACGCCGCCCTCCAGGCGACCGGCTGGCAGCTCACCGACATTCTCGTCACCCACCACCATGGCGACCACGTCGGCGGCATCGTCGAGCTGAAGGAGCGCCACGGCTGCCGCGTCACCGCCCCGGCGCATGAGCGCCAGCCGATCCCGGCCGTCGATGCCACCGTCGCGGGCGGCGACACCGTCACGGTCGGACGGCTGGTCGCCCAGGTGATCGACACGCCCGGCCACACCGCCGGCCACATCACCTATGTGTTCCCCGCCGACAAGCTCGCCTTCGTGGGCGACACGCTGTTCTCGATCGGCTGCGGCCGGGTGATCGAGTGCGCGCCGGAGATCATGTGGGACTCGCTGCTCAGGCTGCGCGACCTGCCGGACGACACCCTGATCTTCTGCGGCCACGAGTACACCCAGGCCAATATCCGCTTCGCGCTCACCATCGAGCCCGACAATCCGAGCCTCAAGGCGCGCGCCGCCGAGGCGGATCGCCAGGTCGCCGCCGGCCAGCCGACCATCCCGACCACGCTCGGCGAGGAGAAGCGGGCGAACCCCTTCCTGCGCGCCGACGTCCCGGCCGTCGCGGCCGCCGTCAAGATGACCGGCAAGCCGGCCGTCCAGGTGTTCGCCGAGGTGCGCGAGCGCAAGAATCGGTTCTGACGATGATATGTCTCATGCACGGGTCATTCCGGGGCGCTGCGGAGCAGCGAACCCGGAATCCAGCGAAGGGCTCCGAGCCGGTGGCTGGATTCCGGGTCCGCGCGCCAACGGCGCGCGTCCCGGAATGACAGCCCTGACGGCCGCCGAGGTGATCGCGCTGCTCGGCCTCGCCCCGCATCCCGAGGGCGGCCATTTCCGCGAGACGTTTCGGGATCCGGCTGACGCAGCCGGGCGCCGCGATCCGGCCGAGCCGACCGGACGCGCCGCCTCGACGGCGATCTACTTCCTCCTGGCGCGGGGCGAGCGATCGCATTGGCACCGGGTCGATGCCGCCGAGGTATGGCACTGGCATGCCGGGGCGCCGCTGCGGCTGGAGATCGCGGCGGACCGCGAGGCGGTCCGCACCGTCCGTCTCGGGGCCGATCTCGCGGCCGGCGAGCGGCCGCAGGCGGTGGTACCGGCCGGTGCCTGGCAGGCTGCCGAGACGCTCGGCGACTGGACGCTGGTCGGCTGCACGGTGGCGCCGGGTTTCCGGTTCGAGGGCTTCGAGCTGGCACCGCCCGGCTTCTCGCCGCCGGGTGCCTGACTTGGCCCGGGGGACCCGGCAGCCGGATCTCGGGTCAGTGGCCCTCGAAGGTCAGCAGCGTGCGCACCTGGACGCCCAGCGCCCGCAGCTTGTCGGCGCCACCGAGATCCGGCAGGTCGATGACGAAGCAGGCCGCCACCACCTCGGCACCGAGCTTCTGGAGCAGCTTCACGGCACCCTCGGCGGTGCCGCCGGTGGCGATCAGGTCGTCGACCAGGATCACCCGCTCGTTGGCCACCACGGCGTCCTCGTGCATCTCCATCTCGTCCAGGCCGTACTCCAGCGAGTAGGCGATGCTGACCCGCTTGTGCGGCAGCTTGCCCTTCTTGCGGATCGGCACGAAGCCGGCCGACACCTGGTGCGCCACCGCGCCGCCCAGGATGAAGCCACGCGCCTCGATGCCGGCCACCTTGTCGATCTTCATGCCGGCCCACGGCTGCACCATCTCGTCGACGGTGCGGCGGAAGGCGCGGGCGTCACCCAGCAGCGTGGTGATGTCGCGGAACAGGACGCCGGGCTTCGGGTAATCCGGAATGGTGCGGATCGCCGCCTTGAGATCGTTTTCGAGAATCGGATTGATGTTCATCGGTCGGCCTGAAAGGAGGGGGTGAGGAACAGGTTGCAGGGCGGCTCGCGGCGGCGAAGCATGGCGAATCGCAACGGAGACCCCCCATGGACGAAAACACGCAGAAGCTGGTCGTCGTCGACCTTCGCATCCCCTTTTTCCGGCTGGTGTTCTTTCTCGTCAAGCTCAGCCTCGCGGCGATCCCGGCCGCCTTCATCCTGGCCGCCATCGCGTTCGTGCTCTCGGCGCTGCTGAACGTCCTGTTCGGGGGCCACATGGACATGTTCATGCGCCGCTGGAGCATGTGAGGGGCGAGCCGGGCGTGCCGGCGCGCGACGGGGGGCCCTCACCAATAGTCCCGCATCAGCTCGCGGGTCCACGCCGGCTCGCGGACCACCCCGCGCGGCGCGAACCCGGTGATCCACGGCTTGACGTCGAGCACCGGGGTTCCGTCGACGGCGTCGAGCCCCCGCACCCGCAGGGTGAGCCCGTCGACCGCCACCAGCGCCACCGGGGTGACGCCGATGCGGTTCGGCCGCAGCCGTGCCGGCTGGGCCAGAATCCCGAGCCGCGGCCAGTCGGCCCGCTCGCGCGGGTGGCGGGCGCCGCGCTCGACCGCGGCCTCCTCCACCTTGTGCATGTGGAACACCACGACGACGTGGCTGTAGGACTGGAGGCCCAGGGTCGCCTCCGGGCTCAGCCGCGCCGGATCGAGCACGATGTCGGCCTCGACAGCGCCCCAGCCGTCGTCCACCGCCTCGGCCCGGCCGCCGCGGACCACCCCGATGGATTCGAGCACGATCGCCATGGACGCCTCCTCCGGCTCGGTGGTCTTCAGCCGCGCAGCACCCGCCCCGCCACCGCGTCGAGCTTGGCCAGGAGCGCCGGATCACGCGCCGCCGGTGCGGTGATCAGGGCGCTGTCGAGAGCGCGGTCGGAGCCGATCGGGCACGGCTCGTGCTCGCGCGGGAAGTCACGGGCGAGCCGCCCCACCAGGCGCTTCGCCTTCTCGGCATTCTCGGTGAGCACCTTGACGATATCCTGCACCGTGACGGCGTCGTGGTCCGGATGCCAGCAGTCGTAGTCAGTCACCATCGCGACGGTCGCGTAGCAAATCTCCGCCTCGCGGGCGAGCTTGGCCTCCGGCAGATTGGTCATGCCGATCACCGAATAGCCGAGCTGCTTGTAGGTCATGCTCTCGGCGTAGCTGGAGAACTGCGGCCCCTCCATGCACACATAGGTGCCGTCGCGCACCACCGCGATGTCCTCGGCCCGGGCCGCCTCGGCGATGTGGATGCGCAGGCGCGGCGAGACCGGATGCGCCATCGAGACATGCGCCACGCAGCCGGTGCCGAAGAACGAGCTTTCGCGCTTGTGGGTGCGGTCGACGAACTGGTCGACCAGCACGAAGGTGCCGGGCGCCAGCTCCTCCTTGAACGAGCCGCAGGCCGACAGCGAGATCAAGTCGGTGACGCCGGCGCGCTTCATCACGTCGATGTTCGCCCGGTAGTTGATATCGGAAGGGGACAGCCGGTGCCCGGCGTCGTGGCGCGACAGGAACACCACCGGAAGACCGGCGATCTCGCCGATCCGCAGCGGCCCCGACGGGTCGCCCCACGGGCTCTCGATCCGCTTCTCGGTCACGTTCTCCAGACCGGGCAGGTCGTAGATGCCCGACCCGCCGATGATCCCCAGCACCGCCTTGGCCATGCTCGCCTCGATGTCCCTTCGTGATGATCCCAAGTGATGGGTTCAAGTGATGGTTCGACGTGGTGGTCGCGCAATCCGGTTGTGCGCAATCGCGATCGTGCCCCTTGCCAACCGGCCCGCTCTGTCCGATCGAGCCGCCCGGGGACGTGCGACGGGGTTGTGGACGAAGCCTCGGCCGCGGGTCAACGTCATTTCACGAGTCGTGCCAGGGGGCCGGCTCGTCCGCCGCCCAGCGGCCGCCCGAGCCAGCGCCCTCGCGGCCCGAGACCGAGACAAGGATGCGCGTCGTGCCAGAGCCAAAGCCCGAGACCCGTTCCGAGACCCCGTCGCCGCTCGCCGGCGTCGCCGGGCCGATCCTGCTGGTCGGCGCCGGCAAGATGGGCGGCGCCCTGCTGGAAGGCTGGCTGCGGCTCGGCATCGATCCGCGCAAGATCGTGGTGATCGAGCCCCACCCCTCGGCCGAGACCGCCGCCCAGGCGATCGCCGGCCTGCGGCTCAACCCCGACACCGCCGGCCTGCGGCCGCAGGCCATCGTGCTCGCGGTGAAGCCGCAGACCGCCCCCGAGGCGCTGCCCGCCCTCGCCCCCCTCGCCGCCGGCGCGGTGGTGATCTCCATCATGGCGGGGCGCACCCTGGCGTTCCTGGAGGCGACGCTGGGAGCCGGCATCGCGGCGGTGCGGGCGATGCCCAACACGCCGGCGGCGATCGGCCGCGGCATGACGGTGGCGGTCGCCAATTCGGCCGTGACGGCGGACGGCCGGGCGCTCGCCCAGGCGCTGCTGGCGGCGACCGGCAAGGTCGACTGGGTCGCCGAGGAAGGCTTGATCGACGCCGTCACGGCGGTCTCGGGGTCCGGTCCCGCCTATGTGTTCCTGATGGCCGAGAGCCTGGCGCGCGCCGGCATCGCGGCCGGGCTGCCGGCCGACCTGGCCCACCGGATCGCCCGGGAGACGGTGGCGGGGGCCGGCGAGCTGCTCCACCGCTCGCCCCTCGACGCCGCGACGCTGCGCAAGAACGTCACCTCGCCGGGCGGCACCACGGCCGCGGCCCTCGACGTGCTGATGGGGCCGGACGGCCTCGACCCGCTGCTGGAGAAGGCGGTGGCGGCGGCGACCCGGCGCTCCCGCGAGCTGGCCGGCTGAAGCGCGCGGCGCGTGTCCCCCACCCTGGCAGTGGCGCCTCCGCAGAATTACATAGGGGGCAATCGCAGCCAGCCACAGGAGTCGAGCCCATGGCGCGCAGGCCCCGTACCCCCGGACGCGACGACGGCGACCGCTTCGAAGAGACCCCGGAGAACATCGGCGGCGCCGACACCGGCCAGGAGCGCGCCCGCAAGAAATCCGGCCGCATCGGCACGCCGCGCGGCAAGATGATCGAAGCGTTCATGGAGCTGCTGGCCGAGCAGCCCTACGAGTCGATCGGGCTCGGCGACATCGCGGCGCGGGCCGGCGTCACCCTCGCTGAGCTGCGCGGCCAATTTTCCGGCAAGCTCGCCATCCTGGCGGCGCACATCAAGGAGATCGACCGCGAGGTCCTCGGCGGCGAGCACGACGACATGACCGAGGAGCCCGCCCGCGAGCGGCTGTTCGACATGCTGATGCGCCGCTTCGAGGCGCTCTCGCCCTACAAGGAAGCGATCCGCTCGCTGCTGCAATCGGCCCGCACCGACCCGCCGCTGGCGCTCGCCCTCAACAACTTCGCGGTGACCTCCATGCAGTGGATGCTGGCGGGCGCCGACATCGGCTCGGCCGGGCCGACCGGCCTGATCCGGGCGCAGGGCCTGGCGCTGCTCTATGCCAACGTGATGTCGACCTTCCTGGACGACGACGAGCCCGGCCATGCCCGTACCATGGCGGCGCTCGACCGTGCCCTCGGCCGCGGCCAGCAGCTTTCCGGCGTCTTCGACACGCTGTGCCGCTTCGTGCCGGGATGCAGCCCGCGCCGGCGCAGCCGGCGGCCGCTACGCAGCGAGTCGCCGGACGTCGAGGGCGATACCGCCGTCGCGGTGTGACGGCAGCGCGCAACGCCGGGCGCGGCCCTCCGTGCACCGCACCCGTCCGAGCGTCGTGGAGACGCCCGGACGGGTGTCGATGTCGTGTCGTGGCCTCCTTCAGCGATTGTCGAGCTGGGCGCGAACCGAGCGACGTCCCTTGTCGGAAATCCGATACGGGCTCGACGCCCTGGACTCGATCAGGCGCTTGCGTCGGAGCTTGGCGAAGACCTCGACGGTGCAGTCGGCCAGAACGTGGCCGTCGCGGGTGACGCAGAGCACGTCGAGAATGCGGCCGTCGTCGGTTCGTCGATGGCGGATCTGACCGCCCTGCGCGAGCACGTGCAGCACGCGCTGCTCGCTGCGTGAGATGTTCATGGATAAGCCTGTGACTGGATGCATCCGCGCACCGTCCGGCTTCGGCCAGGCAGGCCGCCGCGAACGATGCAGGCCGATGTCTCGATCGATCGAGACGATCAGCGGATGGTCACAAGCTCCAACATGAACAATCCCTAGTGTGCAGTTTGGGCGGCCCGCCGTTTAGCGCGCGGGCCGGCATTCCGTCAACCGGGTCTCATCCGGCGGGGAGCTGCGTGTCCGCCCTACACCGGAATCCGCACCGTCGCCCGCAGGCCGCCGAGCGGCGAATCGCCGAGCGAGATGTCGCCGCCGTGCGAGCGCGCGATGTCGCGCGCGATCGCCAGACCGAGGCCGGTGCCGCCCTCGTCCTGGTTGCGGGCGTCGTCGAGCCGGACGAACGGCTTGAACACCTCGTCACGCTGCGCCGGGGCGATGCCCGGCCCGTCGTCGTCGACCGTCAGCGTCAGCCAGCGATGATCGCGGTGGCCGGTGACGACGATCTCGTCGGCGAAGCGCGCCGCATTCGACACCAGGTTGGCGAGGCAGCGCCGGAAGGCGTGCGGCCGCACCGTGACGATCGGATGGCCGTGGAACGCGACGCTCGCCCGGTGGCCGGTGCGCTCGGCGTCGGCCTTCAGCTCGTCGAGGAACGCCGCCATGTCGGTCGGCTCCGCCTGCTCGCCGGAATCGCCGCGCGCGAAGGCGAGATACGCCTCCACCATGCGGGCCATCTCGTCGACGTCCTTCTTCAGCGCGTCGAGCTCCGGCGCGTCGCCGAGCAGCGCCAGCTCCAGCTTGAAGCGGGTGAGCACCGTGCGCAGGTCGTGCGAGACGCCGGCCAGCATGGTGGTGCGCTGCTCGATGGAGCGCTCCACCCGGCGCTTCATCTCGATGAAGGCGAGCGCGGCCCGCCGCACCTCCTGGGCGCCGCGCGGCCCGAAGCTCGGCACCTCGCGCCCCTTGCCGAAGCTCTCGACCGCCTCGGTGAGCTTGAGGATCGGCCGGATCTGGTTGCGCAGGAACAGGATCGCGATGGTGATCAGCACCAGCGAGGTGCCCACCATCCACAGCAGGAAGATCTCCGAATTCGACGCATAGGCGGCGTTGCGGCGGGCGAACACCCGCAGCACCGAATTGTCGAGCTGGATGCGGATCTCGACCAGCGACGAGCGCCCCACCGTGTCGATCCAGAACGGCCGCCCGATCTGCCGGCTGATCTCCCGCGACAGCGCCTGGTCGAGCAGCGAGAAGAACGGCTTGGGGCCGACCGGCGGCAGCTCGGTGCCGGGCAGCACGTCGACCACCAGGCCGAGACGCTCGCGGGCGATGCGCCGCAGCGTCGCCTGGTCGGCGTCCTGCGGATAGGAGCGGTAGATGTCGATCAGCGCCGCGATATCCTGGGTGACGGCGGCCGAGAGGCGGCGCGTCACCGTGTTCCAGTGCCGCTCCATGAACACGAAGGCCACCACCGATTGCAGGATCACCATGGGGGCGATGATGATCAGCAGCGTGCGGGCGTAGAGCCTCGCCGGCATCACGCCCTTGAGGGCGCGGCCGAGCCGATCCCACACGGCGCCGACGCGGCCGGCCGCCCGGCGGAGCCGGGAGAGGCCGAGATCCAGGCTGGTCATCGACCGCGGCCGGGGGGCCGCGGCGTGCCGGCCCAGCCCCTCGTCGCGGTCGCGCAGCGCCGGGCTCGTCATGGCGGCGTTCCGGCGGCCGTCACGTCCCCACCATCAGGCGGTAGCCGATGCCGCGCACCGTCTGGATCAGCAGCGGATTGGCCGGGTTCGTCTCGATCTTGCGGCGCAGGCGGTTGACCTGCACGTCGACGGCGCGCTCACCCGCCGCCTGGCCGGTGCCGGCCAGCGCGAGGCGGGTGACGGTCTCGCCCGGCGCCGCGGCGAGCAGCCGCATCATCTCGCGCTCGCGATCGGTGAGGTGGACGATCTCGTCGCCCTTGCGCAGCTCGCCCTGGGCAAGGTCGAAGACGAACGGGCCGAAGCGCACCTGCTCGGGCGGCGGCGCCGCCGGCGGCGTCGCCCGGCGCAGGATGCTGGCGACCCGCAGCGACAGCTCGCGCGGCTCGAACGGCTTCACCACGTAGTCGTCGGCGCCGATCTCCAGGCCGGCGATGCGGTCCTGCTTCTCGGCACGGGCGGTGAGCATCAGGATCGGCACGCTCGACTCCGCCCGGATCGAGCGGGCGAGATCGAAGCCGGTCTCGCCCGGCATCATCACGTCGAGGATGAGGAGATCGAACGAGAGGCCGCCGAGCTTGGCGCGCGCATCGGCGGCGCAGTCCGCCGTGGTCACACGGTAGCCTTCCGCCGCGAGATAGCGCGACAGCAGCATGCGGATGCGGCGGTCGTCGTCGACCACCAGGAGGTGGGGGGCGTCGTCGGGAAGCGAGGTGCGGGTCTCCGTCATGCCGGTCTCCGGCCTTGAGGTCCGATCAGCGGCGGCGCGGCTTGGCGGTGGCGCCATCGACGAAATGCAAGGCGTCGTCGCGTCCGCCGGCATTGATCATGCCGACCAGGAAGCGGCGGGCGGCGGCATGGCCGTCCGGCCCGACGTCGGCGAGGGCCCGGCGGATGCGCCGGGTCTGCTGGGTGGCGAGCCGCAGCGCCAGCGCCTCCCCCTTGGGGGTGGCGAACAGCCGCCGCTGCCGGCGGTCGGTCTCGCCCTCGCGCTGCTCGATGAAGCCGTCGTCGACGAGCTGCTTGAGCACGCGCGCCAGCGACTGCTTGGTGATGCGGAGAATATCCAGCAATTCCGCGACCTTGAGGCCCGGGTTGCGGGCCACGAAGTGGAGCACGCGGTGGTGGGCACGGCCGAACCCGAAGGCCGCCAGCGCACTGTCGGGATCGCCGACGAAGTCCCGATAGGCGAAGTACAGGAGCTCGATGATGTCCCAGATCGGCTCGTCGACGGCGGCCGCCGGCCCCTGATCCATGCCCGGAGGGCGGGGCGGCGTTGCTCGGACATTTATGTCAGCCATGTTGACATATTTCGGTTTGATTGTTACCTCATGACCCGGGTTCGCGAAACGATCGTGCTCGTCGCGCCCCCGTTGCCTCGCCGGGCGAACCGCGCTCTCATGACGGCGCGACCTTATCGGAGTCCCGGGACGGCGCAAAGCTGCGGCACGAGAGGGGGCGCGCATTCGGCACGCCCGCAGGTCACGGAGATTGCCATGGGTATTTCATTCGACAAGTTCGACGGCGTCATCTGGTACGACGGCAAGCTGGTGCCGTGGACCGAGGCGACCCTCCATGTACTCTCCCATGGCCTGCACTATGCGAGCGCGGTGTTCGAGGGCGAGCGCGCCTATGGGGGCCAGATCTTCAAGTGCACCGAGCACTCGGAGCGCCTGAAGCGGTCGGCCCAGATCCTCGACTTCGAGATCCCCTATTCGGCCGCCGAGATCGACGCGGCCAAGCGGCTGGTGTTGGAGAAGAACAATTTCCGCGACGCCTATGTGCGGCCGATCGCCTGGCGCGGCTCGGAGATGATGGGCGTCTCGGCGCAGACCAACACCATCCACCTCGCCATCGCGAGCTGGCAATGGCCGAGCTACTTCAATCCGGAAGATCGGCTGAAGGGCATCCGGCTCGATCTCGCCGAGTACCGCCGGCCCGATCCGAAGACGGCGCCGTCCACCGCCAAGGCGGCCGGCCTCTACATGATCTGCACCATCTCCAAGCATCGGGCCGAGCGGCGCGGCTATGCCGACGCCATGATGCTGGACTGGCAGGGCCGCGTCGCCGAATGCACCGGCGCCAACATCTTCTTCGTCAAGGACGGCGTGATCCACACGCCGACCGCCGACTGCTTCCTCAACGGCATCACCCGTCAGACCGTGATCGAGCTCGCCAAGCGGCGCGGCATAGAGGTGGCGGAGCGGCGGATCATGCCGGAGGAGCTGACCGGCTTCTCGGAGTGCTTCATCACCGGCAGCGCCGCCGAGGTGACGGCGGTGTCGGAGATCGCCGACTGGCGCTTCACGCCCAGCCAGATCACCAAGCAGCTGATGGACGACTACACGGCCGAGACGCAGCCCAAGGCGGCGGCGGCCTGATCCGCGATCCGGCCGCGCGTCGCCCTCGCCGGGGCGCGCGGTCGCCGCGCGTTCGATGCCCATCGCCCGCGCGGGCGGTGGGCATTTCTTGCTCGACGCCGAGGGTCCTTGCGGCCGATGCGGCCCGTGCCGAAGACGGCGTCGACGCCTCAGGTGCCCTCACGCGCCGCCGGCGGCCGGGTCTCCGGGCGGCGCCCAGCGGGTCGCCGCCGCATCGTCGTCGGCCTTGGCCTCGACCCAGCCGGTGCCCTCGCCGGCCTCCTCCTTCTTCCAGAACGGCGCCTTGGTCTTCAGCCAGTCCATCAGGAACTCGGCCGCCGCGAAGGCGTCGCCCCGATGCGACGAGGCGGTGACCACCAGCACGATGTCGTCGCCGGGCACCAGCCGGCCGTGGCGGTGAACGACGGTGACGCCGAGGAGCGCCCAGCGCGCTTCCGCCTCGGCAACGTGGCGCTCGATCTCGGCCTCGGCCATGCCGGGATAGTGCTCGAGCGTCAGCGCCGCGACGGCGCGGCCGTCGTCGCTCCCACGGCAGATGCCCGTGAAGGTCACCACCGCGCCGATGTCGGTGCGTCCCGCCGTCAGCGCCCGCGCCTCGGCGGCGGCGTCGAACGGCTCGCGCTGGATACGGACCTTGGGTCGGACCATCATACGGCCAACGGTCTCACCCGCCGGTCATCGGCGGAAAGAAGGCGATCTCGCGCGCCCCGGCGATGGCGGTGTCGGGCCGCACATGCGCCTGGTCGACGGCGGCGCGGATCGACCGGCGGTTCTCGAAGGCGTGCGCATAGGCTTCGTCGCGGCCGGCGAGCCAGTCCATCAGATCCGCGACGGTGACGACGCCGGCCGGCGGCTCGACCGTCTCCTCGGCCTTGCCGACCCGCTCGCGCACCCAGGCGAAGTACAGGACCTTCACGTCATTCCTCGATCAGGTGGTGGAGGCCGGCCCGGAAGTAGTCGTAGCCGGTGTAGAGGGTCAGGAGCGCCGACACCCACAGGAGCGTCAGGCCCGTGAAGGTGACGAGCGGGAAGCCGAGATAGACCGAGGTCGACACCAGGTTGTCGCCGGCGTCGCCGGCGAGCAGCACCCCGATGGCGACGAGTTGCACCGACGTCTTCCATTTGGCGAGCCGGGTCACCGGCACGCTGACCTGCAACTCGGCCAGATACTCGCGCAGGCCCGAGACCAGGATCTCGCGGCACAGGATGATGATGGCGGCCCAGATCGACCAGCCGTAGATGGTGCGATCGGCGGCCAGCATCAGCAGGCAGGCGGACACCAGCAGCTTGTCGGCGATCGGATCGAGCATGCGACCGAAGCTCGACTGCTGGCCCCACGAGCGCGCCAGATAGCCGTCCAGGAAGTCGGTCACGGCGGCGGCGACGTAGAGCACCAGCGCCACCCAGCGCAGCCAGATACCGCCCTCCAGGACGATCTGGCCGTACATGCAGGCGACCACCAGCGGCACCGCGGCGATCCGGCCGTAGGTGAGAATGTTGGGCAGGGCCAGCGGCCGCGCCGGCATGTTACGGGAGGTCACGATCTCCATACGCGCAAGATAACCTCGGTTGCCGTCCTCTAACAGCCTTTGCGCGACAGATCACCCGTCACGACGCGGCCTCGTGGAAATACGCATAGATGCGCCGCGCCGTCTCGGCACTGACGCCGGGAACCCGGGCGAGATCCGCCGGCGAGGCGCGCTCGATCGCCTTCAGGGTGCCGAAGTGATGCAGGAGCGCGCGCTTGCGCGCCGGGCCGACGCCGGGGATCTCCTGCAAGCCGGCCTCGCGCACGTCGCGGCGGCGACGCGCCCGGTGCGATCCCACCGCGAAGCGATGCGCCTCGTCGCGCAGCCGCTGGACGAAATAGAGGACTGGGTCGCGCGGCGCCAGCCGGAACGGCGCGCGGCCCGCCATGTGGAAATGCTCGCGGCCGGCATCGCGGTCGGGCCCCTTGGCGATCGACACCAGCGGCACATCGGCGATGCCGAGCGCCGCCAGCGTCTCGCGCGCCGCGGCGAGCTGGCCCGGGCCGCCGTCGATCAGCACAAGATCCGGCCACGGTGATTCGGCCGGCTCGGTGTCGGGGTCCGGCGCGGGTGGGGGATCGGCTACCAGCTCGGGCAGGGAATCAGCGGCGGGCGGCGCCGCGACGCCGCGGCCGGGACCAGCGGCCGCAGCCGCCTCCCCCGCTCCGTCGCCGAGCAGCCGCTTGAAGCGGCGCTCCAGCACCTCGCGCATCATGCCGTAGTCGTCACCGGGGGCGAGATCGGCGGAGCGGATGTTGAACTTGCGGTACTGGCTCTTGCGGAAGCCCTCCGGCCCCGCCACCACCATGACGCCGACCGGGTTCGAGCCCTGGATGTGGCTGTTGTCGTAGACCTCCACCCGCCGCGGCGGCCGCGGCAGCCCGAAGGCGCCGGCCAGCGCCTCCAGGAGCTTCTGCTGCGAGGCGGTGTCGGCGAGCTTGCGGCCGAGCGCCTCGCGGGCATTGGCGGCCGCGTGGTCGACCAGCTCCTTCTTCTCGCCCCGCCGCGGCACCGCGATCTCGACCCGCCGCCCCGCCCTGAGCGACAGCGCGTCGGCGAGCAGCCGGCACTCGGCGATGTCGTGCGACAGGAGCAGGAGGCGCGGACACGGCTTGTCGTCGTAGAACTGGGCCAGGAACGAGGCGAGCACGTCCTCGGCCGCGAGGGTGCGGTCCGCCTTCGGGAAGTAGGCGCGGTTGCCCCAGTTCTGCCCGGCCCGGAAGAAGAACACCTCGATGCAGAAGAAGCCGCCCTCCTGGTGGACCGCGAAGACGTCGGCCTCCTCGACGCCGCGCGGATTGATGCCCTGGTGGGCCTGCACGGCCGCCATGGCGGCGAGGCGGTCGCGCAGCACCGCGGCGCGCTCGAAGTCGAGCGCCTCGGCGGCCGCCTCCATGTCGCGCGCCAGCTCGGCCCGCACCGCCCGGCTCTCGCCCGACAGGAACGCGGTCGCCTCGCCGACCAGCACGGCGTAGTCGTCGGGCGCGATCTCGCCCGTGCAGGGGGCGGCGCAGCGCTTGATCTGGTGCAAGAGGCAGGGCCGGGTGCGGCTCTCGTAGACCGAATCCGAGCAGGAGCGCAGCAGGAACGCCCGTTGCAGCGCCGTGATGGTGCGGTTGACGGCGCCGACCGCCGCGAACGGCCCGAAATAGGCGCCGGCCCGGGTGCGGGCCCCGCGATGCTTGCAGATCTGCGCCGGCAGGCCGTCGGCCGTGATGAGGATGTAGGGGAACGACTTGTCGTCGCGCAGCAGAACGTTGAAGCGCGGCCGCAGGCGCTTGATGAGGTTCGCCTCGAGCAGCAGCGCCTCGGTCTCGGTGGCGGTGGAGATGAACTCCATCGCCACGGTGGCGGCGATCATCCGGGCGATGCGGGTGACGTGGCCGGTCGGCCGCGCATAGGAGGTGACGCGCCGGCGGATGTCCTTGGCCTTGCCGACATAGAGAACCTCGTCGCCGGCGCCGATCATGCGGTAGACGCCGGGCGAGGTCGGCGCCAGACGGGCATGGCGGGCGATGACGGCGCGGCCGGCCGCGAGCGTGCCGGGCTCCGCCGGCGGCGCCTCGGGCTCGACCTCCGGCAGATCCGGCAGCGCCGCATCCGCCTCCTCGTCGGCGGCGTCGCGATCGAGATCGAGATCGGGATCCGGGTCGATGTTCTGCTGGGACTTCTGCATGCGTGTCATATAAGGCGCGAAGCGCGGCACGTCCGCCTGCGGCGGCGCGATCACTCGTCGATGCCGACCGCGTCCGGGGTCTGCCAGGCGAGCCGCTGGCCGCCGTCGACCGCGATGGTCTCGCCGGTGACGCTGCGGGCGGTGGCGAGGTAGAGCACCGCGTCGGCGATCTCCTCGGGTGACGGGCCGCGGCCGAGCGGCACCGCGCTCGCCTGGCGGGCGAAGGCGGCGGCATCCTGGCGCGGGCTCGGCAGCGTCGGCCCAGGAGCGACCGCATTGACCCGCACCCGCGGCGCCAGCGCCTGGGCGAGGGTCGTGGTGGCGGTGTGGAGCGCGCTCTTGCTGAGGCCGTAGGAGAGGAAGCGCGGCGTCGGCTTGTAGACGCGCTGATCGATCAGGTTGACGACCGACGCATCGAGGTCGGCCGGGGCCTGGGCCGCGAAGGCATCGGCCAGGAACACCGGGGCGCGCAGGTTCACCGCCATGTGGAGGTCGAATAGGGCGCGGTCGAGCCCGCCGATCTCGTCGCGCTCGAAGGTCGAGGCGTTGTTGACGAGCAGCGCCAGCGGACCGACCAGCCGCGCCGCGGCATCGACCAGGCCGAGCACCGCGGCGTGGTCGGCGAGATCGGCCAGCACCGGACGCGCGACGCCACCCGCATTGGCGATCTCGGCGCACAGGCTCTCCGCCTCGGCGGCCGAGCCACGGGCATGCACGGCGACCGCATAGCCGGCGCCGGCGAGCGCCCGCACGATCGCCCGTCCGATGCGCTGCGCCCCGCCGGTGACCAGGGCGGAACGGGACGGCACAGGCACGATGCGCATTGCAGGCTCTCGACTCGCAGGGTCTCGCCCGATTCGCGGGGTCGCGACGGGGTCTCGGCGGAACAGCGCCGCCCGGCGAGGCGGCGGCTCGCGGCACTGTGGTGGGTCGGCTCCGACTTGGCAACCGGGGCGCGGCGCGGCCTCTCGCCGGCCCTCCAGCGGTCCCCTCGCCGGCCGGCCTCCAGCCCGGAGCGGGACGTTAACCCCCTGTCAGGGCAAGTAAACGGGAGCTTAAGCTTAACGGTCGGTGCAGGGTGCCGAGTAAGGAAACATTTACTCGAAGGCCGCGATAAGTCGAAACACGAAATTATCCATCTTTCGCCGTCGGCTGGTCCTTCGGGGTCCACGATGGCGGGCGACAAGCCGGCACACCGGGGCGTCGCCACGGCCGGCGGAACCGGCCGGACACGGGTGGCGTGGAGGTGACGATGACGTTCACGAGGATCACGACGGCCGGCCTGATCGCCGCGACCCTGCTGTCGGCGCCGTCGATCGCGGCCGACATGCGCTACAGCGCCCCCTACCCGCAGCCGGCGCCGCCCTATGCGGCGGTGCCGACCTGGACCGGGCCGTATCTGGGCATCAATCTCGGCTATCAGTTCGGCTCGTCGCAGTTCGGCCTGAAGCCCGACGGCTTCGTCGGCGGCATCCAGGGCGGCTACAACTACCAGATCGGCCAGTTCGTCATCGGCGGCGAGACGGATTTCCAGTTCTCGGGCGCCGAGGACACGTTCGCGCCCTACAAGTTCTCCAACCCGTGGTTCGGCACCCTGCGCGGGCGCGTCGGCTTCGCCATCAACAACATCCTGCTCTACGGCACCGGCGGCTTCGCCTATGGCCGCGGCGAGGTGGAGTGGTTCGGCTGGTCGCAGACCAAGACCCACACGGGATGGACCGCGGGCGGCGGCATCGAGGTGGCATTCACGCCCAACTGGAGCGCCCGCGCCGAGTATCTCTATGTCGATCTCGACAACGAGTTCTACAACGGCCTCGGCTTCAATGCCGGAATCGAGTCCAGCATCCTCCGCTTCGGCCTGAACTACCGATTCTGACGGCGCGCGGCCCCTCAGCGCCGCTCGGATGACGCTCCGGCGCGCACGCGCCGGAGCGTTTCCCTTTTGCGACGACGCGACGTCTCGCAGCGTCAGAGACCGCCGGACGCATCCTCCCGACGCGCAGTCGCGAACCACTCTCCGCCCTGGTGGCGTGAGTGCAGCCACTCCCATGACCCCATGGTTCGAGGCGCGCGGCGCAACGCACCGAAGCGCTCCTCACCACGAGGGCGAGACGGGGAACGAGCGTGGCCGGATCGAGGAGCGGCCTCCCGCATGCCGCATCGGCGGGCACACCGACGATGCGCCATGCGGCCCGTGGCATCGGCGACCGCACGACGACAGCCCCATAGGAACGGCCGCACCGAGACGGCCTCCCAAGGACGGCGCGGCCCTCGCGGACGGCGAGCGGCGACCGCTGCGCGACCACGACCAGCTCTCGGCCAGAACACGCGGGCCAACACATGCGGGCCAGAACGAAGGGCCAGGACGGATGTAACCAGGACGGAGGCAGCCAAGCTAAGCGCGGCGGGGACACGCCCCACCGCTGCGCTCACCACGGGACAATCAACACTGGGCACTCACCCCCAAGCGTCCCGCACGACGGCATCGCCGCATGACGGCATGGCCGCGCCACAGGGTGCGGCCGCGCGGGAACGCTCGACGGCGGTGTGCCCCGCCTCCGTGCCCGGCACCTTCGACATCCCGAGGCCTCGGCGCCCGGCGAATTGCGGTGTCCCCGCGGGCTCGGTGCGCCGCAGCAGCGCCGCACCGACGTGTTTCGGATGACGAAACCCCAACGAGGCGCAGCCGAGTCCGGCGACAGGATCGCGATGATCCCGTCGTACCGCCGCCGTTCCGGGCGGTCGATCCGGCCTCAGCTCTGCGATGCTCGAAGCGTGGCGTCTCGGTCCGGTGCGGGTCATGCACGCACCTGATCACGACCGCCGTCGGCTCCTCCCCAGGGGGTCCGGTCGAAGCCGCGTCACCCGACCTGATCAGATCAAGGTCCGATCACGTCTTGCGGGGGGCGATTCTCGCTCCGCTGATCCGCACGGTGACGTCCGCGTCCCGCCTTGCGCCGCCCGGCCGGCCGCGCCGCAGGACGCCGCAGCGCATCACGACACCACGAGATTGACCGCCTTCGGCCCCTTTCCCTTCTTGTCGGGCTCGACGTCGAAGCTGATCCGCTGACCTTCGTTGAGCGACTTCAGACCCGCCCGCTCGACGGCGGTGATGTGCACGAAGACATCGCGACCGCCGTCGTCGGGCTTGATGAAGCCGTATCCGCGCTCGCTGTTGAAGAACTTGACCGTACCCGCCATTGCCATCGGGACACTCCTAATCCCCATGCTGTTACGCCACCGGCCCTCACAGCACGGCAGCGCGGCCGGACGTCACATGCCGCAGAAACCTCGGCGCATGCGCCGCGGCGGCTCGCGGGAGACGGAACGTCAGAGCCCCATCAAACTTTAACATAGAGGTTGCGAGCCAAAAAGAGGAAGCAGGGCCGTTCTGACAACGACATCAGCCACCGGCGATCCAGTCGACCCGCGCGGCCGCACCGGGACCACGGGCGAGAACCGGCACCAGCCAGTCGATCAGCAGCCGCATCTCGTCGGCGAGTCGCCAGGGCGGATTAATCACGACGACGCCGGTGGCGCGCAGCCCGGGACCGCATTCTCCGATATCGAGCTCGATCCCGAGAATCTTGCCGATGCCGGCCCGGACCAAGGCGTCCACGAAAGCCGCCGGCTCGCGCCGCTCCTTGATCGGGTACCAGATCAGGTACGTGCCGGTGGCCCATTTGCGCGTCGCGTTCACGATCCCGTGTGCCAGTCGTGAGAATTCGTCGGCGCGCTCGAACGGCGGATCGACCAGCACGACACCGCGACGTTCCTTCGGCGGCAAATAGGCGTTCAAGGCTAGCCACCCATCCAGAGTGACGTGTTTGGCGCGCGGATCGCGGCCGAGCGCAGCGGCGAGTGCGGCGGCGGCGGTGGGCTCCAGCTCGCACGCGATCAGACGATCCTGCGGACGCAGCAGACGCAGCGCGAGCAGCGGCGATCCGGGATAGGCGCGCGCGCCGTCTGTCGAGAGATCGCGCACGACGTCGAGATAGGGCGCGAGCAGCGCAGCGACGGCGGACGGGATGCTCACATCGCGCAGCCGGCCGATGCCGTCGCGCCATTCGCCGGTGCGGCTCGCCTCCGGGCCGGCGAGATCGTAGAGGCCGGCGCCCGCATGAGTGTCGATCACCCGGAAGGCGGCCGGCTTGTCGCTCAGATGGGTGAGCACACGGGCCAAGGTCGCGTGCTTGAGGACGTCGGCGAAGTTGCCGGCATGGAAGGCGTGTCGGTAGTTCATGAGCGATGCACGGAAGGACGGCCCGCCGGGCGGCACGAGCACCGCGCGGGCCGACGGCGCTCGCGACCGTCTTCGCACGCCGCGGCGCCGCTGCCCACCCGCCCCGACGGGCACCGCGATCCGGCGCGAGATGCGCACCGGGTGAGCCGGCGCGAGACGCGCCGCCGGATGAGGCGGCCGCCCCGTCGACCCCGCATCCACGACACCACGCCGCGGTCGGCGGCGCCCACCTGTTCTGGTCTGCGGTCCACGGCGTGGATCGACACCGCCGACGCCACGTCACGCCAGCGGGTCAGATCGGAACGGCGCGGCGCAGCCCGAACGTGCTGCGGGGCAGGACCGGCGGTCCGGCGGCAGGCGCCCGCGACGGCCGTCGACGGCCGCCCGAGGCACCGGACCCGCTCGCGTCTCGGAACGACGGCCCGGACGAGGCCCCCGATGGAGCGAGCGTCGCCGCCGGGACGACGCCGGCGAGCCGCCGCAGCGTCGCCACGGGGCCGAGCGCGGCAGCGGCTTCCCGTCCTGGACCGGCCGGCGCCGCAAGGCTGGCGGACTCGGGCGCCGCGGCACCCGGCTCCGGGATCGGGACCGCGCCGGCGGCCGCCATGTTCGGGGCTTCCGTCATCGGGGCCGCGCGCCGGCGCGGCGCCGCATCCGACGCCTCGACGGGCTTGATTCGGCCCCGCATCATCCGGCCGCGCACCACGCCGTCACACAGGCGAACGCCGGCGCGGATCACCACCAGCAGGGCCGCCGGGAGCCCGACCAGGTGCAGGCCGACCAGCACCGCCGCCATCAGCCGCACGTCCGGCTGGCTCACCGCCGCCAGCACCACGGCGGGGGCCCACAGGGTGGCCGCGAGCACACCGTTGAGAAGATCCACCACCGCCGGCAGCGGCGCCTCGGGCAGGCAGCGCCAGACGAAAAGCTCGGACAGCGGTTCCAGCCGGCAGGCGCCGAGACTCGTCAGCACGGTGGCGCCATGGTCCAGCGACCACCAGGTGATGCCCCACAGGATCAGGTAGGCCACGCCGATCATGCGGACGGCCAGCCGGCCGTCGCGGTCGAGCCGCTCGCGGAGCGTCGTGCGAAGCGACGTGCCGAGCGGTGTCGCGGCCCCCTCGACGAGGACGGGAGCGGTGGCGTGCAGGGCGTCCGGAAGCGCCCGCCGGGAATCGTGTCGCGCCATGGTTTCCCCTTTCGAGGCCATCCTGGCCGGCGGCGCTGACCTGGGCGTTGTCGCGCCGGCGCGAAGTCGCGCCTCGAAATGCGGCGACTTGCACGGATTGTGGCAAGGTCTCGGAAAGGCTTGCCGGATGCCACAGAGCGCGAAACGCGGTACGCGGCCTGCGGCGCAAGGCAAGAGGGTGAGCACGACCCGTGGAACATGCTTCCGCGCCGAGCTTTGCCGCCGCGCGAGATCACCGCCGCGCGAGATCACCGCCGCGCGAGATCACCGCCGCGCGAGATCACCGCCGCGCAAGAACGCGGCCGCCCCAGATCGCGGCTCCCCCATCACCGCGCGACACGATGCCCCGCGGACACCCTGCCTCCAGTCAGCCGCCGCGGACCGGCGGCATGGTCAGGCGCTCGCGCCGGCAGGCGCGGCGGTCGACCTCCGGGCAATCGCGGAAGCCGAGCTCGCGGTTCAGGCAGATGCGCACCTCGCTCAGCCGGTTGCGGCTACAGCCGACCGCGATGCCGGTGCGCGGGAGCCCGGGATTGGCCCTGACGAAAGCCTCCTCGATCTCGTCGGGCGTCACCGTGAGAGGGTCGGCCGGCTCGTGATAGATCTCCGGGATCTTGATCACCGCACGCGCCTTGCGGACCGTCTCGAAATAGGCGCGCGCCGACAGCCCCGAGCAGACGCCGTGCTTGTCCCATTGGTGGAAGACGAGGCGCGGGCTCGGCATCAGATCCAGCATGGCCGAGACCTGCTCGCGGTTCAGCCGGGGCGCCGGCACCTGGCAGTACTCCGGAAAGCCGCGCTCGTATTGCGGCCACAGGCCGTGCACCACGAACGAGAACGGCCGCGCGCCGCATTGCGGATCGCTGCGCTCGGTCCCGCCGCGCTCGCGATCGGGATCGGAGCGGTTACGGCCGTCGCGGTCGCGACCATCGCGCTCACGACCGTCGCGCCGCTCGGCCGCCGCCGCGCACCAGGACGGCGACCACGACAGCGACAGGACATAGAAGTCGAACTGGCCGGGCTCGTTCTGGCGCCGGTCTGGCTGCGCCACTGCCGATCCGCTGCCCGCGACACCGAGGCCCATCAGCACGACTCCGGCCAGCACGCCGCGCCACCATGCGCCCATCACCCGCCGGCCGGGCCGGGCCGCCGCCCAGGTCGCGGCGTCCGCGTGGACCGCCCGCGCGAAGCTCCCGAACCGTGCCGCCGACAGCACCCCACCTGCCGCCGATTCGGCCGCATCCCCTGCGGCCCCGCCACGCCATGCCGACGAGGTCATGCGCCCCACTCCCGATCCCATTCCACGGCCCGCCGATCGCTTGTCGCCAATCGCCGCGCGACCTCACGAAGCTTAGCAGAGACAAAGAACATTTCAAGAACACAGACCCTCGCCGTCCACGCTCCGGCCCGCGTCCCTCGCATCGGGGTCGAGCCCGGCGACGATGTCCGTGGGCTCGCCGGCGGGCGGTTCGGCGCATCGCCCCCGCGTCCGCGCCGCCGGGCAGGCCAGCCGTCACTGCGTCGCGAACTTGAAGGCGAACAGCAGGGCCAGAATCACGACGGCGGGCTTCGCCTCGCGGAAGCGGCCCGAGACGATCTTGGCACCCGCATAGGTGAGGAAGCCGAGCCCGATGCCGGTGGCGATCGAGTAGGTCAGCGGCATGGTCACCGCCGCCACCACGGCCGGCGCATACTCGGTGACGTCGTCCCACGCGATCTCGGCGAGGCCGCGGGTCATCAGGCAGGCGACGTAGAGCAGCGCCGCCGCCGACGCATAGGCCGGCACCATGCCGGCGAGCGGAGCGAAGAACAGCGCCAGCAGGAACAGCAGCGCCACCACCACGGCCATCAGGCCGGTGCGCCCGCCGGCCGCGACGCCCGAGGCGCTCTCGATGTAGCTGGTCGTCGTCGAGGTGCCGATCAGCGAGCCGAACATCGCCGCGAAGCTGTCGGAGATCAGCGCCTGCCTCATGCGCGGCAGCTCGCCCTTCTCGTTGAGGAGGCCGGCCCGGTGGGTGACGCCGATCAGCGTGCCGGCATTGTCGAACACGTCGATGAACAGGAAGCTGAACACGACGATCAGGAAGGTCTGCTCGGCCAGCGCCGAGAAGTCGAGTTGGAGGAAGGTCGGCGCCAGCGAGGGCGGCGCCGACACCACGCCCGTGTAGGTGGTGAGGCCGAGCGGCAGCCCGATCAGCGTCACCACGAGAATGCCGATCAGGGTGCCGCCCAGGATATTGCGCGAATTGAGGGCGGCGATCGCCACGAAGCCGACCAGGCACAGCACGGCGGCCGGCTCGCGCAGGCTGCCGAGGGTGACCAGCGTCACCGGATGGTCGACGACGATCTTGGCCTGCTCCAGCGCGATGATGCCGAGGAACAGTCCGACGCCCGCCGAGATGGCCAGCTTGAGGTTGAGCGGAATGGCGTTGATGACATACTCGCGCAGCCTGAACACCGAGATCAGGAAGAACAGCACGCCCGAGCAGAACACCGCGGCGAGCGCCTGCTGCCACGAGTACTTGTAGGTGAGGACCACCGTGAAGGCGAAGAAGGCGTTGAGCCCCATGCCGGGCGCCAGCGCCACCGGATAATTGGCGTACAGCCCCATCACCAGCGAGCTGACCGCCGCGGCCACGCAGGTGGCGACGAACACGGCGCCCTTGTCCATGCCGGCGGCCGAGAGGATCGTCGGGTTGACGAACACGATGTAGACCATCGTGAGGAAGGTGGTGACGCCGGCGATCACCTCGGTGCGCACGGTCGTCCCGCTCGCCGTCAGGCCGAAGTAGCGGTCGATGAATGATGCGCCCTGCGGCGCCGCGTGGTCCGTCATGTCCAGTCCCCCTCGACGGCCGACACGCTGCCGGGTGCGGCGTGCCGACCCCCGGCTGGAAGTTGTAATCTGCGCCATAAACGGCGGCAATCGACGCCGGCGCACGCAGTTTAACGGAGCTGTGGACGAGACCGGATACGCGACACGGCACCGCAGGCGGAACCATCCGGCACTGTTTCGCGTTGTACGACCGCTGCGGTCGCCGCGACGACGCGGCGGGCAGGCGAGCCGCCACGGCGCCTCGCGGGCGCCGATGATGGCGTCCGGCGCTTCGCGGCGCCGGTGGTGGCTTCTGGTATCTTCGGCTGCCAGGCAGCACCTGCGGGTGCCTTGCCCCTCCGACCGGACGCCCGAGGTGACGACGACATGGACTTCGATCCGCTGCTGCTCGCGCGCGTGCAGTTCGCTTTCACGATCACGTTCCACATCATCTTCCCGAGCTTCACGATCGGCCTGTCGGCCTATATCGCCACGCTGCTGGTGATGCGGGCGCGCACCGGCAACGAGCGCTACGCCCGGTTGGCACGCTTCTGGACCAAGATCTTCGCGGTGTCGTTCGCGCTCGGCGTGGTGTCGGGTGTCGTACTGTCCTACCAGTTCGGCACCAACTGGAGCCGCTTCTCGGTGGTGACTGGCAACATCATCGGCCCGCTGATGGGGTACGAGGTGCTCACCGCCTTCTTTCTGGAGGCGTCGTTCCTCGGCATCCTGCTGTTCGGCGCCGGACGGGTGTCGCCGCGGCTGCACACCTTCGCGGCCATCATGGTGGCGGTCGGCACCGCCATCTCGGGCTTCTGGATTCTCTCCGCCAACAGCTGGATGCAGACGCCCGCCGGCCACACGGTGATCAACGGCATCGCCCATCCGGTCGATTGGCTCGCCATCATCTTCAACCCGAGCTTCCCGTATCGCTTCGCCCACATGATGACGGCCGCCTATCTCACCACCGCCTTCGTGGTGCTGGCGGTGGGGGCGCGATGGGTGCTGGCCGAGCGCCACTACGACGAGGCCCGCATCATGGTGAAGATGGCGGTCGGCATGATCGTGGTGCTGGCGCCGCTGCAACTCTTCATCGGCGATCAGCACGGGCTGAACACGCTGGAGCATCAACCCATCAAGGTCGCCGCCATGGAGGCCCATTGGGACGGCAGCAAGCCGGGCGACTTCCACATCTTCGCCTGGCCGGACGAGAAGGCCGAGACCAACCGCTTCGCCATCTCGATCCCGCGCGGCGCCTCGCTGGTGCTGACCCACGATCCGAACGGGCTGTTTCCCGGCCTCACCAGCGTGCCACCGCAGGACCGGCCGCCGGTGAAGAACGTGTTCTTCGCGTTCCGCATCATGCTGGCGATCGGCTTCGCCATGATCGCGGTGGCGATCGCCGGCGCCATCCTGTGGTGGCGCGGTGCGTTGTTCACCACCGGCTGGTTCCTGCGCATCGTCTCGCACGGCTGGTGGGCCGGCTTCGTCGCCATCGTGGCCGGCTGGGTGGTGTCGGAGAGCGGCCGCCAGCCGTGGGTCGTCAGCGGCATCCTGCGCACCGCCGATGCGGTGTCGCCGGTGCCGGGCGGCAGCGTCGCGACATCGCTGGCGCTGTTCGTCGTGGTCTACGGCATCGTGTTCTCGACCGGCATCTACTTCATCAACCGGCTGCTCGCCAACGGGCTGGTCGGCGGCGCCGACCAGCCGCCCGATGCCGGCACGCCGCTGCGGCCGATCACCGGGGCACGGCCGGCGGGCGCGGCCGGTGCGGCACCGGCACCCGCCACCCGCACGGGTGCGGCCGGCTCCCCGGGCGCGTGAGGAGGTCATCATGGCGTTCGATCTTCCCACCGCCTGGGCCGGCATCCTCGCCGTCGCGGTCGTGCTCTACGTGGTGATGGACGGCTTCGATCTCGGCATCGGCGTGCTGTTTCCGTCCGCCGAGAGCGAGCAGCAGCGCGACCAGATGATGGCCTCGGTGGCGCCGTTCTGGGACGGCAACGAGACCTGGCTGGTGCTCGGCGGCGGTGGCTTGCTGGTGGCCTTCCCGGCCGCCTACGGGGTGATCATGCCGGCCCTCTACCTGCCGGTGATCGCCATGCTGCTGGCGCTAGTGCTGCGCGGCGTCGCCTTCGAGTATCGCGCCCCGCACGCCGGCAACACCGCGGCCTGGAGTCTCGTGTTCTTCGGCGCGTCGACTGTCGCGGCCTTCTTCCAGGGCGTCATCCTGGGCGGGCTGATCCAGGGCATCCGGGTCGAGAACGGCGCCTTCGCGGGCGGCGCGTTCGACTGGGCGACGCCGTTCGCGCTGCTGTGCGGGCTCGGCGTCGTTGCCGGCTACGCGCTGCTCGGCGCCACCTGGCTGATCATGAAGACCGAAGGCGCGGTCGCCGAGCGGGCGCGCCGGCAGGCGCGGGTGCTGCTCGTCGTCGTCATGGGCTTCATGGTGGCGGTGTCGCTGTGGACGCCGCTGGCCTTCCCGCGCATCCAGGAGCGGTGGTTCTCGGCCCCCAACATCTACGTCCTGTGGATCGTGCCGGTGATCACCGGCGCGGTGGCGCTCGCCGTCTGGCGGGCCACCGAGCGTCACGACTGGGTGCCGTTCGTCGGCGCCATCGGGCTCTTCCTGCTCGGCTATCTGGGGCTCGGCATCTCCACCTACCCGTATGTGGTGCCGCCGAGCCTGACCATCTGGGACACCGCCTCCTCACCCTCGACCCAGATCTTCATGCTGGCCGGCACCGTGGTGCTGCTGCCCATCATCCTCGCCTACGTGGCCTATGTGTACTGGCTGTTCCGCGGCAAGGTGGGCGAGGACGAGAGCTATCACTGACGGGCGGCGTGGCGTCGCGTTCGCGGCGCGACAGCATCCGCCACCCGCCACGCGCCGCGGATGCCTGCACGCGGTCCGGCTTACCAGCCCATCAGCTTGCGGGTGGCGGCCTCGTTGGCCTTGAGGAAGGCCCGGTACTCGTCGCCCTTGACGAGGTGGACCAGGAGACCGAGCGACTCCGCCTTCTGCTGATGCTCCTTGGACGTGATCACCTGCTCGAGCGCCCGGGTCAGCTTCGCCGCCACATCGGGTGGCAGGCCGGCCGGCCCGGCGATGCCGCGCGACACCGACCAGTCCTGATCGAAGCCCTGCTCCCGGAAGGTCGGCACATCGGGGTGGAACTGCGAGCGTTGCGGAGCCATCACGCCGAGCACGCGCAGGGTTCCGGCGCGCGCCTCCTCGATGATCTCGCTGACATTTGAGCTGAGCACCTCGATGTGGCCCCCCATGAGCTGGGTCTTGGCCTCGGCCGTGCTGCGATAATGCACCGTCACGAAGCGGACCTTGCTCTCGGCCTGGTTGGACAGCACCGCGAGGTGATCGTCGGAGCCGACCCCATAGGTCGCGATCGTGAGCTTGTCGGGCGCGGCGCGCGCCGCCTCGATCACGTCCTTGACGCTCCTGTAGGGCGAGTCCACCCGCACCGACCACGCATTGTAGTCGAGGACGTGATTGACCAGCGGCGTGAAGCTGTCGAGCGTCTCGGTGCGCTTGTACTGCGGATCGAGATAGCCGGTGTAGAAGCTCGGCGCATTGAGCAGGCCGAGCATGTAGCCGTCCGGCCGCGCCTGGGCGAGCGCCCCCCAGCCGACCCACCCACCGCCGCCGGAGCGGTTCTCCACCGTCACCGGCTTGCCGAGCACCTTCTCGAGATCGGTGGCCAGCATGCGGGCGCCGATATCGGTGCCGCCTCCGGCACCGTACGGCACGATGAGGACGATGTTGCGCTCGGGGTACTCGGCCGCAGCCGGCACGACGCCGGCCGGCACCGCAAACGACAGCGCCGCCGCGGTGACCAGAGCGGCGCGGCCGAACATATCGGGAAGGCTCATGCGATCGTCTCCCAGGAGTGGCCCGGCGCGACGAATGCGGACGTCTGCCGGGGATGCGACGAGACGGCGAGGCTAAAAGGCGGACGGCGGGGACCCGAACAGCACCGGGCGAGAGGAGATTGCGTCCGACATGATCATGTTAGCGCGACGACGCGCCGGAGCCAGCGCCGTGCGGCGCCCGCCCGGGTCGGATCGACAGATCGGCGCGCGACAAATCAGCGCGACGGCGCCGCCACGCCGTGCCGACGATCACGCGATGGCGCCGGCAGGGGAGCCGATCCGTCGCGATGTATACATGGTGTGGCAAGCTCGGAGCTGGCCGCCCCGGCTCCGCTTTCACTGCGGGCGCAGCATGCCCCAGCCGATCCGCACCAGCGGCAGCCGGCCCTGGATCGGGCGGACGAAGGTGCGCGGCACCTCGGCGACCAGATCGGGGAAGCGCGCCTTGATGTCGGGCGGCACCGTGGTCGAGGTGTCGGCCGCTGGCCACACCACGAGAACGCCCCGGCGGCGCAGCTCCTCCGGCGTCACCCAGGGGGTGCGCTCGGGCGCCGCGTCGACATAGAAGCTCGGTCGCGACGGCGCCGCGATCGCCACCAGGCTGGCGAGCCGCGGCTCGCCAGCCACGATGGCGAGCGGCTTGCCGGTGCGCCGCTCGAAGGTCTCGCCGAAGAAGCGGCCGATGGCGTTCGCCGGCTGGGCGATCGGCACGTCGGTGGTCACCACGAAGGGCAGCACCGCCACGGCGGCCGCGGCGATCACCGGCGGGGCGACGAGGAGCACGCTCCAGGCGGCACTCGTGAGCCCCTGGCGCTGGAGCACAACGGTGTTGCCGGCCAGCACGACGAGCGCCAGGCCCGACAGCACCACATAGGGGCCGAGCCCGCCGATCGGGCCGTGGTCGCCGACGACCGCCCCGGCCAGCACGGCGGCGAGCGGCAGCGCCGTGGCGAAGAACAGCACGAAGCGCCGCTCCAGCGCCGTCACCGGCTTGCGCACGAAGGTCGGCGCCTTCTCGCGCGGCGGCCGGAAGCCGACCGCGATGGCGATCAGCACCAGGGCGCCCGCATGGGCGAGAACGAGGCCGCCGAGCAGCCGGCCGAGCTCGGTGACGATGTCGACCGCGGTGGCGGCGGCATCGCCCCGGCGGGCCGCCCACACCTCCCAGATGCCCGAGAGGTCCACCCACAGGAGGTGCGGGAACACGATGACGGCGATCAGGAACAGCGCCACCCACGGCTCGATGCCGAGCAGCATCTCGCGGCCGCGCCGGCTCGCCACGGTGAACACCGCGACGGCGGCGAGCAGGATCAGGCCCGCATAGGTGGTGAGCAGCAACAGCGACAGACCCACCGCCAGGACGTACCAGGCGCTGCGCCGCCCCTCGCCGATCACCCGCCAATAGTGGCGCAGCACGAACACGGTGAGCGGCATCGCCAGGATCGGCGGGCCGAAATCGGGCGTCGGCACGGTGAGCACCACCACCCCGACCATCAGCAGCACCGCGAAGGCGGCATGCTGCGGCCCGACGATCACCCGCCCGAGCGTGAACACACCCCACCAGGTCAGCACCACGCAGACCTGCGACAGCAGGTAGACGCCCGGCGCGCCGGCGATCACGAAGGCGATCTCGGCGAGCCAGCTCGCCAGCGGCGGCCCCCAGAACGAGCCGAGCTGAAATTCGTGGCCGACCGCGATGATCAGCGGCAGGTTGCCGGGCGGCGCCGCATAGAACAGCGTCGGCACGAGCCACCACAGCAGCGCCTGCACCAGCGCCGCCGCCAGCACGACGAGGCGGGGATTCGCCCGCACGAGTTCGACGAACAGGGAGACGTGGAGCATCGGTGGCGGATCGGCGGGTTGGACGTCGGACCGGGCGGCGATCACCGGAGCCGGGCGACGTCGACGTCCCGCAATCCGGCTGCGTGGGGCCGTCGGGAGAAGCCGGCCGTGCCCAGGGTGGTAGCAAACCGCGCTGCGCCGCGGAAGCGATCCGGTGGGTCGGCGCCCGAAAGATCCTCACGGGGGGCCGTGCGCGCCGCGCCGTCACCCACGTCTCGGTCGGCAGCTCTCAGTCGGCAGCCGCCACGAGGGCCGGCTCGGGCACGGTCGCCTCGGCCGCCGCCGCGGAGATGTCCGCCTGTGCGGCCGCCGCCACCGCGGCGGGCGGGCGGCCGCAGACGGCGGCCACCGGGGCGAAGGAGCGCCGGTGATGCACCGTCGCCCCGAGCCGGACGAGTGCGCGGCCGTGCTCCGGCACCCCGTAGCCCATGTGGCGCTCGAAGCCGTAGCCCGGATGCGCCGCGCCGACCTGCGCCATCAGGCGGTCGCGGGTGACCTTGGCGACGATCGAGGCGGCCGCGATCGACAGCACCAGGGCGTCGCCCGACACCACCGCCTCGCAGTCGCAGCCGGCCTCGATGCGGTCGCAGCCGTCGACGAAGACGAGGCGCGGCGTCACCGGCAGGGCCCGCACCGCCCGCGCCAGGGCCCACAGCGAGGCGCGGCGGATGTTGTCGCGATCGATGCGGGCCGGGGCCGCCAGGGCGACGCCGACCTCGGCGACCGCGCAGATGCGCGTGTAGAGCGCGGCGCGCTTCTCCGCCGTCAGCTTCTTCGAATCGTCGAGACCGCGCGGGATGCGCTTCGGATCGAGAATCACGGCGGCGGCCACCACCGGGCCGGCGAGCGGGCCGCGGCCGGCCTCGTCGCAGCCGGCGACCGGCCACACCCCGCGCCTGAGCGCCGCCCGCTCGCGCGCGAAGGTCGGCCCCGGCGGCGGCTCGGTGAGCGGCAGGCGGGGCGCGGCATCGACGGAGCGGCGATCGGGTCGGCGACTCATGGCCGGCATGGTGGCGGCTCGGCGCCGCCGCCGCAACTGGCCGCCCAGGGTGGTGGATGAGAGGTCGTCGATCCTATATGGTGTACGGTCACTGGAGTGGTGCGATGACAACCAAGGCGCGCAGCGGCGAAACGCTCCGTCCGGCCGGCGGCGAGCCGGTGATCATCCGGCGTGAGCTGCCCGGCAAGGTCGTGGTCCGCACCTTGCGGCCGGACGTCTTCCGCAGTGCGCTCAGGGCCGCCGAGACCACATTGCGGGCCCAGCGCCGAGCGCCCCGCCTCACCGACAAGAAATGAGCGGTCCAGACCGGAAGTCATACAACACCGTCTACGAACGGCTGGTTCAGCGAGACGACGACCTTGTCGGCCTGATCGCCTACGCGCTCTACAAGCAGCACAAGCGGGATTGGCTGGTCGAGCACCGCGAGCGTCAGGGACGCGACCCGAACGACGACGAGCTGAAGGCGTATCTCACGGCCCAGCAGCTCGACCGCATGATCCAGATGTATCGAGAACGGGCGGAAACCGTACTGAACGAATTCGGCGATCAGATCCTCCAGGAGGCCACCCCCGAGATTCAACGGGCGGCTATTTCGGCCGAGATCGCCACGTCGCTCGCATGGTGGCGGCAGCTTCCGACCGGCATCGCGTCCGCATTCGCCTACTCGCTCCTGCTTGTCGGCCTCACCCTCGTTCTGCGTTTCGCCGGCGTGGACGTGCTCGGCATTCTGACCGCCGTCGGCCGTCCCTGACGGACCGATCGTGCCTCGCGTGGGACTGCGATCGGCTCGGCCGGAACCACGGCCCCCCGCGCCGGGTTGGTTCCTCCGCGGCCGGCACCCTCCCCCCGCCGCTCCCCGCCCGGAGGCCCGCGTGACCACCGACCGACCGCTCCGCCTGTTCGAGACGACGTCGCGGCTGGTGTTCGCGGCGATCGCGGCCGTGCTGATGATTCTCGCGCTGGTGCTGGCCGGAGACGCCATCGTGCAGTGTCTCCTGGCGTTCGCACGCGGCGAGGACGTCGGCGATGCCGCCCTCGCCGGCATCGGTTACGCGGTGGTGGCGGTCGCCACCTTCGAGATCGCCAAGTATCTGGTCGAGGAGGAGGTGATCCGCGGCAGCGAGAAGCGGGTCGCCGCCGAGGCACGGCGCAGCCTCACCCGCTTCATCGCCACCATCGCCATCGCGATCTTTCTGGAGGCGCTGGTGGTGGTGTTCCGGGTCGGCAAGGAGCAGGTGCCGCAGCTCGTCTACCCGACCCTGTTGCTGATCGCCGGCATCGTGGTGGTGGTCGGCCTCGGCGTCTATCAGCGGCTCAGCGCGTCGGTGGAGGACGCAGTCGAGGCGCGCGACGCCGCCGAGGAAGACGCCGAGACCAGCACGGCGGAGAGCCGTGGGGCGGAGCGCACCGCCGGGCGGGGGCGCGCGCCGGCCCGCGGCAGGCGGGCGTGAGCCGGGCGCGCAGCGTCAACGCAAGCGGCCGTCATCGGACGCCGTCATCCCGCATCCCGGCCGCCGTCAGCGCGTCTCGTGCAGCACCGGCGAGCTCGGACCGCCTCGGTATCGGTGAGCATTGCGCGGCGTCGCCTTGGGCTGCTCGGCCGCCGGCTTCTGCGGCTGGCTCGTCATGGTGTGAGTCATCGTGTGCGGCACCGGGGTCTTCGGGCCGCCCTGATACTGATGCGCGTTCTGCGCCATCGCCGGCAGCGTCAGCAGGCCCGACACCAGCACGGTCGTCACCACGGTCGATATCTTACCGATCATTGTCTGATCCTCCTCGATCGCCCGATGGCGATCATCAAGGAGTTCGCGGCCGGCCGCCGTAACGTTACAGCGAGTCTCGACACGGCCGACCGGCGGACTGCGGTGCGGCCCGAGGATCAGAACAGCTCGAGCTGGCGCGCCGTCGGATCGCGGGGCGGCACGAAGTGCTCGGTGGTCAGCGGCGTGCGCGACAGGTTGAGGCCGAGGCGCGCGCAGGCGGTCTCGAAGCGGCGGCCGAGCATCCAGGCATAGGGGCCGGAGCCGGTCATCCGGCGCCCGAAGGTCGCGTCGTAGTCCTTGCCGCCGCGCATCTGGCGCATCAGGGTGAACACCCGTCGCTCGCGATCGGGATAGTGGGTGCGCAGCCAGTCCTGGAACAGATCGCGCACCTCCAGCGGCAGCCGCAGCAGCACATAGCCGGCGCTCTCGACGCCGGCGGCGGCCGCCGCGTCCAGGATGCGCTCGATCTCGGCGTCGTTGATGGCCGGGATCACCGGCGCCACCATCACGGTGGTGGGCACGCCCGCCTCGGCGAGCCCGCGCAGGGCTGCGAGCCGCCGCGGCGGCGTCGGTGCCCGCGGCTCCATGGTGCGGGCGAGACCGCGATCGAGAGTGGTGACCGACAAAGCGACCCGCACCAGCCGGCGCTCGGCCATCCTGGCGAGAATATCGACGTCGCGCAGGATCAGATCCGACTTGGTGACGATGCCGACCGGATGGCCCGCCGCCTCCAGCACCTCCAGGATGCGCCGCATCAGCCCGGTCTTGCGCTCGATCGGCTGATAGGGGTCGGTGTTGGTGCCGATCGCGATGGTCTTCGGCGCGTAGCCCTTGGCGGCGAGCTCACGCGCCAGCAGCTCCGGCGCGTCCGGCTTCATGAACAGCTTCGATTCGAAGTCGAGGCCCGGCGACAGGCCCAGATACGCATGGGTCGGCCGCGCGAAGCAGTAGACGCAGCCGTGCTCGCAGCCGCGATACGGGTTGATCGAGCGGTCGAACGAGATGTCGGGCGACTCGTTGCGGGTGATCACCTTGCGGGCGGTATCGGTGGCCACCGTGGTGGTGAAGGGCGGCAGCTCCTCCAGGCTCTGCCAGCCGTCGTCGAAGGCGACGCGGGCGAGCGGCTCGTAGCGGCCGGTCGGGTTCGACACCGCGCCGCGGCCGCGGCGCCGCTCGGGCGCGATGGCCGGGACCGGCCAAGCCGGATCGAGACCAGCCGGATCAGGGCGAGCCGGATCGGGGCGAGCCGGATGAAGACCGGCCGGATCGGAACGACGGCGAAGGGCGGGGGCTGCGCTCATGGGCTCAATGTAGGCGACGACCTGAACAAAGCAAGAACAAATCCGTGTGAGCGTTGCCTCGTGCGCACCCTCTACGTTCAGCCGGCCCAACAGTGCAGAGCCGGCGTGATCTCCCGGCGTTACCGTGCTACGGACGGCGCAGAGAGGTCGCACCCCACCATGCTGAGCGTCGTCATCCCGGCCCGTGACTGCGAACGGGCGCTGGTCCGCACCCTCTCGGTGCTGGTGAGCGGCGCCGTCGCCGGCACGGTCCGCGACGTGGTGGTGGCGGAGGGCGGCTCGCGCGACGAGACCGCCAAGGTGGCCGAGATCGCCGGCTGCACCGTGCTGGTTTCCACGGCGCCGCTCGATCATCGGCTGCGCGAGGCGGCGGCCGCGGCCCGCTCGGCCTGGCTCATGTTCCTGCGCCCCGGCACGATGCCGGACGGCGGCTGGATCGAGGAGACGACCCGCTTCGTCGAGGCTGCCGAGCGGCGTGGCCAAATGGAGACCGCCGCGGTGTTCCGGGCCGAGCCGGCCGCACCCGCCGGCTCCGTCACCGGCCAGGCCTGGGCGGTGCTGCGCGACGCCCTGCGGCGCCGTCCGTCGCCGGATCAGGGATTGCTGATTCACCGCCGGCTCTACGACGCGGTCGGCGGCCACCCGGCGGCGGACGATCCCGAGGCCGCGCTGCTGGGACGGCTGGGCCGGCGGCTGGTGCGGCTGCGCAGCACAGTCATCCGTCCACCGGACGAGCCGATCGAAGTTAGTTGACCTGGTCAACTATTGATGGGACGCTCACGGCCTTCCTTCGCCCGGAGGGCCGCCATGACCGTGCTCCCGACCACCATCGCCCCGTCCACCACGCCGCCGACCACTGCGGCGCCGGCCGCCGCCCGAATCGACTCCGTGCGGCGCTTCAATCGGGCCTACACGCGCCGGATCGGCCTGCTCCAGAGCGGCATGGTCGGCACCGCGTTCTCGCTCACCGAGGCGCGCGTGCTCTACGAGATCGGCCGCGCCCCCGGCACCACGGCGACCGCGATCGCCGGCGCGCTCGGCCTCGACCACGGCTATCTGAGCCGCATCCTCAAGCGGTTCGAGAAGGCCGGCCTGGTCGCCCGCAACCCGTCGCCGGACGACGCCCGCCGCAGCCTGCTGACGCTCGGCCGGGCGGGCGAGACGGCGTTCGCCACCCTGGATCACCGCTCCGCCGCGAAGGTGGCGAGCCTGCTGGCCCCCCTCGCCGAAGCCGACCAGCAACGGCTGGTGGAGGCGATGGACACGGTCGAGAGTCTACTGGCGTCGGAGCCGCCCGCGTCCCCGGCCCTCGTCCTGCGTTCCCACCGGGCGGGCGACATGGGCTTCGTGCTGGCGAGCCACGGCGCCAGCTACGCGGCGGAACGCGGTTGGGGTCCGGCTTTCGAGGCGCTGGTGGCCGACATCGTCGCGACGTTCCTGCGCAACTTCGAGGCGGAGCGCGAGCGCTGCTGGATCGCCGAGCGCGACGGTGTCCCGGTCGGCAGCGTGTTCCTGGTCGACGGCGGCGGCGGCGTTGCCAAGCTGCGGCTGCTGTTGGTGCTGCCGCAGGCACGCGGGCTCGGCCTCGGCCGCCGGCTGGTGGACGAATGCGTCCGCTTCGCCCGCGCCTGCGGGTACCGCAAGGTCTCGCTGTGGACACAGAGCATTCTCGACGAGGCACGCGGTCTCTACGCGGCGGCGGGCTTCACGCTCGTGCGGCAGGAGCCGCACTGCACCTTCGGCCACGATCTGCTGGGCGAGACGTGGGAACTCGATCTCGGCGCACCGGCCGAAGCGGCGCCGCCCCCGCCCATGCGGCGGTGATCGACAGGGTGGGGTCCTCGCGCGCTGCCGACATCGCGCCGGCGTGGCGACCCGCCGCTCACACGGTGGCGCCCTTGGCCTTCGGGCGGCGCAGATGCTCGTCGAGCCGCGGCATGATCTCGACGAAGTTGCACGGCCGGTAACGGAAATCGAGCTGGTGCACCAGGATGCCGTCCCACGCATCCTTGCAGGCGCCCGGCGATCCCGGCAGGCAGAACACATAGGTGCCGCGGGCGACGCCGGCGGTGGCGCGGGTCTGCACTGCCGAGGTGCCGATCTTCTGGAAGCTGATCAGCAGGAACAGGCTGGCGAACGCCTCCATCCGCTTCTCGAACAGCGGCTCGATCGCCTCCGGCGTCACGTCGCGGCCGGTGAAGCCGGTGCCGCCCGTGGTGATCACCACGTCGATCTCCGGATCGGTGATCCAGGTCTCGACCCGGCTGCGGATGGCCGCGATATCGTCGATCACGATGGCGCGCGCCGCCACCGTGTGGCCGGCCGCCGTGATGCGCTCGACGAGGGTCGAGCCGGACTTGTCGTCCTCGGGCGTGCGGGTGTCCGAGATGGTCAGCACCGCGATGCGGAGCGGCACGAACTGTCGCGAGTCGTCGAGGCCGGGCATGCGTTCCTCCGTGGCGGCGCCACGATGGCGTCCGCGGCGGCACCCGTCAATCGCGCCGAGACGAGCGACCTGGACACGACCAGGTCGTGAACCAGATCCCGACCCGGAGCGTGTACGAGTTCGGGGAGCGGCGAATCGCCGTGTCGGCAGCCCGCTACAGCGTGGCGGCCCGGAAGGTGTTGCAGGCGGCGACCGAGCCCTGCTTGAGGCCGATGTCGAACCAGCGCTGGCGCTGCGCCGAGGAGCCGTGGGTGAACGAGTCCGGCACCACGCGGCCACGCGCCTGCATCTGGAGCTTGTCGTCGCCGATCGCCGCGGCGGTGCGCATCGCCGCCTCGACGTCGCCGGGCTCGATCAGGTTCCACTTCTGATCCGAGAAGTGCGCCCACACGCCGGCGAAGCAGTCGGCTTGCAGCTCGACCCGCACCTGGAGCTGATTCGCCTCGACCTTGGAGAGGCCGCGCTGCGCCTCCTGCACCTTGGGCAGGATGCCGAGCAGGTTCTGGACGTGGTGGCCGACCTCGTGGGCGATCACGTAGGCCTGGGCGAACTGGCACGACTTGGAGCCGACATCGCAGCCCTTGAAGCGGCGCTCGATCTCGCGGAAGAACGACGTGTCGAGATAGATCTTGCGATCGGCCGGACAATAGAACGGTCCCATGGCGGCCTGGGCGACGCCGCCGCACGCCTGATTGGTGACCTCGTTGTAGAGCACCAGCACCGGCGCCCGATAGCTCTTGCCGTCCTTCGTGAAGATGTCCTTCCACTGCACCTCGGTGCTGCCGAGCACACGGGCCACGAACTTGCCCATCTGGTCCTCGGGGCTGCCGGTGCGGCCCTGGCTCTGCGCCGGCGGCGCGGCCTGCTGGCCGCCCGTCACCATCTCGGCACCGCCGATGAGCAGCCGCGGATCGATGCCGAGCGCCCAGCCGATCAGGCCGAGAATCACGATGGTGCCGATGCCGAGGCCGCCGCCTCCCATGCCCATCGGCAGGCCGAAGCCACCGCCGCCGCGCCCGCCGTCGTCGCCGCGACGGTCCTCGACGTTCTCGCTTTCCGGCAGGTTTTCCCAGCGCATCGACTTCGCTCCGTCACTGAGACGCGGCCTCGCGCCGCCGCCTCGCGCAACCTGCGGCGGGCCGCCGCATGCCGTCCATGAATATGGTCCAGGACAATTTTCGGCGCCAGACCGTCCCGGGGATTAAGCCGATTTTTACCTTGCCGGGCGATGATCCCCTTGTCGGTTGAAGGTCTCGCGTCGCCGATCGCGTCGCTCAAGTACGAGTTCCGAGTCATGGGTGTTGCGCGTCGCGGGGCGTCCGTCAGGACGCCCCGCTTAACTCCCCGCCCCGCGTCGTCGTTCCGTGTCGTCACCGGCGACTGCGTGGCCGAGATGGCCAAGCTGCCCGCCGCGTCGGTCGACCTCGTGTTCGCCGATCCGCCCTACAATCTCCAGCTCCAGGGCGATCTCAAGCGCCCGGACGACTCGCGCGTCGACGCCGTCGACGATGCCTGGGACAAGTTCGAGAGCTTCGAGGCGTACGACGCCTTCACGCGCGCCTGGCTGCTGGCGGCACGCCGCGCCATGAAGCCGTCGGCGACGCTGTGGGTGATCGGCTCCTACCACAACATCTTCCGGGTCGGCACCATCCTTCAGGATCTCGGGTTCTGGATTCTGAACGACGTGGTGTGGCGCAAGTCGAACCCGATGCCGAATTTTCGCGGGCGCCGCTTCACCAACGCGCACGAGACGCTGATCTGGGCGGCGCGCGAGCCCGGCGCCAAGGGCTACACCTTCAACTACGAGGCCCTCAAGGCCGGCAACGAGGACGTCCAGGTCCGCTCCGACTGGACGCTGCCCTTGTGCACCGGCGAGGAGCGGCTGAAGGACGCGGCCGGCAAGAAGCTGCATCCGACCCAGAAGCCGGAGGCGCTGCTCGCCCGCGTGCTGCTGTCGTCGTCGCGTCCCGACGATCTCGTGCTCGACCCGTTCTGCGGCACCGGCACCACCGGCGCGGTGGCGAAACGGCTCGGCCGCCGCTTCCTCGGCATCGAGCGGGATCACGACTACGCGGCCGCCGCCGCCGAGCGCATCGCCGCGGCCGAGGCGCTGCCCGAGGCGAGCCTCGCCCCGTTCCGCACCGCCCGCGAGGCGCCGCGCGTGCCGTTCGCGGCCCTCATCGAGCGCGGCTTCGTGGCGCCCGGCACGACGCTCGTCGATGCCAAGCGGCGCGTCAGCGCGCTGGTGCGCGCCGACGGCGCCGTCAGCTTCGGCGACACGGTCGGCTCGATCCATCGCATCGGCGCGCTGGCGCAAGGGCTCGACGCCTGCAACGGCTGGACCTTCTGGCACGTCGAGACCGACACCGGGCTCGCCCCGATCGACACGCTGCGCGCGGCGTTCCGCGCCGAGCAGTCGGTCGCCGCCGAGTAGCGTTTCGCCTCGCACCACGGCCGGCACCGGGCCGGCCGCGCCATGCTGGCCGGCGCCGCGCGCACCGTGCGCTGCGCGCACCGTGCGCGCCGCGCATCAGCTCTTCAGATCGTCCGGCACCTTGCCGCCGTTCTCGGCGAGCTTGCGCATCACCTGCTTGTGCAGCCACACATTCATGGCGGCCGAATCGCCGGTGTCGCCGGTGTAGCCCAGCTCCTTCGCCAGCTCCTTGCGGGCCGAAAGGCTGCTGTCGAGATCGAGCAGCTTCATCAGGTCGACGATGGAGCGCCGCCAGTCGAGCTTCTCCTTGTTCTTGGCGGCGAGGTCCGTGAGAATCGCGGCGACGTCGACGGGCGCCTTGCCGCCGGTGGCCGCGGTTGCCGCGCCCCCGCCGGCCGCAGATGTCGTCGCTCCCGGTGCCGTCGCTCCCGGCGATGCTCCGGCCGGTGCCGGCTCGGCCGCCTGGGCGCGGCCGAAGATGGACGACATGATCTTTCCGAAGATGCTCATGGGAGGCTCCGTGGTGGGTCGACATCGCGCCCGCGGCGCCTGGGTGTACCCCGCGGACCACTACAGCGATCGAACGCAGCGACCTGACACAGCGTTCGACCGCGGCGAGAATGGGCCGACAATTCGGCGCCGGTCGGTCACGCGATGATAACGAATGCGTGAGTTCGGGCGTCCGCACACGGCTAGTTCGGTCCCTCACCGTCACATTCGATCGTCCTCGATTCTTCATGCGGGCGAACGAGGAGCGACGAGAATCGGCATCACATGCCTGCATTAACCCCGCCCGCGGGCCGTGCAGAAGAACCGGCAGCGCACGCTGCGGCCGTGAGTCTCAGCCATGTTTTCGCCCGCGGCGTCGCGGACCGCTCGGCACGGCAGCACCGGCGAGACGCCTTCCTCATCACCTCGTACGGTCGTCGGAGCGTCAGCCGTCCTGTCCTCACGCCCTCCGCCGACAACCGTACTCGAAGGAAACACATCATGGATGCGCGCAAGCTCGTCGCCGAGGCGATCGGCACGTTCTGGCTCACCTTCGGCGGCTGCGGCAGCGCCGTCCTGGCGGCGGCGTTTCCGGAGGTCGGCATCGGCCTGCTCGGCGTCTCCTTCGCGTTCGGCTTGACGGTGCTGACGATGGCCTACGCCATCGGCCACATCTCCGGCTGCCATCTCAATCCCGCCGTCACGGTGGGCCTGGCGGCGGGTGGCCGGTTTCCGGCCGGGCACGTCGTGCCCTACATCGTCGCCCAGGTGATCGGTGCCGTGATCGGCGCCGCGGTGCTCTACGCGATCGCCAGCGGCAAGGCGGACTTCAGCCTTGCCGGCGGCTTCGCGGCCAACGGCTACGGCGACCACTCGCCCGGCAAGTACGGCCTGGTCTCGTGCCTGGTCGCCGAGGTGGTGCTGACCATGATGTTCCTGTTCATCATCATGGGTTCGACCCACGGCAAGGCGCCGGCCGGCTTCGCCCCGATCGCCATCGGGCTCGGCCTGACGCTGATCCATCTGATCGGCATTCCGGTCACCAACCTGTCGGTGAACCCGGCCCGCAGCACCGGCCCGGCGGTGTTCGTCGGCGGCTGGGCGCTGGCGCAGCTCTGGCTGTTCTGGCTGGCACCGCTCGTCGGCGGCGCCGTCGGCGGTGTGCTCTATCGCTGGCTGAGCAGCGAGCCGTCCGCGCAAGTCACCGGCACGGCGGCCGCCCGCGGGTGATCAGCCGCGTCGCGGTCGGGACGGCGGCGCCGCCGGGCCGACCGCGACGCCGGCGTGAGCCAGCACCTTACGCATGACGTTGGGAAAGGCCGCGCCGGCGATGTCGCCGGCCGCGATCCAGCGGCAGCCCGCCGGTGCCTCGGCACCGTGCGGCGCCCGCGCGACCAGCACGACGAGCTCCAGCGGAAAATGCGTGAACACATGGGTGACGACGCCCGGCACGCGACGCCAGTCGCTCGGCCCGAGCCCAAGCATCGGCGCATGGTCGCGCGCGGTGCGCGTCTGGAAGTCGGCCGACCAGTCGGTGGTCGGCACCTCGGTCATGCCGCCGAGGAGCCCCGAGGGCGGGCGGCTGCGTGCCAGCACGGCGCCGTCCGCCCGCACCGCCACGAAGGCGGCACCACGGCGCAAGGTCCCCTCGCGCTTCGGCGCCTTGCGCGGAAACGTCTCGGGATCGCCGCGGCGGCGTGCGGCGCACGGCTCCGCCCACGGGCACAGCACACAGGCCGGCGCCTTCGGGGTGCAGATCGTGGCGCCGAGATCCATCAGGGCCTGGGCGACGTCGCCGGGCCGCGGCGCCGGCATCAGCGCCGCCGCCAGCGCCTTCACCCGGGGCTTGGCGGCCGGCAGCGCCTCCGCCACGGCGTGGAGCCGCGTCATCACCCGCTCGACATTGCCGTCGACCGGCACGACGGGCGCATCGAAGGCGATCGCCGCCACCGCCTTGGCGGTGTAGTCGCCGATGCCGGGCAGCGCCCGCAGCGCCGCCTCGTTGTCCGGGAAGACGCCGCCGTGCCGCTCCACCACGGCGCGCGCGCAGGCATGCAGGTTGCGGGCGCGTGCGTAGTAGCCGAGCCCCGCCCACAGCCGCAGCACCGCGTCGAGATCGGCGGCGGCGAGGTCCCGCACCGTCGGGAACGCCGCCGTGAACCGCAGGAAATACGGCACCACCGCCTTGACGGTGGTCTGCTGGAGCATGATTTCCGACAGCCACACCGCATAAGGATCGCCGCGTGCGCCGGGCGGCGCCCGCCAGGGCAGCACGCGGCGGTGGCGGTCGTACCAGGCGAGCAGCGCCCCGACGGCGGGTGGCGCCGCGGCGGCGGGCTGCGGCTCGGGACGGGACGGCTTCCGCGCGGGGGTCGGCGCTGCTACGGTCATCCGCCTCCTCTGACAGAGCCGCCCGCGATGAACAAGCCGGCCCGGTCCCGCCCGCGCCCCCTCGCCGACCTGGTCGGCCCGTGCCTGTCGCCCGCCTTCCGGCGGCGCGGCTTCGCCACGGCCGAGATCGTCACCCACTGGGACGACATCGTCGGCGCCGAGGTGGCGGCGATCGCCGAGCCGATGAAGATCGAGTGGCCGCGCAGCCGCGACGGCGAGGCCCCCGACCCCGCCACCCTGGTGCTGCGGGTGGAGGGGCCGGCCGCCATCGAGGTGCAGCACATGGCTGGGGTGATCGTCGCGCGCCTCAACCAGTTCTTCGGCTGGCCGGCGATCGGCCGGCTGGCGCTGCGCCAGGCGCCGCTGCAACGGCGCACCCGGCGGCGGCCGCGCCCGACCCTCGATCCGGTCGCCGTGGCGGCGGTCGCCGACAGCCTGGCGGTGACCGACGACCGCCTGCGGGCGGCGCTCGCCCGGCTCGGCGCCGCGGTCAGGCGCGGCTGACGGGCCACGGCCCGACGGCCCCGGCGAACCGGCGAACCGGCGGACCGACGGCTCTCGCGGGCCGGTTCTCGCAGGAACGTGACCATGGCAATCTCGCCACAAATCGCGGTCAGATTGCCTCGGCGCTGCAAACCCGCTAGCCAACCGCGCGACGCGCGAGCCGGCGGCCCGACCCGTGGTCACGCCGTCCGAGGCCCGCCCGGCGCGCGGCTCGGCCGGTCGACCCGATCGATGCCCGACCAATCGAGACCCCGAGTTCCCGCGACCCCGAGACCCGAGCCGAAGAGGATGACCGTGCCCGTCACTCGCCGCCAACTCGTCACCAGCGCCTCCTGTGTGGCCGCCGCCGCCGCCATCGGCCTTCCCGTCGCGGCCCGCGCCGACACGGTCGACGTGGCGGAGCTGATGAAGCCGAGCACCCTCGGCGACATCTATATCGGTCCCGACACCGCGCCGGTGACCATCGTCGAGTACGCCTCGATGACCTGCAATCACTGCGCCGCGTTCACCACCCAGGTGCTGCCGAAGATCAAGGAGCGCTACATCGACACCGGCAAGGTGCGCTACGTGCTGCGCGAATTCCCGCTCGATCCGCTCGCCGCCGGCGCCTTCATGCTGGCGCGCTGCGCCGGCAAGGACAAGTATTACGCGATGGTCGACACGCTCTTCCATCAGTTCGGCAAGTGGGTGGTGCAGAACCCCATCCCGCCGCTGCTCGCCATCGCCAAGCAAGCCGGCTTCACCCAGCAGACCTTCGAGGCGTGCCTCCAGGATCAGAAGCTGCTCGACGGCCTCGACGAGATTCGCAAGCGCGGCTCGCAGCAGTTCAAGGTCGAATCGACCCCGACCTTCTTCGTCAACGGCGAGCGCGTCGTCGGGGCCGTCCCGTTCGAGGAGTTCGCCAAGATCATCGACCGCCATCTCAAGGCTTGATATCTCAAGCCGGACAAGGGCTTGACTGGGGCGCCACGGCGCCCCGCCGGGCCGCCGCGCAGCCCGCCGGCGGCCACAAAGGTCTGGACAAGCCGGCCGGGCCGGTTGCTTTCGCGGCCGCGATCGATTCATTCTCCGGCCCGATGCGGCAGACCTCGACCCGACCGGGCCCGAGCCATCACGCCATGTGCACGCCGACGATATCCACGTCCAGGATGTCGGTCGCGTTCGATTCGTCGTGTCTCGCGCAGGGACCATTCCGAGCATGAAGTTCAAGCGGCTGCGCCTGATCGGCTTCAAGTCCTTCGTGGAGCCGACCGACTTCGTCATCGAGCCGGGCCTCACCGGGGTCGTCGGCCCGAACGGCTGCGGCAAGTCCAACCTGGTCGAGGCCCTGCGCTGGGTGATGGGCGAGGCGTCGCACAAGGCGATGCGCGCCGCCGACATGAACGACGTGATCTTCTCGGGCAACCAGAAGCGCCCGGCCCGCAACACCGCCGAGGTGTCGATCCTGATCGACAACGGCAGCCGCACCGCGCCGGCCCAGTTCAACGGCGACGACACGCTGGAGGTGTCGCGCCGCATCGAGCGCGAGCAGGGCTCGCTCTATCGCGTCAACGGCCGCGAGGTGCGCGCCCGCGACGTGCAGATCCTGTTCGCCGACGCCTCCTCGGGCTCACGCTCGCCGGCCCTCGTGCATCAGGGCCGCATCGGCGAGATCATCCAGGCGAAGCCCGAGCAGCGCCGCCGCGTGCTGGAGGAGGCCGCCGGCATCTCCGGCCTGCACGCCCGCCGCCACGAGGCCGAGCTGCGCCTGCGCGCCGCCGAGCAGAACCTGACGCGGCTCGAGGACGTCATCGGCCAGCTCGTCAACCAGGTCGAATCGCTCAAGCGCCAGGCCCGCCAGGCGGTGCGCTACCGCGCCCTGTCGGGCCATGTGCGCAAGGCCGAGGCGACGCTGTTCCATGTCCGCTGGCGGCAGGCGAGCGACGAGGTGGTGGCGGCCGAGCAGGCGCAGACCGCGAGCGTCGGCGACGTCGCCGAGCGCACCCGCGTGCAGGCCGAGAGCGCCACCCGGCAGGCGCTCGCCGCCGCCGCGCTGCCGTCGCTGCGCGACGCCGAGGCGAAGGCCGCCGCCGCGCTGCAACGGCTCGTCTCGGCGCGCGACGCGCTGGAGCGCGAGGAGGCGCGCGCCAACGAGCGCATGGCCGAGCTCGATCGCCGCCTGCAACAGATCGGCGTCGACCGCGAGCGCGAGGCGCGCCTGCTCGCCGACGCCGACGGCACCATGGCGCGGCTCGACGCCGAGCGCGAGACGCTCGAGGCCGATCTCGAAGCGGCGGCCGAGCGCCGCGCCGCCATCGACGAGCGGGTCGCCGAGGCCGATGCGGCCGTCGCCGTGGTGGAGAAGCGCCTGGCCGAGCTGACCGCGGCGCTCGCCGACGTGTCGGCCAAGCGGCGCCAGCTCGAAGGCGCGGTGCGCACCCACAGCGAGCGGGCGAGCCGCACCGAGACCGAGCTTGCGAGCGTCACCGCCGACCTCGATCGGATGATGGCCGAGGCGGCCGGCGCGGTCGACATCGAGGCCCTCGCGGAAGCCGCCGAGATCGCCCAGGCGGCACTTGCCGAGGCGGACGCCGCCTCGCTGCGCGCCGAGGCCGCCCATTCGGCCGCCCGCCAGGCGCTCGACGTCGCCCGCCAGCCGCTCGCCGAGGCCGAGCGCCGCGTCAACCGCCTGGAGACCGAGGCCAAGACCCTCGCCAAGGTGCTCCAGGTCGACGCCAAGCAGCTGTGGCCGCCGGTGATGGACCAGCTCACCGTCGAGAAGGGCTACGAGACCGCGCTGGGCGCCGCCCTCGGCGACGATCTCGACGCCCCGGTGGAGCCGACCGCGCCGATCCGCTGGACGCTGTCGCCCGGCGACGGCGGCGACCCGGCCTTGCCGGACGGCGCCGAGCCGCTGGTCGCCCGGGTCACCGCGGCGCCCGACGCGCTGCGCCGCCGCCTCGCCCAGATCGGCGTCGTCGCCCGCGCCGACGGCCCGCGGCTCGCCGCCCTGCTGAAGACCGGCCAGCGGCTCGTCTCACCCGAGGGCGACCTGTGGCGCTGGGACGGCTTCGCGGTCGCGGCGCACGCGCCGACCAGCGCGGCCCGCCGCCTCGCCGAGCGCAACCGCCTCGCCGACATCGAGGCCGAGCTGGAGATGGCGCGCGCCGAGCTGGAGACCCGCCGGGCCGCCGTCGAGACCGCCCAGGCCGAGGTGCGCGCAGCGGCCGAGCAGGAGACCGCGACCCGCGCGGCAAGACGCGACCAGCAGCGCGCCGTCGACGCCGCCCGCGACCGCCAGGCCGCCGCCGAGCGCGAGCTGTCGCGGCTCACCGCCCGCCGCGCCGGGCTGGTGGAGGCACAGTCGCGCCTCGCCGCCACCCGCGACGAGGCCCGGGCCGCCGCCGAGGAGGCCGCCGCCGCGCTGGAGGGGCTCGATCCGACCGACGTGCTGGACGCCGAGCTCGCCGAGGTGCGCAGCCGCGCCGGCAGCGAGCGCGCCGCCCAGGCCGAGGCCCGCGCGGCCGCCCAGGCACTCGCCCGCGAGATCGACATGACCACCCGCCGGCTCACCACGGTGACCGGCGACATCGCGGCTTGGCGTGACCGCAAGGGCAGCGCCGCCTCCCAGATCGAGACGCTGGCGGCCCGCCTGGAGGAGACCGCCGCCGAGCGCGAGGAGCTGTCGGAGGCACCGGCCCAGTTCGCCCTCAAGCGACGCTCGCTGATCGGCGAGGTCGAGGCCGCCGAGGCGGAGCGCCGCGCCGCCGCCGACGCGCTCGCCGCCGCCGAGACCGCCCAGCGCGAGGCCGACAAGGCCGCCAACGCGGCCCGCGACGCCATGGCGTCGGCACGCGAGCAGGCGGTGCGCGCCGAGGAGCGCCACGAGGCGGCCAAGCGCCGCCTCGCCGACGTCGCTCGCGAGATCCACGAGGTGCTGGAGGTCGAGCCCGCCGCCCTGCCGGCCATCGCGGAGCTTACGCCCGACGCGCCGTTGCCCGAGCTGGCCGCCGTCGAGGAGAAGCTGGAGCGGCTGCGCCGCGAGCGCGAGCGCCTCGGCGCCGTGAACCTGCGGGCCGACGAGGAGCTGCGCGAGATCGAGCAGCAGCACACGACGCTCACCGCCGAGCGCGAGGATCTGACGGCCGCCATCAAGCGGCTGCGCCAGGGCATCCAGAGCCTCAACAAGGAGGCGCGCGAGCGCCTGGTCGCCTCCTTCGAGGTCGTCAACGAGCACTTCAAGCGGCTGTTCACGACGCTGTTCGGCGGCGGCACCGCGGAATTGCAGCTCACCGAGAGCGACGACCCGCTGGAGGCCGGCCTCGACATCCTGGCGAAACCGCCCGGCAAGAAGCCGGCGACGCTGTCGCTGCTCTCCGGCGGCGAGCAGGCGCTGACCGCGATGGCACTGATCTTCGCGGTGTTCCTCACCAACCCGGCGCCGATCTGCGTGCTCGACGAGGTCGACGCCCCGCTCGACGATCACAACGTCGATCGCTTCTGCGACCTCCTCGACGAGATGACGCAGTCGACCGATACCCGCTTCGTGATCATCACCCACAACCCGATCACCATGGCACGGATGAACCGGCTGTTCGGCGTCACCATGGCGGAGCGCGGCGTGTCGCAGCTCGTCTCGGTCGATCTCGAGGCCGCCGGCAAGATCGTCGACCAGCAGGTGGCCTGACCGCCAGCAGCGGCCCGACGCCGACGCTGTGCAGGCCGACCGCGCCACAAGCGACCTCGCCACCAGCCAACATCGCCGCAAAGTCGGCACGATGGCCGATCATCGTCGGCCGCACGGTCGAGGTGCGTGTGCACGTTCGGCCGGGGCTCCGCCGCTCCCGCGAACGTGACTGGCGAGGAACCGAGTCGTTCAGTCCGGGTTCAGTCGGGTGTGGCAGTGTGCCCGTGGGCGAGGCGTGAACCCTCGGAGACGACGAGCGATGACCTTCTGGTACAGGCAGCTACGCGGTGGGTTGGCGGTCGCGGCGGCGATCGCGGCCATGGTGCTGGTGTTCGGCACCACGGCGGAGGCTCAGCGGATGGGTGGTGGCGGCTTCCACGGTGGTGGCGGCTTCCGAGGCGGCGGCTTCCACGGCGGTGGCGGTTTCCGGGGCGGCGGATTCGTGGGTCGACCCGGCGGCTTCGTCGGCGGCCCGCGCTTCTACGGCGGTGGCGCCCGCTTCGTCGGGGGACCCCGCTTCTACGGCGGCCCGCGCTTCTATGGCGGTGGCGCGCGCTTCGTCGGCGGTCCCCGCTTCTATGGCGGCCCGCGCTTCTACGGCGGCCAGCGCTTTTATCGGCCCGGCATCTACCGTCCGATCTACGGCCCGGGCTGGCGGCGCGCCTATTGGGGCCAGCCCTACTGGCGCTATCGGCGTCCGTGGATCGGCCCGGCCTTCGTGGGTGCCGGCTTCTACGGCGCCAGCTACTACGGCTCGTGCTGGCGTTGGCGGGCGACCCCGTGGGGCTGGCGGCGCGTCTATGTCTGCGGCGCCCCCGCCTATCCGTACTGGCGTGCAGCCTATCCTTGGGGCTGGTGATCGGCTCGAGAGGATCGCAGCGAAGACGATCGTAACGAAGGCGATCGCATCGGAACCCCGCCGATCCGGCCGGCGGACCTCGTCCGGCTCGGGCGAGGCCGGATCGGTGGGGATCTGATACCAACGGCAACACTCTCGGACTGCACCTCCGTCATGGCGGCCAGAAGGCCGGGCATGGCGGGCCAATCAGCAGCCGTCGGTATGAGAGAGCATGTCGTGAGGCCTCGTGCCCCGGACGCGGCGCGCAGTGCCGCGAGCCGGGGCCCAGAGCCGCAGGCTCCGCAATCGCCCCCCTGGGTCTCGGGTCTCCGGCGCGTCGCGCCTCCGCCCGGGACACGCCACCCCCCGACCAAATTGCACCGACGCAGCATTCTCGGAGAGCCCGTGGGGCTCCCCTTGTTTTCAGCCACCGAGTTTGGCGCCCGCCGCGCCCGGGTGCCACCCGGTCCATGAACCTTCCCGCCGGCGCGCATCACCAAGGACCGTCCACACCGCCGTGCGGTTGTCGCGGGCATGCCGATCCCACTCGTCACGTCATTGCGGTATGCTGACCCGGCGCCGGCCGGAATGCCGCCCGCTCGGCGGAGTCGGTCCGTCCTGTCCGGTGACCGATCTCTCGTCGGCCGATTTCTCGTCGGCCGATCTCTCGTCGGCCGATTTCTCGTCCGCCGATCCGTCCTTCGCCGCCGTTCCCATCGTTGCCCCTCGTCTGGAGGCCGTTGATGTCCACCACCGCCTGGATCGTCCTCGGAGTGCTCGTCGTCCTCGTCCTGTGGGTCATCACCGTCTACAACGGGCTCGTCGCCATGCGACAGCGCGTCGGCCAGTCGTTCGCCGATGTCGACGTGCAGCTCAAGCAGCGCCACGACCTGATCCCCAACCTGGTAGAGACCGTCAAAGGCTACGCCACCCACGAGCGCGGCACCCTCGAAGCGGTGGTGAACGCCCGCAACCGCGCGATGGCGGCACAGGGACCCGAGCAGCAGGTGGCCGCCGAAAACCAGCTCACCGGCGCGCTGCGCCAGCTCTTCGCGCTGTCGGAAGCCTATCCGGACCTCAAGGCCAACCAGAACTTCCAGCAGCTCCAGACCGAGCTGTCCGACATCGAGAACAAGCTCGCGGCGGCGCGGCGCTTCTTCAACAACGCGGTGAGCGAGTACAACACCGGCATTCAGCAGTTTCCGGCGGCGCTGTTCGCCGCCTCGATGGGCTTCCATCCGCAGACCTTCTTCGACGTCGGCGAGGAGCGCCGCACGCTGGAGCAGGCTCCGCAAGTGAAGTTCTGAACGCCTCCGCCGGGCCGCACGGTCCGGCGTCTCCGCCGGTTCCGATCCGAGGACCGCCATGGCCTACGGGCTCTACAGTCACATCCAGTCGAACCGGCGCCGCTCGGTCGTCCTGCTGATCGGGCTGTTCGGCCTCGTCTATGTGCTGGTGTTCGCCGGTGCGCTCGCCGGCGAGGCGCTGACGGTGGACGCCTCGCTGCCCTGGCTCCTCGCCAAGGCGCGCAGCGACTTCCTGGTGGCGGCGCCGTTCGCCACCGTCGCGACGGCGCTGTGGATCGCCATCGCCTGGCGCTTCCATCAGGCGATGATCGACGCCGTCACGGGCGGCCGCGACGTCACCCGCAAGGACGAGCCGCGGCTCTACAATCTGCTCGAGAACCTGTGCATCTCGCGCGGCATCCCGATGCCGAAGCTGAAGATCGTCGACAGCGACGCCCTCAACGCCTTCGCCACCGGCCTGAACGAGAAGCAGTACGCCGTGTCGGTGACGACCGGCCTCCTGGCGCGGCTCGACGATGCCGAGATCGAGGCGGTGCTGGGCCACGAGCTGACCCACATCCGCAACGGCGACGTCCGCCTGATGGTGATCGCGGTGATCATCGCCGGGGTGATCTCGTTCGTGGCCGAGCTGGTGTTCCGGGTCGGGCTCAACACCCGCTGGAGCGGCTCGCGCTCCGGCAGCGGTGATGGCGGTGGGGGTGGCGATCGCGGCAAGGGCGGTGGCGGCGCCGCCATCCTGATCGCCGTGGTGCTGGTGGCGGTCGCCTGGCTGCTGTCGTCGCTGATCCGCTTCGCGCTGTCGCGCTCGCGCGAATTCCTGGCCGATGCCGGCGCTGTCGAGCTGACCAAGAATCCCGACGCGATGATCTCGGCCCTGCGCAAGATCGAGGGCCGCGGCGAGCTTCCGGGCGCCACCTCGGCCGTGATGGAGCTGTGCGTCGACAACCCGCGCTCGGGCTTCGCCGACCTGTTCGCGACCCACCCCTCGATCGACGACCGGGCGGCCTCGCTGGTGAAATTCGCCGGCGGCCGCGATCCCGGCCCGCTCGCCCTGCCCGGCCCGGAGGACGAGGTGACGGGCGACCTTCCGGCACCGGACGCCGGCGCCGAGAGCCGCCACGGCCCGTGGGGCGACGCCCCCGGCCCCGAGGCCGGGCCGCCCCCCTCGCCGCCGGCCGGATCGCCACTCCCCTGGCCCGGCCAGCCGCCTGGTCCGGCGGACGGCGGACGGCCCCCCTTCCCGTTCCCGGGTCCCTGGGGTCCGCGGCGCTGATGCGCCCCCATCGGCCGCGACCCGAGCCTGCGGATCGGCGACGAATGGTGCCGCTTCCGACATGCACGCGCCGGCCGGACAGCGTAACCTTGCGCCACTGATTCGTTCACGATCCGGGACAACGCCATGGCGAGCCCAGCCGTCGTGCTGGTGGGAGCGGACAAGGGCGGCGTGGGCAAGACGACGGTCGCCCGCACGCTGCTCGACTATCTGCAAGCCCGCAAGCTGCCGACCCGCGCCTTCGACACCGAGTCGCCCAAGGGCACGCTCAAGCGGTTCCATCCCGAGATCACCGAGATCGTCGACATCACCACGGTCGCCGACCAGATGCGCGTCTTCGACTCGCTCTCGGAGGCGCAGGTCACCGTCATCGACGTGCGCGCCGGGCTGCTCACCCCGACGCTGCGGGCGCTGCGCGACATCGGCTTCACCGACGCCGCCCGCAAGGGCCAGATCAGCCTGACGCTGTTCCACATCCTCGGGCCGACCATTTCGTCGCTGGAGGAGATCACCGAGACGGCCGAGCACGTCGGCGGCACCCGCTATCATCTGGTCAAGAACTTCATCAACAACACCTCGTTCTTCGAGTGGGACCAGGCCACCTACGACAACTATTTCCGGCGCCTGGAGGGGGTGGCGGAGATCACCATCCCGAAGCTCAACGAGATGGCGGCCGAGCAGGTCGAGCTGTCCGGGGTGCCGTTCCTCTCCTTCGTGGCCAACAAGACCAGCAAGGGCGAGCCCGCCGCCTACTCGTTCGTGCTGCGCGGCTATGTGCGGCACTGGCTGAGCCACGTCTGGGCCGAGTACGACCGCATCAAGCTGTCCGACCACCTCGGTCCGCGCGACGTGGTCCCGCTGCGCGCCGGCCAGTCCGGCTGAGCCGCACGGCCCCGCACGGCGGCGCTGGGCCCCGGCCGCCCGGAGAGCCGCGACACGGCGGTGGAGAATGCGGGTTTTCCGGCCCGCCGGCGGCCCCGGCGCCTTGCCTCGCCGGCCCATCGCCGCGATAACACCCCCGTCCGCCGGGCCGCCGGGCCCGCGAGTGCCGGAGTGCGCGTCCTGGCGGGGCGCGCCCACCATTCCGCCGGACCGAACACACCGCCATGCACGATCTCCTCTACCGCCTCGCACGCCCGGCGCTCATGCGCTTCCTCGCTCCCGAGCAGGCGCACGGTCTCGCCGTCGCGGCGCTCAAGCGCGGCGTCGTGCGGGCGAGCCCGCCCCCCGACGACCCGATCCTCGCCACCCGGGTGTTCGGGCTCGATTTCACCAACCCGATCGGGCTCGCGGCCGGCTTCGACAAGCATGCCGAGGTGATCGACGCCATGCTCGGCTTCGGCTTCGGCTTCGTCGAGGCCGGCACGGTGACGCCGCGGCCGCAGCCCGGCAACACGGGCCAACGGCTGTTCCGGCTCGACGAGGACGAGGCGGTGATCAACCGCTTCGGCTTCAACAGCGAGGGCCTGCCGGCCTTCACGTCCCGACTCGCAGCCCGCCGGGCGCCCGGCGCTCAGCCGGCCCCCGGCATCGTCGGCGCCAATATCGGCAAGAACCGCACCACCGAGGACGCCGCGGCCGATTACGAGACCTGCATGGCGGCGGTGGCGCCGCTCGCCGACTACGTCACCGTCAACGTCTCGTCGCCCAACACGCCGGGCCTGCGCGGGCTGCAAGCGCGCGAGCCGGTGGAGGCGCTGCTGTTCCGCGTGCTGGCGGCCCGCGAGCGCGCCGTGCCGCCGCCGCGCCGGCCGCCGCCGCTGCTCCTCAAGGTCGGCCCCGATCTCGACGACGAGCAGATCCGCGACATCGCCGAGGTGGTGGTCGACACCAAGGTCGACGGCCTGATCGTCGGCAACACCACGGTGACGCGGCCGCCGACCCTCAAGAGCCGCTGGCGCGACGCCGAAGGCGGCCTCTCCGGCCGGCCGCTGATGGGGGTCGCCACCGAATGCCTGCGCGCCATGTATCGCCACACCGGCGGCCGGGTGCCGATCGTCGGCTGCGGCGGGGTCTCGAGCGGCGCCGACGCCTACACCAAGATCCGCGCCGGCGCCTCGCTGGTGCAGCTCTACTCGGCGCTGGTGTTCCGCGGCCCGGGCTTCGCGGCGACCATCAAGCGCGATCTCGCCCGCCTGCTGCGCCGCGACGGCTTCGCGTCGGTCGCCGAGGCGGTCGGCGCCGACCATCGGTGAGGCGCAGCTTCGCGCCGCGCCGCCTCAGCGCGGCGGGGTGCCGTTGGCGGCGAGCACGTCGCCGGCGAGATAGAGCGAGCCGGTGATCAGGATGCGGGGCGACGGATCGAGACCGAGCCCGCCGATGCGCGCCAGCGCGTCCGGCACGTCGGTCGCCGTGTCGGCGGCGAGCCCCAGGCCGCGCGCCGTGGCGGCGATCGCCTCCGCCGGCAGGCCCTTCTCCTGGCGGAGCGGCACCGCGATCAGCCGCAGCGCGAGGCCGACGAAGTTCTGCACGAAGGCGGCGACGTCCTTGGTGGACAGCATGCCGACGATCAGCACCAGCGGGCGCGACACCCGCTCCTCCAGGTCGCCGAGCGCCGCCGCCACGGCGCGGCCGCCTTCGGCGTTGTGGCCGCCGTCGAGCCACAGCTCGCTGCCGGGCGGTGCCGCGGCGACGAGCGCCCCGGCGACGAGACGCTGCATGCGGGCCGGCCACTCGGCCTTCACCAACCCCTGCTCGTAGGCGGCCGTCGGCAGGCCGAGCCCGGCGGCCCGCAGCGCCGCGATGGCGGTGCCGGCATTGTCGAACTGATGGCGACCGAACAGCCGCGGCGCCGGCAGGTCGATCAGCCCGTCTCCGTCCTGGAACACCAGGCGGCCGCGCTCCTCGCCGGCGACCCAGTCCTGGCCGGCGACATGGGGCCGCGCCCCCACCGCCTCGGCCCGCTCGATCAGGGTGTCGCGGGCGACGTCGAGCTGACGGGCGATGACGGCCGGGACGCCGCGCTTGAAGATGCCGGCCTTCTCGGCCGCGATCTTGGCGACGGTGTCGCCGAGGAACTCGACATGATCCATCGACACCGGCGTCACCACGGTGGCGAGCGGGTGCGCCAGCACGTTGGTGGCGTCGAGCCGGCCGCCGAGCCCTACCTCGAGCAGCAGCACGTCGGCCGGATGGCGTGAGAACAGCACGAAGGCGGCCGCCGTCTCGATCTCGAACACGGTGATCGGCGCGCCGGCATTCACCTGCTCGCAATGCTCCAGCACCTCGGCGAGCTCGGCGTCGGAGACCAGCTCGCCGCCGCCGGCGCGGCCGAGCCGGAACCGCTCCGCCAGCCGCACCAGGTTGGGCGAGGTGTAGACGTGGACGCGGCGGCCGTCGGCCTCCAGCATGGCGCGCATGAAGGCGACGGTGGAGCCTTTGCCGTTGGTGCCGGCCACATGGATCACCGGCGGCAGCCGCCGCTCCGGATGACCGAGCGCCACCAGCATCCGCCACATGCGGTCGAGGGTGAGATCGATGCGGCGCGGATGCAGAGCGAGCAGCCGCGCCAGGATGGCGTCGACGGGAACGGTCATGCGGCCGGCCGAGGCTGCCCAACCATCATGGCCCGACACCCCGCGGCCGTCACGGCACCGGCTCGGCCGGCTGCTGCGGCGGCTGCTCGGCGACCGCCGGCAGGTTGGTGGGCGGCTCCGGCGCCGGCGCCTTGGTGAGCAGCCGGCAGATGCGCGCCACGGTGGCGCGCATCTCGTGGCGATGCACCACCATGTCGACCATGCCGTGCGCCTTGAGATACTCGGCCTTCTGGAAGCCGTCGGGCAGCCGCTCGCGGATGGTCTGCTCGATCACCCGCGGGCCGGCGAAGCCGATCAGCGCGCCCGGCTCGGCGATGTGGACGTCGCCCAGCATCGCGTAGGAAGCGGTGACCCCGCCGGTGGTCGGGTTGGTGAGCACCACGATGTAGGGCTTCTTCGCCTCGCGCAGCCGCTGCACCGCGACCGTGGTGCGCGGCATCTGCATCAGCGACAGGATGCCCTCCTGCATGCGGGCGCCGCCCGAGGAGACGAACAGCACGAAGGGCGTCTGCTTGTCGATGGCGGTCTCGATGCCGGCGATGATCGCCTCGCCGGCCGCCATGCCGAGCGAGCCGCCCATGAAGTCGAACTCCTGGGCGCCGATCACCACGGCCAACCCTTCGAGCTTGCCGTAGCCGAGCTTGACCGCATCGCCGAGCCCGGTCTTGGCGCGGGCATCCTTGAGGCGGTCGGTGTAGCGGCGGGCATCGCGGAACTTGAGCGGATCGGTCGCCACCGCCGGCACGCCGATGTCGAACCAGGTCTCGCCGTCGAACATCGACTTGAGGCGCGCGGTGGCGCCCATGCGCATGTGATAGTTGGAGCCCGGGATGACGAACTGGTTCGCCTCCACGTCCTTGTAGAAGACGAGCTGCCCCGTCTCCGGGCACTTGATCCACAGATTCTCCGGCACCTCGCGGCGGTTGAGGAAGCCGCGGATCTTCGGCCGGACGACGTTGGAGATCCAGTTCATGGCATGGCCTTGCTGTTATTCGGCGGCGGTCCGCCGGGCGGCGCGCACGCCGCCGGCGAGCTCGCGCACCAGAGCGGTGGCGGCCTCGACGGTCGCCGGCGTCGCGGCGTCGTTCGCGTCGAGGCTCGCCTTGATGGCGGACACGATGGCGGAGCCCACCACCACGGCATCGGCGTAGGCCGCGATGGCGGCGGCGTCGGCGGCGGTACGCACCCCGAAGCCGACCGCGACGGGCAGCGGCGTCTTCGCCTTGACGGCGGCGACCGCGCGGCCGACCGCGGCGAAATCGGGCTTGGCGGTGCCGGTCACCCCGGTGATCGACACGTAGTAGAGAAAGCCCGACGTGTTGGCGAGCACCGCCGGCAGGCGCGCCGCGTCGGTGGTCGGGGTGAGCAGGCGGACGAAGCTGAGGCCGGCCTTCATGGCCGGCACGCACAGCTCGGCGTCCTCCTCGGGCGGCAGGTCGACGACGATCAGGCCGTCGACGCCGGCGGCGTGCGCATCGGCGAGGAAGCGGTCGACGCCGTAGATGTAGATCGGATTGTAGTACCCCATCAGCACGATCGGGGTGGCGTCGTCGCCTTCGCGGAAGGCCCGCACCAGGGCGAGTGTGCCGGCCAGCGTCTGGCCGTGCTTCAGGGCGCGCTGCGACGACGCCTGGATGGTCGGGCCGTCCGACATCGGATCGGAGAACGGCATGCCGAGCTCGATCACGTCGGCGCCGGCGGCCGGCAGCGCACGCACCAGCGCCAGCGAGGTCTCGGGATCGGGATCGCCGGCGCTCACGAAGGTGACGAGGCCGGCGCGGCCTTCGCGCTCGAGCGCGGCGAAACGGGCATCGATGCGGGTGGTGGTCATCTGTCGGTTCTCATCGCGGGCCACGACCCGTGCTACACCTCTCCCCGACGGGGAGAGGTCGGCCGGCTGAGCGGAGCGAGGACGGCCGGGTGAGGGGGATGGAGCGCTTCAGGACATCGGCAAAAACGCTACGCGCAAACCAGACCAGCGCGGAGGCTCGGCTGTGGGCGGCGCTGCGCGGCCGGCGGCTGGCCGGGTGGAAATTCCGTCGGCAGCATCCGATCGACCGCTTCATCGTCGACTTCGTGACGCTCGACGGCAAGCTGATCGTCGAAGTCGATGGCGCGACCCACGGCGAGCGGTCGGCGGTCGAGCGCGACGAGGGCCGGACCCGTGTGCTCGCCTCGCTCGGCTTCCACGTGGTTCGGGTGACCAACACCGAGGTGTACGAGAACATCGACGGCGTGCTGGAGATGATCGCCCGCACGCTGCGCCCGCACTGAGGGCGGCTCCCCCTCACCCGGTTCCGGCTGCGCCGAAACCGACCTCTCCCCGTCGGGGAGAGGTGATGGCCGACGCCCTGCCGGTCCAGCCGGAACGACACGACGGAGTTGCTGTTCGCCACGCCTGCCAGGAGCACCGTCACCTCTCCCCGTCGGATAGAGGTCGACCGCCGCGGCGAAGCGGCAACGCGGGTCGGAATGCTGCCTTGCGTCACAGCGCTCCTCCGAGATGGCGGGCGACGGCGTCGAGGTCCTTGTCGCCGCGGCCCGACATGTTGACCACCATCAGGTGGTCCTTGGGCTTCTGCGGCGCCAGCGCGAACGCCTTGGCGAGCGCGTGCGCCGGCTCCAGCGCCGGGATGATGCCCTCCATCCGCGAGCACAGCTTGAAGGCGTCGAGCGCCTCGTCGTCGGTGGCGGACAGGTAGGTCACCCGGCCGACATCGGCGAGCCACGCATGCTCCGGCCCGACGCCCGGATAGTCGAGACCGGCCGAGATCGAGTGCGCCTCGGCGATCTGGCCGTCGCGGTCCATCAACAAGTAGGTGCGGTTGCCGTGCAGCACGCCGGGCCGGCCACCGGTGATCGAGGCGGCGTGCTGCTCGGTATCGACGCCGTGGCCGGCCGCCTCGACGCCGTAGATCTCGATCCCGGTGTCGTCGAGGAACGGGTGGAACAGCCCCATGGCGTTGGAGCCACCGCCGATGCAGGCGAACAGCGAGTCCGGCAGGCGGCCTTCCGCCTCCTGCATCTGGGCGCGGGTCTCGATGCCGATCACCGACTGGAAGTCACGCACCAGCATCGGATAGGGATGCGGCCCCGCCACCGTGCCGATGCAGTAGAACGTCGTCTCGACATTGGTGACCCAGTCGCGCAGCGCCTCGTTCATGGCGTCCTTGAGGGTCGCCGAGCCCGAGGTGACGGGCCGCACCTCGGCGCCGAGCGCCTTCATGCGCAGCACGTTTGGCTGCTGCCGGTCGATGTCGACGGCGCCCATGTAGACGATGCAGTCGAGCCCGAACTTGGCGCACAGGGTCGCGGTGGCCACCCCGTGCATGCCGGCGCCGGTCTCGGCGATGATCCGCCGCTTGCCCATGCGCACCGCCAGCATGATCTGGCCGAGCACGTTGTTCACCTTGTGGGCGCCGGTGTGGTTCAGATCCTCGCGCTTGAAGTAGATCTTGGCGCCACCGAGATGCGCGGTCAGCCGCTCGGCGAAGTAGAGCGGCGACGGCCGTCCCACATAGGTGGCGAGATGGTGGTCCATCGCCTGCTTGAACGCCGGATCGGCCTTGGCGGCCGCATAGGCGCGCTCCAGGTCGAGCACCAGCGGCATCAGGGTCTCGGCCACGAAGCGACCGCCATAGAGGCCGAAACGGCCGCGCTCGTCGGGCCCGGTCCGGAACGAATTGAGAGGCTGCGGCGTGCTCATGCGGGTCCTGGCGTGCGGTCCTGAAGTGAAATCCCGGCGAAAGGTCTGGAGTAAGGTTCTGGCGGGTGCGATCCCAGCCTCTGCGGTCTCGGGCTCTGCGGTCACGGCGGAAACGGTCTCTCGGCGCGTCCGGCTCCCGACGGGACGGCCCCCCGGGGGCTCGGGCGCGACGATGCTGTGTGATCGGCGGCCGACTGCGAGGCGAGGCGGCACGCTCCATGCGCGAGCCCACCCGTCGCCGGCGCGCGGTCGCGCCGCCGTCACGATCGGCCCCTTGCTAGCACCAAGCCGGCCGTTAGGGGAGAGGCAAGGCGGCCGCGGCCTCGCGCGCCGCACGCACGAAGGCGGCGATCTTGTCCGGGTTCTTGTCGCCCGGCGCCTGCTCGACCCCGGACGACACGTCGACGGCCGGCGCGGCGGTGATCCGCAGGGCCTCGGCCACGTTGGCGGCATCGAGGCCCCCCGACAGCATGAAGGCGAGGCCGGGGTCGAGGCGTTCGAGAAGGTGCCAGTCGAAGGGCTGGCCGAGCCCGCCCGGCCGGGTGGCGTCCTTCGGCGCCTTGGCGTCGAACAGCAGCCGGTCGGCCACCGCCGCATAGGCCGGCACCACCGCGAGGTCCGCCGCCGTGGCGACCGGCAGCGCCTTCATGACCGGGCGTCCGAACCGCGCCCGCACGGCGGCGACCCGCGCGGGGCTCTCGCGGCCGTGGAGCTGGAGAATATCGGGGACGATCTCCGCGACGATGTCGCCGAGCAGCGCGTCGTCGGCATCGACCGTCAGCGCCACGATGGCGATGCGGCCGCGGGCCCGCGCCGCCAGCGCCCGCCCGGCAGCGAGATCGACATGCCGGGGCGACGGCGGAAACACCACGAGGCCCGCCAGGTCGGCGCCGGCCGTGATCGCGGCGTCGAGCCCGACGGCGGTGCTGAGGCCGCAGATCTTGATCTCGAGGGTCATGGATCTTGCAGGTGAATCAGGGCGATCAGCTCGTCGAGCTGGTCGATCAGCGGCCCGATCCGGTTGTCGATCACGTCTCCGATCATGTCCAAGTCGATCTGACAATACGAATGCACGATGATGTTCCGCAGAGCGATAACGGATCGCCACGGTATCGCGGGTGCCGCGGCCTTGATCTCCGGCGAGACCTTGCTGAAAGCCTCTCCAAGGACCACGAGATCGTAGAGTGCCGCGTGCCGATGCCGATCCGCTCCCAGCAACCCGATCGGACCGAGCCCTTCGGCATTGTCTTGCGCATGCCGGGCGAAATCTCGCGCGTCCCGTAAACGATCGATATCCGAGCGGCTCACAGCGGCCGCGCCAAGCGCGGGAAGTCGACCGCTTCCGATCCCGTCAAGCCGCTCACCAGGACGATCCCGACGTGGCGCCCGAGCAAGTCACCGAGATCGACCTCGGCCTGGGCCAGGCCGAGCAGATCGAGCCCGGGCCGCTTCTCGGCGAGAAACTCCAAGGCGTCGTCGGCGGAGACGTGACCGATGCTGCCCCGCGGCAGCAGCCCGAGGATTTTCAGCGGGTGCTTCGCCTCGATGGCGGCGACGTGCATGCGCAGGATCGAGCGGTTGATGTCCGGGGCGTTCACGGCACCACCTCCAAACCGAGGACGGGTTCACCACTGCGCCGACCCTGAGCGCCTCCCCCGAGAGGCGGTCGTGCCGTCGCTGCCGCAAGGGGGCGGCAACGACGCTCGTGACCGTCGACGGACCTACGGCGTCCGACCTGCGGCTTCCCTCGCCTCAGGCGGCCGGGCGCTGGAGGGCGCGCGGCGGCCAGCGGCGGCCTTCCTCCTCGGCGTCGACGAGGCGGGCCTTGAGCTGGGCCACCTCGGCCTTGGCGGCGGACAGCTCCCACTCGGCGCGGCGCGCGGCGCGGCGCCACTTGCTCTGCTTGAGCCAGGCGCCGACGCCGCCGAGCACCACGCCGACGGCGAGGACACCGAACACCAGCAGGAACAGCGGCACCTGCACCGCATGGGTGAGATCGCCGGCGTTGAACGGATCAATGGCGATCGGCACGCCGTGACGGTTCACCAGGGCGAGCGCCACGATGGCGATCATCAACGGGACGAGGACGACGGCAGCCAGGATTCGACGGATCATTTGAAAACGCTTTCGGTCAATCAGGCTTGGGGTTCCGGGCGGTTCAGCCGCTCGCGCATCTCCTTGCCGGTCTTGAAGAACGGCACACACTTCTGGTCCACGTCGACGTGCTGCCCGGTGCGCGGATTGCGGCCCGTGCGGGCCGGCCGCTGCTTGACCGAGAAGGCGCCGAAGCCGCGCAGCTCGACGCGGTCACCCCGCGCCAGCGCCGCGGTGATCTCGTTGAGGATGGCGTTGACGATGTTCTCGACGTCCCGCTGATAGAGGTGCGGGTTCTGTGCCGCGATGCGCTGGACCAGTTCCGATTTGATCATCTTCGCCTTCCACCGATCAGCGCCGGGACCACGCTTCCCCGGCACACCTCCGCCAGGAGGCTGCCGTGTCCCGATCGAGCCGCCCGCGGGCGCCGGCGGCGCATGCGGACGACGACGGCGGGTGCGGCCGCCGGCCCGCCGCTCAATCTGCCGCCGCAGGGTGCCAAAGCGCCAGCAGGCCGTCAAGATTAAGGCGTTCAAAAGACTGGATTGTCCCCGTTTCGGCGAGGGTCCGGGCGAGCCCCCCGAGGCCGACCGCGTCGAGCACGGAGGCGGCCGCGAGGTGGAGGAACGACAGGTCGCCGATGCGCGCCTTGAGCTCCCAGTCCTTGACCGGCAGCTTGGGGTCGATGCCCTTGGCCTTGGCCAGCCAGGCGATCGCCGTCTCCTCGGTCCCGAGGGCATCGACGAGCTTCAGCTCGATCCCCTGGCGGCCGGTGAACACCCGCCCGTCGGTGACCCGGGCGAGCAGCTCGCCGTCGATGCCACGCCGCTCGCGCACCATGCCGCGGAACCAATCGTAGGAATCGGCGACCAGCGCCGCGATGGCGGCCCGCGCCTCCGGGCTCGTCGGCTCGAAGCCGTTGGGGGCGGCCTTGAGGGGCGACGACTTCACCTCCTCCATGCGCACCCCGAGGGTCTTCAGGAGGTCGGCGACGTTCGGATATTGGAACATCACCCCGATGGAGCCGACGATCGAGTTGCCTTGGGCGATGATGTGCTCGCCCGCCATGGCGGCGATGTAGCCGCCCGAGGCCGCCATGCCGTCGACCACGATCACGGTCGGCTTCTTCTCGGCCAGCCTGCGCAGCGCGGTATGGAGCTGCTCGGAGCCCGCCGTGGTGCCGCCGGGGCTGTCGATGTGCACGACCACGGCCTTGGCGGCGCGCGACTTGGCCAGCTTCTCCAGCGCCTCGACCCGCTCCTGATCGTTGCGGATCACGCCCCGGATGGCGATCCGGGCGATCTGGCTGCCATCGCCGAAGCCGAGCTCGGGGCGGTCGCGCAGCGCCGAGCCGGCGACCGCCACGCCGGCCACCGCGACCAGCACGGCGGCGACGCGCCAGAAGGTGAGCTTGCGCCGCAGACGGCGGCGGTCGACGAGAGCATCGGCGTCGAGCGACATCGGTTCTTCCTGATCTGCCGGGTTCCGGCGGCGCCAGCGCCAGGGCCGGGCGGCACGGGGGCTGCACGGCGTCGGGGCCACGGTCCGCCATTATGCACGAATCGGGCGCCGAAAAGGCGAAACCGGCCGCTCGCGCGGCCGGTTCCCAAACGATTCGTTGATCGGCTCCCGGGGTGGACATTCCGGACACGCGCATGAGCGCATGGACCCGGACTCCAGCCGAGAAGAACGCGCCCGCCACTGGATTCCGGGTTCGCGGCTTCGCCGCGCCCCGGAATGACGGCACCGCGGTCCGATCAGTCCTTCTTCTCGTTGGCGCGCTTGAGCGCGGTGCCGAGAATGTCGCCGAGCGTCGCGCCGGAGTCCGACGAGCCGTACTGGGCGATCGCCTCCTTCTCCTCGGCCACCTCGAGCGCCTTGATGGAGACCTGCACCTTGTGCGACTTGCGGTCGAACTGGGTGACGCGGGCATCCACCTTCTGGCCGACCGCGAAGCGATCGGGACGCTGCTCGGAGCGGTCGCGGGCCAGCTCGGACCGCTTGATGAAGGCGGTCAGGTCGGTACCGACGATCTTCACGTCGATGCCGCCTTCCTTCACCTCGATCACCTCGCCGGTGACCACGGCGCCCTTGCGGACGTCGCCGGCCTCGGCGAAGGGGTCGCCCTCGAGCTGCTTGATGCCGAGCGAGATGCGCTCCTTGTCGACGTCGACGTCGAGCACCTGGGCGCGGACGTGATCGCCCTTCTTGAACTCCTCGATCACCTGCTCGCCCGGACGCTTCCAGTCGAGATCCGACAGGTGGACCATGCCGTCGACGTCGCCGTCGAGGCCGAGGAACAGGCCGAACTCGGTCTTGTTCTTGACCTCGCCTTCGACCACCGAGCCGGGCGGGTACTTCTCGACGAAGACCTCCCACGGATTGCGCATGGTCTGCTTGAGGCCGAGCGAGATGCGGCGCTTGACCGGATCGACCTCGAGCACCTGCACCTCGACCTCCTGAGAGGTGGAGACGATCTTGCCCGGGTGGACGTTCTTCTTGGTCCACGACATCTCGGAGACGTGGATCAGGCCCTCGATGCCCGGCTCCAGCTCCACGAAGGCGCCGTAGTCGGTGATGTTGGTGACGCGGCCGTTGAGCCGCGTATGGACCGGATACTTCGCCTCGATGCCCTGCCACGGATCGGCCTGAAGCTGCTTCATGCCGAGCGAGATGCGGTGGGTCTCGTGGTTGATCTTGATGATCTTGACCTTGACCTGCTGGCCGATGTTCAGCACCTCGGACGGGTGGTTGACACGGCGCCAGGCGATGTCGGTCACGTGCAGCAGGCCGTCGATGCCGCCGAGGTCGACGAACGCACCGTAATCGGTGATGTTCTTGACCACGCCGTCGATCACCTGCCCCTCTTCGAGGTTCTGGACGAGCTCCTGGCGCTGCTCGGCGCGGGTCTCTTCCAGCACGGTGCGGCGCGACACCACGATATTGCCGCGGCGTCGATCCATCTTGAGGATCTGGAACTGCTGCGGCACGTTCATCAGCGGGGTGACGTCGCGGATCGGACGAATGTCGACCTGCGAGCGCGGCAGGAAGGCGACGGCGCCGTCGAGATCGACCGTGAAGCCGCCCTTGACCTGGTTGAAGATTACGCCCTGGACCTTCTCGTTGTTCTGGAAGGCCCGCTCGAGCTTGCCCCAGCTCTCCTCGCGGCGCGCCTTGTCGCGCGACAGCACGGCCTCGCCGAGCGCGTTCTCGACGCGCTCCAGGTAGACCTCGACGGTGTCGCCGACCTTGACCTCGTTCTGCCGTCCGGGCCCCATGAACTCGCGGAGCGCCACGCGCCCCTCGGTCTTCAGCCCCACGTCGATGACCGCGAGATCCTTCTCGATCGCGACGACGGTTCCCTTGATGACGGTGCCTTCGTGCAGGTTGCCCTGGGTGAAGGATTCCTCGAGCATGGCCGCGAAGTCTTCGCGCATGGGCTGAGTTTGAGCGGTCTGAACCATGAAGTCTCCTGACGGGACAGCCGGCGGGCTGGTGTTGACAACCGTCCTGTGACCGCTCGGGCCGAAGGCCCCGTAGCCTTCGGCTGCCACCACCGCCCGCCTCCCCCTGAGGGGACGGCAGAGCGCGAGATGGGCCGGCCCGATCAACCGAGCGGTCGGGACGAATGCAGAGTGCCCGGGGCGCCGCGGCGCCAGGCGTCGCGGGAGCCGGACCGATCCCGCAGACCGGGATGCGATCCATCGAACGGCCATAGCCGGCCTTGTCCGGAGGCGTCTCCGGACAGGTCGGCAGCGACGGTTCGGCTCGGGCGGCTTCGAGGTTGTCGGCAGCCCGGACTGCGGCGTCTATATCGTATCGGGCAGGGCCGGAGCAAGGCCGCCGCCACGGCAGCCGGAGCCCGGCGACTCGCGACCCAGGCGATCCCCGCCGCCGGCACCGGAAATGGTATGGGATGGTAGAACGAGCGTCGCCGCGCCGCGCGTCTGCCGCCAGGACCGACCATGACGACCTTGTTCGTGCGCCACCTGACGACCTATCGGTACCGCCGGCCGGTCGCCTTCGGCGAGCACCGGATGATGTTCCGGCCGCGCGATTCCTTCGATCAGCGCCTGATCGACGCCTCGCTGCGCATCGCGCCGGCCCCGCGCAGCCTACGCTGGGTGCACGATGCGTTCGGCAACGCGGTCGCCTTCGCGGGCTTCGAGGCCGAAGCCGACACCCTGGAGTTCGAGAACCGCATCGCGGTCGAGCATTTCCCCGATCCGGTCGAGTTCCGCATCGAGGATTACGCCCTCACCTACCCGTTCGCCTATGCGGCCGACGAGCAACCCGATCTCGCCCCCTTCATGACCCGCCAATGCCGCGATCCCGCCGGCGAGCTGGAGCGCTGGGCCCGCCGGTTTCTCCGCCAGGGCCAGGCGACGCCGACCGGCCGGCTGCTGATGACCCTGACCACGGCGATCGGCGAAAGCTTCGTCTACAAGCGCCGCAGCGAGGCCGGCACCCAGGACCCGCTGGCGACGCTCCATCTCGGCCGCGGCACCTGCCGGGACTTCGCGCTGTTCATGATGGAGGCGGTGCGCAGCCTCGGCTTCGCGGCCCGCTTCGTGTCCGGCTATCTCTACGTGCCGACCCGCGACGGCCCGCGCCATCTCGGCGGCGGCTCCACCCATGCGTGGTGCCAGGTCTACGTGCCCGGCGCCGGCTGGGTGGAGTTCGACCCGACCAACGGCATCATCGGCAACCGCGACCTGATCCGCGTCGCGGTGGCGCGTACGCCGGCCCAGGCGGTGCCGCTCTCCGGCACCTTCCACGGCAGCCGCGCCGACGACCTCGGCATGACGGTGGACGTGCGGGTCACCTCCGGGGCCGGCCCGGGCGACGACTGAGGCCGGCCGGTCGACGGCCGGCGCGGGCCCTCAGCGGCGGGCCGCCTCGACCAGCGCGATGGCGGCGGCGACCGACGCCTCGACGTCGAGCGCGGTGGTGTCGAGCAGCCGGGCGTCGGCGGCGGGCCGCAGCGGGGCCACCGCGCGGCCGGTGTCGCGGGCGTCGCGGCGGCGGATGTCGTCGAGCACCTCGGCCTCGGTGACCGCGAGCCCGCGGGCGCGGAACTCGAGGAAGCGGCGGCGGGCGCGCTCCTCGGCCGAGGCGGTGACGAAGATCTTCACGTCGGCATCCGGGCAGATCACCGTGCCGATGTCGCGGCCGTCGAGCACCGCGCCGGGCGGCGCCGCGGCGAACCTCCGCTGCACGTCGAGCAGGGCCGCCCGCACCTCCGGGAAGGCCGAGACGATCGAGGCCCCCTCGCCCGCCGCCTGGGTCTTCAGCGCATCCTCGTCGAGCCGGCCGGGATCGAGCGCCGCCGCCGCCGCGGCGGCACGGACGCGGTCGTCGGCCGGATGACCGGCCGACAGCAGCACATGGGCGACGCCGCGATAGAGCAGCCCGGTGTCGAGATGGCGGAGCCCGTAGTGGGCCGCCAGGCGCTTGCCGAGAGTGCCCTTGCCGGAGGCGGCCGGCCCGTCGATGGCGATGATCATGCGCGTCGTCTGCCTCGGGCCGTCGCGCGGGAGCGGATGGCCTGCCGGGCGGGAACCGCCCTTCGGGGCGGCAGCCTATTCCATGCCGGCCGCACTTCTGCAATATCCCGCCCGACCGGACCGACATGCACCCGACGGGAGCGAGGACACCGATGACCGCCGCCGCACGACGCCTCGACAGCTTCCGCCGGCTGCTCGCCCATGCCCGCGAGCGCCTCGCCCTCGACGTCGGCTTCGTGCTGTGGGACGGCTCGCGGGTGCCGGCCAACCTGGCCGACGGCGCGCTCGCCGTCAGGCTCGCGGACGAGGGCGTGGTGGCCGCGATGGTGCGCCGGCCGAACCTGGAGACGCTCGCCAACCTGTGGGCGGCAGGCCGCGTCGCCCTCCTCGGCGGCACCCTCTTCGACCTGGTGCGGCAGCGCCCGAAGGTGCGCACCAAGGACTTCCTCAAGACCCTCGACAAGCGGCTGACGCTGGAGACGGTGCGGCGGTTCCTGTTCGTGTCGCGCGGCGGCCCGTGGCCGCTGGAGGCGCAGCCGAGCGAGCGGCCGAGCAGCGGCGCGCCCAGCGAGAACAAGCAGAACATCGCCTATCACTACGACGTATCGAACGCCTTCTACGCGCTCTGGCTCGACCGCGAGATGGTCTACACCTGCGGCTACTGCACCGACTGGGACAACGACATCGACACGCTCCAGCGCGACAAGCTGGAGCATATCTGCCGCAAGCTGCGGCTGAAGCCGGGCGACACGCTGCTCGATGTCGGCTGCGGCTGGGGCGCGCTGTCGTGCTACGCGGCCGAGCATTACGGCGTCACGGCGCACGGCGTCACCCTGTCGGAGCAGCAGGTCGCCTTCGCGCAGGAGAAGATCCGGAGGCTCGGCCTCGAGGACCGGGTGAGGATCGAGCTGCGCGACTACTCCACCGTCGACGGCCAGTACGACAAGGTCGCGGCGATCGGCATCCAGGAGCATATCGGGATCGACAACTACCCGACCTATTACGACACGGTGCAGCGCGTGCTGAAGCCGGGCGGCCTGTTCCTGCATCACGCCATCACCCGGCCGGCCAAGCGCGACGACCGCAGCTTCCGCCGCAAGCGGCCGGAGTTCGCGCTGCTCACCAAGTACATCTTTCCGGGCGGCGAGCTCGACCACATCGGCAACACGGTGACGATGCTGGAGCGGCACGGCTTCGAGGTGCACGACGTCGAGCAGCTCCGCGAGCACTATTGGCACACCTGCCGGCTATGGCACGACCGCCTGCTCGCCAACGAGGCGGCGGCCATCGCCGAGGTTGGCGCGGTCAAGACGCGGATGTGGATCGCGTATCTCGCGGCCTGCGCCATCGCGTTCGAGCGAAACACCGTCGGGCTCTACCAGACGCTCGCCTCGAAGCGCAGGCGTGGCCCCGCCGGCCTGCCGCCGACCCGCGCCGACCTCTATCGCGACCGGCCGGCGACCGCCGGCGCGCCGGCGGTCGGAACATCGGCCGCACCCGCTCCGGCCGAGGCCCCGGCCCTGGCTTCAGCCGAATTGCCGCTCCGGACCCGTCCCGAGGTGCCGACCCCCGTGCGGCCGCGAGGCCGCACGCGCTGAGTCCAGCGGCCGCGAGGCCGCACCCGTTGAACCCTGCGGCCGAGAAGCGCGCGCGAAAAGCCCGGCGGCCGCGCGAAGACGGGCGCCGGGCTCGCTTCACGAGGCTCGGGGCGTCCCGCCCCGAGCGTCAGGCTCAGTGCGACACGGCGCCGGCGGCACCGTAGCCGGTCTGGGCGCGCACATACTGGTCCTCGAAGGCCCGTTTCTCGGCCTCCGCGGCGCGGCTGCGATCGAGCAGCGACACCACGATGGTGACCAGGAAGGCGAGCGGCATCGAGAACAGCGCCGGCTGGTCGTAGGGGAAGATCGGCGTCGCGTAGCCGAGCACCTGCACCCAGACGAGCTTCGACAGCACCACCAGCACGACCGCGCAGACGAGCCCGGCATAGCCGCCGGCGACGGCGCCCTTGGTGGTGAGGCCGCGCCAGTACATCGACAGGATCAGCACCGGGAAGTTGGCGGACGCCGCGATCCCGAAGGCGAGGCCGACCATGAAGGCGACGTTCATCCGCTCGAACAGGATGCCGAGCGTGATGGCGACGATGCCGAGGCCGATCGACGCGAACTTGGAGACGCGCAATTCGGTCTGCTCGGTCGCCCGCCCCTTCATGATCACCCGGGCGTAGAGATCGTGGCTGATCGCCGAGGCGCCGGCGAGCGCCAGGCCCGACACCACCGCCAGGATGGTGGCGAAGGCGACGGCCGCCAGGAAGCCGAGCAGCAGATCGCCGCCGACCGCGCTGGCGAGATGCATCACCACCATGTTGCCGCCGCCCACGATGCGGCCGCCGATCTGCCCGCCCTCGAAATAGGCCGGGTTGGTGCCGACGATGACGATGGCGGCGAGCCCCATCAGGAAGATGACGTTGAAGAAGTAGCCGACGAAGCCGGACGCATAAAGCACCGACTTGCGGGCCGCCTTGGCGTCCGACACGGTGAAGAAGCGCATCAGGATATGCGGCAGGCCGGCGGTGCCGAACATCAGCCCGATGCACAGCGACACCGCATTGACCGGATCGGCGAGCAGCGCGCCCGGCTGGAACAGCTTGAAGCCGAGCTTGTGGGTGGCGGTGGCCTCGGTGACCAGCGTCGCGTAGCTGAAGCCGAACTGCTGCAAGGCCAGGAGCATCACGAAGGTGCCGCCGGCGAGCAGCATGCAGGCCTTGATGATCTGCACCCAGGTGGTGGCGATCATGCCACCGAAGGTGACGTAGATCATCATCAGGCCGCCGACGATGAACAGCGCGATGACGTAGTCGAGCCCGAACAGCAGCTTGATGAGCTGGCCCGCGCCCACCATCTGGGCGACGAGATAGAAGCACACGACGGTGAGCGACGACACCGCCGCCATGGTGCGCACGCGGCCCTGATCGAGCCGGTACGAGGTGATGTCCGCGAAGGTGTAGCGCCCGAGATTGCGCAGCCGCTCCGCCATCAGGAACAGGATGATCGGCCAGCCGACGAAGAAGGCCATCATGTAGATGTAGCCGTCGTAGCCGGTGGTGTAGACCATGGCGGTGAGGCCGAGCAGCGTCGCCGCCGACATGTAGTCGCCCGCGATGGCGAGGCCGTTCTGAAGGCCGGTGATGCCGCCGCCCGCCGTGTAGAAGTGCGAGGCCGAGCGGGTGCGCTTGGCGGCCCAGTAGGTGATGCCGAGCGTCAGCAGCACGAAGGCGACGAACATCGCGATGGCGTGCCAGTTGGTCGCCTGCTTGGCGGCGTCGCCGACGGCCGGGCCGGCCGCCAGCGCGGGACCGGCGAGCATCGACGCGATCGTCGACACGAGGCCGGTCAGCGCGCGAGAGAGCCGGAACGGACGGGCCGGCGGGGTGATGGTGGTGCGGTGGGTGCTCATCGCGCGGCTCCCGAGGCTTCCTTGACACGCTCGACGGCGGGCGCGGCGGGCGGTGGGTCACGGTTCGATGCCACCTCGGCGGCGACCGCGTCGGCCACCACCTCGGCCGTCATCGCATCGAAATCGCTGTTGGCCTTGCCGACATAGACGGCGGTCAGCACCCAGAAGAACACGAACTGGAACAGCCCGGCCGCGATGCCGACCGACAGGGTCGAGCCCTCCATGACACGGCTGCCGATCACGCCGGGCGCGAACGCGATGGTCAGCACCAAGGCGTAGAACAGCACGAACACCACGGCGGCGAGCGTCCAGGCCAGCCGGCCCCGGCGCTCGACGAGCTGCACGAACTTCGGATTGGCGCGGATGCGCGCGTACACTGCCTCACTCATCGACATTTCCCCCTGGTGCCGCCGGTCGACTCCGTCGGGGGTCGGGTCGCAGGGACGAGCCTCCGGCGATCAGCAAACGGTTGCATGGGACCAGATCGCGCTACCGCCGGCTTTGCGTTTTGTCATGACCATGACAAGTCGCGTCGCTTGTTGCGAACTTCGCAACGTGGCCATGCCTCGCTCGGACGAACACCGTCACTCCATACCATCATGCGTGTGGCGCCCGGCGATGTCGGGTTCGGCTACCCCCGAACGTCCTCGGAGCGACCGTAAGATGCGGTCCGGCGCCCGGGGACCCGCGGCCGCCGTTCTCGACGGCAAGGGGAGACCGACATGAAGGTGATGGTGATCGTCAAGGCGAGCCAGGACACGGAAGCGGGCGTGATGCCGAGCACCGAGGAGCTCGCCGCCATGGGCCGCTTCAACGAGGAGCTGGTCCGGGCCGGCATCATGCTGGCCGGAGAAGGCTTGCACCCGAGCGCCCGCGGCGTGCGGGTCGCCTTTCCGGACGGGACCGTGATGGACGGCCCGTTCGCCGAGACCAAGGAGCTGATCGCCGGGTTCTGGCTGTGGCAGGTGACCTCGATGAAGGAGGCGGTCGACTGGCTGCGGCGCGCCCCCTTCCGCGACGGCACGGTGGAGATCCGGCCGGTGTTCGAGGCCGACGACTTCGGCGAGGCGCTGACGCCCGAGCTGCGTGCCCAGGAGGAGCGTCTGGCCGCCCGGCTGGCGACCCGGTCGGCATGAGAAAAGGCCCCGGCGCGCTGCGCCGGGGCCTTCGAACCGTCCAGTCCAGCGGATCGATCTCAGAACCGCAGCGCGCGGGCCTGCTGCACGTTCGGAATCTTGCCGACCCGCTCCAGCACCTCGGCCGGCACCTCGCCGTCGACCTCGACCAGCGCGATGGCGTTGCCGCCTGGCGCATCACGGCCGAGATTGAAGGTGGCGATGTTGAGACCGGCCTCGCCGAGCAGCGAGGCGAAGCGGCCGATGAAGCCCGGCGCGTCGTCGTTGGTGACGTAGAGCATCGACTTGCCGAACTCGGCGTCGACCCGGATGCCCTTGATGTTGACGATGCGCGGACGCCCGTCTGCGAACACCGTGCCGCACACCGAGCGGGTGCGCCGCTCGGTCTCCACCGTCACGGTGATCAGGCTCTCGTAGTCGCCTTCGTGCTCGCGGGTGACCTCCTCGACCACGATCCCGCGCTCGCGCGCCACCACGGGCGCCGAGACGAAATTGACGTCCTGGAGCATCGGCCGCAGCAGCCCGGCGAGTGCCGCCGAGGTCAGCGCCTTGGTCTTCATCTGGGCGACGTGGCCCTCGTAGGTGATCTGCACCTTGACCAGGCCGGTCTCGGTGAGCTGGCCGGCGAACGAGCCGAGCTTCTCGGCCAGCTCCACCATCGGCTTCAAGCGTGGCGCCTCCTCGGCGGTGATCGAGGGGAAGTTCACCGCATTGGAGATCGCTCCCTGGAGCAGGTAATCCGACATCTGCTCGGCGACCTGAAGCGCGACGTTCTCCTGCGCCTCGGTGGTCGAGGCGCCGAGATGCGGCGTGCAGATCACGTTGGGGTGGCCGAACAGCACGTTCTGGGTCGCCGGCTCCTCGGTGAACACGTCGAAGGCCGCACCCGCCACCTGTCCGGCGTCGAGCGCGGCGCGCAGCGCCGTCTCGTCCACCAGGCCGCCGCGAGCGCAGTTGATGATGCGCACGCCCTTCTTCATGGTGGCGATGGCATCGGCGCTGATGATGTTGCGGGTCTTCTCGGTCAGCGGCGTGTGCAGGGTGATGAAGTCGGCCCGGCGGAACAGCTCGGGCAGCTCCACCTTCTCGACGCCGAGATCCACCGCCCGCTCCGGCGACAGGAACGGATCGTAGGCGATCACCTTCATCTTGAGGCCATGGGCGCGGTCGGCGACGATCGAGCCGATATTGCCGCAGCCGATCACGCCGAGCGTCTTGCCGGTGATCTCGACCCCCATGAAGCGGTTCTTCTCCCACTTGCCGGCCTGGGTGGAGGCGTCGGCCTGCGGAATCTCGCGCGCCAGCGCCAGCATCATGGTGATGGCGTGCTCGGCCGTGGTGATCGAGTTGCCGAAGGGCGTGTTCATCACGATGATGCCCTTGGCGGTGGCGGCCGGGATGTCGACATTGTCGACGCCGATGCCGGCGCGGCCGATCACCTTCAGGTTGGTGGCCTGCTCGATGATCTTCGGCGTCACCTTGGTGGCCGAGCGGATGGCGAGGCCGTCGTAGTTGCCGATGATGGCGGCGAGCTTCTCCTTGTCCTTGCCGAGATTGGGCTGGAAGTCGACCTCGACGCCGCGATCCTTGAAGATCTGCACGGCGGCGGGCGACAGCGCATCCGAGATGAGAACGCGAGGAGCCATGGTGAGTATCCTGGAAATGAGGCGTTTCGGTTCGTCACCTCTCCCCTGTGTGGAGAGGTCGCGAGCGAAGCGAGCGGGTGAGAGGGAAAGAACGCCAGAGCACGAGCCCCCTCACCCGGCTTCCTCGCGTTGCGCGGAAGCCGACCTCTCCCCGCAGGGGAGAGGTTAGGAGGAAGCTCACGCCGCCTTGGACAGCGCCGCCTTGGCCTTGGCGAAGGCCCAGTCGAGCCAGGCCGTCAACGCGGCCACGTCGTCGCGCTCGACGGTGGCGCCGCACCAGATGCGCAGGCCGGGTGGCGCATCGCGATAGGAGCCGATGTCGTAGGCGACGCCCTCCTTCTCGACCGCCGAGGCGAGCGCCTTGGCGAACGCCGCCTGGGCATCGGCCGGCCGCGCCGTGATCTCCGGATCGACCACCTTCAGGCACACCGAGGTGTTGGAGCGAATCGCCGGCTCCGCCGCGAGGAAGTCGACCCACGGAGTCCTCGCCACCCAGTCGGCGATGGCGCCTGCGTTGGCATCGGCACGCCCCATCAGGGCGGCGAGCCCGCCGATCGACTCGGCCCATTCGAGCGCATCGATGTAGTCCTCGACGCACAGCATGGACGGCGTGTTGATGGTCTCGCCCTGGAAGATGCCCTCGATCAGCTTGCCGCCCTTGGTCATGCGGAAGATCTTCGGCAGCGGCCAGGCCGGCTTGTAGGTCTCCAGCCGCTCGACGGCGCGCGGCGACAGGATCAGCATGCCGTGCGCGGCTTCGCCGCCCAGCACCTTCTGCCAGGAGAAGGTGACGACATCGAGCTTGGCCCAGTCGAGCGGTTGCGCGAAGGCGGCCGAGGTGGCGTCGCAGATGGCGAGGCCGGCGCGATCGGCGGCGATCCAGTCGCCGTTCGGCACGCGCACCCCCGAGGTGGTGCCGTTCCAGGTGAACACCACGTCGTTCGACCAGTCGACGGCGGCGAGGTCCGGCAGCGCGCCGTAGGGCGCCGTCATCACCGTCACGTCCTTCAGCTTGAGCTGCTTGGTCACGTCGGTGACCCAGCCCTCGCCGAACGACTCCCAGGCCAGCATGGTGACCGGGCGGGCGCCGAGCAGCGACCACAGTGCCATCTCGACGGCGCCGGTGTCGGAGGCCGGCACGATGCCGATGCGATAATCCGCTGGAACCTGGAGCACGGTCCGGGTTAGCGCGATGGCACGCTCCAGCCGCGCCTTGCCGATCTTGGCACGGTGCGAGCGGCCGAGCGGCGCGTTCTTCAGATTGTCGAGGGACCAGCCGGGGCGCTTGGCGCAGGGGCCGGACGAGAAATGGGGCACGCGCGGACGCGCGGCGGGAGCGTCGGTCATGGTGTCTACCCTTTCAGATAGGCGCCCCTCGGTGGGGAGGGGTGTCCCGCCACCGGACTTAGAAAACACCGACGCGCAAGTCAACCCTCGGTCGCGCTTATGTGTGAGAAAGAGTGAAGCAAGTTGTAGAGGGCGGCAAACGCCAGCGCCGGCGAGGCCCGTCCGACATCGATATCGGACCCGCGCCTCGGCGAGGCCGAACCCCGCTCTCCGGTCGGCACGCCGCCGACGCAGCGACGCGCACCCCACCCGGACCGCAGCTCCACCGAGCCGTCGTAGTGACCGCAGATCTGGCCACAGAGCTGACCGCCGATCTCGACCGCGGTCGTGATCAGAACTTGGCGCCGACGGCGCCGCGGATGGAGCTGATGCTGACGCTGATGCCCTCGACCGAGCCGAACTGCACCCACTCCCACTCACCACGAAGGAAGATGTTCTCGGTCAGCGCCACGTCGAGGCCGAGACCGGCGGTCCAGCCGTAGATGAAGACGCCGCTCTTGTTCTCGCCCTTCTGGCCCGGGACGAGCGAGTAGGTGTCGCGGCGCGGGTCGAGAATCGGAAAGCCGCCGGGGCCGATGATGGTGACGAAGTAATCGTCGTCGAGCGTGCCCCAGAACGAGGCCGAGCGCGAAACATCGGCGCGGCCCACCGCAGCGCCGACGAAGGCGTAGGGCATGTAGGGGCCGGCCGCCCAGCCGCCGCGCGCCCGGAAGGTCGCGACATCGGTGACGTTGATGGAGGCCGCCGCCTGCGTCGCAACGTTGTAGGTATAGGTGTGGCCCGGCGGCGGCGTGCTGCCGGACGGGTTGGTCAGCGAGCGGGCGAGGGAGCCGGCGGACGACACCTTGAAAGAGGTGCGGTTATAGTTGGCCTCGACGCCGAGCACCGCGTCGTCCCACTGAAAATTGTAGCCGACGAAGCCCCCATAGGTGATCGCCGTGGCGCTGCCCTTGCCGAGCAATTCCCAGCCCGACACCGGCCCGGCGAGCACACTTTCGCGCAGCAGATACTGGAGCTGAGGTTGGGCGGCGCGAGAGAGATCGGCGCTGCTCGAGGCGTAGCCGGCCTGCCCTCCGACATAGACGCCCTGCCAGCGGAAATAGACCGGCTCGCTCGGGAAGACATCCTGGGACCCGCGCAGGATCGGCATGTCGGCGGCGACCGCCGGAACCGAGAGTGCGACCAGGGCGACAGCGCAAAGGCCGACAGAACGCATGGGACTGATCCTCGATCGGCAGCCGCGGTTCTCCACGGCCTCGATCTCATCATCGAGCATTAACCTTAATGCCCCGTTACTCGCGACGTGCATCGCGCTGTGTTTGATCGGAACACGAGACGCGCGTCGTCGATCCATGAAACGCAAACGGCGCGGAGCATGCTCCGCGCCGTTGATGACCGCCGGTGCCGATACGCGAGACCTGATACGGCCCGGCGGATTCGCGTTGTCGAGCGCGTCTCAGCCCTTCCGCATCAGCGGCGGCGCATAGACCGGCTCCGGCGCGTTCAGCATCCAGCGCACGCCGAGCTTGATGTCGTGCGAGGTGATGTCGCGGAAGTTCTGCGGGTTCACGACGTTGCTCACGCCCGTGTAGGTGACGATGTCGCCCGACACGGCGTCGCCCAGATCGAGATAGCGATAGGCGAGCTCGACCGTGAAGCCGGGCGTGACCTTGTAGGCGAGGCCGGCGTGCAGCGCCCAGGCGAAGTTCCACTTGCCGGTATCGGCCGCGTAGGCGACGCCCAGATTGGGCGTGTTCACGTCGACGAAGCTGCCGATGTGATTGTACGAGGCGCCGAGACCGACGCCGACGAACGGCGTGACGGACCACCAGGTGCCGAGATCGACGTACACATTGGCCATCGCCAGCCACTCGGACTTGATCGCCGTGTACTCGTCGGTGCCGACCACGGCGCCGTTGAACGAGATGATCTGAAGGCCGTGGTAGTTGGCGCCGGAGCGATACTCGCCGGTCACGTCGGCCCGCAGCCAGCTGTTGAACTGATAGCCGACGCCGAGACCGAAGAACGGCGCGCCATCGAACGACGAGTGGACGGTGGCCACCGAGGTTCCGGGCGTGGTGTCGAGCACGTTGTCGATGCTCTTGACCTTCTGGTTGCTGAACCCGATGTCGCCCCGCAGATACCAGCCCGAAAACTCGGGGACCACCGGCACCGGCGGCGGCAGGGACAGGTCGGCGGCGCCGGCGGCGCCGAGGGAGAGGATCACGGCCGACCCCGCGACTACTAACATCTTCACGCTTGCCATGACATCGTCCTTCCGTGTGGCAGGGCGCGGCGGACGCGACCCGATAACCGACTGGCGAGAACGATCCTGACAACTGAGGGTTAAAAGGGACTTAACCTTAAAACTTAACCCTAATGATTAATGTCGATTAAGCATTTTGGCAGGCCGCGCTCCTTCGACCTTAACCTTGGATTAACGACCTGGACGGGGCCGGGCCGGCGCGAAAACGCCCGGCGCCGAGCCGGCACCGGGCGTGAAGCACGACAGACGGGACGGCGCCGTCGACCCCGAGGGCGCCGCCGACGCGGCGAGACGATCAGGCTGCCGACACCGCCGTGATGGCGTCGACGATATCGTCGACCACCGCCTCGACCAGCTCGGGATCGTCGCCCTCGCCGGTGACGCGGATCACCGGCTCGGTGCCGGAGGGGCGAACGATCAGGCGGCCGTGGCCGTCGAGCCGCTGCTGGGCGTCCGCGATGGCGCCGAGCACCTTGGCGTGCTCGGTCGGCTTGCCGCCGGTGCCGTTCTTGTAGCGGACGTTCTTGGTCACCTGCGGCAGCGGATCGAAGCGGTGGCACACCTTCGACAGCGGCTGATCGAGCTTCTTCATCACTGCGAGCACCTGGAGGGCCGCGACGAAGCCATCGCCCGTGGTGGCGTAGTCGGACAGGATGATGTGGCCGGAGGGCTCGCCGCCGACATTGTAGCCCTGCTCGCGCATCTGCTCGAGCACGTAGCGATCGCCCACCGCGGTGCGCAGCAACGACAGGCCCTTGCCGGCGAGATGGCGCTCGAGCCCGAGATTGCTCATCACGGTGGCGACGATGCCGGGCTTCGACAGCCGGCCGTCCTCCTGCCAGCTCTCGGCGATCACCGCGAGGAGCTGGTCGCCGTCGATGAGATGGCCCTGCTCGTCCACCATGACGACACGATCGGCGTCGCCGTCGAGCGCGATGCCGACATCGGCGCGCAGCTCGCGCACTTTTTCGCGCAACGCCTTGGGGGCGGTGGAGCCGCACTCGTGATTGATGTTGAAGCCGTCCGGCTCGACACCGACCGAGATCACCTCGGCGCCGAGCTCCCACAGCGCCTCCGGCACCACCCGGTAGGCGGCGCCGTTGGCGCAGTCGACGACCACCCGCAGGCCGTCGAGCGACAGGGTTCGCGGCAGCGTGCGCTTGGCGAACTCGATGTAGCGGTCATGCACGCCTTCGATGCGCTTGGCGCGGCCGAGCGCCGCCGACTTGGCGAGCTTCTTGGACAGATCGGAATCGATCAGCGCCTCGATCTCCAGCTCGTCGCCGTCGGAGAGCTTGTAGCCGTCCGGGCCGAACAGCTTGATGCCGTTGTCATCGAACGGATTGTGCGAGGCCGAGATCATCACGCCGAGATCGGCCCGCATGGAGCGGGTCAGCATGGCGACGGCGGGCGTCGGCATCGGGCCGAGCAGCAGCACGTCGAAGCCGACCGAGGTGAAGCCCGCCACCATGGCGGTCTCGATCATGTAGCCGGACAGTCGGGTGTCCTTGCCGATCACCACCCGGTGGCGGTGCTCGCCGCGGCGGAACACGAGGCCGGTCGCCTGGCCGACCCGCAGCGCGAGATCGGCCGTGATGACGCCGTTGGCGCGGCCGCGGATGCCGTCGGTGCCGAAGTATTTGCGAGACATGAGCCCCCTGGAGAGACGCTTGCTTTTGCGAATCAGGATGGGTCCGGTGGCGCGCGCCGCGCGGCCGGACGAGGCTCATTCTAGAGCCTGCCGGGGCCGGACGCTGTAAGAAAATGATCTTATGATTAGGGCGTCAGTGGGGGGGCGCGCGTCGCTCAGCCGCCCGCGCGAGTCTCGACCACATTTTCTCGCACAAAGGCGATGTAACCGGGCTCATCCAGGACGCCGGCCGCGATGCCGGCCGTGTAGGCGATCGCCAGGTCGATCAGATCGGCCTGCTCGCCGTAGGCGGCCAGATGTCGAGGACGCGCAAGCGCCGACAGCAGCAACCCTCGGTCCCGGAGTCCGGTCGGGCCGCCGTGCAGAGCCAAGAGGCGGTCATGCAGCGACGACCTGGCGCGCGTGCCGGCGGGTCGATGTCCGCGGATCAGGTCTGGTCCTTGTCGGGCGCGCTCGGGGCCGGCTGGCTGATCGACACTGGATCGGAGCCCGGAAAGCTCTCCTCCAGGGCCTCGTCGAGCTTGCGGTCGAGATGCTGCTTGGCCTTGTCGTCCGGCCGGTTCTCCTTCTCGCGCCGGGAGAGCGTCTCGTCGCGCTCGCGCGTCTCCTCGGCGCGTGCCTGCGCGTCGCTCTGGGCGGGGGCCTGGGCCATGAGAAAACCTCCATTTGGCGCGCGCCGCCCCCGCGGGGGCGGCGGCCACGCTTGCGGGTGTCCCGAGCCCAACGCGGGACCGACGGGATGGTTTCGGAGTGCGGCCAGGCGGTTCCTGGTCAAACGGACGGCTCGCCCACCACCAGGACGTGCAGCCGGCGCGGCCCGTGGGCGCCGAGGATCAGGGTCTGCTCGATATCGGCGGTACGCGACGGGCCGGTGATCAGATGGACCGCCCGCGGCAGCCCGGCCGGCTCCCCCGCCCCACGCGGCGCCCGCAGCATCGCCAGCGCGGTTTCGAGATCGCCCGCCACCGTGTCGGCGGCCACCACGACGAGGTGATGGTCGGGCAGGAAGTTCAGGGTCGTCGGGTTGTCGGGGCCGGAGCGCAGCATCAGGGTGCCGGTCTCCGCCACCGCCGCCTCGGCATGGGACAGGCCGACGAGATCGTCGCCGCGCGAGGCGCCGACCGCGACGGCGAGCGCCGGCTCGCGCTCCCACGGCAGCCCGGCGAGGCGCGCATCGGCGCCGCGGCGAAGGGCGAGCGGCAGGTTCTGGCCGCGCAGATAGTCGGCGATGGCGGCTGGAACGGCGGCGGCCGTCGGCAGCCGGACGACGGAGCCGGCGGCCGCCTCGATCTTGCGCATCAGCAGCTCGACGCGGGCCGCCGGCGGCAGACGCCCGCGCTCCGGGATGACGCCCTGCGGATGATCGGCCAGCCGATCGGCCACGATCTTGCGTCGCGACGCCTCCTCGCCGCTCACGCCGAGAGCGCGGCGGATGCTCGCGAACATCTGGTCGCGCGCCGTCACGGCCTCGTCTCCGACTCGGCTCGCGCCGGCTCGGCTCGCACCGGCTCGGCGACCGTCGGCTCGCTGGCGCGCCCGTGTGGATTGCCGGATGGCACCGTGCGGGGTGCCGTGGGCTTGGCGGCCGGCGCAGGGGTGCGACGTGCCACGACGGGATCGCCGGCCGCGCGGCGGCGCCACTGCGCCTGGAAGGTCGCGCCCTGCGGCGCCGCCAGGTCGCGGGTCGCCGTGAAGCCGCCGGCGAGCGGCAGGGTGGAGAAGCGCCCGCGGCTCCGCCCGAGGCGGGCGAGCAGCCGCATCGCGACCCCGGTGACGGCCCGATAGAGCCACGGCCGCTTCGCCAGCACGCCCCAGACGGCGAGGCCGGCGCGCGAGACCGTCGATCCGAGCCCGCGTGAAAAGGCGCGGTCGCGCCAGAACCGCATCAGCCGCGGCAGTGGAATCCGCACCGGGCACACCGCCTCGCAGCGGCCGCAGAAGGTCGAGGCGTCGGGCAGGCTGCCGGCGCGCTCGACGCCGAGCAGGCTCGGCGTCAGCACGGCGCCCATCGGCCCCGGATAAACGAAGCCGTAAGCGTGGCCACCGACCGCGTGATACACGGGGCAGTGGTTCATGCAGGCGCCGCAGCGGATGCAGCGGAGCATGTCGCGGAACTCGCCGGCCAGCATGGCCGAGCGGCCGTTGTCGACGATGACGACGTGATACTGCTCCGGCCCGTCGGGATCGTCCGGCCGCCGCGGCCCGGTGAAGATCGTCGTGTAGACCGACATCTCCTGAGCGGTCGCCGAGCGCGCCAGGACGCGCAGGAGCTGGGCCATGTCGTCGAGCGTCGGCACCAGCTTCTCGATCGAGGCGAGCACGATGTGGACACGCGGCAGCGTCGCGGTGAGATCGCCGTTGCCCTCGTTGGTGACGATCACCGAGGAGCCGGTCTCGGCGATCAGGAAGTTGGCGCCGGTGATGCCGACATCGGCGGCGAGGAACTTTTCGCGCAATGTCGTGCGGGCTTCCGTCAGCAGCGCCGCCGCGGTGCCGAGGTCGCGGTCCGCCGGCAGCCCGGCATGGACGCGGCGGAAATCGGCGGCGATCTGCTGGCGGTCGAGATGCACGGCCGGCATGATGATGTGCGACGGCAGCTCGTCGCGGATCTGGATGATGTACTCGCCGAGATCGGTCTCCACCGGCACGATGCCGTGCGCCGCCAGATGCTCGTTGACGCCGATCTCCTCGCTCACCATGGACTTGCCCTTGGTGACCGTGCGGGCGCCGGCGGCGCGGCAGATGTCGAGCACAATGCGGTTGGCGTCGGCGGCGGTCGGGGCGAAATGCACCTGCCCGCCGCTCGCCCGCACCCGCGCCTCGTAGGCTTCGAGATAGAGATCGAGATGGGCGAGCGTGTGGGCCCTGATGTCGCGTGCGGAGTCGCGCAGCGCATCGAACTCGGGCAACGCCTCGACGACGGCGCGCCGCCGCGCCGGAAAGTTCGTCTCGACAAACCCGAGGGCGCCTTGCAACGCGGTGTCGGCGAGCGCCCGGCGGGCATTCTCGGCGAATTTCTCCGAGGTCGCGGCGCGGCTCATGCGGCGCCCCCGTGATCGAGTGCCGTCATTCCGGACGCCTCGCAGAGCGAGGCGATCCGGAATCCAGCAGCAGACACGGTGCGCGTGGCTGGATTCCGGGCTCGCCGCTGCGCGGCGTCCCGGAATGACCGGAGCATGAAAGCGGCGCGGCTCACGGCGTCGCCTTCTCGCGCGAGGACGGCGACGGCGCGCCGAGCGGCGGCGTGTCGAGATCGCCGGCCAGGACCTCGGCGACGTGCCGCACCTCGACCGGAGCGCCGTCGCGGAGCAGCTTGCCGGCGATGTTGATCAAGCAGCCGAGATCGGCGGCGAGCAGCATTCCGGCGCCGCTCGCCGTCACGGCGGCTGCCTTCTTGCCGACCATGCGGTCGGAGATCTCGGGATACTTGACGCAGAAGGTGCCGCCGAAGCCGCAGCAGACATCGGTGTCCACCGACTCGGCGAGCGTCAGGCCGTCGACGCGCGCCAGCAGCGCCCGCGGCTGATCACGAACGCCGAGCTCGCGCAGGCTGGAGCACGAGTCGTGATACGTCACGGTGGCATCGCAGCGCGCCGCGACCGCGTCGACGCCGCAGACATCCACCAGGAACTGGGTCAGCTCGAAGGTCTTGGCCGCCACCGCGTCGGCGCGCGGCTGCCAGGCGGGATCGCCCTGGAACAGCTCGGGGTAGTGCAGCCGCACCTGCCCGGCGCACGAGCCGGACGGCACCACCACATAGTCGAACGGCTCGAACGCGACGATCACCTGCTCGGCGATGCGTCGCGCCGTGCTCCGGTCGCCGGCGTTGAAGGCCGGCTGGCCGCAGCAGGTCTGCGACGGCACGTCGACCGTGCAGCCGGCCTCCTCCAGGAGGCGCACGGCCGCGAAGCCGACCGACGGCCGGATCAGATCGACCAGGCATGTGACCAGGAGGCCGACACGCTTCGGCAAGACCATGGGCGGCTCCTCGTGGGCGGAGAGCCAGGATGGCCGAAAGGCTCGCCCTCCGCAACCGGCGGGTGAACAGCAGCCGGCGCGGCCCGGTGACGCCGGCTCCTACCCGGCGGAACCACCGCGCGCCACCGCCGGCGGTGTCGCCGCAGCGCCGAGGAGATCGGCCTCGATCAGCCGCCGCAGCTCCGGCGTCACCTCGGGGGTGACACCGAACCACAACGCGAAGCCGCGCACCGCCTGATGCAGCAGCATGCCGAGGCCGTCGGCCCGGCGCAGCCCCTGCTCGCGCGCCGCGGCGAGCAGGCCAGTCTCCAGCGGCGTGTAGACGAGATCGGCGACCACCGCGTTGGCGGGCAACCGGCTGATTCCCATCTCCAGCGGTGGCTGACCCGCCATGCCGAGCGTGGTGGCGTTGACCAGAAGCTGCACGGCGCCGAACAGGCCGCGCGCCTCCTCCCAGCGGATCGGATGCACCGAGCTGCCGAAGCGGCGCCCCAGCTCCTCGGCCCGCGCCGGGTTGCGGTTGGCGACATAGATGCGCGGCACGCCGCGGCCGACCAGGCCATAGACGACGGCGCGCGACGAGCCGCCGGCGCCGAGCACCATGGCGGTCTCGATGCCACGGTCCCATTTCGGCACCGCGGCGTCGAGATTGGCGATGAAGCCCTCGGCGTCGGTGTTGGTGGCCCGCAGCCGGCCGCCGTCGAGCCACAGGGTGTTGGCGGCCCCGATGGCGCGGGCGCTCTCGTCCGGGGAGGCGGCGGCGAGGGCCGCCTCCTTGTGGGGCACGGTGACGTTGGCGCCCACATAGCCGCGGGCGGCGAGATCGCGCACGAAGGCCGGGAAGTCGTCGGGCGGCACCGCCTCGACGCGGTAATCGCCCTCGATCCCGTAAGTCGACAGCCAATGCCGATGGATCAGCGGCGAGCGGGAATGCGCGGCCGGCCACCCGATCACGCAGGCGGCCGGCAGCGAGGAAGCAACCTCCGTCATGGCTCGTCCACGACCTCGTTGCGTAGAACGCCGATCTCCGGCACCGCGATCTCGACCACGTCACCGGGCTCGAGCCAGCGCGGCGGCTCGAAGCGCGCGCCCGCCCCCACCGGCGTGCCGGTGACGATCACGTCGCCCGGCACCAGGGTGGTGAAGGTGCTGACATAGGCGATCAGCTCGGCGAAGCCGAAGATCATGGCCGCCGTGGTGGCGTCCTGGCGCAGCTCGCCGTTGACCCGGGTCGTGAGGCGCAGCGGCTGGCCGGGGTCGATCTCGTCGGCGGTGACGATCCACGGGCCGAGGCTGCCGGAGGCATCGAAGTTCTTGCCAGGCGTGATGTTGCGCGAGCCGTGGCGCAGCCAGTCGCGGACCGTGCCCTCGTTGCACAGGGTGTAGCCGGCGACGTAGGCCAGCGCCTCCTCGACCGGAATGCGCCGGCCGCGGCGGCCGATCACCAGCGCGATCTCGCCCTCGTAGTCGAGCTGCTCGGATTCGCGTGGCCGCACCAGCGGTTGCAGGTGCCCGACCAGGGAGCCCGGAGCCCGGAAGAACAGGTTGGGGAACTTGGAGTCCTCGGCCGGGTCCTGGAACTCGCCGGAGCGCCCGGTGTAGTTGACGCCGACGCAGATGATCTTCTCCGGCCCCACCACCGGCGGCAGGAACCGCACGTCGGCCAGCGGATAGTCGGGACGCACGCCGGCGGCGCCGGCCCGCAGCTCGTCCAGCGCGCCCTCGCGCAGCACGTCGAGCAAGGTCGGGAAGCGCGGTCCCATGCGCAGCCGCATGTCCACCACCCCGTTCCCGACGACCGCGCCGAAGCCCGACCGGCCGTGGGTGATATAGCTCGCGAGTCGCATGCCCCTCCCCCGATTCGATCGAAGGCACACAACACCGGACCTCGCCCGGGCGCAAGGCGGGGCACCCCCGCGGTCCCGGGGATTCGCGACCGCCCGCCGCCCCGGCGCTCCTCGCGGCTCCTGCGGTTTCCGCACAACCCCTTCGAAAACCGGCGCGTTCGCGCTATGACGACGGCCCCGCCCTCCCCGAGCCGACGACCGGAGCCCATGACAGCCCTGTTCATCGACTGCAACCACCAGCTCGAGCCCGTCTTCCATCGCGTCCATCGGCCGGACGACCCGCCGATCGCCGTCAACACGGCGCCGTTCTCCTCCGCGGACCTGCCCCGCCTGCTGGCCGGCCGCGCCATCTGCCTGGACGACCACTCCTATCTGCCGACCGAGCAGGTGGCCGCCTGCCCGGATCTGCGCCACGTCGTCTTCCTCGGCACGGGCGCGGCCAGCTACATGGACATCGCGGCCCTGAAGGGGCTGGGCGTCACGGTGCACACCATCAAGGGCTACGGTGACACCGCGGTCGCCGAGCACACGGTGGCGCTGATGTTCGCCTGCGCCCGCGACCTCGCCCGCATGGACCGCGACGTGCGGGCCGGCACCTGGAAGCCCCTGGAAGGGCTCCAGCTTCTCGGCAAGACGCTCGGCGTGGTGGGTCTCGGCGGCATCGGCCGCGAGGTCGCCCGCATCGCCGCCGGCCTCGGCATGACGGTGATCGCCTGGAACCGCACGCCGCGACCCGAGATCGCCGTGCCCCAGGTCGCGCTCGACGAGCTTCTCGCCCGCGCCGACGTGGTGTCGCTCAACCTGACCCTGTCGGACGAGACCCGCGGCCTGATCGATGCCCGCCGGCTCGGGCTGATGAAGCCCGGCGCCATCCTGGTCAACACGGCGCGCGGCGCGCTCGTCGACGAGGCGGCGCTGATCGACGCGCTGACCAGCCGGCGGCTCGCCCATGCGGGGCTCGACGTCTTCCATGCCGAGCCGCTGAAAGCCGACCATCCGCTGGCGCGCCTCGACAACGTCACCCTCACGGCGCACGCCGCCTTCCGCACCCGGGAGGCGTCCGAGACGCTGATCCGCCGGGCGATCGACATCGTCCGCGGCCTCGTGGCAACGCCGGCCTGAGCCGATCGGCCCGCCGGCCGGCTCTGCGGCACCGCGGTGAAACCTTTCGCCACATGGCCGGTTGTCGGGAAGCTCCACCGCGGCGCACGGCCGCCGTGGCCGGCGGACCCGCAGGGGAGACCATGGCCGAGACCAAGACGGCCCGCCCGACCATCGCGGCGCATGGCGCCGAGCAACTGCCCGAGGTGGTGGTCGACAGCTACAACGCCGAGATCACCGACGACGAGGGCTTCATCGGCGATCGCGCCAGCCGGCGCGCCTTCCGCGAGATCGTCGAACGCTGGCGCAAGCCGCTGCGCGACCTCGGCGAAGACCCGTTCGGCGACGAGCCGAGCGACCGGATCAGCAAGAAGTCGCTCGACGAGCTTCTCGCCGGCGGCCACCCGGAGGCCGCCGGGGTGGTGCACGGCGCCATCGAGGACTTCGCCCAGGAGCTGGCCGGGGTGATCCGCCGCTTTCTCAAGCTGAAGGCGTGGCGCGGTACCGAGCGGATCGTCATCGGCGGTGGCTTCCGGGCCAGCCGGGTCGGCGAGCTGGCGATCGGCCGCACCGCCGTCATCCTGAAGGCCGAAAAGATCAAGGTCGACCTCGCGCTGATCCGGCACGATCCCGACGAGGCCGGGCTGATCGGCGCCGTGCATCTCGCGCCGGCCTGGATGTTCCAGGCGCACGACGCGATCCTGGCGGTCGACATCGGCGGCACCAACATCCGGGTCGGGGTGGTGCGGCTCAATCTCAAGAAGGCCGATGACCTCTCGAAGGCCGAGGTGGTGCGCTTCGAGCTGTGGCGGCACGGCGACGAGAAGCTGAGCCGCGGCGACGCCGTCGAGCGCCTGGTCGACATGCTCAAGCGGCTGATCGGCCGCGCCGACAAGGACGGCCTCGCGCTGGCGCCGTTCATCGGCATCGGCTGTCCCGGCCTGATCGCGGAAGACGGCTCGATCGAGCGCGGCGCCCAGAACCTGCCGGGCAACTGGGAAAGCCCCCGCTTCAACCTGCCGGCCGTGCTGCACGAGGCGATCCCCCGCATCGGCGATCACGAGGCCGCCATCGTGATGCACAACGACGCCGTCGTGCAGGGCCTGAGCCAAACCCCCGACATGCAGGACGTCGACCACTGGGGCGTGCTCACCATCGGCACCGGACTCGGTAATGCCCGCTTCACCAACCGCGACCCGGACTGATCGCGAGCCGCGTCCGTCAGCGTCTCCCCTCTCCTGCGTTCACCACCCTTCCGGGTGATGTCTCGGGCTAGAGCGGCGTCGGCGACGTGAGAGCCGGTCCGCGGTCGAGACTACGATCAGATAAGGCTCCCGAGAGAAATCCGATCTGGTTTCATCGGATTTCGCGCCAGGCTCGACCGGATACATGGACGTGTGGTTCCGGACGCGCCACTATCGTGCTCCTCCCGAATGCCCGCAGGCACGCGCCGGGCGCGCACGGCCGTTCGCCGGGAGGCCACGAGGACGGAACCGATGGACATCACGGTTGGCAAGCAGGCGATCGCCGACGCCTCCAAGACGCTCAGCAATTGGGGCCGGTGGGGCAAGGACGATCAGATCGGCACCCTCAATCACGTCGCGCCCGAGGACGTGATCCATGCCGCCGCGCTGATCCGCAGCGGCAAGGTGTTCGCGCTCGGCATCCCACTCGATCGAGACGGTCCACAGACCGGACTGTTCGGCGGACGCTTCAACCCGATCCACCAGATGCTCGCCACCGGCACCGACGCGGTGGCGGGCCAGCAGGACTGGAACAAGATCCGCTACGCCGACGACACGATCAATCTGTGCGTTCAGGGCGCCACCCACTGGGACGCGCTCGGCCACGTCTTCTACGAGGACAAGGCGTACAACGGCCATGACGCGCGCCTGATCGACTCGCGCGGCCTCGGCGTGCTCGGCATCGAGCACTCCAGGAACAAGATGGTCGGCCGTGGCGTGCTGCTCGACATCGCCCGCTTCCGCGGCGTCGACTGGCTGAAGGACGGTGAGGCGATCTCCAACGACGAGCTGAACACGTGCGCCCGCGCCCAGAACGTCGAGATCCGCAAGGGCGACTTCGTGATTCTCCGCACCGGGCAGATGGAACGCTGCCTCGCCGAGGGCCGGTGGGGCGGCTACGCCGGCGGCGACGCGCCGGGCGTGAAGTTCGAGAACTGCTACTGGTGCCAGGAGCATCAGATCGCCGCGATCTGCTCCGACACCTGGGGCGTCGAGGTGCGGCCGAACGAGACCGACGAGGCGAACCAGCCGTGGCACTGGGTGGTGATCCCGGCCATGGGCCTGTGCATGGGCGAGATGTTCTACGTCAAGGAGCTCGCAGCCGACTGCGCCGACGACGGCGTCTACGAGTTCTTCTTCTGCGGCCCGCCGCTGATCATCACGGGCGGCACCGGCTCGCCCATCAACCCGCAGGCCGTCAAGTAGGCGGCGGCTCACGGCCAGGAGCCGGGACGAGCCCCGGGTGGCGGCGCGCCCCGTCGGGGAACCGCGCCGCGGCGCCGCTACATCTTCACCGGATAGACCGGCTTCTCGCCCGACAGCACGCGGGCGACGTCGGTCGCGCACTTGGTCTCCAGCTCCAGCAGCGCCTCGACCGAGTAGAAGCCGGTGTGCGGCGTCAGCACCACGTTGTCGCGGCCGATCAGCGGCGAGTCCTTCGGCAGCGGCTCGGTGGTGACGACGTCGAGCCCGGCGGCCGCGACCTTGCCGGCATCGAGCGCACGGACCAGCGCCGCCTCGTCGATCAGCGGGCCGCGCGCCGTGTTCACGATCATCACGCCCGGCTTCATCTTGGCGAAGGCGTCGTCGTTCACCAGCCCGCGGGTCTGCGGCGTCAGCGGCGCATGCACCGAGATCAGGTCGGAGCGCGCATACAGCTCGTCGAGCGTGACGCTCTCGACGCCGGCCGCGTCGAACATCTCCTTGGGGAGATACGGATCGGAGGCGATCACCTTGAAGCCGAACGCCTGCGCCTTGGGAGCGAGGTTGCGCGGAATGCCGCCGAAGCCGATCAGCCCCAGCGTGAGCGTGTTGAAGCGGCGCAGCGGCACCACCACCGGCATTCGCCACTCGCCGCTGTGCACCGACTTGTTGGCGAGCGGGATCTTGCGGGCGATGGAGAGCAGGAGCGCCATGGCGTGGTCGGAGACCTCGTGCAGGCAGTAGTCCGGCACATAGGTGACGACGATGCCCAGCTCCTTGGCGGCCGGGATGTCGATGTTGTCGACGCCGAGGCCGAAGCGGCCGATCACCTTGAGCTTCTTGCACTCGCGCAACAGCTCGCCGGGCAACTTGGCGTAGGTGACCAGAATCCCGTCGGCGTCGCGGGCCACCGCCAGGATGTCCTCGGCGGACGGGCTCTTGGCCTGCACCACCTCGGGATCGAGCCGGGCCAGCGCCTCCTTGGCGGGATCGAGCGACGGGAACGGGCTGTCGGTGACGACGATCTTGAACTTGCTCATGGATCGCTCCGGGCGTGGCAGGCGTCGAAAGAGCCCGGCCGGGACCGGGCAGGACAGGCGGGTCGGGCGGGCCGGCTCAGGTCACCGGCCCGGCGAAGTCGAACAGGTTGGGCGGGGTGGTTCCCCGCACCAGCGCGATGGCATTCTCGGCGACGATATGCGCCATCTCGGTGCGCAGATCGACGACCGCGCTGCCGAGATGCGGCGTGAGCACCACGTTGCTCATGGCCAGCAGCTCGGTCGGCACCCGCGGCTCGTGCTCGAACACGTCGAGGCCGGCGCCCGCGATGGTGCCCGTTTGCAAGGCCCGGACCAACGCCGCTTCGTCGACGATCGGCCCTCGCGACGTGTTGATGAAATAGGCGGTCTTCTTCATCAGCGCGAACTCGCGCGCCCCGAGCGAGTGGCGGGTGTCGTCGCGCAGCGGCGAGTGCACCGAGACGATGTCGGACTCCCGCAGCAGATCGTCGATCGAGGCGTGAACGAGACCCCACTCGCGCTCCTCCGCCTCGGGCTTGCGCCGTGGCGTCGAATAGAGGACGCGCATGTCGAAGCCGCGGCAGCGCTTGGCGACCAGCTTGCCGATGCGGCCACCGCCGCCGATCAGGCCGACGGTCTTGCCGGTGACGCCGAGGCCGGCCAGGTGGTTGGACTGGCCGCCCGGATAGATGCCCGAGCGCAGCAGCCGGTCACCCTCCAGCACCCGGCGGGCGCAGCACAGGATGAGCGCCATCGCCATGTCGGCGGTGGCCTCGCTCACCATCGGCGGAATGACGGTGAGCGGGATGCCGCGCGCCGCCATCGCGCCCACGTCGATGTCCTGCGGGTGGATCGCCATGGCGGCGATGCCCTTGAGGTTCGGATTGGCGGCGATCACGTCGGCGTCGACCTTGTCGTGCATCAGGCAGAACAGCAGGTCGGCGCGCTTGACCCCTTCGATCAGGGTTGCCTTGGCGATCGGCGCCGTGGCGTCGGGATGGACTTCGACATCGGCGACGGCACGCATCGCATCGACGGCGCTCTGGGCGATCGGCTGGGTGACGAAGATCCGCGGGCGCATGCGCAGTTCCGGTGGGGGTGAATCGACGCGAGATGCTGTTCGACGCGCGAAGAACGATCGGGGGCGCCGCCGTGGAGCACACGGCCGGGCGGCACGCGACGCAGCCACGGAGAGGCAACCACGGAGACGCCGCGACGAGAGGCCCGGCAAAGGCGACGGCACGCCGCCGCGCCGCGCACCGCGCCGCTCGAACGGCAACGGGAACTCTATCCAGCCGACTGCGAGAGTTGAATAGCCGTTCGGGCATACGCCTCCCCTGCCAAACGCAACGCGGGCAGTGACCGGCGGCGTAGCCGCCCCGTCCACTCACCCGGGCGCGCCACCGGGATCGGCCGTCAGCCCCACGGCCGCGATGCCGGCGAGAGCGCAGACCTCGTCGCGATCGGAGGTGTCGCCCGAAATGCCGACGGCGCCAATGACCTGCCCGCCCGTATCGCGGATCAGCACACCCGAGGGCACCGGCACCACGCGGCCGCCGCTCGCCGCCATCAGGGCGGTGACGAAGGCTGGGTTGACCTTGGCGCGCTCCACATAGGTGCGCGAGCCGAAGCCCATGCCGAGCGCGCCCCACGCCTTGCCGAAAGCGATTTCGAAACGGAGGATGCCGGAGCCGTCCTCGCGCTTGGCGGCGACCAGATGGCCGCCGGCATCGAGCACCACGACGGTGAGCGGCTCGCAGCCGGTCTCACGTCCCTTCGCCAGGGCGGCATCGACGATCCGGCTCGCCTGCGACAATCCGACCGATCCCATGGGTTTCTCTGCTCCCTGTGCAGGCTGTCACGGCGGATCGCGGCGTTCCGAGAGGCGACCGTCGGAGACGTCGAACACCACGGTTGCATACCGAGTATCGAGAGACGCGCCGCGGCTGCGATGTGCGCACGGCACGATAGGCGATCGCCCGGCGCATAGGAAGGTGCCTTGAAACACCGCCCGTCCGGCGTATAGCGTCGGGCGGGCGCCTTCGGCACGGCGACTGCAGATATTCGGAGATGGATCATGGCGGCTCGGGCGAAGGGCGCGGTCGGCATCGTCGGCCTCGGCATCATGGGCGGCGCATTCGCCAAGAACCTGGTCGCGTCGGGCTGGCGCGTCACCGGCTACGACATCGACCCGGCCCGCCGGCGGGCGCTGGCGCGCGCCGGCGTCACCATCGCGCCGGACATCGCCGCCGCGGCGGCCGCCGCCCCCGTGCTGCTGACCAGCCTGCCGAGCCCGCAGGCTCTGCGCGACGTGGTCGCCGCCATCGTCGATGCCAAGCTGCCGCCCCGCATCATCGCCGAGACCTCGACGTTCACGCTGGAGGACAAGCTCGCGGCCGAGAAGGCGCTCAGGAAGGCCGGCCACACCGTGCTCGACACGCCGATGAGCGGCACCGGCGCGCAGGCGGCCGTCAAGGACCTCGTCGTGCTCGCCTCCGGCGACAGCAAGGCGATCGCCAAGCTGAAGCCGATGTTTCTCGGCTTCGCCCGCCTGGTGCACGATCTCGGCGTGTTCGGCAACGGCAGCCGCATGAAGTACATCGCCAACCTGCTGGTGGCGATCCACAACGTGGCGAGCGCCGAGGCCATGGTGCTCGGGATGAAGGCCGGCCTCGACCCGCAGATGGTGTTCGAGGTGATCAAGTCGGGCGCCGGCACGTCGCGCATGTTCGAGGCGCGCGCCCCCATGATGGTGGCCGACAAGTACGATCCGCCCACCATGAAGATCAAGGTGTGGCAGAAGGACATGGATGTGATCGGGGCGTTTGCCGACAGCCTCGGCGTGCCGACACCGCTGTTCAACGCCACCATGCCGATCTACGCGGCGGCGCGCTCGCTCGGCCTCGGCATGCTCGACACCGGCGCGGTCTGCACCGTGCTGGAAGGGCTCGCCGGAGTGAAGCGCACGGGCCGCCCGCGCAAGCGCAAGAGCGCCTGAGCCGCAGGCGGTTTCCCCTGCGGCGTATCCGGTGTAGCGTCGTCTGGGCGCGCCGCCGTCGGCGGCGGGCCGAGCCTGGAACAACGCTGGATCTGGAATGAAGCGCGCCGGACCGAAGCCCGCCGAACCGAAGCCCGCCAGACCTGCCGTCGCGCTCGCCGCCCTGCTGGTGCTCGCCGCCTGCGCCGGCACCTCCGACGGCCCGGCGCCGGACGCGGCGCCGCTCCCCGCGGCGGCGCCGCCGGGTGCCGCCGCGCCCGACGGACTCGCGAGCCAGGACCTCAAGGTCGGCACCGGGCCGGAGGCCCGCACCGGCCAGCGCCTGCGCGTGCACTACACCGGCAAGCTCACCAACGGCACCACCTTCGACTCGTCGGTCGGCCGCGCGCCCTTCACCTTCACGCTCGGTGGCGACCAGGTAATCAAGGGCTGGGACCAGGGCGTCGCCGGCATGCGAGTCGGCGGCAAGCGCCGGCTGGTGATCCCGCCGGAGCTCGGCTACGGCGCCCGCGGCGCGCCGCCGCAGATCCCGCCGAACAGCACGCTGGTGTTCGAGATCGACCTGTTGGGAATCGAGTAGACGGCCGGACCGCCACCGGCCGGTTGTGGGACGACCCGAAGCCTTCTATACAAGGTGCGGATCGCGCCCCGCAATCGGCCGGCGAGCGATCTTCGAAAGCGGGGACGATCGCGGGGAAGATCGCGACGGGGCGCGGCGAGCCCCGCCGGTTCGGCCGTGGGCCGCTTCCGCTTCGCCCTGTCCGGCCTCCATCCTGCCGTCCGTCACGTCTGTCACACCGAGGGGATCGCCGCATGGCGAACGATTGGAACCGCTACGGCTTCACGGCGGCTCGCCCGCAGGGCCGGCCCGGCCGCGAGCTGCGGCCCGAGAGCCTCACCGTCGACATCCATTCCCATGTCGCGGTGCCGCGTGCCGCCGAGTTCGCCAAGCCGCATCTCGACTGGTCGACCATCCCGCTGGCTCATTTCGCGACGCCGGAGACCAAGGCGCTCAACCAGAGGCAGGATGCCGAGCGGCAGGCCCAGATGACCGGCATCGGCGAGCGCCTCGCCGATCTCGACGCCATGGGGCTCGATCTCCAGGTGATCATGTGCCCGCCGCCGCAGTGCTACTACACGGTGCCGCTCGACATCGCGGCGCCGGCGAGCCGGATGGTCAACGAGGGCCTGTCCGAGTATGCGGCCCAGACCCCCGACCGCTATGCGGTGCTCGGCACGGTGCCGCTCCAGGACGGCGACGAAGCCGCCAAGGAGCTGGAGCACGCGATGACGCGGCTCGGCCACAAGGGCGTGCAGATCCTCACCAATGTGGCCGGCCGCGAGCTGTCCGATCCGGCCTTCGCGCCGTTCTGGGCCAAGGCCGAGGCGCTCGGCGCCGTGGTGCTGCTGCACCCCAACGGCTTCACCGAAGGGCAGCGGCTGACGCGCCACTACTTCAACAACGTCGTCGGCAACCCGTTCGAGACCACACTGGCGCTGCACTATCTGATCTTCGACGGCGTGCTGGAGCGGCATCCGAACCTGAAGATCGTGGCGGTGCACGGCGGCGGCTATCTGGCCGCCTATTCGGGCCGCATCGATCACGCCTGGGGCGCCCGCGCCGACGCCCATGGCACGCTGCCTCACCCGCCGACCAGCTATCTGAAGCGGATCTACGTCGACACGGTGGTGTTCACGCCCCATCAGCTCCGCGCGCTGGTCGAGGTGTTCGGACCGGACCACGTGGTGCTCGGCACCGACTATCCGTACGACATGGCCGAGTACGAGCCGATCGAGCACGTCGTCTCGTCGGGTCTCGATGCCGACACGGTGGGCAAGATCTGCGGCGGCACCGCGAGGCGGCTGCTGGGGATCTGATCGGCCGCATCGCGCGCTGTCGTTGCCCGCGCTGTCACCCCGGGAGCCAGCCGTCCAGCGCCCCGAAGGTCTGCAACAGCAGCACCACGTTGAGGAGCGACACGATCACGGCGCCCACGATGGCCCCGGCTTGCAGCAGCGGGCCGTTGGCGTGCTCGCCCATCAGATCGCGGCGGCCGGTGAACCACACCAGCGCCAGCATGGGGAATGGCAGCGCCAGGCTCAGCACCACCTGGCTCAGCACCAGCGCATCGGTGACGTTGGCGCCGAGCGCCACCACCACGAAGGCCGGCGCCATGGTCACCAGGCGACGCACCAGCAGCGGGATGCGGAAGCCGACGAAGCCCTGCATGATGAGCTGGCCCGCCATGGTGCCGACCACCGAGGACGAGATGCCGGAGGCGATCAGCGACACCAGGAACACCGCGGCGGCGCCGGCGCCGAGCAGCGGCGTCAGGGTCTTGTAGGCGGCCTCGATCTCGCCGACGTCGCTGTGGCCGAGATGGAAGGCGGCGGCCGCCATCATCACCATTGCCATGTTGACGAGGCCCGCGATGGCGAGCGCGATCACCACCTCGCGGTTCGACCAGCGCAGCAGGGCCCGCCGCTCCGCCGCGTTGCGGGCCGGCGCCCGGCTCTGGGTCAGTCCCGAGTGCAAATAGATGGCGTGCGGCATCACGGTGGCGCCGATGATGCCGACCGCGATGGTGAGCGCCTCGCCGGAGGGGATGTGCGGCGTCACCAGCCCGATGGCGGCGGCGCTCCAGTCGATCGGCGCGATGAATACCTCGATCAGGTAACAGAGGCCGATCACCACCACCATGGCGCCGATGATCAACTCCATGGCGCGGAAGCCGGCGCGCTCGAACAGCAGGATGCCGTAGGTGATCACCGCCGTGATCGCCATGCCGACCATCAGCGGCACTCCGAGCAGCAGCGAGAAGCCGATGGCGCCGCCGAGAAACTCGGCGAGGTCGGTGGCCATCGCGGCGATCTCGCCGACCACCCACATCAGCCACACCACCGGCTTCGGCAGGTTGTCGCGCGAGACCTCGGCGAGGTTCTGATTGGTGACGATGCCGAGCTTGGCCGACAGGCCCTGGAACACCATGGCCACCACGTTGGCGACCAGCACGACCCACAGCAGCGTGTAGCCGTATTTGGCGCCCGCCTGGATGTTGGTGGCGAAGTTGCCGGGGTCCATGTAGGCGATGGACGAGATGACGGCCGGTCCCGCAAACAGCAGAAACGTCCAGCGGCCCCGCCGGCGGCCCGCCAGCGCGTCGCGGATCGCCTCGGTGGTGCGATCCGAGGGCTGGTCTCCCGTCACGTCTCGCCCGGTGCCGATCGCCATGGCTGGAGATGTCCGCTCCGTCGTTCGACCGTTTATAGCCATTGCTATAAATCGGGTGAATTGCTATTTCGTCAAGGGTGCCATCCGGTCCGGTCGCGCGACCTGCCGGAACGTCTTTGATCGTGCGCGCCGGCTCTCCGGACGCATCTCGGCCACGACCATCCTGACGGCGCGTGGATGACCGCCCGATGACGCATCGCTCGACGACCCGCTCGACCACCCGCTCGGCCACGCCGGGACGACGCGCCGGCCCCGAGGCGGCCCCGACGCCGCTGCGCCCGGAGACGCGCGCGGAAGGCTTCCGGCAGGCGCGGCATGCCCGCCGCATCGAGCTGTCGGAAGACTATGTCGAGCTGATCGGCGATCTCATCCGCACGGTCGGCGAGGCCCGCCAGGTCGACATCGCGGCCCGCCTCGGCGTGGCGCAGCCGACGGTCGCGAAAATGCTCAAGCGGCTCGCCGACGAGGGGCTGGTGCTCCAGCGGCCGTATCGCGGCGTGTTCCTCACCCCGGCCGGCGAGGTGCTGGCGGAGCGATCGCGACAGCGCCACCGCGTCGTCGAGGCGTTCCTGTGCGCCCTCGGGGTGAGTGCCGAGACGGCCCGGCGCGACTCCGAAGGCATCGAGCACCATGTCAGCGACGAGACGCTGGCCGCCATGCGGCGCTTCACGGCACGCGCCGGCAAGGCTTCGGACGGCCGCTGACGGGCGGCCGATCGCCCGCCGCCCTCACGGACCCGAGCGGCCCGCCCCATAGCTTCATTTGGTCGCGTCGCCGGCGTCCACCATGATGGTCTCGACCTCGCCGGCCCCGCCGCGGCGGAATTTCGCGGCCGCGTCGTACTCGGGCGAGCGGAAGCAGGCGACGCCCTGCTCGAAGGTCGGGAACTCGATGACCACGAAGCGGTGGAACTTGTCGGGCCCTTCCATGATCTCGTAGCGCCCGCCGCGCGCCAGGACCTTGCCGCCATACTTCTTGATGATCCCGGGCACGAGGTCGGTGTACTTCTTATACTCGACCGGATCGTTGATCTTCGATCGGGCTACCCAGTAGGCCGGCATCGCGCGTCTCCTCGATTGGACGGCGGCGAGCTTCGCGGGCCGATGCGGCGCTGTCAAAAGCCGTGGGCGCATGGGGGGCCGGACGGAATTGCATCGCGCCGATGCGCCCCGCCGTTCGGCTCACGGCTCCGTCGGGGCCTGACGGATCGCCGGGGCGCGGCTCGGCCGACCACGGCGGCGTGCCGCCACCCTGTATAACAAGATCGTCCGTCGGCTCTTCCGACGGCTCGCAGCCGCCCAGGCGCTTCGCCCGCCACACGCATTCGGCGTGCCGCCCGTCCAGGACGCGGGGCGGCCGGTCGATGGTGCGGTGGAACCTTTTCGCCAATCGCGCGTTTGGTGTACTCGCGGCATCGGAGCGGGCCGGCGGCCCGCCGTGCCTCATGTCCGATCCCCCGGGGTGAGATCACGCCCCGAAACCCCCGATTCAGCGAGAGGACCAGATGGGCAAGACCTCCACCACGGCCATCGCCATCGCGGCCGCAGCCGCGCTGGCTCTGCCGGCGCTCGGAACCGCGCCCGTCGCGGCGGCGCCTGCCGGGGACGATACCCCGCTGCTGGGCTCCGGAACCGTCGAGGCGAGCGCGCAGCGCCGCTATTACCGCGGCTACCGCCGCGCCCCGATCGCTCCCTACGCGGTCGGCGCCGCCGCCGCCACGGTGATCGGCATCGCGGCCGCCAACTCGGCCAGGCGCAACTCCTACTACTACGGAAGTCCTTACGGCTACTACGGCGGGTACGCGCCCTACGGGTATTACGGGGGCGGCGGCTACGCCCCTTACGGCTACGGGTACGGCTACCGGCCCGGCTGGTAAGCCAGCCCCCCATACCGCCACTCAGGAACCAAAGGGGGCGCCGTGTCACACACGGCGCCCCTTGTCGTGACGTGCCATCTTTCGCGGAGCGGCCGCGCATGACCGGCTGGGCATGACCGGCTGAGCACGACCGGCCGCCGCAGGGTGCCGGCATGGACAACGGCCGGCGCCCCCGCTACAGCGTGGGCCGGCCCGCCGAACCGACCGGACGGGCGCCCTCGGATCGCCTCCTCGCCGGCGAGCCGGTTTCCTCGTCGCCGGAGAAGGTCCGAGCAGGCGTCATGCTGAGAAAGATGTACGACTGGTGCCTGGGCGCCGCCGGCAAGCCGCACGCCTCCTGGGCCCTCGGCGCGGTGTCGTTCGCGGAAAGCTCGTTCTTCCCGATCCCGCCCGACACCATGCTGATCCCGATGGCGCTGGCGCGCCCGGACAAGGCTTACTATTACGCGGCCCTGTGCACGATCACCTCGGTGGCGGGCGGCATCCTGGGCTACGCCATCGGGGCGTTCCTCTACGACTCGGTCGGCCTGTGGCTGATCGGCCTGTACGGCTACGGCGACAAGGTGGAGGCGTTCCGCGAAGCCTACGCGCAATGGGGCTCGTGGATCATCCTGATCAAGGGCGCCACCCCCATTCCCTACAAGATCGTCACCATCACGTCGGGCTTCGCGGGCTACAACTTCCTCCTCTTCGTGCTGCTGTCCATCGTCACCCGCGGCGCCCGCTTCTTTCTCAGCGCCTTCCTGCTCAACCGCTACGGACCGCAGGCCCGCGCCGCGATCGAGAAGCGGCTGGGCTTCTGGTTCACCGTCTTTCTCATCGTGTTCCTCGTCGGCATCGTGGCGGCGCTCTACATCATCTGAGTCTGCGCGTCCGAACGGCGTCGCCGTGACCGACACCCGCCGAGCCGGCCCGCGGCATTTGCCTGCGGCGGCGCGCCGCAGCGACGGCGCGCTAGCCCGTGGGCCGTTCCCTCGCGACGCGAAATGCCTCTAGACTGGTCCCTTGGCGAGCGGACCGAGAGCCGCCGCACGGGAGGTTTTCGCGTGATCCTGCCTGTCTGCTCTGCTCGATCTCACGGTCTCTAGACGCTCCGCTCCGCAGCCGCTCCCGATCTCCGGCCGCGGCCGGAGGTCGGCGCGTCGGCATCGGCGCGTCCACATCGCCGCGTTCGTCCCGCCCTCTGCCGCGAGGCCGCACGCCTTCGCGCCGCCGACCAGGAGCCCCCGCATGTCCCATCTCCGCAAGCTCGCCACCGCCGCCGCGACCCTCGCGCTCGTCGCCGGATCGAGCCCCGCCACGGCCGAGACCAAGCTCACCATCATGGTGTTCGCCGGCATGCAGAACCTGCCGCTGTTCGTGGCGCAGTCGAAGGGGCTGTTCGCCAAGCGCGGCCTCGCGGTCGACATGAAGATCGCCCCGAACTCGGACGAGCTGCGCAACGGCCTCGCCGACGGCCGTTTCCAGATCGTCCATGCGGCCGCCGACAACTCCGTCGCCATGGTCGAGATGGCGAAGGTCGACGCCAAGATCGTGGTGGGCGGCGACAACGGCATGAACCGCCTGTTCGTTCAGCCCGACATCGGAGCGATCACCGACCTGCGCGGCAAGACCGTGGCGGTCGACGCGCCGAACACCGCCTATGCGTTCCAGCTCTACGAGATGCTACGCCTCGCCGGCCTGGAGCGCGAGAAGGACTACACGGTGCAGGTGGTCGGCGCCACGATGCGGCGGGTCGATGCGCTGCTCGCCGACAAGACCCTGTCGGCCACCATGCTCAACCCGCCGTTCTCGCTGCGCGCCGCCAAGGCCGGCCTCAAGGACATGGGCGAGGCGACCGCCTCGATCGGCCCCTACCAGGCATCGGCCGGCTTCGTGCTCGCCTCCTGGGGCCGCGACAACGCCGAGACTGTCGTGAAGTACCTGTCGGCCTATATCGAGGGGATGCGCTGGGCCGCCGACCCGGCCAACAAGGCGGAGGCGATCCGGCTAGTCGCCGAGAACCTGAAGATGCCGGAGGACATCGCGGCGGCCGGCTACGATCTGCTGATGGCCGGCATGAACAAGGACGCGGCACTCGACATGAAGGGCTTCGAGAACGTGCTGGCGCTGCGCACCCGCCACACCGGCAAGCCGACCCGTCCGGCCGCCGACTACATCGACCTGTCCTATTATCAGAAGGCGATCGCCGGGATGTGAGACCCGCCGCTCTCACGCCCATGGAGGACGATGTGCAGGCCGAGATCTGCGCATCCCTTCGCGACGGCAGGGCCCGCCGCGCCAGAACACGATGAAGAGTGTCGCTCCATGAATCTCGCCACGCAGCTCCTCGCCCGCGAGGCCACGGGACATCCCGTCACGGTCGGCCTCGTCGGCGCCGGCAAGTTCGGCGCCATGTTCCTGGCGCAGGCGCGCCTCACCCGCGGCCTGCATGTCGTCGGCATCGCGGATCTCGACGTCGCCCGGGCCCGGCGCCAGCTCGCCGCCGCGGGCTGGGAGCCGGAGCGCAGCGCCGCCGCCTCGCTCGCCGAGGCGCTGACGAGCGGCCGCACCCATGTGAGCCAGGACGCCGCGGCGCTGATCGCCCGGCCCGAGATCGAGGTGATCGTCGAGGCGACCGGCGTGCCGGGCGCCGGCATCCGCCACGCCCGCGCCGCCATCGCCCACGGCAAGCACGTCGTGATGGTGAACGTGGAGGCCGACGCGCTCGCCGGCCCGCTGCTCGCCCGCGAAGCGACGGCCGCCGGCGTCGTCTACAGCCTCGCCTGGGGCGACCAGCCGGCGCTGATCTGCGAGCATGTCGACTGGGCGCGCGCCTGCGGGTTCCGCGTCGTCGCCGCCGGCAAGGGCACCCGCTACGAGCCCCACTACCACGCCTCGACGCCCGACACCGTGTGGGACATCCTCGACAAGTATCTGATGATCACCGACCGCGGCTCGATCAATCCGAAGATGTTCAACTCCTTCATCGACGGCACCAAGTCGGCGATCGAGATGACGGCGGTGTGCAACGCCACCGGGCTGGTGCCGCAGAGCGACGGCCTGCGCTTCCCGCCGGCGAGCCGCTTCGTGCTCGCCGATGTCTGCAAGCCGGAGCGCGACGGCGGCACGCTGGAGAAGGCCGGTGTCACCGAGGTGGTGTCCTCGGTCGACCGCCAGGGCCACGACGTGCCGCACCATCTGGCGCTTGGCACCTATGTGGTGATCGAGGGCGAGACCGAGTACGCGCGGCGCTGCTTCACGGAGTACGCCATGCTGCCCGACGCCAGCGGGCGCTACGCGGCGCTGTACCGGCCGATCCACATGATCGGGCTGGAGCTCGGCATCTCGGTGGCGAGCGCGGCGTTGCGCCGCGAGCCGACCGGCGCGCCCACCGGCTTCCGCTCCGACGTGGTGGCGATCGCCAAGCGGGCGCTGCGCCAGGGCGAGATCCTCGATGGTGAAGGCGGCTTCTGCGTCTGGGGCCGGCAGACACCGGCCGCGGCGTCGCTCGCCGCCGGCCTGCTGCCGCTCGGCCTTGCTCACAGCATACCGATGCGGCGCGACGTGCCGGCCGGTGCCGCCCTGACCTGGGACGATGTGGCGGTCGACGACGGCGACGTCGCGGTACGGGCGCGCCGTGACATGGAGGCCGCGTTCGGCGCGCGGGAGCCGGCGCCCGCGTAGCGGACGGCGAGTACGCGCGTCGTCACGCCGCGGTGGTCGGCGTCCCGTTCAAGAAGGCCGCGATGGCCGGGTCGCGGGCGAGCGCCGCGAGATCGTCGGTGGTCGGAAGCTGCGGCTTGTCGCGGCGCGCGTTGACGAGGCAGAGGAAGCCGAGCGGTTGGGCGCCGGTGGCGCGGAACTGGTGCCAGGTCATCGGCGGGATGTAGACGAGGTCGCGCTCGGCCACCGCCCGCACGCTGTCGCCGACCAGGCAGTGCCCGTGCCCGCGGAAGATCATCACGGCATGGACGTGCTCGTGACGCTCCAGCGTCGAGAAGCCGCCGGCCGCCACCTCGAAGTAGCGCAGCTCGCCGTCGAGGGCCGGATCGGAGAACAGGATCTGGCGCGTCACCCTCTTGAACAGGGCGCGCTCGTCCTCCTTGTAGGGCATCCGCTCGACGCCCTCCCACTGGTAGTCGTCGGCGGCCTTGCGGACGTTCGCTTGCATGTCGGTGGTCATGGCTGCCTCACGCGGGACCGATCTCGTTCACGGGCTGTCCCCCATATAGTCGTGCCGGCGCACCGCGGCCACGAAGTCGGCGGTCGCCTCGACCAGCCGCGGCCCGGCTTCGAGCAGCGCGCCGCCGATCAGCAGCATGACGTCGCGCCCATAGAGATCGAGCAGCTCCGGCACCCGGGCGCGCGTCATGCCGCCGGCCGGTACCGGCAGGCTCGGCGCCAAGCCGTGCCATGGCCGCCGCGCCGCGTCGGCGAGCGCCAGGCAGGTCTCGCGCGGCCAGCCGAACCGCCCGCCGGCATTCGGGAAGATCACCGCGTCGGCGCCGATCAGCCGGAACAGCGTCCCGAACAGGAGCGGCGGCGCGATGCGCGCGGCCCCGCCGAGGCTGGGATGCGCCAGGACGACCATGTCGGGATTCTCGGCGACGAGGCGCCGCACCGTGGCGAAGCCCGCCACCATGGGGGCGATCATCACGGCGGCGAGCCCGGCGGCGCGCGCCACCGCGATCTGGTCGCGCATGTGGTCGAGATCACCCGACAGATTGGGGACGTAGAGCGTGGTGTGGCCGGTGTCGCGGCAGGCTGTCCGCACCGCCGCGGCGATCGCCGGCACCCGCGCTGCGAACGGCGCATAGGCGAGATCCGCGATGCCGTGGTCGTCCTTGACGAGATCGATGCCGCCGCGGGCGAAGCGGCCGGCGAGATCGGCGAGCGCCGCCGGCGACAGCCCTTGCGGCTTCAGCGCCGTCGCGGTGAGGGCGCGGTCGTGGGCGCCGATGCGCTCGCGCAGCCCGGCGATGCCGTGGCGCGGCCCGCCGAATCCCGCCCCCATGGCGGGCGGCAGCGCGATGTCGTGAAGCACCACGTCGTCGTGCAGCGACGAGTTGCCGAACAGCATCGACATCAACTGTCCGGCGTCGTGCTCGACGGTGGCGGCGGCGAGACCGATCCGCACCGCGAACCAGCCGGCATCGTTCTCCACCGGCTCGATCGCCTCGACGCGCCCCACATAGGCGTCGCGGATCGCCGCGTCCGCGATGGCGCCGACCGGCATCTCGACGCTCTGCTCGACCGCCAGCGCGGCGGCGCGCGCCGCCACCGTGTCGGCCGCAGCCCGCACCCGATAGGTAACCTCGATTCGTTCGCTCACCGCCGTCCTCCCTCGCCGGCTTGTTAGAGCACTTTCCGGCGAAGTGGGACCCGGTTCGCCGTCGACAATGGGGTGACGCAAGCGTGTCCGGAGCGTCTCGCGCCCCCCGGACATCGGCTTGAGTGGATGGCGGCTCGTTCTGAAAATCTCGATGGTGCAGCAGCTTGCCCGGGTTTATGGCAAACGCGCCGCCGCAAAGCCGCGGTCGGCCGCCACCGTGGCGCCGAATCTCCGCCACGAAACGATGGCTCAATTCGCGCGGGGACTGGGGAATGGGGATGATCGTCTGGTCGCGGCTCCTGCGGAGCACGGCGGCGTTCGCATACGTCGACAGCACACGACGTCTCGGGTGCGACGGGCCGGGTTGCGATCCGTCGCGCCGACGGACGTCGGCTCGCCCACTGGCGGCAGGCCGCTCGGCGGCAGGCCGCTCGGCCACATATCGCTCGACCGTAAGGCGCTCGCCCGCACGTCGTTCGACCACCACCACGCCCGCCACCGTCGCGCCGGGTCCCGCTCCGGCGACGACGGCCACATCGCGCTTCTCCACGGCCCCGGCTCGACGCCGTCCGCCGCGCTCACGCCCGCTCGGGTGTCGGCTGCGGACGTCCGCCATCTCGCTCCGGCCCACGCCCGCCCGGGCGCGGCCGGTGCCCAGCAGGGGGCCCGCATGGAATCGACCCTCCACGATCTCGCGCCGGCATCGGTGCGCCGCCCGCCCACGACCCGCGAGCGGCTGCTGCGGGCGGCCCTGACGGTCTTCGCCGAGCACGGCTATGCCGGCGCCTCGGTCCGCCGCATCTGCCAGCGCGCCCGCACCAACCCGGCCGCCGTGAAGCACTATTTCGGCAACAAGGAGGGGCTCTATCACGAGGTCCTGGGCCTCGCGGCCGCCGCCTTCGCGGGCGAGGGGGACGCGCCCATGGCCGACGACGACCGCAGCCCCGAGGCGATGCTGCGCGACATGATCCGTCACCAGCTCCGCCCGGTGCTGCGACGGAACACCATCGGCCGCTGCCTCCGCGTGTTCGCCTGGGAGGATCTGGCGCCGTCGCGGCCCTACAAGCAGTTCCTCGCCTCGGGCCGCTCGCCGGTGCTGGCGACCGCCGCCACCATCGCGCGCCGGGTGCTGCCGCCGGAGGCGAGCCAGGAGGAGATCGCGGTGGCGACCGTGTGGCTGATGAACCAGGCGATGCCGTTCGTGCGCAGCCGCGAGGCCCTCGGCGGGGCGCCGTTCGGGCTCCGCTTCGACGCGGCCGCGGTGGACCGCATCGCCGAGCGGCTGACCCGGCTGGCGCTCGCCGGCCTGCCCGGCGCCGCCCGCCGCCTCGATTGACGAGCGCCCTCGCCGCGGTCGCCGCAGCGGCGGCCGGACCTCACTCCCCCTTCGGCGCCCAGGCGGGCCGCCGCTTGTCGCGGAAGGCCGCCCGCCCTTCGACGCCCTCCGCCGCCTCGAAGCCGCGGCGAAACTCCGGCTGCAAGGTGTCGATCAGCGCCGCGGTGGGCGCGAGGCCGGCGAGCCTTCGCAGATCCGCCTTGGCGGCAGCCGTCGCCTGCGGGGCCGACAGCATCACCTCGTCGACGAGCGCCGCCAGCGCCGCCTCCATCTCGGCCACGGCGCAGACGCGATGCGCGACCCCGAGGCGAAGCGCCTCGGCGGCCCCGATCCGCTCGCCGGTGATCAGCAGGCGGCGCAGCGCCCGCGCCCCGAGCGCCCGCTCGAACAGCGGCACATAGGGCGCGACCGGGAAGCCGAGCCGCAGCTCGGGCACCGCGAACATGGCATCGTCGGCCGCCAGCAGCACGTCGCAGCAGGCGGCGAGCGCGAAGGCGCCGCCGATGCAGGCGCCGTGCACGAGCGCGACGGTGGGCTTCGGGCAGGCATCGAGCGCCAGGCACACGTCCAGCATCAGTGGGCCGCCGTCGTCGCGCCCGGCATGCGCCCTGGGATCGCCGAGAATGTCGCCGCCGACGCCGAAGTGCCGGCCATTGCCGCGCAGCACCAGCACCCGCACGGCAGGGTCGGCCGAGAACCGGGCGATGCCCGCCGCCAGCAGGTCGAGCATGCGGCGATCGTAGGCGTTGCCCTTGTCGGGGCGGTCGAGCGTCAGGGTGGCGACGCCGCGCGCATCGCATGCCGCCAGGATGCCGGCCGGATCGCGCGTCATGGGGCGGCCTCGATCGGCGGCTCAGCCGGCGACGGCGCGCAGATCGGCGGCAGCTCCGTCGGCGGGCGCCGCCCCGTCGTCGGTCTCCGGCTGGTCGGAGAGGCGGAGCTGGTAGAAGGTCGCGTAGCGCTGGCCCTTGCGCAGCAGCTCCTCATGGCGGCCGACCTCGACGATCTCGCCGTTCTCGACCACATGGATGCGGTCGGCATGCGCGATGGTGTAGAGGCGATGCGCGATCACCAGGGTGGTGCGCCCCTTGGTCAGCTCGGCCATGGCGGCCTGGACGAAGGACTCCGCCTCGCTGTCGAGCGCCGCGGTCGGCTCGTCGAGCAGGATGATGGGGGCGTCGCGCACCAGCGCCCGGGCGATGGCGATGCGCTGGCGCTGGCCGCCGGAGAGCTGGGCGCCCTGCTCGCCCACCTTGGTGTCGTAACCGGCCGGAAAGCCCATGATGAAGTCGTGCGCGTAGGCCGCCTTGGCGGCCGCCACGATCTCCGCCTCGGTGGCGCCGATGCGGCCGAGCGCGATGTTCTCGCGGATGGTGCCGTGGAACAGGAACACGTCCTGGCCCACATAGGCGATGGCGCGGCGCAGCGAGTCCGGCGACACCTCGGCGATGTCCTGGCCGTCGATCAGGATGCGGCCCGCCTGCGGCCGATAGAGGCCGAGCAGCAGGTTGAACAGCGTCGACTTGCCGCCGCCGGACACGCCGACGAAGGCGGTGACGACCCGCGGCTTGGCGTCGAACGACACGCCCTTGAGCACCGGGTCGCCCGGCCGGTAGGCGAACCCGACGTTCTCGAACTGGACGTGGCCATCGCCGACGACCAGCTCGGCCGTGCGGCTGTCGGACGGCGGGGTCGGCAGGTCGAGCAGCTCGAACAGGATGCGCACACCGACGAGGCCCGCTTGCAGCTCCAGATTCAGCCGCGCGATGCGCTTGGCCGGCTCGTAGGCGAGCAGGAAGGCGGTGATGAAGGAGATGAAGCCGCCGGGCGTCGCGTCGAGCACCAGCACGCTGTAGCCGCCGATCAGCAGCACCGCCGCGATCGCCATGCCGCCGAGCGATTCCATCAAGGGCGTCGAGCGGTTCTGCACGCGGGCGAGCTTGTTGGACGCCTGCTCGATGGCGTCCACATGCTGGTAGACGCGGTCCCGCATGACGCTTTCGAGATTGAACGCCTTGATGATCTTGAAGCCCTGCACGGTCTCCTGGAGCGCCTGGAGAATCTGCATGGTGCCGCCGAACTGCGTCATGGTGATCTGACGCACGCGCTTGATCAGCTTGCGCAGCACCAGCACGGCGGGCGGCATGACCAGCAGGCCGACGATCGACAGGAGCGGCTGCTGGTAGACCATCACGGCGATCAGGCCGACCAGCGTCAGGAGATCGCGGCCGAGCGCCGTGATGAGCGCATTGAGCACGCCCGAGGCCGAGCTGGCGCCGTAGTTGATGCGCGCCACGAACTCCGAGGAGTGCTTGTCGGTGAAAAACGACATCGACTGCCGCACCAGGCGGTCGAACATCCGCTTCTGGTTGCCGGCGATGATGCGGTTGGAGATACGCGCCAGCGTCACCGCCTGGCCGTAGGTGGCGATTCCCTTGACGACGAAGATCACCACGGCGGCGACCGACACGGCGGCGACGCCGTAGAAGCTGCGGTCGACATAGACCTGATTGACCGCCGAGCCGATCAGGTAGGCGGTGGCGGCCGTGCAGGCGGCCCCGAGCCCCATGAACGCGAAGGAGACGCCGTAGCTCTTGGCGTGGCCACGGCCGAACTCGAGCAGAAGGCGCCGGACCACCACCAGGGTGGAGGTCGGATCGGCCTCCGCCCGGGGCGCCGCCAGGCGCGCCAGAAGGCGCGTCCCGAGACGCGCCAGCGGCGCCGCCAACTGCTTGAAAATACTGTTCATAGACGACTCGCTCGCAGGCCGGACGGAAGGCGCGCCGGACTGTAGTCGATCGGGCCCGCGGCGTCCAACCGCGTGGCGAGCGGCCTCGCTCACACGATCGAAGCCGGCGGGCTCGCGCGAGCGCGAGCACACCGGCGGCCAGGCCTCCAGCTCGTGCAGGTCGCTTGGGCCGGTCCCGCGCGACCACCGCGGCGGACACACGACATCCGGCTTCCGAACGCTTCCTCAGACGTAGACACCGGCCGGATGGCGGTCGACCACACCGCCGACCTTGCGGCCGATGTAGAAGAGGCAGTCGCCGCGGAAGCGATGGCTGAAGCCGAAGCGCCGGCAGTACTCGATGCCGACCGGATGCGGCGGCTCGAACACGTCGTAGGTGTCCAGCTCCTCGGTCTCGAAGCCGGCCGCTCGGGTGAGGGTCAGCAGGCTATGGCAGTCGTGCTCGAAATTGTGTCGGTAGCGGTTTCGATCCCGATGATACTGCATGTAGAAATGCGGCCGGTAACCCTCGATCACCTTGGCGACCATCGCGTACGAGGTGCTGTTCGGCGTCGACACGAACAAGTGGCCGCCGGGCTTGAGCACCCGGTTGAACTCGGCGAGCGCATACATCGGGTCGACGTCCATGTGCTCCAGCACCTCCGAGCACATCACCAGATCGAACATCGCGTCGGCCAGCGGCAGCGGCTCGTCCTCGATGTTGACGCGAACGATGGTGGCATCGATGGTCGTCCCGTCTGCCGTGACGGTGTGACGACGGCTCCCGACCGCCTCGCTGTCGGCCCGGAACTCGGTGCCGTAGACGGCTCGCATCTCCAGATCGGCGCCGAGAAGAAACAGGAACAGGTCCGTGTAGCCGATTTCCAGCGCGGCACCGCCGCGGCAGCGCATGCGCAGCAGCGCCTCCAGCGTGGCGGCGTAACGCGATCGGTGCTGCTGGTAGTAGGGCTCGCGGCCCTGGTCGAGCTGACTCAGGACGGCGTCCACCCGATCCGTGCTCTTCATCGCGAGGCTTTCCGTCCAGTCAGATCGGCCACCGAGCCGACATCCTGGTCGCGCGACCGGGTGACCCCATCGATCACCTCGCCCAGGCGCCGACAGAACAGGTCGGGCGCGTGCGCCTTGCGGAAGGCGTCGAGCCGGACCTGACGATCCCGCGACATCGTTCGTTCCTCCAGGATGATGCGGGCGAGATCGGCCGGCTCCAGCGGCTCGTCGACGGCGCGCGCAACATCACGATAGTCGGCAAAGCTGCCGATGTTGGAGAGAATCACCGGCTTGCCGATCTGCAAAAGGCGCGAGATCGGCCCCGAGCTTTCGCCCAGGCTTCTGAGGCGGAGCTGCACGGCGACGTCGACCGACTGGAGCAACGCATCGAAGGCGGCGTCGGTGGGCGAATCGTGGATCTCGAATCCGTCTTGGGGCCGCAGGCCGTGCGCCGCCGCATAGGCCGCCATGTCGAAGCCGGCGAGCACTAGCCGGGCGTCCGGCTCGTCCCGGCGGAGTATCCGGAAGGCATCGACCACCAGATCGGTCCGCTTGGCTCCTCCGGCAACGCCGAAGCTGCCGATCCGCAGCGAGCCCGCGGCAGGCACGTTCGGCGCCCGGCGTGAGACCGGCAGAAAGGGGTGGAACAGAACATGGAGCGGCACGTCGGGCAGTTCGCTCGCCACCATCTCGGCGGCCGCCTGCGAGTTCACCACGATGGCGTCGACTCCGAGGTCGGCAAACAGTGGGCGCAGGCCGTGGATGCCGTCGGCCAAGAGGCGATCGAAATCGAAGCTTCGAACTGGATCGAGGCCATAATGCGTACAGAGCGCGCGACGGAAGTCGCGCCCTTCCGCCTCCATCACGCGCTTGCACAGGTTGAGCAGGCAGGCATCGTGAATGTGGACGATCAGCGGCATCGCTGTCGGGAAGCGGCGAGCCTGACGAAGCTGCATCATCAAGGGAACGTTGTGGTCGGAGTTGCCGATCACCAGCACCTCGGCCCGGTAGCCGACCCGTCCGTGGGCGACCGGCAGGCTGCCGAGCTCGAACAAGCGCAGAGGGCCGTCGCACAGGCGCGGATCGGAGACGCCGAGCAGATAGTCCGCAATAGAGCCATAGGCGGCGAAGATGTCGACCGGATAGGCGGCGGTCCGGAACGTCAGCAGCGTGCAGGTGGCGATGCCGGTCTCGGCTGGCGGCATGCAGGAGATCACCGCCACGGCGCCGTCAGGGTGGCGGCTTGCGCCCTCCAGCCGAGCCACCGAGTGAGCCGTTGCCTGTGAATCGTCACGGCGCTTCAAGTCCGCCAATCGATGATCGATATAATTCCGTAGGTCATCGAAACGGCTCCCCCTGATCGTGACCCGGAAGTTATGGTAGGAGGCGCGAAACTTTCTGTATTTGCGAATTAAGAACATTCGTTGATCCCGCGCGATGCCATCGGCGCACGCGCCACAGAATTCACAGCCTGCACGGTGCGGACTGCCGCATCACGTTTTGCCTACCGTGTCCCAGCGGCAAAATAAAGTACTAAAGACCGATATCCAGCGTCTCATGAATGCGTCGGATTTATTAGAGATCATCGAGATTTAAGAGGATAAAATTGCAACTGTACTAGCCCGAGCATAGGTGGTTTCGCACCAGTACGACATTCATGTGACCGCTGCTTCGGATGGACCGCCTCAGCGGCACCCGGCCCCGCCGGGGCAGCCCGTCCGCTCCAGCGTCGTCGCGACGACGTGGCGGGCGATCGCCGCCGGCGTGTGGTGGGCGAGCACATGGGCGCGGCCGGCGGCCGCGATGGCGGCGAGGCGATCGGGCGCGGCGAGCGCCGCCCGCACCGCGCGGGCGAGACCGCCGGGCTCCGGGTCGTAGTAGAGGGCGTGAGTGCCATCGACGAGCGGCGCGTGCTGAAGGATAGTCGGCCGGTTGGCGAGCGGCACCGAGCCGCACAGCGCCGCCTCGTAGAGGCGGAAGCACTGCCAACCATAGCCCTCCGGCGTCCACACCAGGCGGGCGCGGGCGAGCCGCTCCAGATAGGCGTCGAGCGGCAAAGGCTGGTCGGGAATGTCGACCACGATCCCCTCGTCACGCAATGCGACGAGCTCGGCGAGGCCGCGCTCGCGCACCGTCGAGGAATCCGCCACGCGGCCGGCGAAGAACACGTCGGCGGTCTTCTCGGCCGGCGGAATCACGGCCGGCCGCGGCCGTGAGAACACCGCGAGCGGCAGCCCGAGCGACAACGGCGCGAGCTTCTCCATGCGGCGCCGGTGGCGGGCGACGCGACGGAAGCGTGGCGTCGGCACCCGCCAGTGCAGCGTGCCGGTGAACGCCTGCCAGGCGTCGGGCGGCAGCTCGCGCTTGAAGTAGACGCTGGCACGGTCGAGCAGGAACACGTTGGCGCGATCGACCACGGCGGGATCGTCGAAGTCGAGCACCGCGATCGGCGCCGCCACGCGGCCGCGCAGGAGCTGCGGCGCGAAGGCGCGGGCGAACGGCACCGAGCCACGCAGGAGGCTGCGGCGGAACACGGTCCGCCCCAACCCGCGCGGCGACCACGGGGCGCAGCTCAGCGCATGGACGACGACGAGGTCGACCGCCGGGTCGGCGAGCCGGCCGGCCAGCTCGCGCAGATTGGCGAAGGTCGGCAGCCGGCGCCCGCGTGCGGGGTCCTCGCTGGTCTCGTCCGGCCAGGTCGACCAGAACTCCGTGGTGTCGGGAAACGCGGCCTGCATGAAGCCGGTGTGGCCGATCTCCACGATGGTCGGCGTGGCCTCGTCGCCGGCGGCATTCGGACAGGTCGAATCAGGCATGGGCGGCGGGCGCGTCAGGGTGACGACGCCGTCTCCTTCTCGATGAAGGGCCGCATCGCCGCCGCGAGATGCGGCGCGATCAGCGCCTCAACGGTCCCGCGCTTCTCGTCGAAAAGCTCCGGCCGCCCCATCAGCCCGACCTCGTGCAGCCAGGTCCCGACCCACTGCAACGGCCCGTCGGCGACGGCGAGGTCGTCGCGGAACGGCACGAAACGGGTCTCCGCCTCGCGGAGCGTCGCGAGATCGAGGCGGCTGTACAGCGGCTCCCAGTTGCCGCCGCCGGTGTCGAGGCCGATGAACCAGTCCTGCCCGAAGTCGAGCGGCAGCGCCGCCACCTTGTCGAAGCGGAACATGCAGAAGCCCGCCCACAGGAACCAGCGCTCGCCGATCCGGCGCACCTGGCCGTAGACGTCCTGCTCGGCGAGCGGCGCGAACGGATCGTCGTGGGCGGTGGGGAAGAGATCGTCGTCGATGAAGCCGAAGGCGTGCGGCTCCGCCGGACGGATCAGGTTGTGCCAGGTCCAGTTGAGGGCGAGCCCGTGCGAGCGGCTCGGCGACTTGCCGGTCCACGGATTGCGCGGCAGCCGCAGATAGCGCGCGCCCTCGGCCTCGGCGACCCGGCAGATGCGGACCGCGACCTCGTCGGTCGGCGAGTTGTCGACCAGCACATGCACCACCCCCGGCACGTAGTGGCGGACCAGGGCGATCTGCCAGCGCGCCGCGTTGACGTCGGCGAACGCCACCGTCACCAGCACGTTGCGGCCGGCGATCTCGCGCGCGATCGCGGCGACGTCCCCGATCACCGCGGGACGGCTCCGATACGCCTTGTCGACGGCCCGGTAGCGGGCCGTCTTGAGGGCTTGCATCAGCGGGCGCAACCGGGCCCACTCGAGCAACGAATAGTCCGACATCGCGCGGGGCATGGCTCCCTCATACGGAATCGGCTGCGCTTGCGCCAGTGTTCCGCTGCGCGGCGCCGCCCCCCGCTCCCGTCGCGGGGGTCGTCGCTCCGGCCCGGTGTGCCTATACTAACCCCTCATGGAGATCGGGGTTTCGGTGGTGATGCCGGTGCGCGACGGCGGGGCCTTCCTGGGCGCCGCCGTCGACAGCGTTCTGGCGCAGGATTTTTCCGCATTCGAGCTGGTGGCGGTCGACGACCATTCGACCGACGCGACGCCGGCGATTCTGGCGGCGGCGGCCGCCCGCGACGCCCGGGTGCGGGTGCTGCGGCCGGAGGGGCGCGGGCTCGTGGCGGCACTCGGCTGCGCGGTGGCGGAAGCGCGCGGCCGCTACATCGCCCGCCTCGATGCCGACGACCTCGCCGCCCCGAACCGCCTGCGACGCCAGGTCGCCGCCCTGGAGGCACGGCCCCGGCTCGGGCTGCTGGGAAGCTGGGCCGAGACTATCGACGCCGGCGGCGCCGCGCTCGGGCGGCTCACCCCGGAGACCGACTCGCAGCGGCTCGTCACCCTGCTGCGGCGCACCAACCCCTTCATCCATTCGTCGGTGACGATGCCGACCGACCTGGTGCGCCAGCTCGGCGGCTACCGGGCCGCCTTCGAGGCGGCCGAGGATTACGACCTGTGGCTGAGGATCGCCGAGGTGGCCGAGGTGGCCAATCTGCCGGAGCCGCTGATCCGCTATCGCTGGCACGACAGCAACGTCACGCTGCGCAAGGAGGTGCGGCAGTGCTTCTCGGTGCGGCTCGCCCAGCAGGCCGCGGCGGCGCGGCGGGCCGGGAGCCCCGATCCGGCGGATGACCTGCGCGACCCGCCCGACTGGGCCGATCCGGCCTGCGACGGGGCCTTCTTCGCGGCGACGGCGCGGCTCTATCGGCTGCTGGCGCTCGCCGACCCGGCGGCGCCCCGCCCCGTCACCCTGCCGGCGGACCTGTCGCCGCTACTGGCCTCGCCCGAGCCGCTGTCGCATCGTGAGCGCAAGCTGGCCCAGCGGGCCATCGCGGCCCTGCTCGGGCGGACCGACCGGCCACGCGGCGCCACAGCCCTGCGGCTCCTGTGGGCGGCGCTCCGGCTGCACCCGGCGCGCGCCGCCACCCTCGCCTGGCGCTACGCCGCCGGCGGCGCCGCCTGAGCTGCGGCTCCGGAGGCAGCCGCCGCTGCGGAGCCACGCCCCGCCACCGCCGCGACGATGAGGTCGGCCGCCCTTTCGCGCCCGGCATAGAGGTCCGGACGCGCTCCGTAGACGGCGCCGTGGCGCGACCACGCGGCCCGCCGGTCCGGGTCGGCGGCCTGCCCCAGCGCGGCCGCGAAGGCGGCGGGATCGAACGGCTCGGCCAGCACCAGCCCGGCATCGGCCGCCGCCACATGGGGGGCATAGCCGCACACCGCCGACGCGATCACCGGCAGGCCGTTGACCACCGCCTCCAGGATCACCGTCCCGGTGGTGTCGAGGCGAGCCGGATGCACCAGCAGGTCGGCCGCCGCCATCACGGCCGGCATGTCCTCGCGATGGCCCAGCCAGCGGATGCGGTCGGCGACGCCGAGCCGGCTGGCGAGCCGCACCGTGTCGCGGGCGGCGCGGTCGCCCGCCGCCAGACCGGCCACCAGCAGGCACGCCTCCGGCCGGCCGGCGAGCGCCCGCACGGTGCGGTCGAGCCCCTTGGTGGCGGGCTGCACCACGACTGCGAGCCACGCCGTCGCGTCCGCCAGGCCGAGCCCCTCGCGCAGCGCCACCCGGGTGCCGTCGGTCCGCAGTCCGGGCTGGCGACGGGCCGCCGCCACGGTCGGCGGCAGCACGGTGATACGCTCCGGCTCGGTGCCCCAGGCGGCCGCATAGGCGTCGGCCTGCGGCGCCGCCAGCATCAGCAGCCGGGTCGGCCGGCCGGGTGCGAAGCAGGCCGCCTCCAGCGCCCGGAAGCCGCGGTAGCGGGGCAGCAGCCCCAGCCAGGGCGCCGCCGCCATCCGGGCCGCGATCGACGGATCGGCGCAGTAGAGGACATCGAGGCCGGGCAGCTTGTTGAAGCCGACCACGGCATCGTAGTCGCCGGCGATCGCCGCGAGGGCCGCGGCGAAGCAGGCCTGGCGGCCGTGATTGGTGCGCGCCGCCACCGGCCGCATCCGCACCGGCAGATCGTCGGCGTAATCGCCGGCCGCCCGCTCGGCCGTGACGATCTCGACCGCATGGCCGCGCGCCCTCAAGAGGCGGGCGAGCGCCAGGCCATCGCGTTGAAGGCCGCCGCCAGGGAAGAGCTTCACGATCGCGAAGGCGAGCCGCATGGTCGCACCGGCGGAACCCGCCCGGCCCCCGTCACCGCATCGCCGGGCGCGAGAACCGCGCCAGCAGCCGGTCGCGCAGGGCGCCGAGATCGAGCCGCGGCTCGAAGTCGAGCCCGCGCCCGGTGTAGATGGCGAACAGGCCGAGGCCGATCGCCCCGAACAGGACCGGGTAGAGCAGGTAGAGCACGATCGGCGTGCCCTGCCCGGCCGCCATGGCGGCGAAGCCGAGAATGCGCAGCCCGAACACGCCGAGGATGACGACCGCGGTGGACATCACCCGGCCCTGGCGTGTCGAGCGCGGCGTGCACATCAACACATAGGCGATCATCACGAAGGCGAGCGGATAGAGCGGCGCCACCAGGCGGTCGTGCAGCTCGACCCGGAACTGGTTGGGCGCGGTCTTGAGCAGCTTGTCGTCGGGATCGGGGAACAGCAGCTCCCACAAATAGCGCTCGCGCAACCCGAACGTGACCCGGCCGCCCGACGTGAACGGCGACAGGTCGAACGCATAGCGCTCGAACTTCACCATGGTGGGATCGCGGTCGGCGGCGCGGCGGCGCTGCACCCAGCCGTCGGTCATCACCAGATAGGTGCCGCGGCCGGTCTGGAGAATGTTGCCCTGCTCGGCCAGGATGGTGGCCCGCTCGGCCGGGTTGCGGAAGTCGTCGATGAGGATGCCGCCGAACTGGCTGTCGCTGCGCTTCTCGCGGATGTGGAAGGTCAGCCCGCGCTCGATCGAAGTGAAGGTGCCGGGCCGCACGATGTTGGCCACCACATCGGCGCGGATCTTCGACAGGCGCTCGTTCATCTCGCGCTGGAGACGGGGCGACAGCCAGGTGCCGATGAACGCCACCGCCAGCGACACCACCAGGGCGAGCAGGATGAAGGGGCGGAACAGCCGCCAGGGCGACACCCCGGCCGCGCTGATCACCACCAGCTCGGAGTCGTTGTTGAGCTTGGTCAGCGTATAGACCACCGCGATCAGCATGGCGATCGGGGCGAGGATGAGCATCAGGGTCGGGATGATCAGCACCGTGATCGACAGGAACATCAGCACGGTCTGGCCCTGGCCGGTGATGAGGTCGATCTGGCGCAGGATCTGGGTCACCCAGATCACGCCGGTCAGGCCGAACAGCACCATCAGGAAGGCGCTGAAGCCGGTCTTGAACACGTATCGATCGAGCGAATCCATCGGCTCTCGTCGGGGCCGGCCGGCGGGGACCGCGGCCGGGGCAACGCCCATTGCAGCGATCTTATAGGCGATGTCGTGGCGGATGGCACCCGGCGCCCGACAGGGACCCCGATACCGCTGCATCTCCTGGCGGACGAGGGCGGATCAGGCGGCGGCGCGCGACGCCTGCCCGCGAGCGTCGGCAAATCGGGTTTGAGCCGGCCGCCCGGTGCGCCTATCTCTCGGCCATGCCGTCGTCCGTCGCGTCCCCCGTGCCTCCGCCAGCCGGCTGCGAGCCCGCTCCCGTTCATCGCATCGACAGCGAGGCCGACCTCGCCCACGGCCTCGCCTGCCTGGTCGCCGCCGATCCGCGCCTCGCCGCCGTGCTGGCGACCGGGGGAGCGCCACCGCTGCGGCGCCGCGCCGCCGGCTTCGCCGGGCTCGCCGCCATCGTGGTGGGCCAGCAGGTGTCGACCGCCAGCGCCGCCGCCATCGGGGCACGGCTGTTCGCGGCGATCGATCCGTTCGAGCCGGCCGCGATCGTCCGCGCCCGCCCGGCCCGGCTGGCGCAGGTCGGGCTGTCGACCCCCAAGATCAAGGCTCTCAAGGCGATCGCCCGGGCGATTCGCGACGGCAGCCTCGACCTCGACGGGCTCGCCACCCTGCCGGCCGACGCGGCGCACGAGGCCCTGTGCGCGGTGCATGGCATCGGGCCGTGGACCGCCGACAGCTATCTCCTGTTCTGCCTCGGCCACGCCGACGCCTGGCCCGCCGGAGATCTCGCGCTCCAGGAGGCGGCGCGCCTCGCCTTCGGGCTCGACGCCCGGCCCACCGCCCGGCAACTGGTGGTGCTCGCCGAGCCGTGGCGGCCCTGGCGCGGAGTGGCGGCCTTCCTGCTGTGGACCTATTATCGCACCGCGAAGGGGCGCGAGGCGGTGCCGCCGGCGGCCCCCAGCCCGGTCTGAGAGGAGGACGACGTGGCGCCAGCGATCGACGGTCCCCGGCTGGAGCCGCGCGGCGGCGGCCCGGCGCGGCGGCTGGTCGTGTTCCTTCACGGCTACGGAGCGGACGGCAACGATCTCATCGACATCGGCCGCATGTGGCAGGACGTGCTGCCCGGCACCGCCTTCGTGGCCCCGCACGCGCCGCGCCCGTGCGGGCAGGCGCCGGTCGGCCGCGAGTGGTTCCCGCTCACCTTCCGCGAGCCCGGCGAGCGCTGGCGCGGCGTCGAGGCGGCCGGCCCCGGGCTCGACGCCTTCCTGGACCAGGAGCTGGCGCGCCACCGCCTGCCGGGCGAGGCGCTGGCGCTGGTCGGCTTCAGCCAGGGCACCATGATGGCGCTGCATGTGGGGCTGCGCCGTGCGGTGCCGCCCGCCGCCATCATCGGTTACTCGGGCATCTTCGTGCTGCCGGGCGATGGCGGGCCGGAGGCGGCCGCGGCGGTCGCCGGGGCGGTGCGGTCGCGCCCGCCGATCCTGCTGGTGCACGGCGCCGACGACGACCTGATCCCGGTGCAGGCCCTGCCGATGGCAGCCAGCGCCCTGGCCTCGCTCGACATCCCGACCGAGTGGCATATCTCCTACGGGATCGGCCACGGCATCGACGAGGACGGCTTGCGGCTCGGTGGCGCGTTCCTGGCCGGGCGATTCGGCCGTCGCTGACCGGGCTTGCACCGGCCGCCGCCCGGCGGCCGCCCGGCCGCATGCGGCCGGGCCGCCCATCCGACGGCGCTTTCACGAAAATTCGAGGAGGGGCGACGCCGCTTCACAACCCTGTCACGCCTGCCTATAAGATACGGGGGTGCTGGTTGCTGCGCTGCAGCGGTCGCGCTGCGGCGATCCAACGAACAAGGTTCCAACGAACAGGTTGGAGGGTCGTTGAACGCTCATACCTCACCGAGCGGATGGCCGGTCCTGGTGCTCAACGCCGACTTCCGTCCGCTGAGCTACTACCCGCTATCCCTGTGGTCCTGGCAGGATGCCATCAAGGCGGTCTTCCTCGACCGCGTGAACATCGTGGCCCACTACGACAAGGCGGTGCACAGCCCCTCGTTCGAGATGCGGCTGCCCAGCGTCGTCTCCCTGAAGACCTTCGTGAAGCCGACCACCAATCCGGCCTTCACCCGGTTCAACGTCTTCCTGCGCGACCGCTTCTCCTGCCAATACTGCGGCGACCACGACGATCTGACCTTCGATCATCTGATCCCGCGCTCGCGCGGCGGCCAGACCACTTGGGACAACGTCGTCACCGCCTGCGCGGCCTGCAACCTGCGCAAGGGCAACAAGACGCCGAGCGAGGCGGGCATGCGGCCGGGGCAGCTCCCGTTCCAGCCGTCTGTGACGCACCTGCACCGCAACGGCCGCCTGTTCCCGCCCAACTACCTGCACGAGTCCTGGATGGACTACCTGTACTGGGACACCGAGCTCGACCCGTAAGAGCCCGTTTGGAAACTCGGACGGAGGTTGCGTCGCAATGCGAACAGCCGGAGGCCAGGAGAGAAGCGACGCCGATATCGGGATATCGGCGAGATTCTCGACGCCGCGGCCGGCGTTCGCATCGCGACCCCGCAAGTCGGGCTTGCCCGACTTGCGTCACATGACGAGCTGAACTCGGGCGAGCCCGAGTTCAGGGGCCAGGCCGCTTTCGGCCGCCCGGTGCGTCGCCGATCTCGACCGTACTCCCTGGTACGCCCTTCGATCGGCTCCTGCCGGATCGGCCGAAATCGGCTCCGCCGCAGCCCCGTCGGAGTGTCCAAACGGGCTCTAAGCCGGCCGCAGCCGCCGCCCACCTGCCGGCACGGCAGGAGGAGCGACGGCGGGGCCCCGCCGACCGGGCGGCGCTTCACCCGGCGCAGAGCACCGGCACCGTCAGCTCGCGCAGCGTCGGCTTGCTGCGGCCGCGGCCGCCGAGCCCCAGCGTCATCAGGTCGGCACCGTGGTCGGACGCGAAGTTGAGGATCACGTCCATCAGCGACTCGTCCTCGATCAGGAACGGCTCGAACTGAGCGGTCACGCCGTGACGGGCGAGATGCGCGATGGTGCGCTCGGCGAACTCGCTGCGCTGGTCGCGCTCGTGGGCATAGAGAACCAGCGCCTCGGCCTCGGGCTGCACCAGCGCCAGGCCGTCCTCCAGCGCCCGCGCGGCGCTCGCCGTCTCGCTCCAGGCGAACAACGGCCGGCGGCCGACATCGGGGAAGTGGCCCGCATAGGGAATCACCAGCACCGGCCGGCCCGAGACCGTGCCGACATGGGTGGCGAGCTCGGCCGGGACGGTCCGGCGCGCCGTCTCGTCGAACTGGCCGAAGACGGTCAGATCGAAATAGCCGGCGAGCGCCGCGAAGCGGTGAAGAATCTCCTCCTCGCCACCGCGGTTGAGGTCGATCCACTCGGCCTCCGGCAGATCGCGGGCCGCCGCCGAGAAGGCGTCGCGGCTCGCGGCCGCAGCCTCGGCATAGGCGGCGGGCGGCCAATCGGCGACCACTCCGACCCGGTGTGCCTCGGCGAGCTGGGCGAACACGCCGGAGAGCCGCGCCCCGTGACGCACGGCGAGGCGCACCGCGAGCGCCAGCCGCTCGGCGGTGCGCGGGCCGCCGTCGAGATGGACGAGAAGGTTCTTCAGGGCCATGTCGTTCCTCCAAGGGGGCGATGACGGTTCACCGCCATGTTGTTGTTCGGGCGAGCCGGGCTGTGAGAGCGGACCGGGTTGTGAGAGCGGCTGTTCGGGCGAGCCGGATGGCAGGGGCGCGCTGGTGCGGATTCGCGACGACGATCGCGGACGGACCGGCGACGGGGTGGCGGGGCGGGGCATCGCCGCGCGCGGCGGTTCTGGGCGAGGCCACGACGCGGCGGGCGGCGAAGAGGCGGGCGGCGAAGAAGCGGGCGGCGAAGAAGCGGGCGGCTTGGAGTCGAACGGCTGAGGACGGGACGGCTGCGGGCGGGAGACGGGGCGGGGTGCGACGCGGGATGCTGCGGCGCGGGGTGGCGGCAGCCGCACGGGGCGCGGCGGCGCCGCGTCGGGTGAAGCGCCGCGGCGGGCCCGCAGGGCCGCGAGCCGCACGGCATCCTGCCCGCGACCCCAGCCGACATGCCAGACCACCGTCGCGGCGACGATCGCACCCGCCGCGATCATCTCGACCAGCACCGGGAAATACATGACGGCCCCCTACCCCGCGGTCGCACGACCGCCCTGTCGAGCGAGAGGATCGCGCGAGCGACGTCCGGCCGCAACCGGGTCGCTCGCGTCGTCACGCCGCGGTCGGCACCAGGGGCACACAGCCGGCCGCCGCGGGCGGGCGCGGCACCGCATCGGATGCGGCCCCGAGCCCGCCGAAGCGCCGCTCGCGGCCGGCGAACCAGGCGACCGCCGCGACCAGGTCGTCGGCGGAGAAGTCCGGCCACAGCCGCGGCACGAACAAGAGCTCCGCATAGGCCGATTCCCACAGCAGGAAATCGGACAAGCGCTGCTCGCCGCCGGTGCGGATCATCAGGTCGACGTCGGGAACCGGCTCGCCGGTCCCGTCACCACCGGCCAGCAATCGGGCGAAGGCGTCGCGGGTCACCGCCGGCAGCGCGGCGGCCCGCACGGCGGCATCCAGGATGGCGTCACGCGCCGAGTAGTCGAGGGCGACGCGCAGATGCAGGCGGGTGCCGCCGGCGGTCGCCTGCTCGGCCGCCGCGATCGCATCGGCGAGGCCGGAAGGCAGGCGGTCGCGCCGGCCGAGGGTGGTGAGGCGGGCGCCGGCCTCGGCCAGCCGGCTCGTCTCGTTGCGCACGAAACGGCGCAGCAGCCCCATCAGGGCCGCCACCTCGGCGGCCGGCCGGCGCCAGTTGTCGGACGAGAAGGCGAACAGCGTCAGCGTGCGGATGCCGAGCCGCGGCGCCGCTTCGACCACCCGTCGCGCCGCCTCCACCCCTTCGCGATGGCCGGCGGTGCGCGGCAGGCCGCGGGCGGTCGCCCAGCGGCCGTTGCCGTCCATGACGATGGCGACGTGCCGCGGCCCGGCCGGGAGGATGCCGCTCGGAGTCGTGACGGGGACGGACATGGGGAGCCTGTGTGCTGAGACGGTGATCGACGCGGAGACGTTGGGTGGAGGCCGCCGGAGATCAGGCGGGCGCGGGGTCGTCGGCGAGATCGCGGCGGAGCGTGCCGGGTCCGGCCGCGGCGGCCGCGTCCCGCACCACCCCTTCGAGAACGGCGAGATAGTCGAGGAAGCGGCGGCGCCCGTCGGCCGTGATGCGGCACACCGTGTGGGGCCGGTTGTGATCGTAGCCCTTCAGGATCTCGACCAGCCCGGCCTCCGCCAGCACCTGGAGATGCCGGCTCAGATTGCCGTCGGTGAGGCCGCAGAGCTGCTTGAGGTCCGCGAAGGCGAGACCGGGCGGGTGCGCCATCAGCGAGGTCAGGAGGCCGAGGCGCGCCTTCTCGTGCATGACGCGGTCGAGCCCCTCGTAGGCGAAGCGGCCCGGCGGGGCGGCCTCGGGGCCGGGCTTGCGGGTCTCAGCCATGGGGGTCGGCCTCTCCCAGGGCGCGGTGGATGACGGCGGCGAACAGGAGCTGGCCGATGCCGAACGGCACCCCCATGGTCCAGGCGGCGAACGCACGCTCCTCCGCCGCGACAGCCAGCACCACCAGGCCGCAGACGAGGTACCAGGCGCCGACCGCCGCGACCGCCCGCGGCAGGGCGCGGCTCGCCGCGAACAGGCCGAGCCCGAACACCACCTGCCAGAGTCCCGGCAGCATCCAGAGGACGTCGGGCGCCGCCCGCGCCAGCACCACCGGCAGCAGGGCGCCGGCCACCGCGGCGGGGAGGAACTGCATGGCGGCGGTGTGGATCATCTCGTCGGCGAGGCGCGAATGCAGCCGGCGCGACCGCGTCACCGTCTCGGCCGCGGTGACCGCGATGCCGAGCACCGCGGTGCTGATCCACAGGGCGAGCCAGCCGGCCGGCGTCTCGGCCGGCGCCGGCAGCCAGGCCGCCTGAGCGAGCGCCGCCGCCATCGCCATCAGGCCGGTCAGCGCCACGGTGGCCGGCCCCCAGCCGCGGAACTCGCTGTCGCGCGCGAGCTGCGCCTTGATGGCGTGAATATCGGCCAGCGCCTTCTCCAAATCCCTCATCGCCCCCTCCAGCGACTTTACATTGCAAAGTACATGGGGTCGCAAATCGACGCAAGCAGGTTTGACCGCCCGGACAGCCCCGATGGGTGTGATTTGTTCCGTTTCCTGTTGACTCTCCTGGCCACCCTTCTAAATCGGGCAGTCAGGATCGGTCGCGGGTGGTAGCCCGTCCGTACAAGCAGCCGTTGGCACGTCGCGAGCCGACCGCGCAGGCGCGCCGGAGATGCAGGCCGGCATGCCGCGGCCGAGACGGGAGCCGCCGGGCACCCCGGCCCGGACCGACATTTTGTGAATACTGCGTGGGCCCCGGCACGATCGGCGGCCCCGGGAGAACGCTCGATGCGAACGATCCCGTCGGCGCCGTTGCGGCGCGCCTCCTCCGATCTCGATCTCGACGCCATGCTGCATCCGGCCCATGCCTTCGTGCAGCCGGCCGCGGTGGTCGACGATCCCGACCTCAGCATCGCCGAGAAGCGGGCGATCCTGATCGCCTGGGCCTCGGACGCCGCCGAGCAGGCCGGGGGCGCCGGCCCGCTGCGGCCGGTCGCGGTCGACGAGATCCTCGATGCCTTGCGCGGGCTCGACCGCGCCGCCCAGGCCACCGCCGACGACATCGAGCGCTGCCGTTTCGCGCTGCGTCAGCGCTGGCGCCGCACCTTGCTGCGCGGCCGCGCCCGCGACCGCGACGACGATCGCCCCGGCCGGGCCTGACCGCGGCTCGCCGACCCGGAGCGCCGGGTCAGGCGCCCCGTCGCACCGTCCGGATCAGGCCGGCGAGCGCGACGCCCGCCAGTGCCGTCGAGATCACCACGTTCCAGCCGGCGAGCGACAGGCCGAGAAATCGCCAGCTCACCACGTCGCAGCGGATCACCGAGGTCTGCTGCATCTGGGTGAGAAGGCTGCCGGCATTGCCGAACGGCGCGATCTCGCCGGTGCAGTCGCCCGGGCCGCGCCAGAAGCCCCACTCGATGCCAGCGTGATAGGCGCCGATCCCGCCCGACACCAGCGGCAGCACCAGCAGCACCACCAATCCAGCGACGACGAGCGCCCGCGGCGCCCGCCGCCACGCCGCCGCCGCCACCAGCAGCGCCACCGGCAGCGCGATCATGTGCGGGATGCGTTGCTGGGTGCACAGCGGACAGGGCGGCACGCCGACGACGGTCTCGAAGAACACGGCGCCCAGAAGGGTCGCGGCGCAGACGGCGGCGATCACCAGCGCCGCCAGGGCGGCGGCCGGGAGGCGGCGGACCGAAGCGGCAGCGGGTGCGTCCGGCGTGGCAAGGGCGTCTGATCGTGGCGTCATGGTCGGCTCTGCGGGGCGGAAGCGCCGGCGCGGAGCCGCCGGCCGCGCCTTGTGTCGCGCCAATGGGACCAAGACAAGGCGATCGTCGCGGCGGCAGGCGGCGCGGTCAGATTCCGCGGCCGTCCGTGCCATCCGCCTCTCCGGCGGTCCGAGGCCGATCCGGCCGGGCGAGCCGCGCGGTACCACCGCACAGCGGCAGCAGCGCCGTCCCGCCGAGCCACGGCATCCAGGCGAGCTGCACGGCCTGGGTCCAGGATTGCATCCAGGACTGCGTCCAGAGGGCGAGCGGATTGGCGGTGTCCAGAAATTGGCCGACCGCCGCGAACGACGGGGTGGCTTGCAGATGGATCGACAGCCGCTCGCCATCGCCGTCCGGGGCCGTCCGGTGGACGACCTCGATATGCAGGTTGGGGAGCTGGGCGGTGGCGACGACGGTGCCGTCGTGGCCCTCGCGGCCGATGATCTCACCCTCGGCCGCGGCGGCCGTCTCGCTGTGCTGGGTCACGGCTCGTCTCCTGGACAACGCGGTCTCGACCATGCGCCGCGAACCGCCTGCTCGCGGCCGGGGCGCCCGGTCATCGGCGATCCGGACGAGGTAGCGACGCGACGGGCGCGCGGTCAAGCGGCTGGATCAATCACCGGCTGCCGCACCGGCTCGACACCACCGAGCCGGCCCGCACCGCCTACACCTCGACCGGATAGACGCCGCGCAGCACCGACTCGAAGTGGCTCTTGACCGCCTCGTTGCACAGGCAGGCGCGGGCCTTCAGCGCGTCGATGTCGCGCACCGTCACGGCGCCGCGCCGGGTCGCCAGGATTCCTTCCGCCTTGAAGCCCTGGATGACGCGGCTCGTGTAGCTGCGCCCGACCCCCAGCATGGTGGAGAGCTGCTCGTGGGTAAGCGGCACCACGCTGTCGCCGGTGCGCTCCAGCGCCGAGACGATCCACTTGGCGGTGCGCTGCTCGATGGAATGCACGGCGTTGCAGGCGGTCGACTGGAACACCTGGGCGATCAGGCAGTCGGCATAGCGGGCGAACAGGTAACGCAACGTCAGCGACTGCGCCTTGGCGGCTTCGAGCTGAACGACGCGCAGCCGCACGAACGGCCCGCCGTATTTCACGACGATGCGGCAATAGGCCGGCAGATGCCCCTGGCTGACGATACCGCCGACGGCGCCCTCGCGGCCGACCAGGATGGTCTCCACGTCGCGCCCATCCTCGTTGGCGACCAGATAGGAGACGAGACTCGGCCCGCAGGGGAAATGCACCAGCTCGACATTGTCGCCCGGGCTGTAGAGGAGCTGGTTACCGGGCTGCGCGGCGCTCTCGAGATAGGGGCCGACCAGCGCGTAATCGGCCTCCCGCAAGGTCCGCAACAGATTGTTGTCCGGCCGGTCGTCCCGTCCGGTGCAGGGTGCGCCCATGGGTGCAGGTGCCGTGATGCTGATGGCGTGAGAACGCGGTGCTGGCGGTGCTGGAATGGATTGCCGAGAGCGACTCCGACCCGATCTGACCGGACCCCCTCCCCCTCCTTGTCTGATCGTCTGATCATTGCTTCGGCGGCGAAACGGGTCTCGCTCGCCGGACGATGCTCTAGCGGATCTTCTGATCCCGATATGTTCACAAGTGCACCGACCGGACAAGACCGTGGTGCTATCGTGTTTCTACGGACCCGGGGATGACGCTCGCTCGAGGGATCACCGGAGCGCCGACGACGACCGTACCCGCCTCGCCACCGATCCGGGTGCGGCTCGGCCATGCCGCGGGGCGGCGTGGCGGCGATCCCCTCACCCGGACATCCGATGACGGCCGATCCCGGCACGACCTCCATCGATTCGAGCGCGACCATCGATCTCGGCAACTGCGATCGCGAGCCGATCCATCTGCTCGGTGCCGTGCAGCCCTTCGGCTTCCTGCTGGCCGCCCGGCTCGACGACGGCCAGGTCACCCATGCGTCCGCCAACGCGGCGGCGGCGCTGGGCGTCGCCGCCGACGCGGTGATCGGCCGGCCGCTGCATACGCTGATCGCACCCGAGGCGGTGCATTCCATCCGCGGCCTGCTCCAGGGCGTCGGCACCGACATGGTGGGGCGCGCCTTTGCAATGACGTTGACGTCCGGGCTGGTGTGCGACGTGGCCGCCCATCTGCTCCGGCACGAGGGGGCGACGCTGCTGATCATCGAGGCCGAGCCGACCTCGGGCGAGCCCGATTCCGCCGCGGCCGCGCTGGTGCGCGACATGATCGCCCGGCTCCAGCGGGCGAGCGACCAGCCCGCCTTCCATCGCGCCGCCGCCCGCGAGCTGCGCGCCCTCACCGGCTTCGACCGCGTGATGGTCTACCGCTTCGATCACGACAGCTCCGGCGAGGTGATCGGCGAGGCCGTCGATCCCGGCCATAGTCCCTTTCTGGGCCTGCATTATCCCGCCTCCGACATTCCGCACCAGGCACGCCTGCTCTACGAGCGCAACTGGCTGCGCATCATCCCGGACATCGACGCGGCGCCGGTGCCGATCGTGTCCGCGGGCGGCGGCATGCCGCTCGATCTGTCGCTGTCGGTGCTCCGCAGCGTCTCGACGATCCATATCGAGTATCTGCGCAACATGGGGGTCGCCGCCTCCATGTCGGTGTCGATCCTGCGGAACGGGCGCCTATGGGGTCTGTTCGCCTGCCACCATTACGCACCTCACCGGGTGCCGTTCGGGCGCCGCACCGCCGCCGAGCTGTTCGGCCAGGTGTTCTCGCTGCTGCTGGAGAATCGCGAGCGTGCCGTCGAGACGGCGTACGAGGCGCGCGCCCAGGCGATGCACCAGCGGCTCGTCACCGCGATGGCGCGGGAGGGAACGCGCTTCGAGAGCGTCGTGGCTCATCTCGACGAGATCGCGGCGCTGCTCGCCTGCGACGGCATCGGCGTGTGGACCGGCGGACGCGCCACCCTCAAGGGCGCGACACCGACCCCGGAGGAGTTCGCCGCCCTGATCGCCCATCTCGACGACCAGGGCATCGACAAGGTCTACGCCCGCCATGAGATCGGCGGAGACTATCCGCCCGGCCGGGCGTTCGCCGAGCGCGCCGCCGGCATGCTGGTGGTGCCGCTGTCGCGGCCGGCGCGCGACTACCTCGTGTTCTTCCGTCGCGAGGTGTCGCGCAGCGTCGCCTGGGCGGGCGATCCGACCGTGCCGAAGACATACGGTCCCAACGGCGACCGGCTGACCCCGCGGCAGAGCTTCGCGGCGTGGCGCGAGACCGTGACGGGCCAGTCGCAGCCCTGGCTGCCGCTCGAATGCCGGATCGCCGAGATGCTGCGGGTCAGCCTTCTGGAGGTGATCCTGCAACTCTCCGACCTCACCGAGGAGGAGCGCCGCCGCGCGGTGGCGCGCCAGGACTTGCTGATCGCCGAGCTGAACCATCGCATCCGCAACATCCTCGGCCTGATCCGCGGCGTCATCACCCAGAGCCGCGATTCCGCCACCAGCATCGAGAGCTTCACCGAGGTGGTGGGCGGCCGCATCCAGGCGCTCGCCCGCGCCCACGACCAGATCACCGCCGACAACTGGGGGCCGGCGTCGCTCCGCAGCCTGATCGCCGCGGAGGCCGCCGCCTATCTGGGCGGACGCGGCGAGCGCGTGCATCTCGCCGGCCCCGAGGTGCTGATCGAGCCCGAGGCGTTCACCACCATCGCGCTCGTCGTGCACGAGATGATCACCAACTCGGCCAAGTACGGCGCCCTGAGCGATCAGCGTGGCCGCGTCGATATCGCCGCGGCGTTCACAGGCGACGGCAGCCTGTCGCTGCGCTGGACCGAACGCAGCGGCCCGCCGGTGTCGCCGCCGACCCGCCGCGGCTTCGGCTCGACCGTGATCGAGCGATCGATTCGCCACGACCTCAAGGGCGAGGCGGTGGTGGACTACGCACCGAGCGGGCTCGTCGCACACTTCACCATCCCGGCCGCCTATGTGCGGCAGGCGCCCGGCGGCACCGTGCCCGGCGCCGCGGCGGCCGCGATGCCGTCGCGACCCGGCCGCCTGCCCCAGGACGTGCTGCTGGTCGAGGACACGATGATCATCGCGCTCGACGCCGAGGACATGCTGCGCCAGCTCGGCGTCGCCACGGTACGGCTCGCCGCCTCGGTGGCCGACGCGCTCGCGGTGATCGCGGTGCGGCCGCCGGCCTTCGCGCTGCTCGACGTCAATCTCGGCATCGAGTCGAGCTTCGCGGTGGCGGCGCGGCTGCGGACACTCGGCGTGCCCTTCGCGTTCGCGACCGGCTATGGCGAGCAGGCCGCCTTCCCGCCCGATTTCGTCGACACGCCGCGGCTGCGCAAGCCTTACACGGCGGAGACTCTGCGCGACCTGCTGGAGCCGTTCGCGACCGAGGAGGCGTGACGGCGACGGCCGGCCTAATCCGGGGGCGCGCGCTTGGAGCACGCTCGGTCCGGGCGTAGCATGATGCCTGCTCGCGGTGAGCGAGTCGGCCGGGCTGCGCCCGCGGGTCGAGGCAGCCAAGGGCCAAAGGGGTCGGCGAACAGGGAGGCCATGATGGTGCTTCGCAGGAGCGCGGCGCGACGCCGCTTCACGGCCGCGCTGGCGATCATGTTGCCGGCCACCGGAGCGGCGCTCGCCGATGTGCGGCACACCGAGGTGCCGATCGCCGCCCAAGGCGTCTTCATACCGGCGCCGGACAGCTGTCCGGGCCGCCCCGAGATGGTGATCACAGTGTTCCCGCGGGGCGTCGTGTGGCGCGGCCGGAGTTGCACGCTCGACTGGGTGGAGGAGCGCGCCGGAACGCCCGGCCCGATCTACTCGCTCCATCTGCGCTGCCCGGCCCCCGCCTCCGGCGATGCGGCGGCGGGGGGCGCAGCCGGCAGCTCGGCGCCGGCCGCGACCGTGCTCAACGTCGTCGTCTGGCCGAAGTCGACCGACACGGCCGCCATCGGCCCGGACTTCACGCAGCTCGCCGACTACCGGCGCTGCCGCTGATCCGCCTCGTTCTGGATCAGCCGCACGAGGGTGCCGTCGGGATCGATCAGGGCCGCCATGGTGCCGCCCCAGGGCTGAGCCTGCGGCGCATGGAGACGCGGGCATCCCTGTCGTGCCTCCGGAATATCAGCCGCCGTGCAGCGCGCGTAGAAGCCGGGCAGATCGTCGAGCCGCAGGCAACAGCTGAACCAGCTGGTGAGCGGATCGAGATCGGGATGGGGAAAGAACTCCAGCACGATGCCGCCCTGCTCGAGAATCATCCAGCCGGCATCGCGGTAGCGGACCGCGAACCCCAGGCGTCCGTAGAAGCGCACGGTCGCGTCGAAATCACGGGAGGGCAGGTTGGGCGTCGCATGATCGGCCATCTCGGCGCTCCCGGTTTGCGGCGGCGGCAGCCGCAGCCGCAGCCGCAGCCGACAGTACCGATCGGCCGATCGGTTGGAAACCTATCGGGTGACGGCGGCCGAGAGCACGTCGGTCGCGAACGCGGCCGCAGCCGGTGCAGCCGCCGCGGGTGCATCCGCCGCCGGTGCGGGCGTGGAGGCCGCCATCTCGGCGGCGCGCCGCCGGCGGATCAGCTCGCGGATGTGCGTCATCCGCATCGTGGCGCTGTTGAACACCTCGGCCGAGATCTCGTCGGCCACGAACCGCTCGACGAACCAGTCCGCCAGGTCGTCGAGCTCCCGCTCGGTGTCGTCGAGGCTCGCGGCACCGGGCGTCCGCGCCTCGCTCAGCAAGGTCGGCAGCCGCTCGATGCGAGCCCGCAGTGTCCGGATCTGGCGGCGGTTGCGCAGCGACGAGGCCCACGCCGCCATCGCCCCGAACGCGCCGGTGAACATCGAGGCGTAGTAGACATAGTTCATCGTCTCGTCGAGCAGGTCGGGGGTGTCGCCGTTCAGATACGCGATGGTGCCGGGATGCGCCGGCAGCACCACGTCGCGGTCGGTCGACGGCGCCGCGAGCTGGCCGGCCTCCGGCACTGTGGCGGCGATGTCGGTCTTGGTGGCGAGCAGCAGGCGGGTCAGCTCGCCGGCCGCGTAGTTGGACAGCGACGGGCGGGCCACCAGGAGGAGCGCCGCCCCGACCGTCGAGATGTCGTCGGCGGGTGCCGCCGGCGCGCCACCGAAGGCCCCCTGCGCGATGTCGATGGACTCGTAGACCGGAAAGCGCGCCGCGATGGCGTCGGCCTCGCCGAGATCCAGGAAGGTCGGCGGCTTGCGGGTCACCTTGCGGAACACCTGCACCGCGTCGGCGATCGGACCCGGGCCGACCGGCCCGACCACGACGACGGCGTGGACCTGCTTTCTCTGCAACGCGGCGGCGAGATCGGCGGGCGCGAGCTGGACCACGCGCTTGTCGTCGACGCCGTAGAAGCCGAGCAGCGCGCGGGCGAGCGGATCGACGGCACCGTCCCGGGTGATCACGCCGATGCGCTCGCCGGCGAGATCGGCGACGCTCTCGGCGGAGGATTGCGCCGGCACCAGCACGACGGCGGCGAGCTTGCGCAGCACGAAGATGCTGCGCCCCTCGGCGGCGTTCGGGTCGTCGCGGCGCGCCACCGCGACATCGGCCTCGCCGTTCTTCAGCGCGAGCGCACTCGCCGCGATGCTCGGCGTCGACACCACTTCGACGCGGACCCGCGGATGCGCCGCGGCGAGCTCGCGCCGGAAGGCGGTGACGAACTTTCCGCCCTCGCCGGCGAGCGGGCCGGTGGCGATGCGCAGCACATAGGCGCGGGAGAAGATGAACGGATAGGTTCGCCACACCAGGAAGACGGTGCCGGCGAGGACCATCACGAGACCGAACACCAGAACCGGCAGCAACCAGCGTCCGTGCACGTCATCCCCTCCGCCTCGCCGCTCCTCCGCGTCCGGGTGTCGATCCGCGCCTCGGCACCCGGGCCATCCGCTCGCCGCGGGTCGTCGCCGTCAGCGCCGGCGGCGCGGGGGTGGCGGCTCCGGCGGCCGCTGCCAGATGGTGCCCTTGTCGAACTGGATGGTCATGCCGTCCGGCGAGTAGACGGCACCTTGCCACGCTCCGGCCACCCAGATGCGGCCCGGGTACTCGACCCAGCCACTCGACGGCACGCCGGCGTCGTTGATCACGTTGAGCTGCGTGCCGTACTGGGTGATGAAGGCGGTGCTGCCGACGCCGCCCAGGCAGTTGGCGACGCACAGCCACCGCCCGTTGAGGTCGACGCCCTGCACCTGCGCCAGGGCACCCGTCGCACCGCCCGTGACCAGCGCCATCGCCACTGCACCCGCCGCACAGATCGTCCGCATGATCGGTCTCCGCCGTGATGGTCGTCGTCGATCCCCGTCGCGGCGCAACGATCCGTCTCCGGCTACCATCCGTCAACAGGGGAGTGCGGCCGGTGGCGACCGCCGATCATCAGAAATCCGCGAGCATGCCGGGCCGAGCCGGTCGACCGCGTCTCAGACCACCTTGCCGGGATTTAGGATGCCGCGCGGATCGAGCACCGCCTTGAGGCTGTGCATCAGCGCCATGGCGACCGGGTCCTTCACGTCCGGCAGCACGTCGCGCTTCATCACGCCGATGCCGTGCTCGGCCGAGATCGAGCCGCCGCGCGCCAGCACCTCGGCGAACACGGCCGCCGCGACCTCGTCCCAGCGGGCCAGGAACGCCGCCGTGTCGGCGCCCACCGGCTGGCTGACGTTGAAGTGGATGTTGCCGTCGCCGAGATGGCCGAACGGCACCGGCCGGCAGCCCGGCACGACGGCGCCTGCCGCTGCGCTCGCCGCCGCGATGAAGTCCGGCACCGCCGCGACCGGCACCGACACGTCGTGCTTGATCGAGCCGCCCTCGTGCTTCTGGGCATCCGAGATGAACTCGCGCAGGCGCCAGAACGCGGCGCGCTGGTCGAGGCTCTCGGCCATCACGGCATCGTCGACGAGGCCGCGTTCGAGGCCGAGCGTCAGCGTCTCTTCGATGAGATCCCGCAGGCCCTCGGGGGCACCCGAGGACAGCTCGATCAGCACGTACCAGGGATGGGTCGCCGCCAGGGGATCGCGCAGCCCGATGCCGTGACGGAGCGCGAAGTCGAGACAGATGCGCGCCATCAGCTCGAAGCTGGTCAGGCGGCCGCCGGCGCGCTCCTGCGCCAGGCCGAGAAGCGCCAGCGCCGCCGCCGGCGAGGCGAGCCCGACGACCGCGGTCTCCACCGCGCGTGGTGCCGGAAACAGCTTCAGCACCGCCGCCGTGATGATGCCGAGCGTGCCCTCCGAGCCCAGGAACAGGTGCTTCAGCTCGTAGCCGGTGTTGTCTTTCTTGAGCTTGTTGAGCCCGTGCCAGACACGCCCGTCGGCCAGCACCACCTCGAGCCCGAGCACGAGGTCGCGCGCCACCCCGTAGGCGAGCGCCGCGGTGCCGCCCGCATTGGTCGACAGGTTGCCGCCGATGGTGCAGCTCCCCTCGGCGCCGAGCGACAGCGGGAACAGCCGATCGGCGGCGGCCGCCGCTTCCTGGGCGGCCTGGAGCACCACGCCGGCCTCGCACGTCATCGTGTTGGACGCCGGATCGATCTCGCGGATGCGATCGAGGCGCTTGAGCGAGATCAGGATCTCGCCCGCGAAGGGAATCTGGCCACCGACCAGCCCGGTGTTGCCGCCCTGCGGCACCACCGCCACGCCGAGCGCGTCGGCGAGCCGCAGGATCGCCGCCACCTCGTCGGTCGAGCCCGGGCGCAGCACCACCGGGGTGACGCCGTGATAGAGGCCGCGCGGCTCGGCCAGGTAGGGCGCCTGCTCGGCCGGCGCCACGACGGCATGGCGCTCGCCCACGATGGCGGCGAAGCGGGCGATCTGCTCGGCGGAGAGCGGCGTGCGAGGAGGCGTGCGGAGAGGGGTGTCCATCGGCCGGGACTGTAGCGCGAATCACCGGCCCGTCGAGGCGCGTCCGGCGCGACCCCGCCTCGCCGTCCGGTTCTGCCGGGCTGCTCAGCCCCGCGGCGCGGCGGCCCGGACGAGGCGGTCCGCGATGGCGGCACCGAGGCCGTGGCGGGGAATCGGGGCCACCGCGATGACGGCGGCGCCCGAGGCATCGAGCGCCCGCAGATGGGCGAACAGCCGGGTCGCCGCCTCGGCGAGATCGCCCCGCTCGGACAGGTTGAGCACCGCGACGGCGTCGCCGACACCGTCCGGCAGCCGCGCCCCGAAGGCGAGCAGCGCCTCGCCGGGCGCCACCCGGGTGGCGCCCAGCCGCATGCGCGCCCGCGGAGCGTAGTGCGAGGCCAGCATGCCGGGCGCGAGCGGCGCCGGCTCCGACCCCCCACCCGGCGCCGAATCACCCGCCGGCGCAGGGCCGGCCGCGAGCGGCGCCCCGAGGACCTGCTCCAGCGCCTCGCGCGGCACCCCGCCGGGGCGCAGCAGCCGCGGCGGCCCACCGAGGCAGGCCACGATCGTCGATTCGACCCCGACCGGGGTGGCACCGCCATCGATCACCAGATCGATTCGCCCCGAAAGGTCCGCCACCACATGGGCCGCCGTGGTGGGCGAGACGTGGCCCGAGCGGTTGGCGGACGGCGCCACCACGGGCCGGCCGCAGGCGGCCAGCATGGCGGTCGCGACCGGATGGGCCGGCACCCGCAGCGCCAGGGTGTCGAGCCCGGCGGTGGCGAGATCGGCGACCGGGCAGCCGTCGGCCTTGTCGACCACCAGGGTGAGCGGGCCGGGCCAGAAGGCGGCGGCGAGCTTTTCGGCGGCGTCGTCGAATCGACCCAGCCGGCGCGCCGCATCGGCATCGGCCACATGGGCGATCAGCGGATTGAAGCGCGGGCGGCCTTTCGCGGCGTAGAGCCGGGCGATGGCGGTCGCGTCGGTGGCATCGGCACCGAGGCCGTAGACCGTCTCGGTCGGGAAGGCGACCAGGCCGCCGGCCCGCAGCGTGCGGGCGGCCGCCTCGGTCGCCTCCGGGCCCGCCGCCAGGACCCGGGTCAAAATCGTCGCCGTCACATCGTCTCCCATGCTTGCCGGGGCGAAATCACTTGGCTATAAGACCGTCCTCGCCGGCGGGACGGAGTGTAGCGCAGTCTGGTAGCGCACCTCGTTCGGGACGAGGGGGTCGCAGGTTCAAATCCTGCCACTCCGACCATTCCGCCGCACCGAGAGCGCGAGGCCCGAGGGCGTAGGCCCGACCGGCTGCCTGTGTCAATCGCACCTCCTCCGCGTCGGGCCGAGCGCGTCGTCCTGAGAGCGTGTCGGCCTGAAGGGATGCGCATCCGCGGTCGTCACCGCGTCCACAGCGAACGCGCTCCAAATGACTCCTGCCGCGGCGCCGCGCATTCTTCTCGATCTTTCCTGGACGATGCGCTGGGCCGGCCCGCCGGTCGGCATCCTGCGGGTGGAGCGCGAGCTGGCCCGCTTCGCCTTCGCGCATCTTCCGAGCGCCCGCGCCGTCTTCTTCGATCCCGTCACCGCGACCTATCGCCTGGTCGAGCCCGCCACCGCGGCCGCGTTCCTGGCGGGCGATGCCGTCCTCGACACCCTCGGGCTGCGCGATCCCGGCCGCGCCGGCCGGCGCAAGAGCGACCGCATTCCGCCGGCCCTGCGACCCGCCGCGCGCTGGCTGCTGCAATCGCGCCATATGGCGTTGCAGACCCTGGAGCGGCGCCGTCTCACCGCCGTTAACCCGGCGGTCGCCGACCGCATCGCGCGCCTGCAAGCCCCGTTGATCCGCGGCAAGTATCGCGCCCTGATGGTCAAGCCGGACGGGCATCGGCGCGCCTTCGTGCCGCCCGACCTGGTCGCCGCCGAGCCGGTGGCGTTCCGCCCCGACGACATCCTGGTCTGCGCCGGCGCGGGCTGGTCGCACACCGACATCGCCGCCGTCGCGCCGCAGAAGCGGGCGACGCCGTTCCACCTCGCCCTCCTGTGCTACGACATCATCCCGATCCTGTTCCCGCAGTTCTACAAGCCGCACGACGTCGCGAGCTTCACCCGCTACTTCGAGAGCGCCTTCCCGATCGCCGACCACCTGGTGGTCAACTCGCACCGGGTCGAGCAAGACGTCCGCGACTGGTGCACGGCCCGTGGGCTCGCGCTCGGCTCCACCGCGGTGGTGCCGCTCGGCGCCGACATCCCGACGGCGGCCCCGGCCACCGGGGCGGCGCTGCCGCACGGGCTCGAAGCCGACCGCTACGCCCTGTTCGTCAGCACCATCGAGCCCCGCAAGAACCACCGCCTGCTGCGCGACGTGTGGCTGCGGCTGCTCGCCGAGGGCGTGCCGCAGCGGACCGGCTTCAAGCTGGTGTTCGTCGGCCGCCCCGGCTGGATGGTCGACGACCTGGTGACCGACCTCGACACCGATCCGCGCCTCGCCGGAACGCTGCTCCGGCTCGATCGCGTCGACGACGCCACTCTGCGGGCCTTGCAGGGCGGCGCCGCCTTCGGCCTCTACCCGTCGCGCTACGAGGGGTACGGGCTGCCGCTGGTCGAATCGTTCCATCTCGGCAAGGCGGTGATCGCCGCGACGGGCGGCTCGCTGCCCGAGGTGGCGGGACCGTTCTCGCCCTGCCTCGATCCCGACGACGTCGACGCCTGGACCGAAACCCTGCGGGCGTGGATCACGGACCCGGCGGCCCGCGCGCCGTACGAGGACCGCATCCGCCGCGACTTCCGCCATCCGACCTGGAGCGAGGCGGCGGCCCGCTTCTTCGCTGCCATCGGCGCCCTGCCGGAGCCGGCCGGTGATTCGCCGGTCGCGCACGCCACCGATGCGGACGCCCGGCGATGACGCAGCGCCAGCGCATCCTGTTCGACCTGACGACCACCATGCGCTGGGCGGGACCGCCGGTCGGCATTCTCCGGGCCGAGGGCGAGCTCGCCCGCTTCGCCCGCCGGCGGCTGCCCCATGCCACCTTCGTGTTCTTCGATCCGGACGCGCTGCGCTACGTCGCCCTGCGGGACGACGTCGTCGACGCCTTCCTGGACGAGGATGCGCTGATCGACACCGCCACCATGTCGGACGCGACGCGGCGCCGGCGACGCAAGATCGACCGCATCCCGCCACGGCTGCGGCCGCTGGTCTCCTGGGTGCTGCGGCCACGCCATCGGGCCCTGCTGGCGTTGGAGCAGTTGCGGCACGCCGTGCCGGCCGGCGCCAGGGACCTGATCGCCCGCCTTCAACAGCCGCTGATGGCCGCCAAGGACCGCCCCCTGATGGTCAAGCCGGACAGCAGCCGCCGCTGGCTGCTGACGCCCCGACGGGCGCTCGGCCAGCCGATCGCGTTCCACCCGGACGACATCCTGGTGTGCGCCGGCACCGGCTGGACCAACACCAATATCGAGGCGATCGCGCGCAAAAAGGCGGACACCGGGTTTCGCCTGGTCTGGCACTGCTACGACATCATGCCGCTGACCATTCCGGACTGCTTCCAGCGCGGTGACGTCGAGGCGTTCGCGGCCTATGCGCCGGTCGCGCTGGCGGCGGCCGATCTCGTCGTCGTCAACGCCCGGCGAGTCGAGCAGGATATCCGCGATTGGTGCGCAGCCCACGGCCTGCCGCCCGCACGAACCGCCGTGGTGCCGCTCGGCGCCGACGGGCCGCCGCGGCTCGCGGCCGGTGGCGTCGACGCCCCGCAGGGGCTGCCGGACGGCCTCGAGGCGGGACGCTACGCCCTGTTCGTCAGCACCATCGAGCCGCGCAAGAACCATCGCCTGCTGGTCGAGGTGTGGCGGCGCCTGCTCGACGCCGGCGTGCCGCAGGCCACCGGCTTCAAGCTGGTGTTCGTCGGCCGCACCGGCTGGAAGGTCGACGGGCTGATGCAGGAGATCGCCGGCGACCCGCGCCTCGCCGGCACGCTCATCCATCTCCCGCGGGTCGAGGACGCGGCGATGACACAACTGTTCGGCAAGGCTGCCTTCTGCTGCTATCCTTCGCGGGACGAGGGTTATGGCCTGCCGGTGGTCGAGGCGTTCCGGTTCGGCAAGCCGGTGCTGGCCTCGACTGGCGGCGCCCTGCCCGAGGTGGTGGGCGAGTTCTCGCCCTGCCTCGATCCGGACGATGTCGACGGCTGGACGGCGGCGATGCGGCGCTGGATCGAGGAGCCGGCCGCGCGTGCGCCCTACGAGGAGCGCATCCGCACGGGCTTCCGCCATGTCGGCTGGGAGGACGCGGCGGCGAGCTTCTTCGCCCAGGTCCACGCGCTGGTGGCCGGGGCGCCGCGCATCTGAACCGCCGCGCGCCGGAGCACCGAGCGCCTGACCAGCCCCGCGCCGCTCCGGATCGGCGAAGAACCATGACGATCGCAGTATCGAGCGACGGAGGACGACACGATTCCCACGCGCTTCCGTGAGGAGACGACGAGGAGCCGGCCGCGGATTGCCGCCGCCGGCGCCACCATGGTTCGCGCCCTCGGCCGCGCCGAGGTGGCGGCCGCCGCCTTCGTTCTGACGCTCGGCCCGCTCGTCCTCACCAACGACCTCAATGCGGCGCATGTGCTGTTCGCCTTCGTGCTGCTGCCGGTCGCGGTGCTGCACGGTGTCGCGATCGCGGCCGATCCGGTGGGCGCCACCACGCTGCGGCGGCTGCCCCGCTCGATCGTGCTGATCGCCGTCACGGCCTATCTGCTGGCGCTGACGCTCGCCTCCGCGATGCAGCCCGATGCGCCCCCGCGGCTGATCCGCCGGCTGCTCCAGTTCGATCTCGAGATCATCGCCTTCGTGGCCGCGACCGCGCTGTTGACGGCAACCAGCCGGCAATTCCTGCGGCTGGCGAGCCTTGGCCTCGCGGCCGTGGTGGCGGCGAGCGCGCTGGTCAACGTCGCGGTGTTCCTGCCGACCCTGCCGGCCGATGCCGCCGCGCTGCTCGGCTGGCGGCTCATGGCGGTGCTCGGCATGCCGGAATACGCCAACTCGACCAATATCGGCGCCACCTACGCGGTGGTCCTGGCGATCGCCGTCGCCGCCATGGCGACCCTGGCGCGCACACGCGCCGAAGTCACGGTCCTCGCAGTCGCGACAGTGATTCTCGCCGTCGCGCTCGTGCTCACCCAGGCCCGCGGACCGGCCGCCGGCGCAGTCTGCGCCCTGGCGGCACTCGCCGCCACCCAGTCGCACCGTATCCGCCTGGCCGTCGCGGCCGGCGGCCTCCTGCTCGTCGCCGTGCTGGTGGCGACGCCACTCGGCCAGGACTGGATCGAGCGGGGCATGAGCTACCGGCCGGAGGTGTGGACGACCTTCCTGGCCAAGGCGGCGGAGCGGCCGCTGCTCGGCTGGGGCGTGCACACCGATCTGACGGTGACGATCCCGTCCGGTCTGGCACTCGACCAGGCTCACAACCTGGTGCTGTCGGGCCTGGTGCGGGGCGGCGCCGGAGCGGCGGTCGCCATGGCGGTGATCCTGGTCGGCGGCCTCGCCTGGAGCATCCGGCTGGTGCGGGCCGGCGGCTCGCCGCTGCCGCTGTGCGCCATGATCACGATGACGGTGGCCGGCATGGTCGACTACAACCTGCTGATCACCCGCCCGGCCTGGCCGTGGCTCACCTTCTGGCTGCCGATCGGGCTGGCGGCCGGAGCCGAATTGGCGGTCCACGCCGATAGGCACCGGCATGACGACGAACACGACGAGCCCGAAACCGACGAAGGCGCCGTGGCAATCCGAGCATTGCAGCGGTAACGCCTTGCGGAGCGCCGTTCGGCACCCATTATCACCGGAGGGGCGGCAGCGCCGCCCTGGATCATCCGTCCTAACCGAGCGAGCCCCCCGTGACGCTACGCCTGCATACCATCATCGCCAGCACTCGCCCCGGCCGCGTCGGCCCCGCCGTCGCCCGCTGGTTCCACGACATCGCCGCCGCCCATCCGGGCTTCGACGCCCATCTGGTCGACCTCGCCGACTTCGCCCTGCCGGTCTACGACGAGCCGCATCATCCGCGCACCCGCAACTACCAGCACGACCACACCCGGCGGTGGAGCGAGAGCGTCGCCGCCGCCGACGCCTACGTGATGGTGACACCCGAGTACAATTTCGGGCCGACGCCGGCTCTCGTGAACGCGCTGAACTACGTCTACGACGAGTGGAGCTACAAGCCGCTCGCCTTCGTCAGCTATGGCGGCGTCTCCGGCGGTCTGCGCGCCGTGCAGATGACCAAGCAGATCGCCACCACCCTCAAGCTGGTGCCGATCGTCGAGGCCGTGGTGGTGCCGTTCGTAGCCAAGCAGGTGAAGGACGGCGTCTTCTCCCCGAACGACGTGCAGGCGGGCGCCGCCCGCGAGGTGCTGACCGAGCTGCACCGCTGGGCCACGGCGCTGAAGCCGATGCGCAGCGGCACCGGCGCCTGACGGCACCCTCCGGCCTCCTGGTGATCATTCCGGGTTCGCGGCGTCGTCGCGCCCCGGAACGACACCGAGCCGAACACCCGGGACAGATCATCCGCCGCGAAGGGCGACCGGACCAACTGGTTCCATTGACCGGACCAGCGCCCGTTCCTAGGCTGCGTCCATGTCGACGCAGCTATCCCGCCCTGCCGACTCCTCTCCGCCGCCCGTCGCGCGGCCGCGGAGTGCGTCGGGGCCACCGCTGCACCACTATCACAACATCCATCTGGTGCTGCGACAGCGCATTCTCGACGGCCACTATCCGCGCGGCGCGCTGCTGAGCGGCGAGCGCGATCTCGCCGCCGAGTTCGGCGTCGCCCGCGTCACCGTGCGCTCGGCGCTCGCAGCCCTGCAACGCGACGGCCTGATCCGGCGCGAGCAGGGCCGCGGCACCATCGTGGTCGGCGTGCCGCCGGTGGCGGGCCGGGGCGATCCGGTCGACGCCTTCGACGTGCTGTTCGAAAGCATCCTGTCGCTCGGCCTGCGCAGCCGGGCGCGGGTGCTGGAGTTCGGCACCGTGGCGGCACCGCCCGGGGTGGCGGCGGCGCTGCGGCTCGATCCGGAGGCGCCGGTGCTGCGCATCGTACGCCAGCGCACCCTCGACGACCGGCCGATCTCCTACACCATCGCGTTTCTGACGCCGGCGCTCGGTCGCGGCCTGAGCCCGGACGATCTCGCGGCGCGGCCGCTGCTGAGCTGGCTCCAGGCCGCGGGCGTGCGGGTGGAGCGCGCCGACGAGACGCTGACCGCCTGCGCGGCCGAGCCCGCCGTCGCGGCCGAGCTCGATGTTCCACTCGGTGCGCCGCTGCTGGAAGCCCGGCGCACGCTCTACGACGATGCCGACATGCCGGTGATGCACTTCGTCGGCCGCTACCGCCCCGAACGTTATCAGTACCGATTGCAGCTCTCGCGCGAGCCGCGATCGGCCCGTGTCGAGGTGATCTCCGAGCGCGGCTGACGGCGCAGCCCGTCCCTTCCCCTCCTCCTTCCCCTGCAACGAGCGGAGTCGTCGATGACGTCGTTTCCCGTCCTCCGTCTGGCCACGGCGACGCTGCTCGCCGCGTCCGTTCTCGCCCTCGCGCTGCCGGCCGCCCACGCCCAGAGCCCGTCGGGCGCCCCGATCAGGCTGATCGTCGGCGCCTCGCCGGGCGGCAGCACCGACACCCTCGCCCGCAGCATCTCGGACGAGCTGTCGAAAGCCGTGGGCCAGCCGGTCATCGTCGAGAACAAGCCGGGTGCCGGCGGCAAGCTCGCCGCCATGGAGGTGGCGCGGGCGACGCCGGACGGCAACACCCTGCTGGTCAGCTTCACCAGCCACACCATCAACGCCGCGCTCTACAGCAAGCTGCAATACGATCCGCTGGCCGACTTCACGCCCATCACACTGCTCGCCCGGGTGTCGAGCGTGCTGGTGGCGCGGCCCGATCTGCCGGCCAAGGATCTCGGCGAGCTGGTCGCCCGCGCCAAGGCCGACGGCAAGGATCTGTCGTTCGCCATCGGCGGCACCGGCTCGTCCCTGCACATGGACACCTACGAGTTTCTCACCGCCACCGGCCTGAAGGGAACCCAGATTCCCTTCAAGGGCACGGCGCCGGCGATGACCGACGTGATGGCCGGCCATGTCGACCTGATGTTCGCGCCGGTCGGCGTCAGCCGGCCGCTGATCCAGGCCGGCAAGCTGCGCGCCCTAGCGGTGACCGGGACGAAGCGCATCCCGGCGCTCGCCCAGGTGCCGCCGATCAGCGAGGCGGTGCCGGCCTACAACACCAATCACGGCTGGTTCGGGGTGCTGGGGCCGGCCAAGATGTCGCCCGAGCGGACCGCCCGCATCCATGCCGGCATCGTCAAGGCGCTCGCCGACCCGAAGCTGCGCGAGCGGCTGGAGGACGACGGCAGCACGCCGGACGGCAGCGGCACCGCCGCCTTCGCGGCTTTCCTGCAAGCCGACCTCAACTACTGGGTGGCGAAGGCGAAGGTCTTCGGCATCCAGCCCGAGTGACACGAGATCCGGCTGATCAATTCGGTGGTCATTCCGGAAGCCGCGAAGCGGCTGTCCGGAATCCAGCCGAGAGCTCCGAGTTCGCCGCTGGATTCCGGGTTCGCGGCTTTGCCGCGCCCCGGAACGACGGCGAACTGATCACCCGAAAAACAGTATGACACGAGGACGAACCGCCATGCGCAAGACCACCCGGCTCAAGGAGCTGATCTTCGCCCCCGAGATCCTGGTGATGCCCGGCGCCTTCGATCCGCTGTCGGCGCGGCTGGTGCAGGAGGCGGGATTCCCCGCCATCCAGTGCTCGGGCTTCGCCATGTCGGCGACCTATCTGGGCCTGCCCGACTACAGCTTCCTGTCGTTCTCCGACATGCTGGACGTCACCCGCCGCATCGTCGACGCCGTCGAGCTGCCGGTGATGGCGGACGGCGACACCGGCTTCGGCAACGCCGTCAATGCCTGGTACACGGTACGTGCCTTCGAGCGGATCGGCGCTGCCGGCATCAATATCGAGGACCAGGTGATGCCGAAGCGCTGCGGCCATCTGGACGGCAAGACCATCGTGCCGCTCGACGAGGCGGTGGCGAAGATCCGCGCCTGCGCCGAGGCCCGCACCGATCCCGACTTCGTCATCAACGCCCGCACCGACGCCCTGGCAGTCGCCGGCATCGACGAGGTGATCCGCCGCTGTAACGCCTATCTCGACGCTGGTGCCACCATGGTGTTCATCGACGGCATGACCTCGCGGGCGCTGACCGAGCAGGCGGTGCGCGCCATCCGCGGCCCGGTCGCCATCAATCTGGTCGAAGGCGGCCGCTCGCCGGCCGACTTCGACTTCGCCGCCATGCAGGCGATCGGCGTCGCCCGCGTCAGCCTGCCGCTCACCACCATCCTGGGCGCCATCCACGGCATGCGGCAGGCCCTCGCCGCCGTGCGGACGCATGGCGGGATCGCCGGCAATGCCGGCCTGGTGGCACCGTTCGCCGATCTGAAGCATCTGGCCGGCTTCGACGAGGTGTTCGCGCTGGAGCAGCGGCATCTCGCCGGGCTGCGCCGGGACGAGGTCCCGGCCGGAGCGCGGTGACACGACCATGACGATGACGCCACACGGCCGCACGGTCATCGACCGCATCTGGGACGCCCATGTGGTGACCGAGCTCGGCGGCGAGCGCACCCTCCTGCATATCGACCGCATCTTGCTGCACGAGCGCACCGGCCCGGCACTCCTCGCCGGGCTGGCGGCGGCCGGCCGCGAGCCCGCCCATCCCGAGCTGGTGTTCGGGATGATGGACCACACCGTCGACACCCGGCCGACCCGCAGCGAGGACCCGCGGGCGCCGAGCGGCAGCGTCTTCATCGACAGCTTCCGCCAGCGCACCGCGGCGGCGGGCATCCGGGTGTTCGACCTCGGCGACCCGCGCCAGGGCATCGTCCATGTGGTGTCGCCCGAGCAGGGCATCGTGCTGCCGGGCAGCACCGTGGTCTGCCCCGACAGCCACACCTGCACGCTCGGCGGCATCGGGGCGCTGGCCTGGGGCATCGGCTCGACCGAGGGCGAGCACGCGGTGGCGACCCAGACGCTGGTGCGGCCGTGGCCGCGCCGCATGCAGGTCCGCTTCGACGGCCGGCTGTCCGCCGGGGTCAGCGCCAAGGACCTGGTGCTGGCGCTGATCGCCCGCTTCGGGGTCAATGGCGGCCAGGGCTGCGCCATCGAGTTCGCCGGCGAGGCGGTGCAGGCGATGCCGGTCGAGGCGCGGCTGACCCTGTGCAACATGGCGGTCGAGTTCGGCGCCTGGACCGGGCTCGTCGCGCCCGACGACACCACCATCGAATGGATCGCCGGGCGGCCGTTCGCTCCCGGCGGGACCCTGTGGGACCGGGCGGTGGCGCATTGGCGCAGCCTCGTCTCCGATCCCGATGCCGACTGGTGCGAGATGCTGAGCCTCGATGCCGGAGCGCTCGCCCCGCAGGTCACCTGGGGCACCAATCCCGGCCAGACGGTGGCGATCGACCAGCCGGTGCCCGACCCGGCCGCCGCGCCCGACGGCCAGCGCCGCGCCGCCATGGAGCGCGCCCTCGCCTACATGGATCTGCGCCCTGGCACGCCGCTCGCCGGCACGCCGATCGAGGCGGCCTTCATCGGCTCCTGCACCAACAGCCGCCTGCCCGACCTGCGCGAAGCCGCCGCCGTGCTGCGCGGCCGGCGGGTCGCCGAGGGCGTGCGGGCAATCGTCGTCCCAGGCTCGACGGCGGTGCGCGCCGCCGCCGAGGCCGAGGGGCTCGACCATGTCTTCACGGCGGCCGGCTTCGAGTGGCGCAAGAGCGGCTGCTCGCTGTGCTTCTTCAGCGGGGCGGACGACTTCGGCGGCGCCCGCCGGGTGATCAGCACTACCAACCGCAACTTCGAGGGCCGCCAGGGGCCGGGCGTACGCACCCATCTGGCCAGCCCCGCCACGGTCGCCGCCTCGGCGGTCGCCGGCCGCATCGCCGACGTGCGACACACGCCGAGGAGCTGAGCCATGGAGCCGCTGAACCGGATCGAGGGGATCGCCGCCCCGCTCATGCGCCCCGACATCGACACCGACATCATCATCCCGTCGCGCGAGATCACCTCGCCGGATCGTACCGGCTTCGGCGACAAGCTGTTCGCGCCCTGGCGCTATCTCGATGGGACGCGGCGCGAGAACCCGGATTTCGTGCTCAACCGCGCGCCGTTCCGGCATGCCCGCATCCTGATCGCCGGCGACAATTTCGGCTGCGGCTCGTCGCGCGAGATGGCGGTGTGGGCGCTCCACCAGTTCGGCATCCGCTGTATCGTGGCGCCCTCCTTCGGGGCGATCTTCCGCACCAACTGCATCCGCAACGCGCTCCTGCCGGTGGAGTTGCCGGAGGCCGACGTGCAGGCGCTGGCGGCGGCCGCCGAGGCGGCCCCCCTCCACCTCGTGGTGGACCTGGAGCGCTGCGAGATCACCGGCCTCGCCCACCGCCGGCTGCGCTTCGAGATGGATGCGGGCGAGCGTGACTGCCTCATCGCCGGGCTCGACGCCATCGACCTCACCTGGCGGCATCGTGCCGCCATCGAGGCGTTCCAGGCGCGGGACCGCCAGGCCCGGCCGTGGATCTGGGAGCCACGCTGAGACCCGCCGCCCCGGCCCGTTCCGCTCCGCCCGGTGTGCGCGCGGCCGACTGCCGCTATACTCCCTCCCTGGTGAGGCGACCGATATCCGGCAACCAGGGACGTCAGCATGAGGACGCGCCGGCGCGGCGGCCTGTTCGGCAAGTATGTCGGCACCTTCGTCGGCTTCGCGGTGTTCGTGCTGGCGGTCAACGGCGCGCTCGAGCTGGCGTTCACCTATCGCGAGACCACCGCCGCGGTGATCAAGCTGGAGAGCGAGAAGGCCGAGGCGGCGGCCGCCCGCATCGCCGGTGAGATCGCCGAGATCGAGCGCCAGATCGCCTGGACGACGCGGGCGAGCGCCAGCCCGGAGCAGCGCCGCAGCGACTACATGCTGCTCTTGCAGCAGGTGCCGGCGATCGACGAGCTGATGCAGATCGACGGCCGCGGCAAGGCGCTGCTGCGCGTCTCCCGTTTCGCCGTCGAGGCGACCGGCGACGCCGATTACGCCCGTGACCCGCGCTTCGTCGAGGCGATCGCGCGCCGCCTGTGGGTCGGGCCGGTCGGCTTCCGCAACGAGGTCGACCCGTCTTTCACGATCGCAATGGCCCATTCGGGCCAGCAGGCCGGCGTCACCGTCGCCGAGATCGACCTGCGGTTCCTGCGCGACCTGGTGGCGCCCTTCGCGGTCGGTGAGCAGGGCTACGCCTATGTGCTGGACCGCCGGGGACGGCTGCTCGCCGCTTCCGATCAGCTCAGGACGCCGCGCGGCAGCGAGCTCGGCGGGCTGCCGCAGGTGGAGACCGCCGCCGCCGAGATGGCCGACCGGCCGGCCACCGATCGCAGCGCCGTCGCGGCCTTCGGGCGCGATCTCGCCGGCCGCTCGGTGCTCGCCGCCGCGATGCCGATCCCGCGCACCGACTGGCTGGTGCTGGTCGAGCAGCCGCTGTCCGAGGCGTTCAAGCCGTTCTACGTGCTGATCCTGCGCATCGGCGGCCTGATCCTGCTGTGCATCGCGGTCGCCGTGCTGGCCGGCGTGCTGCTCGCTCGCCGCATGGTGGTGCCGATCCGGGCGCTCGCGGCCGGCGCCGAGGAGATCGGGGCCGGCGCCTTCGACCATCGCATCACGGTGAAGACCGGCGACGAGATCGAGGCGCTCGCCGGCTCCTTCAATCGCATGGCCGAGCAGCTCGACCGCTCCTACACAAGCCTGGAGCAGACCGTGGAGGAGCGCACCCGCGACCTCGCCCGCTCGATGCGGGCGCTGGAGGAGCGCGGCCGCGAGCTGTCGATCGCCAACGAGCACAAGTCGCAGTTCTTCGCCAATATGAGCCACGAGCTGCGCACGCCGCTCAACGCCGTGCTCGGCTACGCCGAGCTGCTCGCCGACGGGCTCTACGGCGAGCTGCCGCCCAAGGCCGTCGAGGTGCTGGAGCGCGTGCAGGCGAACGGCCGCCATCTGCTCGGCCTCATCAACGACGTGCTGGACCTGTCGAAGATCGAGGCCGGCCAGCTCGTGCTCGCCTGCGACACCTACGCGCTGCGCGCAGTGATCGAGCAGGTGGTGGCGTCGACCGAGTCGCTGGCGCGGGCCAAGGGCCTTGCGCTGACGGCGGAGATTGCCGACGATCTGCCGCTCGGGCACGGCGACGAGCGGCGCTTGACGCAGGTGTTCCTCAACATCGTCGGCAACGCCATCAAGTTCACCGAGCAGGGTGCGGTCGTGATCCGCGCCGGCGCCGTCGACGGAACCTTCGTGGTCACCGTGCAGGACACCGGCCCCGGCATCGCGCCGGAGGATCGCGCCCGCGTCTTCGAGGAGTTCCATCAGGTGGACAACTCGACCACCCGGCAGAAGGGCGGCACCGGCCTCGGCCTCGCCATCGCGCGGCGGCTGGTCGCCCTGCACGGCGGCGACATCCGGCTGTCGTCCGAGCTGGGCGCCGGCTCGATCTTCACGGTGGTGCTGCCGGTGCACGCGGCCGCGCCGGCGACAGCCGGCTCCGGTCAGGAGGCGGACGCCGCCGCCCATGCCGGAGCGACGCCATGACGGCCCGCATCCTGGTGATCGAGGACACCGAGGACAATCGCCGCATCCTGCGCGATCTCCTCACCCATGCGGGGTTCACGCTGATCGAGGCCGGCGACGGCGAGCGCGGCGTCGCGCTGGCGCTGGCCGAGACGCCCGACCTGATCCTGATGGACATGCAGCTCCCGGTGATCGACGGCTACGAGGCGGCCCGGCGCATCCGCGCTGTGCCGGCCCTCGCCCGCACCCCGATCGTGGCGGTGACGTCCTACGCGCTCTCCGGCGACGAGGCGAAGGCGCGCGCCGCCGGCTGCGACGCCTATGTGGCCAAGCCGTTCAGCCCGCGCCAGCTTCTCGCCAAGGTGCGCGAGCTGCTGGGCCAGACGCCGGAACCAGATCACGAGAGACGCCGACATGCGACGCCCTGACCCGGCCGCGGTGATCCCTCACCCCGCATGCAGGGCGAGGTGAAGACCGGGACCGACATGCACGATCCACCAAAGATCCTCGCCGTCGACGACGCGCCGGAGAATCTGGAGATCCTGCGCACCCGCCTCGCGGCGCGCGGCTACGCGGTCGTCACCGCGGCCGACGGCGCCGAGGGGCTGGCGCGCGCCCGCGCCGAGATGCCAGACCTCGTGCTGCTCGACGTGATGATGCCGAAGCTCGACGGCCTCGCGGTGCTGGCCGAGCTGAAGGCGGACGCGGCGTTGCGCTTCGTGCCGGTGATCCTGGTCACCGCCAAGGCCGATAGCCGCGACGTGGTGGCCGGGCTGGACGCGGGCGCCGACGACTATCTCACCAAGCCGTTCGATCAGGCCGCCCTCGTGGCGCGGGTGCGCTCGCTGCTGCGCATCAAGGCGCTTCACGATCTGGCGCAGGAGCAGGCGGCGCGGCTCGCCGAGCAGGCCGAGGCGTTGGCCGCCGCCAACCGCTCGCTGGAGGAGCGCGTCGCCGCCCAGGTGGCCGAGATCGAGCGCATCGGCCGGCTGCGCCGTTTCCTGCCGCCGCAGATCGCCGCGCTGGTGTCGCAGCGGGATGGCGGCGCGTTGCTCGACAGCCATCGGCGTGAGATCACCGTGGTATGCTGCGACCTGCGCGGCTTCACGGCGCTGACCGAGACCTCGGAGCCCGAGGACGTGATGGCGGTGCTGGGCGAGTATCACCGGGCGGTGGGCGAGCTGATCTTCCGCCGTGACGGCACGCTGGAGCGGTTCGCCGGCGACGGCGTCATGGTGATCTTCAACGATCCGCTGCCCTGCCCCGACCATGCCGAGCGCGGCGTTCGCCTGGCGCTGGAGATGCGCGACGCCATGAGCCGGCTCGGCGACGCCTGGCGCAAGCGTGGCCACGAGATCGGCTTCGGGGCTGCGGTGGCGCTCGGCTACGCCACGCTGGGCGAGATCGGCTTCGAGGGGCGGCGCGAGTACACCGCGATCGGCAGCGTGGTCAGCCTGGCCCACCGGCTGTGCGCCGCCGCACGCCCGGGCCAGGTGCTGATCAGCCAGCGAGCCCACGCCGCCGTCGAGGCGGGCTGCGTGGCGACGCCGATCGATCCGCTGGAGCTCAAGGGCTTCCAGCGGCCGGTGCCGGCTTTCGACGTGACGGGATGGCGGACGCCGTGACGACGGCGCCGCCGGGAGGAGGCGGCGCCGTCGCCGGGCCGAGCGACGTCAGGGGGCGTGCGGCGTCGGACAGAAGATCGGCAAGCCGGTCAGGCGGTGCGGGCCTGGCGCTCGAGCGTGGTCTGCTCGGCCCGGCCGAGGCCGTTGCGCAGCGAGCCGTCGATCACCAGGATCACGGCGATCCAGGACGTGACGAAGTTGGCGAAGAAGAACCCCAGGAACACCACCAGGCCGGCCGCTTCCGAGAACTCCCGCTCGACATAGAGGCCGACCAGGGCCGCGGCGACGCCGCCGATGGCGACGAACAGGGTGTAGAGCACGAGCGCTTTCATCGGGGAGTCTCCGCGGAGGTTGCGGACGGGGGACGGCCGAGCGAGGCGGCCGGCGTGCCGTTCGGAGGGCATGGCCCATGCGGCGGAGCCGCCGACCACGATCGAAAGTCTAGCGCGATGGGCTGACTCTCGCCTTACGGCGGGCTTACGCGAAGCTGACGGCGGCCTCGCCGCCGGCCGGCATCGTCCGTCCGGCGAGGCGGAAGCGCAGCGTGAAGCAGGCGCCGCCGCTCGGGCGATTGCCGACCGCCACGCTGCCGCCGCACAGATCCATGATGCGCTTGACGATCGACAGGCCGAGGCCGGCGCCGCCGACGCGCTTGCGGTCGCGCCGCCAGAAGCGGCGGAACAGGAGATCGCGATCCGCCTCGTCGATGCCCGGTCCCTCGTCGGCGATGTGCAGGGTGCCGTCGGGCTCCACCGTCACCTCCACCACGGTTCCGGGCGGCGTGTGACGGATGGCGTTCTCGACGAGATTGCGCAGCGCCCGGGCGATCACCTCGCCGCGGCCGGACACCCAGACCGGCCGCTCGGTGCCGGCGAGCGCGATGCTGCGATCTTGGGCGATCGCCAGCGGCACCAGGAAGGAGATCACCTCCTCGGCGACCGCCCGCAGATCCGCCCGCTCGCCCGCCTCGGGCGACATGTTCTCGACCTCGGCCATCTCCAGGAGCTGGGTGACGACCCGCGTCATGCTTTCGAGATCACGGCGCAGCGGCTCGGCCACCGCGGCATCGGCGAGCGTGTCGAGGCGGGTGCGCAGGATGGTGATGGGGGTGCGCAGCTCGTGCGCCGCATCCGCGGTGAACTCGCGCTGGACGCGAAAGCCCTGCTCCAGCCGGTCGAGCGCCTCGTTGACGGCGACCACCAGCGGAGCGATCTCGCTCGGCACGTCGTCGAGCGACAGGCGCACGTCGGTGCGGCGCGGGCCGATCTCGCGGGCGCGCTGCGACGCCGCCCGCACCGGGCGGAACATCCGGCGCACCACATGGGTCTCGATCACCAGGAGCAGCAGCAGGATGGGCAGCGCCACCCAGGCCACCCGCGGGATGAAGTTGGAGACGATGTCGTCGATCAGCACGTCGCGGTGCGACAGGTTCTCGGCCACCTCGATCCACACGGTGCGGCCGTCCTGGGTCTTCGGCACGCGGGTGCCCGAGATGGTGCTGTAGGCGCGCTGCACCTGGAGGAAGGCCGGCTCCGGCTCGCGCGGCGCATCCGGAAAGATCGGCTGGCCGGCGTTGTGGGAGCCGAACAGCACCGTGCCGGAGACGTCGACGATGGCGTAGACGTAGCGGTCGTAGGCGTCCGAGTAGAGATCCTGCAACGCCTCCGGCAGATCGAGCTGCCAGCGGTCGTTCTCGCCGAGCCACAGATGCTCGGCGATCCGGTCGGCCTGCTCACGCATCGAGGCGCGGTGCAGGCTGGCCGTCTCGGCCACCAGCATGAAATAGAGCGACAGCGGCACCAGGACCGCGATGGTGCCAACCGCCACCGTGTGCATCCACAGGATGCGGCTGACGATCGAGCGCGGCCGTGTCACGCCTTCGCCTCGGCGATCATGTAGCCGACGCCGCGCACGGTGTGGATGGTGACGTGGGCGTTGCGCTCGGCGAGCTGCCGGCGCAGCCGATGGACATACACCTCGACGGCATTGGAGGAGAGATCCCCGGAGGCGCCGAAGAGCTGGTCCTCGACCAGCTTCTTGGGCACCACGCGGCCCTTGCGCCGCAGCAGGATCTCCAGCACGGCCAGCTCGCGCGCCGAGAGGATGTGCGGCTCGTCGTCGATGAACGCCTGCCGCCCGGTGGTGTCGAGGCTCAGATTGGCGAGGCGGAGCACCAGCCCGTGCATGGCGCGCGGCCGCCGCGACAGCGCCTCGATGCGGGCGACCAGCTCCTCGAAGGCGAAGGGCTTGACCAGATAGTCGTCGGCGCCGCTGCGCAGGCCCTCGACGCGATCGTCGACACCGGCCCGCGCGGTGAGCACCAGGATGGCGGTGGGGTCCTGCCGGGCCCGCATCTCGCGCACGATGGCGAGCCCGTCGGCATCCGGCAGGCCGAGGTCGAGCACCACCGCGTCGTAGGTCTCCACCGCCAGGATGTGCCGCGCCTCGGCCGCCGTGGCGGCGTGGTCGGCGGCGTGGCCGGCCTTGCCGAGCCCGCCCACCACCAGCCGCGCCAGCTCCTCGTTGTCCTCGACGATCAGAACCCGCATGCGCTCGCCTGCCTTGAGGTCGCCGCCCGCGGCCCCGTCGTCGCAGACATACCATACTCCGCGGCCGGCGGGAGACGGCCGACCTACCGGCTCCAGCCGAACAGGCCGCGGCTCGGCGCCCGCTTGGGCTCCGGCTTGTCGGGCGGTGCAGCGGCGGCCGGCGCCGCCTCGCGGCCGCGGTCCGCGGTGCGCTCGGCCACCCGCTCCGGAACCCGCTCGGGCGCCCGTTCGGCGGTCCGCTCCGGGGCCCGCTCGGGCGTCCTCTCCGGTGCCCCATGGCCGCCGCCGGGCGGCGGCTCGCCCGGCCCGTCGTGGCCGGCATGGCTGCCGTGCCCGGTGACCAGGCCGCCGAACAGCCGGCCGAAGCCGCGACCGACATCGTCCATGACCGTGAACACCGCCGGCACGAACAGCAGCGACAACAGCGTCGAGACGATCAGGCCGCCGATCACCGCGGTCGCCATCGGCGAGCGGAACTCGCCGCCCGCCCCCAGCGCCAGCGCGGCCGGCACCATGCCGGCCACCATGGCGATGGTGGTCATGATGATCGGCCGCGCCCGCTTCTGCCCGGCGTCGATGATGGCGGCGTTGCGGTCCATGCCGCGCGCCATCGACTCGATGGCGAAGTCGACCAGCATGATGGCGTTCTTGGTGACGATGCCCATCAGCATCAGGAGGCCGATCGACACCGGCAGGTCGAGCTGGTTGCCGGTGATGAGCAGCGCGATCACGGCGCCGCCGATCGACAGCGGCAGCGAGAACAGGATGGTGATCGGTTGCAGGAAGCTGTGGAACAGCAGCACCAGCACCGCATAGACCGTCACCATGCCCTTGGCCATCACGGGCGGGAAGCCCTCCAGCAGCTCCTTCTTGGCCTCGGAGTCGGCCGATGGTTGCAGCCGCACCCCCTTGGGCAGATGCGAGATGACCGGCAGCGCGTCGATCTCCTTCTCGGCCTGGCTCTGCGGCGTGTGGCCGACGAGATCGGCCTCGATGCGCACCTGGCGCTCGCGGTCGTGGCGGGAGATCACCGCCGGTCCCTGGGCGAGCTGGATGTCGGCGATGGCGAGCAGCGGCACGGTGGTGCCGCGCAGCGTCGGCACCCGGAGCTGCTCCAGCACCTGGCGGTCGGCCCGCCCGGTGTCCTCGATCATCACCCGGATCGGCACCAGCCGATCGCCGACGTTGAACTTGGCGAGGCGCGGCCCGACATCCCCGATGGTGGCGACCCGGATGGTGGCGGCGAGCGTCTCGGTGTTGACGTTGAGGCGCGTCGCCAGCGCCTTGCGCGGCACGATGCGCAGCTCCGGCCGATCGAGGGCGGCGGTCGACACCACGTTGGAGATCGACGACAGCCGCCGCATCTGATTGGCGAGCTCGGCCGCCACATTGGCGACAGTGTTGCCGTCCTGGCCGGTGACGATGCGCGAGATGACCCGCTGGCCGTTCTCGTCGAGGAACCAGAAGCGCACGTCGGGCACCTCGGCGAGATCGCGAGCGATGTCGCGCTCGAGCTGCGCCTGGGCGACCTTGCGCTCCTTCTTGGGCACGTAGTTGATGATCAGCGCCGCGGTGTTGACCTCGGTGACCTTGGGCGGGATGCGGCCGCCGTCGACGAACACGCTGCGCACCTCGGGCCGCTTGCGGATGATGTCGACCATGCGGCCGGTCACCGCCTCGGTCTCGGCGAGCGGGGTGCCCGGCGGCAGCTCGGCGGCGAGCAGCGAGCGCGCCACGTCCTGCTGCGGCAGGAAGCCGGAGGGCAGCAGGGTCAGCCCCCAGATCGAGGCGGCGAACACCCCGAGCCCCACCAGCACGGTGAGATAGCGCGAGCCGACCGAGACTTCGAGCACCCGGGTGTAGGCCCGCATGATGGCGCCCGGCGGCTTCTCCACATGAGCCTTCGGCTTGAGGAAGTAGGCGGCGAGCACCGGGGTGACCAGCCGCGCCACCAGCAGCGAGAACAGCACCTGCACCGACACGGTGACGCCGAACTGCTTGAAGAACTGCCCGGCGATGCCGGGCATGAAGCTCGCCGGCAGGAACATCGCCACGATGGCGAGGCTGATGGCGATGACGGCCAGCCCGATCTCGTCGGCCGCCTCGATCGACGCCTCGTAGGGCGACTTGCCCATCTGGATGTGGCGCTCGATGTTCTCGATCTCGACGATGGCGTCGTCGACCAGAATGCCGGTCGACAGCGTGATGGCGAGCAGCGTGACGAGGTTGAGCGAGAAGCCCAGCATGTCCATCACCCAGAAGGCCGGGAAGACGGACAGCGGCAGCGCGATCGCCGCGATGGTGGTGGCCCGCCAATCGCGCAGGAACAGGAACACCACCACGATGGTCAGCAGCGCGCCTTCCAGCAGCGTCTGCATGGCGTTGTCGTAGTTGGCGCGGGTGAAGTCGACCGAGGAGTCGATCAGCCGGACGTCGACGTCGGGATGCTCGCCCTTGATGCGGGCGATCTCGCGCTCGACCGCCTCGGAGACGCGCACGTCGCTCGCCCCCTTGGCCCGGTAGACCGCGAAGGCGACCACCGGGTCGCCGTTGAGGCGCGCGAAGGTGCGCGGCTCCACCACCGTGTCGGTGACGACACCGAGGTCGTCGAGCCGCACCTCGCCGCCGGCCAGCAGGCTGAAGGTGGTGCCGGCCAGCGCCGACAGGGTGGGGGCGCCCGCAATGGTGCGGATCGACTGGTCGCGGCCACCGATCTCGGCGCGGCCGCCGGCGACGTCGACATTGTTCTTGAGGAGCTGCTCGCTGATGCCGGCGGCGGTGAGACCCACCGCCTGGAGCCGGTCGGGATCGAGCGACACCAGGATCTCGCGGTCGGCGCCGCCGATGCGCTCGAACTTGGCGACCCCGCGCAGGCCCTGGAGGTTGCGCTTGACCACGTCGTCGACGAACCACGAGAGCTGCTCGGGGGTGCGGCCCGGCGCGATCGCCGCGTAGGTCATGATCGGGAACGGGATCACCTCCTGGCGCTGCACCAGCGGCTCGGTGATGCCGCTCGGCAGGCTCGATCGCACCCGGGTGACGGCGTCCTTGACGTCGTTGAGCGCCCGGTCGGGATCGGCGTCGAGCAGGAACGTGATGGTGGTGACGGACAGGCCGTCGCTGATGCTGGAATCGATGTGGTTGACGCCGACGATCGCCGCCACGGCGTCCTCGATCGTCTTGGTGACCTGCGCCTCCAGCTCGGCCGGCGAGGCGCCGAACTGGGCGACGGCGACCGAGACGATCGGCACGTCGACGCTGGGCAGGCGGGTGATCGGCAGCTTGGTGAAGCTGAACCAGCCGAGCAGCACGATGATGATCGAGAAGACGACCGAGGGCAGCGGCTTGCGGATCGACCAGGCCGAGATGTTCACGTCAGCGCTCCTCGAGCTGTCCGGTGGCTTCGTCGCGCACCATCGGGCGAACCTTCTCGCCGTGGCGCAGCGAGCCGCCCGCATTGGCGATCACCACCTCGCCTTCCTGCACGCCCTCACGGATCTCGGCACCGCTGTCGGAGACGAGGCCGACCTGCACCTTGCGGGTCTCGACGGTGCGGTCGCGCACCACCTGCACGGTGGCGCCTTCGGTGCGGAACTGCACAGCGGCGCGCGGCACCGCGACGCCGCAACTGCGCGCCGCATCGATGGTGGCGCGCGCGAAGGTGCCGGCCCGCAGCGACGGCTCGTTCTCGATCGACACCCGCACCTGGCCGAGCTGGCTGACCGGGTTGATCTCCACCGGCACCAGGCGGACGCGGCCGGGAATGTCGCGGCCCTCCTCCAGCTCGACGCGGGCGGTCTGGCCGGGTTGCAGCTTGGGCAGATAGATGCTCGGCACCTCGGCCATCAGCTCGATCTCGCCGTCCACCGCGATGCGGAACAAGGGATCGGCGGCGCGGGCGGAGGCGGGCGCGCCGAGCGTCGCGCTGGCCTTGACCACGAGCCCGTTGACCGGCGCCCGCACCGTCACGGCGGTGCCGTCGCTGCGGGTCAGCCGGGCGAGCGACTGGCCGGCGCTGACGCGGTCACCCTCGCGGGCCAGCACCTGGGCGACCTTGAAGCCGGTGTCGACCTCGGGGAACACCATCGCCTCGGAGCGCGCCAGCAGCAGGCCGTTGACGCGGACCGCGCTGCTGAAGCAGGCCGTCTCGGCCTTGGTGACGATCACCGGAACGCCGGTCGAGGCCGAGGCGGGCGGGGCCTTGTCGGCGGCGCGCGCGGCCGGCGCCCAAACGAGCGCCACCGTGGTGAGCGCCACCGTGGCGAGCGCCGCCGTGGCGAGCGCGACCAGACGCGCGACCGCGAGCCGGCCACGCGATCCCGTCGCCGCGGCCTGCCTCGTGCTTGCAGGAGGTGTCATGCGGATGTCCCGTTCCGTCACGATGTCGGACGCCGCGAGGAGGCGCGGCGGTCAGGATGAACCGTTCAGATCGGTCGAATGATACGAAGGCAATTCGAAACAGAAATGGCGAGACAATTTCGCCTGACGTTACGCCTTCCGGGTTTGTCCGGCAAGGCGCTCCAGATCGACCTGGATGCGGCCGCGGCCGAGCCGGACGATGCCGCTCGCCCGCCACTCCTGAAGCTGCCGGTTGACGCTCTCGCGGGTGACGCCGACGAGGCCGGCCAGCTCGTCCTGGGTGATCTGGAGATCGGACCCGAAGTCGGCCGCGAGCGCCTCCAGCCGGCGGGCGAGCCGCACCGGCAGCGGCTGGAACATCATCTCCTCGGTGCGCTCGTTGGTGGAGCGCAGCCGGGCGCACAGAAGCTCGATGATGCGGATCGCCAGCCGGCCCTCGCGCTCCAGCATGGCCATGAACTCGGCGCGCGGCAGCACGAACAGCTCGCAGTCCTCCTGAGCGACGGCGTCGGCGGTGCGCGGACGCCCGTCGAGCACCGCGATCTCGCCGAACAGGTCGCCGGCGCCGAACACCTCGATGGTCATCCGCTCGCCGGTCGCGGTGCCGGTCTCGATGCGGATCTGGCCGCGTCGCACGCCGTACAGCGCATCACCCGGATCGCCCTTCACGAACAGGGTGCGGCCGGCCGGCAGCCGGCGGATCTGGCAGAGCCGGGCGATCGCCGCGATGGCGTCCGGATCGAGCCCGGAGAACAACGGATTGAGGCCCAGGAGGGTGGCGAATTCGAGCGGCTTGCCCATCGGTGTCGCTGGCTCCCCTCCCGCCGGTGATGACCGTTTCGCCCGATGGTCGGGTCGCCCGGTTGGCAGATCGCCCGGTGCGTCTCGCCGACCCGGCGGCCGCTTGGTGACGGCGCGGCGGCGCCACCATGACCAAACAGCGGCGTCCGTCCGGAGTCCGCCGAAGTGCGTGAATATGGTGTTTCATCCGGAGCATAGACCGAATATGTAGAGCCGCAAAGGCGGCCCGGCGGAGGCCGGTCGCCGGCCAGGAGTGTCGGGGCGCGTGTCCAAGACCGGCGGCGGCCGAACCAGAGGCAGGCAGGCGAAGCGATCGGCGGCCCCGCGGCGACGGCCCGCCTCCACCCATGCTTTCGAACGCCTGCTCGCCGCCCTCGCCCACGAGATCCGCACCCCCCTCACCGGAATCCTGGCGATCAGCGAGCTTTTGGCGATGACGCCGCTCGGCGCCCGCGAGCGCGAATGGGTCGACGCCCTCAAGAGCTCGGCCGAGCACCTCACCGCTCTCACGTCGCTGATCGTCGACGGCGCCCGCGCCGGCGAGACCGGGCTTGTCCTGCGGCACGAGCCCTTCGATCTCGCCCGGATGCTCGCCGATGCGGCCGCCTCGGCGGCCGCCCGCGCCGAGGCGAAAGGGATCGGCTTCTCGGCCGATATCCCGGCCGATCTGCCGGCCGTCATGGGCGATCAGGTGCGGCTGCGGGCGGCGGTCGAGAACCTGCTCGATAATGCGGTGAAGTTCACGACCGTCGGCGGCGTCCGTCTCACGGTCGGCGACGCGGCGGCCGGCGACGGCCACCTCATCTCGATCGACGTCACCGACAGCGGCATCGGCCTCGCCAAGGCGGAGATCCGCCGCCTGTTCCGGCCGTTCGCTCAGGGGAGCGACCGCATCGCCGAGCGTTTCGGCGGCTCCGGACTCGGCCTCGCCTACGTGAAGCGGCTCGCCAATGCCATGGGCGGCGACGTGACGGTGACCAGCGCGCTCGGCCGCGGCAGCACCTTCCATCTCACGGTACGGCTCGCTGCGGCGCCCGATGGCGAGGCAGCCGCGTCGCTCGGCCCGGCCGAGACCCCGGTCGCCGCCGACGGCGGCCCCGACACCCCGGCGCCGCTGCGCATCCTGTGCGTCGAGGACAACCCTTACGGCCGCATCGTGCTGCGCACGGTGCTGCACGAGCTCGGCCACGCCACCGATTTCGTCGATTCGGGCCCCGCGGCCGTGCAGGCGCTCGGCCGCGCCGTCTACGATCTCGTGCTGATGGATGTGGTGCTGAGCGGCATCGACGGCTTCGAGACCACCCGCCGCATCCGGGCCCTGCCGGGCGAGGCCGGCGGCGTGCCGGTGATCGGGCTGTCGGGCCAGGCGACCCGCACCCACGCGGCGCAGGCCGCCGCCGCCGGGATGACCGGCTATCTCCAGAAGCCGGTGAGCCCGCGGGCGCTCGCCCGGGCGCTCGCCGCAGTGCCCCGGCGCGGCTGAGCCGCGTCGGCGCCCATATCGGCACCCACGTCGGTGCCCACGAGGGCGCGCCGGGCGATCACCAGGGCGACCACCAGCGTCGCCGCGAGCCCGAATTGCACCGGGCAGAACGGGTAGGCGAGCAGGAAGGCGCCGGCGGTGAGGAGCGCGGCCGGCTCGTCGGGCAGGACGCCCTCGTCGAGCCCGAGCCGCAGCAGGAACGCCACCGGCACGGCGAGCAGCACCAGGTCGTAGATATAGACATAGGGCGTGGCGAGCAGTGACGCGGTGACGAGCGCCGCCGCCCTGAGCCCGTAGGACGCCCGGCTGCGCCACAGGACGACGACGCCGACCGCGGCCGCCATGGCGACCGCGCCGTGCAGCACGACGGCCAGCGTCTCGCTGCCGCCCAGCGCCCGGACGAGGCCGAAGACGCTTTGCAGCTTCCACCAGTTGCCGAGGCCGAGGGTCAGGAAGGTCTCGCGGGCGACCGGCAGGCCGTGCAGGAAGGCCGCCCACGGCGCCGTCCCGAAAGCGAGCCACGAGACCGCCGCGAGCGCCGCCGCCGTGGCGGCCGCCGCCGCGATCGTCCGCCAATGGCCGCCGGCCACCAGCGCCAGCGGGATCAGCAGGCCGAATTGCGGCTTGTAGGTCAGAAGCCCGAACAGGCAGCCGGCCAGCAGCGGCCGCCGCGGCAGCGCCAGGAGGGCGCTGCCGAACAGCGCCGCGGTGAGAAAGCCGTTCTGAGTCGCGGTCAGGTTCCACAGCGCCGCCGGGACCGCACAGGCGACCAGCACGCCGGCCGCCCCGCCGAGAATGCCGCGGATCGTCAGCACATAGAGCGGCGCCGTGACGGCCAGCCAGGCGAGCATCGCCGGCACCAGCGGCAGCAGCGCGAACGGCGTCGCGACCAGCAGGAGCGGCGGCGGATAGAACAGCGGATAGTGGTCGGGGAAGTCGCGCCCGATCGCCGTCACCACGACCTGCTTGGCGGCCTCCGCGTCCCAGGCGAGCGCCGGGGTGCCGGCGAGGGCCAGGCGGCCGGCCGCCCAGGTGGCGGCGAAGTCGTTGACGATCGGGGCGCCGTCGCGATCGAGAAGCCAGTCGCCGGCCAGCACGGCGCCGGCGATCAGCACCGCATAGCCGAGGGTGAGCGCGAGGCCGACGACGGCGATCAGCCGGCGCGGATCACGCGGGCCGGTGGCAGCCGGAAGGGCGTCGATCGGGGTCATGGCGCGGTCGCGAGCGATCCGCCGCGACGGGGCGGCATCGAAGCCTAGCGACTGCGCGCTTTCAGAACGCTTAAGAGACCGTTTGGACACTCCGACGGGGCGGCGCGGCGAGGCCGCCGCTCAGCCGATGTCGGCGCCGAGCCCCCGCATGGTCTCGACGAAGCCCGGGAAGCTGGTGGCGATGAAGGCCGCGTCGTCGACCGCCACCGGCGCCTCGCTGGCGAGCCCCATCACCAGGGCCGACATGGCGATGCGGTGGTCCATGTGGGTGGCGACGAGGCCGCCGCCGGGCGCCCGCCCGCGGCCCTCGACGATCATGTCGTCGCCTTCGATCGTCACAGAGACGCCGTTCACCCGCAGCAGATCGGCGGTGGCGGCGAGCCGGTCCGACTCCTTCACGCGCAGCTCCTTCAGGCCGCGCATCACCGTGGTGCCGCGCGCGAAGGCGGCGGCGACGGCGAGCACCGGATACTCGTCGATCATGGCCGGCGCCCGCTCGGCCGGCACCTCCACCCCGACGAGATCGGAAGCGCGCACCCGCAGGTCCGCCATCGCCTCGCCGCCGTCGCGGCGGACGGCGACCTCCTCGATCGCGGCGCCCATCTCGCGCAGCGTGGTGAAGAGGCCGGTGCGCAGCGGATTGGTCATCACGTCGGCGAGCACCACGTCGGAGCCCGGCACCAGCAGCGCCGCCACCAGCGGAAAAGCGGCCGACGACGGGTCGGCCGGCACCGTCACCGGCGCCGCCGTCAGCTCCGGCTGGCCCACCAGGGTGATGCGGCGGCCGTGCGGCCCCTGCGGCTCGACCCGGACATCGGCGCCGAAATGGGTCAGCATGGTCTCGGTGTGGTCGCGCGTCGCCTCGCTCTCGATCACGACGGTTTGGCCGGGCGCCGCGAGGCCGGCGAGCAGCACCGCCGACTTGACCTGAGCGGAGGGCACCGGGGTCGCGTACTCGATCGGGATCGGATCGCGGGCGCCGGCGAGCCACACCGGCAGGCGGTCGCCCTCGGCGGCCTGCACGACGGTCGCGCCCATGCGCACCAGCGGCTCCAGGATGCGCCGCATCGGCCGGCGCCGCAGCGAGGCGTCGCCGTCGAAGGTCGCCGTCACCGGACAGCCCGCCACCGCGCCCATGACCAGGCGGCAGCCGGTGCCCGAGTTGCCGAAGTCGAGGGTCTGGTCGGGCGCCTTGAAGCCGCCGACCCCGACCCCGTCGATCACCCAGGCGCCCGGCCCGGTGCGGGCCACGCTGGCGCCGAGACGCCGCATCGCCTCTCCGGTGGCGAGCACGTCCTCGCCCTCCAGGAGCCCGGTGACGGTGGTGCGGCCGACCGCCAGCGCCCCGAGAATCAGCGCCCGGTGCGAGATCGACTTGTCGCCGGGCACGCGGACCCGGCCGACGAGCGGGCGGGCGCCGCGCGCGGTCAGCGGCAAGAGGGTGGCGGCGGTCGACGACATGGCGGAACCCCGTCAGGCGAATGGGTCGGATGCGGCCGGGCTGGCCGCAGGCGGCGCCCTGCTTATCGGGCTTTCCGGCCCCCGCCCACAGGAATCTGGGCGGCGAGGCGCCCCTCCCCCGGTCCGGCGCCGAGCCGCCGGCACGCCACGTCCTCCCCGACCGCACCCGAAGGTCCAGGAGCGCCGCGCGACAGTGAAAACCCCAGTGGAGGGCAAGTCGCCGGCGCTATTGACACCGGCCCATCGAGTCGCCAAGGGGATGGTCCGTTTTTTCCGACGATCGCTCCAAGGATTTCCGACCGTGGCAAAACCCGAGCTCGGTACGAAGCGCCTCTGCGCCGCCTGCGGCGCAAAGTTCTACGACCTCGCCAAAGACCCGATCACCTGCCCGAAATGCGGCAGCATCTACGAGGTCACGCTGCCGACGGCGCCGCGCGGGCGGCCCGATGCCGCAGCGAGCCGGGCGGCCGTGCAGGACGAGCTGCCGGAGTCGAGCGAGGCCGAGTTCGTCTCCCTCGAGGAGGCCGATGCCGAGGCGTCGGGTGGCAAGAAGGCGGCGGTGGGCGAGGACATCGCCGACGTCGAGGACGACGTCGACATCGACGAGAGCCTGGACGACGACGCCTTCATCGACGAGACCGAGGAAGAGGATACCGACGTGTCCGAAATCCTCGGCGGCGACATCGAGGACGAGGAGGAGACTTGAGATCGGTCGCAAAGTGTGGTTCTAGGGCGGCGGCCGATCACGCCGCGCCCTCGGGCCGAGCGGCGATCGACCAAAAAATCGTCGTCCCGGTGACATAATTCGGGATTGCGATCCGGACCGCGACCGGCCATAAGAGGCCCGCGATCCGGGACCGGCGGCCGACAGGCGAGCCGGACCATCGATACGGTGTCCCAAGACCGTGTCGCGCGCGTGGGGCCATAGCTCAGTTGGGAGAGCGCTTGAATGGCATTCAAGAGGTCAGGGGTTCGACTCCCCTTGGCTCCACCAACTCCCCGCTCCCAATGACGACCGCTGTATTGGTCCTGCCGATGGCGTAGCGGGCCGGCCGATGCCGCCCGGAACGACCCGATGCCGGCGGGTCGGCGAACCGCCCTCGATCCCCATGCTGAACGATGTCGCGGGCCCGCCGCAGCACCCGCGGCCTCGGCCCGACCTCCGCACCGCCGAGCGCCTACCCCGAGCACGGCGAGCGCGTCGATTCCATCGGTCGCGGCGGCGTCACTCCTTCCGCGCCACGATGTAGGGCCGGACGTCTCTGCCGCGGCTGGCGTGGCCTTCGGTCGCCGTGATCAGGAAACCGGCCGCCGCGATGGCCCGGTGCAGCTCCTCCGCCCGGAAGACGCCGACATGCGGCGCCTTTCCGATCGCCCGCATCACCGGCAACAGGGCGAGGCGGACGAACGCGTTCATGTCTCCGAGGCAAGGCGTCTTGGAGACGAACAGGCCCCCCGGCGCGAGCAGGTCGTGGATGGAGCGAAGCGTGGCGGGGAGGTCGCGGACCAGATGGAGATAGTTGAACCCCAGCACGACGTCGAATCGGCTGTCCTCCCGGGCGAGCGCCTCCGCAGTCGCGCAGCGGAAAGCGAGCGTCGGAATCGGGGTGGCGGCGCGCTTCTCGTCGGCGATCGCGATCATCCCGGCCGACAGATCGGTCGCCAGATAGCTCCGCACCCCGGCGGCGAGCTTCAACGCCGTCGTGCCGGTTCCGCAGCCGAGCTCCAACACCCGATCGTCCGGCTTCAGCCGGGCGCGGGTCCGGTCCAGCGTGCGGTCGTAACCGGCCTGATCCGAGATCGCGGAGGCGGCATATTTACGTGCTGTCCGATCCCAGAAACGGGCGTCGTCCACTGCGCTCATCGGCGGAGCTCCTTTACGGCATCCCTACCCATTATAGGATTCCGGCGCGCCCGGCCGACCTCGCCGAGGCGGGCCTGATCGGCTCGACCCCGGTGATTTCCGGCCGCAAGCGCCGCGGGGACGACATGGTATGCAAACGCCCGCCTGTCGTCGCCATCGAGGCGCACGGCTTCGCCGGGCCGGATCGCGTGCGATCTCGCCGAAGTGATTCGCGCCCCGCCGTCCCGACGGTCGCGGCCGATTGCGCGGGCCGACCGGCCATGCACAATCGAGCCGTCCTGCCTCACGCATCTCATCACACAACAAAAAAGCGCATCCCTGGGAGAGAAACGCATGTCCCGTCGACTCTCGCATTGCGTCCGAACCACCCGCCTCTCGCCGGCTCGCCGGTCCCCGACCGGCCGGCGGCTGGCGGGCGTGGTCGTGGTCCTCGGCGTCAGCGGGCTCACGGCCCTGGCGGCCCAGGCCCAAACACAGGCCCAAACCCAGGCCCCAACACAGGCTCAGGCCCCGCCCGCTTCCCCGGCCGCTCCGGCGGCTGCCGGGGCGGCGGCAGGCACATCACCGCCAAGCACAACACCGGCGAGCGCGACACCGGCGAGCGCGACACCGGCGAGCGCGGCGTCGGGTGGCCGGATGATCACCCAGGGGCAGGCCAAGCCGACCGTCGAGAACCTCTACAAATGCCCGGTGCAGGTCTCGAACCATCGCGTCAGCGCGATCGGCACCATCACGGCGACGGACGGCACCGTGATCACCATGCCGGCCCCGGTCCAGTATGGGAAAGGCCCGATCGCCGCCGACCTCTACAACGAGTGCAACCAGGTGACGCCGGCCACCGCCAAGGACGTCGACGCCTCCAAGGTGCCGGTGGTCGAGATCGATCCGGACGGCGAGGTGATCACCGGATACATCGTCGCCGACAACTATTTCGAGATGTACGTCAACGGCAAGCTGGTCGGCATCGACCACACGCCCTACACGCCGTTCAATTCCGCCATCGTGAAGTTCAAGGCCAAGAGGCCGTACACGCTGGCGTTCCTGCTGGTGGACTGGGACGAGCAGCTCGGCATCGGCATGGAGCTGTTCCAGGGCAATCCGCGCCATCCCGGCGACGGCGGCCTGATCGCCCGCTTCTCCGACGGCACCGTGACGGACTCCAACTGGAAGGCGCAGACCTTCTATATCGCCCCGCTCAACGCGCCCGACGAGGTGGTGGAGATCGGCAATGTCCACGACACCACTAAGCTTGGCCGCGTGCATCCGGTCGCCAAGAAGCCGCCCTGCGCCGACGCCTGCTACGCGGTCCACTACAAGATGCCCGACAACTGGCAGGGGGCTTCATTCGACGACTCCAAGTGGCCGCGCGCCTACGAGTACACCGACACGGACATCGGCGTGACGGCGCTGCCGGCCTACACCCGCTATCCCGAGCTGTTCGAGGGGGCTCGCTGGATCTGGTCGTCCAACCTCGTCTTCGACAACGTGGTGATCACCCGCCGCACGGTGCGCTGACGCGCCCCCGCTGCGACCGCGGCGCCGCCTGCCGCGGTCCGGCGCCACCGCCTGTCGCCACGGCGGACGCGCGTGGTGCCGGCGCCCGAGAAGGACATGGACAGAATGCAGCCCGAGCACACCCCTGTCGTCGCCATCGAGGAGCACTATTGGGACGCCGAGCTGGTGACCCACTTCACCGGCGGCGAAGCACCACGGCCGGGCCAGCTCGCCGACCGACTGTACGATCTAGGGGCACAGCGGATCGCCGCCATGGACGCGGCCGGCATCGACATCCAGGTGCTGTCGCACGGCTCGCCCTCGACCCAGAAGATCGCCGGCGACGCCGCGGTGCCGCTGGCCCGGCGGGTCAACGATCGCCTGCACGCGGTGATCCAGACGCATCCGGATCGCTTCGCCGCCTTCGCGGCGCTGCCCACCATCGATCCGCCGGCCGCCGCCGACGAGCTGGAGCGCTGCGTCGAGCGCCTCGGCTTCAAGGGCGCCATGCTGCACGGCATGCCGCACGGTGTCTTTCTCGACGACCGCCGGTTCTGGCCGATCTTCGAACGCGCCGCGCGGCTCGGCGTGCCGATCTACCTGCATCCCTCGGTGCCGCATCCGGCGGTGTCGGCGGTCTACTACGACGACTACACAGCCGACTTCCCCATGGTGGCGCGGCCCGCCTGGGGCTACACGGTAGAGACCGCCACCACGGCGATCCGCCTGGTGCTGTCGGGGGTGTTCGACGCCCATCCCGGGCTCCAGCTGGTGCTCGGCCATCTCGGCGAGACGCTGCCGTTCCTGCTGTGGCGGATCGAGCAGGCGCTGACGCGGCCGGGCCAGAAGCGCATCGCGTTCCGCGAGGTGTTCAGCCACAACGTCCATGTCACGACGAGCGGCTTCTTCTCGACGCCGGCGCTGCTGTGCTGCGTGATGGAGCTCGGGATCGACCGCATTCTGTTCGCGGTGGACTGGCCGTTCGTGGACAACGCACCGGCGGTCGAATGGATGGCCGGGGTGCCGCTGTCGGAGGCCGACAAGCTGAAGATTCTCGGCGGCAATGCGCGCCGGCTGCTGCGGCGGTGAGCGTCGAGAGACGAACAAGCGTCCGGCCCGCGCGTCCCGCCGAAACGGGCGCCACTGGCATCGCGCCACCGCGTCTCACATCGCGACGATCACCACGCGCCGACCCAGCGCCCAACGTCGAAGACCGCGGCGGCGATCACCGAGACGGCGAGCCCGCTCCACACCAGTCCGAGGGCGATGTTGCGGTTGACGCGGACGAAGGTGTCTTTCTCGACCAAATGATGGGCCATGGAGCTGACCTCCGAGGCACGAACTGTCCAGCCGAAATAACGATTGGTTTCGCTGATCGTTCCAATGCGAGTCGATTAACGTGCGGTGCCCCACATGACAATCCGCAGTTGCACGCAGGCGGCCCGCGCCGGCAGGCCGGCTCGATACGGGACGAGCAGCCGATTCCGGTGTTGCCGCAGAGCCGGTCAGCCGAGCAGCCGCAGCGTCAGCCGGACGAGGCGCTGCACCAGCGGCGTGTAGGGCGGGAACAGCAGGGGCGTGACCGAGAAGCGATCGCGCAGGATCGCCTTCTCGTGAGAAAACGCGCGGAAGCCATGCTCACCATGCGCGGCGCCTATCCCGGACTGGCCGATGCCGCCGAACGGCAGGCCGACATGCAGGAAATGCGCGAGGGTGAGATTGATCCCGACCGCCCCGGAGCTGGTGCGCGCCGTGATCGCCTCGGCGAAGCTGCGGGAGCGGTCGAAGACATAGAGGGCGAGCGGCTTCGGCCCGGCGTCGATGCGGGCGATCACCTGGTCGAGATCGTCGTATGCGATCACCGGCAGGACCGGCCCGAAGATCTCCTCCTGCGACACCGCCATGTCGAGCGTGGTGCGAGCGATCAGCGTCGGCGCCACATAGCGCGCGACCGGATCGGCCTCGCCCCCGGCCAGCACCTGCGCGCCCGCTGCGGTGGCGCTCTCGATCAGGTCGTGCAGGCGATCCGCATGCCGGCGGCTGACGATGCGGGCATAGTCGGGCGAGTGCCGGCGGGCCGACGGGTCGGCCCCGTAGGCGCGAGCGATCTCCGCCTCCAGCGCCGCCACCAGCCGGTCCGCCACCGAGCGATGAACGAAGACGTGGTCGGGCGCGATGCAGGTCTGGCCCGCATTGGCGAACTTGCCCCAGGCGATCCAGCGCGCCGCCTTGCGCGGGTCGGCGCCCGGCCCGACGATGGCGGGCGACTTGCCGCCGAGCTCCAGCGTCACCGAGGCGAGGGTGCGCGCCGCCGCCGCCATCACGATGCGGCCGACCGCCGGGCTGCCGGTGAAGAAGATGTGGTCGAACGGCAGCGCCAGGAGACGTTCGGCGACCGCCGCATCCCCCTCCACCACGGCGACCAGCCCCGGCGGAAACGTCTCGGCGATCAGCGAGGCGATCAGCGTCGACGTCGCCGGCGCCAGCTCGGACGGCTTGAGCATGACGGCGTTGCCGGCCGCCAGCGCCGAGACCAGCGGGCCGAGCGCGAGGTTCAACGGATAGTTCCAGGGCGCGATGATCAGGCAGACGCCCTTGGGCTCCGGCCGCACCCGCGCCGCGGTGCCGATCAGCCCGAGGGTCGGGCGCACCCGGCGCGGCCGCATCCATCGCCGCAGATGGCGGCGGGCGTGGGCGATCTCCTGGCGCACCGGCAGGATCTCGGTGAGCAGCACCTCGGTGGCGGGCTTGCCGAAATCGGCGGCGAGCGCCGCCACGATGTCGGCCTCGCGCCGCACCAGCGCGTCGCGCAGCCGCTCCAGTGCCACCAGGCGGGCCGCATAGTCGAACGACACCCGCCGCACCGCGACGCCCTGGCGCTGGGCCGCGAACAGCGCCGCGATGCGGTCGCCATCGACGGCGGTTCCCGCGACGGGCGCGTCCGCTGTCGGCATTGTCGTCTGCGTCGTGTGGCTCACCCGCCGCGCCCCTTGAACGTCGCCATCGAGTCGTGAATGCCGAACCAGCGCCCGCAGACGACATCGAACCAGCGCGTCGGCAGCAGGCCCTGAACGAGCGGCACGAGATACAGGAGCCGCGGCATGCGCAGCAAGATGCGGCCGCGCGCGACCGCATCGACGATCATCCGCGCCGCGTAGTCGGGTTTAAGGATCGGCAGCACCGGCGAGCGCACGCCGGCGAACATGCCGGTGTCGATGTAGAACGGCATCACGGTGGTGACCCGCACGCCGGAGCCGGCGCGCTCGAGCTCGATGCGCAGCGACTCCGACCAGCCGACCATGGCGAACTTGCTAGCGCAGTACACCGCCATGCCGGGATTGGCCACCATGCCGGCCGCCGACGCGATGTTGACGACATGGCCGCGGCGGCGTGCCAGCATGCCGGGCAGGAGCGCGCGGGCGAGCCGCATCGGCGCCGTGGCGTTCACCTGCATGGTACGCTCGATATCGGCGTCGGAATGCTCCGCGAAGCTCTTGCCGACGACGATGCCGGCATTGTTGACCAGCACATCGACCGCGAGCCCCTGGCGGTCCATCTCGGCGAGCGCGCGCCGCACCTGCTCGGGGTCGGTGATGTCGACCGCGAAGCCGACAACCGACCGGCCCGGCGCCCGCAGCGCCGCCTCGGCCTCGGCCAGCGCGTCGGCCCGCATGTCCCAGATCACCAAGCGGGCGGCGCCCCGCTCCAGAACCAGCCGCCCCATCAGAAAGCCGATGCCGGACGCCCCGCCCGTGATCAGGACGGTGCCCCCCTCGATGCTGCCCATAGCCCCTCCCCGGCACCGATGCGCGGCCCCACCGACACCCGCACCGCGTGCAAGAGGCGATCCAACAGGAGCGGCCGCCGCCTCATCAACAGGGCACGGCGCCGCACGGCCCACCCGCCGCCGAGGCCGTCGCCCGGACGAGCTGGGGCCGGAGGCGCGCGTCAGCGCCGCAGAGTGCCGGGCTGGGCCGCCGGCTGCGCGGTCGGGGCCGGGCTGCCGAAGAACGGCGTGTAGGTCTGGTAGGTGGTGGCGGCAGGCGCCGGTGCCACTGGCCGTGAGACTGTCCGAACCACCGGACGGCGGGCGGCCGGGCGGCTCGCCCGGGCCTTCTTGCGGGCCGCCGGCTTGGCGGTGCGCTTGGCCTTCTGCGCCGTCGGCTTGGCGGCGGGCCGCTCGGGGCCGAAGACCACCGCCGGCTCCGCCGTGGGCAGGGCCGCGACGACAGCCTCGCCCGGCGCCGCGGCGGCCGCGCCACGCTCCGGATCGGCGGGCACCGGGTCGGCGGGCGTTCGATCGGCGGACACCGGGTCGGCCGGAGCAGGAGCGGCCGCCACGGGCTCCGGGGGCATGGCGGGCGACGGCGCGGGCGGTGCCGCCGGTGCCGCCGCGAGGGCCACGACCGTCCCGGCTCCCTCGTCGCCGCCGGAGCCGGCAGGCCGCGGCGACGGCTCCGGGGTCTCGGGAACGACGGCGCGGATGAGGTCGCCGAGAGGGTCCGCCGAGGCGGGCACGGCGGCAGCCGGGCGGCCACGCTCGTCGGCCGCGACCAGCGGCAAGCTCGGCCCGCCCGCCGGACGGCTGTCGGCCGCGATCTCGGAAGCCATCTCGGGTGCGGTCTCGGGCGCTCTCGGGGCCGCGGCACCGTCTGCCGTGACGGACCGGCCGGCGGCGTCCGCCTGCTGGATGCGGGCTGCGGCTTCGATCTCGGCCCGCTCGGCGCGCGCGACGGCCTCGGCGACGAACCGCTTCTGGGTGTCGTCCAGCGGCACCTGGGCGAGCTGGACCAGGGTGCGGCCGAGCGGCGGCACCTCGCCGATGCGGGTCACCGCCTCGGGCGCCGTGACCAGGCCTCGCGCCGTCACCATGAGGGCGAGAAACACGGCCGCGACCGCGATCACCATGGTCCGGAAGGTTGGGAGCATCTGGAAACCGCCTCGTCCACCCGCGGCGCGCCACCCGCGGCCGCCGGCTCGCGGAGGCGCGGCGTGATTCGGGGTCAGGCTAACAGAGTCGGACCTGTCCGTGAATCGGCGGCCCGCCACCCGTGGCGAGATACCCGCGGGGAGAGGCACTGCGGCGAAGCCGGGCCGGCCGCCGCTCGGCTCCCCGCCGGCCGGGGCGGACGGTCGAGCCGACCGTTGTATGGCTCCGGACCCGCTGCTACGGTCCGCCACCGCGCATCGCCTGGCCGCCGGGCGGGGCCCGTAGCTCAATGGTCAGAGCCGGCGGCTCATAACCGCTTGGTTGCAGGTTCGAGTCCTGCCGGGCCCACCAGCCGACCGAATTATGCCACCTCCCTAAGAGTGCAGCGATGACGCTGTAAAAGTGGGGCGAAGGTGTATCGACCGATTTACTCTATCATTGGTTTGTAATTTCTGCTACCCGAAATCGCGTTTGCTCGAATCGCATCCAATTACGATAGTCAGTGGCACTACTTTTGGTTGTTCCTCAAGATTGATTTCGGTTCCGTGTTCGCGAGTTTGCCTTCGCGGGAGGGGAAAGTGGCCGGACAACTCATCGCAGTCGCCAACATGAAGGGGGGCGTCGGTAAGACGACCACAGTGGTCAGCTTGGCCGAGGGACTGGCGGCCGCCTACAACGCTTCGGTCCTGGTCCTTGACCTCGACCCGCAGTCCAGCGCCTCGATCGCCATCGCTGGTGAAGCCCGATTGGATGCGGGCCCATCTGGTGACGCTGGCAAATGGCACCTCCGAACCAACGGCCAAACCGTCTGCGAAAACCAAAGCTGTGGATAAGAAGCAGGCTGCACCAAAGCCGCGGAAGCAGCCCCCGAAACGCGCTATTTCAGCAAAAGCTTTCGAAGCGGCGTGGGATGGGAAAAACAGAGATGAATAAGGACCGACATTAAGCGTCGAAACGAAGAACATCGGCTGCCCGAGGTCAAGCTTCGACAAGCTGCCGTTTGACCAGCACGTTATCGTACTGCCCCGCCTATGCCTTTCGGTGAAGAAGTTCGTCAAGACGGCATACAGCACGATATATGGCACTTCGCGCAGCGCCATCGCTACCGGTTTCCACCCGATCCAAGGATTCAAGTAGAATCGGCTTGAACCGTTCCACGTCCAGCGTACCAGCCGGAAGTCCCATCACGGCATTGGCAAATGCCTGGTCGGTGGCCCTGTCTACGGGTGGAGTGAACTTTCCACGTGCGATCTCTCGGCACAGTTTGCCAACCTTCCCAACTTGGACCCGCTGGGCACGTTCTGCTCCGATCAGCCGCTGTACAAGAAAGTCGCGCGTCGCAGGATGGCTCGCCACTTCGGAGCGCAAATCCTCAATCAACTCGTCGAGCGGCTTTCCGACCTTCTCGACGTAATACCAGACCGGCAGCCAACGCCGCTGACAGTGCGCTTGCGCGCGAATGTACTCGAGCGGGTGTTCCACCTTCTCCCCACGCAGGAAGTTCCTTACGATGGCATCGGGGGTCACCGACTCTCGGACAACACGGACGCGCTCGCGTTCGGAGACGTCGATCGGCTCCACTTCCCCAATCAATCGCAGCGCCGGCGCACCACGCCGCTCGGTGAAATCCCCCTCTCGCACAAACTGGAGTTCCGGCAGGAGCGACTTGTCGATGATGAATCTGCCGGATTTACCCGCGACTTCACCCATATCGAGGTTGACAGTCGCCTCGACGCCTTCGGCGATACGCGCCATCCGGCGGGAAAATTCAGCCACCGCCTTCTGTTCGCGCTCAGCAATGATGCGCCGTAGTTCCCCAGGACGGATGGCCCGCGTTTCGCCAACGTACCGGTAATAGATCGTTCCCTCCTTCACATCCTGAGCAATGTTCTTGATCGCAATGACAGGCGGCGTCTCCTGTTTCGAGACATGTAGGACCCCAATCTTGCGCCCACCGACCGCGATTACCGATGAACGGACCTTCGGAACCGGATCGAGCGCACCTACAAGAACGCGATTAATCTCGGCCGGGTCGGCTTTCTCGAAACGCTCGTCCGGAAGTCCCTCGACCGCGAGGGTGCCGTTGGCTATGCCGATGAAAATGTAGCCCCGGAATTGTTGGCAAGGCCCGCAATCGACCTCAAGATGTCTGCGAAACGTTGCTCTGGAGCAAGGCAGAATCCGCGCTTGCACTCGAACCGATCGGTCTCGCCGGCTACCAGACGCCAAATGCCGGCCTCCTTCGCAAACAAGGCACCGAGCAAAGCGCGTTCGGCGGCGGAACCGGGCGTATCTGTGGCGTGACGCGGCGCCCATTCGAGAAGAAAGCTCTCGAGCACTTCCGGCGTAGCCTCGGGAACAGCCGCGCCATAGGTGCCGCTCTTTATTTGCGCGATACGACCGGAGCTGATGAGCCTATCAGCGCGGTTGAAATGAAAATGCACAACGTCGTTCTTGAGCCCTCGCTTCAACATCGCCTTGGCGAGGCCGATCCCTTCGTCGGTCATCGTCCGTTGACGTTTCGCCATCGTCCCCCCGGTCGATCAAGCAGAGTATGGCTCGCTCATTGCGGGTACCATCATCCTCGACCACGTCTGCTTACTTGTCGGCTGCACCCTCACGCTACTCGCGCTCCGACCTTCGTGACGCGTGGTCTCACGACCGCCGAGCCAACCTGATCGCAGCCTCGAACCGCGCCCTCGCGGCTTCCCGCAGGCGCTCCAAGCCGAAGAAGTTCCGCATGTGATCGAGGATTTCCTCGTCGTCCTTCCGCCGAGCAAGCAGCGGGGACGCCAAGCTCGCAAGCTCGACGAGCGGGATGTCGTTGTAGGTCCGAGCCCCCTGCCCGTTTTTCCGGAACGGAACCAGCTTCTCCGGCGTCCTGCCGGCAGGCCACACAAGATCCCTGTCACCTTCCGTCGTCCGCGCAAAGCGGCGATCGATTGCGCGCGCGACCGCTTCGAAGATGTTGGCTCCATTCCGCTGGAATCCGTGCGCCCGCGCGATGCGGGTCACCACCTGATCGACATAGACGGGCCCCTCGGTCTCAATCACATGAGCGACCATCTTCGAGAGCGTCAGGCTGTATCCGGGGTCGTAGAATCGCCTCGCGTCCGGCACCAGACCGCAGGCTGAGAAGTCGGCCACCACGTACTCGTCGGAGCCGGGGCGGCGCCCCTCCTGCGGCTGACCCCCACTCTGCGGGAGAGCAACGGATTTCGGCGGGATACCCGGTGAAACCCCAGCGCCGAACAGCTTGAACTGGGTTTCCTTCCGCTCCGGCTGCACTTCGGCCGTCAATTCAAACGCCGGCCGGCCCGGCTTCGGCTGATCGCCGGCGCGCCGACCTTCCAGTCGACCGACGATGTCGCAGACCCTGTCGAGAAAGTGGGATCGTTCGGCTCCATTTGTCCCCTGCCGGAGATACATGGGCACCTTTCGGTGCCAATCGTTCGGGTCGTCGAGACGTTGCTCGACGAAGGTCTCGATCATGGCGTCGCGGAGGATGGAGCGGTGCGGCTCCCAGGGAGCGACCTCGGCTGCGATGACCGTGTCGCGGAATTCCCGCAGCGCCTTCTGGAGTTCGACCTTGGTCAACGGGCCATCGTCTTGAAGCCGTGATTTCGGCTTCTCCCCCGGAACTGGACCACCCGCAGGCGGGTCGGACTCTAGGTCGACCTCATTGAGATTGGCCTCCTGATTGGCTGCATCGGCTGCGAGCGGCTCCATCGGTCGGTCGGCGGGATCACCTTCAGCTTCATCGACCTGGTCCGAAGCCCCGGGGGCAATCGCCTCCACCCCACCCAGCCGGTATTCATCATCGCGATCGAAAGGCCTGTCCTTGATCTCCGTGAGCCGCTTGACCAGCCGCTCGGTTTCCCGATCAGGGTTGTCGAACCAGTCGGTTGACCAGACCCGGACGATCTCCCAGCCGAGCCCCCTCAGGATCTCCTCCCGAAGGCGATCCCGATCCCGTGCGCTCTTGCTCGAGTGATAGCTGGCGCCGTCGCATTCGATGCCCGCCAGGTAGCGCTCGGGATGCTCCGGGTGCTTGACGCCGAGGTCGATCCGATACCCCGAAACGCCGACCTGGCAGTCCAAGGTGTAACCGCGCGACCGCAGCCGATCGGCTACTTCGGACTCGAAATCGCTCTCGACCTCCGCCGCGCCGGCGCGTGCCTCCGCAAGTCCCCGTTTCTCGGCGTATTCGAGGTAGCGCTTGAGGACGTGCACGCCCTGGGAACTCTTGTCGGTCGGGACAACGTGGATCGAGCCGAAAGACGTGAAGAGACCGATGCGGACCCTGGCGCGGGAGAACAGGACGTTCAGACGCCGGTGTCCCTGCTTCCCGTTTATCGGCCCAAATCTCTGGCTGACGGCCGTCTGCCCCGGCTTCGGGCCGTACGTCATCGAGATGAAGATGAAATCGCGCTCGTCGCCCTGGACGTTCTCCAGGTTCTTGATGAACAGCGGCTCCCCCTTCTTCGACGCCTTTTCCTGGTACCGCTCGACGAGTTCGTCGCCGATCGCGAGACGTCGCACCTCCTCCATCAAGAGGTCGCGCTGGTCGCTGTTGACGGCCGCGATCCCGAGGGTGGGCATCGTCTCCGGATTGTCGTCGGCGAACCGCCTCATGAACCGGATGGCCTCCTCGGCGACGACTTGCGCCTCGGCCGGGTTCCGCCTCGCCTCATAGCTGCCGTTCACCCGGATGAGGTCGATCGAGAACGACCCGGGCTTTGCCATCGGAAAGGTGATCAGCTCACCCTTGTAGAATTCGCGGTTGGAGAACGAGATGAGGCTTTCGCACCGGCTTCGGTAGTGCCAACGAAGCAACCGGGTCAGGCGGAACGTCTTCTGGCAGGCCTCCAGGATCGACTCATCGTCGAGATCCTCGAACTCGTCATCATCGGACACCTCGTCGGAGGACCGCGAGAAGAAGTCCGTTGGCGGCAACTGCTTCTGGTCGCCCACGACGACAAGCTGCCGAGCCCTCAGCATCCCGCCCAAGGCATCTTCCGGCCGCATCTGTGACGCCTCGTCGATCACAACGAGGTCGAAATCGATCTTGTCCGGGGGAAGGAACTTCGCCAAGGAGAGCGGCGACATCATGAAACACGGCGTCAGCGCCTGAACAGCGGTGCTGGCGCGCTGCATGAGGTCACGAACCGGAACGAAGCGCTTCTCCTTGCCGAACTCGTTATGGAGAAGCTCCATCTCCGTCCAGGTGGACCGGGGGCCGTTGCGGATGCCGTTCGGCGGCTGCGCCGCCATCAAAGCTTCCTTGACCCGGGCGCGATCGATCTCGATCTTCTGCCGGTCCCGCTGGATGAAATCCTGGCGCCTCGCCTCGATGCGCAAGCCGTTTGCCTGAGCCAGGACAGGGTCCGTCCGGCGCGATGTCTCGGCTCGCCGCCGGGACACAAGCCCGGAAAATAGGGACGGCAGAAGGTCGGGGTTCAGATGGATCGCATCGGCGGTCTGGAGCAGAGTTTCAAGGCCTTTGCCTTTCAACAACTCCCGCTGCCCATGCAGGCTCAAGTACTCCGACAGTTCGTCCCGCCGCTCCTGCAGATCAGCGGCCAGGGCCGCAAGAACGCGGGGTGCCCCCGGATCGAATCCCGTCACACCGAAGTCGCGCTCGAGCCCGGCCACCGCGTCCTTCAGGTCAGCAATCGCCGGGGCTGCGCGACCCGCACATTCGGCAATGCGCTGGCGAAGCGCTCCACCCGTGTCCGACAGCAGTGCACTCCTGAGGATTCCGGGAGGCACGTGCTCCTTGACCACCGAGACCCAGGACAATGTCGCACGCGTTCGATCAACCGCCAGAGCGGACCCGGCGAGGTCTTCAGCGCCGGCTGCGAGCGAGTGCGCGGCAAGCTTGGCTCGGGCCTTTGCTTGGTCGGCCTCCAGCAGGATGATTCCTTCGAGATCGGTGATCGAGCGATCGTACCTCGTCAGTGTCCTGTCCGGATCGACCTCTAGCACCGCCCGGGCGCGTTCCCTCGCCTGCTGCAGTTCAGAGAGCTTTGCCTCCAAGGCGGTGTCATCCAGCGCCTGTAACTCCGGATTGAGCCCCGCGAAGGTGCGGAGACCATCATGGGTCTCCGCGAGTCTCACCAACCCAGCGGGCGGGAGCCTGTTCAACGACGCGACGACCTCGTCGCCATGCGGATGCTCCGAGATCTTTTCGTGCACGACCCTGCGCAAATTTAGGGCCTTGGCGATCATTGGGAAAGGCGTGTTCAACCCCATCCAGCTGGCGCCGAGCATCTGCCGATAGGCGTGGTTGTTCTGGAAGGCAGCAAGGGCACGCGCGTGCGAAGCCAATCCGTCGAGGTCGTCGGCCGGAATTCTGGTTCCTGCAGGGACTCCGAGCCGCTCCGAGATCGCAGCCAAGGCCTTTCCATCGCCGCCAAAAACGCCGAACACCTTGGCGAGCCCGCCCTTGCGGGCGACGGATGCGCCAGCATGCAATTCATCGGGCGTCGGCCAGGACGGCTGGCGGAACCCGGGAAACCGGCCCCGCCAATGCGTTTCGTTGGCGACCAGCTTCGTCCAGTCTGCGTGCGCCCGGTCGAACTCTTCCTTCCCCTCGTTCGGGTGCCAACAAAACCACGTTCTCAAATCATCGGTCAGGCCCGAGGCCGCGACCGCCGCGAACAATACCGGCTCCCACCCCGAAACCGGAAACCGTCCGCCGAGGCTCAAGATCTCCACAGCCGCCTTGAGATGATCGAGTGCATCAAGAAGCGTCGACGCAACCTCGATGCGGCGGGCGACCTGTTCATAGAGGGCGGTGGGGGCAAGCCCGGCAAGCGCCGTGCCGGCGGTGATCTCGACCAAGCGCCCGATGCGGACCCTGTCCTCAGCGGACAAGTCCGAAAGCTCCGCGAAACCCGCAGCGCGCTCGTCCAAGATCCGAAGCGTCGACCTCAGACGGATGACGCCCTCCACCTCCGCCGCATCCAGCGCCGCCACACGGGGCACCATGACCGGGTCATGCGGGAAATCCGGGAGCACCTGATCGAGGGCAATCAATGTCTCCAGAGCGGGCAGGTTTTCCACCCCGAGATCCTGGACGCTCTCGATGAGTCCCGCGACGATCTCGGCTCGCGCCCGCAACTCGACGATACCGTCGACAAAACGGAACACGATTGCTGGATTGGGGTCAGCGAAGGTGATCACCCGCCAGGGGGACTTGGCTGGACGGCCGTATGCGGTGGTGAACGCCTGCGCCATCCGGGCATAGATCGACACGTCGCCTGCCGCCTCACGGTACGCGATTGGACTGTCGAGGATGTCCGCCGGTAGCGGAACCATCTTGAACGCCTCGAAGGCCACCCCGAGTTCGCTCCGCGCCCGCAAGGTTCGCCATATCAAATCGAACGGGGCTTGGCCGTCTTCCGCGGGAGCATTGAGGGCGGCGACGTAAGCCCCTACCTCCCTTCGGCTTGTGTCCCAGGTCGAATCCCGCTGCGCCAGCCCCGGGACCGCCCTTCCGCGGCGGAGCGCGACCCGGGTCTTCAGGCTCTCCACCACCAGGCGTGGCGTCGCCTTTTCCGAATGCAGCTCGAGGCAGAAATGCCCCAGGCCGGCCGTCCCGAGCCGCCGCGAGACCACCTCGAGCGCCGCCTGCTTCTCGGCGAGAAAGAGCACCGTTTTTCCAGCGGCGAGCGCGTTCGCGATGATGTTCGTGATGGTCTGCGACTTCCCCGTTCCGGGCGGGCCCTGGATGACGAGGTGCTTCTCCTGCATGACGTCGACGAGCGCGCTGTGCTGGGAGGCGTCGGCATCGTGGATCAGGATCGGAGCGATCTTCTCGATTTCAGGGGCGTCAACCTCGTAGTCGTCCGGCGGATGGAAAAGCGAGCTTCCCCCATCGCCAGCCAACTCCGTCCCCCGAACGATGGACCCGACCAAGTCATCCGCGACCGGGTGCGCCGTCCAATTTTCCGACGCCAAGTCGGCGTACATCGCGAACCGGCCGAAACTGAAGTGCCCCAGAGTGAGGAAACGCCGGACCTTCCACTCCTTGATGTCCTTGATCGCCTTCGAAACCGAGGCGAGATACTTGTCGACCGATCCGCTGCTCTCCTCGGTGGTCACGAACTTGGGGAGACGCATCCCGAAATCGCGCTCCAGCTTCTTCTGAAGGCTGATGTTCGGGTCGGCGGCATCGGCAATCGCCGAAACAGAAAAGGTGATTTTGCCGCGGACCGACTTGTTCCTTTCCAGCTTGACCGGCAGGAGCAACAGTGGCGCGAACAGCGCCTTGGCGCTGTCGTCGCTCTCACGCCACTCGAGGAAGCCGAAGGCCAGGAACAGAGTGGAGAGGCCGGTTTCCTGTTCGGCCAGACGCGCGTCGCCGAAGATGCGGTCGAGGATGGATTCGAGCGAGTCAGGCCACTCCAGGGTCTGCAGCTTTTTCTTGGCGTTCTCGTTCCTGTTTCCCTGTTGAGGGACCTTGGTCAATTCGAGGGAAGGGTCGATACCGAGCGACCGCGCATGCTCGATCGGGTTGACGGTCCGCCGGTTAGGGCGCGGCTCCATCCCGAGGCTTTCGCGGACGCGATCGCGAAGCTCCCTTTCCGCCTTCGCCAGTTCGAAAGGGTCGTCGCGCCCCGCGCTTTCCAGCGCCTCGATTCCCGTGAGGTATTCGACGTCGGAAACCTTCGCGTGGGCGAGCGCTGAAACGAAGTCGTCCGCCTTCTCGTCTGGCGGCGTGTCATCGGGCTCCCGGAGCGAAAGGATCTCAAAAGGCTGCCCATCCGTCAGTTGACCGTAGATGCCTTCCAGCGCGCCATCGACGATCCGGAGTTGACGCTTTGACTTCGGACGGTGCTTGTAGCTCAGCATCGGGTTCCGAAGGGACATGTCGAGCAGCCGTTCCCGAAGCCGCTCATACAGCTTCTCCAGTCGCTCGGTCTCCGGTCGGTCGGGCATGATCGAACAACGTCTCTTCGACTGTGGACAACGTTCAGCGTGAACTCGCGGGAGAGCGTCCCGACCAGCCGCCTGCGGCTCATCATCGAGGTCGGCCGCCGCCGCTGATTTCAAACCCCTTTCAGGAACCCCGCCGTCTACATCTTAAAATCGCTCATATGTTGGACGGTACGACAAGGGAGGCGATGAAAAGAGCTGTTGATTCGAATACCCCTCTTCGCTCATTCGGCCTCGTCATCGGGCTCGGCCACGGCCGTCTTCCCTCCACCGCTCTTGCGCTTCCGTCCGGGCTCATTCGCTGCGAGCCATTGGACGACAGCCTCCTCGACGAGCGCCGAGGCGCTGACGTCGCGCTTGAGCGCCGCGAGCTTCACCTTCTTGATGAGGTCCGGCTCCATGTAGACCAGGAACTGGCGCCGCGTGCCGGCCTTTCGGACGCGAGATGTAGTGTCATCTTCTTGAGCCATTGCGCGATCGGGCCTGCCGCTCCCCTCTAAATTCCGACCAAGTTGGCTCTACAGCGGTGCCCATGCAACCCCCCACGGCTGATTAGCGCGTTGATTCACCGATATTTCGCGATGCCGCCCCATCGCTGCAATAGTGTACTATTTTATTGATAGTATGCTATTGACTCGCCTTGATGTTCCCGCTATGTACTCATCGTCGACCCTACCGGCCCCTTTAGGAGGGAGCAGACGATGGATGGGAACGGGACCATGGCGCGGCGGACCGACCTCCTCAGGGAGGAAGAGCGCGGCTGCATGGTTGTCCTCGATGGGGTCGAGCGGCCGTGGTTCGCGCGATTGCTCCCCACGCGGCGGCGCTCGGCAAACTCAAGCGCTGACCATCCCATTACACTGCGGCGAGCGATCTCCGCGATCTCATCGAGGCCCGAGGCCCAGACCTCGGGAACCACGGTCACAGCCACCGGAGCGGGGACCATCGCATCGGCCGCACCCGTTATCGTGTCGAACCCCAAAGGGTATTCGACCCGCGGTCGCGCGGAGAACGGGCGGTTCGGCCCAGGACTGGTCATCGAGATCGAGGGAGTTCGGGCATGAGCAAAGACGAGCGCGACCTTCCGCCCGCGTGTGAGCACGCGGCCAGCCCGAACAAGCGTCGAGTACCCTCATGTCCGCGTTCCCTGCCCAACGACGAACCGACCCGTTCCTGTTCAACGGGGCCAAGTGCGCCGTGCCGGTTCCGGCCGGTCATGCGCTGGTCCGTGCAGCCCTGGTGCAGGCGTCCCTCGACCCGACGGTCCGCGCGATCGGCGTGGTGTCGGCGGTCAAGGTCGAGGGCCACGGGGTCGCACTGAACGCCATCGTTCTCGACGGCGACCGCGGACGGCAGGTGCTGGACATCATCGAGGCGCGCCTGATCAGGGATGTCGACGGCGAGGGACTTTTCCTGCTCGCGATCGACGCACTCGGGCTGCCGTTGCTGACGCTCACTGCGGCCGACGTGCTGCGGGAGCCTTGGCTCTCGAACGCAACCGCCGTGTGGAGCTGCCGCTTCGTGCGGGTCCCGGTGAGCGACCGGATCACCATCCTGCAGTCCCTTGCGGAGGGACCATTGACGATCGCCGAGGCGGCGTCGGCCGCCCGGCTGTCCCGCGACCCGGTGGGCAGCGTGCTCTCGCTAGCCTGCGCGGACGTCATCGAAATCGACATCACCGACGCGCCCCTCGGACCGGAGACCTCGGTCCGGCGCCGACGCGCACCCTGAAGGACGAACAACATGTCGCAGATCACCCACGAGGCCATCGAGACGCTTCGCCGCCTCGTCGGCGACCTCGAGCGCATCCATGCCGGCCAAGCGCCGACCGCAGCAGACCTCGCGAACGCGCCGCTGCTCGACCCGTGGCTGCCCGCCTACACCGGCGCCCCCGTGCTGACCGGCACGGTGACGGGCCACCCGCGGCTCGGCGACCGACCGTTCATCGCCACCACGCCCATCTACGCCATCGACCCTCACCGGTGCTGGGTCCGCACCTGGTCCCGGTTCTATCGGCTGGGCTTCGAGGCAGGACAGCCAGGAGGCCGTGCATGACCGAGCCAACCCACAGACCACGCTCCACCCTGCGCGAGCGGCTCGGCATCATCGAGCCGATCCTCGATCTCGATGAGGAGGTGCAAGCTGACGAACCCCCGTCGCCCGTCGCGCCCAGCGCGCGGCGCTCGCGGCCCTTTGCCGGCTGGCCGATCAGGGCGATCGCCGCCGCCGCATTCGACGCCGCCACTACCCCTGCGGTCCGCAACGCCCTGTGGCGGCGGCGCACGCTCGCGGTGGTGATCAAGGTGCCGACCCGGCGATGGATCGAGCCCATCGGGAGGCACGCAGAGGCGCTCGTCCGCTCCCCGAACGTCCTGTTCGCGCCGGCCGGCGACCGGCGCTCCGATCGAACCGCGGGCGACAGCCCGGTGGCAGAAGCGCTCGGAAGCGGCACCTCCGCAATCGGCGTCTCGCACGCCCCGGATCGACTGCTCCCGCCGACGCTGCTCGCCGCGGCCGATCTCCACATCCGGATCGACGCTCCCGACGGGGCGGTCATCCGTGACGCGATCCGCCGATGCCTCTCGGGGCGGCTGCCGGCGACGCTCGAGGACACGATCGCCGCCGGGCTCGACCTCGACGACATCGTCTCGGCGTTCCGTCCGGACGGCACGGCGGCTGACGCCATCGCAAGGCTGCGGGCCGCCTCGCGCGCCCGCATCTTGCCCGACGGCGACGACGGCCTCCCTCGTCTCGAGACGGCGGCCGGCTTCGGCGAAGCCCGCGAGTGGGGCCTTTCACTCGCGCGCGACATCGCGGACGGCCGAATCTCAGGACGCTACGACCACTGTGATCGTGGGGCGGTGCTGCACGGGCCCCCGGGGACCGGAAAGTCGCTCCTAGCGCGCATGATCGCGCGGGCATGCGGCGTGCCGCTGCTCGCCGCCTCCGTGGCGGAGTTTTTCGCGTCGTCGGCAGGGTACCTGGACTCGGTCGTGAAGGCGCAGCGCGACCTTTTCGCGAGGGCGGCCGCACTGGCCCCGTGCATCGTGTTCCTCGACGAACTCGACGCGATGCCGAACCGCCAGACGCTGTCTCCGCGCGGGCGCGACTGGTGGACGCCGGTGATCACCGACCTGCTGCTCCTGCTCGACTCGGCGGTCTCGCAGCGCGACCGGATCTTCGTCATCGGGGCCACCAACCGCCTCGCCGACATCGACGCGGCCTTCCTGCGCCCGGGCCGGCTGGAGCGTGCGCTGCACGTCGGGCCGCCCGATGCGGAGGGGCTCGCCGGCATCCTGCGCCATCACCTGAGCGAGGACCTGCCCGACGTCGATCTCCTGCCGGTCGCGCGTCTGCGTCCCGGGGCGGTCGGCGCCGACGCGATGGAGTGGGTCCGGGCGGCACGCCGGCGGGCCCGCATGTCCGGCCGCAGCCTCGTCCTCGACGACCTGACCGCGATCGCAACGCCGCCCGACCTCCGCAGCCCGGAGACCATCGCCCGGGCCGCTGTCCACGAGGCTGCCCATGCGGTCGCGGCCACGGTGCTGAAGACCGGGACCCTCCGGCACGCGACGATCGTCGCGGCCGACACGTCCGGCGGCCACACCCGCCTCGACCAGATCGAGGTCAGCACGATGACCGCCGACAGGATCGAGGCGCTCATCGTCATGGTCCTGAGCGGCCGGGCCGGCGAGGAGATCTTGGCCGGCAGCATTGCCGCTGGCGCTGCGGCCGATCTCGCCATGGCGACGCGGCTCGCGACGGCACGGCACGCGAGCCTCGGCCTCGGCGGCACCCTAGCGGCACTCGCGCCCATGGAAGAGGTGGGACTGCTGCTCACGACCGACCCGAAGCTCCGGGCCGCAGTCGAGGCGGATCTCCAGCGGCTCTACGCGGTCGCGCAGACGCTCGTCCGGACGCACCGGACCGGCATCGAGGCGGTCGCCGAGGCGCTGCGGACGCGACGCGTGCTCACCGGTGCCGAGATCGAGGACGTCGTCCGCAACTGTTTTCCGACCGAAAGCAAGGGTCTCGACCGGGCAGAATGGGCGGGCAGCCAAATTTCTTGATAACATGGTTAATAAACGATTAACCCGGCCTCCCGAAATGGTCGCCATTATGCGACTTGTTAGCTGACCACGCGGGTTTCCTGCGACTCCGGACCCCGCGACCATCGGCGGCGATCCCACGAGACCCCGGGGAAGGCCGAAGGACTCGTTGGAAAGGTCGGAAGACGAATCCTTGCAACTCACTGGACAGACTTGCATTTTCGCCAAACCACCGATTGAAAGTCGTCGCCGGTCGCGCTATGTGCGGAGCAAGCCTCGGGGACGACCCCCGGCGCGAACCTCGGTCAAAGGCTGCGAGCAAGCATGCCGTTGACCGAACCAAACAGCAGGAAGGCCGGGTTCTCGATTAGAGCCTCCGAATAGCTATTCGGGGCAACGAAACCCTTTTGCCTTTTGCAATGCCGACCGACCGGCAAATCCCGCCGGCCGGAAGAGAGAACGCGTGCCCGACACGCAGGAGAGCAACGTGAACAGCACCAGCTACCGCATCCTCATGGGCTCCACCGACGTCACGGTGGACACCGCCATCCCCCGCTACCCGACCTCGCACTACCTCGCGGTCTGCATCGACCCGGTCATGCGTCGGATCCTCGGCGGCAACGTGGTCGACGCCGGCCCCGACGGCGACCCGCCGACCATGTCCGCCGGTGACCTCAAGAAGCTGATCGGCGCCCCGGCGCCCAGGCGCGCCGTGGTTTCGATCGCGCCGCTCGACGTCTCTCTCCCGCCGGACCTCGTCGCGGCGCCGACCACTAAGGCGCTCCGCCGGAACGGGAGGTCGTGATGGATGACACCCCGCTGATCGACCGCCGGTCGGCGGGGCCCAATCGCCAGTGGACCCCGCTCGGGCTTCCGGCGGTCGTCATCACTGACTTTGGACGGGACTTCATGTCGACGAGCTTCGCGGCGGCGCGCGCCGCTATGCCGCCCGATGAGACGCCACTGAGGTCGGCAAACCACCGTGGGAGGATGACGTGACGAACGAACGCGACCGCGAAGCTGCGGCCCGGGTGTTCCTGGGCAAGACGATCCGCCTGCTCTCCGGCGCGGACAGCCAGCCGGCCCGGCGGATCCGTCTCCGCGGCCAGCGCAAGCCCATCGGGCGGTACCCGTCGCTCAAGGCCGGACGTGGCGTCAAGTGGGAGGCGATCCACGAACAGCACCTGATGTGGATCCTCGAGGCCGACGCGAACGTCGTCAGCTACCTCGAGCAGCCGTACACGCTCGTCATCCAGCGCCCGGGCGAGCGGGACCTCCGCTACACCCCCGATCTCCGCTGCGTCATGTGGGACGGCACGGGGGAAGTCATCGAGACCAAGGACACCCCCGAGGAGTTCGAGGACCCCGAGTACGCACGGAAGCTCGAGATCGCGGAGCAGGTCTTTCACGCCGAGGGCATGGTGTTCCGGCGGCTCACGGCCGTCGACGACATCGACGTCGAGCCGCGTCTCTCGAACTCCAGGCTCATCTCCGGCCACCGGTACACCTTCGTGCGGTCGCTGGACGAGTTGAAGCTCCGCGAGGCCATCGACGCCGCCGGCGGCACCCTCCCGTATGGCCGCGCGATCGAGGTCCTGAGCGCCACCGCTGACCGGTGGGATGTCCTCGCCCGGGCGCGACTGCACGCCCTCATCGTCCGGCGCGTCGCCGCCGTCGATCTCTATCAGAGGCTTGACGCGGACGCCCTCATCACCGAGGCCCCGCGCCGAACGTAAAGCACCAGGAGCACCTGATGCCCGCAGACGCCTTGCCCGACGACCTCAGGCCCGGCCCCCCGGGACCGGTCTTCCTTGATTTGCCGCTGCAGATCCGGGTGGGCGAGACGTACGAATTCCCCGACGGCCTCTTCCGTTTCTGTCAGCAGCGGCCGAACGGCATCCTACTGTTCCAACGGGAGGGCACCGCGCTCGACAAGCCGATCACGATCGGAATGTTCAGCGAACTTCTCGACCGCGCAGAGGTGCGAAGGATCGATTTCTTCCCCTCCCGCCGCCACGTCGCGAAGGACTCGGAGTTCGGCCCGCACGAAGAAGACACTCCGGACTGCGCGCGGGCGCGCACCCTCCAGTTTTATGTCCGAATGTGGGACAAACAGAAAGGCGCACAACTCGGCACGAAGTGGCTGAAGAGCTTCATCGCACGTCTGCGCACCCATGCGATAGCGAAAGGCCTCGACCACGACTTCTCTGCGTCCACCCTGTTCCGCGCCATCAAAGAATGTGGCGCCCCGGACTGCCGTCCGCTCCGGGCTTTCCGGTCGAGCCGGGGACGCGGGCCCCGCAGCCGTCTCGCCCCGCGGATCCTCGAACTGATCGCGAGGACCGTCGAGGAATACTGGTCCGACCGCACGTGTGACTACAACGACGCCTATGGCGTTTTCCGGCAACTCCTGCGCGAGGAAAACGCGCGCCGGCAGGCCGAGGGCCGCGAGCCGCTGAAAGGGCCGCGCCGGATGGAGACCATCCGCCGCCGCATCACGGCGGCGACCAGCCATGAGAACTGGGCCCGGAAGTACTCCAAGAAGGAGGCCGACGAGAAGTTCAAGGGCTGCCGCCAAGGCGTCTCCGCCGAGCGGCCGCTGCAGCTCGCGATTATGGACAGCACGACGGCAGATACCTGGACCGTCATCGACACCGAGACGTTCATCCCGCTCGGGCGTCCGACAATCACTGTCTGCATCGACGTCTACACGCGCATGATCCTCGGCCATCTCGTCTCGTTTGAGCCGCCCTCGCTCTTCTCGGCGCTGCTCGTCCTCAAACGCGTCAATCGGCCGAAGGCTTACATCCGCAAGGTCTTCTCGCACATCCAAGGCACCTCCGATGCATGGGGATGTCCCGAGGCAATCCTGGTCGACCACGGCCTCGAGTTCACCAGCCCGTCGTTCCAGGACGCGCTCGCGGACGCCGGCATCGAGGTGATCTGGGCCCCGGTCAAGACGCCCCAATACAAGGCGATCGGGGAACGGTTCTTCGGGACGCTGAACACGATGCTCCTGCACAAGCTGCAGGGCGGCGTGCCGTACGACCCCAAGACCATGCGGCAGGTCGGGCTCGACCCGAAGGCCGATGCCATCATCACCCTCGGAGATCTCGACGCTCTGCTCCACGAAATGATCATCCTTTACCAGGGCAAGCCCCACGAAGGGCTCGGCGCCGTCCCGGCACGTGTCTGGCGTGAGGGCATTGAGCGACACGGACGGCGGTTCATCGCCGACATCCGGCAGCTCGACGCGATGATTGGCCGCGTCGACGAGGCCGTGCTGACCCGCCGGGGCATCCGCTTCAAGCGGATGGTGTTCCATGACACCGACCTGACGACGCGCTTGCTCGCCGATATGGCGCCCGGGGAGTCGAAGCGCACGCAGTCGCGCCGGCTGCTGTCCTCGGCGCGGGTGAAGGTGAAGATCAAGTACAACCCGGCCGACTGCTCGTCGATCCAGGTCTGGAACCATGCCGGCAAGCCGACCCCGCATTATGTGAGCCTGCCGAACCGCGCGAGGAAGTTCTCGCAGGGACTGTCGTTCTGGCAGGCCGCCCAGATCTTCGCCGTCAACGCCGAAAAGAACCTCCAGGACGAGGACGAGATGTGGGCCGCGCGCGACCGCCTGCGGCAGCGCTGGATGAGCATCGCAGGCCAACTCCCGCTGCGGGAAACTCGCGATGCCCGACGCGGCCTCGCCCAGAGCATGGGCACCTACGGAGAGGCCGACACCCTCCCCGAGGAGCCGATCCGGCACAAGAATGTGCTGCACGGGACCATCCATCCGGACGGCAGAATCGAGCACGACCCCGCCCTCATCCCGATGAAGGTGCCGGCTTCGACCGCACCGACGACGGCGAGCGGCCCGCCGGCGAGCGGCCCAGCAGGAAGGCGCTCAAGAAGGCGGCCGAGACGCGCAAGCGCAAGAAGGAGGAGGCGGCGGAGGAAAAGCGCCAGCACGACGCCGAGCGCACGCGCAAGGCCAGGAACCCCTCCAAGATCAAGATCCCGAAGATCGACCCGGGCAAGTCGGGCGGCACCTCCTTCGCCGAAAAGCTGCTCGGCGACCTCGACTGGGACGAGGACAAGTAGCCCTCGCCCCCAAGCACCTGCGTATCCGGAGTACCGCGATGACCCTCGACGAACAGATGGAACGGCTCGACCGGTTCCGCAGCATCCTCATCCCGCACCCGCGGATGAAGCTGGTTAAGCAACGCCTTCTGGCGCTGCGGGCGGAGACGATGAGCGCTGCAGCCGCGAACGAGCGGCGCGTCGCGGTGGCCAAGGGCCGCCCGGTCAAGCTCGAGGAGTTCTGGATCCTGCCCATCGTCGGCCCCAGCGGCGCGACCAAGAGCAAGTCCATGAGCGTAGTGGTCGACGAGATCCTCGCCGACCCGAACCTTAGCGACGACGAAATCCCCGTGCTCGTCGTCACCCTAAAGTCGAGCATTAAGTCCACGCGGGCCCTGCAGGCCGCCATCCTTGAGGCATACGGAGACCCGTCCGCGAGCGACGTCCTGGTCTCCCGGTCCTACAACGAGGCGCGCATCAACCGCGAAATCGGGAGGATCGCAAAGGAGAAGCGGACGTTCGTGGTCGTCCTCGACGAGGCCCACAACCTCCTCATCGACGCGGGGATCAACACCGCGAGGTCGATGGCCGGTGCCCTGAAGAGCCTCGTCAACGATGCGGTGTTCTCGATCGCGATCCTTGGCACGGACAAGATGCTGCCGCTGTTCACCGCCGAGCCGGAACTGCGCTCGCGGCGCAAGGAAACGATCAGCCTCACGGCCTTCGATATCGCGGTGAAGGAGGACCGACAATACTTCTTCGGCTTCGCCGCGAAGCTCGAGCGGAAGATGCTCGACGACGGCGTCGTCGATGCGCCAATCGGCCTCGTCGAAAGCGTTGAGGCCCGCGCCATCCTCTACGACATGACGGGGGGCGTGATCGGCCTCATCAGCCGTATCCTGCGCCTCGCCCTTCAACGAGCGTTCGAGAAGGACCGAACCACGCCCGACTGGAACGACATCGAGGCGTCCTTCCGCAGCTGGATGGAACTAAGCGACGACGAAGTCTTCTACGATCCGTTCGCGAAGGGTGCCCGCCCCGACACGCTCGAGGCCGTGCGCGAGGACCAGTGATGTCCGTCCTCGACACCATTACCGGCCGGCTCAAGATCGTGCCGCCCGAAGCGGTCCGGCCGTTCGTCGCGCACATGCCGGCGCCCATCCCGGGCGAAAGCCTGCTTGGCTTCGTCACCCGCTGCCTCGCCTGCACGCCGACGGAGCAGACGTCGCGAGGGCTCGCCTTCGCCGGCATCGGAAAACTCGTGCCGTTCGCGTTGCCGACCACCCTCGCGGATCCCGATCGCATCAGCGGCCTTGCGACGCTCCTGAAGACCGACGCGGACGAGATCGCGGCCCGGCTCCACAAGCCCGGCACCCTGCCAGGCGTCCAAACCGAGGCCATCGACTTCTTCGGCGTCATGATCCGCTCCGAGTACCGGGAACTGAAGATCCGCCGCGTCGCGCCCGGTGCCCTGGGCAAGGGCACGCCGTTCCATCGGGCGCTCTGGGACATCCGGCTCTTCAGCTTCGACCCACACACCCGCGAGCAGCTGATCTCCGCCTGCCCGGTTTGCGGACACGCCCTCGGCTGGACCCGCCCCCGCGGCATCGACGTCTGCGACCGGTGCGTCAACACATCGGGACTCCCGAACGTTTTCCTCGCCGACTTCCCACAGCCCCTGGTCGAGGTCGCCGACGGCGAGGCGCTCGATTTCGTGACCGGGCTCGTCGATCCCGATCCCGACCGCAAGGCGGCTGCCCGCCGCCTGCTCACTGGCCCGTGGGCCGACCTCGACAACAGCACTCTCTTCGAAGCCGTGGTCGCCTTCGCATGCGCCCTCACGGCAGCGCCCGACGGCCCGACCTCGACCCTCGAGCGCCCCAAAAAGCTCGACACCTACGCCCGGTTCACTCCGAACGTCCTCGCCGGCGCCGGGCGCGCCATCATCGGCGGCGACGCCGGCTTTTCGACGATCGCCAACCACGTGCGCGCGATCGCGAACGAGCGCCCCGGCCACTACGGCGTCCGGAAGGAACTCGGCCCCCTCTATGCGATGGCGCATGACCAGCACCTTCCGGCCGTCGTGCGGACGCTCGTTCGCGACGGGATCGAGCGCGACATGGCGCGGACGGCCGAAGCCGGAGTGCTCCGACGCGCCGACTACGCCCGCGACGAGCGTTGGCTGCCTGCCGAAGCGCTCGCGAAGATCACCGGCCTCCCCCGCAAGAACCTAGGATGGCTCGCCGCGAGCGGCGCCATCCCGGTGGTGACGTCGGCCGAGGCCGGGCTCTCGCCCCGCCTGATGAAGGTCGCCGACGTCGCGCCGCTCGTCCCGCTGTTCGAGGATGCCCTCCACGAAAAGTTTGCCGCCGGGATGCTGGCGGTGAAGCCCGAGGTGCTGCCGGCTCTCGTCGAGCGCGGGCTCATCGAGCGCATGGAGGGACCCGTCCTCGGGCTACTCCAGGCCGAGGGACCATATTTCCGGAGATCGACCGTCGAGCGAGTCCTCGCGGCGATCGCCGCCCGCGCCGAGGAGGGAGGCCCGTCGCTGCCGCTGCCGCGCGGCATGCGCATCTCCAAGGCAGTCAAGCGGCTCGGCATCGCCCCCGTCCCCTGGGACGCCGTCATCGCCGCGATCGTCTCCGGCAAGGCCGCCGTCCGCCAGCATTTTGGCCGCAACCGGAACTGGCTGACTGCGGTGAGCGTCGCCGATGTCGGCCGGTTCGTCGAGGCGGTGACGGCGGAAATCGGCGAGGCGCCCATCTCGGCAGACGCCTGGATCGGCAACCAGGTCGCGGCAGAAATCCTCGGCGTCACCGAGGTCACGGTCTGGAAGCTCGCCAAAGCCGGCAGGCTCGCCCGGAAGGGCGCCGACCCTCTCAAGGCGTTTGCCCGCGCGGACGTCGAGGCACTCGCCCGCGAGTTCGTCTTCGTCCCCGAGATCGTGCGCCACGCCGGCATCGCGCGGGCCCGCGACGTCCCGGCGTGGCTCCGTGAACACGGCATCGAGCCCGCGTTCACGCTCGAGGAGAACCGCGGCTTCGCCTTCCGGCGCGAGAGGGTCGAGGTACTGCTTGATCACAAGCCCGAGACCAGAGCATGACGTGCCTGAACACCATATGCCGGATGTACCGGGTCGCGTTCTTCGCTGGTCGTAGTGTAGACCTGCGCCTGGCCGCATCCTTGAAACCAGAGTGGCGCGTGTCGATGGCATCACTTGTGTTTGCCGCAAAACGAGCCAGGGCATCAATGATCGGCAAGTCGAATATATCTGGAAGCAATTCAACATTCACAAGATTAAGCTTCGCGAACCGCCCGAGTCGGATATTCCACCCGAGCAGCCGACCACAGTGAACGACCTGCTGAATCTCCATCTGGAGGAGATGGGATACTCGATCTCCGATCTCGCATCCATGATGCGAATTCACGAAAGTGAGGCGATCAGGCTATACTCGATCAACCTGCCTACCGACGACAAAGGGGACTCAGGGCATCTCCGCATCGTTAAGTAATGATAGTTAGTTGTTTTCAGGCCGCGCACGGTAGACCCTCGCATGACCCTGTTCAAACACCTCCACGAAGACGCCTTCCTGGTGTTTTCCCGGGCGCACCGGCACCTGTACGAAGCCTGCCTGTTGGACCTGTACGAGCGGTTCTTCACCGGGGTGCCTCGCTTCCCGGCGTCGAGGGACGTGGTGCACGCGATCTACGACGTCATGCGTGCGAACCCCTCCCTCTGGAGCGAGGCCGACGACTTCGGCGAGGGTCTTCCGGAACTGGTGTCCAAGGGTCGCCGGCGCATGCGTCGGGCAAGCAACCGCCCATCCGAGGCGGGGGACAAGGCGCTCGGTATCGCTCGGCAGATTTATGGCCGGCTCCTCGCAACAGGATGGCTGGAGGAGGAGGAGTTCGGCATCAGGGTCACCGTCGACATGCCGATGGGGCCACTCCTCGTCCTGCAGCGACTGGCCAGCCTGAACAAGGACGTGTCCCAGAGGTTCAGCGGGCTGGTCATCAACATCCGGCTCGGACTGGAGGCCATCCAGAAGCTCACCCCGAAGTCGAGCCTGAAGGACCGGGGAAGCGCCATCGGCCTTCAGCACCTGAAGACCCAGTCCGAGCAGTTCACCGGGAGCCTGAGGGCCATCCTGTCAGACCTCAAGCGCATCCGGACCGTCATCATGGACGCCCGGTCCTTCGGAGACCGGTTGCAGGCCTTCTTCACGGACTTCGTCGACCAGCTTTTGCTGAAGGACTTCGAGTCCATCCTGACCGTCAACCACCCGGACCGGTTTCGCGACGAGATCGTGGACCTCACTCATCGCATCGGCCGGTCGCCGTCCATCATGGCGATCATCGCGGAGGAGTACGTCACCGCAAAGCTCTCCCCGGACCTCGACAACGCACATCAGGACGCCGAAAGCGACCTCCTCTCGATCGAGCAGATGTTCCAGCAGATCGGGGAGATGTTCGAGCGGATCGAGGCGTTCCGGCGCCAACTGGAGATACGGGTCCGGAACACGATCAAGTACGCCGAGCGCGACGGACGTGGCCTCGCTGGCCGGGCGGGGGACCTCGTCCGCCGCTTCGATGCGATCCTGGCGCGAGCGCCGGACAAGACCCCCGAAGTCGTCCAATGGGGTATCGAGCCCCTCCGGTCGGCCTGGTCCCCGCTCCTGCATGCCCCTACGCGGCGACCGCGTCAGCCGGTGCAGGTCCAGGCGCTCCAGGCACGCGCCGTCGACCCGATCCATGCCGCCAGAAAGCGCCTTCGCCTCGCCTACATCACCAGGCTGGCCCCCCGACCGGAGGATGTCCGGCGCTTCCTCGAGCAGCAGGTGCCGCCCTTCACCCACAAGGAAGCACGTTTCATCTGCTTGGCGACCATCGACGACTTCCTCGCCTTCGACGCGGCCCGCCGATACGCCCTCACGGGAGAGATTCCTTCCGAGGTTGCCGACCATTTCAAGCTGGAACCTGCCCCGGATACGCCTCCACACGACAGCGAGTGGGTGCTCTGTGACAACTTCGTCGTGGCCCCGCGCGAAGCGATCCTGGACTTGTGAGGCCCCATGCTCGCAGAATTCGACCGCATCCAGGACGAACACGGCCCGGACAAGCTCCGCGACCTGCGGAAGACGCTTGCAATGCTCCTGCGACAGCAATTCATCTTCGCCGGCGATCGCGGAACAGCGCTGGCCTACAACACGGCCATGGACAATCGATTCCGCGCAGCGATCGACGGCTTCTTCGATTGCTGCGGATACACCGTCCACCGCGAGCCGGAAGAGCAATGGGTCGGGATCGTCCCGAACGACACCGAGATCCCGTTGCCCAAGATGCGTCTCGAAGAGACGATCGTGATGCTGGTGCTCGCCGCCCATTGGCAGGACGAGGTGAATGTCGGTGCCGTCGAGGACCGCGCGGTGGTTCGGACGTCGCTCAACATGCTCCACCACCGCTATCAGGACATGACCCAGGCGGGCGGCCGATCGATCATCCCGCCGGCAAAGCTCCATGAAATCCTGCGCGAGGCGGCGCAGCGCGGTCTCGTTTCCATCGGCGAGTACGACCCCGACGAGAGCGACTATGAGGTCGAAATCCGTCCTATGATCAAGCTCATCAGCGGCGACGATGCGCTCAAGAAGCTCGAAAGCTACGCTTCCTATGAGGAAGCCCGGCGCCCGCCCGAGCCGGAACCGAACCCGCAAGACAACGACGACCAGGACGTGGACCCTGCCGAGGCCGGAGGCCACCAGCCATGATCGAACTCCGGCACATCACCATGGTGAATTGGCACCTGTTCGATGCCGAGGACATCGAGGTCGGCGGGCACATCGGGGTGCTCGGCGAGAACCGATCCGGCAAGTCGACGGTGCTCGACATGATGCAGGTCGTCCTCACCGGGGCGAGCGGCAGCTACATGCGCCTGAACGCCATCGCCGGAGAATCCGGCAAGGCAACCGGCGGCTCCAAGCGAAGCGTTCTCGGATACTGCCTCGGAGCACTCGGCGACGACCAGACGCGCCGCCAGGATTCCCTCACCTATATCGCCTTGGGTTTCGAGAGCACTGACGCCGACAGGAAGCCCGTGACCATCGGCCTCGCAATCGAGGCCCGAAAGTCCGATCCGAAGGAGACGATCCTCGGCCGGTTCGTGGTGGTCGGCCGCATCCTGCGCACGCAAGACTTCCTCGATGAACGTGACGGCGAGCGCTTCCCGGCGCAGTGGGACGACGTGCGCGCCCGGATCGTGGAGGCGGTCGGCCCGGAGAACTTCCAGAACCACCGGGACAGGCCCCTCGACTTCGTCCGAGAGTACATGCGCGTCCTGGTGCCCGGCATGCCGGCCGCGCCACAGAACGCCGGCGCCCTCCAGAAGGCCGTCGTCAACGCCCTCACGCTCAACCAGAACCTCGCAGCCACAGAGTTCGTCCGTCGCTTCATCCTCGAGGAGAACGACATCCGAATCGGCGAACTGCGCGATTCGATCCAGACCTACAGGGGCATCAACGAGACCATCGCGAAGATGCGCCGCAAGCTGGATGCCCTCAAAACGCTGCGTGAGGTGCTCCAGCAGTTCGAGACGGCGCTCGAAACGAAATCGCGAGAGACCTGGATCTCCGCCAGGGCCGGCTGGCTGGCCGCCAGGGCTGCCAATCGAGACATCCTGCAGAAGCTGAGCGTCGCCCATGAGCGCGAGAAGGCTGAACTGAAGGAGATCGAGTTCCTCGACGAGGAGATCGATGGCATCGAGAAAGAGGTCAAGCGCCTTAACGAGCAAATCGCGGAGCACGATGCAAAGAGCGGGCGCGGTGGCCTGCTCCGTACTCTTCAAGCAGCAAAGAAGGACGAAGAGGCAGCCGAGCGGGATTTCCGGCGCCGAGTTGACGAGGTCAAGAGGCTCAATAACGCCGTTTCACTATTACACAACCTTCGGCAGGACGACGTCGCGGCACCCGTGTTGCAGGGACTGCGGGATGGTAGATTTGCGTCGACCGTCGCGAACGCAGACTCGGCCCTGGCCAGCGCAACTCCCGGCGCACTTCCCGACGCGGCCCAGAGCGCAGAGGCATCCCTGATCGAAGTGTTGCCGGAAGTCGCAGCAGCTATCAAACGGGCCCGAACCGATGCCTCGGCCAAGCTGGTCGAAGCTCAGAAGAACGAGGAACGGCTGCGCTCCGAATTGGACCGGAGCGCCTTGACCGGAGGTCCACCCCTCAGCGATCCCGCTGATCACCTTTGTCGCTCGCTTCGACAAAAGAATATGGCCCCCCGGGTCCTGTGTGAACTGATCGAGATCGAACGTCCCGAGTGGACGGCCGCCGAGGGGCTTTTGGCCCGTGACCGGGAAGCGGTGTTCGTCGACCGCAAGGATATTTTCGCGGCAACGACCCTCTTCAAAGAGGGCCGCCGCGAGTTCCGCGGAGCCTCCCTGGTCAGCCTCAACAAGCTCGAGGTTCTCCGGGCCCCGCCGGAGGCCGGAACCTTCCCGACGATCTTCCGAACGACCGACCCCGATGCGATGGCTTTCCTGATCCGTCGCTACGGCAACGTGCGGCTCGCAAACACCCTCCAAGAATTCGAGCGTCCCGGCCGAGCCATAATGACCGATGGACTGTACGATGATGGATTGGTCCGGAGCCACCGCGCTGCCAATGAGCGAGACTACCGCATCGGTCGTGCAGCCCGGGCACAAGCCGTGCATCGTCTCGCCGAAGAACGTGCAGAATGGGAGGAAGTCGCGCGTAAACTGGATTCCATCGTCGGCTATCTCGAACGAGCCAATAACGCCATCCAGTGGCTATCAGACCTGAACGGCCCGGGAAAACTCACCGATATCTCGGCCAGATTTATCCAAGCCCGGGACGAGTGGATCGGCGTAGACCGCCAGATCGCCGCGCTCGACCAGGTCGGGGACGGCGGACTGAAACAGAAACGTACCGCCCAGGTTGCTCTCAAGAAAACCCGTGATGATGAGCGCAACTCACACAGAGAAGCCCTCGGGAAGGCGAGATCCGATATCGAACATCAGAAGCGGATGCTTGGTCTCGGCGAGACTTCCCCCGGCTCCGATTTCAATCTTCGTCTCGCACGCAGGATTTACCGTCACCAGCGTCCGATGTTCTCATGGTTAGATGGTCGTGCTTCTTACCGTGCACGGCTCGACATCCAGCGTGCTTCGTCTGCACCCGAACTGCATCGGGCCATCAAGAAGCGCGCTGACGAAAAAGCGGCCGAGGCCGACGAGGCCCGCCAGCGGGCCGAACTCTCCGCCCGGACCAAGCTGAAAGACTACTTCAACGAGTTCGGGACGGTGGTGGACGTGGGCGCCGAGAGCGAACTCATGGCCATCGTCAAGCCATGGGCCATCACCCTCATCGAACTGATCGAAGGCAACGAACTGCGGCAGTACGAGCGCCAGGCTCGAGAGGCAGCGGAAAAAGCCAAGACCCTCATTCGCGGCGACTTCATCAACGCGCTCACCCAGCGCATCAACAAGATGGATCGGGACCTGCGCACTCTCAACGAGAACCTGCGAGACCACCCCTTCCACAATGAACGGTACTCATTCCACAAGACCGCCGTGGCAGACTTCCAGCCGATTTTGCGGGTGCTCGAGATCGCGGGAACGTCCAGCGATGCGCTCGACATGCTTTTCCGGGGCGACTTCCCGGAAGACTACCCCCACCGCGAGACCATCCTGGCGCTCGAAGCCCTGCTCGAGGACCCGAACCGGGACGTCACACAGTTCGAGGACTACCGGAACTTCTACACCTTCGAAATCCACATGGAGGACATCAACACGGGTCGGCGGACCAAGTGGGAGACGCGCCGCGGAACCGGCTCCGGCGCCGAGCAGCAGGTGCCGATCTACGTCGCCATCGGCGCATCGCTCGCCACCGTCTACGGCGGTGGCCGGGCCGACCGCGACCGCCCGAAAGGCATCTCGCTGGCCATCTTCGACGAGGCCTTCTCCAAGATGGACGGCAAGAACCAGCGCCAGATGATGTCCTTCTACAAGGACCTCGGCCTGCAGATCGTCATCGCCGCCCCCTTCGAGAAGCGCGTCGCCGTGCTCGAGCACATGGAGACGATCGTCGAGGTCGACCGCATCGAGGAACAGTCCCAAGCTACGGTGATCCGGCTGAAGGAGCAGACGCGATCCGCCCTTCGCGACATCAATCCGGACCTGCTGACCGACGAGCAGGTCCTCGCCCGGACCGCTGCGGAATAGCGCGATGGCACGTCGGTTCACCGTCGCCCAGGACCTGCTGGCCGACCTTCTCGATCGCTTCGAGGCAGGCACCGCGGCGCCCATCGCCTACCCCGACGATTTCCCCTCGATCGCGGTCGCCGATGCCTTCGAGAAGGCGATCCAGAAGGCCGAGAGCGATGGCGCCGTCGAGATCGGTCGCGGCCGGGGCAGCCACCGCGACTCGATCAAGCACGTCCGCTTGGCCGACCCTCTGCCGTTGTACAGGCTCCTCGGACGGCAACCGGCCGCGACCCTCGCCGACCAGGCCATCCGGCAGGCGACCGACGGTCTGATTCTCGATCCGGCTCTCGCCGCCGCCGCGTCGGCGATCGGGGACGTCTGGCGCAAGGCGAAGTCCTGGCAGAACCTCGAACCCGAACACGCCAGAAAGCTCCGCACCGCCCTCGTCCTCGCGCAAACGATCCTCGAGGGGAAACACCTTCACGCCGACTACCGCACGTTTTCGCGAAGGATCACCGGCGACAGCAAGGCGCTCGAAAGGATCGAGAACGCCGTCGTCAAGCTGGTCGCGTCCGCCCGGGAGATGCCGGAACTGCCACCCCAGGCGCGGCCGCGCGAGGTGCTGCGCGCGATCGGGCTGGAGCGCTTCGCGCCCCCGCTCCTCATCGGCGGATGCATCTCGATCGACCGTGGAGGACTTCCTGACCCTCTGCCGGCCTATGTCGGCATTCCGCCTGCCGATGCGGGCCGGCTGCGCTTTCCGACGCCGCCCCAGCACCTTCTCACCATCGAAAACTACGCCAGTTTCAATCGCCACGTGATCGAGGCAGATCCAAACCGCCTCGGCATCACGGTCTATGTCGGCGGCTACCCCTCGCTCGGCACTCAGGACGCCCTCCGGGTCATCGTCGGCGCGCTCCCCCCGGAAACCCCGATCTATCACTGGTCCGACATCGACCCCGACGGGACCTGGATCTTCCGTACCGTCGAGCGGGCGGTAGGACGGCGCGTCCGCCCGCACCTGATGACGCCCGAACTCGCCCAGGAACTCGGGACCCCGCCCGAAAAGCTGACGCCGCTGCCGCCTTGCCCGCCAGAGAGCGGAATCGGCGAGCTTGTCGAGTACCTTGGTCGCCCGGGCGCAAGCACGCTCGAGCAGGAGGAACTCGATCCCGAACTGCCGGTGTATTCGCCCGACCGCGCGCCGTGCTGAGCACTGCGTCGGATCGAAACTCGCAAGCATGAACAAGATAAGGGCTGGTGGTAAACCGCAGCGCTATTTTGAACATCCGGCGACTATCGGCGATCAGGACGGCCAAGTGCCGCCCATCTCGGCAGCTGTCTCGACGATGGCTGCATCTGCTCCACTGCTGGACGTCCCGCTTTGATCATCGTCTTCGGCTACGCCAGCCTGCCGAGCCACGCCCCGTCAGCGGCTGAGGCCAGTCAGGCGGCCCTGCGGCGGCCCCCCTTCTTGGCCGCACCGCGCTTGTGCACCATAAACGCCTGCGCGCAAGACGGGATTACCTGCAATCCGCGATGGACACACGACGACACATCACACATAGTGCCGGTCCTCGCCAAGATGGCGGCCCGACGACGTGCTGGGTACAAGGCCATCGGCTACGACATCACCGACGCGAACGACCTGTTCGCTGTTTCGGCGGGCGGGTCGCCCGCCGCTGATGGCGATGGCAGCCGCGAGACCGCTGGCCGCGACCTCCTTGACAGGCTTCCTATCGAATAGCCGGCCGGCCCTCTCACGCTCAACGCGACCTACGCCGCCTTCCGGCGTCCGCCCCTCTTGGCCACGCCGCGCCCGGCGCGGCGCCGGGTTCGCCTCCTCGACCTCTTCGTCCTCCTCGGCTCGGCCGACGGCGAACTCCTCGATGTCGTGGCACGGAGCCGGTACTCCGCCTGCTGGCGCCCCGTCCTGGCGAGCGGATCCTGGACATCGGATGCGACCCCGGGCGGGTCGCCCTGCCGCTCGCCTATGCGGTCGCGCCCAGCGGCGAGGTCGTCGCCCTCGACCTGCAGGCGCGCATGCTCGACCGAGTGAAAGGGCGGGCGGCCTGCGAAGGCGAGACGAACATCCGGTCCCTGCAGTCCGACGCCCGCAGCGCCGCCATCCAACCGGTCGCTCGACCGCGCAACGCTGGTGATGGCACGGGGCGAGATCACCGATCCCGCCGGGTTCTCTACGCCGTCCACGTAATTCGCGATCCATCAACCAAAATCTCATCCGATGGAGGTCTTAATTGCATCCATTGCACTTCGGATATATATCTGATGCTGTTCACACTCCCAGGAGGCACTCGAATGGCCGACAGCAGCGAGCGAGAGACAGGCACTACGAAGGTATCGGTCGTCCTGACAGACCCGATCCGGGGGGCCCTGACCCGGGAGGCGGAGGATCTCGGACGGGACCTGCCTGAGCACCTGCAGCGGGTGCTCGCCGAGCACGTCCTCCGGAATAAGCTAATCCCGGACGACGAGGCACAGCGCCTGCGGAAATTGTGGTCAATGACCGAACGCGTCGCCGAGGAGGCAAAGAAGATCTGCCGCGACGGAGGGTTCACCAGCGGAATTACGCTATCGGCGATTCATGCATGTATGAAGGACCCTGCATGGGTCGAAGACTATCGCACCTGGGTAAAGGACGACATCTATAAGCACGGCAATCCGCTGAAGAAGCTGATAAACCCTGGTTTCGGCGCGCGCGTCAAAGCGGCGATCAAGGGCAGGGTCGAAAAAGACGACGAAAACAAGGCCCGGACGGTCAAGGTCGCGGGCGAAATCATCCAGAGCTACACACCGATGATCGGCTTCGATCCCAAAGCCGTCGCATAAGCCCCGCCGCGGGATCCACTGGGCCCTTGGTGACGCAGGGCCCTAGATGAAAACGAACCTAAACGGCCGCATAATCGGTGCCATCTTGACGCTCATGACCGAGGCGATGGCGAAATCGCGCCGCTAAGGCCGGGGGCGGCAACAAAGTCATGCCCGCCAAGCTGCGCGCCGCCCTCGACGATGCGCTCGCCGATCCAGGAGTACCCAGGACCCTCCCGTGGCGCGAGGAAGTTCGCGTTCATCAGGGCAGCAACCGAGAGGCTGGAGGCAACCGGACTCTAGCTCGCCGGAAGGACCGGACAACCGTCTCAACGTTGACTCATCAACCGTCGAAGCCGGGGCTCGCGCCGCCGACCTCGACGGCGAGGTCACCGAACGGGGTGTGCCCGACCACCTGCCCGTCGTCGCCGACGCGACGAGCCCGTCGGCCGGAAGCGGTCGACCAGCCGGACCTCGTCTTGGCCGCCGAACGCCTCACGGACGAGGACGCCACCGCGTGTCCGCGCGTGTTATGCGTCCGGGGGAACGAGGCGATGCCGAGCCGCGCGCATCCCGCGCGGGGACCTCTTCTCCAGAGGCGCGACATGACCGGCAACAGAAGCGAGACCGCGGCGGGCGATCAGGGCGGGGGATCGCCGCCGCCGCCGGACAGCGGCCTGATCATTCAGCCGGGGGACCTGTTGCCCGGCGACGTGCTGCTCTACAGATCGCGCGAGATCACCGGATTCCGACGAACGATAGCGGAGGCGACCGGCAGCCCGTATACGCACGCTGCGATCTATCTGGGGACGGCGAGGTCGCCGAGTCAAACTTCCCGCGCGGTGTGGGCAGGCACGCGCTCCAGGCCTCGATCGAGGGCAGCCGGTGCGTCGCGGTCCTGCGAACCCAAGCCGGTTTCGGCGGCGACCGGCCGCGGGCGCTGCGAGAGTTCGTCGATGCCGTCATCGGACAGGGCCGGTTCTATGACCTGATCGGCGCGGCGCGGTTTCAGAAACGGAGCCGTGAGTACTTCGACAACCAGATCGACATCGTCAGGAACGGTTACGGCGTGGTCGCCTCGAAGGAAGACGTCGCCAAGCAGAGCTTCTTCTGCTCCGCCTTCGTCGTCGCTTGCCATTGGGTCGTCGGCGTCATCGACACGAGCGCGCAGTCGGCGTACCCGCCCTGGGCGTTCGCGCCGGGAAGTCTTTATCAGGAACCCACCTTCGGCTGGCTGCTCGGCTATCTGGTGCCGCAGGGCGGCTCGGTCCCGAGCGATGACCCGGTGCTGACCGGGGCGACCCTGTGGCGCGACCAGGCCGACGGTCAGTGGTGGTGACCGCGCCGGCCACGCGTTCCCCGCCCCCACGGAATCGCCGCGGCCGGGTCTCCGGAGGGCCGTCGATAATCGAGGAAATCAGGGGGATTTCTCAACGGGGACGCGGGGTTGCGGTCAACCCGCGAGCACGCAAAGAGGGTATAGCTACCCCCGACGAGAAACGGAAACGTGTAGGTACCAAACGGCCCAGGCTTGGGAGCCCACGCAGACCTCACCAAATTGGCCGCCGGGATGCGGCTTCGCACGCGGCTTGGCGGCCGACGGCGGCGCGCTCCTCGCTAGTCCACGAAAGCGTGTCCAGGAGTGCGTCTACCAGACTGGTGGGTTCGCTCACCGGATCAAAGTCGCGGGTGTCCGCCCACTCGTCCATACCTTGGGGCGCTATCGCTTTGACGGCGCTCTCCAGCGTCAGCATTTCTGGCCCGGGCAACGAAAGAACTACGAACGTAGCTCGGCAATACGTCCTGGCGAAAGTGGTCCGTAGTCGCTTCGCGAGGCATGCATCGGGGCTGCTGTCTCGCGCGGCCCGCCACATCCGCCCGCAGTTGTAGGCCCTTGAGAATTTGTGGCTGCGGTCTTCGGAGCCGCGTGAGTGCCGACCATGAATGCGATCTCGCAGGTCACCGTTCCGCGGCGTGCTTCCGATGTAGCGGATATCACCGGCATGGTCATGAAGGGCGTAGATCCCTCGTGCTATCGGCAAGGTGGAGCACGGGGGTAGCGGACACGAGTTCGCGGAGAAGGATTCGAGGATCGACGCAGGTCATTAGATTATCCGGCGATGGACTGTTTCGCCTGTATATATAGCGCGCGGACGCTGGCATACGCCGAGAAGGGAATTCACAGCCGGTACCCGGGCCGCGCGCCCGCCGGTAGCCGGCAGGCAACCGCCCCCCGCCTGACCGGCCGCTCGGTGCTTTGCGAGCCGCCCGCGCCGCACTCGGAAGCATCGTGACGACGATTGGCCCGAGATGCTCGATTGCGGTGTGTTGAAACTCTCCGAATCTCCTCAACCTGTAAGCGAATAACGGACTCGGCATACGCTCGTAAAATCAATGGCTTGTGCACCGCGCTGCAGTCTTAAAGCGCAGAGACCGATTCCGCTTCATTCTTAAAGTCTCGCGCGCTTCACTCTTACAGCGTCGTTTGTGGAATATCAGAGACTTAGAGCCCCCCAGCGCCTCACTCTTAAAGTGCAGGCATAAACAGAATCACCGGACGGACCGGCCAGACCTGAAAACCCCTATATTTCGCGGACTTCCTGCGCCCCGGTCGGAGGGATTCACGGTCTCCGGTGTCCGGTCCGCGACAGTTCCAGCCGGCCGGCGACGGCGGCCTCGACCAGATCCGGGGCCAGAAAGGCCAGCGAGATGATCTTGTTCACGTGGCGCACGCTGCAGCCCTCGCGGACCGCGATCGCATCGGCGGTGTCGACGCCGCCCCTGACGATCTCGGCGAGCCAATGACGGCCGCGGGCGATCGCCGCCACGAGGGTCGCGCGCGTCTCCGCGCGGATCGGTGGAAGGGGGAGTCCAGCACTGCACTCACAGCCACCTTTTGCGTCTCCGGAAGCTTTTCAGGTTCTTGAAGCTCTTGCGCTGGTCGCCGCTGCCGCCGAGGTAGAATTCCTTGACGTCCTCGTTGTCGCGTAGCGCGTCGGCGGTGCCGTCGAGAACCACCTTGCCCTGTTCCATGATGTAGCCGAAGCTCGCGACCGACAGCGCGGCGCGCGCGTTCTGCTCGACCAGCAGGATGGTGACGCCGAGGTCGCGGTTGATTTGCCGCACGATCCCGAACACCTCCTGCACCAGCAGCGGCGAGAGGCCCATCGAGGGCTCGTCCATCAGGATCAGCTCGGGGCGCGCCATCAGGGCGCGGCCGATCGCCAGCATCTGCTGCTCGCCACCGGAGAGATAGCCGGCGAGTCCGGTACGCTCCTTCAGGCGCGGGAAATAGGTCAGCACGCGCTCGAGGTCGTCCTGCACCTCGCCGTCGCGGCGGATATAGGCGCCGAGCCGCAGATTCTCGAGCGGCGTCATGTCGGCGATGATCTTACGGCCTTCCATAACCTGGGAGATGCCGCGGCGCACGATGCGCTCCGGGTCGGTGCCGTCGATGCGCGCGCCGTCGAACACGATCTCGCCGCGAGTGACGCTGCCGTTCTCGGTCTTGAGCAGGCCCGAGATCGCCTTGAGGGTGGTCGACTTGCCGGCTCCGTTGGCGCCGAGCAGGGCGACGACCGCGCCGCGCGGCACCTGCAGGCTGAGGCCGCGCAGCACCAGGATCACCTCGTCGTAGACCACCTCGATGTTGCGCACGGCGAGCAGCGGCGCCTCCGCGCTGCCCGGCCCACCCCCGCCATGGCCCGTGTCGATCGCCGCCTCGTCCTGCCGGCTCATCATACTGCTCATGAAGGTTGGTTGTTCACTCTGTCCGGCACGGGGGAAGGTCGGGGCCGACCTTCCCCCGCCGTCGGGGACCTGCAGAACCACTGCATCGGGACTCGTTCATCATGCCGTTGCGGGGGCTTCCGGGCTTGATCTGCATTACCCCCCGGCCCGGCTTTAGTCGCGAGCGTGCGAAAACCCGCGGCTCACCAGCCCATCCAGTCCGGTTTGCGCGGCAGATCCACAGTGGTGACCTTCTCGAGCGAGACGGTGCCGTTCTTGACGAGATCGGGAAGCGGCGCGTCGGTCGGCCCCGACACCTTGGAGCGGTACAACGCCACGCTTGTGGTCGGGCGATGGTCGTCCGCGGTCCAGGTCGAGGGCACGCACACGCCCTCCATCCCGGCCGGCACCCAGTCCTTCTTCTGGTAGAAGCCCTGCTTCACGTTCGGGCCGGTGACGCCGCCGTTCGCGGCGGCCCATGCCATCGCCTCCTTCAGGACCATGGCCGAGCATACGCCGGCGAGATAGTGCACCGGACGATAGGCCTCTCCCGACGGGTCGGACTGCTTCGAGATCTCCTTCAAGGTCGCCATGCCGGGGGCGTCGCCGCCCCACGCGACCGCCGTGCGCAGCGGGAACACCACGCCGTTCGCGGCGTCGCCGGCCGCCCTGGCGGCGTTCTCGTCCATGCCCCACACGTTGCCGAGGAACTGCACGTCGACGCCGGCGGTCTTGCAGGCCTTGAGCACCGCGATATTGGAGCCGGCGGTGTTGCCGAGATAGGCATAATTGGCGCCGGTGCTCTTCAGGGTGAGACACTGCGGCGTGTAGTCGGCCGGCGTGAAGGCGAACTGAACCGGCGGCAGCACCTCGAAGCCGAGTTCCTTGGCGATCGCCTCGCCGGCCTCCTTGGGCGCGTTGGGGTAGGGATGATTGGCGCCCATGTGGACGAACTTCGGCTTGCCGGCCTTGCCCTTCTGCTTCCAGTCCTCGGCCGCCCAGGTCAGCATGGCGCGAAGGCTGTCGGAGTAGCTCGGGCCGTAGAAGAAGTTGTAGGGCGCGGCCTTGGCCTTGCCGCTCTTGCCGGTCGGATCGGTCAGCGCCGCCGAGTAGGAGCCCGAGATGTAGGGGATCTGGTCCTGCGCCACGAAGCTCGTCAGCGCCTCGGTGTCGGCGGTGCCCCAGCCGACGATCGCTGGCACCTTCTCGCCCGACCACTTCTTGTAGAGGGTGACGGCGCGCGGCACCTGATAGCCGTAGTCGGTGGTGTCCGCCTTGACCCGCTTGCCGGCGATGCCGCCGTTCTTGTCCACCCAGGCGAAGGTGTCGACCACCCCCTGGGCGAAAGGCTTGCCGACGTCGGCGGTGCCGCCCGAGAAGTCGGCGAGGTGGCCGATCAGGATGGCGTCGTCGGCGCGTCCCGTGCCGGCGGCGACGCACAGCAGCGCCGCGATCGAGGCGCTCAGAAGCGCAAGTTTGGCGATCATGGTTGGTTTCCTCCGAGGTTCTTGTGGCAGGTGAAACGAGCCGCCCGTCTTCTTCTTCAGTACGAGAACGGGTAGAGCTTCCAGTAGGCCTTGATCTGCCGCCAGCGGTGGGCGAGCCCGTCGGGCTCGAACAGCAGGAACAGCACGATCACCAGGCCGATGGCGATCTCGCGCAGGAACGAGATGTTGGTGCCGAGGTCGAGGGCGCGGTCGAGGGCGCTGCCGCTCACCGCGGAGGTGAGCCACTCCATCGCCTCGGGCAGCAGCACCATGAAGACGGTACCCATCAGGGTTCCCATCACCGAGCCGAGCCCGCCGATGATAACGATGGCGAGGAACAAGATCGAGCGGTCGATCCCGAACCCTTCGTTGGAGACGACCTCCTGGTAGTGGGCATAGAGCGCACCCGCGACGCCGGCGAAGAGGGCGGCGAGCCCGAACGCCAGCGTCCGGTACTTCGTCAGGTTGATGCCCATCATCTCGGCCGAAAGGTAATGGTCGCGGATGGCGACGAGGGCGCGGCCGTCCCGGCTGCGCAGGAGGTTGGTGACGAGCAGGTAGCTCAGCACCAGATAGGCGAGGACGACGTAGAGGTAATTATGGTCACCGCGGATCACCCAGCCGAACAGCGAGAACGGGGCGGCGGTCGCCGGCACCACGCCGCCGGTGAACCATTCGGCGCGGGCGAAGAAGTCGAGCAGGATGTACTGCGCCGCCAGTGTCGCGATGGCGAGATAGAGGCCCTTGAGGCGCGCCGCCGGCAGGCCGAACACGAGGCCGACCAGCGCGGTGACGACGCCGGCGAGGGGGATCGCGAAGAACACCGGCACGCCGAGTTTGCTCGACAGGTAGGCCGAGGTGAAGGCGCCGAAGCCGAAGAAGGCGGCGTGCCCGATCGAGATCTGGCCGGTGAAGCCGACCAGCAGGTTGAGGCCGAGCGCCGCGATCGCCATGTAGCCGATCTGGATCAGCAGACTGAGCCAGTATTGGGTGAGCACGAACGGCGCGCCGCACAGGACGACCACGGCGAGGAACGCGAGATTGCGCGACGTGGCGGTCGGGAAGATGGTGGTGTCGGCCGCGTATCTGGAGCGGAAGTCGCCGGCCGGGATCAGGCTCTGCATCGCCATGTCAAATGCTCCCACGCGGTGTTTCGGCCGAAGGAAGGAAGAACGAGCCCCACCCCCCGACCCCTCCCCGCCGTTCGCTGGTGCGAACGGGGTGAGGAGAGTGGAAGCGCTTCCGCTCCCCTCGCTCCTTAACGCCGAAGCGCGTCTGGTCTCCTCGCTCCAGAGAGCCGAGGCGTCTCGTCTCCTCTCCCCCGCGCGCCGAGCGCGTGGCGGGGAAGGGGCGGGGTGCGGGTGGAGGGCTTCCAACGGTAACGACTCTGTCGGATGTTCCGATCCGGCGCCCCATCCTCACACCCGCTCGATGTCCTTGGTGCCGAACAGCCCGTACGGCTTGATCATCAGGATGATGATCAGCACGTAGAACGGCGCGACCTCGTAGAGATTGCCCCAGTGCAGCCACTGGCTGTCGACGAAATGGGCGAGATTTTCCAGTATCCCGATGATGACGCCGCCGAGCACCGCGCCGCCGACGCTGTCGAGACCGCCGAGAATCGCGGCGGGAAACACCTTGATGCCGTAGCCCGACAGCCCGGACGAGACGCCGTTGACGACCGCCACCACCACGCCGGCGACCGCCGACACCACCGCCGAGATCGCCCACGCCATCGCGAACACGCTCTTGACCGAGATGCCGAGCGACTGCGCGACCTGCTGGTCGAACGCGGTCGCCCGCATAGCGAGGCCGTGCTTGGACACCGAGAAGAACCATGCCATGCCGCCCATCATGGCGATCGACACCGCGAGGCTCATCAGGTAGACGGTCTGGATCTGCAGGCCTAGCACGTCGATCGCCTGAGTCTGGAACACCGGCGGGAACGGCTGCAGGTTGGTGCCGAAGATCCATTTCATTAGCGCCTGGAACACGGTCGACAGGCCGATCGTGACCATGATGACCGAAATCACCGGCTCGCCGATCATCGGCCGCAGCACCAGCACCTGCAGCGCGATACCGAATAGCAGCATGAACAGAAGCGTGACCGGCATGCCGAGCCAGAACGGTACCTGGAAGCGGACGAGGAGCCCCCAGCACATCCAGGCGCCGATCAGCAGGAACTCGCCCTGCGCGAAGTTGACCACCTTTGTGGCCTTGTAGATCAGCACGAACGACATCGCGACGACGCCGTAGAGCGTGCCGACGATCAGGCCGTTGACGAGGAGCTGGACCAGGAGCGCGGTGTTCATTGCCTGTCACTCTGCCGCGACCGCGGCCACCGGGGCCGCCGCCGTTCCGCCCACGAGATCGACGACCGCCAGCCGCGTGCGGATGCGCTGCGTCGTGCTGTCCTGGAAGCGGATCACGGTGTCGACCGGAATTTCGCGGTCGCCGCCGTAGAGCGCCTCGATGATCGTGGCGTAGCGCTCGTTGATGACGCCGCGCCGTACTTTGCGGGTGCGCGTCAGTTCGTCGTCGTCGGCGTCGAGCTCCTTGTAGAGGAGGAGGAAACGCGCGATGCGCTGGTGCGGCGGCAGCGTCGCGTTGACGCCCTCTACCTCGGCGCGCAAGAGGTCGTAGACCTCGGGCTTGGCGGAGAGGTCGGTGTAGGTCGTGAAGGCGATGCGGTTCTTCTCGGCCCACTTGGAGACAATCGAGAAGCGGATGCAGATCATCGCGGCGATCGCCGACCGGCCGGCGCCGAGCACCACCGCCTCGGCCACGTAGGGCGAGAACTTCAGCTTGTTCTCGATGTACTGCGGCGAGAACTGGCTGCCGTCGGAGGTCTCGGCGAGATCCTTCTTACGGTCGATCACCACCAGCCGGCCGTTCGGATCAAAGTAGCCTGCGTCGCCGGTGTACATCCAGCCGTTGCGGATGTCGGCCGCGGTCGCCTCCGGGGCCTTGAAGTAGCCGTGGAACATGTTGGCGTGCCGCGCCACCACCTCGCCGAGGCCGTTCTTGTCGGGCTCGTCGATGCGGATCTCGACCTCGTTCGACATCGCGACGCCGACCGAGTCGGGATCGACCTCGCCGACGCGGTGCGTCACGTAGGCGCCGAGCAGCTCGGTCTGCCCGTAGATCTGGCGGAGCGGCACCCCGAGCGCGAGGAAGAAGCGGAACGTGTCCGGGCCGAGCGCGGCGCCGCCGGTCGCGGCCGAGCGCAATCGCGTGAAACCGAGCCGGTCGCGCAGCGCCCGGAACACCAGGATCTCGGCCAGCAGCGAGCGGTTTCCGCGCGCCTGCGCGGCGAGTCCGGCCTTCAGGCCGATCTCGTAGAGCTTCCGCTTGAGCGGCGTCGAATCCATGATGCGGGCGCGCACGTCGGCCGCGATCGCCTCCCACACCCGCGGCGCGAACAGCACGAAGGTCGGCGCGATTTCACGAAAATCGTGCATCATCGTGTCGGGTTCTTCGACGAAGTTCACCGTCATGCGCGACAGCAGCGCCTTCCCGAACACGTAGACCTGCTCCATGATCCACGGCAGCGGCAGCACCGAGACGTAATCGTCGCCGGGCTCCTTCGGGTCGCAGCCGAGATACGCGGCGGCGTGCCGGAGCGTGCGCACCGCCGACAGCATGGCGATCTTGGGCCGCGCCGTGGTGCCGGACGTGGTGCACAGCACGGCCACGGCTTCCCCCTCGGTCGCGTCGACCAGGCGGTCGTAGAGGCCGGGCTCGCGGGCGTGCCGGTCGCGGCCACGCTTCGCCAGCGCCTCGGCCGAGAGGAGCCGCGGATCGTCGTATTTCCGCATCCCGCGCGGGTCGGAATAGACGATGTGTTTCATCGAGGGCACCCGCTCGCCGACGCCGAGCAGCTTGTCGACCTGCTCCTCGTCTTCGGCGAACACCACCTTGGCCTCACCGTTGCTCAGGAGGTATTCGAGTTCGTCCTCGAGCACGTCGCGATAGATGCCGAGGCTCATCGCGCCGAGCGCGTGGGCGGCGATCTGGCCGGCCACCCAGTCGGGACGGTTGTCGCCGATCAGCCCGATGACGTCGCCGCGGCCGATCCCGAGATCGAGCAGTCCGAGCGAGAAATCGCGCACCCGGGCGTGGTAGTCGGCCCAGGAAAAGCTCTTCCAGATGCCGAGATCCTTCTCGCGCAAAGCGACGTCGTCCGGATTCTCGAACGCGTTGAGGCGCAGGAGCTTCGGAAAGGTGTCGGCCTGCGCGATGCGACTTGCGTAGTCGATCATGCGCCGACCCGTGCGTCGGTCTCGGCCGCCGTTTCGGCAGCGGGCGGGGCGGCGGCGCGCGCGCCCTCGTCGTCGGTCTCGCCCAGATAGGCGCGCTTCACGTGCGGGTCGGCGAGCACGTCGGCGGGCAGGCCCTCGGCGATCTTGTAGCCCAGCTCCAGCACCATCACTCGGTGCGAGATGTCGGCCACCACGCCCATGTCGTGCTCGATCATGATCACCGTCATGTCGAACTCCTCGTTGAGGTCGACGATGGTGCGGGCCATGTCCTCCTTCTCCTCGAGGTTCATGCCGGCCATCGGCTCGTCGAGGAGGATCAGGGTCGGCTCCAGCGCCATCGCGCGGGCGACCTCGACGCGCTTGCGCAGCCCGTAGGACAGCGTGCCGGCGACCGCCTTGCGGACCGACTGGAGGTCGAGGAAGTCGATGATCTCCTCGACCCGCCGGCGATGCTCGAGTTCCTCCTTGCGGGCGCCGAGCCAGTAGAGCGCCCCGGTGAGGAAGTTGTTCCTCAGCAGGTGATGGCGCCCGATCATGATGTTGTCGAGCACCGTCATGTGATGGAACAGCGCGAGGTTCTGGAACGTGCGGCCGATCCCGAGCGTCGCCCGCGCGTTCGGCAACTGCCCGGAAATATTGGTGCCTTTGAAGAGAATCTGACCTTCGCTCGGGACGTAGCGGCCCGAGATGCAGTTGACCATCGAGGTCTTGCCGGACCCGTTCGGTCCGATGATCGAGAACAACTCGCCCGGGGCGACCGAAAAGCCTACCCCGTTCAGCGCCCGAACTCCGCCGAAGCGCAGCGACACCCCGCGCACCTCCAGGAGCGGCGTCTGTGCCGTCATCCCTGTGCCCTCCTCCCGGCGGCCTCGGCGAGACACACGGGCGCATGGCCCGTTGGCGCCCCGGTGCCGCAAAACGCGTTTCTCACCCCTCGCGAACCTGATCGGTCCGTCTTCGGCGGCATGGCGCCGCTCTTGTGATCGTGGAGCCCGGTTGTTTCCCCGCGCTTTTCCAGATGGTGCCCAGCTTCGCGCCGGGAATCAAACTGTAAGAAGCAATTCGGAACTCATCCCATGGTCGCAGGTGCCCCGCGGTGCGGCACGGGTCGCCGCAGGTGTGCTGCGATGCAGCACGGGTCAGATGAACTGTTCACGACCCGACCGTTCTTTAGCTCGCGCCGGCTGACGGCGACGCTCCAGACCGAGTGGTGGCGGATCAATCTCAGCAACTTGGTCGGTTTCCGTGTCGATCCACCCGCGCCTGCCGGCGCGCTTTTCGTCACGCTCGCCAGCCGACGTTTCACACTTTCGGCACGAATTTCACTTGCAACCACCCCGGAAACTAACGCACGTTAGTCGGTAACACAAGGCCGGCGAACGGCCGTGAGGATCGCGGGGAAGGAGACTGATCATGTCCGACAGCCTGCCAAACCGCCAGCCGAACAGCCTGCCGGGCCTCGGCCTTCAAGGACTGGACTTCGGCCTCGGCGAGACCGCTGACGCCCTGCGCGCCGCAGTCGCCCGCTTCGCCGCGGACGAGATCGCGCCGCGCGCCGCCGAAATCGACGCGACCAACACGTTCCCGGCCGACCTCTGGCGCAAGCTCGGTGACCTCGGCCTGCTCGGCGTCACGGTCGAGGAGGAGTTCGGGGGCGCCGGCGTCGGCTATCTGGAACACGTCGTGGCGATGGAGGAAATCAGCCGCGCCTCGGCCTCAGTGGGTCTCTCTTACGGCGCGCACTCCAACCTTTGCGTCAACCAGATCCGTCGCAACGCTTCGCCAGAGCAGAAGCGCCGCTACCTGCCCCGGCTGATCTCCGGCGAGCACGTCGGCGCACTGGCGATGTCCGAGCCCGGCGCAGGCTCGGATGTCGTCGGCATGCGCCTGAAGGCCGACAAGCGCGGCGACCGCTACGTGCTGAACGGCTCGAAGATGTGGATCACCAACGGCCCCGACGCCGACGTGCTGGTGGTCTACGCCAAGACCGACCCCGCGGCCGGGCCGCGCGGCATCACCGCGTTCCTGGTCGAGAGGGGATTTGCAGGTTTCTCCAGCGCGCAGAAGCTCGACAAGCTCGGCATGCGCGGCTCCAACACCTGCGAGCTGGTGTTTCAGGACTGCGAAGTACCCGAGGAGAACGTGCTCGGCGAGGTCGGGCGCGGCGTCAACGTGCTGATGAGCGGCCTCGATTACGAGCGCGCCGTGCTGGCCGCCGGCCCGCTCGGCATCATGCAGGCGTGCCTGGATGTCGTGTTGCCCTACGTCCACGAGCGCAAGCAGTTCGGCAAGGCGATCGGCGAGTTCCAGCTGATGCAGGCCAAGCTCGCCGACATGTACACGGTGACGAACGCCGCGCGCGCCTACGTCTACGCGGTGGCGCGGGCCTGCGACCGCGGCCAGGCGACGCGCAAGGACGCGGCCGGCGCGATCCTGTTCGCCGCCGAGAAGGCGACCTGGATGGCGCTGGAGGCGATCCAGGCGCTCGGCGGCAACGGCTACATCAACGACTATCCCACCGGCCGCCTGCTGCGCGACGCCAAGCTCTACGAGATCGGCGCCGGCACCAGCGAGATCCGGCGGATGCTGATCGGCCGCGAGCTGTTCGACGAGGCGGCCTGAAGGGAGCACGAGGCGTGCCGGCGATCGACTCGACCCTCGACCCCACCTCTGCCGAAGCCCGCGCAAATACCGCAGCCATGCGCGCGCTGGTGGACGACTTGCGCCAGACCGCCGGGCGCGCCCGCCTCGGCGGCGACGAGGTCGCGCGCAAGCGTCACCTCGCCCGCGGCAAGCTGCTGCCGCGCGACCGCATCCGGGCGCTGATCGATCCGCTGTCGCCGTTCCTGGAGGTCGGCCAGCTCGCCGCGCACGGCCTGTACGGCGGCGAGGTGCCGTCGGCCGGCATCGTCACCGGCATCGGCCGCGTCGCCGGTCGCGAGTGCATGATCATCGCCAACGACGCCACCGTGAAGGGCGGCAGTTACTTTCCGATGACCGTGCAGAAACACCTGCGGGCGCAAGAGATCGCGCTGCAGAACCGGCTGTCGTGCATCTATCTCGTCGACAGCGGCGGCGCCAACCTGCCCAGCCAGGACGAGGTGTTCCCGGGACGTGATCACTTCGGCCGGATCTTCTTCAACCAGGCCACCATGTCGGCCGAAGGCATCGCCCAGATCGCCGTGGTGATGGGCTCGTGCACGGCCGGCGGCGCCTATGTGCCGGCGATGTCGGACGAGACCGTGATCGTCCGCAACCAGGGCACCATCTTCCTCGCCGGCCCGCCGCTGGTGAAGGCCGCGACCGGCGAGGTTGTCAGTGCCGAGGAGCTCGGCGGCGCCGACGTGCACAGCCGCACCTCGGGCGTCACCGACCACTACGCCGAGAACGACGCGCATGCTCTCGGCATCGCGCGCCGCATCGTCGCCAGCCTCAACGCGGTGAAGCGGCCGGCGGTCGAGCTGCGCCGGCCGGTCGAGCCGCGCTACGCCGCGGACGAGGTTTACGCCGTCGTGCCGGCAAATCTGCGCACGCCCTACGACGTGCGCGAGGTCATCGCGCGTATCACCGACGGCAGCGAGTTCGACGAGTTCAAACGGCTCTACGGCCCGACGCTGGTGTGCGGCTTCGCCCATGTCTGGGGCTATCCGGTCGGCATTGTCGCCAACAACGGCATCCTGTTCTCGGAGAGCGCGCAGAAAGGCGCGCATTTCGTCGAGCTGTGCGCGCAGCGCTGCGTGCCGCTGGTCTTCCTGCAGAACATCACCGGCTTCATGGTGGGCAAGCGCTACGAGGCCGGCGGCATCGCCAAGGACGGCGCCAAGATGGTCACGGCCGTCGCCACCGCCGCGGTGCCGAAGTTCACGGTAATCATCGGCGGCAGCTTCGGAGCCGGCAACTACGGCATGTGCGGCCGCGCTTATTCGCCGCGGTTCCTGTGGATGTGGCCGAACGCGCGCATCGGCGTGATGGGCGGCGAGCAGGCGGCCTCCGTGCTGGCCACGGTGCGGCGCGAGGGCATCGAGGCGCGTGGCGGCTCGTGGTCGAGTGACGACGAGGAAGCGTTCAAGGCGCCGGTCCGCGCGCAGTACGAGACCCAGGGCCATCCCTATTATTCCAGTTCGCGCCTGTGGGACGACGGCGTGATCGACCCGGCCGACACGCGGCGCGTGCTGGCCCTCGGCCTCTCGGCCAGCCTCAACGCGCCGATACCGCAGACCCGCTTCGGCCTGTTCCGGATGTAGGTAACGATGAGCAGCACCTTTCAAGAAGCGGTGGACGCGCGCGGCATCGCCAGGCTCACCCTCGACCGCCCCGATCGCCACAACGCCTTTGATGACGCACTGATCGCAGACTTGACGGCAGCGCTGCGCCGCCTCGGCAATGACGCCAGGGTCCGCGCCGTGGTGCTGGCGAGCCGCGGTCGCAGCTTCTCGGCCGGCGCCGACCTCGACTGGATGCGGCGGATGGCAACCCTTTCGTTCGAGGCGAACCTGAAGGACGCTCGCGGGCTGGCGGAGTTGATGCACACGCTCGACCGGGTGCCCAAGCCGACCGTGGCGTTGGTGCAGGGCGCGGCCTATGGCGGCGGCGTCGGGCTCGTTGCCTGCTGCGACGTCGCCATCGCCTCGGAACGTGCGAGCTTCGGCCTGAGCGAGGTCAAGCTCGGGCTGACGCCTGCAACCATCAGCCCCTATGTCATCGCCGCCATTGGCGCGCGCTGGGCCCGCCGCCTGTTCCAGACCGCCGAGGTGATTTCGGCCTTGCGCGCAAAGGATATCGGGCTGGTGCACGAGGTGGTGCCCGAGGATGCGCTGGAAGCCGCGGGCGAGACGGCACTGAGCGCGATCCTGCAGGGTGCGCCGGGCGCCCAGGCCGATGCCAAGGATCTCGTCTTCCTGTGCCAGGGGCGGTCGTTGGATGGCGCGCTGGGGGAAGAGACCTGCCGGCGCATCGCGTTGCGCCGCGCCTCCGGGGAAGGCCGCGAGGGCATCGCGGCTTTCCTCGACAAGCGCCCGCCCGCGTGGCGGCGCGAACCCTGAGGTGGCGCCATGTTCCGCAAAGTCCTCATCGCCAACCGCGGCGAAATCGCCTGCCGGGTGATCGCCACCGCCCGCCGGCTGGGCATCACGACCGTCGCCGTCTATTCCGAAGCCGATGCATCGGCGCGGCACATGCGGCTCGCCGACGAGGCGTGGCCGATCGGGCCAGCATCTGCCCGCCAGAGCTATCTAAATGCCGAGAAGATCCTGGAGGTCGCCCGCCGCTCGGGCGCCGAGGCGATCCACCCCGGCTACGGCTTCTTGTCGGAGAACGCGGCGTTCGCGGCGGCCTGCGCGGCGGCAGACCTGGTTTTCATCGGCCCGCCGGTGGCGGCGATTCGCGCCATGGGGTCCAAAGCCGAGTCGAAAGCGTTGATGGAGCGCTCCGGCGTGCCGCTAGTGCCCGGCTATCACGGCGCCGACCAGCACCTCGCGGTGCTCGAGGAGGCAGCCGAGCGCATCGGCTATCCGGTGCTGATCAAGGCCTCGGCCGGTGGCGGCGGCAAGGGCATGCGAATCGTCGCTTCACCGAGCGAGATCCAGGCCGCCATCAACGGCGCCAAGCGCGAGGCGCTCGCCTCGTTCGGCGACGACCGCGTGCTGGTCGAAAAGTACCTGACCCGGCCGCGGCACATCGAGATCCAAGTTTTCGCCGACACGCAGGGGCACACCGTCTCGCTGTTCGAGCGCGACTGCTCGATCCAGCGCCGGCACCAGAAGGTGATCGAGGAGGCGCCCGCCCCCGGCATGGATCCATTGCGGCGCAAGGCGATGGGCGAGGCTGCGGTCGCGGCGGCACGCGCGGTGGGCTACGTCGGCGCCGGCACGGTGGAGTTCATCGCGGAGGGCGACGCCTTCTACTTCATGGAGATGAACACGCGCCTGCAAGTCGAGCACCCCGTGACGGAGATGGTCACGGGCCTCGACCTCGTGGAGTGGCAGCTGCGCGTCGCGGCCGGCGAGCCGCTGCCGCAGGGTGCGGATCACCTCGATCTCCGCGGCCACGCCATCGAGGCGCGGGTGTACGCCGAGGATCCGGCGCGGGATTTTTTACCCGCGGTGGGGACGCTCGCCCACCTGCGCCAACCTTGCGAGGTGCCGGGCCGGGTGCGGGTCGACACCGGCGTCGTCCAAGGCGACCAGATCACCCCCAACTACGACCCGATGATCGCCAAGCTGATCGTGTGGGGGGAGGACCGCGTGACCGCTGTGCGTCAACTGGCAGTGGCGCTGGCCGAGTACGAGGTGGTGGGCGTCACCACCAATCTCGGCCTGCTGCGCACGATTGCGGCGCATCCCTCTTTCTCGGCGGGAGCGTTCGACACCAGCTTCATCGCCCGCCACGCCGCCGACTTGATGCCCGCGGCAGAGGACGACGCGCTGGATGCCGCGGTGTGGGCCGCGGCCGCGCTGACCACCGTACACGCGGAGCGCGCCGCCATCGCAGCGCAGACCGCGGCGAGCGGCGATCCGTGGTCGCCCTGGGCCGCGGGCGATGCGTGGCGGATGAACGGCGACGGCTATCAGGACCTGCACTTCCGCCACGGCGATGCTCCCGCCGTCGCGCTGCGCACTCATCCGCTCGGTGAAAGCGGTTTTCGCCTGCACCTGCCCAGCGGATCGGTCCAGGCGACGTTGGCCGAGGACGAGGCGGGGACGCGCGTCGTCCTCGACGGCGTGTCGCGGCGCTTCCGCGTGGTTCGCCGCGGCGCCGAGCTGACGGTGATCTTCTCCGGCCGCAATCACGTTCTGATGCAGGAGGATCCGCTCGCCCCGCCGCGCACTGACACGGCGGGCGCCGAGCGCGTCACCGCCCCGGTGCCGGGCCGGGTCGCCCGCGTGCTGGTCGAGCCCGGCGACGTCGTCGAGGCCAACGCGGCGCTGGTTGTGATCGAGGCGATGAAGATGGAAATCACGCTGCGCGCGCCGCTCGGTGGCACGGTCGCCGAGGTCCGCCACACCGAGGACGACATGGTCGAAGAAGGCACCGAGCTGGTCACCTTCGCAACAGATGCCGCCGCGGAGGCGGTGCCATGAGCTATCCGGCGCGGGTACGCGTGGTCGAGGTGGGTCCTCGCGACGGGCTGCAGAACGAACCCGGGATGGTGCCGACGGACGCCAAGGCTTCGCTTATCGAGGCCCTCGCCGATGCCGGCCTGACCAGCATCGAGGCCGGCAGCTTCGTGTCGCCGAAGTGGGTGCCGCAGATGGCCGACACGAGCGCGGTGTTGGCCCGGCTGCGCCCGCGGCCGGAGGTCGCGTACCCCGTGCTGGTGCCGAACCTGCAAGGGTTGGAGCGCGCCCTCGCCTGCGGCGTGCGCGAGATCGCGGTGTTCGGCTCGGCCTCCGAGAGCTTCGCCGAGCGCAACATCAACTGCTCGATCGCGGAGAGCTTCGAGCGCTTCACGCCGGTCGTGGAGCGCGCGCAAAACGCCGGCTTGAGGGTGCGCGGCTATGTCTCCTGCACGCTCGGCTGCCCCTACGAGGGCGAGATTTCCGCAGATGCCGTGGCCGAGGTCGCAAGCGCCTTGATCAAAATGGGCTGCTTCGAGGTCTCGCTCGGCGACACGATCGGCGTCGGCACCCCGCTTAAGGCCCGGCGGATGGTCGAGCGCGTGGCGACCGATGTACCACCCGAAAAGCTCGCGCTGCACTTCCACGACACCTTTGGCCAGGCGCTCGCGAACATCCTTGCCTGTCTGGAGCTGGGCGTTGCGGTGATCGACAGCGCGGTCGCCGGCCTCGGCGGCTGCCCCTATGCGCCGGGCGCCAGCGGCAACGTCGCGACCGAAGATGTCGTCTACATGCTCGGCGGCATGGGTATCGCGACCGGCGTCGATCTGCGCGCCCTCGCCACGGCCGGGCAACTCGTCTCGCGCCAGCTCGGCCGGGAACCCGCCTCGAGAGTGGCGCGGGCGCTGGCCGCCCGGCAGCCGCCCGAAACAAGCAAGACTCAGGGAGGATGCGATGGCCAAAGAGTCGATCCGTGAGGCGCCGAGCTACGTCAGTGGCACGGCCGAGGAACCGCTGCTCGGCTTCACGATCGGCGAAGCGCTGGACCGCGCCGCGGCAAGTTGGGGCGACGAGATCGCCCTGATCGCGCGGGGGCAAAACATCCGCTGGACGTGGCGCGAGCTCAAAGAACGCGCGGAGGCCTTCGCCGCGGGCCTGCTCGCGCTCGGCCTCGAGCGCGGCGAGCGCATCGGCATCTGGTCGCTCAACCGCGCGGAATGGACGCTGACCCAGTTCGCCGCGGCAAAGGCGGGGCTGATCCTGGTCAACATCAACCCGGCCTACCGATCGACCGAGCTGGAGTTCGCCCTCAACAAGGTGGGCTGCAAGGCCCTGGTGACGGCGACCGCGTTCAAGACCAGCGATTATTTGGGGATGGTCAACAAGCTGGCGCCGGAGCTGGCAGCCTCGGAGCCGGGTCGGCTGACCGCCGAGCGCCTGCCGCACCTGCGCATGGTGATCCAGATCGGAGGGCCGGCCGTACCGGGCACTCTCCTCTTCGAGGAGATCGGGACAAAAGGCGGCGCGGCCGAGCGCGACACGCTGCGCCACCTCGCCGGCCGGATTCAGTTCGACGACGCCGTCAACATCCAGTTCACCAACGCCACCACCGGCTCGCCCGAGGGCGTGACGCTGACCCACCACAACATCCTCAACAACGGTTATTTCATCGGCCGCGCCCTCCGGCTGACGAGGGCTGACCGCATCTGCATCCCGGTCCCGCTCTACCACTGCTTCGGCATGGTGATCGGCAATCTCGCGGCGCTGACGCATGGTGCCACCATGGTCTATCCCGGCGAGGGCTTCGACCCGCTGGCGACGCTGGAAGCCGTTCAGGCGGAAGGCTGCACGGCGCTCTATGGTGTGCCGACCATGTTCATCGCCGAGCTGGACCATCCCGAGTTCGCACGCTTCGACCTCGGCTCGCTGCGCACCGGCGTGATGGCCGGCGCGCCGTGCCCGATCGAGGTGATGCAGCGCGTCGTCGAGCGTATGAACATGCGCGAGGTCACCATCTGCTACGGCATGACCGAGACCAGCCCGGTGAGCTTCCAGAGCGCCGTCGACGATCCGCTGGAGCGGCGCGTCACCACGGTCGGCCGGGTGCATCCGCACCTCGAGGTCAAGATCGTCGACGCCGAGGGCCACGTGGTGCCGCGCGGCCGGCCCGGCGAGCTGTGCACCCGCGGCTATTCGGTGATGCTCGGCTATTGGGACGACACCGGGAAGACGGCGGAGGTGGTCGACGCGGCGCGCTGGATGCACACTGGCGACCTCGCCACCCTCGACGCCGAGGGCTTCTGCAACATCGTCGGCCGCGTCAAGGACATGGTGATCCGCGGCGGCGAGAACGTCTATCCGCGCGAGGTCGAGGAGTTCCTGTTCCGCCACCCCAAGGTCCAGGAGGTGCAGGTGTTCGGCGTCGCCGACGCCAAGTACGGCGAGGAGCTGTGCGCCTGGATCCGGCTGCGGGAGGGCGAGACGATGTCAGACGACGAGGTGCGTGCCTTCTGCGAGGGGCAGATCGCCAACCACAAGATCCCGCGCTATATCCAGTTCGTCGACGCGTTCCCGATGCCCGTCACCGGCCAGACCCAGAAGTTCATGATGCGCCAGACGGTGGAGGACCAGCTCGGCCTTAAGCGCGCCGAGACGGCGTGAGACGCTTTCCGGGTGATGGACTCAGGTATCCGGGAACGGTGGCGCCTGGATGACCTGGAGCGTCATGAATCGGGCCGAGGTTCTCGATCGAGTCCGGGTCCGCGTGCAGCCGATCACCGTGGGAAGCGGAAGACGCTGATCTGCTTGCGGAGGGCGGCCGGGCAGGCGACGAGTGGCCGCGAAAGGCGCCGAGCATCGATCGCAACGGACTTCTGTTCAGGCGGTCCGGACACCGGCAGGCCGCGTCGACCGGGGGTCGGCCGCCCCCGGCAGTCGGCCGATACAGCCGTGCAGCACCATGTGGGTGTGCAGCTCCACCACCTCGGCCTTGGTCAACCGGCCTTCCGGCTTGTACCAAGTGCAGGCGCCGGTCAGCATGGCCAGGATGGCGTAGGCGGTGACGCGGGTGTCGCGGATCTCGAACTCGCCGGCCGCCACGCCCGCGTCGAGTAGCGCGATCAGCCGACCCTCGTAGGCCCGGCGCATGGCGACGATCGTCGCGTAATGGGAGGGCTCCAGCGCGCGCAACTCGAAGTTGGCGATGAACACCTCCTGTTTTTTTTCCAGATGATAGAGGATGTGGTGGGTGATGAACGCGTAGAGGCGCTCGGACACAGCCGCCGGCGCGGCACCCAGCGCGGCATCGGTTTGCGCCAGCAGAGCCTCCATGTGCTCGCGGATCAGGTCGAACAACAGGTCCTGCTTGGTGCGGATATGATTGTAGAGCGAGGCGGCCTGGATCCCGACTTCGGCCGCCAACTCGCGCAGGCTCATCGCCTCGAAGCCGCGGCGATAGATCAGCCGTAGCCCGACGCGTCGGATGGCGGCAGCCGTGCGCTGCCCATTAGACCCGGCCTTGCGGCCCATCGTCCCTCCCCTCGGGGCTCCCTCGAAACGGACACCCCCACGCGGCCGAAGCCCGCAGATCGAGTCTAACACTTTGCACCCAAGGTTGACGACGGCGAGGATTTGCGTTGATCGGCAGTCCAGACGAAGGGGTCGGCATCGCAGGATGCAGACATCGCTGCGAAGGCACGTAGCCGACCGTCAACGGTCGTCACAAGAACACCGACTTGGCCGCGTTGCTACCCTGGAATTGGCGTCCTTTCGTTCCCGTCGCCCGCGCCGCTTGACCCTGGCCGCGCCAACCGTTGCACACCAAGTCCGAACCCTCGGCGGCGTCGGGCGCGCTTTCGCGGGCCTGGTCGAGGGCGAGATCGGCGTCCGCCAGCGAGAAGCCCGTCACCGACCCGTCGAAGTCCAGGTCGATCAAGGCTTGAAGCTCGATCGCCAGGATCTCGGTGTCCCACCCCGCGTTCAAGGCGAGCTTGTTGTCGGCGAGGACATAGGCGCGCCGCTCGCCCGCCGACAAATGGGACAGCTTGAGGGTCGGCACTTCCCCGAGTCCGAGCTGGGCGGCCGCCATCACCCGGCCGTGTCCAGCGATGATCTCGCCGTCGTCGCTGATCAGCACCGGGTTGGTGAAACCGACCGCTTGATGCTGTCGGCGATCTGCCGGACCTGCTTCTTCGAATGCCGTCGGGCATTTCCGGTATAGGGCCGCAGCGACGATGTCCGTCGCATCTCGATCTTGGGCGCAGAAACCGACACGGCACCACACTCCGAACAACGTGTACACATTGCGGCCGCCCATCGACCCGGCGGCCCCGGAGGACTCGATTCGCCTCTTGTTCCCGATTCGCACAGAATCAGAAGACAAACGCCACTATTCTAGAATTACAAAGCTGCCTGCACCACCAGCCGATCGGCGAACGCGCGACCGTCTCGACAAACCGTGACGCAAGTTCCGGCCAGATCGAATCCGAATGTCCGTTCTTCGGGCTGATCGAGCGCCTCGGCGGCGAGCCTCGCCCGCGCCTGGCCCTATATCACCACGGCGCTCCGCTGCACCGGCTGGAACGTCTTTCCCAAGCTCTCCACCCGCGGGTCGATCTTGTCGGCCGGACCGAGGTCGAGGATGAGCACATGATCGTGGTCGGTGCGGATGATCTCCTCCAGTCGCAGCGCCAGCTCGACGCGGCGACGCGCCGTCAGCCGGCACTGAAAGACCGAGAGCTGGAGCCAGCGGCCATAGCCATGCATCAGCTTGAACACCCGGCGCCACCGCTTCTCGTCGGCGATGTCGTAGGTGACCACATAGAGCCGCTCCTCGATCACCCTCGCCTCCCGCGGCCGAGATGGGCCGGCCCGCGCGATCCGGCGTCACGCGGCAACCGTCGCCGCTCTGCGTCGCCCGCATCGAGAACAGGCGACGCGGATGCGGAGATCGCGGCGCCCCCGGCCATCTCTCAGCGCACCAGATAGTGCGGATAGGCATCGATCTCGCCGGCGAGATGGCGACCGAGCAGCCGCGCCTGCACCTCGAGCAGCCGCCGCATCGCCACCCGATAGCCGAACACCGGATGCGTCACCTCCTGGTCGAGGCGGCGCTCGTAGGCGGCGATGAAGGCGCGCTTGGCGACCGGCTTCAGGTTGACGGCGGGGCCGGCGGCGTAGAAGCCGTCCGGCTTCACCTCGCCGTTGTTGATCACCTGGATGACGGTCGAGTCGGCGAGGATCGGCCGGAACGGCTCCATCATGTCGAGAGCGAGCGCGGCGCGGCCGAAGCGCGGCTTGTGATAGAAGCCGAGATACGGATCGAAGCCGACGCCCGACAGCACCGTGTGCCAGGTGCGGGTGAGCAGCGCGTAGGCGAACGACAGCATGGCGTTGACCGGATCGGCGGGCGGGCGGCGCGTACGCTTGTCGAACGCGAAGGCCGGAAAGCCGCGAGCGGTCTCGCCCAGCATGGTGTCGAACAGCCGGAAATAGCGCGCCGCCGCCTCGCCTTCGATCCCCAACAGCTCCGCCTCGGTCGGCACATGCAGGGCACGGTCGGCGAGCCGCGCCATCGCCTCGAGGGCGCCGTCGCGGACGGCCTCGTCGCCGGCCTTGAAGTTGCGACGCAGGAAGACGCGGGCGTTCCTGATCTTCGCCGCCACGAGGGTGCGCGAAAAGGCGAGCGCGCGGCGCTCGTCGAAGGCGGCGCGATACTGAACGATGCGCAGGCTCACATTGCGGTGGCCGGTCGACACCGTATGGCCCAGCACCCAGCCGCCCGCCGACGCCCAGGTGACCGGAATCTCCTCGCGCAGCAGCGCCGCGACGGTCGGCCCGGTCACCGACACCGGGCCGTGCAGCACCAAGGCGGAGACCTCGCCGATCGGCACCTCGGCCTTCTGCTCGTCGGTCTCGATCACCAGCGTCTCGCCGGATTTTCGCACCCGCGCGCCGGGCTCCTGCACATAGAGCGGCAGCGCCGCGTCGGCGGATGGGTTGAGCGGGCGCGGCGCCAGGCCCTTGCGGAAGAACGACACCTCGTCGGGCAGGCAGATGCCGGCGAGCGAGCACTTGGTGCATTTCGGGCTGTCGAGCAGCGGCGGCGGCAGCCTGCCGGCGGCGGCCGCGAGACGGAGCTGCGCGATCGCGGTGCGGGTTTCTCCGCGCAGCGCCTCGTCCAGCGCGACGCGCACCCGCTCGCGCGAGCCGGCGTACCAGATCGCGCCCTCGGTCACACGGTAGCCGGCGTCCTCCAGAATCAGCGCCTGGGCGCATACCTGCACGCGCTCCGGCGCGTAGGCACCCTCGGCGACATGCGGCCGCTTGCCCTTCTTGGTGTCGACCGGCGTGACGGTGCCGTCCTCGCCTTCCACCAGGTCCATCTTGGCGACGATGCCGAGCCTCTCCGAGGCAAGCATCACGGAGCGGACCGAAAAGTCGGGCTTGTCGTCGACGGCCTCGGCGGCCGGCAGCCGCCCGCCGCCGGCGTCGACACGCACATGGGCGCGGCGTCCCTGCTCGGTATCGTCCGAGTCGGCCCACTCGCCGTCTACCCATTCGAGGAACGCGAGCCGCGGGCAATAGACCCACTCGTTGACCATGCGCACCGGCACCAGCGGCGTCTCGGCCGTCGCCGGCGGCGCCGGCAGGTCGAACGAGAGCTGGGTCGCCATGACACACCCTTGGGTCGCAAAATCAGCCGACGACTCATTAAAGCGGGAGGCGCCGGCAGCGTCCAGCCCCCACCCCGCACATCAGTCGTTCGCCGCCTGGGCTACTCCACCCCCTCGAACGCGCCCATCCCGAAGTGACGGTGGCGCCCGAGGCAGAATGGACCTTCGACCGCCACCGCGAAAGCGAGTGTGGCGAGCCAGCCGCAACGGTCGAACTGAGGTGCCTCACGCCGCACCGTCCAACCAGCGGGCGCCTGGTGCAGCACTTCGATCCGCGGCGTCGGCAGGTCGGCTCGGCGGCATTCGCGAATCAGGTCGGCCGCGACGACGCTCTCCAGATCGCCGCCCTTGGGAAAGCGAGTGAGCAAATAAGGGGTCCGGCTTCGCCAGACCCGCCCCTGCGCCGGCACTGCCGCCGTGACGGCCACCACTGTCGCCGCGCGGACGCCGTTGCGCACGACGACGTGCAGGCTGCTCACCAGCCGGCCGACGTCGCGGGTTTCCCGCTCGGACGCCCCCGGCGGCACGATGATCTCGACGGCGTCGATGCGGCCATCACGGTCGGCATCGTACGGCACGATGAACAGATGCGCGGGAGCGCCTGCGCGAAGCACACCACCACTCGCGTCGTGACCGGACAACCAGCTCGGCAAGGCGTCGCCATGATCGACCCGCCATCGTCCCATCAGCGCGGCGCGAACCGCCTCGGCGAAGCTCAGCGCGTCGGTGGTCGGGATCGGCTGCGCCGTCTCGACGGCAAGCCGCCATCGCCGGGGCTGAAGCTCGTCGCGGGCCGGGGCCATCAGGCCGAGCCCGACGAAACGACCGTCCCCGATCACCAGCGGGGCCCGCACGGGCTCTTTCAACGCGATCTCCAGATGCCACAGGCGCGCGGCGTCGAACCGCGAGCCGGCCGAGAACGCCTCGGCGCGCGCACCGCGAGCCGAGAACGGCTCGCGCTGAAGACGGACGACTTCGGCACGGCGCAGCCCGGCATGCCGCAGCGCGTCGTTCACCGCCGCAGCCGCCGCTCCCTCGCGTTCGCGGCGCGCCGCTCCGCCGACACGGCCGGCTGCCCGGCGGATCGGCAGCGCCACCGGCGTGACGGTGCGCCACACAGTGGCGGCATCGCGCTCGGCATGACGGCCAGGACGGTAGTGGCGCAACATCGCCGTGTCGTCGGATCGCACCAGCGTGGCGGCGCGGTGGTCGACGACCTCGCCGGTGTCCGGGTCGACTCCGAGATCGAGGCCGGAGAACGCCCAGGCAACATCGGCGGCCGGGATCGGGCAATCGGGCGGCACCTCCACCAGAACGCGGCGGATCGACGGATCGGTCTGCGCCATGCCGATCGACGGCAACGGCACGATACGCACACGCTGTGGCTTGTCGGCCTCGCCGGCGCCGCGGCCGATCAGCAGACGCTCGACCTGTGCGGCTCGCGCCGATGTCGCATCGTGCAGGAGGCGCGCCGCCGCGAGATCGCGGAGCCGCGCCGCCAGCTCGGCACAGCGTTCGAGCGGCCACGGACGGAACGGGCGGCCGCTGTCCGGCGGTGCGGCGAGCTCGAACAGGACCCGGGTCGGCGGGCAATCGTAGGCGACCATGCGGAAGCGCGCCGGCGGCGCCTGGCGCAGTTGTCCGCTCACCTTCAGCCGGCCGGCGAACCCTTGGTGCCTTATGACCAAGGACTGGAGCGAGCCGCTGCTGGGACAGCGTAGCGTCACCCCCTCCCGGCCCCCCCTCGGGCGATGGACGGGGCCCGCATGACGGGCGAGGCGCTCCTCCAGTGTCTCGACGGAGACCACCTCGGCGCGGGCAAACGCCATGTCGACGCCGCGACCGAACTGATACAGGCGCGCAGCGATCCGGCCGATCGTCGCCAGCTCGGTCTCGGCAAGCCCCTCGACCGGCCAGGCGACGAGAAATACGCCCGGCGCCTCGAACAGCATCGGCTGCACCCGCTTCGGTGCGCGAATGCTGCCGATGCGGGCGGGATCGCCGCCCACCGTGTCGAGATCGTTGTTGGGAACGTAGAGCTTGACGGCTTGGCCCGGCCGGCTCCGCGGCACCGCGACGATCGGGGCCGGCGCACGCTCCAGCGCCTCCAGCGCAGCCTGCTCGGCCGGACCGATCGCCGCGCCGCGCGCTGCGGCGGCGACCAGCGCCTGGAACAGCCGGAACGGCGAAGGCGGCCATTCGTCCGCACCGTGCCAGCGCGCGTCGTGCAGCCTGATCTCGAACAGGAGAAAGCGACTCATCGTCATTATCCCGCGACGGCCTTCGTCTTCTTTGAGGCCTTCTTGCCGTCCGCCGTGCCGTCCGCGAGATCCGCCTTCGCGGCCTCCTTGTCGAAGCTCACTGTCCGGGCCTCGGCCACGCCGAATGTTTTCGCTCGTGCGGCCGCATAATCCAGAGCTTCACGTGACGTCAGTGCGACCGGAGACCGGACACCCTGGCGATCGACCACGACCCATGCGCCGTGGCTGGCCGGGTCCGGTGTCAGCAGACAGCCGACGCGCAGGAACCCGTCCAGCGGCTCGGCGGCGGCGACGAGGCACAAGCCGAGGATATAGCGGCGCAGGGCGTCGATTCGATCACCTTCGAGCCGTCGCAAGGCGATCAGATTGATGGTGACATCACGCCAGACGCCACCGCGGGCCACGATGCCGCCCGGCTGGTCGCTCGCCGGCACATGGACGAACCCGCGCTGCGCCAACGGGCTCTTGGTGTTTCCCTCGGCCTTGGCCTTGTCCTCCGCGTCGAAGACATCGAGCGCGGAGTAGTCGAGTGGCGGATTGTACTGAGCCGATCGCTTCAACACGTCGACGTCCCAGGCTCGAATCACGGACTGGATGATTCGTGGCAGCTTGGCGCCCTCGCCGCGGGAGTCCCACGCCCCGAAGACCAGCGAGGTGGGTGCCAGCCTGGCGATGGGCTCGGCATTGCCTCTCTGAAGCGACGCGAACGCCGCCTGAGCCTCGCTGCGCAGTGCCGTGGAACGCACCAACGCATCACCGAGCCGGTGGCCGGCATCGAGCACCGACACGCTCTTGCCGTTGCCGAGAACAACGTCGATCTGCGGCACCAGAGCCGACAGCGGCGGCGTCTTGAACAGCGGCTCCATCCGGTTGGCTTGAGCCCCGACCGAGTCGATGGTGGCAACCTTGGTGCCGTCCGAGAGCGGATCGATGTTGTAACCGACATCCGCATAGGTCGGCGGGAAGATCACGGGGGGCGGCCCTTCCCCGGTGTCCTCGACGGACCGCAGCTTCTGGCGTAGGTGCAGCGCCACCGGCCCGCGCGGATCATCCGCCCAGGTGTCGATCAGCTCGTGCGTCGGCGAGACCGGCTCGGTCATCGGGACATCTCCTCTTCGGCAAACGAGATTGCGCGAGCCTGGCCCTCTTGGCCGGGCCACAGAAGTCTCATCGAGAACCGTCGCGTGCGGAACGGCGCTGTCGCCCCGCCCAGTGCGGCGCGCGCGAACGGCGGCGGCACGACCTCACCGATCACGCCGTAGCGATAATGCAGCTTGTCGATGCGGAGCGGTCGCGCATGGGACAGACCGACAGCGGCGAGAACCTCGACCAGCGGGTAGCCGACGATGGCCATCGAAGGGTGGGCGTTCACCGTGAAGCCCAGCCCGATCGCAACATAGTCTTTCCGTAGATCGAAGCGCAGCGAACTCGATTGCAACGCCGATGCGTTGAACGGATCACTGATCGCCGCCGCGGTGACATCCTCAGGCCAGGCAGCGATCTGCTCGAGCATATCGCGAACGAGCGCCGCACCCGAGTAGCCGGCCATGCCGGCCCAGAACTTCAGGGTGTCACGCGAACTGCCATCAGCCCAGTGATCGACGACGAGACGCTCGGGACTCCCGCCACACGCAAGCATGGCGGGCAATGCACTCGGCGTATCCGGCTCGCGACAAGGGAAGACGCCCGCCTCCAGCTCGATGGTGTCGACGCCCGGCTCCTTTGCACGCAATGGTGAACCAGCCGGAACACAGGCCGACACGGTCGCTTGCCGCAGGAACGAGACGATGGCAGCCACCGGGGCCTTGGACCCGGCAGCAGTGAGCGCAAACCGCGCCAGCGTGTCGGTTTCCTCGTCCCACACGAATCCCCCTTCCGCTGGACCGCACAGGAGGTCGGCGGCCTCGAGGAAACCCAGGCACGCGAAGACCTGGCCCGGATTGAGGAGATCGACCGGAATGATGCTGGTGCCCATCAGGCTCGCTCCACGACGGTTCGCTTCACGGGATCGAGCGGCCGCCCCTTCGTCACATCGAGCCGGCGCGAGGCGCGGTGATCGGCGCCGCGCAGCAGCGCCTCCCACCAGGCGAGCCCCCAGGGTCCCCACCGGCGCTGCATTCGGGCGAAACGAAGCGCCACGTCTCGAGCATGATCGGCGGACACCGACGGCGGCGCCTCGTCGACGACCGCCGCGATCACGGGCCGCGCATTGCCATGATGAGACGCGATCAGATGCAGCACGAGGTCACGCGCCTCCTGCGAAAGAGTTCCGAGCACCGGGTCGCGCTCGGCTGCGAGCAGCGATCCGAACTCGTGACGATAGACGTGGTCCTCGATCTGGAGCAGGCGCCAATCACCGCGCCCCGTGAACTTTGCCAGTGGCTCGTCGCGGCCGGGACGGAAGCTCCGTTGGCCGGCATAACGCTGCCAGCGCACGCACGCCTTGCCGTCGTCGTGCCGGAGCGCCGCGTGCACCAGCACGTCGATCGACGACGGCGACAGGCCCAGGAGCGCGCCGATACGCTGCACCTCCGCCACGATGGCGGCCCGATGGTCCGTCAGCGTCTGCTGGCATGCGCTGATCTCGTTGCTGCGCCCGGGCTCGGCGATCCTCTCGGCGACGACGATCCCGTCGGGCCGGTCCTCGTCGTCGTCGACCAGAACGAGCCGGAACGTCTCTCGCCAGCCCTGCGGCAGCTCGTCGGCGAAGGTGAGCACACGATAGCCGATGTTCTCCATAATCGCTTCGGCACGCGCATCACCGATCCAATCGTTGTCCAGGCATGGCACGATCGTTTCGATGTCGTCGGCGGTCAGAAGACCGCTCTGGTCGAGCCCACCGAGACCCGCCCAGACGACCGCGGTGCCGAACCGTAGGTCGGCACCCAGGTCTTGCCGGCTCCGCTTGGTGAACAGGCACTTTGCCAGATCACCGAGCGTCCAGCCCGAGACCGGCTTTCCGCGCCGATCCAGCACGATCAGCGCCGGCGTGCTCTCGGCGACCAGCGGCGTGTCGGGACCTCGGCGCTCCATGGCCTTGTTCACACGGCTCTCGAGCACGTCCAGGACGACCGCAGTCTCGGCCTCCAGAGTTTCGTGGAGATGCGGTGGCGCCGCGTCGAAGAACGCAGCAGCCGTTTCGGCATCGAAGTCCCTACCGCCACGCCACGGCAGTCGTTCACGCCAGATCACTCGGGTCTGCGGCTCCTCGTCCTCGATCCAGCCGCGAAGCCAGGGCTGGATCTCCGGCCGCCCGGAATGATCATCGAGCGAGGTCATCGACCAGTCGTCGACCAGCGCGCGCGTAAGCGCCGGGTGCAGCGGCTCTGGCGTCGTCGCCGACTCGATCAGGGCGGGCTGTGCGGCCTTCAGCGCCACGAAGGCCGCCGGGCTCGCCTCGTGGCCCGCGCCATCGACATGCGGCAACGCCTCCAACGCTGCGCGCCAGCGAAGAACACGAGCGCTCGCGTCGGCATCGCTCTCCGTCTTGCTGCCCTTCGTCGGCGGCGGCACGACAACATCGATGAATGCGCATCGGCTGTCGCCGCCACGGCGGTTGACGCGGCCGAGCCGCTGGATCATGCGCTCGCAGGCGACGAGATCACAGACCATGTGGTCCGCATCGAGGTCGACGCCGACCTCGCCAGCCGAGGTCGCCACCAAGATCGTCGGCGTCACGGCGGGGCTCCAATCGTCGGCGACGTATCCAGACCGACGCAAGGCTTCGGCGAGTTCGGCGCGCTCGTGACCACGGCGGGCGCCCGTCATGAGCAGAATCGCGAGGCCGTTCTTCTCTTTCGCCTCGTACTTTCGGAGATTGGTCGCCACCGCCTGCGCGATCGTCCGGCTGTTGCAGAACACGACGACGCGGGCAGGCCCCTCCTGGAGGCGGGCGATGGCCTTCGTGGCCAGCACCTCTTCGAGCTTCCTTCCAGCCTGAAGATTGTCGAGATTCAGGAGTTTTCGCGCCTCCCGCCGCATCTTCACGACACCATGGGATTCGTCCTCTGGCGCCAGCCGGAAGACATCGCCGCGGCTGCGTCCGGTCGCCGAGAGTGACACCAGTCGCGAAGTCGGCGCCGGCAGTTCGACAGCAGGCTTGAAGGCCGGGTCGCCGACGATCGCACGCAGCAGGGCCTCGAACGCCGGGCACAGATGCGCCTCGTCCAGCACCAGCAGCGTGTCGTGGCCGATGAGCCCGGCATGGAACGGCCGCATGCCGCGGGAGACGCCGTAGCCCGAGAACAGCAGGCGGCTGCCGATCATGTCGACGGTGCCGACGACGATGCCGGGGCGCGCCGGATCGGCCTGCCATTCGCGGTTGTCGGCGTGCTCGCCCCGCAGCGTGCTGATGGCGAGCGGCGTTTCCTCGGGCGCCACGCACAGCGATCGCAGCGCATCGCGCACCGGGCGGGCGGGCGTGTCCGGCGCTGCCGACAGCACGGCCTTGCGCATCCGCTCGGCCGTGTCGGTCGCCTGGTCCACCACGGTCCGGCGGTCGACCACATAGACCAGCCGGCGCGGCAGGCTCGGTCGCCCGGCCGCGGCCTGGGCGGCGAGCGCCAGCAGCCAGATCGCCATCACCGAGGTCTTGCCGAGGCCGGTGGGCAGATCGAGCGCGTCGGGAATGCGGCCCGCGTGGAGTTCGGCGAACAACCGGCGCTGCCACGGCATGGGCGAATGCCCCGTCAGCGCCTCGAACCCGGAGTCGAAGAACAGACCGTCCGTCATCGCGGTCCCATCCCTGCAATCAATCACCGAGGCCGGCCGCGACAAAGACCGCGGCGCGAGCAATGATTAGCACACCCACCGGGCCATCACCCGAAGCGACTACACCATCCACAGACAAGATCGCCCGGGCCGAGCCGACGAGGCGAGACACCGACGTCCCGACGCCCGCCCGCATCGGAGCGGACCCGCGGCACGCGCCGAAATCTCGCGAATCGCGCTACAATCTCACATTCTCGATGGTCTCATAAACAAGATGGTATCAAATACTAGACGGACCAAGTCGTCAAGCTCGGCGGCGGCGGCGCCCCGCGGCGGCCGCGCGGCCGCGCCGGCGCCTGCCCCCGACCTCGCCGCGGGCGGGCCATCGCTGCGCTGGAGCGTCGAGCAGCGGCTGGCCTTCGTGGACGAGCGGCTGTTCTGGCTGGGTGAGGTCAACCGCACCGATCTGGTGCGGCGCTTCGGCATCTCGATGAGCCAGGCATCCGGCGATATCGCACGTTATCTCGCGAGAAATCCGCCCGGGGTCAGCTACGACAAGTCGGCCAAGCGCTACGTCGCGGACGCCGGCTTCGCGCCGGTGCTCGCCGCCCCCGATGCGACGCGACTGCTCGGCGAGCTGCGCCTGGTCGAGCTCGGCAGCATCGTGGTCGAGGATACGATGCTGGGCATCCTGCCGCCCTTCGCCGGGGCACCGTTGCCGGCACGCCCCGTCGACCCTCGCGTGCTGCGTGCCGTGTGGCACGCCATCCGTGATCACCTCGCCCTCTCGGTGAAGTATCAGTCGATGAGCCGGCCGATGGCGACCCGGCGCATCGTCGCGCCGCACGCGCTCGCCCACGACGGCTTCCGCTGGCACGTTCGCGCCCACGACCGCGAGACCGGCACGTTCCGCGACTTCGTCCTCGGTCGCCTCTCAGATCCGGAGCCCGCCGGCGCCGCCGACATGCGGCCCGACGACGACATCGACTGGCACACGATCGTCAAGCTGGTGATCGCGCCGCACCCAGGCCTGACGCCGGCCCAAGCCAAGGCGATCGCGATCGACTACGGCATCAAGGGAAAGACCGCGACGATTCCGGTGCGGCGCGCGCTGCTGTTCTACGCGCTCAAGCGGCTCGGGCTCGACGTGCCACCCGACACGCGGCCGCCGCACGAGCAGCATATCGTGCTGGTCAATCGCGAGGCCGTGCAACGGGCGCTCGCCTGACGGCCTCGACGGCGCGGCGCACGCCGCTGTCCGCAATCACCATTCCGTCAGTTCGCCGGCCGACGCGGGGCCTCTCCGCCCGGACCGCCGGCATCCGGCGAGAGGCCGGCAAGCACGGGGGAGAGGCTGTCGCTCCGGCATTCAGGAGGAGGCATCCACGCCGGAGTCGTCGCGCCGGTCGGCAGAGGATCAGACGCACGCGACACGAGAAGGAAAGCGCGATCACGGTCGGCGTTCCAGTGTCGGGCGACCGACATCGGCGTCGAGCCGCCTGTCATTCGCCGTCGTTCCGATCGTCTGACAGGTGTCGCGCCGACGACGATGACGACGTCGCGACGAGGAACCGGAGAGGACGGCGCGATTCAATAGATTGATGCAAGCGCGACGGCATCGTCGCGACATCGATCGACGGGAGTCGGACATGAACGGACTGCTTCGCCGCTACGCGGCCGCGATCGGGGACGCCGCCGGCCGCACGACATCGCGCAGCACCGCGAGTGATCGCATGAACGGGCTGGTCGGCCTCACGCTCGTCGTGCTGCTCACGGCCGTGACCGCCTCGATGCTCGTCGAGGCCGGCTCTCCGCTGGCGCAGCTGATCTGTTTGCCATTGGCTGCCGTCACGGTCGCGCTCACGGTGCTGATGGTTCTCGAGCTCGGCGCCGCGCTGCGACGTGAGGCTTGAACGGCCTCGGATCGTGAGCCGCCGCCGAACGGCGACCGCTCCCTCTTAGGCCTGCTCGCGGGCGGATCAGTGTGGATCGCCGGGGGCGGCGCTGCGGTCGCCGCTCCATTGCTCGCCGCACCATTGATGGACACATCATGGGTGGACACGCCTTGCGTCGATGCACCCTGGGTGGACGCACCGTTCGTGCGGGCGCTGGAATCGCTCGCCGGCGCGGCGGCCTCCTTGAGAAGCTCGGAGGGCCAGCGCGCCCGTCCAAGCTGGTGGCCGCAGGTGCAGGCGGTGCCGCGCAGGGCTTCGCGATCGACGATCGTGATCACGCCTCGCCGATATCGGATGATGCCGGCCGTCTGGAGACTCTGGGCGATGAGCGTCACCGTGGTGCGCCGGAGCCCCAGCATCTCGGCCGCGACCTCCTGGGTCACCGGGACAACGTCGCTTCTCGTCGCATCGGCCACCCGCGACAGCCAGCGGCTGAACCGAGCATCGGCGCTGTGGACCGCGTTGCAGACCGCACTTTGCTGCGCCTGAGCGAGCAGCCAACCACGACACATCGCCTCGACCCGGCGAAGCTCCTCGTCGATCCTGCCGGCGGCGGCAAACTCGCGCACCGGGACATGAGCCACGATGCCGCCGACCCTCATCACCGCCTGCGCGAACGCCGGCAGCTCGGCGGAGCCGTCTTGAAAGCCGACGGCACCCTCCCGGCCGACATTGCCGACCTCGAGAGCCACCCCGGGCTTGACCGGCACGACGAGGGAAATCATGCCGGAGATCGGAAAGTAGATGCGCTCCGGCCGCTCGCCGCGCTCCCACAGCACATGGCCCTCGCGGTACGGTCGGTCACGCAGCCACGGCGCGAGGCGCGCCCGAGCATCGGCCGACAGAGCCGCCAACACGCCGTTCGCGCATGCGCGCTCGAGCCGAGATGGCACGGGCCCGCCGGACGCGCGAAAGTCGCGCGTGACCATCGGTTCTATCATAACGACATCCTTTCGTGATGGTCACGAGCGCGGCTGTCCAGCATTCGCGATCTGTCTGGCAGGCGCGAGGCCGCCCGAGCGGCTCTGAGCCGTGTGAGGCCATCAGATGATAGCGCCGGAGGTCGAGGAGAGTTCCATCGCGGCCGGAAGCGTGTGTGGGTTGGCCGACTCTGGACGTCTCGCTATCAGGACCGAAGGGCGCGTTCGCGGCGAATACGTCGCGCCGTCCCGGCCGACCTCGGCCCAGCGCCGCCCTTCATATCTCCGCCGCGCTCATGCCCCCGCGGTCACGTCTTCGCCGGGCTCGATCCAGCCAGCAGCGTCGCGACCCAGCGACTGCCGTCGAATTGCGCGCAGACCGTCAAGGCCGCGATCACGATCGGCACGCCGATGAAGGCACCGGGCAGTCCCCAGAGGAAGCTCCACAGAAACACGGCGAGCAACACCACGAACGGCGATACGGAAAGGGCGTTGCCGGCGATCCGCGGCTCGAGATAGCTGCCGACCACGAACTGGATGGCGTTGAACCCGGCGAACAGGGCGAGTGGCGTCTCCCACGATCCGAAATGGGCGACCGCGAACAGGGTCGGGAACACCGTCGCGACGAACGGTCCGATGAACGGGATGTAGTTCAGCGCGAAGGCGATGACGCCCCATTCGACGGCGAGCGGCAGGCCGGCCGCGGCGGCCAGCCCGGCGACGAGCGCTCCCGTGATCAGGCTCATGACAGTGCGCACCAGCATGTAGGTCTGGAGCTTCGCGGCCGTCTCGCGCGCGGCGCGCTCCAGAGCGCCGGCGATCGTCTGGTTCGGCAGGGCCCGCAGCTTCGCGGCGACCAGATCGACCTCGAGGAGGCCCAGGATGGTGAACACCAGGGTGACGATCGCGAAGCTCGATATCGTCTGGAGGCGGGCCGCGACCGCCTGCACGGTGCCGAGCATCCGCCCCGGGGTGAGCAGATCTCCAAACACCCCGGTGACCGCGAAGCCGTGCCCTTCCAGCCACTCGGCGGCCTGCTGATACATCGCCTGGAAGCGCGCCGCATCGGCGATCAGCCAGCGCGCCGCGCGGCTGAACCCCCACGTCATCGCGGTGACGACGGCCGCCAGCACCACGGCGACGACGAGCACCGTGACGACGACGCCGAGGAGCCGCGGAATTCGCCGCTGCAAGGCCGACTGGAGCGGCCACACCAGCGCGATGATGAACAGGGCGAAGACGACGGGGGCGAGCACCGGCCAGGCGACGTGAACCGCGGTCAGCAGCAGAATGGCCGTGGAGAGGCCGAGCAGGGCCAGTTGGCCGCGCCGGCCGATCGGGGGAGACGACATGGGGGCAAGTCCGGGGATGCTTCGCGACGACGTCATGTGGTCGCCCCACGACGGTAGGACGAGCGCACGGCCGAACGCAACTCCACCGGACCGGGCGGAGTTCGAATCCCGTCGAACGGCGAGCCGGCGCCCACTTCGCCGGACAATGCTCTAACGATCTGCCACCGGGAAGAACGCCGCATCCTGCCGGCGCCGCAGCGTCGTCAGCGGCGTCTCGTCGACGAGGTCGAGGTCGTCGACCAGGATCGGCGCGTCGCGCCGCACCGCCCGTGTGAGCTGCCGATCGGCCGCCAGGTAGAACGGCGCCGGAGCGCCGCAGCCGAGCGGCGCCGCCGGGCGCAGCTCCGCCGTCACGCCCGCGACGGTGTGGTGATGTCCTCCCATCGCGAGGCGGGTGCCGGCGGCGAGATCCGTGGTGGCGACCGCGACGAGATCGAGGCGCGGCCAATGGTCGGCGCCGTAGCCGGAGACGCCGTGCAGCGCCGCGTCGAGCACGCTGGTGGCCGCCTCGAGGCCGAGCAAATGGCGCGGCAGCCACACCATCGCGGTGGCGCCGCTGCGGCTCACCACATGGCCCTTCTCCTGGAGCAGCGACCAGCTCGCGCGGTCGGCGCAGCGCACGACGACGAAGACGCCACCCGCGAAGCTCGCCTCGTCGGGCCGCCGCAGGCAGTGGAACACATCGATGCGGCGGCTGCCGGCAAGGAGGCCGCCGTCCTCGCGGCCGGCGAGCAGATCCGGCACTTCGAGCACCCGAGCGACCGGCGCATGGAGATCCGGCCGGTCCGGCGACAGGCCGGTCGCATTGGCCACGATGCCGAGCTCGCACAGGTCCGGCACCGCCCGCAGCGGAAAATCCGCCAGTGCGGCGGCCCGCACCGCGACCAGATCGGCCGCGGAGCGGCCGGCGACGCTCCAGTGATCGGCGAGCGCCGGCACCTGGCGTGCATGGCCGTTGCTGTCCACGCGCCCGGTCCCGAGATCGAAGACGAAGTCGTACTCGCTCGCCTTGCCGGCGGCGACGATGTCGAAGCCGAGCACCTCGGCCCACGACACGAGGCCGATCAGCAGGCTCGGCTGGTCGCCGTCGACGCAGGTGACCACACGGCCCTGCGCGGCCGCCTCGCGCACGAGCCCGGGGCCGACGACGCTGTCGACCTCCTTGGAGACCAGCGCGACATGCTTGCCGGCGGCGATCGCCAGCGCGGCGTGGCGAGCGCCCGGCTCGGGCCGGCCGGTCGCCTCCACGGCGACGTCGAAGGGCAGCTCGGCCACCAGCGCGAAGTCGCCGGCCGCCACGTAATCCCCGGCCGACCAGGCGGCGGCCGCCTCGGCCGCGGTGGCGCACGGCCGGATGCAGCGACGCTCGACCCCCGCCGCCGCGAAGGCGGCCGCGGCCGTCGCGGCATCGACGTCGACCGCGACGCGAGCGCCGAGCAGGCGCATCCGCTGGGCCTGCGCCAGGAAGGTGCGGCCGAAGCCGCCGGTGCCGACCACGCAGCATTCGACCGGGCGCGCCGCGCCCGCATAGAAGGTGTGGAGATTCATGCGTCGGCTCTCACGCTGTCGGTGCGGTTCAGTGGCCGGACCGTGCCGGCACTGCGGCGGGTTGCAGTCGCTCGAACGCCGCAGTGAAGAAATCCTCGGCGCCGAAGTTGCCGGACTTCAGCGCAAGGGCGAGATCGGTGCCGTCGAGCGTACGGGTCCACGGCACGCCGGGGGCGATCTCCGGGCCGATGCGCAGCGCCCGCACGCCGAGCGCCGCGACGACGGCACCGGAGGTCTCGCCGCCGGCCACCACCAGACGGGTGAAGCCGCGCGCCGCGAGATCGCGGGCGACGACGCCGAGCAGCTCCTCGACAATCGAGCCGGCCCGCTCGCGGCCGAGCGCCGCCTGCGCCCGGGCGACATCGTCGGGGTCGGCGCTGGAATAGATCATCACGGCCCGGTCGGCCGGCTGCCGCACCGCCCAGTCCACCACCGCGGAGGCGGCCAGACGTCCCGCCGCGAGATCGAGCGGATCGACCCGGAAGGCCGGCAGGCCCGCCGCGAGCGCCGCCGCCACCTGGCCGCGGGTCGCGGCCGAGCAGGAGCCGGCCAGCACCGCCTGCCGCCCGGCGGGCGCCGGCATGCGCTCCGCCGCATCCGCAGAGGGCGCGAAGCCCCACGCGGCCGGCAACCCCATGGCGACGCCGGAGCCGCCGGTGACGACGGCGAGATCGTGCACCGCCGCCCCGATGGTGCGTAGCTGCGCATCGCTGACCGCGTCGACGACGACGATCCGCTCGCCGGCGGCGCGCGCCCGCGCGAACGCGGCCCGGATCGCCTCGGCGCCCGCCGCGACGATCTCGTACGGAACCAGCCCCACCCGCAGCCGGGTCTGCCGTTGCAGCACCCGCACTAGGTTGGCGTCGCGCATCGGGGTGAGCGGATGGTCCTTCATGCTGCTGTCGCTGAGCAGCAGGTCTCCGACGAACAGATGGCCGCGATAGACGGTGCGGCGGTTGGCCGGGAAGGCCGGACACGCGATCGTCAGATCGCTGCCGGTGACGTCGAGCAGCGCCTCGGCGACGGGGCCGATATTGCCGGCGTCGGTGGAGTCGAAGGTCGAGCAGTACTTGAAGAACAGATGCGCGGCGCCGCGTTCCTTCAGGGCCGCGGCAGCGGCGAGCGACTGGGCCACCGCCTCGGCGGCCGGGATGGTGCGCGACTTGAGCGCCACCACGACGGCGTCGGCGTCGCCGAGATCGAGATCGGGCGCGGGGCAGCCCGTCGTCTGCACCACCCGCATGCCCTCGCGGGCCAGCATCAGCGCGAGATCGGTGGCGCCGGTGAGATCGTCGGCGATGCAGCCGAGGCGGAGAGCGGACGTCATCGGGCGTCTCCCATCGCGACCGCGGCGGCTTCCGCCGCCGGATAAGCAGCCATCCAGCCGAGGCCGTCCTCGGTGCGGCCGCGCGGCTTGTACTCGGCACCGACGAAGCCGTCCCAGCCGGCAGCCTCGAAGGCGGCGAGGATCGCCGGATAGGCGAGCTCGCCTTCGTCGGGCTCGGCCCGGCTCGGTACCGCGGCGATCTGGACGTGACCGACCAGTGGGCGGACGCGCTCGAAGCGGCGGATCACGTCGCCGCCGACGATCTGGACGTGATAGCAGTCGAACATGATCTTCACATTGGCGCGGCCGGTCGCCTGCACGATCGCGGCGGCCTGCTCGACATCGGCGAGAAAGTAACCGGGGGCGTCGCGCGGATTGAGCGGCTCGATCAGAATCGTCTTGCCGGCGGCGGCGGCCTTGTCGGCGGCGGCCGTGAGGTTCGCCACATAGGTCCGCTCGGCCGCTTCGCGCCCATCGGGCGCTACCACGCCGGCCATGCAATGCACGGCGGTGCCGCCGAGCGCCACCGCGTAAGACAGTGCGAGATCGAAGGCGGCGGCGAACTCCGCCTCGCGGCCCGGCACGGCGGCGAGGCCGTTGTCGCCGCGGGCGCGGTCCCCGACCGGCGTGTTGATGCCGAGCATCCGGACGCCTGCGCGGTCGAGCGCCGTCCGCAGGGTGGCGGCCGGCACCTCGTAGGGCCAGTGCATCTCGACCGCCGGAAAGCCGGCAGCGGCCGCGGCGGCGATCCGCTCCCCATGTGAACGATCGGCGAACAGGAAGCCCAGATTGGCGGAGAAGCGGGGCATCGACGGCCCTCTCGTGGGAGATGGGATTGCGGCGGACGTCAGTGATGGTGCGCGGGAGCAGGCGGGACGTCGTCGCCGGCGTCCCCGTCGGCGACCCCGGCGATCGCCGGGTCGAGGCCGAAGTGGTCGACGAGGTCGCGCACCTGCGCGGCATCGAGATGGCGGGGGTCGAGCGTGCGGGTGAGCAGGTGGAGCTTGGCGGTGTCCTCCAGCTCCTCGGTGGCGTAGACGGCGGCCTCGAGGTCGCGGCCGCTGACCACCGGGCCGTGGTTCGACAGCAGCACGGCGCTGTAGCGTCCGGCCAAGCCACGGATGGCGCCGGCCACGGCCGGGTCGCCCGGCCGATAGTAGGGCACGAGCGCGGTGCGGCCGACTCGCATCAGATAATAGGCGGTGAGCGGCGGCAACACGTCGGCCGGATCGAGGCCACGCAGCATCGATACGGCGACCGAGTGGATCGAATGCAAGTGCACGATGGCACCCGCCTCGGTTCGGGTCTCGTACAGGGCCGCATGCAGCGGCAGCTCCTTGGTGGCCTTGTCGCCGGAGAGGAGCCGGCCATCGGCGTCGAGCAGGCTCAGGCGGGCGGGATCGAGCCAGCCGAGCGAGCTGTTGGTCGGAGTGGCGAGCCAGCGACCGTCGCTCAGGCGCGCCGAGATGTTGCCGGACGACCCGGACGTCAGACCGCGCTCGAACAACGATCGTCCGAACCGGCAGATCGCCTCGCGCAGGACCGCTTCCTCGCTCATCGCTCGTCTCCGTGTGACGGGACGGTCGACGCGCATGCGGGACGGCCGCCCTTTCCGCATCCGCCGCCGGCCACCGCTGGCCGCCGACGGCGACGCGCTCGAACCTGCATCACCGCGTCGCTCGACGCGGCCTAGACCTCGTTCTTCACCCGCTCCCAGGTTGCGTCCATGTGATGAGCCAGCGCGCGGGCGAGACCATCGGCGTCGCGGGCGCGCAGCAGAGTGACGAACTGCTCGTGCTCGGTCACCGCCTGGGCCCAGTTCTCCGGCCCCTGATGACCGAGATAGCGAACGCGGCGCAGTCGCGCCTGGATGATCCCATGCACATCGACCAGCGCCTCGTTGCCGGAGATGCGGACGATCGCCGTGTGGATCTCCTGGTTCAGCTTGAAATAGGGCAGCCGGTCGCGCGCCTCGTACATGGCCACCATGCGGGCATGCATGGCCGCCACCTCGGCGATCTGGGACTCGCTCGCATGCGCGCAGGCGAGCCGGCCCGCCAGCCCTTCCAGCTCGCCCAGCACGATCAGGCTGTCGCGGATGTCCTTGGCGGAGAACTGGCGCACCACCGCGCCGCGCCCGGGCGACAGCTCGATCAGCCCTTCGCTGGCGAGATACTTCAGCGCCTCGCGCAGCGGCGTCCGCGACACGCCAAGCTCGCGACCGAGGTTGCTCTCGTGAATGCGCGTGCCGGAAGCCAGCGTGCCGTCGACGATGAGATCGCGGACGCGCGACACGACGGCGTCGTGCAGCGTCTGCCGGACGATGGGGCCGCGCTCGTCGGGCGCCCGTGCCGGACCCGTCCCGTCGGTCGCCTGCTCGTCCGTTCGCCCGCTCACGCCTGCCGGCCCCCTGCTCCGTCCGCCGTCCACCATCCCGGCGGGCATTCCCGCTACCCGAAATCGACGCCGCCGAGAACTCCTGCCCGACCACGCCTCGCGGCTCGGATCAATACCAAAGCTCCGCGTATTGTACAACCGTATTCTGCATACAGCATTCTTGCTGCAAGTAGGCTGACATGCTACAGGGGACAGGCAGCCCGTTTCCGGGAACCCGCCGAAGGACCCGTCCGATGAATGCCGCGTCCGCCCCCTCGCCCCGCCCGTCCCGCCCCACCATCGCGCTGGCGATGGGCGATCCGGCCGGCATCAGCCCCGAGCTGCTGGCGAAAGCCTTGGCCGAGCCCGACATCACCGCGGCGGCCGGCCTGGTGATCTTCGGCGACCGGCGCATCCTGGACGGTGGCGCCACGGTGGCCGGCACCCGGCTCGACATCGACGTGGTCGACGATGCCGAGGCAGTCCCGGCGGCACCGACGCGGCCCGTGCTGGTCGATCTGAAGAACCTCGATCCCGCCGACGTGATGCCGGGCGAGGCGACGCTCGCGGGTGGCCGCTTCGCCACCGACAACTTCCGCCGCGCGCTGCGCCACGCGGCCGCCGGCCGCGCCGACGCCGTGGTGTTCACGCCGTTCAACAAGAAGGCGATGCGCCTCGCCTATGCGGGATACGACGACGAGATCCGCTTCATCGCCGACGTGCTCGCCTTCGACGGCCCGGCCCGCGAGTTCAACGTGCTCGAGGAGGTGTGGAACGCCCGCGTCACCTCGCACCTGCCGCTCGCCGCCGTGTCGGCGGCGATCACCGGCGAGGCGATCGTCCGCAACCTCGCCCTCACCGATGCCTGCATGCGGGCGGCCGGCTTCGCGCGGCCGCGCATCGCGGTCGCCGGCCTCAATCCGCACGCCGGCGACGGCGGCAATTTCGGGACCGAGGAGATCGACGTCATCGAGCCGGCGGTGCGCGAGGCGGCATCCAAGGGATACGCGGCGAGCGGCCCCTATCCGGCCGACACGGTGTTCGTGCGCGCCCGACGCGGCGAGTTCGACGCGGTGCTGACCATGTATCACGACCAGGGCCAGATCGCCATGAAGCTGATGGGCTTCGACCGCGGCGTGACGCTGTTCGGCGGCTTCCCCTTCCCGATCTGCACGCCGGCGCACGGCACCGCCTACGACATTGTCGGGCGCGGCATCGCCGACATCGGCGCCATGCGCCATGCGACCCTGCTCGCTGCCCGGATGGCGACGAGCAACGCCGCTCCCGCGGCCGCGACGGAGCCCGCAGCTTCCTGACCCCTCTCCGCCGCCGGCACGGTCGGCGCGTCCGGCCGGCGGCCGTGTCGAACGGAGGACCACGATGCGCAAGTGCCTGCTGATCACCGCCGCCCTGCTGGCGAGCCTGCCGGCCGGCGGGGCCGCCGCGGCCTGGCAACCGAACCGGCCGATCGAGTTCGTCGTGACCTCCGCGCCCGGCGGCGGCACTGACAACTTCGCCCGCGTCGTCCAGGCGATCATCACCAAGTACAAGATGGTCGAGCAGCCCATCGTGGTGGTGAACAAGGGCGGCGGCAGCGGCGCCGAGGGCTTCGTCTACGCCAAGACGCAGGCGAAGGACCCCTACAAGCTGACCTTCGGCACCAACAACGCCTACCTGCTGCCCTACGTGGCCAAGCTCGGATACAAGCCGGCCGAGCTGACCCCGGTTGCGACCCTCGCGGTCGACGAGTTCCTGGTCTGGGTCAACGGCGCCTCGCCCTACAAGGACGTCAAGAGCTACATCGAGGCCGTCAAGGCCAAGCCCGGCGTGTTCAAGGCGAGCGGCAGCCAGTCCAAGGACACCGACCACATCCTCACCAGCATGATCGAGGATGCGACCGGCACCAAGTTCATCTACGTGCCGTTCCAAGGCGGCAACGCCACCGCGGTGCAGCTCGCCGGCGGCCATGTCGATTCCAACGTCAACAATCCGAACGAGAACGTCGGCCACTGGAAGGCCGGAACGGTGCGGCCGCTCTGCGTGTTCAGCCCGACCCGTCTGCCCGGCACCGCCAAGGTGGCCGACGACAAGGCGTGGTCCGACATCCCGACCTGCCGCGAGGCCGGCATCCCGATCGACCAGTTCCAGATGCCGCGCACCGTGTGGCTTCCGCCGGGCGTACCGGCCGACGCCGTGACGTTCTACGCCGATATTCTCGAGAAGGTGACCAAGACGCCGGAATGGAAGGAGTGGACGGAGCGCAACCTCCAGACGCCGCGCTTCCTCGCCGGCAAGGCGTTCACCGACTTCATCGCCGAGGACGATGCCAAGAACCGCAAGGTGCTCGAGGCGCAGGGCTGGATGGTGAAGTGATCGTTCGGGCGGGGCGGCGGCGCCGCTCCGCCCGACACCGCCGGCTGTCAAATCCGTCGCCGCGCCGCCCGTCCACGCTTGCGGCCCTTTATCCGGCCTGGAGATCGCCATGGCCTCTCGTTTCCACGCCGAACTGGCGACCGCGCTCGGCACGGCGGCGTTCGGTGCCGTCGTGGTGGCCGGCGCCATTGAATACGGCATCGGCTGGGACAGCGCCGGGCCCGAGCCCGGCGCCTTCCCGTTCTATGTCGGCCTCCTGATCATCCTGGCGAGCCTCGCCAACGGGGTGCAGGCGATCGCGCATCATCGTGCGCTCGCGACCGCCGGCTTTCTCGACGGACCGCACGCGCGGCGGGTGCTGATCTTCGTGGCGCTGTCGGTGGTCTTCGTGATCCTCGCGACGCTGCTCGGCCTCTATGTGGCGGCGGTGCTGTATGTCGCCGCGGCGGCGTGGTGGCAGGGCGGCTATCGGCCCTGGATCGGCGCCGCCTGCGGTATCGCGACCGCGCTGTTCTTCTACGTCGTGCTCGAAAAGGCGTTCCAGGTGCCGCTGCTCAAGGGACCGCTGGAAGCCGCGCTCGGCATCCACTGAGGGGGCCGCGATGGACAACATCGCCTCGCTGTTCTACGGCTTCGGCGTCGCCCTGTCGGCCTATCACATCGGCCTGATGATCGTCGGCGTGCTGCTCGGCATCCTGGTCGGCGTGCTGCCGGGCCTCGGCGCCCCCAACGGCGTCTCGCTGCTGCTGCCGCTGACCTTCGCGATGGACCCGGTGGCGGCCATCATCCTGCTCACCAGCATCTACTGGGGCGCGCTGTTCGGCGGCTCGACGACGTCGATCCTGTTCAACATCCCGGGCGAGCCCTCCTCGGTGGCCACCACCTTCGACGGCTACCCGCTCGCCCACAAGGGCGAGCCGACCCGGGCGTTGAGCTTCGCGTTCCTGTCGGCCGGCTTCGGCGCCCTCGTCGGCGTCATCGTCATCACGCTGCTGTCGAGCGCGGTCGCCCGCTTCGCCCTCAAGTTCTCGTCGCCGGAGTTCTTCGCCGTCTATCTGCTCGCCTTTTGCAGCTTCGTCGGGCTCGGTGGCGCCTCGCCGTTCAAGAGCATCGTGGCGATCGGCTTCGGCTTCGCGTTCGGCGCCGTCGGCATGGATTCGGTGTCGGGCAGCCTGCGCCTCACCTATGGCTTCGACGAGCTGCTCGCCGGCATCAGCTTCCTGGTCGCGGTGATCGGCCTGTTCGGCATCGGCGAGCTTATCCTGACGGTCGAGCAGGGCCTGGAGCTCGCCGGCATCCGGGCCCGCATCAGCCCACGCGACGTGCTCTCGGCCGCGCTGGCGATGCCGCGCTACTGGGTGGCGCTGCTGCGCAGCGCCGCGGTCGGCTGCTGGATGGGCATCACGCCGGGCGGCCCGACGGCGGCGTCGTTCATGAGCTACGGCCTCGCCAAGCGGTTCTCGCGCAACCGCGACAAGTTCGGGACCGGCGAGCCGGAGGGCATCATCTCGCCGGAGACCGCCGACCACGCCGCCGGCACCAGCGCCATGCTGCCGATGATCGCGCTCGGCGTGCCGGGCTCGGCCACCGCGGCCGTGATGATGGGCGGCCTGATGATCTGGGGCCTCAATCCCGGCCCGATGCTGTTCGTCGAGCGGCCCGACTTCGTGTGGGGCCTGATCGCCAGCATGTATCTCGGCAACGTCGTCGCCGTCATCCTGGTGCTCGCCACGGTGCCGCTGTTCGCCTCGATTCTGCGGGTCCCGTTCGCCCTCATCGGTCCGGTGATCGTCGTCATCTGTTTCGTCGGCGCCTACACGGTCGGCAATCACACCTTCGACCTGTGGCTGGCGCTCGCCTTCGGCCTCGTCGGCTACGTGTTCAAGAAGCTCGACTACCCGATCGCCCCGCTGGTGCTCGCCATGGTGATCGGCGACAAGGCCGAGGATGCGTTCCGCCAGTCGATGATCATGTCGGGCGGCTCGCTGTCGATCTTCTGGTCGAACGGGCTGGTCGCGACGCTGACCTGTGCGGCCCTCGTGCTGCTGTTCTGGCCGCTGATCGCCGCCGGGCTGCGCCGGCTGCCGGGCCTCTTGTCGATCCGCCGCGGCACGCCCGCCGCCTGACCCGTGCCGCCACCGCGACGCGGCGGCGGCGGGCCGGCGGGGGTATCATCCTGTTTCCCGATGATCAGCTCGCCGTCATTCCGGGGCGCCGCGCAGCGGCGAGCCCGGAATCCAGCGGCAACCTCGGAGTTCTCGGCTGGATTCCGGATAGCCGCTTCGCGGCTTCCGGAATGACCACCGAATCGATCGGCCGGATCTCGTATCAGTCGCCGAAGGTCCACGAGCGCGGCGCCGCCGCGGTACCGTGCTTGAGCATGTGCTCCAGGAGGATCAGCGCGTCCGCGGTCATCTCGGCGTCGAGCAGCGCGCCGTGGCGGTCGTCGCGGACGCTGGCGTCGAGGGCGAGACGATCGCACACCGCGGTGAGCGAGGTCGACGCGCCGGGAAAGAGCTGGGCATAGAGCCGCTGGGTGCACACGAAGCGATCGTCCGTGTAGGCACTCTCGCCCCACGCGATCGCCTTGGCGCGGGCAAACTCGTAGTCGAGAAAGTCGCGCTCGTTGCGATACGCATGGGCGACGATCGGCGCCTCGCCGACGAACTCGCGCAACTGCGGCAGGATCGCAGTGAACCGTGGCGCCCCCTTGAGGTCGGCGGGACGGATGCCGTGGATCTTGATGGCGGCCGGATCGATCGGCGCATCGGGATTGACCAGGGTGCGCCATGTCTCGCCCTTGCTCCAGCCGTCGCCGTCGCGCCGCAGCTCGACGAAGCCCACCTCGATGACGAGCCCCGGGGCCCGCCAGCCCAGGGGCTGCTTGCGGATGAAGCCGACATCGGGAGCCCGCTTGCCGGTGGTCTCCGCATCGAACGCCACCAGCCGATCGAATCGGTCGAGAAATCCGGGCTCGTGCATCAGGCTCTCCGCGGGCGTGACGGCAGTTCTTCGATACCGTCGGCGATGGCGGCGGAACGCCGCATCGCATGACCATCATACCGCGGGCGGGAGCGATCGCCATGTCGTCTTGCAAAGATGCGCAGCGACAAGGTAGCCGAGTGTCGATCGCCACAGCGGCGGGTTGCCGCGTGTTGAGCGAGATCAACAAGCACGGCCGAGACACGCTGTAGATGTCCAGCCCGTCGGCGCTCGCTTCGCGGCGGGCGCGGATTGAAAAGGGTGCCCCCCAAGGGGATGATGGTGAGCAGCCTGCGCAAGGCGTTCTCGACCGCGGCGACGTTCTCGACCGCAGACGCTCTCGACCGCAGCGACGTTCCGGATCTCGCGGCTGCGTTCTGGATCTCGCGGCAGTGCGGCAGACACCACCCTTCTGTCCTGCGTTCCCCTTTCCGCCAGCCTCTTCTCTATCATCGTGATCCGCGAGCCCTGTCGGCTCGACCCACCCGCTCATCCGGCCCGTGACTTCAATCAACAAGGAGACAGATCTTGGCCCGCATCGAAAAGGATTTCCTCGGCGAACGTGAAATCCCGGCGGAGGCGTATTACGGCGTCCAGACGCTGCGCGGCAAGGAGAACTTCCACATCACCGGCGTGCCGATGTCGCGCGAGCCGTACTTCGTCCAGGCGTTCGGCCACGTCAAGAAGGCCGCCGCCATGGCCAACCGCGATCTCGGCGTGCTGGACGGGCGTATCGCCGACGCCATCATCGCGGCCTGCGACCGGGTGATCGCCGGCGACATGAACAACCAGTTCATCACCGACTTCATCCAGGGCGGCGCCGGCACGTCGACCAACATGAACGCCAACGAGGTGATCGCCAATCTGGCGCTCGAGTATCTCGGCCAGCCGAAGGGCGACTACCAGACCGTCAACCCCAACGATCACGTCAACTTCGGGCAATCCACCAACGACGTCTATCCGACCGCGCTGCATCTGGCGCTGATCATGCGGTTGCGCAGCTACGCCGATGCGCTGCGCCGCCTTCAGGACGCCTTCTTCGCCAAGGCGAAGGAGTTCGACCGTGTGCTGAAGATGGGCCGTACGCACCTCCAGGACGCGGTGCCGATGTCGCTCGGCGCCGAGTTTCACGGCTGGGGCACCACCATCGGCGAGGAGGTGCAGCGCATCTCCGAGGTGATGCAACTCCTGCACGAGATCAATCTCGGTGCCACGGCGATCGGCACCTCGGTGACGGCGGCGCCCGGCTATCCGGCGCTTGCCACGCGGCATCTCGCCGAACTCACCGGAATCGACTTCATCCTCGCCGCCGACCTCGTCGAGGCGACCTCTGACACCGGCGTCTATGTCCAGCTCTCCGGCGTGCTCAAGCGCACGTCGAGCAAGCTCACCAAGATCTGCAACGACATCCGGCTGCTCGCCTCGGGGCCGCGTTGCGGCTTCAACGAGATCGACCTGCCGCAGCTCCAGCCGGGCTCGTCGATCATGCCCGGCAAGGTCAACCCGGTGATCCCCGAGGTGGTCAACCAGGCCGGCTTCCTGGTGATCGGCCTCGACACCACCGTCACGCTCGCCGCCTCCGCCGGCCAGCTCCAGCTCAACGTGATGGAGCCGGTGATCTCCTTCGCGCTGTTCCTGTCGATCCGCACCATGGAGAACGCCGTCAACAGCCTGCGCACCCATTGCGTGATGGGCATCAAGGCCAATGCCGACCGCACCCGCGAGATGGTGATGAACTCGCTCGGCATCGTCACGCTGCTCAAGCCGGTGCTCGGCTACAAGCAGTGCGCCGAGCTGGCGCGCGAGGGCTATCAGCAGGGCAAGTCGCTGCACCAGCTCGTCGTGCAGGAGAAGAAGCTGATCACCCAGGAGAAGTGGGACGAGATCTTCTCGTTCGAGAACCTCATCGATCCGGAGTTCATCCGGTGATCCGAGCCGCGGCCGCAGGACCACCCAACTCCGTTTCGGAAGAGTGACATGACAATCTCGATCCTGATGCAGTTCGCCGTCGTGCTGGCGGCGATCTGGGTCGGCTCGCGCCAGAGCGGTGTCGGGCTCGGCCTGTGGGGCGCCGTCGGCCTCCTGGTGCTGATGGTCGGATTCGGCGTGACGCCGACCTCACCGCCCGTCGACGTGATGCTGATCATCATCGCGGTCATCATGGCCGCCTCGGTGATGGATGCGGCCGGCGGCATCGACTTCCTGGTGCGGATCGCCGAGCGCATCATCCGGGCCAATCCCAAGCACGTCACCATCGTGGCGCCGCTCACCACCTGGACGTTCACGTTCCTGGCCGGCACCGGCCACATCGTCTACCCGCTGCTGCCGGTGATCTACGAGGTCGCGCACCAGAACGGCATCCGCCCCGAGCGGCCGATCGCGGTGGCCACCATCGCGTCCCAGCAGGCCATTACGGCGAGCCCGGTCGCCGCCGCCACCGCGGCGATGATCGGGCTGTTCGCCGCAAGCGGCACACCGCAATGGGGCCTGCCGCAGATCCTGATGATCTGCGTGCCGTCGACCCTGATCGGCGTGCTGGTCGCGGCGGTGGTCTCGACCTTCCTGGGCAAGGACCTGAAGGACGATCCGGAGTATCAGGCGCGGCTGAAGGCCGGCACCATTCCGGCCCCCAAGGCGCCGGGCGAGCGGCCGCCCGTCACCCGCGAGGCGCGCGTCTCGGCGCTGGTGTTCCTGGCCGGCGTCGGGCTCGTGGTGCTGTTCGGCTTCGTGCCCTCGCTGCGCATGCTGCCCGGCGGCGACAAGCCGGTGCCGATGCCGATCACCATCGAGATCGTCATGCTGGCCACCGCCGCCGTCATGCTGGCACTGACCCGCACCAAGGTCGACGAGGTGCCGAAGACCGCGACCTGCCGGGCCGGCATCGTCGCCGTGGTGGCGATCTTCGGCCTCGCCTGGCTCGGCGACAGCTTCATCGCCGCCAACAAGGACGTGATCGTGCCGGCGATCGGCCATATGACCGAGGCGGCGCCGTGGGCCTTCGCGTTCGGCCTGTTCTTCGCCTCGGTGCTGCTCTACAGCCAGGCGGCGACCACGCGGGCGCTGATGCCGCTCGGCATCGCGCTCGGCATCCCGCCGCAGTTCCTGATCGCGATGTTCCCGTCGGTCAACGGCTACTTCTTCATCCCGACCTACGGGTCGTTGATCGCCGCCATCAACTTCGACCTGTCCGGCACCACCCGGATCGGCTCCTTCGTGCTCAACCACTCGTTCATGATCCCGGGCGTGGTGGCGACCGGCACCGCGGTCGCTTCCGGCCTCTTGATCGCCAGGCTGGTGTTCTGAGGCGAGCGGACGCGCCGCGGCGACGAGCTGCGGCGCGTCCTGTACAAATTCTCGCTTAAGGCGATATCGGACGCCCGCGCGCGGCGGCTCGCGACCGACCTCCCGGAAACTCCTGATGGCCCGCGTCACGGGCAATGCTTAAATCTTCTTTGCCATCCGGCTGTCCGCGTCGGACGGTCCGGATGCATCCGGAGGTTGGAATGAACGAGGATCGGAGCGGCGTCCTGGCTGGCCTCGCCGTCTTCGCCGGCGCCATTGGTGGCCTGTTTCTGGTCGCCCGCGTCACCCACTTCATCTTCGCCGTGGTCAAGGACCCGGAGCGGCTGATGGCCGTAAGCTGGACGCAGGCCGGCATGGTCGTGCTGGCCCTTCTGCTCGCGGCCTGCGTGGTGGCGCTCGTGCGCTCGATGCGGGGGCGGCGCCATCGGCCGCATGGTCCGTCATCGCGCTACGCCGCGTCGCCCTACTCGGGCCGGGCGGCCTGACGGAAGCCCGCCCGCGCGCGCAGGGACATCGGCGCAGGGACATCGGCGCGGTGACGACACCGCGCCGGAGCCGCCGATGGCGAATCAGAACGGCTGCGACGAGAGCGCCGCGCGGCCTCCGGCCATTCCATAAGGCCCGGCCGACACCCCGGACGGCGCCGTCGCGGGAAGGCTGCCGTCGATGGCCCGGCGGACGACACGACGGACCTCCTCGTTGGTGAGGAAGAGGTCGTGATTGATCACGCCGAAGCCGCGCTCGGAGGCGTCGATGACGCGGATGCCGAGCCGCTCGAGCTGCGCCTTCTCGGCGGCACCGACCCGGGTGACGCCGCCGGCGATCAGCCGCGACACCGCGAGCGCGCGGTCGTTGGTGGCGGTCACCACGGTGATCTTGCCGGCGAGGCCGCCGATGCGTCCGACCGACGAGGCGAACACGTCCATGTCGATATCGGGCGACGCGAACACCACCGCGCCGATCCGCATCCCGAGGTCGTCGCCGCGGCGGGCATGGACCTGGCGGAGCGCTTCGAGCGTCAGCATGGTGCCGATGCTGTGCGCCACGATGTGGATGCGGCCGACCGAGGGGCTGACGATCAGGCGGTCGAGCACCTGGTCCAGCGCATCGCGCGACCACATGGCGCTCTCGCGGTCATAACCGTAGTCGAGCAGCTTGGCCCGCGACGGCCACGAGAACAGCATGGTCGCGCCGCGGAAGCTGATGCCGTCGGAGAGCCGCACGGCGTCGAGCGCCGCCGTCTCGAAGGTGGTGTTGTAGCCGTGCACGTAGACGAGCACGTCGCGGCCGGTCGGCATGCCGAAGAACAGGTCGTCGACCTGCCCCACCCGGTCGATGCCGGCGAGCTTCCAGTCCGACAGCCCGACCGAGGCGAGCGAGAAGCGACCGCCGTCGGGCGGCACCAGCCGGCCCCGGCCGACCGTGAGGGCGGCCCGCTCGGTGCCGAACCACGGCGCGCGGCCGAGGTCGACGGGGCGACGATTGGTGGCGACCAGCAGAGCCGGCTCGGCCGTCAGGGCGGAGGCATCGTGGCGCGGCGCATCGGCGCCGAGGCCGGCGCAGCCGCCGAGCGCCAGCGTGGTGCCGACGGCGGCGAGCGCGCGCAGAGCCGTCCGGCGCGACGGCGCGGTGTCGTTCTCGAGCATGAAATTTTCCCGCGTCCCGGGCGCGGCGCCGTCCGGCGCCCGCGACCGTTCCCGCCTCTTCCCTGAGCGGCGATCAGGGCGAGAGCAGGGCGACGGCGAGACGGGCGGTATCGGACGACGTTCGGCCGCACCAATTCCGCCGCTCTCGATCCCGCCACTCCCGATTCCGCCGCTCTCCCGGAGAACGGCGGCCGGTCCTCTCGCTCACTGGAGCGGTGGGGCGTACTGGATGCCGCCGGTGGTCCACAGGTGGTTGAGGCCGCGCGGAATGCCGAGCTTGGTCGCCACCCCGACATTGCGCTCGAACACCTCGCCGTAGTTGCCGACATGGCGGACCACGCGCACCACCCAGTCGTTGGTGAGGCCGAGCCGGGCGCCGAGATCACCGTCGGTGCCGACCAGCCGCCGGATCTCCGGCTTCTCGGACTTCTGGGCGCGGTCGAGCGTCTGCGCCGTCACGCCGAGCTCCTCGGCATTGACCATGGCGAAGTGCACCCACTTCACCAGCAGCGCGAAGCCGTCGTCGCCCTGGCGCACCGCCGGGCCGAGCGGCTCCTTGGAGATCACGTCGGGCAGGATGACGTGGTCGGCGGGCTTGCCCAGGCCGGCGCGCTCGGCGTGGAGCTGCGATACGTCGCTGGTGATGGCGTCGCAGCGGCCGCCCTCGTAGGCGTCGACCGCCTCGCGAATGCTGGTGGCGACCACCATCGTGGCTTTGACGTCGTTGGCCTTGAAGTAGTCGGCGGCGTTGCTCGCGTTGGTGGTGCCGCTCTGGGCACAGACCTTGAGGCTGTCGAAGGCGAGCGGCGATTCGGCCGGCTGCGATTTGCGCACCATGAAGCCCTGGCCGTCGTAGTAGGTCACCGCCGGGAACACGATGCCGAGGCTCGCCTCGCGGGCGAGCGTCCAGGTCGAGTTGCGCGACAGGATGTCGATCTCGCCGCCGCGCAGCGCATCGAACCGCTTGTCGGCGTTGAGCGGCACGTAGCGGACCTTGGCGGGATCGTCGAAGATGGCGGCGGCCAGCGCCCGGCAGAAGTCGACGTCGAAGCCGGTCCAGGCACCGCCCTCGCCCTTGGCCGAGAAGCCGGCGAGGCCCTCGCTCACTCCGCAGACCAGGCTGCCGCGATCACGGATCGCCTTCAGGGTGACGCCGTCGGCGAGGCGCTTCGGCGCCGCGGCGGCGGACTGGCCGGGCGCCTGAGCCATGGCGGTGCCGAGGCCGAACGCGACGGCGGCCGCCAGGGCGGCCGAAAGGATACGAACGAACGACATGGCTACAGCTCCGGCGCCTGCTTGACGACGACCTTGGTGCCGACCGGGATGCGCTCGTAGAGGTCCATCACATCGGCATTGACCAGGCGGAAGCAGCCGGACGAGACGGCGTGCCCGATGGTCTGCGGCTGGTTGGTTCCGTGGATGCGGTAGACGGTGCCGCCGATATAGAGCGCCCGCGCCCCCATGGGATTGCCGGGCCCGCCGGCCATGAAGCGCGGCAGATAGGGCTGGCGCTCGATCATCTCGGGCGGCGGCGTCCAGTCGGGCCACTCGGCCTTGCGCACGATGGACTTGAGGCCCTGCCATTGGAAGCCGTCGCGGCCGACCCCGATGCCGTAGCGCAGCGCCCGGTTGTTGCCCTGGACCACGTAGAGGAACCGCTCGGAGGTGTGCACGATGATGGTGCCCGGCGGCTCGGTGGTGCGGAAGAACACCATCTGGCGTTGGAGTGCGGGCGACAGCTGCTCCTCGTCGGCGGTCGGCTCGTAGCCGGGCTGATCCTCGATGCGCAGGGTCTCGGTCGGCGTGGACCGCCAGGACTGCGCGAGCGCCGGCGCTGCCGCGATGGCCAGCAGCGCGGCGAGAACCAGGGCCGGAAGGGCGGCAGGTCGGTGCACGGCGATCTCCCCCGATGCGAATGCGTCGTCCCGAGCCGGACCACAGGATTGAAGCAGAAATCCGACCGCAGCCCCCTACCACAGCCGCGAGTGGCGAGGCTAGGCCGGGCGACCCTCCGCGTGCAGCACCAGGATGTCCCGGACGGTGCGGTTGAGCGGGGTCGGCACGCCGACCGTGGCGCCGAGATCGACCACCCCGCCCGACAGCCACGGCAGCTCCAGCCGCCGGCCGGCAGCGAGGTCGTGGAACATCGAGGCCACCATGCCGTCCGGCAGGGTGTCGATGAAGGCGAGCCGGTCGGCCGCGAACCCGTCCGGAAGGGCGACGCCGTGGCCGCGGCCCACCGCCACCACCTCCTCCATCAGGCCGAGCAGCAGCGCCCGGGTATGGGGGTTCCGGCGCACCGGCCCGATCGGGCTGCGGGTCGCGCAGGTCGACGCCGACAGGCCGACTAGGAACACGAATTTCTGCCAGATCTCCCGACGGATATCGGTGGCGATCTCGGCCTTGATGCCGCCCGCCAGGCAGGCCGCCAGGAAGCGCTCGGCGCGCGCCGAGCGCGACCCGTCGAACTCGCCGAACACCAGCCGCTGCATGGTGCCGGTCTGGGCGATGACACCGGGACGGGCGATGGTGGTGGCGATCTGGGCAATGGCCCCCATCAGGGGGGCGTCGCCCAGGATGGGCCGCAGCATGTCGTCCTTCTGGACGCCGTTCTGAAGCGACAGAACGGCGGTGCCGGGGCCGACGATCGGCACGATGGCCCGCGCCGCCGCCTCGGTGTCCCACAGCTTGACGGTGAACAGGACGATATCGACCGGGCCGATCGAGGCGGGGTCGTCGGTCGCCTGGACGGTCGGCAGGACGAACGGGTCCTCGGGGCTCTCGATGGTGAGCCCGTCGGCGCGCAGCGCCGCCAGGTGGGCGCCGCGGGCCACGAACACCACGTCGGCGCCGCCGCGGGCGAGCCGCCCCCCGAAGAAACCGCCGAGCCCGCCCGATCCCATCACCGCGATGCGCATGGTCGTCCCCTTGCTGCCGCGACCGCCCCGCCGAAGGCGGCGGCCGTCGCCCGCTCTACTCCATCGGGCAGGCTCGCGACAGGGGCAGCCCCTGTATCCCGCCCCGGCACCCGGCCGATCCAGACGGCCGGCCCCGACCGCCGAGGGCGGTGAAGCGATCGTCAACGTCCCTTCGCGGTTGCGAGGGACGTGTTCTTGAACCCTTAAAAGTTCTGACCATATTCTGGGATGTCCGCCGACCGGCAGGCCCCCAGGGCTGCCGGGGAGCGGACTGGGGCGCCGCAAGGGCTCCATGACGCAAAGTCGCTGAACAGGACTTTGAGACCATGTCGCGTGTGTCTTCGCTCTCCAGCCCGTTCCTTCTCGGATTCGACGAGATCGAACGCGCGCTCGACCGAGTGACCAAGGCGGCCGACGGATATCCGCCCTACAACATCGAGCGGATCGCCGGCGGCGATGGGCAGCCGGAACGGCTTCGGATCACCCTGGCGGTGGCCGGCTTCACCAAGGATCAGCTCGACGTCACGGTCGAGGAAAGCCAGCTCATGATTCGGGGCCGGCAGCAGGAGGACAAGACACGCCAGTATCTGCATCGCGGCATCGCCGCGCGCCAGTTCCAGCGCACCTTCCTGCTGGCTGACGGGATGGAGGTATTGGGGGCCGACCTGAGGAACGGCTTGCTGTCGATCGATCTGGCGCGTCCGGAACCGGCGCGTGTCGTCCGATCGATCGCCATCACGCAGCAGGACTGAAGGTCACCCGAGGTCACGCACAGGACTCGGCAAAGACACGAGAACAGGAGTCGAGGGCCATGAACGAACACACTCCCCGCCCCACCGTCATCTCGCCGGAGGCACTGGCGCATCTCGGCGACGGCCGCATCGCCTACGTGAAGGCGATCCGCTCCGAGGATCTGCCGGCGCTGTTTCCGCAGGCCCCGCAGGTGGCCCCGGGTCTCCAGCTGTTCGCGCTGCACGCCGCCGACGGCACCCCGATCATGATCACCGACAGCCGCGAGGCGGCGGTCGCCAATGCCTGGAGCCACGAGCTCGAGGCGGTGAGCGTGCACTGACTGACAGGCTCGCGCGGCGGCGCCCCCGCGCCCGCCGCGACAGACATCGAACAGCCCAGACCGATGAGGATGCCCGGCCGGCGTGCCGGGCATCGTGCTTTCAGACATCGCGCCGCATGAACACGCGGGCGCTCTCGTCGAGCCCCTTGGCGATGTGCCGGCACCGAATCTCGCGCAGGGCCGGCGACAGGGCCGCCTCTTCCAGCACCACGAATCCGAGACGGCGGTAGTAGGGCGCATTCCACGGCACGTCTCGGAAGGTCGACAGCAGCAGAGCCGGCCATCCCTGCTCGGCCGCGAGCGCGGCGATTCGCTCGATCAGGGCGGCGCCGATGCGGCGCCCCGCCTGCGCCGGCAGCACGTCGAGCTCCTCGATATAGCCCTGGCCATCGACCGGGCGCGCCATGACGAAGCCGATCGCGCCAACCTCCGGGTCGGTGGCGACGAACAGCCGCCCGGCTGCGATCCGCTCGGCCAGGACGGCCGCCGGGGTCGGCTCGTCACCGGCCACCGCGGCGAACCGGGTGGCGAGGAACCGGGTGGCGGCGCCCGCCTCGATGGTCCGAAGCTGGTCGATGTCGGACGCGACGCCGGGGCGAATCACCACTGCGCGAGGATCGCTCATTGCTGGATTGCACCTGTGGGCGCCCGATCGGGGCTCACCCTACGGCCGAGCCCACGACGAAACGTCGGCCGGCGCACCGTCGGCCCGCGTCAGGCCACCGGCGGCGGCATGGCGAGCACGGCGTAGAGCGCCTCGCGATCCTGCGAATCACGCAGCATCCGGGTGATCTCCGGCTCGCGCAGCATGCGGGCGACGCGGGCGAGCGCCTTCAGGTGATCGGCGCCGGCGCTTTCGGGGGCGAGCAGCAGGAAGATCAGATCGACCGGCTGGCCGTCGAGCGCCTCGAAATCGATCGGGCGGTCGAGACGCGCGAACAGGCCGAACAGCTTCTCCAGCCGCGGCAGCTTGCCGTGCGGAATGGCGATGCCGCTCCCGATCGCGGTCGAGCCCAGCCGCTCGCGTTGCATCAGCACCTCGAGAATCTCGCGCTCGGTGCGGCCGGTGAGATCGGCGGCCCGCTCGGCGAGTTCCTGGAGAGCTTGTTTCTTGGTGTTGACCTTGAGCGCCGGGATGACCGCTTGCGGCGCGACGAGATCGTTCAGCGGCATGACCGGTCCGATCAGGGAATAAGGCGCTCGGCGCGCCCCCGGAGGGGGTGCGACGGCGCGCGGACGATACGGAGCCCTCCCCGGCGCGTCAATAGGGCCCCCGAAGCGCTGCGGCACCATGGACGACTGCCCCGCGGGGCGGCCTGCCCTGCACCCGGCACACGTTGACTTTCCCAAATGCCGGCAGAACCTTGGCACGCCAACAACCAACAAGAGGCTGGACGATGCCGACTCCCATGCTGCCGCGTGACCGGATCGACTACTCCGCCATCGTGGACCGGCCCCCGTTGAAGCTTCCCGGCGGTGCGCGAGTGGTGGTCTGGACTATTGTGAACTACGAGGTCTGGGACATCGGCCGGCCAATGCCGCGCCAGGTGCTGCCGCCACCGACCGGCGTGCCGCTGCTGCCCGACGTGCCGCATTGGAGCTGGCACGAATACGGCGTGCGGGTCGGAGCCTGGCGGTTCTTCTCGCTCTACGAACGACTCGGCATCCGCCCGACCCTCGCGGTCAACGCCCGCGTGTGCGAGGACTATCCGCGCATCGCCGAGGAGGCCCGCCGGCTCGGCTGGGAGTTCATGGGCCACTGCTACGACCAGATGCCGACCCACAAATGGGACGATCAGGCCGGCATGATCGGCCGCTCGCTCGACATCCTGGAGACCTTCTCGGGCAAGCGCCCGGTCGGCTGGCTCGGCCCGGGCCTCACCCAGACGCTCGACAGCCCCGACCTGCTCGCCGCCGCCGGCGTGAAGTACATCGCCGACTGGGTCCACGACGACGAGCCGACCGAGATCCGCACCACCCACGGGCCGCTGGTCACCCTGCCCTACACGGTGGAGATCAACGACATCTCCCTGATGGCGGTTCAGCACCACGAGAGCCGCCACTTCCTCGACCGCGCCATCGATCAGTTCGACCGGCTCTACGCCGAGGGCAAGGACCGCGCCAAGATCATGGCGGTGGCGATCCATCCCTACATCAGCGGCCAGCCGCACCGGATCAAGTATCTCGAGCAGATCTACGATTACGTGAACAGGTTCGAGGGCGTCCTGCACTGGAACGGGGCGCAGATCCTCGACTGGTACGAGGGCGTGCGCGGCGCCCGCAAGCAGGCGGCGGAGTAACGGCCCCCGACCGATCGGCGCGCCGGGGCAACCGCTGCCCGGTGAGGTGAGGCGCGCCGGGGCAACCGCTGCCCGGTGAGGTGAGGCGAGGCGGAGCGGCGATTGCCCGACGGGACCCGGCGTGCGATCGTCGCATCTCCCCCACCTCATCGATGCGCCCGGTGCCGCGGCGATGCTCTCCGCCCTTCCGTCTTTCGACCAGATCGCGGTGGCGCTCCCCGCCGTCGCCCTCGCCTATGTGATCTTCGGCATCGCCGGCTTCGGCACCGCGCTGATCGCCGCCCCGGTGCTGGCGCATGCCATGCCGGTCGCCGCTATCGTGCCGATGCTGGCACTGCTCGACTGCGCCGCCGCGATCGTCAACGGCGTGCGCATCGGCGGCGACAAGGTGGCACGCGACGAGCTCGCCCGGCTGGTGCCGCTGATGGTGCTCGGCAGCCTGGTCGGCGCCTGGCTGCTGCTGATGGTTCCGCCGCGGCCGATGATGCTGGCGCTCGGTGCCTTCGTGGTCGTCTACGCCATCTACGGTCTCGTCGCGCCGCCGCCGCGCGGGCCACTGCCGCCCGCCTTCGTGCTGCCGTTCGGCGGCATCGGCGGCATCGCCAGCGCGATGTTCGGCAGCGGCGGCTTCATCTACGCCATGTATCTGGGCCGGCGGCTCGCCGACAAGGACGCGGTCCGCGCCACGCAGAGCGCGCTGATCGGACTCAGCACCTTCACGCGCGCGGTGATCTTCGCGCTCGCCGGCGTCTACACGGACGGACGGCTGGCGCTGCTTGCGCTGCTGCTGGTGCCCGCCATGCTGCTCGGCACCTGGATCGGCCACCGGGTGACGCTGCGGCTGTCGCGCGAGCAGTTCCTTCGCGTTCTCTATGTCGTGCTGATCGGCTCGGGCGCCGCGCTGGTGCTGCGCGCGGTGACCGGCGGCTGAACCGACGAGGCACCGGCCGTCATGACGCGACCGAGGCGAAGCCTCGTCCCGCCGCGGCCAGCTCGACCACGAGCGGGGCCGGTGCGTGCGACGCCTCGCCGGTCTCGGCCGCGATGGCGGTGAGGCGGTCACGCACCCGCGGCAGGCCGATCGCATCGGCCCAGTGCATCGGACCGCCGCGATAGGCCGGGAAGCCGTAGCCGTTGACCCAGATCACGTCGATGTCGCCGGCGCGCCGCGCGATGCCCTCGGCGAGAATCCGGGCGCCTTCGTTGACCATCGGGAACAGGAGCCGCTCGACGATCTCGTCGGCCGTGAAGGGGCGCCGCGTGATGCCGAGCGTGGCCGATGTCGCCACGATCAGCGCCTCCACCTCGGGATCGCGGATCGGCGTGCGCGAGCCGGGCTCGTAGCGGAAATAGCCGCGGCCGGTCTTCTGTCCGAAGCGGCCCGCCTCGCACAGGCGGTCGGCGATCTCGGCGCGCGCGCCCTGCGCCTTGCGCATCCGCCAGGCGATGTCGAGACCGGCGAGGTCGCCCACCGCACACGGCCCCATCGGAAAGCCGAACTCCGTCAGGGCGGCGTCGATCTCGTAGGGCAGCGCGCCGGCGAGCAGCAGGCGCTCGGTCTCGGTGGTGCGCACCCGCAGCATGCGGTTGCCGACGAAGCCGTGGCAGACGCCGACCACCACCGGCACCTTGCCGAGCGTACGGGCGATCGCCACCCCGGTGGCGAGCACCTCGGGATCGGTCTCGGCGGCGCGCACCACCTCGACCAGCCGCATCACCGTCGCCGGGCTGAAGAAGTGCAGGCCGAGCACGCGGCCAGGACGGCGCGTCGCCGCCGCGATGGCGTCGATGTCGAGATAGGACGTGTTGGTCGCCAGGATGGCGTCCGGCGCGATGGTGTCGAGCGCCGCGAACACGTCGCGCTTCACCGCCATGTCCTCGACGGCGGCCTCCACCACCAGCTCGGCGCCGGCGACGGCCGCCAGATCGGTCGCGGTGGTGAGCAGCGCCCGCCGCCGCTCCATCTCGGCCGCTGTCAGCTTGCCGCGCTGGACCGCAGCCGCCCACGTTTTCTCGATGGTGTCGCGGCCCCGCGCGAGACTCTCGGCCGAGACGTCCACCATGACGACCGGAAGGCCCGCATTGGCGAAGCAGGCGGCGATGCCCGCCCCCATGGTGCCGGCTCCGATGACGGCGGCGCGGCCGATGCGGCGGGCCGCCACACCGGCCGGCAGATCGAGCCGCATGGCCGCCCGCTCGGCCGCGAACAGATGACGGTAGGCGGCGGACTGCGGCCCGTCGCGCAGCGCCACGAACAGCGCCCGCTCGCGGGCGATCCCCTCCTCGAACGGCAGCGTCACGGCCGCCTTCAGCGCCTCGACGGCGGCGGGTGGCGCCGCGCGGCCGTCGGGACGGCCGGCATGCTTGGCCGCCAGCGCGTCGAGCCCGGCCGGATCGGCCCCATAGGGGGCGATCGCCTCGCTCCGGTCGCGGGTGCGCGGCGGCTGGCCGCGCGCCGCCGCCTTGCGCGCGAACGCGACGGCGGCGGCATCGAGATCCGGCACGATGGCGTCGACCAGCCCGCGGGTCTGCGCCTCCTCGGCGCCGATCGGCTCGCCCGAGAGCACCATGGCGAAAGCGGTCTCGGGGCCGACCAGGCGCGGCAGCCGCTGGGTGCCGCCGGCCCCCGGGATCAGGCCGAGCTTGATCTCGGGCAGCCCGAGCCGGGTGGCCGCGAGGGCGACCCGGTAGTGGCAGCCGAGCGCGATCTCCAGGCCGCCGCCGAGAGCGGTGCCGTGCAGGGCGGCGACCACCGGCTTCGGGCATGTCTCGATGGCCTCGATGACGTCGGGCAGATAGGGCTGCATCGCCGGCTTGCCCAGCTCGGAGATGTCGGCGCCGGCCACGAAGGTGCGCCCGGCGCAGCGGATCACCACAGCACCGATGCGGGAATCATCCTGCACCGCAGCAATCGCCGCCAGGAGACCGGCCCGCACCTCCGCCTTGAGGGCGTTCACAGGCGGATTGTCGATCGTGATCACCGCGACGTCGCCGTCGCGCTCCAGGCGGACCAGATCGGTCACAGGCATCCTCCGGGGCGGGTGTCAGGGGTTCGCAGGGCCGGGCCGCGGCGGCGGCACGCCGGCTCCGCCACCCTGCATAGCGTTGCGCCAGGGCACCCGTCCAGAGGGGCGAGGAAACCGGCCCGAGAGGGCCTTTGTTACGCCGACCGAACCGCGATGCCGCAGGCCGCACCGGACCCTGGGCCGCATCGGGTGCCGCATCCCGACATCGCAGCCTTGCATATCTGGTCTGCCGCCGCGGTTGACGTCCTGACAACGTCGTGATGACGTCGCGTCAACGCTCCAGACAACAAGGGGGTTTGTATGCAGGGTCGAACGCCGAAGACGCTCGGGCTCGCCATCGTCGGCGCCGGCCGCGTCGGCCTGTTTCGCGGCGAGGTGGCGACGCGGCATCCGTCGGTCGGCTGGATCGGCATCGCCGAGCTGAATCCCAACCGGGCCGCCTCGGTGGCCGAGAAGATCGGCGCCGACTACGTCACCAACAGTCATCGCGAGCTGCTGGCGCGGCCCGAGGTCAACTGCGTCATCATCGCGACCGACGAGCATCTCCATATCGACCCGATCATGGCGGCGGTGGAGCGCGGCCTGCCGATGCTGATCGAGAAGCCGCTCGCCACCGATCTCGCCGCCTCGGCCCGTGTGCTGGCCGCGATCGAGACGGCCGGGCTCGACGCCGTCGTCGGCTACACCCAGCGCTTCCGGCGCCGCTGGCTGGCCGCCAAGGAGAAATGCCGCAGCGGATCGCTCGGCGAGATCGAGCTGGTCACCTCGCGCGCCTTCATGAATCGCCTGGTGGCGATCGACAACTACAAGCGCACCGACGATCCCTCGACCATCTCGCCACTGGTCATCTCCGGCACCCACGCGCTCGACATCTGCATGTGGTGCCTGGACGCCAAGACGCCGACCGAGGTCTACGCCCGCTCGGTCGACAAGGTGCTGGGGCCGCTCTACCAGGGCATCGACGCCACCGCCGGCATGATCATGTTCTCGGACGGCACCGTCTATCACCTCAGCATCTCGTGGGCGATGCCGGTGACCTGGCCGGCCGCCGTCTACAGCCTGGAGGTCGGCATCGCCGGCACCACCGGCGTGCTCACCATCGACGACACCCACCGCGACATCGTGCTGGCGGTGTCGAAGCCGCAGTCGGAGGGCTACAATCCCGACGAGAGCCGGCTGGTCGACTTCATGGGCAGCTATCCGCCCGGCGACATGGCGATGGGCGAGCTGCGCGGCCCGATGGCCGAGGAGACCGTGTCGTGGCTCAACCGCATGGCGCTCGGCATCCCGACGGTGGCGGCGACCGCCGCCGAGGCGCACCGCAACCTGATGCTAACCAAGGCGCTCGATCTGTCCGCCAAGCTGAAGAAGCCGGTGCCGCTGCCGCTCGATCCCGCCGTCCTCGCGGCGGCGGCTTGACGTTCGTCGCAGAGCCTGCGGCCCCCGCCGCGGCGGCCTGATGTTCGCTCGCCGATCCTGCGGCCGCCACGGCGGCCGGCCTCGCATTCGTTTCCGTCCCGTTTCGCCAATCGATACTGGAGGATCAGAATGAATCGTCGCCAAGCCGTCGGATTTTTGCTCGGCGCCACCGCCGCGGCCGCCATCACCGCGCTGTCCGCCGCCGCGGCGGCCGAGGACCCGGCCAAGTATCCGAGCCAGCCCATCCGGGTGATCGTGCCGTTCGCGCCGGGGGGCGCCTCCGATTTCGCCATGCGGCTGTTGCAGCCGGCGATGTCGCAAGCGCTCGGCCAGCAGATCGTGATCGAGAACCGCGCCGGCGCCGCCGGCAATGTCGGCATGGACGTCGCGGCGCGCGGCGCGCCGGACGGCTACACGGTGTTCTTCGGCAATGTCGGCACCGTGTCGATCAACCCGACGCTCTATCCCGACATGACGGTGAAGCCCGACAAGGCGTTCGTCGCCGTGTCGGTCGCCTCCGAGACACCGAGCGTCTACATCGCCAACCCGAAATTCCCGCCGAACACCGTCAAGGAGCTGATCGACTACGCCAAGGCACGGCCCGGCAAGGTCAACTTCGCGTCGCCCGGCAGCGGCAGCGTCGACCGGCTGGAGATGGAGCTGTTCCGCAAGGCCGCCGGCCTCGACATGAATCACGTTCCCTACAAGGGCGGTGCCGGCCCCGCCGTCGCCGACATTCTCGGCGGCCATGTCGAGCTGATGTCGGTGACGCTGCCGTCGGCGATGCCGCACATCAAGTCCGGCCGCGTCAAAGTGATGGCGATCACCAGCCGGGAACGCAATCCATCGCTCCCCGACGTGCCGACCGTGGTGGAGCTCGGTTATCCGGACATCGTCGCCACCTCCTGGCAGGGCTTCCTGGTGCCGGCCGGCACGCCGCGGCCGATCGTCGACAAGCTGTTCCAGGCGATCGTCAAGGCGACCGCCGCCCCGAAGGTGAAGGAGCGGATGCTGGAGGGCGGCGTCACCGCGGTGGCGAGCGACTCGCCCGAGCAGTTCAAGACCTTCATCGACAAGGAGACGGCGCGCTGGGCGGTGGTCATCAAGGAGTCCGGCGCGATCGCGGACTGAGGACAACCGAGCGCCGGCCGCCCGGGCCTCGCGGCCCGCAGCCGAGGCGATCCCGATGCCGACGAAGCACGCCCCGAATCCGCTCGTCCCCGCGCCGGCGGGGACCCAGGACCACACGGCAAGCGCCGCCTGGAGTCCCGCTTTCGCGGGACTGAGCGGAGCGTGGGGCGAGGCGTCATGTGACCACCCGCCGGTGTCATCCGCCACGCGGGGCGCGCACCACCGACGCCACCATTCCAAGCGATGGAGATCCCCGTGCGCCTTCGCGTCTCGACCGACCTGGTCACCGGCCTCCTGTTCCTCGCGCTCGGCCTGTTCGCCATCGCGTATGGCTGGACGTATCCGCTCGGCACGCCGGCCCGCATCGGCCCCGGCTACTTCCCGCTGCTGATCGCCTCCGGGCTGGCGCTGCTCGGCCTCGTCCTCGTGGTGCGTGGCCTGGTGGCTCCCGGCGAGCGCATCGGCGCCATCGCGGCACGGCCGCTGGTGTTCGTGCTGGCCGGCACGTTTCTGTTCGGGCTGCTGGTCGAGCGCGCCGGCTTCATCCTCGCGGCCGTGTTGGTGGTGGTGCTCGCGCGCCTCGCCGACCGCGACTTCCGGCCCGTCGAGGTGGCGATCCTCGCCGTCGTGCTGGTGTCGTTCATCGGCGCCCTGTTCTGGCTCGGGCTGAGCCTGCCGCTGCATCCGCTGCCGACGTGGTGAGGTTCCCATGGACGTCCTGAGCAATCTCGGCCTCGGCTTCGCGGTCGCGCTCGATCCGCTCAACCTGCTCTATGGATTTCTCGGCGTGCTGCTCGGCACCGCCATCGGGGTGCTGCCGGGCCTCGGCCCGGTCGCCACCATCTCGATCCTGCTGCCGGTCACCTTCACGCTGCAACCGCAGTCGGCCATCATCATGCTGGCCGGCATCTATTACGGCGCCGCCTATGGCGGCTCGACGACCGCCATCCTGGTCAACCTGCCGGGCGAATCCTCCTCGGTGGTGACGACGCTCGACGGCTACCAGATGGCGCGCCAGGGCAAGGCCGGGCTGGCGCTCGCCACGGCAGCGCTGTCGTCGTTCATGGCCGGCACCATCGCGACCTTCATCATCGCCTTCGCGGCCCCGACCGTCGCCGAGTTCGCCCTCGACTTCGGGCCCGCCGACTACTGCTCGCTGATGGTGTTCGGCCTGGTCGCCGCCGTCATCCTGGCGCACGGCTCGGTGATCAAGGCGATCGGCATGATCCTCACCGGCATCCTGCTCGGCACCATGGGCATCGACGTCAACTCCAGCCTGCCGCGCTTCACCTTCGGGGTGCCGCAGTTCGGCGACGGCATCGATTTCGCGGTCATCGCCATGGGCATCTTCGGCATCGGCGAGACCATCACGAACCTGGCCCGCGGCACCGAGGCGCGCGAATACGTCAAGAACTATCGCGGCCTGTGGCCCTCGCCGCACGACCTGAAGGCGATCGTCCGGCCGGCGCTGCGCGGCACCGGGCTCGGCGCCGCCCTCGGCATCCTGCCGGGCGGCGGCCCGGTGCTCGCCTCGTTCTCGGCCTATGCGCTGGAGAAGAAGATCGCGGCTGAACCCGACCGTTTCGGCCGTGGGGCCATCGAGGGCGTCGCCGCCCCGGAGGCCGCCAACAATGCCGCCTCGCAGACCGCGTTCATCCCGCTGCTGACGCTGGGCCTGCCGGCGAGCCCCGTGATGGCGCTGATGATCGGCGCCCTGATGATGCACGGTCTCTATGCCGGCCCGCAGCTCATCGCCCAGAAGCCCGAGCTGTTCTGGGGGCTGGTCGCCAGCATGTGGATCGGCAACCTGATGTTGGTGGTGCTCAACCTGCCGCTGGTCGGCATGTGGGCGAAGCTGCTCACCGTGCCGTACCGGCTGCTCTATCCGTCGATCCTGCTGATCTGCTGCATCGGCGTCTACTCGATCCGCAACGACGCCCTAGATGTGATCGTGGCGAGCGTGTTCGGCCTCGTCGGCTACGTGATGACCCGCCTGCAATGCGAGCCGGCGCCGCTGCTGCTCGGCTTCATCCTGGGGCCGCTGATCGAGGAGAATCTCCGCCGCGCGCTGCTGATCTCGCACGGCAGCCCGAGCGTGTTCTTCACCCGGCCGATCAGCCTGACCTTCCTGATCCTGACCGCCATCGTGGTGGCGATCCTGGTGCTGCCGGTGATCCGCTCGGGCCGCGCGCGGGTGTTCGCCGAGGAGACGAACTGACGGCGTGGCCCGCCGCGAAGCCGACCGTTGCGCTTGTCGGGCCAAGTTCGTCTGCGTGTCGGACGGAGGTCAGCCCGGCGTCCCCGCCGAGGCCGGCGTCGGGGATGAGATGGCGAGATCGGCCAGCACCGCATCCCAACGGGCGAAATAGCGCGCGTTCGAGAACAGCTCGCCATACAGTGCCCGCGCCGACCCGGCGCGTGTCGACCGCTGCCGCCGCACCTCCTCCATGGCATCGGCGAAGCCCGCGGCGTCGTCGACCACGGCGACACCGCCACGCCCGGGCTCGATCGGCAGGCCGCGCAGCGCCAACGACGTGGCGATCACCGGGCGGTCCGCCGCCAGGGCCTCGATGGTCTTGATCGAGATGCCGGTGCCGAAGCGGGTCGGGAGGATCACCGCAGCCGAGCGACGATACACATCGGCGATGTCGTCGACATCGCCGAGACACCACGGCCACCAGCGGGCGTGGAGGTCCGGCCGGATCGTCCGCAGCCGGCTGGCGATCGGGCCCACGATGGCGACCCGGATGTCCGGCGCGAGGCGCGGCGCCACCTCGTCGAGAAACCAGGTCAGGCTGATCTCGTTGCCGGGATTGACGTTACCGACATAGAGAAAGTCGAACAGCGGCGGCTCTTCGGGCAGTGTCAGCAACCTGTGCTCGGTGGTGGGCGCGAGGGTTGCAAGGGTCAGGTGATGGCGCCCCGGCGCGTGAGCCCGAAAGTAGTCGAGATCGTGCGCCGTGACATGGGTCAGCGCATCGGCGCCGGCGACCAGGCGCAGCTCGTCGCGGGCGAGCACCTCGCGGGCATCGGGTCCACCGCGAAAGCTGTTGTGGATCTTGCCGACCGCATACAGCTCCGCCTGCACGTCCTGGGTCTCCAGCACGACGCGCGGGCGCGGCCGGCCGCGACGGGCGAGATGGTGCAGCACGGTCTCGACTGTGCCCATCTGAAAGCAGTGGCTGGCGATGATGAGCCGCAAGTCATGCGCATCGAGGACTGCGACCAGCTCCGGCGGCAGGGTGGCGGCGCGGGCGTAGCGCGCCATCACGGCGAGCTGCGAGTCGCGGCCATGGGCGAGCCAGCGATAAAATCCGGCGGAGCGCCACCGCCGCAGCCCCTGATCGGTGAGGCCGGCAGCGATCAGATCCGGTCCCACGTCGTCGGGATGGCTGCGGCAGTCGCGCTCGACGGCGGCGAGCGTGTCGCGCCAGAACGCAGCGTTTCGGCTCCGGTGAATCGGAAGATGCGGTGCCAGCAGCATCGCGGTGCGGAAGCCGCGCGCCGCCAGATAGCGGGCCTGGGCGGCGAACAGATTGGTGCTGCCGGTCCGCGGCCATGGCGATGCGACGACGAGGGCGGAATCGGACATGCGATGGACGCGGGCGGTGGACGCCGGGATGCCGTGATCGGCTCGACAGGCCTCGTACCATGCGCTCGAGCTGACGGAAACCCTCAACTTGCGATGATGACATTATCGCCTCTCGCGCGGATGTCGGCGCGGGAGTCTCGACCCCTGATGGACTGGCGGCAGACAGGTCACCATGCGACAAGACTGGTCCATCGCCACGGACCGAGCAGGCAGCGAGGAACCGAAACGCATGATGGCACTGCCGCGGGTGAGCGTGGTCGTCACCAGCTACAATTATGCCAGCTATCTGCGGGAGGCGGTCGCCTCGGTCCGGGCCCAGACCTACGAGCCGATCGAGTGCATCGTGGTGGACGACGCCTCGACCGACGGCAGCGACGCCGTGCTCGACACCATCGCGGCCGAATGGCCGGACATTCGTGCGATCCGGCACGCCGAGAATCGCGGCCAGACCGCCGCATGCATGACCGGCTTGGCGGCTAGCAGCGGCCACTATGTCGTGTTTCTCGACTCCGACGATGCACTGTGCCCGGACTTCGTCGCCACCCATGTCTATGTGCATCTGTCGTCGCGGATGCACCCGGGCCTGACGTCGAGCGACATCTTCCAGGTGGTCGAGAACGAGGTCGTGCTATCGACGTTCCAGCCCTTCAACGATCGCGTCACGGATCGTCAGCCGACCGGCAAGTCAGTCTTCCGGCCGATCGCACCGGCGCCCGACGGACCGTGGGCTCTCGCGGCTCCGGCCCCCGACCTGCTCGAGTCCGCCGTGTACGTGCCGCCCGGGCAGGTCGCCTGGTGCTGGTCGCCCGGCAGCGCCAACATGTACCGACGAGACGCGATCGCGCTGTTCGCCGATGCGCCCGAACTCACCACGATGCGGCTGAACACCGACGCGATGCTGTGCATGGCGATCGGCCATCGTTGCGGCAGCGTGCTGATCGACCGGCCTCTCTCCCTGTATCGCCTGCACGGCGGCAACGGAGCATCACGGCAGGCGCAGCTCGCCAATGTGCGGGTCATTTCTCCCGAGAAGGAGCCGTCGCTCCAGGCGGTCGTCGATCTGATCGAAATCTACACCCGCGAGGCGGTCGCGATGGTGGCGAGCTTCTGGTCCGCCGAGACCTATCTGCATCTGCTCGAGCGACTGGACGCGCATCTCGCGACCGGCGGCCGCGCCGGCGTGCTCGACGCGGCGATCGCCCGCCATCACGCGGCGCTGGTGGCGGCGATCGGCCCGGCGCGCCTCGCTGCCTGGACGGCGGCGCGAGCACGGCGCAGCCGCCGGCAGCGCTGGCGGGCACTCCGGCGGCGCTGGCTGCGCCGACGCTGATCGACGCCCGGAGGACGCCGCTCTCAGGCGGTGCCGCCGACCGTGATGCGATCCATCCGCAGGGTCGGCTGGCCGACCCCGACCGGCACGCCTTGGCCGTTCTTGCCGCAGGTGCCGATGCCGTGATCGAGGGCGAGATCGTTGCCCACCATGGTGATGCGGTGCAGGTCGGTCGGCCCGTTGCCGATCAGCATGGCGCCCTTCACCGGCGCCCCCACCCGGCCATCCTCGATGCGATACGCCTCGGTGCATTGGAACACGTACTTGCCCGAGGTGATGTCGACCTGGCCGCCGCCGAAACTCACGGCGTAGAGCCCATTCTTGACCGAGGCGAGGATCTCGGCCGGGTCGCGGTCGCCGGCCAGCATCATGGTGTTGGTCATGCGCGGCATCGGCACATGGGCGAAGCTCTCGCGCCGGCCGTTGCCGGTCGGGGCCATGCCCATCAGGCGGGCGTTCTGGCGGTCCTGCATGTAGCCGACCAGGATGCCATCCTCGATCAGCACGGTGCGGTTGGTCGGCGTGCCCTCGTCGTCGATCGACAGTGAGCCGCGACGCGACGCGATCGTGCCATCGTCCACCACGGTGACGCCCCTGGCCGCCACCTGCTGGCCCATCAGGCCGGCGAAAGCCGATGTCTTCTTGCGGTTGAAGTCGCCTTCGAGCCCGTGGCCCACCGCCTCGTGCAGCATCACCCCGGGCCAGCCGGGGCCGAGCACCACGTCCATCTCGCCGGCCGGCGCCGGCACCGAGTCGAGATTGACGAGAGCCTGCCGCACGGCATCGTCGGCCGCCCCGCGCCACGCCGCCTCGGCGACGAACTGATCGATGGTGGCGCGGCCGCCATAGCCGTGGCTGCCGGTCTCCTGGCGGTCGCCGTCGCCGACCACCACCGAGACATTGAGCCGCACCATCGGGCGCACGTCGCGATAGGTCTCGCCGTCCGAGCGAACGATCTCGACCATCTGCCAGGACGCCGCGATGCTGGCCGTCACCTGGCGCACCCGCGGGTCCTTGGCCCGCGTATAGGCGTCGATCGCCTCCAGCAGCTTCACCTTCTCGGCGAAGGCGACGCCGGCGAGCGGGTTGGCGTCGGTGTAGAGCTTGGCATTGGTACGTGGGGGCGGCGCGGCGAGAACTCCCGAATAGCCGCCCTTGACGGCCCGCACCGCATCGGCGGCGCGGCCGATCGCCGCCTCGGACAGGTCGGACGCATGGGCGTAGCCGACCGCCTCGTCCTTCACGGCGCGCAGCCCGAAGCCCTGAGTGGTGTCGTAGGTCGCCTGCTTCAGCCGGCCGTTGTCGAACAGCAGCATCTCGGACTGGCGGTACTCGAGAAACAGCTCGCCGTCGTCGGCGCCGTCGAGCCCGCAGGCCAGCAGGCTGGTGACCTTCGGCCGGTCGAGGCCGGCGCGGTCGATCAGGGAGGTGGTGGCGGTCATGGGGGCTCCGTGGTCTGCCTGGTCCCGACCAGATAATGCCTCGACCGGGCCGGCGCGAGGGGAAAGGCCGTGGCCGCCGCGGTCGGCCGGCTGCCGCCGCGCCCGCGCCAGCGGCGCGACAGGGCGACCGCCGGCAGCTCGACGAAGCGCCAGCTCAGCCACGCGAGCGGCGTGACGGCGAGCGCCGAGGCGACGCCGAGGACGAGCGCGAGCACCGGACCCGGCACCCCGGCGGCAAGCGCCGCCGACAGCGGTCCGGGGATCGACCACACCACCAGCAGGGTCAGCGGATGCAGCAGATAGAAGCTGTAGGAGATGCGGCCGTAGAAGCGGGCCACCGGGCTGTTGAGCACGCGATCGAAGCCCGGGCACGCTCCGCCGGCAATCGCCCCGATCAGGCCGGCTGCCGCCAGTGCCTCGACCACCACGGACCAGTGTGACGCGAAGCCCAGCAGCGGCCGGGCGGCGCAGAAGGCGGCCACGGAGACGAGCGCGAGGCCGAAGCGGCCGCGATCGCCGCCGCGGCCGGCGGCGGTGCGGACCACAACCTGCACCAGCACGCCGACCAGAAAGCAGAACACCAGCCCGAAGCCGTCGACCCCGGGCAGCCGCCAGCCCTTGGCGAAGGACAGCCCGAGCAACAGCAGCGTCAGGGCCGCGAGCGCCGCCACGCCGAACCGCCGCAGGACCGCGACGGCGAGGAGGATGAACGGGCCGGCGAGCAGCTCGACCTGGAGACTCCACATCACACCGTTGAGATCGACGGCGACGAGCAGCATGTTGCGGACGATCTGCCCGAACCCGACATCGCGACCCGCCAACCACAAGGCCAGCGCGAACAACGGCACGGCCGCGAACACCGCCGGATAGAGCCGCAGCACGCGACCGAGCAGGAAGCCCGCCGCCGAGCGGACGGTCAGCGCCCCCTCGCGCGACAGCGACAGGGCCAGCACGAAACCGCTCAGCACGAAGAACACGATGACGGCGCCGTGGCCGTTGCAGAACACCGCGACATAGAGGCGCCACACCGCCCCCCATCCGGCCGCATCCCAGTCCGGCGCACCACCGAGCAGCGGACGCCCCGGCGCATAGCCGGCCTGTGCGGCATGGAACAGCGCCACCAGCCAGGCGGCGATCCCGCGGATGGACTCCAGCCGCGGAATGAACGTCGGGTTCGGCGCCGCAGCCGTCATGCCCCCAGCACCAGGACGCGGTCGAGCGCGACATCGACGCCGACCGCGGCGCCGGGCGTGAGGCCCTCCGGAGCGCTGCCCTGGGGGACGTCGACCAGCACCTCGGTGCCCGCCTCGGCGCCGGCGACCTCGACCCCGAAGCGCTCGACGGCGCCCAGGAACTCCCGGTAGCGGAGCGTGCCGGGCAGGCGCACACGACCGGGCGCCGGGGCCGCGCCGGGTGCCGCCAGGACCGCGTGATGAGGACGGAACACCAGCCGGGCGCCGGGGGCCGGCTCGCCGTCGGGAAGCGCCGCCGGCGGCAGCGGCACGGTGCCGGCCGCGGTCACGAAGGCAGGCGCGGCGCCATCCCGATGGATGTCGCCGGCGAGCAGATTGGTGCGGCCGAGAAAGCCGGCGACGAACAGGTTCGCGGGCCGGTCGTAGAGCTCGGCCGGGGCGCCGACCTGCTGCACGGTGCCGTCCTTCAGCACGGCGATGCGGTCGCAGATGGTGTTGGCCTCCTCTTGGTCGTGGGTGACGAAGATGGCGGTGAGGCCGAGCCGCTGCTGAAGCTCGCGTAGCTCGCGCCGCACTTCTCCGCGCAACTTCGCATCGAGGTTGGACAGCGGCTCGTCGAGCAGCAGCACCTTGGGCTCGACCACGATGGTGCGGGCGAGCGCGACGCGCTGCTGCTGGCCGCCGGAGAGCTGGGCCGGGCGCCTGGCGGCGAACGGCCCGAGGCCGACGAGATCGAGCGCCGCCGCCACCCTGCGGGTGATCTCGGCACGCGGCAGCCGCCGCTCCTCCAGCCCGAAGGCGACGTTCTGGGCGACCGTCATGTGGGGCCACAGGGCGTAGGACTGGAACACCATGCCGACGTCGCGCTTCCACGGCGGCAGATCGGAGACGTCGCGGCCGCCGATCAGCACCCGCCCGTGATCGGCCTGGTTGAACCCGGCGATCAGCCGCAGCAGCGTGGTCTTGCCGCAGCCCGACGGCCCTAGGAAGGCGAAGAACTCGCCCGGCCGGATCGCCAGGTCGACGTCGCGCAGCACATGGTTGTCGCCGTACCACAGGTCGACATGCTCGATGGCGACGTCGACCGAGGGAGTGGTGCGGGCCTCGTTCACGAGGGTCATCCGGTCGCTCCGGGGATCGTCGGGGCGGCGACGTCGCGGCTCTGCCGCCGGTGCTGACGCTCGACCACGAGGTGGGACAGGAAGGTGCAGACCGCCACCAGCACCACCGCGATGACGCCCAAGGCGGCGCCCGGGCCGCGGCCGGCCGGCGACTGCATGAACACATAGAGCCCGTAGGCGAGCGGCGCATCGGAATTCGACTGCACCAGCATCAGGGTGGCGGCGAGCTCGACCGACGCGGTGGCAAACGAGGAGATGAAGCCCGCCAGCATGCCGCCCGAGATCAGCGGCACCACCACGCGGCGCAGCGTGCGCGCCTTGGTGGCGCCGAGATTCTCGGCCGCCTCCTCGAGCGACACCGAGATCTGCTGGAGCGCCGCGTAGCAGGCGCGCAGCGCATAGGGCAGCCGACGCACCGCAAGCGCCAGCACGATGACGATCCACAGCGTGGCGAGCGGCACGCCGCCGACATCGATGCCGTAGAAGGCGCGCAGATAACCGATGCCGATCACCACGCCCGGCACCGCGACCGCCGCCATGGCGGTCCAGTCGAGCCACTGGCGACCCGGCAGCTTGGCGCGCAGCACCAGATACGCGATGGCGGTGCCGAGCACGACGTCGATCAGTCCGGCCAGCGAGGCGTAGAGCAGCGTGTTGGTGATGTAGAGCGACGAGTCGCCGAACACGCGCGCGTAATGGGCGAGCGTGAAGCCGTCCGGCAGCGGGCTGTAGGACCACACGGTGGCGAGCGAGAGGAGCAGCAGTGCCGCATGCGGCGCCAGCACCAGCGCCAGGATGGCCAGCACCACCGCCCAGGCGATCAGCCGCTCGCCGCGTCGCAGCGGCCGCGTGTCGAGCCCGCCGCCGCCACGCTGCACGGTGGCGTAGTCACGCCCCCGCATCGCCAGCATCGACAGCACCACGGCACCGACCGACAGGAGAACCAGCACGACCGCGATCACGTAACCCATCGGGTCGGCGATGCCGATCGAGGTGATGCGCAGATAGGCCTGCGGCGCCAGCATGTCCTTGACGTTGAGGAGCAGCGGCGTGGCGAGATCGTCGAACACCTTGACGAACACCAGCGAGGCCCCTGCCACATAGCCCGGCATGGCGAGTGGAAAGACGATGCGGCGGAACAGCCGCAGCCCCGAGCTGCCGAGATTCTGGGCCGCCTCCTCCATGCTGCGGTCGATAGTCCGCAGCGCCGTCGAGAGATTGAGCAGGATGAACGGGAAGTAGTGGACCCCCTCGACGAAGATGACGCCGTTCAGCCCCTCCATGAACGGGATCGAGATGTCGAACCACTCGCCGAGCAGCAGGTTGATGGTGCCGTTGCGGCCGAAGAAGAGCTGCATGGCGACGGCGCCGACGAAGGGCGGCATGATCAGCGGCAGGAAGCCGAGCGTCTGCACCAGCGCGGCGCCACGGAACCGATAGCGCGTCGTCACCACGGCGAGCGGCAGCGCCAGCACGGTCGCCAGCACCACCGTCATGGCGGCGGCCCAGACCGAGTTCCAGGTGGCGCGGACGAACAGGTCGGTGCGGGCGAAGTCGACGAAGTTGACCAGCGTGAAGGCGCCGGTGCCCTTCTCGGTGAACGCCACGTAGACGACGGTCGACACCGGGATGACCAGGGCGACCAGCAGGAACGCCATGATGGCGAGCGCCACCACCCATTGGCCGGGCGTCGCGGCCGCGGCTCCGGCGCGCTTCTCGCGGGGCGCTGTCGTCGGCAAAGCGAGAGTCATTCACCTCTCCGCGACGGGAGCCCCAGGATCGGTGGACGATCGTCGTGTCGCGTGTGGAGCCGGCGACGGTCCCGTTTCACTGACCCGACGCAGAGCGTCGGCTGGCCTTCTCCCCGCTCGCGGGGAGAAGGTGGCTCGCCGCGAAGCGGCGGGCCGGATGAGGGGCTCCACCATGAGGCGGACACTCGCGGCAGATCCCCCTCACCCGGATCGCTGCGCGATCCGACCTCTCCCCGCGAGCGGGGAGAGGTGAACCGAGCGGCCAGGACAATGTTCCGGGGCTGGCGATACCCCAGGACGCCGGTGCTCCCTCTCCCGCGACCGGAGAAAGGTGAAGGCCGCGCCGGGACGACGTCGCTCCGCATCACTTCGCCAGCCGCACCGCGTCGTCCGCCTTGGCCTTCGCCTGGGCGTAGTGATCACGCGCAAAAGCGGCCCAGCGGTTCTCCAGCTCGGCCTGCCGCGCCCCCTTCTCCTTGGCGCCCGTGAAGGCGCCCGCGATCTCGGGCGAGGCCGCCTCGGCGGCCGTCACCGGCATCGTGGCGACGAGGTCGCGCGCCTCCTTCACCAGCGCCCGCGCCGGCGCGCTGTCCTTGCGGGCGAGCGCCGCCTCGGCCTCATGGATCGCCTTGGTGGCCGCCTTCAGGCCGTCGAGCTGGAAGGTGATCAGTTGGTCGAACAGTGCATCCACCACGGCGGTGCGCTTCTCGGACACCTCGGGGTCGAACTTCACCTTGGCGCCGAGGGACGGGTCCTTGAACGGGTTCGGGTAGTCGGCCGGTGCCTTGGCGTAGGTCGCCGGGTTCACCGGCAGGCGACGGATGGTCGGCTCCAGCAGCACCTCCTGGCCCTTGTCGGAGAGCAGGAAGTCGATGAAGGCCGCGGCGCCGGCGCGATTCGGCGCGTCGGTCACGATGCCCACATTGGCCGGCACGATGGTGGTGACGCTCGGATAGACGAACTTGACCGGGAAGCCGGCCGCCTGAGCCGAGAAGCCGAAGAAATCGATGACGACGCCGACGCCGATCTGGCCCGAGTTCACCGCCTCCGGCACCCCGAAGGAGCGCTCGGTGACCTGGCGGAAGTTGCCGGCCATCGCCTTGATGGTGCGCCAGCCGTTGTCCCAACCCTCGCCCTGAAGGATGGTCTCGATGGTGAGATGGGTGGTGCCGGAGCGCGACGGCGCCGCGATGGCGACGTGATCGAAGAACACCGGCGCCGCGAGGTCGCTCCATTCCTTCGGATCGGGTAGCTTGTTGGCCCGCGCGTAGCGGGTGTTCCACATGATGCCGTAGCCCGAGGCGGCGAAGCCGAAATAGAAGCCGTCCGGATCGTTGATCGGGAAGGCGCCGATCCGGTCCGGGATGCCGGTCGCCTTCGGCTGGTGGCGAGCCAGCAGGCCCTTGCTCTTGAGCACCTCGAAGGCATCCGGCGCCGAAGCCCAGAACAGATCGACCAGGTTCTTGGCCCGGGTCTCCTCGAGATACTTCACGCCGGCATTGGTGTTGCGGTTCTGCACCTCCAGCGTGAAGCCGGGCGCCGCCTGCTCAAACGCCTTCTTGATCGGGTCGGTGACGTCCTTGGAGAAGGAGGTGACGACGGTGACGCGGGCGGGCGTCTGCGCGGCGGCGGGGTCGGCGGCTTGGCCGAGGACGCCCGCGGCGGCGAGGCCGAGAACGGCGAGCAATCGGAGCATGGCGGATGGCACCCTGAATGGTCCGGCGGAGCTGGCCGCAGCATACCGATCCACGGCCGCGCGGTCACGCGGCGCCGATCCCCTTCCACCACTGGCCCCGCAGACCGGCGGCCCGCAGACGGCGGCCCGACGACAAAGGGGCGGCCTGTGGGCCGCCCCTCCTCTCCTCGTCTCCGGAAGCGCGGGCTCAGCAGCAGCGGAAGCGGCCGCCTTTGCCGAACGCATAGCGCGCGTCCTGGCGCTCCCGGAAGAACTCCGCATAAGTCATCACCGGCTCGCCCGGATGGGTCACCTTGCGGTGCTCCACATAGGTCTCGTAGTCGGGCACCCCGACCATCAGGCGGGCCGTGCGGACGGCCCACCCGGCGAGGCCGAGCGTGCTGGTGCCCGGCTCAGGCATGGGCCGCCCGTGCGCTGCCGACGCTGCCGCCGACCTCCGCCGTGGTGACGCGCGAGGTCGCCAGCGCCTTGCGGATGCTGACGATGCCGAACACCAGCATGGCGAGGACCACGGCCACGAACGCCGCCGAGAGCGCCGTGTTGATGTAGTCGTTGAAGACGATCCGGCTCATCTCGTCAAATGACTTGGCCGGCGCCATGACCTGTTTCTGGGCAAGCTCAAACTTTGCCTGAGCAAGAGCCATTTCACCTTGGGCGATCAGGCTCTGTCCTTCAGCAAGCAATGCTCGGCCACGGGCCAGCGCATCGCCGAACACCTGGGCGTGCGCCAGGAAGCCGATCCGCGGGCTGGGGTGGAAGATCTTCTGCATGCCGGCCGTCAGCGTGCAGGCGAGCAGCCAGGTGGTCGGCAGGAGCGTGACCCAGGCGTACCGCTCGTGCTTCATCTTGAACAGCACGGTCGTGCACAGGATCAGCGCGATGCCGGCCAGCATCTGGTTGGAGATGCCGAACAGCGGCCACAGCGTGTTGATGCCGCCGAGCGGGTCGACGACGCCCTGGTACAGGAAGTAGCCCCAGCACGTCACCGAGAGGGCCGAGCCGATCAGGTTGTTGACCCACGACTCGGTGTTCTTGAACGGCGGAATCACGCTGCCGATCAGGTCCTGGATCATGAAGCGGGCGACCCGGGTTCCGGCGTCGACCGTCGTCAGGATGAACAGGGCCTCGAACAGGATGGCGAAGTGGTACCACAGGCCCATCATCGCCTTGCCGCCGATCAGGCCGGACAGGATGTGGGCCATGCCGACCGCGAGGGTGGGCGCGCCGCCGGCCCGTGACAGGATCGTGTGCTCGCCCACGTCGGAGGCCATCTGGCTGAGCATCTCGGGCGTCACCAGGAAGCCCCAGGTGGAGATGACCTGCGAGGCCTTGTCGACCGTGGTGCCGATCACGCCGGCCGGGCTGTTCATGGCGAAGTAGACGCCGGGCTCGATCACGGTCGCGGCGATCAGCGCCATGATGGCGACGAACGACTCCATCAGCATGCCGCCGTAGCCGATCAGGCGGATCTGATCCTCGTTCTCGATCATCTTGGGCGTGGTGCCGGACGAGATCAGCGAGTGGAAGCCCGAGACCGCGCCGCACGCGATGGTGATGAACAGGAACGGGAACAGGCTGCCGGCCCACACCGGCCCGGTGCCGTCGACGAACTTGGTGATGGCCGGCATCTTCAGCTCGGGCTGAACCACGATGATGCCGATCGCCAGCAGGCAGATGGTACCGATCTTGAGGAAGGTCGACAGATAGTCGCGCGGCGCCAGCAGCAGCCAAACGGGCAGCACCGACGCGACGAAGCCGTAGCCGATGATGGCCAGCGCCAGCGTCTCGCCTTTCCAGTCGAACAGGACGGCGAGCGACGGGGTCTCGGAGACGGTGCGGCCGAACAGCAGGGCGGTCATCAGCAGGACGAAGCCGATGATCGACATCTCCATGATGCGGCCGACCCGGATGAAGCGGGTGTAGATGCCCATCAGCATGGCGATCGGGATGGTCGCGACCACCGCGAAGGTGCCCCATGGGCTGCCGACCAGCGCCTTGACGACGACCAGCGCCAGCACGGCGAGCAGGATGATCATGATCAGCAGCACGCCGACCAGCGCGATGCCGCCCGCCACCGGACCCATCTCGGCGCGGATCATGTCGCCGAGCGAGCGGCCGTCGCGCCGCGTCGACATGAAGAGGACGATCATGTCCTGCACGGCGCCGGCGAACACCACGCCCGCGAGAATCCACAGCGTGCCGGGCAGATAGCCCATCTGGGCGGCGAGCACCGGGCCGACCAGCGGGCCGGCGCCCGCGATGGCGGCGAAGTGGTGACCGAACAGCACGTACTTGTTGGTCGGGACGTAGTCGAGACCATCGTTGTGCCGTTGCGCCGGGGTGGGGCGCGCAGGATCGACGCGCAGCACCTTCTCGGCGATGAACAGAGCATAGAAGCGGTAGGCGATCAGGTAGGTGCAGACCGCGGCGACGACGAGCCACGCCGCGTTGATGCTCTCACCACGATTGAGCGCCACGACACCGAGCGATACGGTGCCCAGTATCACCACCAGAACCCAAAGGGCCCAGTGCCCTTTCGGGTTGCTTCGGACTAGAGCCGTCATGAGATTCTCCTAACCGGCCGGGTCCGCGAGGCACACGGACCACCTGCTCGCGGCGGGCGCCGCGACACGCGCGAATTACGGTCGACGTCGCCGAAGTATCAAGAAAGGTGAAAAACACCTAGTCGGAGGAGTCCTTACGAAGGTAGCGCAATCTGTCTTTCACAACGTTACTCACGCAACTTTGTGAGAGGCACCCGGAGCGAAGGACAGCAAAGAACCGGACGTGTCGAGCGTGCGGTTTCATGACACCTCTGTCCGCAGCATCGACCCGCAGCACCGACGGGCAGCACCGACCGGCAACGCAAGCGCGCCGTCCGCCGATGCGCCACGCCAGGTTGCCGTCGGCGAGCCCGCGCCGTTCGACGGGCTCGCCGACGGCGGGTGCCCGACGCTCAGGCGAACCGCACCGAGACCTCGCCGATCGGATCGAGGGCATGGACGAGCATGCGGTCCTCGGCCGTGAGAGCGAGCGGTGCCGTGATCGATCCCGCGATGATGAGGTCGCCGGCCCGCAGCGTCAGACCGAGCGCCGCCACCGTGTCGGCGACGTGACGCACCAGCATGGCGAGGCCGCCCGTGTTGGCGGTGACGTCGGCCGGTGTCGCCACCGTCGTGGCGTTGCGCAGCACGCGGGAGACGAGATCCGCGGTGACGCCGCCGGGCCGCGATGCCCGCGGGCCGAGCACGACGTGGCGGTGATAGATGTCGCCCGCCAGGATCGCCTCCGGATCATCGCTCGGCGTGACGTCGACCAGCTCGATCGCCGGACCGAGCGCCACGATGGCGGCGCGCGCCGCCGCCTCGTCGCCGCCGCCCGGCAGATCGGTGCCGATCTCGACGACGATCTCCGGCTCCGCCACCGGCGCACCGCTGAAGCGCGACAACGCCACCGTGGCGCCCGCGGCGAGCACCTTGCGGTCGAGCATGAAGCCCACCAGCGGCGCCTTGGTGCCGAGCTTGGCGAGAGCGGCCGGGGTGGAGAAGCCGACCTTCCAGCCGATCGGCCGGGCGCCCTCGGCGATGGCGCGATCGCGCAGCGTCATCTGAGCCGCCATGCCGCGGGCGAGGCGCGGATCGGCGAGTGGCGAGGTCGCCGGGCTGGTAGTGCTCGTCATGGTCATCGTCGTGGTTCCTTCATGGCCCGCCCTCCTCGGAGCGTCCGGGTGTTTCATAACCCGAGTCGGCGATGGAGCCCGCGCCCATCCAGCCCCAGACCAGAACCACGTCGCGATCCGACGTGTTGTCGAAGCCGTGCCAGCAACCGCGCGGCGAATAGACGACATCGCCCTTGCGGGAGGGCTCCAGGCCCGTGTCGGTGATGATGTGACCCTCGCCTTCCAGCACGATGAAGAACTCGTCGCAGTTGCGGTGCCGGTGGCACTCGTGGCTGGCGCCGGGCCTGAGCACCGTCCAGCCGACCACATGGTCGGCACCCGCGGTCTTCTTGTCGATCAGGAACTGGACCTGCATGTCGACCCAGCCGTCGGCACGCTTCAGCCCCTGGACGTGCGGCACGTCGGCCAAGGTGGTGCGGTACATCCGGCTCACGCTTGTCCTCCCAGCCGCCGATAGACCTGGTGAGCGGCGACAAAATCGCGGTGGTCGATGCCGAGCCCCCGGCAGGCGTTCATCATCTCGTTGGCGGCGGCGGCGAGCGGCACCGGGCTTCCCAGCCGGCGGCCGAGATCGAGGGCGAGCAGCATGTCCTTCTGCTGGAGCGTCACGTCGGCCAGCGGCTTCGCCGGCATCTTGCCTTCGAGGATGAAGGGACCGCGATAACCGAGCACCGGCGAGGCGGCGACGCTCCGAAGGATCGCGTCGACCGCGGTCTCGCGCGCAACCCCGCCCTTCTCGGCGAGCGCCACCGCCTCGCCGAAGCAGATCACCTCGACCATCAGCAGCAAATTCACGGCGATCTTCATCTGGCAGGCGAGGCCGTTGCCGCCGACGCGCATCACCTTAGGGCCGATCGCTTGCAGCACCGGCACGATGTGCTCATAGGCCCCCTCGTCGCCGCCCACCATCACGGAGGCTTGTCCGGCCTGCACGGTCACCGGGCTGCCGGAGATCGGCGCATCCAGCATGAACCGGCCGCCGGCGGCGAACCGCTCGGCGACGCCGCGGCTGACATGCGGTGCGATGGTGCTCATGTCGGCGTAGATGCCGCCCTCGCGCAGCCCGGCCAGGATGCCGTCGGGCGCCAGCGCCACCTGCTCCACGGCGGCCCCGTCGGTGACGATCGAGAAGACGAGCTCGGCATTCGCTGCCGCGGCACGCGGGCTGTCCGCGAACATCATGCCGGCCGCAATCAGCGGCTCGGCCTTCCCTCGGGTGCGGTTCCAGCCGGTGACCCGGTGCCCGGCCGCCATCAGGCGCGGCACGATCAGCGATCCCATGTCGCCGAGGCCGACGAATCCGATCTTCACCTGTGTGCTCTCCTGATTCTGGGGGGCCGACGCGGAATAGGTCCGCTCGCCCGCGACGGACACGACGCGGTCTGAAGCCGGCGGACGCAAGGCGAGAAGGACGACGAAGGAAGGCGACAGGCGACGAGGACGACGGACGGCATGCTGCCTCGTCGCCACGGCCGGCGCAAGCCGGCCGGGTCACCCGCCGCCCGAGGCGCCGCTACGCCGGCGCGGCCTGCCGCACCGCGAAGAGCGCGTGGCGATCTCGGTTTCGACGTTCCCCGCCTTCTATACAAGGTGTGCATGGCCGACCTTGCAGCCATGCGTATGGCGCAGATGCTCGGTGCGGGCGCTTCGCCCGGTCGCATCACTCGGCGATTGACAAACGGGCCACCCACCGCCGAACCTCGCGGTGCCGCATGACGGCAGACAAGAACAAGCAACAAGGGAACGGGAGACGCCCATGAGCGAGCCTGCATCCAGCGGGTCGAGTGGCGCCGCGTCGCGCAGAGCCCCGTCGAGCAGCCCCGCAGCGGCCCGCACGCCCGGCGCCAAGCGGGCGGGACCAGGCGAGTACCTGTTCGAGCTCGCGAAGGTGAATCACATTCTCGGTGGCCCCGACTACTCCACCGCCGCCGGAGCCTGCGTCGAGGGCGACCGGATGATCGTCGGCCTGATGCGGATGGCAGCGGGTACCGGCGCCGCGCCGCACTCGCACCCGAACGAGCAGTGGATCTACATCCTCGAAGGCACCTTCCGGGCGACGATCGGCGGCGTGCCGGTCGAGGCCGGGCCGGGTTCGCTGGTCTACATCCCGGCCGGAACACTGCATTCGGGCGGCGCGACGGCGGACGGCGACGTGCTGTTCTTCACCGTCAAGGACGCCTCGCACTCGCTGCACGGCATCAAGGCGTGAGACGCCACGGCCCGGCTGTGCCGGATCGATGCGGGTGCGATGCACACGGGTGACGACGAGCTTCGGACAACAGAGCTTCGGACCACAACGGCGATCCGCCCCCGCACTCCGTGGCCAAAGGCGGACCACACCAGGAGGAAACCATGCGACGATCCCTGACGGCCCTGCTGGCGGCCGCCTGCCTGGCGGTGACGAGCCTCGGCACCGCGGCGCTGGCGCAGGACAAGTACCCGTCCAAGCCGGTGAAGATCATCGTGCCCTACGCGCCCGGCGGCGCCACCGACATCGTCGCCCGTCTGGTCGGCGAGCACATGCGCCAGGACCTCGGACAGTCCTTCGTGGTCGAGAACAAGCCGGGCGCCTTCGGCATCATCGCCATCGAGGAGATGGCCCGCGCCAAGCCGGACGGCTACACCGTGATGATCGGCAACGTGTCGACCAACGCCATCACGCCGGTGCTGTTTCCGCAGAAGTTCAAGATCGCCTACGACAAGGACGTCGTCCCGGTCACGCGCCTCGTCGACATCCCCGAGTTCATGGTGGCCACCACCAAGGACTTTCCGCCGAAGACCGTCAAGGAGCTGATCGACCACGCCAAGAAGAACCCCGGCAAGGTGCGCTACGGCTCGGTCGGCGTCGGCAGCTATCCGCACTACGACGCGGCGCTGTTCGCCAAGCGCGCCGGCGATCTCGACATGGTGGCGATCCACAACAAGGCCGGCGCCTCCGGCGTCATCAACGATCTCGTCAGCGGCGACAGCCAGTTCGCCTTCCTCAACGTCGCCAGCACCGCCGCGATGATCAAGGCCGGCAACCTGCGGCCGCTGGCGCTGGTCAACCATGCCCGTCTGCCCGACTATCCCGACGTCGCCACCATGCAGGAGCTCGGCTATCCGGGTGTCGGCACCATCGCCTGGCAGGGCCTGTTCGCGCCGGCCGGCACGCCCCCCGAGGTGCTCCAGATCCTGTTCGACGCCGCCGGCAAGGCCATGCAGGCACCGGCCGTGCAGGAGGCGTTCAAGAAGCAGAATTTCAACATCGTGCCGAGCAAGTCGCTCGCCGAGGCGAAGACCTGGCTCGCCGACGAGATGGCGACCTGGAAGAAGATCACGTCCGAGGTGAAGATCGAGCTGAGCGAATGAGGATGGCGCTTCGCGGCGTCATGGTCGGCATGCATGCAGAGTGGGCTCGCATTCGGCGTCTGCTCTCCCTCTCCCCGCGTGCGGGGAGAGGGTCGGGGTGAGGGGCGCCTCCGTAGCCACGCGAAGCCCCCTCACCCGGATTTCGCTCCTGCGGCGCGAAATCCGACCTCTCCCCGCTCGCGGGGAGAGGTGAAAGCGCCGGCTTCTCTCGAATCCGATCCGCCTTTCTCCATATCAACACGACACGGAGCTTCCTCGGTGCTGGACGTGAAGAGCGAAATGCCCGGCGGTGCCGGTGGGGCGAGCAACGGCATCGTGGTCGAGCGCGACGTCGACGTGCCGGTGCGCGACGGCTGCCGGCTCAAGGCCGACGTGCTGCGTCCCGATGGTGGCGAGCCGGTGCCGGCGCTGCTCAATCTCGGGCCGTACCAGAAGGACAAGGTGTGGATTCCGCCCGAAAACCTCGAGGAGAAGCCGAATCCGCTGATGAACTGGGAGACGGTCAATCCCGAATGGTGGGTGCCGCGCGGCTATGCCTGCGTGCGCATCGACGCGCGCGGCACCGGCAAGTCGCCCGGCCGCACCGAGCCGTGGTCGCTCCAGGAATCGCTCGACTACTGCGACGCCATCGCGTGGGCGGCGGCACAGCCCTGGTGCAACGGCAAGGTCGGCCTGATCGGCATCTCCTACTTCGCCATCAACCAGTGGTTCGTCGCCAATCATCAGCCGCCGGCGCTCGCCGCCATCGTGCCGTGGGAAGGCTTCGCGGATCTCTATCGCGATGCACTGTTCCACGGCGGCATCCTCAACCAGTTCATGACCAACTGGTTCGTCACCCACCTGTGCCATCACCTGATCGGCCGCGCCTATCGCGACAATCCCGATACCTTCACGGCCGACACGCTGTGGCGCTGGGTGCGCCACAACCTCGATACCGGCGCCTTCGCGGGCGAGCAGGCGCAATGGGACAAGATCACGGTGCCGCTGTTCTCGGTCGGCAACTGGTCCGGCATGGGGCTGCATCTGCGCGGCAACACCGAAGGCTTCATGCGCGCCGCCTCCAAGCACAAGAAGCTGCGCATGCATTCGGGCACCCATGTGCATCCGTTCTATACCGAGGAGGCGCGGCAGCAGCAGCTTCGCTTTCTCGATCACTGGCTCAAGGGCGTCGACAACGGTGTCATGGACGAGCCGCCGGTGCGGCTGTTCATCCGCCACGGCAACGGCCGAGGCGAATGGCGCGACGAGCACGAATGGCCGCTCGCCCGCACGCGCTGGACCAAGCTGCATCTCGACCTGTCGCCGCCACCGCAAGGCGCCGCGGCGAACAGCGGCCGCCTGGTCGACGGCAATCCGGCCGAGACCGCGTCGCGCACCTATTTCGCCAGCGGCCTGTCGAAGGGCGGCTCGTCGTCGGCGTCGTCGACGTTCCTCGCCTCGGGCGCCATGCAGGCCGGCATGGGGGTCTCGCTCGACACTGCGCCGTTCGCGCACGACACCGAGATCACCGGGCCGGTCGCCGCCACCCTGTGGGTGTCGAGCAGCAGCGAGGACATGGACCTGTTCCTCACGATCCGTGACATCGATGCGGACGGCAACGACGTGTGGGAGATCGGCCAGCAGGGCCAGCCGGTGCCGATCGCCAAGGGCTGGCTGCGCGTCTCGCATCGCGAGCTCGATCCGGAGCTGACGCGGCCGTGGCGGCCCTATCACCGCCACGCCCGGCGGCTCTATCTCACGCCCGGCGAGGTCGTGAAGGTCGAGGTGGAGATCTGGCCGACCTCCATGGTATTCCGCAAAGGCCACCGGCTGCGGCTCGACATCCAGCCGCGCGACGGCATCGGCAGCGTCCACTACACGCACTATCACGCCGACTACAACACCGGCACCAACACCATCTGGGCGGGCGGCGAGCGCGAGTCGTTCCTGCTCGTCCCGGTCATCCCACCGCGATGAGGCCGCCATGACCGATCGATCCGGCGTCCTGGTGCCGCGCCCGTGGCGTCGCCTTCTCCACCGCGATGTGCTCGCCGGGCTGATGTTCATCCTGGTCGCCGGGCTCGGCCTGTGGGTGTCGCGCGACTATCCGGTCGGCACCGCGTTGCGCATGGGCACCGGCTACATGCCGCGGCTGCTGTGCTGGTTGCTGCTCGGTCTCGGCGCCGTCATCGCGCTGCGCGGCCTGCGCGATCCGCACGGCGTCGGCGACGGCCCGATCCAAGGGACGGCATGGCGGCCCGCGATCCTCGTCGCCACGGCGCTCATGGTGTTCGGCCTCGCCCTGGAGCGGCTCGGGCTGATCGTCGCGATCCTGCTGCTGATCGGCCTCGGCGCCCTCGCCGGCCGCAACCTACGGCCGGCCGAGACCGTGGTGGCGGCCGCCGTGCTGGTCGCGCTCGCATGGGCCGTGTTCATCGCCGGGCTGGGGCTGACGATCCCGGTCTGGCCGGAGTGGTAGCGCCGCGATGGATCTGCTCGCCAATCTGGGGCTGGGCTTTTCGGTAGCGCTGACACCGTGGAACCTGCTGTTCGCCTTCATCGGCGCGATGATCGGCACCCTGATCGGCGTGCTGCCCGGCATCGGGCCGATCGCCACCATCGCGATGCTGCTGCCGCTCACCTTTCATCTGGAGCCGACCGCCGGGCTGATCATGCTGGCCGGCATCTTCTACGGCGCCCAGTACGGCGGCTCCACCAGCGCCATCCTGATCAACCTGCCGGGCGAGACCTCCTCGGTGGTGACCACCCTCGATGGACATCAGATGGCCGTGCAGGGCCGCGCCGGCGCGGCCCTGGCGGTGGCGGCGCTCGCCTCGTTCTTCGCCGGCTGTGTCGCCACCGCGCTGATCGCCGGCTTCGCGCCGCCGCTCGCCCGGCTCGGCCAGTCGTTCGGGTCGCCCGAGTACTTCTCGCTGATGCTGCTCGGGCTGATCGCCGCCGTGGTGCTGGCGCACGGCTCGGTGATCAAGGCCGTCGCCATGATCGTGCTCGGGCTGCTGCTCGGTCTCGTCGGCACCGACGGCAATACCGGCGGCCAGCGCTTCACCTTCGGGCTCAACGAGCTCGCCGACGGCCTCGATGTCGCGACCCTCGCCATCGGCCTGTTCGGCATCAGCGAGATCATCGCCAACCTGGCGAACCGCGAGGCCCATCGCGACGTGGTGACCAAGCGCATCACCCGCCTGTGGCCGACGCCGGACGATTTCCGCCGTGCCTGGCCGGCGGTGCTGCGCGGCACCTCGCTCGGCGCCGTGCTCGGCGTGCTGCCGGGCGGCGGTGCGACGCTCTCGGCCTTCGCGGCCTATGCGCTGGAGAAGCGAGTCTCCGACCGCCCGGCGATGTTCGGGCGCGGTGCCGTCGAGGGCGTGGCGGCACCCGAGGCCGCCAACAATGCCGGCGCGCAAAGCTCCTTCATCCCGATGCTGACCCTGGGCATCCCCGGCAATCCGGTGATGGCGCTGATGATCGGCGCCCTGATGATCCACGGCATCCAGCCCGGGCCGCAGATCATGACCGACCGGCCGCAGATGTTCTGGGGCATGGTGGCCTCGATGTGGATCGGCAACCTGATGCTGGTCGTCATCAACCTGCCGCTGATCGGCTTCTGGGTGCAGCTCCTCAAGGTGCCCTACCGCTTCCTCTATCTCGCCATCCTGATGTTCTGTGCGATCGGCGTCTACTCGGTGAACAACAGCACCGCCGCGGTGCTGATCGCCGCGCTGTTCGGGGTCGCCGGCTTCGTGTTCCAGCGCCTCGCCTGCGAGCCGGCCCCGCTCATCCTCGGCTTCGTGCTGGGGCCGCTGATGGAGGAGAACCTGCGCCGGGCGCTGCGGGTATCGGGCGGCGACCCGACCATCTTCCTCACCCGGCCGATCTCGCTCGGCCTCCTGATCGCCGCCGCAATTCTCCTCTTGATTGTCGCGCTTCCGGCGATCCGCTCCACCCGCGAGCAGGCGTTCCAGGAGTAGCGATCATCGTTGTGCGCCGCCGAGCCGCGGCGCCGTCACGGAGTGTGCAGCATGGCAATCCATTTCAACGCGCGCGATGTCCCGGCGGTGTCGCTCGGCGACGGCGTCACCCGGCAGACGCTGCTCGACCCGACGCGGGTGCCGGACGTGCGCTTCACCCTCGACCGGCTGACGCTGGCGCCGGGCACCAGCGTTCGTCTCGCGGTCGACGACGATGCCCTGGCCTGGTTTCAGATGCTGGACGGCCGCGCGACGCTGAGCTTCGGCGACGACACCGCCGCGGTGGAGACCACCCATATCGGGCTGCTGCCACCCGGATTCGACGGCATGCTGGCGAGCGAGGGCGGCGCGACGCTGCTGCGCGCCGTGGTGCCGGATGCCGCGACCCTCGATCCCGCGGTGGTCGCCAACCCGCCCCCGTTCCGTCTCGTCGACTGGCGCGAGGAGCCGCTGCTCAAGTCCGAGCACGACGCCCGTCAGCGCATCTACATCGTCACGCCGAAGATGTTCGGGGTGCGGGCGATCCGCGGCGAGATGATCATCTATCCGCCGGGCACCGAATGCCCCGTGCATCACCACGAGGGCGGCGCCCATTTCATGTACTTCCTCACCGGCAACGGCACCTGCTGGGCGGGCGCCGACCAGGTGATGGCGGTGGAGCCCGGCGATCTCGTCTACTACCACGACCGCGAGCCGCATTGGGTGAAGGGTGGCGACGCCGGCGACATGATCTTCTCGGAGTTCTTCGTGCCGAGCGCGGTCGCCACCGTATGGGCCGATCCGTCGAAGATCTGCACCTGGGTGCCGCTCGGCGTGAACCACCGCGGCGGCGCTCCGTCACGCACCATCGAGCGCCACGCCCACGGCCCGACCGCCGAGGTGTGAACTGCCGCGGTATGATACGAGATCCGGCTGGTCCATTCGTAGTCATTCCGGAAGCCGCGAAGCGGCTGTCCGAATCCAGCCGAGAGTTCCGAGCTCGCCGCTGCATTCCGGGCTCGCGGCGGAGCCTGCGCCCGGACAGCCGCTTCGCGGCTTCCGGAATGATGGGGTGGACGGCCCCTGGCGGCATCTCTGTGCCAATCTGGCCGGTGATGAACTCGTTCCGGAAGCGGAGCCGTCCACGATGAGCATTCCCATGATTGGGTTGGACCTTGCGAAGACGATCTTCCACGTGCACGGGATCGATGCATCCGGGACGGTGGTGCTCCGGCGGTCGTTGAGGCGGGGCCAGGTGGAGCGCTTCTTCGCCGCGCTGTCGCCGTGCGTGGTCGAGATGGAAGGCGTGTGGCGGATCGCACCATTGGGGCGGCTGTTGCAGCGGCTCGGGCACGCGGTGCGGATGATGCCGGCGCACTACGTGAAGCCCTCCGTCAAGCGCAACAAGACCGACGGGCGCGACGCCGAGGCGATCTGCGAGGCGGCGAGCCGGCCGACCATGCGGTTCGTAGCGATCAAGAGCGAGGACGCGCAGACGGTTTTGGCGCTGCATCGCAACCGGGCGCTGCTGGTGCGCCAGCGGACCATGACGGCGAACGCGATGCGGGCCGGGCTGGCCGAGTTCGGCATCGTCGCCGCCCAGGGCAAAGCCGGACTGGATGCGCTGCTGAAGGAACTCGCGGCCGGCCCGCAGGGCCTCCCGGAGGCGGCGCGTGCGGCGCTGTCGCTGCTGGCTGTTCAATGGGAGACCGTGGATGCGCTGGTGCGCAAGCTCGAGGCGCAGATTGCGCGGCTCGCCCGGGCGGACGCGGCGGCGCGTCGACTGATGGAGATACCAGGCGTCGGGCCGATCACGGCCAGCATGGTGGTCGCCAAGGTGCCCGATGCGGGCCTGTTCGACAGTGCCCCCGCGACTTCGCCGCCTGGATCGGCCTCACGCCGCGCCAGGACAGCACCGGCGCAAGCAGCGCTCGGTCGGCATCTCCAAGCAGGGTGACCGCACCCTGCGGCAGTTGCTTGTGCTGGGCGCCACCTCGCAACTTCGCCAGGCGCGTGCCAAGGGCATCCGCGACCCCTGGCTGCGCGATCTTCTGGCACGGCGCCCCGCCAAGGTGGTGGCCGTCGCGCTCGCCGCCAAGACGGCGCGCANGCCTTCCCGCGGCCGCCTGAACCAGACGTCGAAGGATCGCTGTCCGGCCCCGAACAGGCCGGTCGGCGGAGCAAGGGAGCCGAAGGCACGACGGTAAACGGTCAGGAACCGGGATCGGGACACTCCTCGTCGTCATCGCACCGCGAATGCGTCGGAATGTTCGGAGCCCGATCCGCGAAGTCCCTCAGGGCCAGCGGTCATCGACCGCATCCAAAGGCCGGATACATGACCGCTCCCGATCCGCCCCGCCAAGCCCACAAAGCACCCTTGCCAACCAGGGGCCGTCCATACATGACCACCCATGGATCAGCCGGATTCTCGTTTTGAGACCCGCCGCATGGCGGCTCAGCGGCTGAATGCCGCCTGCACCGCCTTGGCCTCGCTGACGCCGTTCTGAAGCAGCAGCATCAGCAGGATGCGGGCCTTCTGGGGCGACAGGTCGTCGGCCATGATGGCGCCGGCATCCGCCAGCGTCTTGCCGCCGCCCTCGAAGCCGTAGACCGGCATCACCCGGCCGGTGGGCACGCGGGTGGAGATCACCACCGGCACGCCCTTGCCGATCGCCTCCTTGATGGCCGCGAACATCGGCGGATTGACGTTGCCCCAGCCGAGCGCCTCGATCACGATGCCCTTGGCGCCCTGGTCGACCGCCGCCTTGACCAGCCGGCCGTCGGCGCCGCCATACATCGAGACGATCTCGACCAGCGGCATGGTGTCGGCCTTCAGCGGCACGTGCTGGCGGCGTGCCGGTGAGCGCGCGAAGATCACGCGGTCGGGATCGACGACGCCGAGGAAGCCGAAGTCACCGGAGCGGAACGTCTCCACCGCCGAGGTGTGCACCTTGGTGACGTCGCGCGCCGCGTTGATCTGGTCGTTGAGGGCGATCATGGCACCCTTGCCCTTGGCCTGCGCGTCGACGCAGATGCGCACCGCGTTGGTGAGATTGCGCGGCCCGTCGAAGTCCTTTTCGGAGGCGTTGCGCTGCGCCCCGATGAGGATGATCGGCTTGTCGGACTGGACCGTGAGGTCGAGCCACCAGGCCGTCTCCTCCAGCGTGTCGGTGCCGTGCGAGACGATGACGCCCGACACCTCCGGGCGCTCCAGCGCCGCCGTCACCTCCTTGGTGAGCGCCACCCAGCGCGGCGGGTCCATATAGCCGGACGGAACGTTGGAGATGTTCTTCACCTCCATGCGGGCGTACTTGCCGACCTCTGGCACGGTGGCGAGGAGATCGTCGCCGGAGATCGCCGGCACCGGCGCCTGCTTCACCGGATCGATCTTCATGGCGATGGTGCCGCCGGTGGCGACCAGAGTGCAGACCGGCTGGTTGCTGCCCGGCGCACTTGCTGGCGCGCTCTGCGCGCCGGCGCGATCGACCGGCAGCGCGGTCATGAGCGTCGCGGCCGCGAGCGCGGCGCCGAGCGGCAGGGTGCCGAGGCGCGTGGTGGGACGTCGGGCGGGGCGCGGCGGGAGCGATCTGATCGCTGTCATGGGCATGCGTCTCTCCGAGGGTTGAGTCGTCCGGTGGGTCGTGCCGGGCGCGGCGCTGGATCGCAGGCAGAAGGCCGTAGAGTGCGGATCTCTGGGGTGCGTGCGTCGACGACGCCGGGGGCACGTCCCCGAAAGGGCTGGACGAAGGACCGCGATTGTGCGGTGGTCGCGGCGTCACCGCAAGAGTACGCGGCACGGTGCCGCGCCACCGTCGGATGCGGCCGAGCTCGATGAGCGCCGTCGTCGTGGCATTCGTCTTCCTGCTGCCGAATTCAGGCGCCACGCCGGGACCATGCGTGATGACGACGATGCTCGCTTCGAGCCCTGGCTCGGCCGCTGGTCGCTGGTGCCCGACGGTGCCGCGATCATCACCCCGACGAGCCGGCTGTTGCCGGTGCGGTGGAGCGGCGCCCCCGCCATGCTGAAGGTGACGCACGATCCGGAGGAGCGCATCGGCGCCGCCGTGATGGCGTGGTGGGACGGCGACGGCGCCGCCCGCGTGCTCGCCCGCGACGAGGAGGCGGTGCTGATGGAGCGGGCGGCCGATCCGGACGCCCTCGTCACCCTGTCGCGATCCGGCGACGACGATGCGGCCTGCCGTATTCTCTGCGATGTCGTGGCTCGCCTGCATGTCCCGCGGCCGCATCCGCCGAGCGGCCTGACGCCGCTGTCGCGCCTGTTCGTCGATCTGGAGCAGGCGGTGGCGCCCGGCGGCCTCGCCGACGCCCTGCCGGATGCCGATTGCCGCGATCTTCTGAGGCATGGCGCCGCCACGGCGCGCCGGCTCCTCGCGGCGCCGCGCGACATCGTGGTGCTGCACGGCGACCTGCACCACGGCAACGTGCTCGATTTCGGGCCGCGGGGCATCCTCGCCATCGACCCCAAGAGCCGGATCGGCGAGCGCGGCTTCGACTACGCCAACATCTTCACCAACCCGGATCTCGATTATCCGGAGCCGCCAGTGGCGGTGGTGCCGGAGCGGTTCCGCCGGCGCCTGGCGATCGTCACGGCGGCGGCCGGCCTCGATCGCGTGCGATTGCTGGAATGGATTCTGACCTGGACCGGGCTTTCGGCGGTTTGGTATCTCGCCGACGGCGATCCCGCCCGGGTCGATCTCACGGTTGCGGCCCTCGCCGCCGCCGAGCTGGAGAGCTGACGCCTGCGAAAGAACCTGCGGCGAGACTAGAGCATTGTCCGGCGAAGTGGACGCCGGTTCGCCGTCGAAAATGCGATCGTGCAAGGACTTCTGGAGCGGAATACGATCCAGTCGGATCGGACTGCGCTCTAGGTCACGTCCTCGCCGCCGTCGTCGGCGGCCAGCGCGGCTTTCACGATCCCCACCAGCGTCGCCGGCGTGAACGGCTTGGTGACCCAGCCGAGCGGTTGCGCCGGGTCGGCCCGGGCGCGTGTGCCCGCGTCCGCATGGGCGGTGACGAAGACGCAGCGCAGGCCGTAGCGTCGCCGCAGCTCGATCGCCGTCTCGACGCCGTCGCTGCCGCGGGCGAGCCGGATGTCCATCAGTACCAGGTCCGGGGTCGTGCGGCCGGCGAGCGCGATCGCCTCGCGGCGGTCCGGCGCGATGCCGACGATCTCGTAACCGGCCGCCGCGAGGGCGTCCTCGATCTGCATGCCGATGAAGTAGTCGTCCTCGACGATCTGGATGCGATGCGGCCGGCCGGTGCCCATGGCGCCGCCGCCGTGGTCGGGAGCGAGCAGGCGCGCACTCGCCCGGGCCGGATACGCGAGGCGGTCAGGCGCGAGACGGATCATCCGGGGCGTCCTCGTCCGGGTAGGTTCTCAGATGGATCGTGCAGGTGGCGCCGTCACGGTTCGCCACCTCGATCCGTCCGCCGATCTGTCGCAACAGCCCGCGCACCAACCCGAGGCCGGAGGCGCGCTTGCGGGTGTGGGTGAGGTCGAAGCCCGGCCCGTCGTCAGCGATGGACAGGATCGTCTCGCCGTCGGTCTTCGCCAAGCCGATATGGATCGCGACCGGCGCGCCGTCGCGGCGGCCGTGCTTGGCGGCGTTGGTGACGAGCTCGTTGAGGATGAGAGCGAGCGGCGCCGCCGCCTCGATGGGCAGCGCCACCTCGGCGAGCGACAGCGTCGGCCGGCACCCCTCCAGGGTGCCGCCGGCGCGCAGCGACTCGATCAGTCGCTCGACGATCTTGTCGGCCCGCACCGTGTCGGCCTGCTCGTGGGCATAGAGCACATGCTGCACGGTGGCGATCGCACCGACCCGGGCGGCGGCGTCGCGCAGCGCCACCCGCGCATCCTCGGAGCTGGTCTCGGCGCAGGCCGCCGCCAGCAGCCCGGAAACGACCTGGAGGTTGTTCTTCACCCGGTGATGCAGCTCGCGCATCAGAAGATCGCGCTCGCGCAGCGACTCTTCCAGCACCGCCTGAATGTGCCGCCGTCGGCGCACCTCGGCATTGAGCTCGCGGACGCGGTCGGCGAGTGCCGCGAAACGCTCCTCGATGGCGACGCACTGGATCAGGACGTTGCGCGCGTCGTCCGTCGCGGCCGATGCGAGACGCTGGCCGTGGCAGCGCAGGACCCGCACGGACCCGTCCGGTGCCTTCGGCCGCAGGCGACCCAGGATGGGCTGCGTGGAGCCCGAGGCGCGCCACACGAAGGTGCGCACCCCGGCAGGATCGTCGGGGTCGAGCACCGCCACGTCGTCGCCGGCCGGGTCGCGGCCGAGCAGCGCCACGGCGGCGCGATTGGCGGCCGCGATGCGGCCTCGCGCGGAGACCAGGAAGGCCGGACCCGAGATCGCGTCGAACAGCGATCGGACGTCAGCCGAGCATGTCATCGCGTTGGAAGTATTCGCGCAGGGCCGGGGAAGGGTGAGGGGCCGGCTTGAGCGACACCACCACCCGGCAGGTCGGATGCCCGGCCGCGATGGTCTGCTGCAAGTCGACCGCCGCATAGCCGAGATTCTGGGCCGCGATGAAGCCGAACACGTTGGAGGTCATCATGCAGAGGGACGGACGATCGCGCACCGCGTCGCCGAACGGGCAACGGCGGTTGCCGAGCACGATGCGGTCCTCGCTCTCTTCGATGACGAAGAAGTCGCCGTCGATGCGGCGCTTGAGATCGACGAGAACCGCGGTGACCTGCTCGCGGCTGAGGCGGTCGACGGCGAGCGCCAGCCGGTATTGCTGGTCGATGTGCTCGCCCATCACGGCGCCGACCGTGCTGATGTAGCCGGACGCCTCCTCGAGACCAACGACGTCCTGCAACGTCCCGGTCAGCTCGCGGATCAGCCGCCGCAGGAAGGCGTCATGGGTCAGAGGTTCGTGCGGAGCGACGTCGGGGGTGGGCATCGCGGTCTCGGGACAAGGACAAGCCTCCGAACTTAAGCGGCGGTGGATCGGCCGGCAACTCCCGCCGCGCGAACGTCCGCGGCGCGATTGTCGCATGCGGAGCACCGCCGCGCGATCGCGCCGGGCACCGCCTGTGTTCGACAGCGAGGCGTGAGGCTACCTCCGTCGCCTGCGCGGTCGATCGATCACCGCGCCGCGGAGCCTTCGCCGATCACGGCGCCTGCTCACGGCGCGTGCTCACGGGGCGTGCGTGCGCGCCATCGTCAGGATGTCCTCCGCAGTGGGTGGGTTCGCCGGGTGATGACTGAGACAGAGCGGCGTGCGGACCTTGACGGGCCGTCGCAGCCCCTCGGTCGAGAACCAGAACTCGCCGCGCCCGAGCCGCCCGATGTCGTCGGCGTCGCCGCCCTTGGCGGCCATCAGCTCGCGCGTCGCCTCGATGGTCGCCGGCGACGCCATGCGGCCGTAGAAGTGCGTCGTGCAGTTCGACACGATGCGGTTGTCGATGCCCTTCGGGGTCTGGGTCGCCAGCACCATGCCGAGGCCGTACTTGCGGGCCTGGGCGGCGAGCGACAGGGCGCTCGCCTTGCAGGCGGTGCCGGCCTGCGAGGGCACGAAGTTCTGCGCCTCGTCGAGCACGTAGAGGCGGCCGCTCGCGCTCGGGTGGCGCTTGATCCAGGTGAACAGCGCCATCTGGAGCTGGTTGACGAAGGCGTCGCGGGCGTCGTCGCTGGCCAGGCCCGCCAGGTTGACGATCGAGATGCGGGTGCGGCCGCGCGGGCTGGCGAACAGCAGCGCCGGATCGAGGCTGGTGGCGCCGGCGCGCAGCAGCGGGTTGCTCTCGGTGGCGGCGTGAAGCTGGTCGGCCATGTCGGCCGCGAGCTTGCCGGCCTTGCTGACCTGGCTGATGCCGTCGGGCAGATCTTCCAGCAGCCGCACCAGATCCGCGAGGGAGCCGCCGCCCCGCTCGGCGAAGCGGCGCAGCGCGGCGCTGAGCACGCCCGTCTTGAGGCGGGCGCTCGTGCCGGTCGCGGCGACGAACGGCTCCAGCGTCGCCCGCGCCATCTCGACCGCCTGGTCGATCTCGTCGCGGTCGTCGCCGATGGCGGCGAAGTCGGGCAGCAGGGCGAGCGAGACCGGATTGCCGGCGCTGCGCCCCGGCGTCCAGATCACCACCTCGGTGGTCCCGATGTAGCGCGCCGCCTTCGCCTCGTCGTCCGCCGTGAAGCCGTCGGGCGTCACTGGCCACGGCTCGCCGAGACGCGACAGGTCGTTGTTGGGATCGAGCACGATCGCCGGAATGCCGAGCAGGGCCGCCTCCTCCACCAGCCGGCGCAGCAGGACCGTCTTGCCGGAGCCGGAGCCGGCCAGGATGGCGACGTGGCGCGGCAAGAGATCGGCTTCGAGCGACACGGCCTCGCCGTCGACGCCGCGCTCGTGACGGCGGCCGATCGGGATCGTCCGCGCCTCCGTCCCGGCGGGCTGCGGGGCCGGCTTCGGCGGGACTGCGGCGCGGGTATCCTCGGGTGAGACTGCGGCCGGCGTCGGTGGCGCCGGTCGGGCGGGCGGCGGTTGGTCCAGGAACGGCGGCGGACACAGGCCGGCCGCCTTGAAGAACGTGGTGTCGAACAGCGGCCGGCGCTGGCGCAGCCACGCCTCGAAGCCGGGCGGCATGCGCTGCGCCATGTCGCGCAGCGCCAGGAAGGCGCACAGGTCGTCGTCGGTCGGCGCGATGAACGTGCCGCCGGCGGCCGCGAACTGGTCGAGCAGCGTCCGGGTGCGGGCGCCGCTCGGCGGCGGGTCGCGGCGCAGCACGAACAGGTGGCGGAACCGCAACGCGGTGTCGATGCCCGAGGCGGTGATGGCCGAGCGCAGGCGAGTCTGGAACGCGATGGCGTTGCTGTGGCCGATGACGCGGAAGCAATAGTGCTGCTCGCGGTCGGCCTCGGCCCTGAAGGTGAACGACAGGCGCCCGTGCAGCGAAGGCCGCCGCTGGTCGGGATCGCGCTGCACCGTCACGTCGATGTCGGCGGGCAGGTCGAGATGTTTGGCATAGAGGCCCAGGATGGTGTCGAGAAGATCGCGCAGATGGTCCTCGCCGTCGGGGCCGAGCAGCCCGTCCGCCGAGGCGAGCGCCAGGGCGAGCCCGAACTCGGCATCGAGGCCGTTCGATCGGCCGTTGCCCGGCTTCACTGGCGCCGGCCCGTCGAACGACGCGCAGACACTCACGGTGCCGTCGGCGAGGCAGCGGGTGCGGTGCTCGTCGCACAGCTTCAGCAGCTCGCGCGGCGTCAGGTTGCGGGCGCTCTCGAACGCCTCCGACGCGAACGGCCAGGTCTCGTGCGGCGGCGTGAAGCTGCTGCGCGCATAGCCGTCGGCCAGCCGTGCGGCGATCAGGGCGCGCGCCGCCTCGGCGCTGGTGATCGGCTTGAGCACCAGCGGCGCCGTGTAGCGGTCGGTGACGGCGCTGGTGGCTCGCGCCCGCAGCACCTCCCAGGTGGCTTCGAGGCAGGAGATCACCGTCACGGCCCGCACCTTCTGCTCGTGCAGATCCATCAGGCCGCCGGCGAGCGCCTCGATGATCGACTGGGCCTTCTGCTGCTCCTCGTCGAGCGTCGTGGTGGGGATCAGCGCCCGCAGATTGTTCTCGCTGACGATGGCGTCGATCTGGTCGATGGCGATCATGGTCGGCCCGGTCAGGCTCAGAATCCAGGAGAGGCCACGGACGATCTCGATGGCGGGCTTGCGCGCGGTGCGGAAGCCGAACTCGCGGGCGGCCTCCGTATCGATCTCCATGCCCTGGAGCCAGCCGTGCGCCACGCTGGCGCAGTCCAGCTCGTCGGAGATCAGCAGCACCAGGGCGCGGATGACGTCGGCGTGCTGCATCGTCTCCTCCCGGAAGCGCTTGCCGAGCGCCCCGACGAAGGCGCGCACCAGCTCGCCGATGATCTCGCGCGGGCGGCCGTGATAGCGCTTGGCGATCGCCGAGAGCTGGGCGTGCAGCTCCAGCGTCGAGGCGAGCTTGAGCACCAGGCGGTAGTATTGCGTCTGCCCGTCGCCGCGCTTGACCTGGAGCGAGTTGAGGAAGCCGAGCGCCACCGACGACCAGAAGTCGCGGATGCCGATGAAGTTCAGAAGGACGAACCAGGCGTCGTCCGCCCAGGCGCGGCGGCGCAGCTCGCCGATCAGGTGGGTCTTGCCGCGGCCGGCGGGGCCGACCACGATGCGGCCGCTGCGGTTCGCGGCCGGGTCACGGGTCGCGGCGAGGAAGTAGGCCATCACGTCGTCGGCGGCGCCGGCGTTGAGGGTGGCCACGTGGAAGGGTGGATCGCGCCACACGCTGTCGAGCGATCGCACCCAGTCGAAGTCGACGGCACGCAGGGCAGTAAGCGCGTCGGTCATCGCACCACCCACACGATGTGGCGCGGCTCGCGGCCGACATGGAGCGCCGCCGCGCGGTCCGCCTCGCCGATCTCGATGCGGTTGTCGAGCGGCATCAGCGACACCTCGTCGTCCTGCTCCATCCGCTTGAGTGCCGCGTCGAGCGTGGCGCGGTCGATGTCGGGCAGCTTGGCCCGCAGGTCGCGCAGCAGCACGCGGGTGTTGAGCGCGCCGCCGGCGAGGTCGAGGCAGGCGGCCCGGATTCGGGCGCGCGACCCCTGATCGGCGGGATCGGCGGACGGCGGCGCAACCGCGGGCGTCTCGGCGGGCGTCTCGTCGTCGCTGCGACGGGGCCGCTGCGGCCCGAGAATGTCGGCGAGCGCCACGTTCTGGGCCCGCATGTAGGCGTCGAGCCGGGTGAGCCATCCCTGGAGAATCGCGGTGCCGGCGTTGGTGTTGATCGTCAGCGCCTTGCCGAGGTTGTCGGCGGCCCAGCTCCAGGCGTGATCGGTCAGCGCGATCGGGATTCCCTGCCGGGTCCGCTTGCCGACCGTGATCAGGCGGGCGGCCTCCAGCGCCCTGCGGTCGGCCGGTGACGGCTCGGGGCGGATGTCCTTCTGGAACTGCACGCCACCGTCACGGACCAGGAGGCCCCACACGATCAGCGTCTGTCTCGGGCTGAGCGTCGTCTTCGTCACGTCGTCCCCTCCGTTCCCCGGCGCGACCGGCACAAGCCCACCAGATCGCGGATCTTCTCGATGGCGCGGCCGAAATCCTGCTCGATCTCGGCATTGGCGAGCCGCAGCACCGTGAAGCCGCTGAGCATCAGCTCGTAGTCGCGGTGGCGGTCGTCGATGAACTTGCGCCGCAGCGCGTGGTCGTCGCCGTCGAGCTCGACGGCGAGCCGTCCCTCGATCCAGACGAGATCGACCCGATAGGTCGAGCCGCGCACCGTCCGGATCGGCTGGTTGAAGCGGAACAGCGACGACAGCTCGCGGTCGGCGGCCAGTAGCGCGGCGATGCGCTGCTCGATCTCGCTCAGCGGGTGCGGCATGCCGCAGACCGGCGCCAGCCAGGATGCTGGGGCGTCCCGGGCGGGCTCGCGGGTGGACAGCACGGTGTCGGCGCCGCCGGCTCCCGCAGCGGTCTCGGAGGCCAGCGTCCGGGCGTCGTGCAGCAGGCGGTCGAGCGGCGGGCGGCTGGCGGGAAGCTCCGGGAACAGGGTCAGCACGGCCAGGTCGGCCGTCTCGGCGATCCATTCGAGCGCCCGCACCAGGCGGTCATCGGCCAGCCCGGGGGACGCCGCATCCACCACCAGCACCAGCCCGTCGGGGCCACTCACGCGGGCGAGCTGCGCGATCTCGGTCGCTTTCGGGGTGCCGTCGACCCGGGGAGGATGGCCGCTGAGGGCGAGCCGCACCGCCCGCTCGGCCCACGGTCGCAGCAGTCCCGGCGTCCGGCCGGCGGCGGCGCCGATGCGGGCGGCTGCCGCCGCTCGACCGAGCCCGTCCCGGCCGCAATCGGCGAAGTCGATGGTGCCGAACCAGACGGGCCACAGGCGCTGCGCCATCGCGGCGAGATGATCGGCGATCTGCTCGACCAGGGCGGTGGCGGGACCAGGCCGCATCAGCGGCACGAACAGGGCCCGGCGGCCGGTCGGCGGCGCGGTGTCGTCGAGCAGAACCCGCAGGGAGCCCGGATCGAGCCCGCCCAGCGCACGAACCGAGCCGGCCGGAATCCCATGGACGAAGGCGGCGACGTCGGCCGCCCGCAGGGCGGGTGGCGGCAGCGATGCGGTCGTGCCCCGAGCCTCCGAATCCATGGCGGGCTAACCATCGCGACTCGCGCGATGATGTTCAAGTCCTGACATTAATCATCCCCGGGTTGTGGCCGACTTAACCCCGGCTTAAACGCCGCGCCGCTACGCTCGCGCCGGGACAGGCCGGCGCCGCGGGGGCGACGCCGGCGAGACGGGATCGCGCCTGCGGTCCGGCCGGGGAGGGACATGGCGCCGCCGAAACGACCGCGCGATTCCGGCCCGGCCGCCCAGAAGGGCGGTGACAGCCGTGGCGGCGATGGCCGCGCCGGCGAGCGCCGCGCCCCCGAGGTGCGGCCGCCGGAGCGTGGCGAACCGCGCCGCGGCAAGCCCCCCGTCATCATCGTCGACGAGGACGCCCAGGTCGGGATTCCGCGGCCGGCGAAGCGACGGCGCGACGACGACATCGACGGGGGCACGCCGATGCCGCAGGCATCCGAGACCAAGCGGGGCGGCGGCGGTGGGGGCCGGAGCACGGCCGCCCGCAAGGGCGGCGCGGCGCGCCCGCGGAAGGGCGGCAAGGCCAAGGCCCGCAAGGGCTCGCTGCTCGGCCGCGGCGTCTACTGGATGGCGGTCGCCGGCCTGTGGGCCGTGGTGGCGGCTGGCGGCCTGTTCGCCTGGGTGGCGCTGCATCTGCCGCCGGTCCACACCCTGGAGGTGCCGAAGCGGCCGCCGACCGTGCAGATCGTCGGCATGGACGGCACCCTCATGGCCAGCCGCGGCGACATGGGTGGCTCCGCCATCGCCCTCAAGGAGATGCCGGCGCATCTGCCGAACGCCTTCATCGCCATCGAGGACCGGCGCTTCTACACGCATTTCGGGCTCGACGTGATCGGCCTCGCCCGCGCCGCCTGGGCCAATGTCACCCGCCGCGGCATCGCCCAGGGCGGCTCGTCGATCACCCAGCAGCTCGCCAAGAACCTGTTCCTGCGCCCCGAGCGCACGCTGATGCGCAAGCTCGAGGAGGCGATGCTGGCGGTGTGGCTGGAGCAGAAGTTCTCCAAGCGCGAGATCCTCGAGCTCTACCTGAACCGCGTCTATTTCGGCTCGGGGGCCTACGGGGTCGAGGCGGCGGCGCAGCGCTACTTCGGCAAGTCGGCCCGCGAGGTCTCGGTCGGCGAGGCGGCGCTGCTCGCCGGCCTGGTCAAGTCGCCGTCGCGGCTGGCGCCGACCCGCAACTACGGCGGCGCCGAGCGCCGCGCCCAGCTCGTGCTCGCCGCCATGGCCGAGGAGGGCATGGTGCCGGACGCGACCATCAAGGCCGCGATGGCGGACCCGCCGCGGGTGGTGAAGCCGGGCGGCGGCTCGGCCGGCTATGTCGCCGACTGGGTGATGGACGTGGTCAACGACATCGTCGGCCAGGTCGAGGACGATCTGGTGGTGGAGACGACCGTCGACCCGGCCCTCCAGATTCTCGCCGAGCGCGCCCTGATCGACACCCTGGCGCAGCGCGGCGAGCGCTTCGGGGTCCAGCAGGGGGCGCTCGTCGCCATGACGCCCGAGGGCGCCGTGCGGGCGCTGGTCGGTGGCCGGAACTATCAGGAGAGTCAGTTCAACCGCGCGGTGGCGGCCAAGCGGCAGCCCGGCTCGGCGTTCAAGCCGTTCATCTATCTCACCGCCATCGAGCGCGGCCTGCGGCCCGACACGCTGCGCGACGACAAGCCGATCGCCGTCAAGGGCTGGAAGCCGGAGAACTACACGCGCGAGTACCACGGCCCGGTGACGCTGACCCAGGCGCTCGCCCATTCGCTCAACACGGTCTCGGTGCGGCTGACCCTGGAGTTCGGGCCGACCGCGGTGATGAAGACCGCCTATCGGCTCGGCATCGCCTCCAAGCTGGAGCCCAACGCCTCGCTGGCGCTCGGCACCTCGGAGACCTCGCTGCTGGAGCTGGTCGACGCCTACACGCCGTTCGCCAATGGCGGCCTCGCCACGGTGCCGCACGTCGTCGAGCGGGTGCGCAGCCCCAAGGGCAAAGTGATCTATGCACGGCCCTCGTCGACGCTCGGCCGGGTGATCGAGCCGGCCTCTGTGGCGATGATGAACCAAATGATGCGCGAGACCATCCGGGTCGGCACGGCCCGCAACGCCGCCCTGCCGGGCTGGCCGGTGGCGGGCAAGACCGGCACCAGCCAGGATTTCCGCGACGGCTGGTTCGTCGGCTACACCGGCTATCTGGTCACCGGCGTGTGGCTCGGCAACGACGACTCCTCCCCCACCCGCAAGATGACCGGCGGCGGCCCGCCCGTGGAGGCATGGAGCCGGTTCATGCGCAGCGCCCATTCGGGCGTCCCGGTCGTGGACCTGCCCGGGCTGTCCGGGCCGATCCCGAGTCCGCCGGTGCCTGCCGGGACGCCGCTCGCCGGTGCGCCCGGCGGCGCCACGATGCCGGCGTCGAGCGCCGGTCCGCCGCCCGCGATGGCACCGCCGCCGAGCGGTCCGGTCGGATCGATCGGCGGCGCGCCGGTGCGCCCGGCCGCGGCGGCCGGGCTCGACGGCTGGTTCCTCGATCGGCTCGGCGGGCGCTGATGCGCCTGCGTCGCGGCGGCGCGCTGCTGCTGGTTCAGCGCCGCGCCGCGCCGGCGCGGACGCGCCGGGTGGTCGCCCAGATCACGAAGCTCGCCACGCCGGTCGCCGCGATGGCGATGACCATCGGCCAGGCGGTCCGGCCGATCGCCAGGCCGACCACGGCGCCCACCGCGGCGCCGCCGGACTGCTGCACGGCGCCGACCAGCGAGGAGGCGGCGCCGGCGCGCTCCGGAAAGGGCTGGAGGGTGCCGGCGAGCGCCTGCGGCATCGCGGCCCCGAACCCGGCCAGGAATATCGTGAGGGCCACCGCGAGCGCGAGCAGCGACGTCGGCGCGACCGCCACCGCCACGATCGTGCCGAGGCCGCCGGCCAAAAGCCCGACGGCCCCGAGCGCGACGACGCGCTCCTGGCCGATCCGCATGACGAGATGGGCCGCCATCAGGGTGCCGCCGATGAAGCCGAGGCTGGTGACGCCGTAGAACACGCCGAAGCCGGTCGGTGTCAGCCCATAGACGTCCTGCATCACGAAGGGCGAGCCGGAGATGTAGGCGAACAGGCCCGCGAAGCTCGCGGTCGCGATGCCGAGATTGGCCAGGAACGCCCGGTTGCGGCCGATCACCGCGAAGGAGGCGAGCGACTCGCGCAGCAGGTTCCGGCCGGGGGCCGAGGGGCGCACCGTCTCCGGCAGCAGCCGGCGCACCACCCCCATGGCGGCGACCCCGGCCGCGAGGATCAGCACGAAGCCGGCGCGCCAGCCGAGCCACTCCTCCAGCACGCCGCCGACCAACGGCGCCAGGATCGGCACGATACCCATGATGGCCGCCATCAGCGACATCTCGCGGGCGGCGCGCGTCCCGTCGTAGAGATCGCGCACCACGGCGCGGGCCAGCACGATGACGCCGGACGCGCCGGCCCCTTGCAGGGTGCGGGCCGCGATCAGCGTGCCGATCGACGGGGCGACCGCGCAGGCGAGGGTGCCGAGGCAGAACACCACGAGCGCGAAGGAGAGCACCGGCTTGCGGCCGTGGCGATCCGACACCGGACCGAAGAACAGCTGCCCGACCGCGAAGCCGATCATGTAGCAGGAGATGGTGAGCTGCACCTGCGACGGCGTCGTCCCGAAGGTCGTGGCGATCGCTGGGAAGGACGGCAGGTAGAGATCCATGGCGAGCGGGCCGAGCGCAGTCAGCACGGCCAGCAGGGTGGTGAGGGCGAACGTGTAGGGGCGAAGCATAGGTATAGCCGTTCGTCTTTTCGGGACGACGGGCGCGCGAGCCCGACCGGAGCGGCGGCGGCGTGCGATGCGCTTTGCGGGGCGCGCAGCGAAGGTCGTCCGGCGCCGTGGGCGCGAACGACGCGACGGGCGGCCCCGACTCGCGTTGGTGGGGCCGCAGACCGGGCGGGTCGCCGAAGGCGCCGGCTTCACCCGCAGCATCGTGCCGAGCGGGGATGTAGCCTGCGTGACGTGGTCTGTCGAGGCCGCGGCGGAGCCGAGACGGCGTCCGGCGTCGTCACGCTTCGGGAGCGGACCGTGACGCTTCTGGCGGGGGTGTCACGCTTCCGGCGGACGGCGGCGCGTGGCGGGCTCGTCCTTGCGGGCGCCGTAGCGGTGCAGGTCGGCGCCATGGACGTCGAGCCACACCTTGGCACGCCGCATGTCGGGGCACAGCCTGAGCAGCAGCCGCCAGAATCGCGACGAGTGGTTCATCTCGACCAGATGCGCCACCTCGTGGGCGGCCAGATAGTCGAGCACGTAGCGCGGCGCCAGCACCAGCCGCCACGAGAACGACAGCGCTCCGGTGGTCGAGCACGAGCCCCAGCGGCTGGTCTGGTCGCGGATGGCGATGCGCTTGATCTTGACGCCGATCTGCTCGGCGTAGTGGCGGGCCGCCACCTCGACGTCGCGCTTGGCCTCGCGGCGCAGGAAGTCGGTGACGCGGCGCTCCAGATGCTCCGGCTCGCCGGCGACGCAGAGAAGCTTGTCGCCATGGCCGTCGGTCTCGGTCCACACGGTGCCGCGGACGCCGCGGCGATGGACGATTCTGTGCGGCGTGCCGCGCAGCGGCAGCACGGTGCCGGGTGCGAACGGAGCCGGCTTCGGCAGCCGCCCCATGCGGGCGGCGATCCAGCCGCTGTGCCGCTCGGCGAAGTCGCGCGCCTCCTTGACGGTGCCGCGCGGCGGCATCGTCAGCACCACGTCCCGGGTGGCGGCCTGGACCCGCAGGGTGTAGCGGCGCGCCTGCCGATGCCGCCGCAGGCGGATCAGGTAGATCGAGCGATCGACCACCACCTCGATGGCGTGGGGCTCGCTGGGGCGACGATAGAGCATGGCGCGCAGGGTCATCGTGGTCCGTTCCGCCCCCCTCTCTGGAGGCGAAGTGTGCCATATTCGTGGTCCCGTGAAGCCCCTCCGGAATGGCGCCGGTGGAGGGGCCAGATGTTGTGATCCCCGAAATCGAAACACCGAAATCCGGGGTGCGAAGAAATGAATTGTGGTTCGGAGATTGGCCGGCTGCCACGACTCGAACGCATGGCCAAAGGGCGAGGATGATCAACGGTTTGCCGGAGCGGTCCGTGACCATCCCAAAATCGTTGCAAAAGCCGAAGCGTCGTGTCTAGGCGGTGCTGCCGCCGGCCCTCTCCTGCGCCCCGGGAGGCGCCCCGCGGAAGACGTTATGATATTGAATCGATGAGGCATTCAGCGGCACCCCCGCGGACCTGCGCGGCGGGGGTGATCTGCGGGCCGTTTCGGCGGCGACGGAGCCGGCCGTCTGGACCGGGACGCCCGGCCGTCAGCCCCGGGACCTTCGTCGTGGCCGGTGGCCGCAGGCCCCGACCCGGCCCTTCCATCCCAGGAACAAGATGGACGCGCGGCCCTGTGCCCGACATTAACCATTCGATTACCATGGACTTGCAACCACGCCGTGCGGGTCTAGGTTCGTCCGGTATTAGAGTCGAGATCTGGGGGGATCACGATGGAGCGTCGGAGAGAGCCGCGGTGGCCCTCGTATTACAGGGGCCGCATCAGCTTCGCGAACCGCTTCTCGACGGTCGACTGCATCGTCCGCAATGCCTCGGCGGGCGGTTTCCGGCTTGCCGTCCATAACGGCGCCTTCCTGCCCGACGAGTTCGATCTCGCGATCCCGCGAAAGTCGATCGAGATGCGGGTGCGGTCGCGCTGGCGCAGCCCCGTGGCCATGGGGGTCGAGGTGGTGCGGGCGGCCGCGGTTCCCGAGCCGCCGATCTCGCTTGCCATGGCGCGTCGCATCCGTGAGCTGGAGCAAGCCAACGTTTCGCTGCGCCGCCGCCTGGACGAGCGCGACTGAGTTCGTCCCGGCCGCGCCAGCGGCATTAAGGTTCATGACAAGCTTCGATTGCAGGACACCGGACGCACGCCCACACTGGCCCTTCCTCGGGAGGTGCGCCATGACGGAGCAGGATGCGGGTCAGCGACCGGAGCAAGCACCGGAGCAGGGGGCCGACCGCCGGAAGACGACCCGGGAGCCCTCCTATCTGGGCGGCCGGCTCACCTTCTCGCAACAGCGGCTCAGCGCCGACTGCATCGTGCGCGACCGCTCCGACACCGGCGCGCTGCTGTTCGTCGATGGCGCCGCGCGCGTGCCGGACAGCTTCGATCTCGCCATCGCCAAGACCGGCGAAACCTGCCGGGTGCGCACCCGCTGGCGCCGCGACACCGCGCTCGGGGTCGAGATCGTCATGCGCCATGCGCCGCCGCCGGCTCGCTCGGAGTTTCCGGAGGAGCGCCTGCGCCGCCTGAAGGCCGAGAACGAGCGCCTGAAGCGCCGCCTCCAAGATCTTGAAGGCTGACGCCCGCGACGGCCGACGGCGCAACGCGCGCGGTCGCCTCAGCGGCGCGGCCCGAACGCCGCGAGCGCGGCGGCCAGCTCGGCATGGTGCGTCGCGTGCTCCGCCACCGGAATGCCACCGGCGATCGCCTCCCACGCCTGGCGCAGGCTGCGCGCCCCGGCGGCCGGGCCGCCCGGATGGCCGAACACGCCGCGGCCCGGCACGAAGCCGAAATCGGTGCTACCGATCTTGCGATGCACGGTCTCCAGCGTGGCGGCCGAGTCGCTGCCGCCCGGCACCGGCAGGCACGGCTTGATCGGGCCCATCGGCTCCAGGCAGGCGCGCACGCAGTCCAGCACCTCGGCTTCCGGCGTCATCATCCGCGGCCCGAAGCCCGGCATGATGACGACGTCGTAGCCGGCGAGGCGTTGCAGGCGGGTGATCACCCGCGAGTGGACACCATAAGCCGCCAGGCGGCCGAACGCCGCGATGAACGGGAAGTGCGCCACCAGCGGGACGCGGGCGTGCCGGCGCAGCATCCGCACGGCGCTCAGCCCGGTCGGCATGGTGTTGACCATCACGGCGCCGGCGCCCGCTGCCACCGCGGTGTCGTGCAGCGCGACGAGGCGGTCGACCTCGTCGGTGATGTTGGCGAGATAGATCTTCGGCTCGCCGGTCTCCTCGGCGGCGCGTCGACAGGCGGCGCCGAGCAGCGCGGCGCGCTCGGCGAGCGGGCACCACGGCGCGTCCGCCAGCATCTCGTCGTCCTTGGCGATGTCGAGCCCGCCGCGCCAGCCCTGATAGCCGAGCTCCGCGAAGGGCTCCGCCGGCAGCCCGATATTGGGCTTGATGACGCCGAAGAAGATCGGCCGGTCGTAGGCCCGCAGCCGCTCGCGCAGGCCGGCGACGCCGAAGCGCGGCCCCTCGAAGGCGGCCAGGAACGAGGAGGGAAAGCGGATGTCCTGGAGCCGGATGAGCGGGATGCCGGGCGCGAAGAACACGCCCTCGCCGCACACCGCCGACAGGAGGTTCGGGATGCGCGGGCCGAAATTGCCGTGCGGATGGGCGATCACGGCGCGGCAGGCGTGGACGTTCGTCTCCGGCACGCCGTCGACCGGGATGCTGAAGCGCGGCCGCGGCGTCGCGTCGAGCTCCAGCACCTTGGCGGCGAAGCGCGGCCGGAAGTCCTCGTCGATGCCGACGCGCGACCACTGGGCGGTCGACTGCTCGCTGCACAGATGCGCGGCGGCGGCGCGCGGATCGCCGCTGCATTCGAAGTCGAAGACGAGCTCGAGATAGGCTTCGGGATCGAGGTCCCGGCGCGTGGCGAAGAAGCCCGCGATGTCGTCCGGCGTCACGGCGTCAGTCGCTTCCGATGAGCTGGAGCTCGAGGGCGCGCGTGTCGCGCGGGCCGTCGAGCTCGACGAAGAAGATGGATTGCCACTCGCCCATCACCAGGGCGCCGTCGGCGACCGGGATGGTCTCGGCGGCGTTGACGAACAGGCCGAGCAGGTGGGAATGGGCGTTGTCGCGCCCGTCGACGGTCGATAGATTGTGCAGCCAGTCGCCGTCGCGCGGCACCAGGCGCTTCAGGAACGTCACCATGTCGCGCTGGAGCTGCGGCTCCCGCTCGTTGACGTTGACGCGCGCCGTGGTGTGCAGCGACGTCACCGTCAGGAGGCCGTCGCGGACGCCGCTCGCCGTCACGAAGGCGCGCACCGACTCGGTCACGTCGACGATCTCGATGGGGGCCGTGGTCGCGAGCACGATCCGGTGGCGAAGGACTCTCATGCGGCACCTGCGGGCCGGGCGCGACGCCCGGCGAACGGCAGGACGTTACCGTGCGCCTCGGTGGCGTGCAAATCGGCACGCGGCCGACGCGCCGTTCGTCCGCGATCAGCGGCGGCCGGGCAGGGCGCTCGCGGCTGCCCGCGCCTCGGCGACGAGCCAGATGCGGAAGCTGCGCGCCGCGGGCCGCTCGGCGGCGGCGCCGCCGTCCACCAGCCAATAGGCGGTGGGAGCCGGCACGCGCGGAGCCGGCAGCGCCATCAGGCGTCCTTCCGCCAGATGATGATCGACCAGCGGATGACGGCCGAGCGCGATGCCGAGACCGCGCGCCGCAGCCTCGAACGCCATCTGGATCGAATCGACCCGCAGGCCGGCCCCGAGCCGCCCGCGCGGTGTTCCGGTCGCCGCCAGGTAGGCGTCCCAATCGGCCGAGGTGGTGGTGACGTGCAGCAGCGGTGCCCGCCGCAGCAGGTCGGGCCACCCGGTCTCGCCGAGCGACGTCGCGAGCGCCGGCGCGCAGACCGGCACCAGCGTCTCGCCCATCAGCCGGGTCCAGCGTCCCCGCGTCGTCCGCGCCTCGCTCAGCCGGATGGCGAGATCGATGCCTTCACGCGCCAGGTCGACCACCTGCCGCGAGGTGTCGAGCGCGATCGCGATGTCGGGGCGGCGCGCCGCGAAGCGGGCGAGCCGCGGCACCAGCCAGTGCGACGCGAAGGTCGGCGCGACGGTGATCGACACCGCGCCGCCGGGCCGGCGGCCGGTCGCCTGGTCGGTGGCCTGCGCGAGCGCCGCCAGCGCCGCGCTGACCTGCGGCAGGTAGGCGCCACCGGCTGCCGACAGCCGCAGGCCGTGCTGGTCGCGGTGGAACAGCCGCAGACCGAGCCGGACCTCCAGGCCCTGCACCGCATGACTGACGGCGCTCGGCGTCACGCCGAGATCCTCGGCGGCGCGCTTGAAGCTCAGCCGCCGCGCGGCGGCCTCGAACATCTCCAGCGCGCTGAGTGGCGGCAGGTTGCGAACCATGGACCCGAGTCGCCGCGGCGGAGGCCGAGGCCGTCGCGCCGCACCGGACTCGCCGAGGGCGCGCGGCCCCGACTCTGCCGTCGGGGCCGAACCGCGTCCATTCACTGATCAGTATACCAAGGCGTCCGCCTCGTCCCCGCTTCGGCCGCAGTGGACGGCGGGCGGTCATCACGGCGGCGGCCCGTGCCAGCATCGTGGAGCTGTGGCCAGCACGTCGCGCTCGATCTCGCGCTCGAAAGCGTCGTCGAAGCGGAAGCCGCGCCGCTCCAGCAGGACGCCGATGCGTCGATCGACGGCCTCGCTGCTCGGGCGGGCCAGCCAGGCCAGCCAGGCCAGGAGAAGGCGACTCCATCGACGGAGCATCTCGCATCCCTCGCGGGCCGGCGCAGGCCGACCGGGGGTGCATCCGACACCGCCCGAAGCCCGCCGGCAAACGCGGGACATTCGTCTCCGGATGAGCGGCGCTCATCGGGAAACAGACGCGCCATCAAGCCGATACGAGGTGGTTGACAGCGTTCCGCCCGGGCCGCTGGCCTGGCGCGCCAACCGGCCGGAGAGCTGCACCCCGGGCTTGCGCGCCCGGCCTGCTCGCCATACAAAGAACATAACAAGAACACACGGTGCCGGTGATGCCGCGGACACTCCTGCAAAAGCTCGAAATCCTGGCCGATGCGGCCAAGTACGATGCCTCTTGCGCCTCCTCGGGCGGGACGCGGCGGACGTCGCGGAGCGGCGGGCTGGGCTCCACCGACGGAATGGGCCTCTGCCACGCCTACACGCCGGACGGCCGCTGCGTGTCGCTGCTGAAGATCCTGCTCACCAATTTCTGCCGCTACGATTGCGCCTATTGCGTCAGCCGCCGCTCCAGCACGGTCGAGCGCGCCCGCTTCTCGGTCGACGAGGTGGTGCGGCTCACCCTCGATCTCTACCGCCGCAACTGCATCGAGGGGCTGTTCCTGTCGTCCGGCATCGCCCGCAGCGAGGACGACACCATGGCGGACATGGTGCGGGTGGCGAAGACGCTGCGCACCGCGCACGGCTTTCGCGGCTACATCCATCTCAAGACCATCCCGGGGGCGAGCGCGACGCTGCTGACCGAGGCCGGCCGCTGGGCCGACCGGCTGTCGCTCAATGTCGAGCTGCCGAGCGATGCGTCGCTCGCCGCCTATGCGCCCGAGAAGAGCGCCGGCCGCATCAAGGCGGGGCTCGCCACCACCCGCACGCTGATCGAGGATGCCGCGACGGCGCGCCGCCGCGGGCCAGGCGTGATCGGCAAGGCGCCGCCGCCGCGCTTCGCGCCGGCCGGCCAGTCGACCCAGATCATCGTCGGGGCCGACCGCGCCGACGATCTCACGATCCTCGGCACCGCCACGTCGCTCTACGCCTCCTATGCGCTCAAGCGCGTGTACTACGCGGCGTTCAGCCCCACCGGCCATCCCTCGGCCGGGCTGCCGCAGGCGGCGACGCCGCTCGTGCGCGAGCACCGGCTCTACCAGGCCGACTGGCTGCTGCGCTTCTACGGCTTCGCGCTGCCGGAGCTCGCCGCCGCCGCGCCTGCCGGCATGCTGGACACCGCCATCGATCCGAAGCTCGCCTGGGCGCTGGCGGAGCGCGGCCGCTTCCCGGTCGACGTCAACCGGGCGCCGCGCGAGCTGCTGCTGCGGGTGCCGGGGCTCGGTGTCCGCGCGGTCGAGCGCATCCTGGCGGCGCGGCGCAGCGGTGGGCTGCGGCTCGCCGACGTGGCGCGGCTGTCGGGCGGCGGCGTGACGCGGGCGCGGCCCTTCATCGTCACCGCCGACTGGCGGCCGACCGCGCTGCTCGACGAGGCGCATCTGCGCCGCCGGCTCGTCCCGGCGGCGCGGCCGGTGCAGCTCGACCTGTTCGGCTGACCATGTACGCCGTGCGGCTCGCGCCCGATGCCGACGAGGCCGCCTTTCGCGAGGCGGCCCGTGGCTGCCTCGCCGCGGTGCTGGCGCCGCGCGACGTCGCCTTCGTGCCGCCCGACGCACCCTCGCTGTTCCCGCCGCCGCCCGCCGCGGAAGCGCTCCCCGAGATCGCGGTGCCGCGCGCCTATGCGGAGCTTCTGCACGACGCGATCTGCCACCGCGCCGCCGATCGCTTCGCGCTCCTCTACGACGTGCTGTGGCGGATCGTGCAGGGCGCCCGCGGCCTCGCCGCCAATCCGGCCGACCCGGTGGTGGCGCGCCTCGCCGGCTATGCCCACGCGGTCCGCCGCGACATCCACAAGATGCATGCCTTCCTGCGCTTCCGGCCCTGCGAGAGGGACGGGCGCAGCGTCTCGGTCGCCTGGTTCGAGCCGCAGCATTACGTTCTGCGGCGCGCGGCGCCGTTCTTCGTCGATCGCTTCGCCGGCATGGACTGGCTGATCGCGACGCCGATCGGCACCGCCGCCTGGCACGACGGCGTGCTGCGCTTCGGTCCGCCGGTCGAGAAGCCGCCGCAGACCGCCGACGCGGTGCTCGACGAGCTGTGGCTTGCCTATTACCGCGCGACCTTCAACCCGGCCCGCCTCCGCCTCGCCGCCATGCGGAGCGAGATGCCGCGGCACTTCTGGGTCACCATGCCGGAGACGACGCAGATCCCCGCCATGGTGGCGGAGGCCGGCCGGCGCGTCGCCGCCATGCGGGCCGCGGCGCCCGATCCGCCGCCGCGCTTCGCGCAGGCCGTGGCGGCCAGGCACGACGCGATGGCGTCGCCGCCGGCCACCGCGGTGCCGCCCGGCCCATCGCTCGACGTCCTGCGGGCCGAGATCGCGGCGTGCCGGCGCTGCCCGCTGCACGGGCCGGCCACGCAGGCGGTGTGCGGGACGGGGCCGGAGCATGCGGCGGTGGTGCTGGTCGGCGAGCAGCCGGGCGACCAGGAAGACCTCGCCGGCCTGCCCTTCGTCGGCCCGGCCGGCCAGCTTCTCGATCGCGCGCTCGCGGAAGCGGGGCTCGATCGGGGCGCCCTCTATCTCACCAACGCGGTGAAGCACTTCAAGTACGAGCCGCGGGGCAAGCGCCGCCTCCACAAGACGCCGAACACGGCCGAGGTGACGGCGTGCCGCTGGTGGCTCGATCGCGAGCTGGCGGCGCTGGCGCCCCGTCTCGTGGTGGCGCTCGGGGCGACGGCCGCGACGGCGCTCGCCGGCCGGCCAGTGTCGGTGCTGCGCGAGCGCGGTCCGGTGCGGTTCGGCACCCGGCCCGGCTACGTCACGGTGCATCCGTCCTATCTGCTGCGTCTGCCGGAGGCGGCGCGCCAGGCCGAGGCTTATGCGGCCTTCGTCGCCGATCTGCGCCGCATCCGTGATCTCGCCGCCGCGTAACCGCACGAGGCGGTGACGCGGCGTCCGCGCCGTGATCGGGCGAGATCAGCCCGCCGCCACCGTGAACGGGGCGCGGACCGGCAGCGTGCCGAGATAGTCGGCGACCTCGGCGCTTGGGATCACGTCGGCGTACTTGCAGTTCAGGTCGAACAGGTTGACGGCGTGGCTCGCCTCGAAGCGATCGAACGCGCACTCCTCCGGGATGACGACCTTGAAGTTGTACGAGTAGGCGTCGACCGCGGTGGCGCGCAGGCAGCCCGACGTCGTGCAGCCCGTCAGGATGAGCGTGTCGATGTCGAGGAAGTTCAGGTGGCTCATGAAGATCGTGCCGAAGAAGCTGGACGGCTTGCGCTTGCCGATCAGGATGTCCTGCGGCTGCGGCGCCAGCGGCTCGACCGTGCGGGTCGCGTGGGTGCCTTCGGTGGACGTCTTCTCGGTGCCGCGGTGGTTCTTGCCGACCTGCACGCCGGAATCGAGCATGTCCTTGCGGCGGGCGCTCTCGGTGTAGAACACCGGCAGGTTCTTCTCGCGGGCGAGATGCAGCAGCGGCTCGATATGGGCGACCGCATCCCACGCCTCGCGGCCGCAATGGGTGCGGTACTGCTTCAAGCCCTCGAGGATGTCCTCGGGCTTGTCGCCGCAGAAATTGTACTGCACGTCGATGATGAACAGCGCCGGCCGGGTGCCGAAGCCGCCGCGCTTGCCGTAGCCGGCCGCCGCCAGCACTTTCTTGTCGCGCTCGGTGAGGAACTTGTCCCAAATCCGGGTCTGGCTCATGTCGGACCTTTCGTGTCGCCTCGTGTCGCGGGGGTGTCGTCGAAGCGTCAGCCGCGCCGCAGGTAGCGGCCGGCGGGCGCGGTCAGGGCCGCCTCGGTGAGATGGCCGTCGGCCAGCAGGTGCCGGCCGCGCGAGAGCGTGTGGACCGGCCAGCCACGCAGCATGCGCCCCTGCACGGGCGTGTAGTCCGAATGCGAGGCCAGCTCGGCGTGGTCGACCATGCGGATGGTGTGCGGATCGACGACGACCAGGTCGGCGTCGTTGCCGACCGCGATCGCGCCCTTGCCGCGCAGCCCGTAGAGCTTCGCCACGTTGAGGCTGGTCACCGCCGCGATGCGCTCCAGCGGAATGCCGCGGTCGTAATAGCCATCCTCGATCAAGAGCGGCAGCAGGGTGGCGAGACCGGGGAAGCCGGCGCTGGCGCCCCACAGGTCGGGACCCTTGGTGGCGCGCTTGCGTGGCACATGGTCGGAGCCGACCGTGACGATCGCGCCGTCGCGCACACCCTCCCACAGCGCGTCGCAATCGGCCTTGCGGCGCAGCGGCGGGTTGACCTTGGCGACGATGCCGGCAGGATCGTCGCGGGTCATGCAGAGATAGTGCGCGCAGGTCTCGATGGTGACCGGGTTGCGGTGGAACAGCCGGTGGCGGCGGACGATCTCCAGCCCCTCGGCGCTCGACAGATGCACGATGTTGACCGGGCACTCCGCCTTGGCGCCGAAATAGATCACCCGGCTGACGTTCTCGGCCTCCAGGAAGTCGGGGCTCTGCTCGTCCCACGCCGCGAGGTCGTCGCGGCCGGCCTCCTTCAGCGGGCCGCGGAAGACCGGGATCACCTCGACGTTCTCGCAGTGGACGCCGACCACGCCGCCGGGCACCTGCCGGGCTTGCAGCAGCGTGCGATAGAGCAGGCCGTCGTCGATCTCGGTGAAGCCCTTGGCGGCGCCGGCGGCGCCCTTGTACATCAGATAGACCTTGAACGAGGTGACGCCGAAGCGTTGCGCCGTCTCGACCAGGGTGTCGATGTGCAGCTTGCTGGTCAGGCCGAAATGCAGGCCGAAATCGATGCAGCTTCGCGTCTCGCCCTCGGCGATCCACTCGGGCGTCGATTGGCGCAGGTCGGGCGAGCGGTGGAAGGTGAGCAGCGACGTGACGCCGCCGATCGCCGCCGATCGCGCCTCGGTCTCGAAGTCGAGCTCCTTGGCGCCGAAGCCGATATGGGTGTGCGGGTCGATCAGGCCCGGCATCACCCACTTGTCGCGGCAGTCGATGGTCTCGGCCGCGGTCAGCGTCTCGCCGGCCTCGGCGATGGCGGCGATGCGGCCGTCCTTGATGCCGACGGAGCCGCGCACCACCCCGGTATCGGGCAGAACCAGCTCGCCGCCGGCGAGCACCAGATCGAGCATGGCGGTCACTCCTGAGGCTGGGACGCCGGGGCGTCGTGCGGCGCTGCGGCGTCGCCCGTCGCGCGGGTCGAGAAGTCGCGAACCATCTGGGCGAGCAGACCACCGGCTTCGAGCTGGCGGCGCTCGCTCTCGGTGGAGACCTGCGCCGTCACCGTGAAGACGATCCGGCGGCCGTCGGCGGCCTCGGCCGTCACCCGGATCGGCGCGCCGCTGCGCACGCCATCGCGCAGGTTCTCGATGGTGTAGGTCTCGCGGCCGTCGAGGCCGAGGCTCGCCCACCCCTCGCCGGGCGCGAAGGCGAGCGGCACCACGCCCATGCCGACCAGGTTGGCGCGATGGATGCGCTCGTAGGATTCGGCGATGACGGCGCGCAGGCCGAGCAGCGCCGAGCCCTTGGCGGCCCAGTCGCGGCTCGATCCGGTGCCGTACTCGCGGCCGGCCAGCACGATCACCGGGGTGCCCGCCGCCGCGTAGCAGGCCGCCGCCTCGTGGAAGCTCGTCGGCTCGCCGCTGTCGTGGTGGATGGTGTGCCAGCCCTCGCGGTCGGGCAGCAGCAGGTTCTTGATGCGCAAGTTGGCGAAGGTGGCCCGCACCATGACATGGTGGTTGCAGCGGCGCGCCACATAGGTGTTGAAGTCGCGCGGCGCGATGCCCTTGGCCTGGAGATACTGTCCGGCCGGGCTGTCGGGCGGGATCTCGCCGCCCGGCGAGATGTGGTCGGTGGTGAGGCTGTCGCCGAACAGGCCGAGCACGCGGGCGCCGCTGATGCGGTCGGCGAGCGGCTTCGGCGGCGCGTCGAAGAAAGGCGGCTTCACCAGGTAGGTCGACGCCGGGTCCCAGGCGTAGCGCTCGCCCGTCGGCGCGGCAAGCTCGTCCCACAGGGCGCCGGCGGATTCGCCGCCGCCATAGACCTCGGCGAACAGCGCCGGGTCGAGGGCGCGCGGCATCACGGCGTCGATCTCCGCGGCAGCCGGCCACAGGTCGGCGAGCATCACCGGGGTGCCGTCGGGGCGCCGCGTCAGCGGCTCGCGGGTGGGGTCGATGTCGATCCGCCCGGCGAGCGCATAGGCGACCACCAGCGGCGGCGACATGATGTAGTTGGCGCGCACCTGGCGATGGATGCGGCCCTCGAAGTTGCGATTGCCGGACAGCACCGCGGCCGCCACCACGCCGTCGCGCTCGATCGCGGCGGCGACCGGCGCCGGCAGCGGCCCGGACTTGCCGCCGCAGGTGGTGCAGCCGTAGCCGATCAGGCCGAAGCCGAGCGCGTCGAGCTCGGCCAGCAGGCCGGCCCGTTCAAGGTACTTGGTGACGACGCGCGAGCCGGGCGCGAGCGACGTCTTGACGTGAGCCGGCACCGTGAGGCCGAGGGCCCGCGCCTTGCGCGCGAGGAGGCCGGCCGCGATCATCACGGCGGGGTTCGAGGTGTTGGTGCAGGACGTGATGGCGGCGATGACGACCGCGCCGTGATCGAGGCGCAGCTCCGCCGCGGCATCACCCGCGGGCGTCGTCGCCGCTGGTGGTGCATTCGGCACCGGCTGCGTCGCGAAGCCGCCGTCCTTGAGCGGCCGGGCGAGCCGCGCCCGGAAGTCGGCCGCCACGGCGTCGATCTCCAGCCGGTCCTGCGGGCGGCGCGGTCCGGCGACCGAGACGCCGACGGCGCCGAGGTCGATCTCGACCGTGCGGGCGTAGCGCGGCTCCGGCGCGCGGGGCTCGCGATAGAGGCCGGTTCGGCGGGCGTAGTCCTCGACCAGCGCGGCGTGCTGCGGGTCGGCGCGGGTGAGGCGCAGATACTCGATGGTGCGGGCATCGATCGGGAAGAAGCCTGCCGTCGCCCCATACTCGGGGGCCATGTTGGCGATGGTGGCGCGCTCCGGAATGGTCATCGCGGCGACCGCCTCGCCACCGTACTCGACCACGCAGTTCACCACGCCCTCACGGCGCAGCCGCTGTGTCACCGCGAGCGCGATGTCGGTGGTGGTCACACCGGCGCGCCGCCGGCCCGTGAGTCGCACGTTCACGACCTCGGGGCAGGGGAACACGTAGGTGGCGCCGAGCATCGCGGATTCCGCATCGATGCCGCCGACGCCCCAGCCCAGCACACCGAGGCCGTTGACCATCGGGGTGTGCGAGTCGCCGCCGATGACGAAGTCCGGCACCGCGAACCAGCGGTCGCCATGCCGCCGGCGGCGCACCACCGTGGCGATGAACTCCAGGTTCACCTGGTGGATGATGCCGGTGCCGGGCGGGAACACCCGCAGCGACTTGAAGGCGCCGGCCGCCCATTTGAGGAAGCGGTAGCGCTCGCCGTTGCGCTCGTACTCGCGGCGCATGTTGGCGATCATCGCGTCGGGCGTGCCGAAGCGATCGACCTGGAGCGAATGGTCGACGATCAGGTCGACCGGCACCACCGGCTCGACCGCATGTGGATCGCCGCCGCGGGCCGCGACCGCGTCGCGCAGCGCCGCGAGATCGACCAGCACCGGCAGGCCGCTCGAATCCGGCAGGATGACGCGCTCGACATGCAGCGGGAGGCCGGTGCCGCGATGGCGTTCCCAATGCACGGCGGTCGCCACGTCGTCGTTCCCGACGAGTCCGAGCGGACCGACCAGGCGGTGGCGTTCGAGGTTCTCGACGAGCACGCGGATCGCGAAGGGCAGCTCGGCGAGCGCCCGGCCGTGGCGCGCGGCCGCCGCGGCGATGTCGACGACGGCAAGGGGCTCGGCCCCGCTCGCCAGGCTGCCGATCCCGTCTGCGGACGCGCGGCGTCGCTCGTCAGGGGCCATGAGGGTCGCTCCGGTCGCTCGCGGTGGTGCCTGCCAGGAAAAGCCATCGGGCTATAATTGTCAACACTTCAGCCCCCTGCGGCGGAGAACCGGCGGGTCAGAGCGCGGGCTTCCAGTCCGCTGTCCTCGCGCCACTACGCTGATTATCGGAAAAATAAGCTCTGGACGTGGGGGCGGCCAGCCGATCGGCGAAGTCCGACGCTTGACACCGGGGCAAACGTCGGCAAAAGTGTCGACACTATCAGCCGTCCCGGAGCGCGCCCGATGCACAAGGCCACCCTTGGCGACGACGTCTTCGGGCGCCTGCTCGATCTCATCTACAGCGGCGAGCTGCCGCCCGGCGCCGAGCTGAACGAGGTGGCGCTGGCCGAGCGCTTCGCGGTCAGCCGTGGCCCGGTCCGCGAGGCGGTCCGCCGTCTCCAGGGTGTCCAGCTCGTGTCGCGAGCGCCGTTCCTGCGGGCGCGGGTCATCACCCTCGAGCCCACCGCGGTGCGCGAGCTGTTCGAGGTGCGCGAGGCGCTGGAGGGCTATGCCTGCCGGCTCGCCGCCGAGCTGATGACCGACGACGAGATCGCCGCCCTGATGGAGGGCCTGGAGGCGAACAATGTCGCGGCCGGCTCGCAGGCTCGCATCTCGGTCGCCGCCGCCTTCGACTTCCACGAGCGGGTCGTCCGCGCCAGCCGCAACCGCCGCATCATCGATGCGCTGTGCGGCGATCTCTACCACCTGCTCCGTCTCTATCGCCGCTGGTCGGGCGCCGCCGGCGAGCGCAAGGCGATCGCCTACACGGAGCATCGGCAGATCCTACTGGCGATCCGCGCCCGCGACGCCGATCTCGCCGAATCGCTGATGCGCTCGCATATCAGCCGCGCCGCCGAGAACCTCGTCGACCATCTTCCGCCCCCCGCGGCCCCGGCCGCGGACGACCGTTCGGCCGCGAGTGGGCGCCGAAGGCGTGCCGCCCGCCCCGATCTCCACGAGTGCCACTGACCCCATGCCAGCAGGACCCATGACCAAAGCCGAGCAATACCGCGCCTATCTCGCGTCGGACGAGCTCATCGTCGCGCCCGGCGTCTACGACGGCTACAGCGCGCGCCTGGTCGAGAAGGCGGGCTTCAAGTCGGCCGCCACCAGCGGTGCCGCGATCTCCAACGCGATCCTCGGCATCGACGACATCGGCGTCATGGGGCTGCGTGAGAACGTCGAGCACTGCCGCCACATCGCTCGCTCGGTGTCGATCCCGATCACCGCCGATGCCGATACCGGCTACGGCAATCCGATGAACGTGCACTACACGGTGCAGATGTTCGAGGAGGCGGGCGTCGCCGGCGTCAACATCGAGGACCAGGTGGCGCCCAAGCGCTGCGGCCACATGCCCGGCAAGGAGGTGGTGCCGCTCGCCGAGATGGTGAAGAAGATCGAGGCCGCCTGCCTGGCGCGCCGCAACGATGCCTTCGTCATCGTGGCCCGCACCGATGCGATCGCGCGCGAAGGCATCGAGGGCGCGGCCCGCCGCGTCCGCGCCTATGCGGAGGCCGGCGCCGACATGATCTTCCCCGACGCCGTCAAGGGCGAGGACGACATCGCCCGCATCGTCGAGGCGGCGCGCGTGCCGGTGAGCATCAACATGGGCTTCGGCATCCGCCAGCGGCCGACCACGCCGATCGTGCCGCTGCCGCGTCTCAAGCAGCTCGGCGTCCGCCGCGTCAGCCTGCCGCGCATGCTGGCCGGTGCCGCCATCCGCGGCATGAGCAACGCGCTCGCGGTGATGAAGGAGGTGATGGAGACTGGCGTGCCGGTCGACCGTCCCGACCTGGTCGCCGGCATCGACGAGATCATGGCCCTCATGGACTACGACGCCATGCGGGCGCTGGAAGCCAAGCTCCTCGTCACCGAGGTGCTGGAAAGCAAGTACGGCGCCGGCAAGCCGGCCGCCGAGTGATCGGGAGCGAACTGTCGTCATGGTGACCACCCCCGCCCGCGACGACTTCGATATCACGGTCGACGTGCTGGTGATCGGCGCGGGCGCCTGCGGCTTCACGGCCGCGCTGGCCGCCAAGGCCGCGGGTGCCGACGTCGCCGTGGTCGAGAAGCTCGACCGGCTCGCCGGCAACACCATGCTGTCGTCGGGCTCGATCCCGGCGGCCGGCACACGGCTTCAGGCGGCGGCCGGAATCGCCGACGATCCGGCCCGCTTCGCGGCGGATCTGCGGCGGGTGGCCGGCCCCCACGACGCCGACCATCTGGTCGACCGCCTCGCCGCGGTGTCGGCCGAGATGGTGCACTTCCTGATCGACGAGGCGGCGGTCGATCTCACTCTCGTGACCGCCTATCGCCATGTCGGCCACACCGTTCATCGTCTGCATGCGCCGCCCTCGCGCAAGGGCGCCGACCTGATGCGCGATCTCGAGCGGGCCGTGGCGGCGCGCGATATCCCGGTCGCCTTCGGCAATCCGGCCACCCGCCTGATCGTCATCGATGGAGCCGTGGTCGGAGCCGAGACGCGGGCCGCGACCGGCGAGACGGCGCGCATCGGCGCCGCCGCCACGGTGCTGGCCTGCAACGGCTTCGGGCACAGCCCGGCGCTGCGCGCGCGCTTCTGCCCGGAGCTCGCGGCGCTGTCGCATTTCGGCGCGGTCGGCAGCGAGGGCGAGGCGGTGATCTGGGGCGAGGCGCTCGGCGCCCGCCTCGGCAACATGGGGTCGTTCCAGGCGCATGCCGCCATCGCCCAACCGCACGGCGCGCTCGTCACCTGGACGGTGATCGAAAAGGGCGGCGTGATCGTCGACGACGGCGGCCGTCGCTTTGCCGACGAGACCCTCGGCTACTCGGCCTTCGCCGAGCGGGTGGCGGCCCATGGTCGCCCGACGGTTGCGATCTACGACAAGCAGGTTCGCGACGTCACCGCGGCCGGCCAGCCGGAGTTCGGCGAGCTGGTCGAGCATGGTGGAGCGCGCGAGTTCCACGACGTCGACGCGCTCGCGGCGTTCGTCGGCTGCGATCCGGCGGTTCTCGCCGAAACGCTCGCGGCGGCTGCCGCCGCTGGTACCGGCGCGGCGACCGACCCGCTCGGCCGCACCGCCTGGGGTCTCGGTCCGCTGACGTCGCCCTATGTGGCGACCCGGATCGCGCCGGCGCTGTTCCACACCCAGGGTGGCCCGGTGGTCGATGCCGACGCCCGCGTGCTGCGGGCCGACGGCACGCCCATTCCGGGCCTCTATGCCGGTGGCGGCGCCGCCTGTGGGGTCAGCGGCCGGCGCGGCAGCACCGGCTATGTCTCCGGTAATGGCCTCCTCGCCGCGGTCGGCCTCGGCTATGTGGCCGGCCGCGCCGCGGCTGGCCGCGCGGCGGCGCATCGCGCCGCACATCCCGATGATTCCTTCCACTCCGACCTTCAACCCGAAAGACTTCGATCATGAGTGAGATCGTGACGACAGGTGGGATGACGAGACGCAAGCTGCTCGGCGTGGCGGCCGGTGCCGCCGCGGCGAGCGTGCTCGCTCCGCACGTCGCGCGCGCGGCGTTCCCGAGCGAGCCGATCACGGTGATCGTGCCCTACGCGCCCGGCACCACCGATCAGCTGGTTCGCATCCTCGGCCAGCAGATGGAGAAGATCCTCGGCAAGCCGGTGGTGGTAGAGACCAAGCCGGGCGCCGGCGGCACCGTCGGTGCCACGTTGGTGGCCAAGAACGCCAAGCCGGACGGCCATACGCTGCTGTTCGCCGTCACCTCGGTGCTCTCCGTGGCGCCGCACGAGAACAAGCTGCCCTACGGCTTCGCCGATCTGCGCGGCGTGGCGCAGATCACCTCCGGCCCCAACATGGTGGGGGCCAACCCGAACGCGCCGTTCAAGGACCTCCGCAGCCTCGTCGCCTACGCCAAGGCCAATCCCGAGAAGGTGGTCTATGGCAGCGCCGGCACCGGCAGCTCGACCCATCTGGCCGGCGAGGCGTTCGCCCGCGCGGCCGGCATCAAGATGACCCACATCCCGTTCCAGGGCGTCACCCCGTCGGTGACGGCGGCGGTCGGCGGCACCGTGCAATTGGTCTTCGGCTTCGCTCAGGCGATCTGGCCGCAGGTGGAGGGCAAGCGCCTGCTCGCCATCGCCCAGTTCGGCGAGAAGCGCGCCAAGGTGATCCCCGACGTGCCGACCTTCCGCGAGGGCGGCGTGAACTTCGCGATGCCGCCGCGCGTCGGCTTCCTGGCGCCGGCCAAGACGCCGGACGACGTGGTCGAGAAGATCGCGGCGGCCGCCAAGGAGGCGATCGGCGCTCCGGACTTCGTCGCATTCGCCGAGCGCGCCCTGGCCGAGGTCGACTATGTCGGCCCGGCCGCGTTCCAGCGCGGCCTCGTCGAAGAGGACAAGACCTTCTCGACGCTTCTGCGCGAGATCGGGCTGGCGAAATGAGCGCGCGCCCGGTCCTCTCTCGCGCGCTCGTCGGCGGCGTGATGTTCCTCGCCGTCGGCGTGCTGGCCCTGGTGCTGTCTTCGGATCTGAGCCCGGGCACGCTGCGCGTGGTCGGGCCGGGTGCGCTCCCCATGGCGGTCGGGCTCGGCCTCGTGCTGCTCTCGGTGGTGCTGATCGTGAAGGCGATCCGCGAGCCGGACGCCTGGGTGACGAGCGAGGACGACGCGCCCGAGCCTTGGGGCCGGCTGCGCGTCGCCGCCGTCGTGGCGCTGATCGTCGCCTACATCGCGGCCCTGCCGCATGCAGGCTTCCTGCTGGCGAGCTTCGTGCTGATGTCGGCGCTGTTCGCCATCGGGGCCAAGAAGCCGCTCAGCCCGATGCCGCTCGTCGCCGGCGCGCTGGCGTCCGGCACCGCCTGGGCGCTCTTCGTGCTCATCCTCGATGTTCGCCTTCCGAAGGGACTGTTGGGATAACGCGCATGGACGGTCTCATCGGTGGTTTCATCACGGTCTTGCAACCGTACAACGTGCTGTTCTGCTTCGTCGGCGTGCTGATCGGCACGCTGATCGGCGTGCTGCCGGGCCTCGGCCCGAGCGCCTCGATCGCGATGCTGCTGCCGTTGACGATCGGGCTCGATCCGGTCACCGCGATCATCATGATCGCCGGCATCTATTACGGGGCGAGCTACGGCGGCTCGACGACCGCGATCCTGGTCAACATACCGGGCGAGGCGCAGAGCGTCGTATCGTGTTTCGACGGCTATCGGATGGCGCAGCAGGGCCGCGCCGGGCCGGCGATCGGCATCGCGGCGATCGGCTCGTTCATCGCCGGCACGCTCGGTGCGCTCGCCATCGCACTGATCTCGATGCCGCTGGTCGAGTTCGCCATCCGGTTCGGGCCGCCCGAGTACTTCGCCCTCATGCTGCTGGGCTTCGTGGTGCTGCTGGTGCTCGCCAAGGGATCGGTGGTGAAGTCGACCATCATGATCCTGGCCGGGCTTCTGCTCAGCATGATCGGCCAGGACGTCGTCACCGGCGAGCCGCGCTTCACCTTCGGGATACCGGAGCTCAACGACGGCATCGGCGTCGTCGTCATCGCCATGGGGATCTACGGGCTCGGCGAGATTCTGGTCAATCTCGAACGGCTGTCCCAGCGCAGCGTCACCACGGTGCCGATCAAGCACCTGATGCCGTCGCGCGACGACTGGAAGCGCAGTGCCGGCCCGATCGCCCGCGGCTCGGTGCTCGGCTTCCTCATCGGCCTTCTGCCGGGCGGCGGCGCGACGCTCGCCTCCTTCGTCTCCTACTCGCTGGAGAAGCGCATCTCGTCGACCCCCGAGCGGTTCGGCAAGGGCGCCATCGAGGGCGTGGCCGGCCCCGAATCGGCCAACAATGCCGGCGCCGCGGGCTCGTTCATCCCGCTCCTCACGCTCGGCCTGCCCGGCAATCCGGTGACCGCGATCCTGCTCGGCGCGTTCGTCATGTACGGGGTGGCGCCGGGGCCGCTGATGATCCAGAGCAAGCCCGAGGTGTTCTGGGGCGTGGTGGCGTCGATGTATGTCGGCAACGTCATGCTGCTGCTGCTCAACCTGCCGCTGATCGGCCTCTGGGTCCAGCTCCTGCGGGTGCCGTATCGCATCCTCTATGCGCCGCTCATCCTGTTCATCCTGGTCGGAGCCTACTCGCTCAACAACAGCGTCTTCGACCTCGGGCTGCTGCTCGCCTTCGGGCTGCTCGGCTACGTGCTGCGCAAGCTCGACTTCGACACCGCGCCGCTGATCCTCGCCTTCGTGCTGGGTGGCGCCATCGAGCTGAACCTGCGGCAGTCGCTGATGCTCGGGCGCGGCTCGTGGGAGATCCTGATCGAGCGGCCGATCGCCCTCACCATTCTCGTGGTCACGCTTCTGGTCGCGGTCGCCCCGATGCTGTCGGTGGTGCGCCGCGTCCTCGGCCAGGCCCGCGCCGTCAACGAGCTCTGAGATGATCATTCGCGACGCCACCAACCCGGGAACCGCCACCCTGTCCATCGACACCGCCGAGGATGCGTTGCGGCTGGCCCGGATCTATCTCGCCGCCATCGAGCGCCGCGACGTCGAGGCGGCGACGCGCTGCTTGGCGTCCGACGCGGTGCTGACCTTCCCGGGCGGCATCCGCCGCAAGGGCGCGGCCGGCATCGCCTCGGGCTCGGCCTCGCGCTACCGGCGCATCGGCAAGGTGGTGGAGGCCTGGGAGGTGTACGGCGAGCCGGGCGCGTTCGTGGTCTACTGCCGCGGCACGCTGCACGGCGAGTGGCTGGACGGTGCGCCGTTCACCGGCATCCGGTTCGTCGATCGCTTCGAGATCGATGCGCGGGCGATCCGCCGGCAGGACGTGTGGAACGATGCCGGCGAGCATCGTCTGGCGCGCCGCGCCGTTCAGGACGCCATGTCTGAGGTCGTGAGCGAGGTCGGTCATCACGTCGGCGGCGCTCCGCGGTCGCTCGACTGAGCCGCTGGAGAAGGGGGAGCGCGCCGTGCCCGGGAGGGGACGCGACGCGCTCCGGTGTTCGGCCGTCCATGCGAAGGAACGGCCGTCGTGTGTCGCCGCTCCGGGCCGGGGGGCTCGGGGGGCCCGGACGCGGCGGCACCCGCGGTCACCACACGTTACGTTCGGACCGCAGCTTCGCCCGGATGCGCGGGTCCGGATCGGTGCTGTACTCGGCCGTCACGCCGGCCCGATAGGCCGGGCCCGCCGACAGGGAGCGGGGCGTCGCCGCGGCGCGCGCCGAATAGGCCTCGACGGCGTCGCTGTGCGACAGCGCGAGATGCTCCTGATCGAGCCGGTTGTAGATGAACGGGTCCGGATCGGTGGCGTAGCGCGGCGATCCGATCACGCGCGGAGCCGGTTGGCGAACCTTGGCGGCGCTGCGGTTCACACTACTGCGCGGCGTGACGGCGTCGTTGTGCGAGAGAGCGAGATGCTCCTGATTGAGCCGGTTGTAGACGAACGGGTCAGGATCGGTGGCATAACGCGGCGACCCGATGACACCCTGCGCGAAGGCGGACGTGGTGCCGAAGAGGGCGAGGGCGGCGCCGAGGGCGAGGCCGGTGGTCAGGCGGGGCATGACAAATCTCCTGTTCGTCTCGTGCGATCTGTAGAAAGCGCTTCGTCTCTTGCTTTCGAAGGAGATTACGAACCCCCGCCGCGGTCGGTTACAGGGCGGCGCATATGTTTCCGGTGCGGCGAGGTGCCGCGATCGCGATCATGGCGGCAATCGGGCGTCGAGCCCGCAACAGCGGGCTTTTTCACGCGACGGTCGTCGCGCGCGTCGAAACGGTTACAGGCGGACCAAAGAATTTTAGGGGAAGACGACGCGACCCAAAGCGATATCGCGCTACGCCTGCGGGTTCAGAGATTGGGCAGGAAGGTGGCGAGCTGGGGAAACAGCGCGACCGCCACAACCACGGTCAGCAGAACGATCCAGTAGGAAATTGCACCGCGAAAGATTTCCGCAAGCTCGACGGAACGATCCGGCACCGCCGCCTTGACGGTGAACACCAGGATGCCGAACGGCGGGGTGAGCAGGCCGGTCTCGATCGCCAGGATGCCGATGATCGCGAAGGCGAGCGGATCGAAGCCGAGATGCGCCGCGATCGGCGCGAAGATCGGCACGGTGAGCAGGATGATCGAGATCGAGTCGATCAGGCAGCCGAGCACGAACCAGATCGCCACCATCACGACCAGGATGCCCCAGGCGTCGAGCCCGGTGGCGAGCAGGAACGACTTCGCCACCTCGGTGAACCCGGTCATCGACAGGACGCGCGAGTAGAGCTGCGCACAAAACAGCAGCAGCAGCAGCGGCCCGGAGGTGCGGCCGACATCGAGCACCACCTCGCGGATCTCGCGCGGCCGGATGCCCTTGATCAACGCCAGCACCAGGGCGCCGACGGCACCGACCCCGGCGCCCTCGGTCGGCGTGCACAGGCCGAGCCAGATGGCGGCGAGCACGCCCATGACGAGGAGCACGACCAGCCCGGTCGAGCGCAGCAGCGGCCCGATCGGCGCTTCGGTTGGCAGGCCGGTGGGCGGATCAGCGATCGTCACGGCGGCCGAGGTCGCGGCCGGCCGCGCGACGCCGCCCGCGAGGGCCGGGTTCAGCGTGGCGGCGACGACGACGTAGACGATCATGCCGCCGGCGGCGAGGAAGCCGGGGATCACGCCGGCGAGGAACAGCTTGCCGATCGACACCTCGGTGAGCACCGCCCACACGATCATCAGCACAGAAGGCGGGATCAGCATGCCCAGGCAGGCGCTGCCGGCGACGCAGCCGAGCGCGAACGGCCGGCGGTAGCCGTACCGCATCATCTCCGGATAGGCGATGCGCGAGAACGCCGCCGCGGCCGCGATGCTGACCCCGGTGACGAAGCCGAACAGCGCGTTGCTGACGATGGTGGCGGCGGCGAGCTGGGCGGGCAGCCATTTGCTGAAGCGGTGGCCGAGCGCGTAGAGATCGCGCGCCGCGCCGCACTTGGCGAGCAGGTCGCCCATCAGCATGAACAGCGGGATCACCGCGAACACGTAGTCGCGCAGGGCCTCGTAAGCCGTGTTGGCCACGAAGGTGCGGACCACGTCGAGGTCGCCGACCATCAGCCAGATGCCGAACGCCGCGGTGATGCCGAGCGCCACCGCGATGTGGACGCCGGCGAACACCAGCGCCAGCACCACGCCGATGACGATGATCATGTCGCTGTGGCCGAACACGGACGGACCTCTCGGGAAACGAGCCGGCCGGCGCGGCGGCCGTGGGCGGCGGGAACGGTGAGGGCGGGCGGCTCAAACGCCGGCGCGGCCGAGCAGGGTGCGGGCGGCACGGATCGCCCGGCCGAGATAGATGACGACCACGAGGGCGGCGCCGAACACCACGACGGCGCGGGCTGGCCACGCCGGCACCCGCAAGGCACCCTCGCCCTCGAACTCGCCCGTGGTCCAGGCGGTCAGGGCCGGCATCGCGCCGCCCCATACGATCAGGCCGAAGAACAGCACGCCGAGCAGGCCGGAGACGAGTTCCGAGAACGCCTGTCCACGCGCCCCGAAGGCGCCGACCAGCACGTCCGCCTTCAGCATGCCGCCGCTCTGCACCGCATGCCCGGCGAGCAGGAAGCAGATCACCACGATCGACATCGAGACCAGCTCGGGCGTGCCTTTGACCGGGCTGTTGAAGAGCGCGCGGCCGAGCACGTCGGCGACCACCAGGAAGCCGAGCAGGAAGATCAGCAGCGCCGCGAGCGCGAGCAGCAGATGAACCACGGGGGTGATCAGGCGGTCGGGCACGGCGACGTCTCCGGGCGGCACGCGACGGGTGGCGACGGACGAGCGCGACGGACGAGCGGCGGCCCGTCCGGCGCGCGGTGGCGCTACTTCACCACGTAGCGGACCGGCCACTTGTGGCCGTGCTTCTCGGCGGCGGCGAGCGTCAGCTCCAGCACCTGGGTGGCCGGCAGCCCCTGGGCATCGAGCTCCTTGGCCTTCTGGCGCGGCCAGTCGGCGAGTGACTTCGCCCACTCCTCGCGCACCTGCTCCGGCACCTTGCGGACATCGACGCCGAGCCGGCGCAGCTCGTCGAGCTGCTTCGGATAGTTCTCCTCGTTGACGGTGCCGGTCTTCGCCTCGTACTCGCGGCCGACCTCGATCAGGATGTCCTGGACCTCCTTGGGCAGCTTGGCGAAGGTCGCGGTGTTGATGGTGAGGCCGTGCCAGGTGATGGCGCCGAAGCCGGTCTCGGCATAGTGCTTGCCGATCTCGTAGAGCTTGAACTGAATCCAGCCCGACGCGAACATGATCCAGCCGTTGTAGACGCCGGTCTGCATCGCCGTGTAGGCTTCCGGCAGCGACGACTGCACCGGCGTCGCGCCCGCATATTCGAGCCACTTCAGGTTCAGGCCGGCACCGGCGATCTTCTGGCCCTTGAGATCCGCGACCGTGCTCCACGGAAAGGTGGTGCCGAGATTGTAGCCGTTGTCGGCGATCAGCCCGAGCAGCTTCTGCTTGTACTTGTCCTCCAGCACCTTGGAGAGATACGGCACCTGATCGTAGACCTCGCGGGCGAGCTTGACGCTGGCGACCGGGCTCATGGTGCCGAACGGCAGCATCACCTGGAAGGCGTGCAGCGGCAGATTCGAGGGCTCGAAGCAGAAGCAATAGCCGCCGATGTCGATGATGCCCGACTGCACGCCCTCCAGCGTATCGGCGACCTTCACCATCGAGCCGCCGTAGCCTTCGACGAACTGCACCTTGTGCTTGGTGCGCTCGGCTACCCGCTTGGTCACCTCGGGCACGAAGAAGGTGGTGATCAGGTTGACATAGGTCTGCACCGGCGGATGCCCGGAGGCGATCCGCAGCCGGAACGTCTCCTGCGCCGCCGCAGATGTCACGGCACAGCCGAGCAGGCCGGCCGCGAGGGCGGCCGTCATCACACGTCGCATGGCGATGTCCTCCCGGTGCCCGCGGGGGATGCGGGCGTTCTTGTCGTTACTTTGTATAGAGAGCTTGAAATTATACCGCCCCGGCTGTCAACACCTGCGCAGGGTGACGTCGCCGCAGGGTGACTCGCCGCAGAAGGCGGAGCCCCGACGGAGAGGGGCGCGGCTGCGAGCACCGGCGATGCGGCATCAAATTGCCGCGAGGTTGCGCAGGGTCGACGACAGCATCGGCGGGCTGTGGTCGGGTTTTGGCGCGTGGTCCAAGGGCGCACTGCCGCCGCGCACTGCCGCCCGCCTCGTTCACGTTCGAATCGCAGAATCCGTTGTCCCCGTCCCGCCGCAGCGTGGCCGCGCCGGCCTGCGGTGTGGGCTTGCAGGAGCCGTCGCCATGAAGACCCCGTTCGCCACCCTTCTGGCCGTCACCCTCGTGGGTCTGGCGGCCGCCGAAGCCGCCCCGCTGCGGAGTGGGGCCGAGGCCCTCGAGGCGCTTGCGGATGGTGTCGAGGCGAGCGTGCTGGTCCGGCGCGGCGGCGGCGCGGTCGTGGTCCGCGGCGGTGCCGTCGGCTATCGGGGCGGCGTCGCAGTGCGGCGCACCACGGTGGTGCGGCCGGTCGGTCCGGTGGTTCGCCCCGGTCCGGTGGTTCGCCCCGGCGCCGTGGTGGTGCGGCCGGTGCGGCCCTGGGTGGCGCGTCCCTACTATGGGCGGATCATTGGCGGGGTGGCGCTCGGCGCCGTGATCACGGCCGCCGCCATCGGGGTGGCGCCCGCCGCGCCGGCCCCCGGCCTGTGCTGGTACTGGAGCGATCCAGACCAGACGCGCGGCTATTGGGATTACTGCCGCTGAGGCTGCTCACGGCCGGTCGCGTCACAGCCAGTCGCGATCGACCCCGGCCTCGCGCAGCAGCGTGGCGAGCTTCTTGCGGGCGTAGAACAGCCGCGTCTTGACGGTATTCTCCGGGATGCCGAACACCACCGCGACCTCGGCCACTGACTTCTCGTGGTAATAGACGAGGTCGACGATCTCGCGATGGGTGGACGGCAGCGCGGCCAGGCAGCGCCGGACGATCTGGGCGCGGTCGGTCCGCTCCAGGCTGGCGTCGGGGCGCTCGGCCGTGTCCTCGATGCGGCCCGCATGGTCGTCATCGATCGGCTCGGTCGGCCGGCGGCGCAGCACCGCATAGGCCTTGTGGCGCGCGATGGCGAGCAGCCAGGTCGACACCGCGGAGCGGCCTTCGAACTGGGCGGCCTGCCGCCAGGCGTCGATGAACACCTCGCTGATCACGTCCTCGGCCTGGGTGCGGTCGCCGAGGATGCGCAGCACGAAGCGGAACACCCGGACGTGATGGCGCGTGTAGAACGCCTGGAGGGCGGCGCGGTCGCCCTCCGCCATGCGGGCCAGGAGGCCGGCGTCGGTGGGGGCCTTGGCGCTCGTCGTGGCCGGCCGGCGATCGGTCCCGCTCACCCGCGGCAGTGCTAGAACGGTGGTGGACATCGGCACCTCCACGAACTGTGTGCCGAATCCATAGGCCCGCCCGACGGGCTTTCATGTGAGGCGGATCACACAAGCGCCGGGGAGCTGCCGCGGGCCTCACACCAGGCGGGGCGGGTCGGCCGGGGGCGTCTCGGCCGGGCGGGCCGCCGGGGCGGCCGGCAGCCGCAGCGTCAGGCCCTCGGCGGCCACCAGGGTGCCGGGCCGCATCGCCTCGGCGTCGCGGGCGATGCGATCGAGCATCGGATCGTCGTGCGAGGGATCGTGGTGGAAGATCGCCAGCCGTTTCGCCCCGGCCGCCTCGGCCAGTCGGACGCCGTGCTGCCAGGTCGAGTGGCCGCGGCCCGCGTGAGCCGGATACTCGGCGTCCGTGTAGGTGCAATCGTAGATCAGGAGATCGGCGCCGGCCGCGAGGTCGAGCACCACGGGATCGAAGCCGCCCGGCCGGTGCTCGGTGTCGGTCACATAGGCGAGGGCGACGCCGTCATGCTCGAGTCGATATCCGGTGCCGCCGCCCGGATGCTGGAGCGGGCCGGTGCGCAGCGTCATCCCGGCATGGGGGGTGAGCGTGTCGCCGCAGCGGAAATCCCGGAACGCGATGTCGGCGCGAAAGAAGTCGCCACCGCCGGGGAACAGCGGATGGCCGATCAGGCGGGCGATCGCCTCGGCCAGCGTGTGGTCGGGCATGAGGTGGCCGGCCCACAGCCGCAGCCGCGTTCCGGGCGCATAGGCGGGCTGGAAGAACGGCAGCCCCCAGACATGATCGAGATGGCAGTGGCTCAGGAAGATGTCGGCGTCCACCGGCGCGGCAGACGGCGCCGTGCCGTCGGCCTTCGACGCAGGGGCCGCGAGGGCGAGACCGAGCGGGCGCAGGCCGGACCCGGCGTCGAAGATCAGCAGGCGGCCGCCGCATCGCACCTCGACGCAGGCGGTGTTACCGCCGTAGCGGACGGTCGCCGGCCCCGGGGTGGTGACGCTGCCCCGGACGCCCCAGAAACGCACCAGCATGTCGGCCATCGCGGTCGTCCGATTGTGTCGACGGCGTTCCGCGTCCGCGGCGCTCGCGCCGGGTGTCCGCCGCTTGCGCCGGGCGGCCGCCGCTCGCGTGGCGCGTGGAAGCAACGCGATACGCCTGCCGCCAGTAAGCCACGGCCGGCCGCGGTCGCCAAGTCGCACCGCGGTGCGGGGGCGATCGTCGTTCGATCTATGGACCTTTGTGCCGGCGCGCGTTATTCGCGACCGGGAGCCCGACCGGGCTTTCGGGCACGCGACGCCAGGGATGGCCGCGCGGCCCGGTGTAGATTCGCGTGCGGGAGGGCGGGACGTCGTGGAAGAGGCCGTAGCCAACGGGCCGGCGCCGCCCTGCGCCGTGCATCTCGCCGACCTCGACATCGCCTTCCGGCTCGCCGACCGTTCGGTCTTCACCGCCGTGCGGGGCGCCACGCTGCGGGTGGCCGATGGCGAGTTCGTCGCCATCGTGGGCCCCACCGGGTGCGGCAAGTCGACCCTGCTCAACGCCGCCGCCGGCCTGCTGACCCCGAGCCGCGGCACCGTCGAGATCTTCGGCACGCCGCTCGCCGGCCTCAACCGCATGGCCGGCTACCTGTTCCAGGCCGATGCCCTGTTCCCGTGGAAGACCGCCATCGAGAACGTCGCCATCGGGCTGGAGATCGCCGGCACCCCGCGGGGGGAGGCGCGCGATGAGGCGGCGCAGTGGCTCGCCCGCGTCGGCCTCGGCAGCTTCGGCGATCGCTACCCGCACATGCTGTCCGGCGGCCAGCGCAAGCGCGTCGGCCTCGCCCAGGTGCTGATCCGCCACCCTAAGATCCTGCTGATGGACGAGCCGTTCGGGCCGCTCGACGCGCAGACCCGGCAGATCATGGGCAATCTGCTGCTGGAGCTGTGGAGCGCCGACCGCAAGGGGGTGATGTTCGTCACCCACGATCTCGAGGAGGCGATCGCGCTCGCCGATCGCGTCGTCATCATGTCGGCGGGGCCGGCGGCCCGCATCATCGGCGACTTCACCATTCCGCTCGCTCGTCCGCGCGACATCGCCGAGATCAAGCTCGACAAGGCGTTCCACGATGTCCACCGCGAGATCTGGTCGATGCTGCGCGACGAGGTGATGAAGGGCTACGTCCAGGCGGAGGCGGTGGGATGACCATGCGGCCCATGCACTCGGAGTTGCCGCGCGTACTGTGCCCTCTTCAGAGGGGAGAGGTGAAACACAGCAGCGGAGGCGTGGAGGGCCGGGCCGCGCCCGGCCATGACGACGTCGTGCCGTCGCACGGAGCTTGAGAATGTCCCGCCTGACCCTGCTGGCCCTCCAGATCCTCGTCGCCGTCGCGGTGATCGGCCTGTGGCATGGGCTCACCACCGTGCCGGTGTTCGGCACCGTGCTGCTGCCGCCGTTCTTCTTCTCGCGGCCCGCCGATGTCGGGGCCCGCATCGTCCAGTGGTTCGCCGACGGCTCGATCTGGATGCATCTCGGCATCACGCTGACCGAGTCGGTGCTGGCCTTCGTGATCGGCTCGCTCGGGGGCGCGCTGGTCGGCTTCTGGTTCGCCAGGAAGCCGGTGGTCGCCGCCGTGTTCGACCCCTATGTCAAGATGGCGAACGCGCTGCCGCGGGTGGTGCTGGCGCCGATCTTCGCGCTGTGGCTGGGGCTCGGCATCTGGTCCAAGGTGGCGCTCGGCATCACGCTCGTCTTCTTCGTGGTGTTCTTCAACGTCTATCAGGGCGTCAAGGAGGTGAGCCCGACGGTGCTCGCCAACGCCCGCATGCTGGGCATGAGCGAGCGCCAGCTGATGCGGCACGTCTACTGGCCCTCCGCTCTGTCCTGGATGTTCTCGTCGCTGCACACCTCGGTCGGCTTCGCGGTGGTGGGCGCCGTCGTCGGCGAGTATCTCGGCTCGGCAGCCGGGCTCGGCTATCTGATCCAGCAGGCCGAGGGCGTGTTCGACGTCGCCGGCGTGTTCGCCGGCATGACGGTGCTGGCCGCCTTCGTGATCCTGATCGACATGCTGGTCAGCGTGGTCGAGCGCCGCCTGCTGGTGTGGCGCCCGGTCTCTCACGACACCCGCGGGTGAGACGGCTCGCGCGCCGCCCGTCGATGCTCGCACCACGAGGCCGAGACCTGATGGAATCGTGGGTCGCGCCGCCGCTGCTGCTGATCGCCGCGCTCGCCTGGCTGGGGCCGGCACCCGCCAGCGCGCGTGAGGCGACGCCGGGAGCGGCGCGCGCCGCCCGCATCGAGCCGGTGCCGCTGCCACGACCACGACCCGCCTCGGCGCCGGTGCTGGCGCGGCCGCTCGGGCCGGGCATCGCCGCCGAGCCGCCGGTGCTCGCCGACGTGCCGCTGCCGCGCCCGCGGCCGGGCACCGAGCCGGCGGCCCCCGATCCCGCCGTGATGGAACGATACGCCGCCTGCCTCGATCGTCTCGCCGCCGTCGCCGAGCTGACCCCGGAGGCTCCGGCGGTCGGCAATCCGGCCTGCGAGGCGCACGATCTCGTGCGCTTCACGGCGCTGCGCCTCGCCGGCGGCGAGCGGGTGGCGCTTCAGCCCGCCGCCACCATCCGCTGCGCGCTCGCCGAGGCGATCGTCGGCTGGGTGCGGGAGGACGTGGCGGCCGCCGCCCGGGTGCGGGGCACGCGCCCGGCCAGCCTCACCGTCGACACCTCCTACGAGTGCCGCCCGCGCAATCGGATCGCCGGCGCCAAGATGAGCGAGCATGGCCGCGGCAATGCCGTCGACCTGCGTGCCGTAACGCTCGCCGACGGTCGCGTCGTCGGCCTCACCGATCCGGCCGCCGACAAGGCGTTCCGCACCGCGGTGGCGCAGGCGTCCTGCGCCCGCTTCACCACGGTGCTCGGCCCCGGCTCGGACGGCTATCACGAGAGCCACATTCATCTCGACATCGCCGAGCGGCGTGGCGGCTATCGGCTGTGCCAGTGGGAGGTGCGCGAGCCCGTCAAGCCGCCGCCGGCAAGGCCCGATGCGAAGCCACCCGATGCCAAGCCGCCCGGCGAGACCCGCGATCCGCCCGACGCGGAGACGCCGGAGGACGAGGCCGCGGCGCCCGACGCTGCGGACGCCGCCACCGAGGCGAAGCCCGCGCCGGTCGCGCCGCCGCCCACCAAGGCTACCCCGAAGCGGCCCGCCGACAAGACGTCCAAGGATAGAAAGTCCGCCGACAAGACGTCCGACGGGAAGAAGTCCGACGGCAAGGCCGCAGCCGGCAAGGCGGCGCGCGGCAAGCCGGCCGCGGCGCCCCCGCCACCGGCCCCGGAGCCGGACGGGGCCGAGGAGCTGGCGCCGGCGCCGGTGGCGCCGTCCGCGGATCAGCCCTGAGCCCGACGACCGCGCGGTTCCGACGATCACGCGGGCGCCGTCTCGTCGCGGCCGGATCGTCGGCGAGGCACCGATGCGGTGCCTCGCCTGCACCGCGCCGCGCGTCGGCCCTCACGCGGCGAGGTCGAGCACCACGCGGCCGTTGATCTCGCCGCGACGCATGCGGTCGAACACGCCGTTGATGTTCTCCAGCCGGTCGGTAGTGACGGTGGCCTTGACCTTGCCGGCATGGGCGAAGTCGAGCGCCTCCTGGAGATCGATGCGGGTGCCGACGATCGAGCCACGGACCGTGATGCCGTTGAGCACCATGTCGAACACCGGCAGCGGGAAGCTGCCGGGCGGCAAGCCGTTGAGCACCACCGTGCCGCCGCGGCGCACCATGCCGAGCGCCTGCTCGAACGGTTTCAGCGCCACCGCGGTGACCAGCACGCCGCGGGCGCCGCCGATCTCCTTGCGGATCACCGCCGCCGGATCGCTGGTCGCCGCGTTGATGGTCAGCTCGGCGCCGAGCCGGCGGGCGAGATCGAGCTTGTCGTCGGCGATGTCGACGGCGGCGACGTTGAGGCCCATGGCGACGGCGTACTGCACCGCCATGTGGCCGAGCCCGCCGACCCCCGAGATCACCACCCAGTCGCCCGGCCGCGTGTCGGTCACCTTCAGGCCCTTGTAGACGGTGACGCCGGCGCACAGCACCGGGGCGATCTCGACGAAGTCGACCTGAGCGGGCAGCCGGCCGACGAAATCGGGATCGGCCACCACATACTCGGCGAAGCCGCCGTTGACGCCATAGCCGGTGTTGACCTGCTGCTCGCACAGCGTCTCCCAGCTCGACAGGCAGTGCAGGCAGTGGCCGCAGGCGGAATGCAGCCACGGCACCCCGACGCGGTCGCCTTCCTTCACGGTCTTGACGCCGGCGCCGACCCCCGACACGTAGCCGACCCCCTCGTGGCCGGGCACGAAGGGCGGATTCGGCTTGATCGGCCAGTCGCCTTCGGCGGCGTGCAGATCGGTGTGGCAGACCCCGGAGGCGGCGATCTTCACCTGGATCTGCCCGGGACCCGGCTCCGGCACCGGGATCTCCTCGCAGACGAGCGGCTGGCCGAGGGTGCGGACGACGGCGGCGCGCATGGTCTTGGACATGGGACGAGCTCCGATCGAGGCGCCGGTCGCGGCGATGGCGAGCACGGCGCGGCAAATGACACGGGTTTCGGCACGGCGCCGAAGGGCGGCGCCGCGATGCTCTGGGTCGGGTCGGGACGCGCCGGTCGCGGTGCCGCCGCGCGGCGGCCGCGCCGACCGTCGCCGATAGTCAGAAGAAGCCGACCGCGTCGCGGCTGTAGCTCACCAGCACGTTCTTGGTCTGCTGATAGTGGTCGAGCATCATCTTGTGGGTCTCGCGCCCGATGCCCGACTGCTTGTAGCCGCCGAACGCCGCGTGCGCCGGATAGGCGTGATAGCAGTTGACCCACACGCGCCCAGCCGCGATGCCGCGACCGAAGCGGTAGGCGCGGGTGCCGTCGCGGGTCCACACGCCGGCGCCGAGCCCGTAACGGGTGTCGTTGGCGATGGCGAGGGCATCGGCCTCGTCCTCGAAGGTGGTCACCGACACCACCGGGCCGAAGATCTCCTCCTGGAACACCCGCATGGAATTGTGCCCGCGGAACACCGTGGGGGTGACGTAGTAGCCGCCGGCGAGCGGCCCCGGCAGCGTGGCGCGGGTGCCGCCGGCCAGCACCTCGGCGCCCTCCTGGCGACCAATCTCGATGTAGGAGAGAATCTTGTCGAGCTGCTCCTGGGACGACTGGGCGCCGATCATGGTGGCGGGATCGAGCGGATCACCCTGGCGGATGGCGGCGACGCGGGCGAGCGCCCGCTCCATGAAGCGGTCGTAGATCGACGTCTGCACCAGCGCCCGGCTCGGGCAGGTGCACACCTCGCCCTGGTTGAGCGCGAACATCACGAAGCCTTCGACGGCCTTGTCGAAGAAGGCGTCGTCGGCGGCCGCCACGTCGGCGAAGAAGATGTTGGGCGACTTGCCGCCGAGCTCCAGCGTCACCGGGACGAGATTGCGGCTCGCATACTCCATCACCAGCCGCCCGGTGCTGGTCTCGCCCGTGAAGGCGATCTTGGCGATGCGCGGGCTCGACGCCAGCGGCTTGCCGGCCTCGAGGCCGAACCCGTTGACGATGTTGAGAACACCGGGCGGCAGCAGGTCCGCCACCAGCTCGGCCCAGACCAGGATCGAGGCGGGCGTCTGCTCGGCCGGCTTGAGCACCACGCAATTGCCGGCGGCGAGCGCCGGCGCCAGCTTCCAGGTCGCCATCAGCAGCGGGAAGTTCCACGGGATGATCTGCCCGACGACGCCGAGCGGCTCGTGGAAATGGAACGCCACTGTGTCGCGGTCGATCTCGGAGATCGAGCCCTCTTGGGCGCGCAGCGCCCCGGCGAAGTAGCGGAAGTGATCGATGGCGAGCGGCAGATCGGCGAGCCGCGTCTCGCGGATCGGCTTGCCGTTGTCCCATGTCTCGGCGGTGGCGAGGCGGTCGAGATTCTCCTCCATCCGGTTGGCGATCCGGTTCAGCAGCAGCGCGCGTTCGGTGGCGCTCGTGTGGCCCCACGCCTCGCGCGCCGCATGGGCGGCATCGAGGGCGAGCTCGACGTCCTCCGCCTGCGAGCGCGCCACCTCGGTGAGCTTGGCGCCGGTGATCGGCGTGATGACATCGAAATATCGCCCGGCCACCGGATCGACCCAGCGGCCGCCGATGAAGTTGCCGTAGCGTGGCTTGAAGATCGTTGCGGTCTCGAACTCCCGCATGACCATTCTGTTCATCGTTTCCTCCCTTTGACGGAAATCAGCTCCGTCGACGTCCACGCGCCGATGCGAGGCCCGCATCGACGGTGCCGCCACCATCAGCAGAGGACGTGCCAAGTGCCCCGATGGTGGTCCGCATGTCGCATGTCGATTCGGTCGCAGGGCCGCAGAGGTCTGAAAGTCGGAGCAAATCACGTCGGGTCGCAGGGCCGGACCGGGCGCTCTATGGACAGTGCTCGCGCCTGCATGCGATACTCGTGAAAGTTGGACGCAACAGGTGTCGGCGCGACAGTGTTGCAGAATCCAACACCTCCGGGAGACGCCTATGTCGGACGCATCGGTGCCACACGCATCGGTGTCAGATGCATCGGTGTCAGATGCATCGGTGCCGAGCGCATCGACGCAAGATGCCGTGGACGTGGCGCGCCGCCGCTTCTTGAACGAAGGGCGGGTGCCGCACGGCGTACTGGCTGCCTCGATCCTGCGGTCGTGGCAGCGCTGCGTTCGGCACGGCCTCGACGCCTGCCGCCGCCCGGTGGTCGATCCGCCCGGCGCCGCCGAGCTTCGCCATCTGCACGGGCAGCACGAGCGGCTCCGCCGCCTGTCGCGGCCCGAGCTGGAGGTGCTGTACGGCGACGCGCGCCGCTGCGGCAGTGTCGTCATCCTCACCGGGCCGGACGGCACGGTGCTGGATCTGGTGGGAGACCCCAGCTTCGCCGGTCGTGCGGCGCGCGTCGATCTTCGCCCCGGGGTGTCGTGGAGCGAGACCGCGACCGGCACCAACGCGATCGGCACCGCCCTGGTGGAGCGTCGGCCGGTGGCGGTGCACGGCCGCGAGCACTGGTTCGATCATCACCGCATCCTGGCTTGTGCGGCGGCACCGCTCGTCGATCCGCGCGGCCGGCTCGCCGGCGTACTCGACCTCTCCGGCCCGGCGACGGATCGCCATCGCCACGCGCTCGCCCTGGTGCGGCTGGTGGCTCGCCAGATCGAGCACCGCTTCTTCGCCGACGGTTTCGCGCATTGCACCGTGCTGCGCCTGCATCGCGATGCCGCGCTCATCGGCACCGTGCACGAAGGCATCCTGGTGTTCGACGACGGCTGCCTGGTGGCGGCCGATCGCACCGGCCTCGCGCTGGTCGGGCATGATTGGGCGGCGCTCGACCGGCTCTGCCTCGACGATCTGACAGGAGGGACACCGGACCCTGCGGCATCGTCCGACGATGGCCCGCGGCGATTGCGGGGCATCGACGGCTCGGTGCTGTTCGGACGGGTGTCGCCGCCGCACCGACGTCCCGTCGGCCGCGCCGCCCGACGGGACACGGTGGTGGCCGGGGAAACGGCTCAGGAAGCGAGTGCGGCGCCCGCGCGGCGTCACGGTCGCGCCGGCGACGCGGTGACGACGGCGACCACGATGGCGTCGGCGGCGGCGTCGGTGCCGCACCGTCGCGCCGTCGATCCCTCGGCGGGGCGGGTGGTCGAGCCGGTTCTGGGGGACGAGATGCGGGCCGCGCTCGCCCGCACGGTGCGGCTGGTCGATGCCGGCATTCCGGTTCTGCTGCTCGGCGAGACCGGCTCGGGCAAGGAGGTGTTCGCGCGCCGCGTCCACGCCGAGAGCGGGCGCAGCGGCAAACCGTTCGTCGCCGTCAATTGCGCGGCGCTGCCGGAGGGGCTGATCGAAGCCGAGCTGTTCGGCTACGAGGCGGGGGCCTTCACGGGCGCGCGTCGCGACGGCGCCAAGGGGCTGCTGCGGCGGGCCGACGGCGGCATTCTCTTCCTCGACGAGATCGGCGACATGCCGCTCGTCATGCAGAGCCGCCTGCTGCGGGTGCTCCAGGACAAGGAGGTGTCGCCGCTCGGCGGTGGCCGGCCGGTGCCGGTCGACTTCGCGCTGATCTGTGCGACGCACCAGCCACTCGGGGCGCTGCTGGCCGCCGGCGAGTTTCGCCAGGATCTCTACTTCCGGATCGCGCAATACGTGGTGGAGCAGCCGCCGGTGCGCCGCCACCCCGATCGGCGCAGCTTGGTGCGCACGCTGTGGCGGCGGCTCGGTGGTGACGATGCCGGCCTCGTTCTCGCGCCGGAGACCGAGCGGCTTCTCGCCGCCTACGAGTGGCCGGGTAATTTCCGCCAGCTCGTCTGCGTGCTGCGCACCCTGATGGTGCTGAGCGACGCCGACGGTGTGGTGATGCCGGACCTGCTGCCCGCCGATCTGCGGGCGACCGCGGCCGGAGCTGCTGCGCCGTCCACCCTCACCGCGTTCGCCGCCCCAGAGCCGCCGCACGACAGCGTGCCGGCCCCGCGACCGACCGGCGACGGCGAGGCCGACCCCCAGAGCGGCGGGCTCGCCGACCAGATGCGCCGGGCGATGCACCGGGCGCTGGAGGAGAGCGGTGGCAATGTCTCGCGCGCCGCCCGCCGGCTCGGCATCGATCGCAGCACCTATTATCGGCGGCTGCGGCGCGACGACCGCGGCCGGCCCGGCCGCGCCTGACCTGGGAGGTGGTCGCGCCGCCGCGCTGTGGCCGTCATCGCGCCGCGAAGGTGACGGCCTCGATCTTGTTGCCGTCGGGATCGCGCACGAAGGCGCCGTAGTAATGGGCGTCGTATTGCGGGCGCAGGCCCGGCGGTCCGTCGTCACGGCCGCCGCGCGCCACCGCCTCCGCGTGGAACTGATCCACCATGGCGCGGTCCCGCGCCGGGAAGGCGACATGGACGCCGTTGCCGGGCGTCGCGGGCCGGCCGTCGACCGGCACCTCCAGGCTGAACACGGTGTCGCCGCTGCCGTAGCCGATCGAATGCTCGTCGGCGTAGACCAGCCGCAGACCGAGCACCGCCAGCACCGGATCGTAGAAGGCGCGGGCGCGGGCGATGTCGGTGGTGCCGAACGAGACGTGATGGATCATGACGGCCTCCTCTCCACCGGAGAGAAGGCGCGTCACGCGGACACGGTTGCATCGTGGCCACCGGGCTGCGCCCCGATGCCGCAGCGGCAGCCCGGAACCGTGCCGCGGGCCGCGATCGGTCGCCGGCGCCCTCGCGGAGCGAGCAGCCGACCGCACAGGGCGTCAGACGAGATCCGGCGGATCAATGCGGTGGTCATTCCGGAAGCCGCGAAGCGGCTGTCCGGAATCCAGCCGAGAGTCCAGAGTTTGCCGCGGGATGACGTGTCTCGCTGGGTTCCGGGTTCGCGGCACCGGATGGCGCAAAGCGCCGATCCGGGTGCCGCGCCCCGGAACGACGGCGAACTGATCACCCGGAAACAGGATCACTCCTCCTTGTAGCCGTAGGCCGGGGTGTTGCCGGTGGCTCCGTAATACTTGAACGGCAGGAACTTGCCCGACATGGTGATCTTCACCCGGTCGCCACGCGGATCGGGCAGGCGCTCCATCTGCATGTCGAAGTCGATCGCCGACATGATGCCGTCGCCGAACTCCTCCTCGATCAGCGCCTTCCAGGCCGGGCCGTTGATCATCACCAGCTCGTAGAAGCGGTAGATCAGCGGATCGGTCGGCGGCATCACGGCGTCGGCGCCGCGCATCGGCACCTCGTTGAGCATGGCAGTCTCGGCCGCCGACAGGCCGAACAGCGCGCCGGCCTTTTCGGCCTGCGGCTTGGTCAGCTTCATCTGGCCGAGCAGCGCGCCGACGATCAGCACCGGCGAGAAGCCGCCGATCGCGTCGCAGATATGCTTCCAGGTCCAGCCCTTCTCGCGCTTGATGTCGAGAATCTTCTCGGTGAGGTCGGCGCGGATCATGAGGATCTCCTTCGATGCGATGGTTCGAAACGATGGTTGCGGTGCGCCTCCGGGAGGCGGCGTGCGACGCCGTCAGCCGGCTTGCGAGACGGGGGGCCGGGCGATGTCCGACCGTGGCGGAACGGGGTGCGCGTCGCCGAGCATCACCGGCTCCGGCGCGCCGGGCCGCACCACCGGCGGCCGGCGGCGGTCGAGCGCCGCCTTGTCGGCGTCGCCGAAGCTCTTGCTGCGCGACACCAGGAAGTCGACGACATGATTACGCACCGCGTAGTAGAGCGGATGCTTATGGACATCGTGGCGCTTGCGATCGGCCGGCAGCGGGTTCTCGACGATCTCGGCCAGCACCGCCTGCGGGCCGTTGGTCATCAGCACGATGCGATCGGCCAGGTAGATCGCCTCGTCGACATCGTGGGTGATCATGACCACGGTCTGGCCGGTCTCGCGGCAGATGCGACGCACCTCGTCCTGGAGGGTGCCGCGGGTGAGCGCGTCGAGGGCCGAGAACGGCTCGTCCATCAGCAGGATCTTCGGCTCGATCGACAGCGCCCGGGCGATGCCGACCCGCTGCTTCATGCCGCCGGACAGCTCGGCCGGCCGTTTGTGCTCGGCGCCCGCGAGCCCGACCAGCGCGATGAAGCGGCGCGCGTGCTCCTCCACCTCGAGGCGCGACCAGCGTCGCCATTTCGACGACACCGCGAAGGCGACGTTGCCGAGCACGGTGCGCCAGGGCAGCAGCGCATGGCTCTGGAAGATCACCGCACGATCGAGGCTGGGGCCTTCGATCGCCTGATTGTCGACGATGACGGTGCCGTCGCTCGGGGTGTCTAGCCCGGCCAGCACGTTGAGCACCGTGGTCTTGCCGCAGCCGGAGTGGCCGATCACGCAGGTGAAGGTGCCGCGCTCCATGGCGAGCCACAGATCCTCGAACACCGTGGTGGTGCCGCCGCCCGCCGCCGGGAACCGCTTGGCGATGCCTTCGATGGAGATGAATTTCTGGGTCATGAGCTGGCTGAATTCTCTGCCGTCATGCCCGCGCTCGTCGCGGGCATCCACGTCTTGCTGCGGGTGCCGAAAGGAAGGCGTGGATGGCCGGGACGAGCCCGGCCATGACGTGCAAAAGCAGGATTGCTGAGCCTCATTCCACTCACTCCGGGAAGGTGACGGCGCGGGTGAGCCGCGCGAGGAGCTGATCGAGGATCATGCCGACCACGCCGATCACCAGAATGGCGGTGATCACGTTGGTGATCGACAGGTTGTTCCACTCGTTCCAGACGAAGTAGCCGATGCCGGTGCCGCCGACGAGCATCTCGGCCGCCACGATGACGAGCCAGGCGATGCCGATGGAGATGCGCATGCCGGTTAAGATGGTGGGCGCCGCCGCCGGCAGCAGCACCGTGAAGATCCGCCGCAGCGTGCCGACCTCCAAGGTGCGGGCGACGTTGATCCATTCGCGCCGCACCGACGCGATGCCGAACGCGGTGTTCGCGAGCATCGGCCACAGCGAGCAGATGAAGATGACGAACACGGCGGAGAGGCCGGAGTCCTTGATGGTGTAGAGCGCGAGCGGCATCCAGGCGAGCGGCGAGATTGGCTTGAGCACCTGGACGAACGGATCGAGGGCGCGGCTCATCAGCGGCGACATGCCGATCAGCACGCCGATCGGGATCGCCACCAGGACGGCGAGCAGATAGCCGGCGGCGACGCGGGCGATCGACCAGCCGAGCTGGATGCCGAGGCCCTTGTCGTTGGTGCCGCGATCGTAGAACGGGTCCTTGAGATGACTCCAGACGGTGGCGGCGACGTCGAGCGGCCCCGGCATCGCGGACTTGCCTTGCGTCGCGGTGGCGCCCATCAGCTTGGCGTACTCGGGGTCCATGGCGGCGGTCGGCCCGCCGCCGCGGGTGGCGAGGTGCCAGGCGAGCAGGAAGGCCGCCAGCAGGGCGAGCGACACCACGGCGGCACGGAACGTGAGGGAGCGGGTCATCGTGGCTCCGGAGTGATCAGGTCGAACGTTGTTCCTCGTCACCTCTCCCCGCACGCGGGGAGAGGTGACTCGGCGCTTTGCTTGTCGCGCACGAGTTCGCGCACGAGATCGAGCGCGCCTCACGCGCGCCTGATCGCGAAGCTGGCGACATACTCGTCGGGCTTGGCCGGATCGAAGGTCTTGCCCATCACCACGAGGCTCTTGGTGCTCGCCTCGGGCGGGGTCAGGCCGACCTCCTTCATCAGCCGCGCCGTGTCGGTGGCGAGGAACACCTGGCGGGCGACGCCGGCATAATCGACGTCGCCCTTGATCTGCCCCCAGCGCTTCATTTGCGTGAGAATCCACACGCCGAACGATTCCCACGGGAACGGATCGAAGGCGATGCGGTCCGGGTCCTTCCTCACGCTGCCGAGGCCGTCCGCATAGGTGCCGGTCAGCACCTGCTCGACCACCGTGACGGGCTGGTTGAGATAGTTGGCGGGCGCGATGGCGGCGGCGATCTCCTTGCGGTTCTCCGCCTTGGTGGCATAGGCGGTGGCGTCGATGATCGCCTTGAGCAGCGCCGCATAGGTGTTGGGGGCGGAGGTGACGAACTCCTTCGAGGCCGCGAAGGCGCAGCACGGGTGGCCGTCCCACAGCTCCTTGGAGAGCAGGTGGATGAAGCCGACGCCGTCGTAGACGGCGCGCTGGTTGACCGGATCGGGAGCGAGGAAGCCGTCGATGTTGTCGGCGCGCAGATTGGCCACCATCTCGGGCGGCGGCACGGCGCGGATCTGGATGTCGGTGTCGGGATCGAGGCCGTGCTCCGCCACGTAGTAGCGCAGCAGATAGTTGTGCATCGAGTAGTCGAACGGCACCGCGAACTTGAAGCCTTTCCACGACTTCGGGTCGCGCCGGTCCTTGTGCTTCATGGCCAGGGTGATGGCCTGGCCGTTGATGTTCTCGATCGCCGGCGCCGTGTAGGGGAGCGGGCTCGCGCCGGCCCCCACCGTGATGGCGAGCGGCATCGGCGACAGCATGTGGGCGGCGTCGTACTCCTTGTTCAGCGTCTTGTCGCGGATCACCGCCCAGCCGGCGGTCTTCACCACCTCCACGTCGAGCCCGTGCTTGGCGTAGAAGCCCATCGGGTGCGCCATGATGATCGGCGTCGCGCAGGTGATCGGGATGAAGCCGACCTTGAGGCTCTTCTTCTCGATGGCGCCGGCGCCTTGGGCGAACAGCTCGGTCGCGGTGCCGAGCGGGAACACCTGGGCGAGCGCCGCGAGTGCCGTCGAGGCGCCGACGGATTTCAGGAAGGTGCGACGCGCCGCATCCTGCGGGAACATCGCCCGCATCACCGCCGAGGCGACGACGCCGGTGTAGCGGTCCTCCTCACTGGCCGGCAGGGCCGCGTGGGGCGCCACGCCTACCACCTCGGCCCGCATAGTGGAGTTGTGTGCAGCGGTGTCGTGCTCGGCCTGGCTCGCATGGCGGCCGCAGGTGCAGCCCGCCGATAGTCGGCGGTCGCTGCGGAAGGGATCGTCGAACAGGGACATGGCGGGCTCCGTCTCGTCACCCCGGGTCGGTGGGTCGGAGCAGAAATTTGCAATCCATGTGCCAGGGCCGCGGTGCCGGAATCGGCGGTCCTGCGGCGGTCGGACTGTATGCAATGCATAGAATCCGGGCAGGGCTGCTGTCTGCCTCGGCATTGAGCAGATTCCATGTATAGGTCTGCTGCTTCCACGTGCAAGCACGGCCGCCGTCGTGCTCGTCATGGAGCGTGTCGCGCCGATCCTGCAACTTTAGGCGGCGACGGCAGCATGCCGAGGTGGTAGCGGCGCGGAGCGCGACGGCACGCCGGGATGCAACGAAGCGCGAACGAAGTTCCCTGAGCGATTTCCGTGCTTTGTTCCCTTCGTAGTGTCCCGGAGGGGATGCCGGGCCGCAGCGGCTCGACAGCCCGGCAGCGGCAGAACGCCGCGGTTCGCGACGGAATGCCGTGCTGCAAAAAAACGGATGACGGCCGTGGCACGCGGCGATTCCGCCTTATTGTGGGTCGACGCGCGGGCCGTCCGGCGCTGCCGGGACGGGCGCGTCGGGACTGCCGCGAGAAGCGCCGATCGGCGCCAGCAGGAGGCGTATGGACGCGCAAGGCTTGGGACTGCTGCCGACCCTCGTGGTCAGCCTCACCATCGCGTTCGCGGGCGGCGTGCTGGCCCGCGCCGTGCGGCTGCCGCCGATCCTCGGCTATCTCGGCGCCGGGATCGTGGTCGGCCCGTTCACGCCCGGCTTCATCGCCGACCAGACGATCGCCAACGAGCTCGCCGAGATCGGCGTCGCGCTGCTCCTGTTTGGGGTCGGCCTTCACTTCTCGTTCACCGATCTCCTGGCGGTGCGGCGGGTCGCCGTGCCGGGCGCGCTCCTCCAGATCGCCGTCACCACCGCGATCGGCCTCACGGTCGGCCAGGTGGTGCTGGGGCTCGATCCGGTCGCCGCCACCATCGTGGGCTTGTCGCTCGCCATCGCGTCGACCGCGGTGGCGACCCGGGCGCTCGAGGAGCGCGGCCAGCTCACCGCGCCGGCCGGCCGCATCGCGCTCGGCTGGCTGGTGGTGCAGGACCTGGTGGTCATCCTGGCGCTGGTGCTGATCCCGGCGCTCGGCACCGGCGCCGCGTCGGCGGCCGATTTCGCCACCCAGCTCGGCCGCGCCGTGCTCCAGCTCGTCGGCTTCGTCGCCATCATCCTGCTGGTCGGCCGGCGTGCCATTCCGTCGCTGCTCGGTTATGTGGCGCGGCTCGGCTCGCGCGAGCTGTTCACGCTGGCGGTCGCCGTGGTGGCGCTCGGGGTCGCCTACGGGTCGTCGCTGCTGTTCGGCATCTCGCTGGCGCTCGCCGCCTTCTTCGCCGGCGTCGTGCTCGGCGAGAGCGACCTCAACCATCACGCCGCCGCCGAGGCGATGCCGATGCAGCACGTCTTCGCGGTGCTGTTCTTCGTCTCCGCCGGGATGCTGTTCGATCCCACGACGCTCGTCCGCATGCCGCTGGAGATCGCCGCCGTGGTGGTCGCCATCGTGGTCGGCACCGGGTTGGCGACGCTCCTGATCCTGCTCGGCCTGCGCGCCTCGCCCGAGACCGCCGGGGTGGTCGGGGCGACCTTCGCGCAGATCGGCGAGTTCTCCTTCATCCTCACCGATCTCGCGGTGCGGCGCGGGATGTTGCCGACCTCCGGCCGCGACCTGGTGCTGGCCGCCGCGCTGATCGCCATCATCGTCAACCCGCTGGTGTTCCCGCTGCTCGCGCGTCTGGCAGTCTGGCTCGGCCATCTGCCGATGGTGGAGCGCTGGCGCGGTCGCGGCGGGCCGCCGCTGCCCCACCGGGCGCCGCGGGTGAGCAACCACGCCATCCTGATCGGCCACGGCCGCGTCGGCGCCACGGTGGCGACCGCGCTCGCCCGCCATGGCCTGCCCTATGTGGTGGTGGAGGCCGACCGCCGCCTCGCCGAGCGGCTGCGCGAGCGCGGCGGCCATGTCGTCTACGGCGATGCCACCCGCGAGGAGGTGCTGGCCGCGGCCCTGCCGCAGGCGGCCCGCCTGATCGTGGTGGCGCTGCCGGACGCCTTCCAGGCCCGCCGGGTCATCTCGCTCGCCCGCACCCTCAACCCCAAGATCGAGACCGCGGTGCGCACCCATTCGGATGCCGAAGCCCACTATCTCGCCGATCTCGGGGTCGGCCTCGCCGTGATGGGCGAGCGCGAGATCGCCTTCGGCATGTCGGACTTCGCCCTCCAGCGGCTCGGCGTGTCGGCCGAGGACGCCCAGGAGACGGTCAACCGGCTACGGGCCCGCAAGCGCCCCGTCGCCAGTGCGGCCTGACCTCCATACCTCCGGGATTCTGCGTACGACAAACGACGAAGTCTTCGCCGGTTACTCTGTAAATTTTCTAAGTTGCTGACTTGACGATCATTTTGACTTGACTCCCGAGGCTCCGTCCCGGACAAGCAAGGGCACGATCTGACAGTCGTTCGCATTTGCGCAGGACCCTTCGAGGCGTCGCCATGGCCCGTATGCTCTCCGAGTTCGCAATCGACGAGCTGTGCGGGGCGCCGTCCTCGGTGCGGCTGGGGCAGGCGCGGCGCGGCTTCCGGGGCCAGATCGCGGCGATCGCGCCGCACGGGCATGCGACCAGCCTGTCGCCGGCCGAGCTGGAGAGCCGGCTGGTCGAGCTCGGCTTCGTCGAGGGCGCCCGGGTCGAGATCCTGCACGAAGGTGCCTTCGGTCACGATCCCATCGCGGTGCGGGTCGACGGCGCCACCATCGCGCTGCGCCGGCGCGAGGCGATGGCCATCCTGGTGAGCTGACCGGGTCGTGTCATGAGTGCCGTCGAACCGGCCGGCGGCTTTCGTCTCGCCCTGGTCGGCAATCCCAACTGCGGCAAGACGGCGCTGTTCAACGCCCTCACCGGCAGCCGCCAGAAGGTGGCGAACTATCCGGGCGTCACCGTCGAGCGCAAGACCGGCACCTTCCAGACACCCGCCGGCCGCGCCGTCCGCCTGCTCGATCTTCCCGGGACCTACTCGCTGCGCGCCCGCAGCCCCGACGAGGTGGTGACGCGCGACGCGGTGCTGGGCCGCATCGCCGGCGAGCCGCCGCCGGACCTGCTGCTGTGCGTCGCCGATGCCACCAATCTGCGCATCGCGCTGCGCCTGGTGCTGGAGCTCAAGCGGGTCGGCCGGCCCCTGATGCTCGCCCTCAACATGATCGACATCGCCCGCCGGCGCGGCTTCGCGTTCGATCTCGACCGGCTGTCGGCCGAGCTCGGCATCCCGGTGGTCACCTCCACGGCGGTGCGCCGCGGCGGCGTCGAGGCGCTGCTCGCCCGCGTCGATGGGGTGCTGGCCGCGTCACCTGCCGCCGAGGCCGGCGGGCCGGCGCCGGCCAACACCTGGGCGCCGCCCTCGTCGGCCGAGCTGCGCGCCACCCAGCGCGAGGCCGATCGCATCCTGGCCGCCGCCGTCGAGGCGCCGGGGCGGCCCGACACCCTGACCGGACGGCTCGACGCCGTGCTGCTGCATCCCGTCGCCGGCCTGGTGATCCTGCTCGCCGTGCTGTTCGTGATGTTCCAGGCGGTGTTCTCGGGCGCCCGTCCGGTGATGGACCTGATCACTGCCGGCTTCGAGGCGCTCGGCGCGCTCGCCGAGGCCCACATCCCCGACGGCCTGTTGCAGAGCTTCGTCAAGGACGGCGTCATCGCCGGCATCGGCAGCGTCGTCGCCTTCCTGCCGCAGATCCTCATCCTGTTCTTCTTCATCCTGGTGCTGGAGGATCTCGGCTACCTGGCGCGCGCCGCCTTCCTGATGGACCGCATCATGGGCAGCGCCGGCCTGCACGGCCGTGCCTTCATCCCGCTCCTGTCGAGCTTCGCCTGTGCGATCCCGGGCATCATGGCGGCGCGGGTGATCGACAGCCGGCGCGACCGGCTGACCACCATCCTGGTGGCGCCGCTGATGACCTGCTCGGCCCGCATTCCGGTCTATGTGCTGATCGTCTCGGCCTTCGTGCCCGACCGGCCGGTGCTCGGCCTGCTGTCGCTCCAGGGGCTGGTGATGTTCGGCCTCTATGCGGCCGGCATCGCCAGCGCGCTGACGGTGTCGTTCGTGGCCAAGCGGGTGTTCTGGCGCGACCATCCGGCCGAGCCGTTCATGCTGGAGCTGCCCGACTACAAGCTGCCGCGGCCGCAGAACGTGCTGCTCGGCCTCGTCACCCGCGCCCGGATGTTCCTGGAGCGGGCCGGAACCACCATCTTCGCCATGATGGTGCTGATCTGGTTTCTCGCCTCGTTCCCGCGGCCGCCCGAAGGCGCCACCGAGCCAGACATCAACTACAGCCTCGCGGCCATCATCGGCCGTGCCCTGGAGCCGATCACGGCGCCGATCGGCTTCGACTGGCACATCAACATCGCACTGGTGCCGGGCCTGGCGGCCCGCGAGGTGGCGGTGGCGGCACTCGCCACCGTCTACGCCATCGAGGGCGGCAAGGAGGCGACCGAGCAGATCGGCCAGGCGCTGGCCCAGAGCTGGAGCCTCGCCACCGCGCTGGCGCTGCTCGCCTGGTACGTGTTCGCGCCGCAATGCGCCTCGACGCTGGCGGTGATCCGCCGCGAAACCGGCGGCTGGCGCTGGATGGCGGTGTCGTTCGCCTACATGATGGCGCTCGCCTACGCGGCCGCGTTCGTCACCTACAACGTGGCCCGGATGCTGGGAGCGGGCTCTTAGCCCTTTCGCGGGAACGCCGCCGATCCGCCCCGGCTCCCGATTTGCTATAACGGCGCGTCGCTCCCGATTCCGGCAGGCCGCGATGACCATGATCCGTCTCTATTTGCGTGCGCTGGCGCTGCTCGCGCCGGTCAAGCGCCTCGCCTGGACGCTGGCGGTCGCCAACCTGGCGCTCGCCGCCGCCCAGTTCGCCGAGCCGGTGCTGTTCGGCCGCGTCATCGACACCCTGTCCGGCGCACCGGCTGCGCCCGACGCCTTCCCGTGGTCGACGCTGATCGGCCTACTCGCGCTGTGGGCGGTGTTCGGCCTGTTCACCATCGGCTGCGGCACCCTGGTGGCGCTCTATGCCGACCGGCTCGCCCATCAGCAGCGCCAGGCGGTGCTACAGGACTATTTCGAGCACGTTCTCGGCCTGCCGCTCTCCTATCACGGCGCCACCCATTCGGGCCGGCTGATGAAGGTGATGCTGCAAGGCACCGATGCGCTGTTCGGCCTGTGGCTCGCCTTCTTCCGCGACAATCTCGCGGCCTTCGTGTCGTTCTTCGTGCTGCTGCCGCTGGCGCTGGTGCTCAACTGGCGGCTCGGCCTGCTGCTGCTCGCGCTGTGCGCCGTGTTCGCAGTGCTGACCGCCTTCGTGATGCGGCGGACCGAGGAGCTCCAGCGTCTCGTCGAGAGCAACTATTCGGAATTGGCCGAGCGCGCCTCCGACACCCTCGGCAATGTGGCGCTGGTGCACAGCTTCGCCCGCGTCGACGCCGAGGTGACCGGCCTTAAGACCGTCATCGACCGGCTGCTCGCGGCGCAGATCCCGGTGCTGTCGTGGTGGGCCATGGTGGCGGTGCTGACCCGCGCCTCCACCACCCTGACCCTGCTGGCGATCGTCGTTCTCGGCACTCTCCTGCATGTGCGCGGTCTCACCTCGGTGGGCGAGATCGTCACCTTCATGGGCTTCGCCACCATGCTGATCGCGCGGCTCCAGGACGCCGTGTGGTTCGTCAACCGGGTGTTCGCCGAGGCGCCGCGGCTGGCCGAGTTCTTCGAGGTGGCCGGCACCGTGCCGGCGATTCGCGACCGCCCCGACGCGATCGATCCCGGCCGGCTGACCGGCCTCGTCGAGTTCGACGACGTGTCGTTCTCCTACGACGGCAAGCGCCCGGCGGTGGCCGGCCTCACCGTGACGGCGCGGCCGGGCGAGACCATCGCGTTCGTCGGCTCGACCGGCGCCGGCAAGACCACGGCGCTGGCGCTTCTCCACCGCGCCTTCGATCCGCAGTCCGGATCGATCCGCATCGACGGCATCGACATCCGCACCATGAAGCTCGCGGCGCTGCGCCGGAACATCGGGGTCGTGTTCCAGGAGGGGCTGCTGTTCAACCGCTCGATCGCCGAGAACCTGCGCATCGGCAAGCCGGACGCGACCGAGGCCGAGCTGCGCGAGGCGGCGGCGCGCGCCCAGGCGCTCGACTTCATCGCCCGCACGCCGGGCGGCTTCGATGCCCGCGTCGGCGAGCGCGGCCGCAGCCTGTCGGGCGGCGAGCGTCAGCGTCTGTCGATCGCCCGGGCGCTGCTCAAGGAGCCGCCGATCCTGATCCTCGACGAGCCGACCTCGGCGCTCGACGCCCGGACCGAGACCAAGCTGATGGCGGCGCTCGACGAGGTGATGGCGGGCCGCACCACCTTCGTGATCGCCCACCGGCTCGCCACGGTGCGGCGGGCCGACCGCATCCTCCTGTTCGAGCAGGGGCGCGTCGTCGAGCAGGGCAGCTTCGACGAACTGATGGCCAAGGGCGGCCGCTTCGCCGAGCTGGCCCGCGACCAGTTCATCGCCGGTGCCACCGGATCGGCCGCCGAGACGGACGCCACCGCGGCGGCGGCCGGCCATCCGGGCTGAGACGGCGGCGCGCCAAGTACGTCGCGGCCGACGGGCCGGTGTGCGTCGGCCCGTCGGCGCCGTGGGGTGCTACACCAGCTTGCCCACATGGGCCTCCAGCAGCGCCCACGCCTTGGCGCCATAGATGCCCTTCCACTTGGCATAGAAGGCGCCGAGCGGCTTCTTGAAGCCGCTGACGTCGCACTGGTTGACGACCATGCCCTTGCTCTCGAGGATGCCGATCGCCGCGGCGGTCGCCCGCGCCACGTCCTCCCGCTGCGCCAGTGCGCTGATCCGCACGTTGCGCTCGACCACGGCCTTGAGATCGTCCGGCAGGCTTTTCCAGGCCGCCGCATTGGCCGTGAAGGTGAAGCCCGACCACCAGTGATTGGTCAGGCTGAGATAGGTCTGCACCTCGTAGAGCTTCATCAGCACGATCAGGAACAGCGGATCGGTCTGGGCGTCGCAGACCTTGTCCTTGAGCACCTGGTAGAGCTGGCTGAGCGGGAACTTCTTCGGGACGGCGCCGAGCGCCGCGAAGAAGTCGACCGTCATCTCCTGCACCGGCGTCCGCATGGTCATGCCGGCCAGATCCTCGACGGTGCGGATCGGCTTGGTGCTGGTGGTGAGATGATGGAAGCCGTTGTCGCCGCCCCAGCGGAATGCGTAGATGCCCTTGGCCAGAAGCTCGGCCCGGATATAGTCGCCGAGATCGCCGTCGAGCGCCTTGAACACCTCGGCCGGGCTCTTGAAGGTGAACGGCAGGCCCGGCATCTCGGTGACCGGCACGATGGGGCCGAGCACGTTGCCGGCATTGTACATCTCGATCTCGCCGCTTTGCAGCATGCCGAGCATCTTGGTGTCGGAGCCGAGCACCCCGCCGCCATGCATCGAGATGTCCAGGCGGCCGTTGGTCTCGGTCCGGACGCGGTCGGTCATCTCCTTGAGTCGGATGAAGTTCGGACTGTCGACCGGCTGGCTGAGGCCGAGCCGCCAACGGATATCGGCGGCGCGGGCGCGAGTGCCGATGAACACGGTCGCGGCGGTGCCGGCCAGAACGGCACGGCGGGACGGGCGGGTGGACGTGACGAGGTCGGTCATGGCATTCCCCGGTGGCTGGTGGTGGCGCGAGATCAGGGATGCGTCGGCGGGGGCGTCGGCGAGGTTTAGGACGGTGCGACGCGCCCGAAACGGTATCATGGCCCGTGATCGCCGAGCGATCCGGCGAAAACGCGGGTCTGGCCGGCGACCCTGGTATGAAGAGTGGTCCGGCGGAAGTGGTCGATCGCGCGGGAGGGAGCCAGGATGCCGAGAGCCATCGCGGTGCTGCCGGCCGGTGACGTCGCCGACGGCATGGTCGTCGATCGTGTCGTGCTGGATGCCGACGACCGTCACCGCCGCCGCGTGGCGATGACGGGCGAGGGGGGCACCGCCTTCTTGCTCGATCTGCCGCGCGCCGTGGCGCTGCGCGACGGCGACGGCCTGCGTCTCGAAGACGGTCGCATCGTGCGCGTGGTGGCGCGGCCGGAGCCGCTGGTCGAGATCACGGCGGAGAGCCCCGATGGGCTCGCCCGCCTCGCCTGGCACATCGGCAACCGCCATACCGCCATGCAGGTCGCGGGCGGGCGGTTGCGCATCCGCCGCGACCATGTGCTGGAGGCGATGCTGCGCGGCCTCGGCGCTACGCTCGCGGCCATCGAGGCGCCGTTCGATCCCGAGGCGGGCGCCTACGACCACGCGCCGTCCGAGCACGCGCATGCGGCGCATGGTCACCGTCATGCGGATCATCATCACGCCGATGATGATCACCCGCATGGCCAACCTCGGCATGGCCATCCGCATGACTGAGCCGCCCGCCGCAGACCCTGCCGCCGGCTCCGAGTCCGGCGCGGCCCTGTCCTCGGCCGGGCTGGTGCGGCTGCTCGCCTGGCTGTCGCCGTCGTTCCCGGTCGGATCGTTCGCTTACTCGGGCGGTCTCGAATGGGCCGTCGAGGCCGGCGACATCCGCGATGCCGAGACGCTGCGGCGCTGGCTCGTCGCGCTCCTCGCCGATGGCGGCGTGTTTTGCGATGCGGCGCTGTTCGCTCATGCGCATGCGGCGGAGTGCCGCGGCGATGCGGCGGCGCTCCATGCGGTCGCCGAGCTGGCGGCCGCGCTGGCGCCGTCGCGCGAGCGCTTCCTGGAGACGGTGACGCAGGGGCGCGCCTTCGTCACCGCGGTGCGGGCCGCCTGGCCGTGCGCGGCGCTCGATCGCCTCGCCGACTGGCCCGATGCGGCGATCGCCTATCCGGTCGCGGTCGCGGTGGCGGCGGCCGGGCACGGTGTCGCGGTCGGGCCGGCGCTGCACGGTTTCCTGCACGCCCTCGTCGCCAACCTGGTGTCGGCCGCGGTACGGCTGGTGCCGCTCGGCCAGACCGACGGCCTGCGGGTGCTGGCGGCGCTGGAGCCCGAGATCGCCGCGACGGCGGCGCGGGCGCTGGCGACGCCGCTCGATGCCATCGGCAGTGCCACGGTGCGGGCCGACATCGCCAGCATGCGGCACGAGACCCAGTACACGCGGCTGTTCCGGTCGTGATCGGCCCGACAGAGGAAAGGATCGACATGCGCAGTCCCAACGGACCCTTGCGGGTCGGCGTCGGCGGGCCGGTCGGCTCGGGCAAGACCGCGCTGATGGACACCCTGTGCAAGCGGCTGCGGGACAAGTTCGACATCGCCGCCATCACCAACGACATCTACACCAAGTGGGATGCCGAGTATCTGGTGCGGTCGGGGGCGCTGGCGCCGGAGCGCATCGCCGGGGTCGAGACCGGCGGCTGCCCGCACACGGCGATCCGCGAGGATGCCTCGATGAACCTCGCCGCCATCGCCGAGATGCGGGCGAAGTTCCCGGACCTCGATCTGGTGTTGGTCGAATCGGGTGGCGACAATCTCGCCGCCACCTTCTCGCCGGAGCTGGCCGACCTGACGATCTACGTGATCGATGTCGCGGCCGGCGAGAAGATTCCGTCCAAGGGTGGGCCCGGCATCACCCGCTCGGACCTGCTGGTGATCAACAAGATCGACCTCGCGCCCCATGTCGGTGCCTCGCTCGCCAACATGGAGCGGGATGCGCGGCGGATGCGCGGGGCGCGCCCCTTCGTGTTCACCAATCTGAAGACCGGCGAGGGCGTCGACACCATCGAGCGGTTCGTGATCGAGACCGGCGGGCTGGCCTGATTCCGGTCCAGCCGCAACGAGCGCCGCTCACCGCGACGACGCGCGCTCCGCTCATGCCCGCGTCAGCGGGCATCCAGTTCTCACGAGCCGAGGCCGTGCGCCTCGGCTCCTGGGTCCCCGCTGTCGCGGGGAGGCGCGGAGGAGAGGATGTCGGCGGACCAGAACGGCCGCATCACTTCGCGGCGTAAATCACCTCGCGGCGTAAGGCGAGATGCCGCGCTTGAGGAAGCCGCCGTCGCCCGGCTCGCCGAGGATCTTGCCCTCCTCGCACACCGGCTTGCCGCGCAGGATCGTCATCACCGGCCAGCCCGTCACCGCCAGGCCCTCGTAGGGCGTGTAGTCGCAGGCGCCGTGCATCAGCTCCTGCCGGATGGTCTCCTTGCGGTTGGGGTCCCACAGCACGATGTCGGCGTCGAAGCCGGGGGCGATCGAGCCCTTCTGCGGATAGAGGCCGTACATCTTGGCGTGGTTGGTCGAGGTCAGCGCCACGAACTCGTTCATGCCGATGCGGCCCTTGTCGACCCCGAGGCCCCACAGGATGGCCATCCGGGTCTCGACTCCGGGAATGCCGTTCGGCACCCACTTGAACGAGGTCCTCGCCTTCGGGCTGCGCTTGCCGTCGACGCCGTCCATGAACGGGCAGTGGTCGGACGAGAAGGTCTGGAACACGCCCTGCTGAAGGCCCTGCCAGATCGCCTCCTGGCTGGCATGGTCGCGCGGCGGCGGCGAGCAGACATACTTGCCGCCGCTCTCGTCCATGTTCAGGCCCTTCATGTCGTCGGCCGTGAGCGCGATGTATTGCGGGCAGGTCTCGCCGTAGATCTTGAGGCCGCGGGTCTGCGCCCAGCGGATCTGCTCCATCGCCTCGCGGCCGGAGACGTGGACGATCATGATCGGCACGTCGATCAGCTCCGCGTGGCTGATCGCCCGGTGGGCCGCCTCGCGCTCGACGATCTCGGGGCGCGACACGCCATGGTAGTAGGGGGCGGTCTTGCCGGCGCGCTCCAGCCGCTCGGTCATGAACTGGATGGCGTCGTAGCCTTCGGCATGGACCATCACCAGGGCGCGGCAGCCGCGGGCGCAGTCGAACACCTCGAGCAGCTCGCGGTCGTTCAGCACCATGTCCGCATAGGTCATGAAGACCTTGAAGGAGGTGTAGCCGTCGCCCACCATCGCCGGCAGCTCCTGGCCCAGCACCGACGGTGACGGATCGGTGATGATCAGGTGGAAGCCGTAGTCGGCGAAGCACTTGCCGTCGGCCTCCTTGTGGTAATCAGAGACGACAGCGCGCAGGCTGGCGCCGCGCGGCTGGGTGGCGAAGGGGATCACCGTGGTGGTGCCGCCGGCGATCGCCGAGCGGGTGCCGGTGAGGAAGTCGTCAGACATCTTGGGGCCGCCGAAGGTCGGCTGCGCCAGATGGACGTGGCTGTCGATGCCGCCCGGCATCACCAGGAGGCCGGAGGCGTCGATGCTGCGGGCGGCGCCCTCGATGCGGTCGGCGACCGCGGCGATGCGGCCGTTCCGGATGCCGACATCGGCCCGCACCGTGTCGCTCGCCGTCACCACGGTGCCGCCGCGGATGGAAAGGTCGAAATCGGGCATGGGAATCTCCGGATGCGGGACGAGAGCCGCGGCCGGCGTGCTGAAGGCGGCCGCGTGGACCGGCCGCGAGGCTTACTCCGATCCCCCTTCGGGTGCAACGAAGGGTGGCTCTGCGCCGGGAGCGGATCTTACCGTCGCCCCGTCGCCGCCGTCGCCCTCGCCGCCCAGGCGCGGCCCCCCCGATCCCCTACCGCCGGTCCCACTCGGCGATGCGGGCCAGCGCCTCGTTGTTGAGCGGCATGTCGACCGGCTCGTTGCGCTCCGCCGAGAGATCCGCCGCCGTGTAGGTCTCCATGACGAGCCGGGCATGCACCGGCTCCACCATCACGGGCCGATCGAGCAGGCAGCATTCCAGGAAATGGATGGTCTCCGGCCCGAGCTGGCCCGCATACATGTGGTCGACCTGCTCGCCCGGCATGGTCGACATCGGATAGCGGGTGCCGCCCTCCACCGTGTTGAGCCAGTTGTCCCGATAGGTGCTGTCGAGGATCAGGGCGCCCTCGGTGCCGGTGATCTCGATCCAGGTCGACGAGTAGTTCGGATAGCCGGGCGGCAGGTTCCAGCCGCCGCCCACCACCACCACGGCGCCGGTGTCCATGGTGATGGTGTTCCACATGCAGTCGTAGGAGCCGTTGAGCGGCTTCATCACCCCGTAGGCGCCCTGCGAGTAGACCCGCACGGGCTTGGCCGGCTCCAGCATCCAGAACACGAAGTCGAGGTCGTGGGTCGATTCCATCGCGGCCGGCGACAGCTTGGTGCGGCCGGCGATCTTCTTGCCGAGACTGCGGGTCAGATGCCGGCTCACCATCACGGACACGATGGTGCCCAGCCTGCCTTCGGCGATCTGCTTGCGCGCATAGGCGATCTTGGGATTGAACCGCTGCGAGTAGCCGATCGTGAACTTGACGCCGTTGCGCTTGGCCAGCGTGATCAGCTCGTCGGCCTCCCAGAACTCCAGCGAGATCGGCTTTTCCAGGAGCACATGCTTGCCGGCCTTGAGACAGTCGCGGGCGATCGGGAAGTGCGTCGGCTCCGGCGCCGTGCAGACATAGACGATGCGGATGTCGGGATTGCGGACGATGTCCTGATAGTCGAGGGTGGCGGTCGCCGGGCGGGTGAGCTGCCTCATCTCGGCGAGCCGGTCGGGCCGGATCTCGCAAATGTGCAGCCGGTCCACCAGGGCGGAGCGCGACAGCGTCTCGGCACGCATGCCGCCGATCCAGCCGGTGCCGATGACGGCGACGTCGACCTGCTTCATGGCGCATTTCCCCCGATTGTTTGTTCCGGCGGCGGGCAGGCCGAGAACGCTCGGAGCCGGACCGTCGGCGTGATTGGGCCGAGGCGCGCGGCCGAGCGCCGTCGCGGACGGACGGCGGGCCAAGCGTGGCGTCCCGGATCATCCACGAAGGTCGGAGGCTTGGGAAGGCGCGGGCAGGCCGTCGACGCCTGCCGCAAACGCCTAGGTGTCCTGCACGGAACGCTTGGCCGCGGCGCTCTCGGCGAGCGCCCGGAAATGACCCGTGCGCTGGAGCCAGGCGAGCAGCACCAGGCTCGGGATGGCGGCCACCGCGCTGAGCAGGAAGAACGTCACCCAGCCGGATGCCTCCGCCACGTAGCCGGCCCCGGCCGACAGATAGGTGCGGCCGATGGCGGCGAGCGCGGTCAGCAGGGCATATTGTGTCGCGGTGTGCAACGGGCTGTGGCACAGCGCCGACAAATAGGCGACGAACACCACGGTGCCGATGGCGGCGGTGAAGTTCTCGACGATGATCGACACCGTCAGCGCCCACAGCTTGACGCCCACCACCGCCTGCCAGGCGAACACCAGGTTGGAGCCGCTCTGGAGCAGCGCCCCGATCCACATCGCCGTGACCAGCGGATAGGCGCGCGCCAGCGTGCCGCCGACGAAGCCGCCGACCAGCGTGGCGGCCAGCCCGACGCCTTTGACGATCGCGGCATAGTCGTTGCGCGAGAAGCCGAGATCGATCACGAAGGGCGCCGTCATGGCGCCCGCGAAGGCGTCGCAGAACTTGAAGAAGACCACGAAGGCGAGGATCAGCGCGGCGTTCTCGCGGGTCAGGAACTCCGAGAAGGCGCCGACCGCGGCGGCCGTCACGCGCCGCAGCGGGCTGCCGACCGCATGCGCCGGATCATGCATGGCCCGTGCCGAGGCGGCGGGCTCGGTGGCGACGAGCGTCGTCACGATGCCGATGGCGACGAGGCCCGCCATGGTGACGTAGCCCCAGGTCCAGGCGGCGGCCTTGCCCAGCCCGGCCGCCTCGAAGCCCGAGACCAGGAACAGCGCGCCTGCCGTCGAGGCCAGCATGCCGATCCGGTAGGCCGCCACATAGGAGGCCATGCCGGCCGCCTGCTCGTTCTCGGGCAGGCTCTCGACCCGGAAGGCGTCGATGACGATGTCCTGGGTGGCCGAGGCGGCGGCGACCAGCAGCGCCCCGAGGGCGACCAGCCCGGGCGCCTTGGCCGGATCGCACAGCGCCAGCCCCACGATGGCGGCGATCAGCAGAAGCTGGGTGAGCACCAGCCAGCCGCGGCGGCGGCCGAGCAGGCGCGACAGCACCGGCACGTCGAGGGCATCGACCACCGGCGCCCAGGCGAATTTCAGCGTGTAGGGGGTGCCGACCAGGGCGAACAGCCCGATGGTGCCGAGATCGACGCCGGTCTCCCGCATCCACACCAGGAGGGTCGAGCCCGACAGGGCGAGCGGCAGCCCGGCCGAGAAGCCGAGGAACATGACGATCAGCACCCGCGGCCGCAGATAAACCGTGATGGTCTCGACGAAGGACGGGCGGGACGGCGCCGCGCCGGCGGGGCCGGCGAGGGGGGCCGGCCCGGCGGATTCGGCGGGGGTGGCGGACGTGGCGGGGGTGGGTGGCGTCATGGTCCCCGTATGGGTGATCGGCGGATTCGGCACAAGCGCGGGGGCGAGACTGGTGGTCGATCGGGTCATTTTCGGGCCGGCGGACCCTGGCGTCGCCGAGAGAATTCCGAAAATCGTCGCGATGCCCGACAGGCCCGGTTGATCCTTCAGGAAAAACCAGCCGCTCGGCCGACGCGCGTTAGCGGAGCGGTCACCAGGGTGTGCTGCACTCCGGCATTCTCATCGGGGTGACCGTCATGCGCAGCATCCTGGTTTTCGCGCTCTTGGCCCTCGGCCTCGCCGCCCTCGTGCCGCGGCTTTATCTCGACACGGCGCCGCGCCCGCAGCCGGCCGCCGCGGCCGTCCCGGCCGCCGCCCCCGTCGCGGCGCCGGCCGCCTCGGCCTATCGTACCCTGGTGCTCAAGCGCGACGAGCGCGGCCATTTCCAGGTCGACGGCCGGCTCGACGGCCGCCGCATGTCGTTCCTGGTCGACACCGGCGCCTCGGTGATCGCGCTGCGCGCCAGCGAGGCCGCCCGCCTCGGCATCCGGCCGGCGGGGCGCGACTTCACCGCGAAGGTGTCCACCGCCAACGGCAGCGTGATGGCGGCCCCGGCCGAGATCGGCCGGGTCGAGATCGGTGACATCGTGGTCAGCCGGGTCGCCGCCCTGGTGCTGCCCGACGAGGCGCTGGGCCAGAACCTGCTCGGCATGTCGTTCCTGTCGCGCATCCGCTTCGAGCACCGCAACGGCCGGCTGATCCTGGAGCAATAGGCGGACCCGCCCGGCCGGCGCAGGAAAAATCCCCCGCGTGCCAAACCGGAACGGGGGCGGTAGATTGGCCGCCATTTCCGCCGGACCCGCGTCCGCCCCGATCCAGGAACCGCCGCATGACGACGTCTCCCCTCGCCGGCAAGCCCGCTCCCGCGGAGCTGCTGGTCGACCTCGCCCGTCTCGAACGCGCCTATTACGAGACGCGGCCCGATCTCGACGACCCGAGCCAGAAGGTCGCCTTCGGCACCTCGGGCCACCGCGGCTCTTCGCTCGCCGGCTCCTTCAACGAGGCCCACATCGTGGCGGTGACGCAGGCGATCTGCGAGTACCGCGCCGCGCAAGGGACCGACGGCCCGCTCTATCTCGGCAAGGACACCCACGCGCTGTCCGGCCCGGCCGAGCGCAGCGCCCTCGAGGTGCTGGCCGCCAACGGCGTCACCGCGGTGATCCAGGAGCGCGACGGCTACACCCCGACCCCGGTGATCTCGCGCGCCATCCTGGTCCACAACCGCGGCCGGCGCGAGCACCTCGCCGACGGCATCGTGGTGACGCCCTCGCACAATCCGCCCGAGGACGGCGGCTTCAAGTACAACCCGCCGCACGGTGGCCCGGCCGACACCGACGCCACCAAATGGATCGAGGCGCGCGCCAACGCGCTCTTGCGCGACGGCAACCGCGACGTGAAGCGTATGCCGCTCGACCGCGCCATGAAGGCCGAGACCACCCGGCCGCAGGACTTCGTGCGGCCCTATGTGGACGACCTCGACAGTGTCGTCGACATGGCGGCCATCAAGGCGGCGGGACTCAAGCTCGCGGTCGATCCGCTCGGCGGCGCCGGCCTGCCCTACTGGGAGCCGATCAACGCCCGCTGGGGCGTCGGCATCGACATCGTCAACAAGGCGGTCGATTTCCAGTTCGCCTTCATGACGGTCGACCACGACGGCAAGATCCGGATGGACTGCTCCAGCCCGCACGCCATGGCGAGCCTGGTCGGCCTGAAGGACAAGTATCAGGTGGCGTTCGCCAACGACACCGACGCCGACCGCCACGGCATCGTGGTGCCCTCGGTCGGGCTGATGAACCCGAACCACTACCTCGCGGTGGCGATCCGCTATCTCTTGACCCACCGGCCCGGCTGGCCGGCCGGTGCGGCGGTGGGCAAGACGCTGGTGTCGTCCAGCATGATCGACCGCGTGGTCGGCAAGCTCGGCCGCCGGCTGGCCGAGGTGCCGGTCGGCTTCAAGTGGTTCGTTGCCGGGCTCGTCGACGGCTCGTACTGCTTCGGCGGCGAGGAGAGCGCCGGGGCGAGCTTCCTGCGCCGCGACGGCACCACCTGGACCACCGACAAGGACGGGCTGATCATGGATCTGCTCGCGGCCGAGATCACCGCCGTCACCGGCCGGGACCCGGGCGAGCACTACAAGGCGCTGACCGAGGAGTTCGGCGCGCCGCTCTACACCCGTATCGATGCCGCCGCGACGCCCGACGAGAAGGCCCAGCTCGGCAAGCTGTCGCCCGCCGCCGTGACGGCCAGCACGCTCGCCGGCGACGCCATCACGGCCAAGCTCACCAACGCGCCCGGCAACGGCGCCGCCATCGGCGGCCTCAAGGTCGAGACGGCGAGCGGCTGGTTCGCGGCGCGTCCCTCCGGCACCGAGAACATCTACAAGATCTACGCCGAGAGTTTTCGCGATCAGGCGCATCTCGCGGCCATCGTCGGCGAGGCGAAGGCGATCGTCGGCGCCGCGCTGGCGGGCGGAAGCACGGCCTCTGTCGGCTGATACGGCGCCCGTGTCCCGGGCGCGGCGCAGCACGGCGCTGAGCGTCGCGCTGCGCCTGCGTCCGCGACGCGATTCTCGTTCATGAGGTGATCATGTTTCCCACGCCCGTCGCGGCTCTGTCGCCGAACACCTACGCCTACGAGTCGCAGCCGCTGGTGAAGCCGACCGGCTTCCGCGAGTACGATGCGCGCTGGCTGTTCGAGCGCGAGATCAACCTGATGGGCGTGCAGGCCCTCGGCATGGGCCTCGGCACGCTGATCCGCCGGGCGGGTGTTCCCCCCGCCATCGTCACCGGGCACGACTTCCGCAGCTACTCGGCGTCGATCAAGATGGCGCTCGTCTCCGGCCTGATGGCGAGCGGCTGTACCGTCCACGACATCGGCCTCGCCATCACGCCGATGGCCTATTTCGCCCAGTTCGATCTCGACGTGCCGTGCGTCGCCATGGTGACGGCCTCGCACAACGACAATGGCTGGACCGGCGTCAAGATGGGGATGGCGCGGCCGCTCACCTTCGGTCCCGACGAGATGGCGCGGCTGAAGGAGATCGTGCTGGCCGCCGATTTTGATCTCGCTGGCGGCGGCAGCTATCGCTTCGTCGAGAATTTTCCGGCACGCTACATCGCGGATCTCACGAACCGCGCGCCGCTGACGCGCAACCTCAAGGTGGTGTGCGCCTGCGGCAACGGCACGGCGGGCGCCTTCGCGCCGGCGATCCTGACGAAGATCGGCTGCGAGGTGGTGCCGCTCGACACCGATCTCGACTTCACCTTCCCGCGCTACAATCCGAACCCCGAAGATTTGGAGATGCTGCACGCCATCCGCGACGCCGTGCTGGCGAGCGGCGCCGATCTCGGCTTCGGCTTCGACGGCGACGGCGACCGCTGCGGCGTGATCGACGACACTGGAGAAGAGATCTTCGCCGACAAGGTCGGCGTCATGCTGGCGCGCGACATCTCGGCCCGCCACGCGAACGCGCGCTTCGTGGTCGACGTCAAGTCCACCGGCCTGTTCGCCACCGACCCGGTGCTGATCGAGAATGGCGCCGTGACGGAATATTGGAAGACCGGCCACTCCTACATGAAGCGGCGCACCCACGAGCTCGGCGCGCTGGTCGGGTTCGAGAAGTCCGGGCACTTCTTCTTCAACACGCCGTTCGGCCGCGGCTACGACGACGGTTTGGTGTCGGCGATCGCCATCTGCGACATGCTCGACCGCAATCCGGACAAGCGCATGTCGGAGCTGAAGGACGCGCTGCCGAAGACGTGGTCGTCGCCGACCATGTCGCCGCATTGCGCCGACGAGACCAAGTACGGCGTCGTCGACGCGGTGGTGAAGCACTTCACCGAGGCGCAGGCGACGGGAGCGCCGGTGGCGGGCCAGACGATCCGCGACCTCGTCACCGTCAACGGCATTCGCGTCACCGTCGCGGACGGCACCTGGGGGCTGGTGCGCGCCTCCTCCAACAAGCCCGAGCTGGTGGTGGTGGTGGAGAGCCCGGTGTCGGAGACCCGCATGCGCGAGATGTTCGCCGCGGTCGACGCGGTGCTGCGCACCCATCCGGAGGTCGGCGCCTACAACCAGACGATCTGATACGCGCAGTTGCGGCGTTTGTCTCTGAAGGAAACGCCCCTCACCCGGATCGCTTCGCGCTCCGACCTCTCCCCGCTGGCGGGGAGAGGTGATCCGGGGCGCTGCAGCATCCTTCACCTCTCCCCGCACGCGGGGAGAGGTCGGTTCGACAATGCTCGGCATTGTCGAACCGGGTGAGGGGGTTCGCGTGCTGCGGTTCTGGAATAAAGACCTTCTCGGTAACACCACCGGCGTGCTGGAGCGGATTGTCACCACGTTGCGCGACGACGGCAGGAGCACGACGTGAGGCGACTCCCCCTCACCCGGATCGCTTCGCGCTCCGACCTCTCCCCGCTGGCGCTAGGGCATGTACAGATTTCCGGTTGCGGCTGCGGCGGCGTGGATTTTGAACTGTTCGAGGCCGTGGCGGAACGTGATGGGGCCGGGCGGGCGGGAGGATGGATAGCCGTCCCAGCCGCCCAGCCGAGCGATGATCCAGGCGGCCCAAGGGAGGCTGCGAGGTGGGTGCGGATTTCTCTGGAGCGCGGTCCTCCCGCGATAGGCGGCATCGAGTGCATCGAGCACGTCGAGCTCGTGTGGCGTGAAGGCCGTGCCGGCGGGCTCGGCGCCGGTGCCGTCGCGTGCCTGCAGGAGGGCGAGCGTGACGGCGGCCGCCTTGGTGGCGACGGCGGCGAGCTTTTGCAGGCGGTCGGCGGTCTCGATCTGGCTGTCCTCGAGGCGCAAGCCTTGCGTCTTCATCAGGCGGAACAGCTGCTCGATGGTCCAGCGCCGCCGATACCAGTCGACGATCCGCCACGCCGCCGCGGCGTCGTCGACCGGATGGGTGGTGAGCAGCCGCCAGTGCAGCGGCACGACGCCGGCGGGCGGGCCATGCTCGACCACCTCGACCAGCGTGAGCGGCACGCTCTCGGGCAGATGGCGATGGTGGCTCCCCCTCGGCCGGCGCAGCACGACGGGGCCGAACCGCAGGGTCAGCGTCGCGCTGCGGGCCGGGCGCTGCGGCGATCGGGCCGGCAGGTCGAGCGTCCCGGTCGCGACGGCGGCGAGCCGTTCTCCGGCCCCGTAGAGGCTGCTGCCGTCGGCCAGGCCGCGATCATGCATCACCCGTCCGATCAGATGGAATCCGGGCCTCGGCAACGTCGCCCAGAAGGCGAAGAGGTCGCTCTCGCGGTCGCCCATCACGGTGACGGAGGCGGCCGCGGCCAGCACGCGCCCGGCCTGCTCACCGGTCTCGATCCAGCGCTTCGACTCGCGCTCGGACAGCGGGCGCTTGGCGTGCACGACGCTCTGCCGGCCCTGGCGCGTCCAGATCGCGCCGCCGACCAGGCCGAGGCTCGCGCCGGTGTCGGCGTCGAGCGCCAGCATGGCGTGCACCAAAAGGCCGTGCCCCGTGCCCTTGCCGATCTCGCCAAGCCCGCGCCGCCGCCCCGGCCGGGTCGAAATGGTGATCTCGCTGGTGTCCTGGATGGCCAGCACATGCCGCCCGGCCGCCGCCGGCCCGGTCTCGCTGCTCCACCCCTCGATCAGACGCGCGACCGTGACCTTCTCGTTCCCCAGCAAGCGATGAAACCGGACCTCCGAGGACCGTCGGCCGCCGCTCAGACGGCGCAGACACACGCTCTGGCGCGTGACCATGCGTTCGAGCAGCGCCGCCCCCCTTTATCGAGGCGACGATCCCCGAACCGGCCCAACGACAATCCGCTGCTCCCCATCGCGACACTCCGATCAGCCCGAAGTGTCCGACATGGAATCATGCGAAGCCCCCACTACGGAAGAGCTGCCGACACCCCCGAGTCACTCCGCCGCACCACGATGTGTGCATGCCCTAGCCCGCAAGCGGGGAGAGGTGACAGGCACAACGTCCTCACGCCCAGATCGCCATCGGCAGGCCGTGGCGGTCGCGCGGCGGCGGGTCGGGGAGTGGGCGGGCGAGGCCGGCGCGGATGCGCCGCGCCGTGACGGAACAGGCGAGCGCATCGAGAAGATCGTCCGCACCGGCACCGCGCGGCGGCGCTGCCTCGACCACCGCGACCGGCAGCCCGGCGGCGACCAGCAGGCGGCGGCGCAGATCGAGACCCGGGCCATACGGCCGGCCCTTCACCTTCTTGGGCTCGGCGAGCGGCGCCTCCCCGTTCATTTGCCAGAACGCCAGCTCCGGATGGCTTTCGAAAACACGCGCGGCGAGCACCGGATCGCCGACGAGCGCGGCATCGACCTCGCGGATCTTCGGCACGAGATTGAACAACTGACGCGACACCTTCCTGGGCGGCTCGGAGGAGGCGAGCGCCGCCGCGCACGCCGCGCCATAGTCGGCCGCGTAGACGGCGGCGCGCGACGGCACCGAGAACACCGACGACTGCCGCGCCCCGAGCCGCGGCCGCACCAGGGTCTCGGCCACGCGGCCGCCGGGGCCGACCCGGTCGGGCAGGCCGATGGGCATGTCGACGGCGATCACGGCCGGTGCCTCGGGCGCCGCCACGATCTCGGCGAAGGTCCGCTCCATCCGCAGCCGCACCGCCTCGCCGGCTCCGGGCGGTGCCACGAAGGCCACCACCCAGCCGCCCGGACAGCCGTCGACACCGGCCAGCCATTCATGGCTCATAACCATCTCCCATGGCCCAGGGCGGTCCGCGACGCCCCGCCGGTGTTCTACGACGGGATGGTTCCCTCGGCGCCGGAAAATGCTCTGGAGCGGTATCCGATCCAACTGGATCGGACCCCGCTCCAATCGTCCTTGTTTGATCGCATTTTCGACGGCGAACCGGGTCCCACTTCGCCGGAAAATGCTCTAGGGTCGCGCCGTCGCTCGGCGCCGCGACGGCCGCGCGAGCCCACGCCATTCCGGAGACAGGACATGACGATTCGCCCGCGCCGCAGCGTGCTCTACATGCCGGGATCGAACACCCGCGCCATGGAGAAGGCCAAGACCCTGCCGATCGACGCCGTCATCCTCGACCTCGAGGACTCGGTCGCGCCCGACGCCAAGGCCGAGGCACGCCGGCTGGTCGCCGAGACCGTCAAGGCCGGCGGCTTCGGCCGCCGCGAGGTGTTCGTGCGCGTCAACGGCCTCGACACGCCGTGGTTCGCCGACGATCTCGCGGCCGCGGCGGCGGCGCGCCCCGACGTGATCCTGGTGCCCAAGGTCTCGACCGCGCAAATGCTGGAGACCATCGGCCAGCGCCTGCTCGACAGGCATGCCGACGCGCGTGTCCGCGTCTGGATCATGATCGAGACGCCGCATGCCATCTTCAACATCCGCGAGCTAGCGGCGGCCGCCGCCGACACCGAGACCCGGCTCGGCGGCTTCGTGATGGGCACCAACGATCTCGCCAAGGAGAGCCGGGTCCGCATCGTGCCGGGCCGCGCCCCGATGACCGGCTGGCTCGCCGACTGCGTGCTGGCCGCCCACGCCTACGGGCTCGACATCGTCGACGGCGTCTACAACAACCTCTCGGATCTCGACGGCTTCCAGCGCGAATGCCTGGAGGGCCGCGATCTCGGCTTCGACGGCAAGACGCTGATTCACCCCAACCAGGTCGAGCCTTGCAACGCGGTGTTCTCGCCCTCCGCCGACGAGGTCGCGATGGCCCGCAAGATGATCGCGGCGTTCGATCAGCCGGAGAACCGCGACAAGGGCGTGGTGCAGATCGACGGCCGCATGGTCGAGCGGCTGCATGCCGAGATGGCGCGCCGCACCGTCGCCATCGCCGAGGCGATCGGCATGGCGTGACGGCCGGCGGGACTCCGGAGCCGCGCCGCGCGCCGCGTCGCCGGCGCGCCGCTCAGGCGTCGGTGACCCGCAGGATCACCTTGCCGGTGGTGGCGCGGTCGCGCAGCGCCACCAGCGCGTCGGGCAGCGCCTCGAAGGCGTGCGTCGCCCCCACATGGGGCGACACGGCACCCGCCGCGGCGAGCCGCGACAGCCGGTCGCCGACGCGCGCCAGCATGGCGCCGTCGTGGTCCGGGTGGAAGTACACGCCGATTGCCGACAGGCGCCGCAGCAGCAGCCGGTTCGCCGGAATCTGCGGGATGGCACCGCCGGCGAAGCCGGTGATCAGCCAGCGGCCACCCCAGGCGAGCAGGCGCAGCAGATCCTTTGCTTCGCCGCCGACCGCGTCGACGATCACGTCGACGCCGCGGCCTTCGGTCAGACGCGCCACCGCGTCGCCGAGATTGTCGCTGCGATAGTCGATCGCGGCGTCGGCGCCGTGGCTGCGGGCGAGCGCGCATTTGTCGGCGCCGCCGGCCGCCGCGATCACGAAGGCGCCGAGATGGTGGGCGATCTCCACCGCCGCGAGGCCGACGCCGCCGGCCGCCGCCGTCACCAGCACGCGCTCGCCGGGGGTCACCACGGTGCTCTCGGTCAGCGCCACCAGCGCGGTGGTGTAGACGATCGGCAGAGCCGCCGCGGTCGCGGCCGACAGCCCGTCCGGCACCGCCATGGCGAGGTCCTGGCGCAGCACCGCATAGTCCGCGAAGGCGCCGGTCTCGACCTTGCCGGCGACCCGCAGGCCGGGCGCGAAGGTGGCGCCCGAACCCGCCGCCACCACGGTGCCGGCCAGCTCCTGCCCCATGGTGAAGGGACGCTGCGGTCGCACCTGATAGCGGTCGTCGGCCATCAGCAGATCGGCGAAGTTCAGCGCCGCCGCCTCGACGCGGACCAGCAGCTCGTGCGGTCCCGGCTCCGGCGGCGCGATGGTGTCGAGCGCGAGGCCGTCGAGGCCCGGCGCCAGCGAGCGCCAGGCCCGCATGGTCGTGGTCATGTCGTCGTTCCTGCTCGGCACCGTTCCTGCTCGGCACCGTGTTCCTGCTCGGGACCGTGGTCCTGCTCGGGATCGTCGCGCGCGATGTGGTCCGATCCGTCTCGGGGCCGCGACCGGAATGCCGGCGGCCCGAGGCGGGCGACTGTGGCGCAGGACGACGGACCGAGCAAGCGGCGGCGGCGCGACACGGCGGCGCGCCGCCGTGGACCTCGGCGAGGACATCTGCGACGCCTCAGGCGCGTCGTCCCTGCGGCCGCGGGTCGGCTCCCGAGAGGGCGGCCAGCACGGCGACGACGCCGTCGACGACGCTGTCGCCGGCCAGCGGTTGCTCGATCACGGTGACGCCGGCGGCGTCCGCCTCGCGGCGCAGGCGCCGGGTCGGATTGCTGCTGATCAGGATCGCCGGCAGCCGGTCGCCGCGGCGGCGCAGCCGCGCCACGAGATCGAGCCCGCTCATGTCGGGCAGCCGCGCATCGGTGACCAGGCAGGCGAGTGCCGGCGGCTCGCTGAGGTCGAGCAGATCATGTCCGGTCGCGAAGGTGCGCACCGCGAAGCCCTCGACCCCGAGCGCGAACCCGAGCGCGTGCCGCAGGCCGGAGTCGTCGTTGACGACACCGATCAGTGGCCGCACAGGATCGTCGAGACCGTCGCGCGCCATGGTCGTGTGCGTTCTGGGCTAGGCCGTGGCGGCCTTCGTCGCCGTGCCGCGACCGGAGCCGGGCGGACGTCGTCGGCGACGTCCGGCAGCGAGGAGACCCCAAACGGGAGGCGCCGCCTTGACGCCGCTCAAAAAAGCGGCGGGCGCGCGGCCCGCGCCCGGCAGCGCCTCATTCGGCGCCGGGCGGCAGCTCGTCGGCGAGATCGGCCGTGAGGGTCATCCGCACCAGCTCCGACAGGCTGACGGCCCGCATCTTGGTCATCACATTGGCGCGGTAGATCTCGACGGTGCGCGGGCTGATGCCGAGCTCCCACGCGATGGTCTTGTTGGCCTTGCCGGCGACCAGCCCGTCGAGCACCTCGCGCTCGCGCCGCGACAGGACCGCGATGCGCTGCCGCAGCTCGCGCCGGGCCGCCTCGCGCTCGGCGGCGTCCTCGGCGGCGGCGAGCGCGGTGCGCACCGAGGTCAGCAGCGCCTCGTCGTCGAACGGCTTCTCCAGAAAATCGACGGCGCCGCTCTTCATCGCCTCCACCGCCATCGGCACGTCGGCATGTCCGGTGATCACCACCACCGGCAGGCGCACATCCATGGCGCGCAGCTTCTTCAGGAGATCGACGCCGTCGAGCTCGGGCATCTTCACGTCGGTGACGATGCAGCCGGGCGCGACGTCGGGCAGCGCCTGCATGAAGGCGACACCGCTGTCGTAGGTGCGGGTGCGATGGCCGGCGGCGCGCAGCAGGAAGTCGAGCGACCGGCGCACCGATTCGTCGTCGTCGATGACATGCACGACCGGATCAGCCGACATCGCCGAGGTCCTCGCTCACGACGGCCGGGAGTGTAAACCGGAACGACGCGCCGCCGCCAGGGGCGGGCTCCGCCCAGATGCGGCCGTCGTGCCCTTCGACGATGGTGCGCGAGATGGCGAGCCCGATTCCCATGCCGTAGGTCTTGGTGGTGGCGAAGGGCTGGAAGAGCTGGCCGGCCATCTCGGGCGCGATGCCGGACCCGGTGTCGGCGACCTCGACCATGACGGAGCGGTCGGGCCGGCGCGACGTCGCCACCGTCAGCACCCGCTCGGGCGAGCCCTCCATCGCCTCGATGGCGTTGCGCATCAGGTTGAGCAGCACCTGCTGGATCTGCACCTTGTCGACGAACACGCGGTCGGCCTGCGGATCGAGCTTCAGCCGCACCCGCACGCCGATCTCGCGGGTGCCGACCAGCGCCAGCGCGCTGGTCTCCTCGATCAGCGTATCGATGCTCTCGATCCGCTTCTCGGGCTCGCGGTTGGCGACGAAGTCGCGCAGCCGCCGGATGATCTCGCCGGCGCGCAGCGACTGGGCGACCGCCTCGTCGATCGCCTCGCGCACCATCGACAGCCGCTCCGGATCGGGGCCGCCGTCCTGGGCCAGCAGGCGCCGCGAGCCGGAGAGATAATTGGCGATCGCCGACAGTGGCTGATTCAGCTCGTGGGCGAGCGCCGAGGCCATCTCGCCCATGGCGGTGAGGCGAGAGACGTGCACCAGCTCGGATTGCAGGCGCTGCAACCGCGCCTCGGTCTCCTGCCGCTCGGTGAGGTCGCGCACGAAGCCGGTGAAGAAGCGCCGCCCGTCGGAGCGCATCTCGCCGACCGTCAGGGCGATCGGGAAGGTCGAGCCGTCCTTGCGCTCGCCCACCGCCACCCGTCCGGTGCCGATGATGTGGCGCTCGCCGGTCGCGAGATAGCGGGCGATATGGCCGCGATGCGCCTCGGCATAGGGCGGCGGCATCAGCACGGCGAGGTCGCGGCCGACCACCTCGGCGGCCGTGTAGCCGAACAACCGCTCGGCGGCGGCGCTGAACAGCTCGACGGTGCCGTTCTCGTCGGCGATCACCACGGCGTCCGGAACGTTGGCGAGGATCGACTGGAGATGGGCTTCGCGCGCCGCCAGCCGGCGGGTGCGGGCGGCCGTCTCGGCCCGCACACGACGCATCCGCTCGCCGAGCAGTGCGGCGCCGGTGCCCACCAGCGCCAGCACGATGCCGGTGACGATGATGCCGGTCGATGACCCGCCGGGCTCGCCGAACAGCGGGAGATGCAGGACGAGCGACAGCGCGGTGGCGACGAGCCCGGGCCCGAGGCCCCCGAAGGCGCCGACCACCAGCACCGGCGGCACCAGCACGAGATCGGCCCCCGCGGCGGACAGGTCGACCACCGCCCGGTGCAGCAAGGCGGCGATCGCCGGCAGGCCGATCGCCGTCCAGTACCACGACGCCCGGTCCGACGACGAGGCCGTCGCCGACGCCACCGTCGCCGGCGCGGCTGCCGCCGACGGTGGATCGCTCGCCGGTGAGACGCTCGAGGCCTCGGCGGCGGCTGCGTGGCGTCCGGGCGCACCGCCGGCGTGATCCGCTCGCGGCTCGATCGCGACGGGGCGCGCCCCGCCCGGACGACCGCCGATCTGCGCCATGGTCCGCTCCGCGCCCGGCCGCCCCGCCTCCGGGACGGCCCTTAGGGACACTACCCGAATTTCGGCGCGGCGTCCGCTTGCCTACCGTGCGAGGGCCGCAGTCCGTTCTTATCGAAGCTCGCGCCATGCTGATGCAGAACGCCCAGACCCTCAGCGCCACGCATCCGGCCAAGCCGCTGGACCGCTGGGCCGCGGCGCCCCTCGGCGACGCTGCTGCCGTCCTCGACACGCTGGGCGTCCGCATGAGCTATGGCCGCAACGCCGAGATCTTCGGCGAGGGCGAGCCCACCGCCTACGTCTATCGGGTGGTGTCGGGTGCGGCCCGCACCTACAAGGTCCTCGACGACGGTCGCCGCCAGATCAGCGCCTTCTATCTCCCCGGCGAGGTGTTCGGGCTCGACGCCGCCGAGACGCATCACTGCTCGGCCGAGACGGTGGCCCGCTCGGTGCTGCTGGTGGTCAAGCGCAGCGCCATCCTGTCGCTCGCCGAGACCGAGCACCGCACCGCGCATCTCCTGTGGGCGCTCACGGCGCGCGAGCTGCAACGGGTGCAGACCCATATGCTGGTGCTGATCCGCAGCGCCCAGGAGCGCGTCGCCTGCTTCCTGCTGGAGATGGCGGAGCGCATGGGGGTGGTGGACCAGGTCGAGCTGCCGATGTCCCGCCAGGACATCGCGGATTATCTCGGGCTCACCATCGAGACGATCTCGCGCACGCTCACCCAGCTCGAGAGCACGGGGGCCATCCTGGTGCCGACCTGCCGGCGGATCGTCCTGCGCGACCGCCGCGCGCTGAAGCGGCTCCACGCCTGATCCGGCCTTCGGCGACGGCCGAGGGCGCTGGTCCCGAGGAGGTTGCCATGTCGACGGATTGCCCGGAACTCCCACCTCTCGATCTGGAACTGCCTGCGCGTCCGCTGCTCGATCTGCCGGCCGACGTCCGCACCGTCGCGGTCGACGGGCTGGAGCAGATGAAGGACGGCTGCGAGAGCCTCGCCCACACGGCCGAGGAGGCCGGCGAGGTGATCGAGCGCAGCTGTGCGGGCGCCGTCCACGGCGGCGCCGCCCTCGGCCTCGAGATGATCGCGGTCATGCAGGCCAACATGAATGCCGGCTTCGCCTTCGCGGCCGAGCTCGCCGAGGCGCGGACGCTGCCCGACATGATCGAGCTGTCGAGCACCTTCGCGGCCCGCCGGCTGGAGGCCGCGGTGGCGCAGGGCAAGGCCCTGTGGGCGTCCGGCCAGCGCCTGATGAGCGACGCGGCGCGGCCGTTCGCCGACAGCCTGTCGGCCCATCTCGACCGGCCGGCCTCGAGCTGACGGCGGCGCGCCCGGCGCGGGGAGAGGGGACGCGGCAGACCTGGAACGCACCCAGCGAAGGAGCGTGTCATGTCCTATGCCACCATCATGGTCCATGTCGGGATCGACGACGGCTGCGACGCCCGGATTCGCGTGGCGAGCGGTCTCGGCGAGCGCTTCCATGCCACCCTGATCGGGATCGCCGCCTGGGGGCCGCGGCCACCCTTCGCGGCGGAGGGCATGGTGGTCGATTTCGGCCCGTCCGAGAGCGAGACGGCGGCCATGCAGGCGGAGCTCGGCCGCCTCGGCGCCCGCTTCCGGGCCACCCTGGGCGCCACCAACCGGCCGGTCGAATGGCGGGCCGCGCTCGACTTTCCGGTCGAGGTGGTGGCCCGGGCCGCCCGTGCGGCCGACCTCGTCGTGGTCGGCGCGGGGCCGCAGCCCGACGACTCGTTCCGGGCGCTCGACCCGGGCAGCGTGGTGCTGCGCGCCGGCCGTCCGGTGCTGACCGTTCCGGCCGGGGTCGACGCCCTGGTGCCGAGCCGCGTCATGATCGCCTGGAAGGACACCCGCGAGGCGCGGCGGGCGCTCGCCGACGCCCTGCCGTTCCTGCACGAGGCCGACCGGGTGATCGCCGTCGAGGTCTGCCCGGACGGCGGCGAGGATGCCGCCCAGGAGAATCTGGACGATCTGGCACGGCATCTCGCCCGCCACCGGATCGCGCTCGCGGCCGGCATCACCATGCATGCCGACGGCGCCGCCGGGGATGCGCTGATCCGCGTCGCCGGCGAGGAGCGCATCGATCTCGTGGTCGCCGGCGGCTACGGCCACAGCCGGCTGGGTGAATGGATCTTCGGCGGCGCCACGCGCGACCTGCTGGCTCGCGCCCCGGTCTGTTGCCTGCTCTCGCATTGAGCCATAATCCGGGGGCGGCGGCGCCGCCGAGGCGCCGCCATCCCGGAGGAACGGATGGGCGCGGGCCCGACCATCGACGATCGCGACGTCCTCCTGGTGGTGGACGTGCAGACCGACTTCTGCCCGGGCGGCGCCCTGCCGGTCGCCGAGGGCGACGCGGTGGTGCCGGTGGTGACGCGGCTCGCCGAGCGCTTCCGCCACGTCGTGCTGACCCAGGACTGGCACCCGCCGGATCATCGCTCGTTCGCCTCGGTGCATGCCGGGCGGGCGCCGTTCGAGGCGGTGACGTTCGACTACGGCCCGCAGGTCCTGTGGCCCGATCACTGCGTGCAGGACACGCCGGGCGCCGCCTTCCATCCGGGCCTCGTCATCCCGCATGCGGCGCTGGTGTTGCGCAAGGGCTTCCGGCGCGACATCGATTCCTACTCGGCGTTCTTCGAGAACGACCGCCGCACCCCGACCGGGCTCGGCGGCTATCTGCGCGAGCGCGGCTTCGACCGGGTGGTCGTGGTCGGGCTCGCCTTCGATTTCTGCGTCCGCTGGTCGGCCGAGGATGGCCGTGCGGCGGGCTTCGACGTGGTCGTCGTCGAGGAAGGCTGCCGCGGCATCGACCTCGACGGCTCGGTGGCGGCCACCCGCGATGCCCTGGTGAGCCAGGGCGTGCGGCTGATCGACACCTGGTGAAGCAGGTCGGCGGTGCGAGGGGCGTGCCGCGCGCACCATCGACGGGGAAGGCTGCCTTCGTGTTCATCGACCGCGCCGACGCCGGGCGGCGTCTCGCCTCGGCGCTCCAAGACTACCGCGGGACACGGCCGGTCGTGCTGGCACTGCCGCGCGGCGGCGTGCCGGTGGCGGCCGAGATCGCCGCCGCGCTCGACGCGCCCCTTCACTTGGTGATCGCCCGCAAGATCGGCACTCCCGGCGAGCCGGAGCTGGCGATGGGGGCGGTGGTCGACGACGATCCGCCGGTGGTGCTGCGCAACGAGGCGGTGATCGCCGCCTACGGCGTGACCGAGGCCGCCTTCGCGGCGGCCTGCACGGCCGCCTGCGCCGAGATTGCCCGGCGCCGCGCCCGCTATGTCGGCGACCGCCCCTATCCGGATCTCCTCGGCCGCACCGTGATCGTGGTCGACGACGGCCTCGCCACCGGGGCGACCGCCCGGGCGGCGCTCGCGGCGGTGCGGCGGCAGCGGCCGGCCCGGCTGGTGCTCGCGGTGCCGGTCGGCGCGCCCGACACCCTCGACGCCATGGCGGCGGAGGCCGACGAGATCGTCTGCCTGGAGCAGCCCGCGCATCTCACGGCGATCGGCGCCTGCTACCGTGATTTCCACCAGCTCGACGACGAGGCCGTCACCGACATCCTCGGCTTGTTCCCGGCCGCCTGATCCCGCCGCGGCGCCTCAGTGCATACGCGGGGTGTGCAGGAAGCGCATGCGGTCGCCGGAGGTGATGCGCAGGGCCAGCATGCGGCCGTCGCGCATCACCGTCAGCGGCACCTCGACGCCGGCCGGGCCGAGCGCCCAGACGTGGCGGAACAGCTCGGCCAGGCTGGCGACCGGAGTGTCGGCGACATTGAGCAGCACGTCGCCGGGGCGCAGGTCGGCGCGCTGCGCCGGGCTGCCGCGGGCGACGCCGACCACCACCAGCCGGTCCTCCAGCTCGGTGGCGTAGAGGCCGAGCCACGGCCGCGGCGGCCGGGTCGGACGGCCGTGCGCCAGCAGATCGTCGAGCACCGGCGGCAGCAGGTCGATCGGCACCACCAGGTTGACGTGAAACACCGTCTCCGGATCGCGGCGCTGCTCCAGATGCAGCGAGCCGATGCCGACCAGCTCGCCGGCCGCGTTGATCAGGGCGGTGCCGCCCCAGTTGGGATGCGCCGGCGCCGTGAACAGGGCGTCCTCCAGCAGGTACTCCCAGTAGCCGGCGAACTCCTGGCGGGCGACGATGCGGGCCGCCACGGCCCGCTGGCGGCCGCCGGCGGCGGCCAGCACGACGTGCTCGCCGACCAAGAGGTCGGCCGAGCGGCCGAGCGGCACGGCCGGCAGGTCGAGGCGGGCGAGCGCCTGCACCAGGCCGAAGCCGGTCTCGTGGTCGTAGGCGAGCGCATGGCCGGGCACGACGCGGCCATCGGCCGGCCGCAGCCACACCGTCTCGGCCTCGGTGATGAGATAGCCGATGGTGAGCACCAGCCCGCTGTCGCGGATGACGACGCCGTGGCCGGCCCGCTCGGTGCCCAGCGTTTCGGCCGTGGTGGCGTGCGCCGGCACCTCGGCTCGCAGCGCCACCACCGAGCCGAGGGTGCGATCGAGATCGAACTTGTAGCCTTCCGCCTTCGGCTGGGCGGCCGGCGGTATCTTCCACTCCCCGGAGGACGGCATCGGCATTTTCCCTGCGCGATCCGCACGCGATGCCCTCGCGGCAGCGGCGGGACGCGCCGAGCTCTGATGTAGAGGCGAACGGCGGAGAGGACAACAAGGCGGCCACAGGGGCGCTGCTCCCGCGGCATCACGTCCGCGGCGGCCCTCCCGCCCGGCGGCCCGCCGCGGCCCGCCGCTCGGCCCGCGGGTCGCGCCGACGAGGATCAGGGACGATCAGCGGGCGCCGAGAATGCCGGCGATCGCCTCGATCTGGCTGCGGGCGTAGCGCGGCAGGCCGGCGCTGATCGAGGTGCCGGTGTTGAACGAGGAGTTGCCGGCGAGCACCTGGGCCGGCACCATGTTGCGCAGCACCGGCACGCCCTCCAGCTCCTTGCGCTTCTCGAACAGGTCGCTCTCCACCGCGAGCGCCACGAAGGCGCTGGCGATGGTGCGGTTCGGATCGGCCGGGCTCGGTTGCAGCACCGCCAGCACCTTGCCGAACTGCATCACCTGGTTGACGTGGACGATCGACTGCTCGAGCGCCGCCGCCACCGGCGTCTCGATCCCGGTCAGCCCGGCGATGGCGGCCTGGTCGATCTCGGCGGCCGGCACCAGGCGCAGCTCGCTCTGGAACTCGATGTGGTCGGCGATCTGCTTGCCGCTCTCGCGCAGCTTGTTGACCAGCATGATGGCGGCCGGAAGCTTGCCCTCGAACTGATAGCGTGATTGCAGGCAGAGCACCGGGCCGGCGTTCTCGCACCAGCGCCGTGCCGGATTGTGGGCGGAGAGCCGCGGGTCCTTGTTGGGGGCGACGTCCGCCGCCGTGATGGTGCGGTGCTTGATGGCCGGGTCCATCTTCTCGACGGTGGCGAGCGACAGGAAGCGGGCGAGGTCGACCTGGGCGGGCGGCTTGGCGATCTCGACGCGCGCCTCGGCCACATAGAGATGCAGCTTGCGCTTCACCGACTTGGCGACGCCGTTGGTGGTCACCGTGACGCTCGGCTCGTCATAGCCGGGGTGGAGCGCCAGGAGCTGCTTCTGGAGCGGCCGCGCCCGCGCCCAGTCGGAGAAGCGGATCAGCCCGGTCTTGGGATCGACCAGCTCGCCGTTGCGGTGGTCCGTGAAGGCGACCACCCCGGGGGCGAGCGAGCCGGGCGCCACCTTGGTGATGTCGGCGACCTCCTGGATGCGGATCTGGGCGACAGCCGGGGGAGCGGCGATCGACAGGAGGGCCAGGACCGCCAGGGCGGCCGCGGCACGACGTTTCGCAGTCATCGGGTTCACCAATAGCGATCGCGGTCGGCGTAAGGATATTGCGGGTCGACCCGCTGCGGATAGCTTTCGCTGCGGTACTCGCGCGTGCGCGGATCGACCGGCTGGCCGCGGCCGAGCTGGCCGAACAGCCCGCCCTGGCCCTGGTTCGGCGGTGTCTGCCAGGAGCGTCCGTAGGGCGACGGCGGCGGGTACTGGCCTTGGTTCGGGTAGCCCTGACTCGGGTAGCCCTGGTTCGGATACACCTGCCGGGGCTGGAACGGATTCTGGAAGCCGAACGGGAACCCGCCGCCCTGGAACGGCCAGCCGCCGGACCCGCCATAGCCGGAGGTGCCGCCGCCATAGCCATTGCCGTATCCGTAACCGTACAGCTCGCCATCGGCCGGATCGCGGTAGCCGTGGCTCGCCACCTCGACGGCGGAGACGAGATCGTGCTGGGTGTCGGCGAGCTGGCCCGAGCGGTCGAGGCGGAAATACTCGGTGAAGGCCCCGGGCGTCCGTTCCGGCACCCGGCTGCCGGAGCGCAGATCGATTGGCATGGCGACGAGGAGGCGCTGCGCCTGCGGCGACGGCGGCGCCAGCGGCGCCTTCTTGGACACCGTGCTCCACGCCGCATCCATGATCGAGGCGAAGATCGGCAGCGCCACGTTGCCGCCGGTGCGGCCGCTGCCCAGCGTGCGGCGCTTGCCGTCGGCATTGTCGTAGCCGACCCACACCGCGATGGTGACGTCGTTGGAGAAGCCGACGAACCAGGCGTCGTTCTCGTCGTCGGAGGTGCCGGTCTTGCCGGCCACGTAGGGGGCGAGGCTCGCATGGGCGCGCGCGGTGCCGCGCGACAGCACGCCCTGAAGCATGCTGCGGAGCTGCACGAAGGCGACGCGATCGCCGCCTGCGAGCGCGCGCGTCTCGGGCGTGCGGCGGAACACCGGCTGGCCCTGCTCCTCGACCGACTCGACCGCGTAGGGCTCCGGCCGGTTCCCCTCGTTGGCGACGGCGGCGTAGAAGGCGGCGAGATCGATCATCCGCACCGGCTGGGCGCCGAGCACGAACGGGTAGTAGCCGACGCAGTCGCGATAGACCTGCGCCTCCAGCGCCAGCTCGCACACCTTGCCGAGGCTCTGCACCGGATCGCTGGTGATGCCGCCGTCGAGGAGCTGCGCCGTCACCATGTTCTTCGAGTATTCGAGCCCGAGCCGCAGGGTGACGATGCCGGAGGACCCGCCCGAGTAGTTCTTCGGCGTCCAGTAGTCGCGGTCGCGCGCCGCCGCGCCGCTGCCGCCGACCGGCGGCAACGTGATCGGTTCGTCGCGCACCAGCGTGTTGGGCTGGAGCCCCTTGTGCAGCGCCGCCAGGTAGGTGAACGGCTTGAACGCCGAGCCGGGCTGTCGCTGCGTCTGGGTCACCCGGTTGATCTGGCTCAGCGGGTAGGAGAAGCCGCCGGCCATCGCGAGAATGCGGCCGGTCTTGTTCTCCAGCACCACGGTGGCGCCCTGCACGGTGGGGCGCACCCGCAGGTCGGCGCGGGCGCCCTTCTTGCCCTCGCTCGCCTTGACGTAGACGACATCGTAGAGGGCGAGCGCCCGGCGGATCGCCGGCGTGGTGCCGGCGAGCGGCAGCACCCGGCCGTCGGCGAGCCCGACCTTCATGCCGTCGCCCTTGTCGGCCTTCTGGACCACCACGGCGGGCGTCCACTGGACGTCGTAGAGCGGCAGGCGGGCGGCCTTGAGGGCCTCCTGCCAGGGGGCCGTCGTCGCCGCCCTGATCGCCTTGGCGGCGGGGCTACCCGTCCCCGCGCCGCCCGCCGGTCCGGTCGCTCCGGTGGTGGCGGGGCTGCCGCCCGCCTCGGCCTGAAGCTTCTGCACGGCGGCCGCGAGGCTCAGCTCGGGACCGGAGAACTGCACCCGCCCGGTCGACGCCTCGTAGCGGGCGAGCCCCTCCTGGAGCGCCGCCTCGGCGGCCTTCTGCAAGTCGGGATGGATGGTCGAGCGCACCGTCGAGGAGGCCGCCGTCAGCGGCGACACGCCGGGCAGCGAGCGGGCCTCGCGCGAGATGTGGTCGAGCACGTAGAAGCCGGTGGTGCGGGCGAGCCGTTCCCACGGCACGTAGCGCACGCCGGCGGCGCGCGCCGCCGCCACCTGCTCGGCCGAGACGGCGCCGTCCTCCTGGAGCCGGGTGAGCACGTAGCCGAAGCGCTCCTGGGCGCGCTCGGGGTGGCGGTCGGGATTGTAGAAGCTCGGCCCCTTGGTGAGCCCGGCGAGGGCGGCGCCCTCGGCCAGCGTCAGCGCCGAGGCGGGCTTGCCGAAATAGGCGCGGGCGGCCAGCTCGATTCCCCACGAGCCACGGCCCAGATAGATCGAGTTGAGATACAGCTCCAGGATCTCGGCCTTTGTGAGTGTCTGCTCCACCCGCGCCGCGACGATCATCTCGCGGATCTTGCGCTCGTAGGTGAGATCGTCGCCGACCAAGAGATTCTTCACCACCTGCTGGGTGATGGTGGAGCCGCCCTGCGGCCGGCCGGGCCGCGCCAAGTTGCCCACCATGGCGCGGATCAGGCCGCGCTCGTCGATGCCTTTGTGCTGGAAGAAGCGCTTGTCCTCGGCCGCCACGAACGCCTTCTGGACCGCGTCCGGGATCTCGGCGAGCGGCACGAAGACGCGGCGGTTGTCGGGCTCGTAGACCTCGGCGAAGCGGTTGCCCTTGGCGTCCAGCACCGTCGAGGTGCCGGCGAGCTTCAGCCCCTTCAGGCGGCGATGATCGGGCAGATCGGCGACCGCCTTGTTGTACCAGGTGATCACGGCCGCGATGTCGGCCGGCGAATCGGCGACGTCCTCGTTCTTGCAGAACTGGCGGTAGAGCGGCGGCAGCGCCTTGAAGTCGAGCCCCTTGAACGCCTTGATCTCGCCCGTGAACGCCTGCGGGTCGTCGAGCGCGGTGGTGATCAGGCCGTCGAGATCGATGGACTCGATGTCGAACGCCTTGCGCATGTGGGCGCAGCCGTCGCGCAGGATCTGCACGACCGCCGCCTGGTCGCGGCTCGGATCGAACTCCGTTCTGATCGCCTCCGGCCGGATCGCGACCTGGCCGAGGGCCAGGAACGCCGCGAGCAGCTTCACCAGGATCACGTCCATGCCACCGGCCACAGTTCGAAGATGAGAGCGCCGACTATAGGCGACCTACAACGGCGAATTTGCGATGCCGTTCCATCCGGCCGCGCACTTTTGTGGCATCGGCGCGGCGGCGCGCCGCCGGCGGCGCGGCGCGCCCGTCCGGGGTACCGCTGCGGGCCGCAGCCCGGACAGGGTGACCAACCCCGACAGGGTGACGAAGGGTGGTTAAGAGAGGCTTGCGGTCCGGATCGTCGAAGCCGGTGCGAGCGCCGAGGGGACGTCGGAGGCCTCACCCGTGGGTCGCGATGCGGCGGTCGACCTCGGCGGTGAGCGCGCGCAGCGCCGGCGCGATCGTCACCGGATAGGCGCCCGCCACCGTGACGTCGCGCAGGGCCGGCGGCAGTGCCGCCAGCTCGGCGGCGGCGCGCGCGCGGATCTCGGCGAGGCTCGGGGCGGGCTGCACCCGCTGTCCTGCCCGCATCACCGGCGCGAGCAGCGGCGTGCCGTCCTGCCGGTCGCCGTCGAGCGACACGACATCGCCCGCCAGCGTGCCGTCGGCCGCGTGGCGGCGCCACACCTGCTTGCGGCCCGGCCAGGTCTGCTTGTCGGCGGAGCGCTTGCGCCGGGCGACGCCGTCGTACTCCTGGAGCTTGTAGACGATGTCGAGCACCGGCTGGTCCTGCGAGGTGGTGAGTGCGGTGCCGACCCCGAAGCCCGCGATCGGCGCGCCCGCCTTGACGATGGCGTCGATCGAGACCTCGTCGAGCCCGCCGCTGACGAAGATGCGCACGTCGCGGCAGCCGCCGTCGTCGAGCACCTGCCGGACCTGGCGCGACAGCGCCACGAGGTCGCCCGAGTCGATGCGCACCGCCTGCACCGTGATGCCGTCACGCGCGAGCTTCGGCGCCAGTGCCACAACCTTGCGGGCCGCGGCGACCGGATCGTAGGTGTCGATCAGCAGCGTGAGATTGTCGGGCCGGGCGCGCGCGAAGCTCTCGAAGGCGACGATCTCGTCCTCGTGGGCCTGCACGTAGGAATGCGCCATGGTGCCGTAGCACGGGATGCCCCACAGCATCTCGGCCAGCACCGTGGCGGTGCCGGCGAAGCCGGCGATGTAGCTGGCGCGCGCCGCCATCAGCCCCGCCTCGGCGCCGTGTGCGCGGCGGAAGCCGAAGTCGACCAGCGCCTTGCCGGGCGCCGCCAGCATCACCCGCGCCGCCTTGGTGGCGATCAGGCTCTGGAACTGGACCAGGTTGATCAGCCGCGATTCGAGCAGCTGGGCGAGCGGCAGCGGCGCCGTGATGCGCAGGAGCGGCTCGTCGGGGAAGAACACCGTGCCCTCCGGCATGGCGTCGACGTCGCCGGTGAAGCGCAGGCCGGCGAGGTGATCGAGCATCGCCCGGTCGAAGCGGCCGCTCCTCTCCAGATAGGCGAGCTCGGCGGGCGAGAAGCGCAGGCCCTCCAGCCAGGCGACCGCCTGCTCCAGCCCGGCCGCCATCATGAACGAGCGTCCCGGCGGCAGCCGCCGCACGAACATCTCGAACGAGGCGGTCGCGGTCAGGCCGGTCCGCAGATAGGCCTGCATCATGTTGAGCTGGTAGAGGTCCGTCAGCAGCGGGCTGTCGCCGATGTCCCTGTCGCCGATATCCATCGTGGCTTCCGTCCGGAGGTGCGGCGGGCGCGGCCGGCCGGGCGGCGCCACGGCCGGCGGTGTAGCACGGGGCGCCGCGACGGGGGAGACGGCCCGCGGCCGCTCAGCGCGGTGCCTCGGCGGGAGGCGGCGCGGGCTCGGACGGCGGTTCGGTGCTCGGCGGTGCGGCCTGCTCGGACGGCGCCGCCGCGGCGGGCGGTTGCGGCGGCGGCTCGGCCGCCGGCGCGGCAGTGGCCGGCGGAACCGCCGGGGTCTCCGGCGAAGCGGCGGCGGTCGCCACCGCGCGGCCGGCGTCGCCCACATAGCCGGCGAGCAGCACCAGGCCGGTGACCTTGTCGCGCAGCGCGAACCAGAACGGCTTGTCGAAGGCGAGCCGAGGATGCGACGGCCGCGTCGCCGATCGCACCGTGACGACCGCGGTCGCCGCCGCCGCCTCGGTGCCGCTCTCGTCGATCTTCAGCACCGTCTTCTGGATCACCTCGGCGATGCGCTGGCCGGGCGCGAAGCCGGCGAGCGCGGTCGGCGAGGCGCGCCCCGCCTTCAGGCCGAGGGCGTCGAGGGCGGGCAACAGCTCCGCCCGCTCGGCCAGCGCCAGGCGCGGCAGCGCCACGTCGGCCGGGCCGGCCGCAAAGCCGTCGCCCGACAGCCAGCCGGCGACCGGCGCGAAGGCCGCGGCCGGCTGCGGCGCGTCGCGGCTGGTCAGCAGCACGAGGGCGAAGCGCTCGTGCGCATAGCCGAGCTCGGCGGCGACGAAGCGCTCGTCGCTGCGCATCGGCACCGCCTCGAAGGTGGCGGTCATCAGCGGCACCTCGACGGTCGAGCCGTCCAGGCGGGTGAACGGCGCCGGCCGGGTGCGGGCCTCGGCGAAGGCGGTGCGCCAGCGGTCCTTGAAGGCGAGCGCGTTGACGGCGACGAGACCGGCGTCGGCCGGCACCCGGTCCAGGATGGTCGGGATCAGGCCGCGGGTCTTCTCGCCCACCCAGCCGTTGATGCGGGCGAGCGTGGCGGGATCGCCGAGGCGCTCGCGGAACACCGTGCCGCCCGCGGCCGCGACCGCCGCCAGCGTCGGCTCCTTGGGGTTGGCGGCCGGGTCCATCCACAGCGCATCGGCGACCGAGAGCACCTCGGCGGCGGTCGGATCGGACCGCAGCGCCTGCGCGAGCCGGCGCACGGCGGCGAGATCGGCCGGTGGCGGCGCGGCCGTGCGGTCGCCCTTGCGCGCCGATGCCTTGCGGTCGGCCGCCGTCCCGGTCGGCGCCGCGGCATCGTCGACGAAGGCGAGGGTGCGGGCGAGCGCCGCCCGCAGGCGGTCGTCGGCGCCGAGATCGATCAGCGCCATCACCATGGCGAGGCTGCCGGGCGACACCACCAGATTGGCGGCGTCGGGAGTCTCCTGGCGCAGCGCCTCGACCAGCCGGACCGCGAGCCGCGACTGTGCCGCCAGCATCACGGCCGGGTCGGGGGTGGCCGATGTCGGCGCGGCGGTGGCCGATGTCGCGGCGGCCGCGCCGGCTGCTGCGGCGCCGGCTCCCGCGGCGGTCGCCGGCTTGGTGGCGCGCGACTTGGCACCCGGGGCGACGGACCGTTTGGCCGGCACGCCCTTGGCGGCCGCGGGGGCGCCGGGCGGGCGATCCGCCGTCTTCTTCCGTGCCGCGGGGGCGGCCTTTCCGGCCGGCTTCGCGGCGATCGTGGCCGCCGACGGATCGGCCTGGGCGGCGGCCGGACCGGCGGGGCCAGCGACCAGGAGAGCGGAGACGAGAATCGAGACCAGGATGGACAGGCAGGCGGACGGAACGGCGATCACCCGTGCGGACATCGCACTCTCCTGAGCCGGAACGACACCGGCCGATGGACCAGCAGGCCGGTGGCCGCCGCAACCCGCGGCCACGGTGGTCGGCAATTCCCGCCAGAGGGCCAGCCGATACCGGCCAAATCAAGTCGGTGCGGCCATCCGCGCGGCCACACCGCGGCGCTCCTTGCGGAGGTGTCGCGAGCCGGCCGGCCGGTTCACGCCGGCCGCGGCGACGCGAGCGCCGGCGCAGCCGATGCGCCCGGAGACCGCGTGCGTCGCCTCTGGTCGCGAACGCGACGATGTCGCGCCGCGCGGCGGGTCAGCCGGCGGCCGCGCCGGCGTCGAAGCGCAGCACCGCTTCCAGCATGGTGGCGGCGCCGGCCGCGATGGCGGCGGGCTCGGCCCACTCCTCGGGGGTGTGGCTGCGGCCCTCGCGGCACGGCACGAACACCATGGCGGCGGGCGCGATGCGCGACAGGAAGGCGGCGTCGTGGCCGGCCCCCGACGGCAGCGACAGGCTGGAGAGGCCGCGCGCCGCCGCCCCCTCGGCGAGCAGCGTCCGCAGCCTGGGGTCGCAGGCCGCCGGCGTCGCCCGCGACAGCGTGGCGCAGCGCTCGACCACCGTGGCGGTCGCCTCGGCGATGCATCTCGCCTCCGCCTCGATCTCGGCCACGAAGGCGTCGAGGAGCGCGGCGTCCTCGGCCCGGACGTCCACCACGACGCGGCCGCGCTGCGGCACCACGTTGATGGCATTGGGGGCCACCTCGATCACCCCGGTGGTGGCGACCACATAGCCGCGGCCGAGCTGGGCGAGCGCCTGGGCGCGCTCCGAGACGAACCCGACCAGCCGGGCGGCGGCGACACCGGCGTCGCGCCGCATCGCCATCGGCATCGTGCCGGCATGCGCGGCCTCGCCGAGAAACACCAGCTCCAGCCGGACGATGCCGACGATGCCGGTGACGATGCCGATGTCGGTGCGGCTGCGCTCCAGCACCACGCCCTGCTCGATATGAAGCTCCAGGAAGGCGGCCACGTCGCTTCGGCGGGCGGTGGCGAGCCGCGCCGTGTCGCCGCCGACCCGGTCGATCGCATCGCCGAGCCGCTCGCCGCCGGGGCCGCGATAGTCCAGCATCTCGGGCGCCAGCAGGCCCGCCATGGCGCGGCTGCCAATGCAGGACAGGCCGAAGTCGCTCGGCTCCTCGGCCAGGCAGTCGACCACCTCGACGGGATGGCGCAGCGTGCGGCCGCTCTCCCGCAGGGCGCGGGCGACCTCGAGGGCGGCGATCACCCCGGCCGGGCCGTCGAAGCGGCCGCCCGATGGCACCGAGTCCGAATGCGAGCCGAGCATCACCACCGGGCGGCCGGGCTCGCTGCCCTCCAGACGGCCGAACAGGTTGGCGGCGGCATCGAGGCGCACCGCGAGGCCCGCCTCGGCGAAGCGGCGGCGCAGCCAGTCGCGGCCCTGGTCGAACAGCGGCGTGAACGAGCGGCGGGTCCATGGCCGCGCCGCGTCGGTGATCTCGGCGAGCGCCATCAGGTCCGACCACAGGCGGCGCTCGTCGATGGCGGGAGTGCGGTCGGTCATGCGGCGGTCCTTCGGCGCGTCCAGCCGCCGCGGGGCGGCGCGGGGCGCGGATCAGCATAGCGGAGCGATCGGGGATGAGGATTGCCGGGCCGGAATGACGGCTCCACCCGCTCGTGGCGATCGCCGTCGCGGGACGCGGGGCACGAGCCGAAGGTGGCGACGCGCCAGGCGAGGATCGGAACAGAGAGCCGGGAGAGGCGGTTCAGGCCGCCTGGGCGGCGTCGTGGCGGCAGAAGCTGGTGCAGATCACCTCGGCGCCGCACTGGTCGCAGGCATAGGTGGTGTCCAGGATGCGTGGTTCGGCCTTGGTGGTGCGGGCACTGCGGAACGACATGCGCTTGGCGCAGCGGGGGCACGGAATGATCAGAGAGGGCAAAGCGCTTTCGGTCGTGATGGAGCGGCGGCCCATGCGATGTTCCCCCAAAAGTGCAGTCGGCTCATTCCGCATGAGCGTTTGTACGGAGACTAGTCCAGCGCCTCGGCGGCGTACGAGTCAATACAAATTTGTGCTATGCACAATAAGCGCGCGCGGTGGTGCCCTGCATTCATTCTGGCGTTGCACACAGGTCTGCATGCCCAAACGATCGGACGGAGCAGATGCCCACACCGACGACGCCCCGACTGTGGCCCGTCGTCGGGGCCGGACAGGCGCCGCCCATGCGGCCCCGGCACGGCCCGCCCGGGCGAGCCGTCTGCCCGACTGCGGCGGCGCCTATGTGCTCGCCATCGCGCTGCCGGCCGCTCTCCGCATGACGATCTCGCGCCGGGCCGATCGCGGCGCCGCGGTGCTGTCGGCCGGCCGGTATCTCTACTGCGGCTCGGCCCGCGGCCCCGGCGGGCTGCGCGCCCGCATCGCCCGCCACCTGCGCCGGCGCAAGATCCTCCGTTGGCATGTCGATCGGCTGACCACGCGGGGGCGGGTGATCGCCGTGTGGGCGATCCCGGACGGCGACGAATGCGCCCTGGTGGCGTCGCTCGCCGGCCTGCCGGTGCCGCTGCCGGGCTTCGGCAGCAGCGACTGCCGCGGCTGCGCCAGCCATCTCCTGGCCTGGCCGGACGGCGCCGACCTGCCGCTCGGGCCGCCGACCCTGCGGCTCGTCTGAACCGGCGCCGGCCGGGTGCCGCCGAGGCTCAGCGCGGGGTGTCAGCGCGGAGCGCCGTGGTCCTGCGGCTCGCCGTCCTGCTCGGGACCGACCCGGAACGGCCGCATCATCTCGTTGTCCTCGTGCTCCACCATGTGGCAGTGCCAGACGAAGCGGCCCGCCTTGGCGAACCGCATCCGCACCCGGGTGACCTGCCCGGGCGGCGCGATCACGGTGTCCTTCCAGCCGGTCTCCTCGGGCCGCGGCGGCCGGGCCCGGCCCTTGGGGCGCCCGTTCTTCTCGTCGAGCTCCTGGCGGTCGACCACCTGGAACAGCACGTCGTGGACATGCATCGGGTGGGCGTCGGCGGTGAAGTTGTGGAACGCCCAGGTCTCGGTGTCGCCGGGGGCCGGGTTCTCGCTGATCGGATCGCCCCAATGGGTGACCGTCACGCCGTCGGGGCGGCCGCGGGCCGGGTCGAAGGTGGCGAGCGCCACCTCGTGCGGCACCTCGTCCTTGCCGGACGGCGTCATCGCCTCGACCAGCGCCAGCGCCCGCTCGCGCCCGGCCGCAAGCGGCGCGATGGCCGGCATGACCAGCCGGGCCGGCGGCGTGGTCGGATCGGGGCTGGTCGGGCGCACCACCCGGAACTGCATCACCTGCCCGGTCGAGCGCGGATCGGCGCGCGCCTCGTCGTCCTCGGCGTCGCCCTTGTAGGGGGCGTCCGGCCCGCGATTGCGCAGGACCACCCGGGCGCCCGGCGCGACGCGCGAGAAGTCGACCACGAGGTCGGCCCGCTCGGCCGGCGCCAGCACCACGTCGCGCAGCTTCACCGGCGCCACCAGGTAGCCGCCCTCGCTGCCGATCTGCCAGACCTCGACGGCGGGATCGGCGAAGCGCAGCACCAGGACGCGCGAGTTGCAGGCATTGAGGATGCGCAGGCGATAGCGCCGCGCCTCGACGGTGCAGTACGGCCAGGTGCGGCCGTTCACCACCATGCAGTCGCCAAAGAACTCCGGCACCCAGATCGGCGGCACCGCGCTCGCCGGGATGTAGGGGCCGGCGTAATCGTCGAACAGCTTGCGGCTGTCGGGATAGTAGAGCGAGCCGTCGGTGTTGAAGGCGCGGTCCTGGATGGCAAGCGGAATGTCGTGCGTGTCCGCCGGCAGCACGGCGGCTGCGCCGCTGCCGGCGACGGTCGGGTGGTCGGCCGGATCGTCGCTGCGGATCAGCCAGAAGCCGGCCAGCCCGGCATAGACGTTGAGCCGGGTGATGCCGAGCGTGTGGTCGTGGAACCACAGGGTCGAGGGGCGCTGGCTGTTGGGATAGCGGAACGTCATCCGTCCGGGTCCCCAGTCGCCGCCGCCCGCCTTGGTCCAGAAGAAGTCGTACCAGGTGCCGACCGGGGCGAAGCCCTCCGGCAGATCGGCGGCGTCGGGCAGCACCCAGGCTTCCGGATAGCCGTCGCTCCAGTCCTCCACCTCGGCCATGCCGTGGACATGCGGCACCAGCGGCACCGGCCCGGTGTAGGGACCGGGCGTCTTGTCGAAGGTCGGGCGGGTGTCGCGGCGGCCGCCCGGATTGGCCCAGTGGAGGGTCGGATCGACCGGCAGGAGATGCGGGCGGAAGCGGCGGTCCGGCCCCACAAGGTCGTTGATCCAGGTGACCTCGACCGGGGTGCCGCGGGTCGCCTCGATGGTGCAGGCGGGCGAGACGAAGCGCGCCGGGTCGCCCTCCGGCCCGTAGCTCCACACCCGGGTCGGCCGGAACGGCGGCGGCAGTATCTGCTGCATGTGCTCGCGCGCGGCGATCCGGTAGGCGTTCGGCCCGGAGCGCGGCATCGCCGCCGGGATGGCGAGCGGCAGGACGAACTTGTCGATGCGGGAGGGCTTCAGGGTGCCGCCGATCACCGGGCCGGCGACCGCCTCGCGGCGGCCCGACGGCCCGAGCACGAACAGGCCGAGCGACGCCCCCGCTCCGGCGGCGATGAAGACCCGGCGATTCACTGGCATTCCGTACGCTCCCTTCGGCCGATCGGACCGACTGTACGGACAAGCCGGGCCGTTCGGCCAGCCGGATCGGCGGCAGGCGCCCCGGCCGGTTCGCGTCATGCTTGTTTCCGGGTGATCAGTTCCCGTCATTCCGGGGCGCCGCTTCGCGGCTTCCGGAATGATGGGGTGGACGGCCCCTGGCGGCATCTCTGTGCCAATCTGGCCGGTGATGAACTCGTTCCGGAAGCGGAGCCGTCCACGATGAGCATTCCCATGATTGGGTTGGACCTTGCGAAGACGATCTTCCACGTGCACGGGATCGATGCATCCGGGACGGTGGTGCTCCGGCGGTCGTTGAGGCGGGGCCAGGTGGAGCGCTTCTTCGCCGCGCTGTCGCCGTGCGTGGTCGAGATGGAAGGCGTGTGGCGGATCGCACCATTGGGGCGGCTGTTGCAGCGGCTCGGGCACGCGGTGCGGATGATGCCGGCGCACTACGTGAAGCCCTCCGTCAAGCGCAACAAGACCGACGGGCGCGACGCCGAGGCGATCTGCGAGGCGGCGAGCCGGCCGACCATACGGCGAACGCGATGCGGGCCGGGCTCGCCGAGTTCGGCATCGTCGCCGCCCAGGGCCAAGCCGGACTGGATGCGCTGCTGAAGGAACTCGCGGCCGGCCCGCAGGGCCTTCCGGAGGCGGCGCGTCCGGCGCTGTCGCTGCTGGCTGTCCAATGGGAGACCGTGGATGCGCTGGTGCGCAAGCTCGAGGCGCAGATTGCGCGGCTCGCCCGGGCGGACGCGGCGGCGCGTCGACTGATGGAGATACCAGGCGTCGGGCCGATCACGGCCAGCATGGTGGTCGCCAAGGTGCCCGATGCGGGCCTGTTCGACGGTGCCCGCGACTTCGCCGCCTGGATCGGCCTCACGCCGCGCCAGGACAGCACCGGCGGCAAGCAGCGCTCGGTCGGCATCTCCAAGCAGGGTGACCGCACCCTGCGGCAGTTGCTCGTGCTGGGTGCCACCTCGCAGCTTCGCCAGGCGCGTGCCAAGGGCATCCGCGACCCCTGGCTGCGCGATCTTCTGGCGCGGCGCCCCGCCAAGGTGGTGGCCGTCGCGCTCGCCGCCAAGACGGCGCGCATCATCTGGGCGCTGCTCGAGACGGGCGAGCGTTATCGCGCCAAGGACCTCCCCGAGAACCTCCCCGAGGGGCGCCACCAGAGCCTTCCCGCGGCCGCCTGAACCAGACGTCGAAGGATCGCTGTCCGGCCCCGAACAGGCCGGTCGGCGGAGCAAGGGAGCCGAAGGCACGACGGTAAACGGTCAGGAACCGGGATCGGGACACTCCTCGTCGTCATCGCACCGCGAATGCGTCGGAATGATCGGAGCCCGATCCGCGAAGTCCCTCAGGGCCAGCGGTCATCGACCGCATCCAAAGGCCGGATACATGACCGCTCCCGATCCGCCCCGCCGAAAAAGCACCCTTGCCAACCAGGGGCCGTCCATACATGACCACCCAATGGATCAGCCGGATCTCGTTTTGAGGCGACGGCGGGGCTCGGTGCCGAGCCCCGCAGGCCGCCGCAGGTCTCCCGCAGGTCGCCGCCGATCGTAGCCCGGGAGCGAGCCGCGCGACACTCCGCACGCTTGCCGTGCTCCGCACCGTCAGCCCCGGCGTCGACCTGGAGCGGAATCCGATCCAACTGGATCGTGCTCCGCTCCAGACGTCCTTGCATGATCGCATTTTCGACGGCGAACCGGCGTCCACTTCGCCGGACAATGCTCTAAAACAAAAACCCCGCCATTCACGGCGGGGTTCGGAAGTGTCCGAGTTCGGGAGGAGAGCCCACGGCTCCGCGGAAAACTCCGAAACTCTCGGGGCGAGGGGCCGGCCAAGCCGACGCGATCAGATCCGGCGCCGTCGCGATCAGATGGCGATGCGCGCCTCGTCGTCGGAGGGCTCGCGCAAGACGTAGCCGCGGCCCCACACCGTCTCGATATAGTTGCGGCCCTGCGATGCGTTGGCGAGCTTCTTGCGCAGCTTGCAGATGAAGACGTCGATGATCTTCAGCTCGGGCTCGTCCATGCCGCCGTAGAGATGATTGAGGAACATCTCCTTGGTCAGCGTCGTGCCCTTGCGCAGGCTGAGGAGCTCCAGCATCTGGTACTCCTTGCCGGTGAGATGCACCCGCTGGCCGCCGACCTCGACCGTCTTGGTGTCGAGATTGACGACGAGATCGCCGGTCTGGATGACCGACTGGGCGTGTCCTTTGGAGCGCCGCACGATGGCGTGGATGCGGGCCACCAGCTCGTCCTTGTGGAACGGCTTGGTCATGTAGTCGTCGGCGCCGAAGCCGAGACCCTTCACCTTGTCCTCGATGCCGGCGAGGCCGGAGAGGATCAGGATCGGCGTCTTGACCTTGGAGACCCGCAGGGCCCGCAGCACCTCGAAGCCCGACATGTCCGGCAGGTTCAGATCCAGCAGGATGATGTCGTAGTCGTAGAGCTTGCCGAGATCGACGCCCTCTTCGCCGAGATCGGTCGTGTAGACGTTGAAGCTCTCCGACTTCAGCATCAACTCGATGGATTGCGCCGTCGCGCTGTCGTCTTCGATCAGGAGAACGCGCATGCCAGTCCCCTTCCATGCCGCGTCGGATTGAGGGCGGCCCGCCGTACTGGAGGCCAACTCTGACGCCTCGGGACCCAACTGATTCGAAAGGTTAACGAGCAACCATTAACAAAGTCTGATTCCGGTGCGCAAGACGGTGCTGGGCAGGCCCGCCAGAATCGGCCTAAAATGTTGCGACAGGTCGGTTTTCTCTGCACGGTCTGTCTCACATTCCACTTTAGGATCTGGCCGTAACCGACTCAATTGACTCACCTCCGGCGGCCATGAGCCGCACGCCGGACAGGGACCCCGAGGACGGTGATTCAATGATTAACGCTCCGGGTAAACACGGAGTTAAGGCGATGTCCTCATCCGCCCGAATGGCGGCCCTGGTGGCCTGCACGCGGCGCGGGAGGTGGCGCCATACCAATGTCGCGGGTCCGATCCGTGCCGAAGTGGCCGCCCGTCTCTCGGCCGAAGCCGGCCCGCCGGCTGGAGCCGGCCCGTGAGGCAGCTCGCCGACCAGATCGCCGAGATCGACGAGGTCGAGGTCTACGGCCGGGTGGTCGGGGTGCGCGGCCTGATGGTCGAGGTCGCCGGGCCGCTGCATGCCATGTCGGTCGGCGCGCGGGTCGGCGTCGAGACCGCCGGCCGGGCGATTCCCTGCGAGGTGGTCGGCTTCTCGGGCGACCATGCGCTCCTGATGCCGTTCGCGGCCCTCGAAGGGGTGCGGCGCGGCTGCCGCGCCCTGGTGATGTCGTCGCATGCGACGGTGCGGCCGTCGGTCGGCTGGCTCGGCCGGGTGGTCAACGCGCTGGGCGAGCCGGTGGATGGGCTAGGGCCCCTGCCGCCGGGGCCGACGCCCTGCCGCTTCCGCAACAGCCCGCCCTCGGCGCATGCCCGTCAACGGGTCGGCGGCCCCATCGATCTCGGGGTGCGCGCCCTCAACACCTTCATCACCTGCTGCCGCGGCCAGCGCATGGGCATCTTCGCCGGCTCCGGCGTCGGCAAGTCGGTGCTGCTGTCGATGCTGGCCCGCAACGTCGATGCCGACGTCTCGGTGATCGGGCTGGTCGGCGAGCGCGGCCGCGAGGTGCAGGAGTTCCTCCAGGACGATCTCGGGCCCGAGGGCCTCGCCCGCTCGGTCGTGGTGGTGGCCACCTCGGACGAGCCGGCGCTGATGCGCCGCCAGGCCGCCTATCTGACCCTCGCCATCGCCGAGTATTTCCGCGACGAGGGAAAAAGCGTCCTGGTGCTGATGGATTCGGTCACCCGCTTCGCCATGGCGCAACGCGAGATCGGCCTTTCGGCCGGCGAGCCGCCGACCTCCAAGGGGTACACGCCGACGGTGTTCACCGAGCTGCCGCGCCTTCTGGAGCGGGCCGGCCCGGGGGCAGGGGCGGGGGCGATCACCGGCATCTTCACGGTGCTGGTGGACGGCGACGACCACAACGAGCCGGTGGCGGATGCGGTGCGCGGCATCCTGGACGGCCATATCGTGATGGAGCGCGCCATCGCGGAGCGTGGCCGCTACCCGGCCATCAACGTGCTCAAGTCCGTGTCGCGAACCATGCCCCGGTCGTGCGATCCGGAGTATCTGCCGGTGGTGATGCGGGCGCGGCGCGTGATGGCGACCTATGCGGACATGGAGGAGCTGATCCGGCTCGGCGCCTACCGGCCGGGATCGAGTGCCGAGGTGGACGAGGCGATCCGCCTCAACGATCCGCTGCAAGCCTTTCTGTCCCAGGCCAAGACGGACGCCACCTCGCTGGCGGAAGGCTATCGGAGGCTCGAGCAAATCCTCTCGGACGCGGAAACCGAAAACTAAGATTGTGCCCCGACAATGGCGCCGTGTTGGAGCGGCTCTCGGCCCTGGCGATCGAGGCTGCGCGCTCGGGCTTCTGGGGAGTAACAGTCGATGAAGTCGCGCGATACACTCATTCGGCTCAAGAAGTTTCAGGTGGACGAGAACCGCCGCAAGGTCGCGCAGATCGAGACCATGATCGCCGAGTTCCTGCGCATGGCGGGTGATCTCGACCGCGAGATCCAGGTCGAGCAGGACCGGGCCGGCGTCCACGATCCGGCCCACTTCGCCTACCCGACCTATGCCAAGGCCGCCATGCAGCGGCGCGAGAACCTCAAGCGATCCGCCGACGAACTGTCCGGCCAGCTCGAGGAGGCGCGGGCGGCGCTCCAGGAATCCTTCGAGGAGCTGAAGAAGGTCGAGCTGCTCGACGAGCGCGACCAGCTCCGCGATCGCCATGCCGAGGCCGCCCGCGAGCAGGCGGAGCTCGATTCGATTGCGGGCTTGCGCGCCGCGCGCGCCGCCGGCTGAGCGGTTGTCCGAGCCCACCAACCCGGTCTTCCACGGCCCGGGCGGCCCTGCCGCTCGGGCCGTGGAGCATTTTCCGGCGAAGTGGGATCCGGTTCGCCGTCCAAAATGCGATCACGCAAGGACTCTAGAGCGGAATCCGATCCAGTTGGATCGGATTCCGCTCTAGTTTGCGGGACGACGCGGTTCGCGCATAATCCGTCCATCGCGTCGCCGACGGTGCGGGGGGCTCGACCGCATGCTGACATCGGCCGAACTGGTCTGGCTGCTCGCCGCGACCGCCAAGGGCGATGTCGCGGCGTTCGAGCGTCTCTATGGCGCGACCCGGGCCAAGCTCTACGGCATCGTGCTGCGCATCCTCGATCGGCCCGACCGGGCCGGCGAGGCCCTCCAGGACGCCTTTCTCACCATCTGGTCGCAGGCCGCCGGATTTGCCCCGGGTCGGGACGATCCGCTGGTCTGGATGGTGGCGATCGCCCGCCGCCACGCGCTCGACCTGGCCCGCCGGCCGGTGTCCGACAGGCCGGTGCCCGACACCGCAGCCGCGCCGAAGGGGGACGGCCAGCCGGACGCCGCCGAGGCCATCGGGGCGGACGGCCCCGGGGGCGGCCGCGATGCCGATCCGGACCCCGAACCCGAGTCCGCGCCGGCGAGCACCGGCGAGCCGCCGCCGTCGCGCCCGCCGGTGGGGCCGGCGCTGGAGCGCCTGCTCGGCAGCCTCGGACGCCTGCCGCCGGACCGCCAGCGGATGATCCTGCTCGCCTATTTCGGTGGGCTCGACCGCGACGCTCTGGCGCGCGCCTTCGACCGATCGCCCGAGGCGGTGCGCCGCGACGTCCGGCTGGCGCTCGCCGAGATCCGCGACGGGTTCGGGCCATGACGGACCGCGATCCCGACCAGCCGCGAGACCCTGCTGGGGTGCCCGACGGGGCGGCCGGCCACGACCGGGCCGGGCTCGCCGCCGAGTACGCGCTCGGCACCCTCGACGCCGGCGAGCGGGCCGCGGCGGCCGCCCTGCTGGCGACCGACCCGGCCTTCGCGGCCCAGGTGGCGGCATGGGAGCGACGCCTCGGCGAGCTTCACGCCATGGTCGAGCCGGTGCCGCCGCCGGCGGCGCTGTGGGGCGGGCTCGCGGCGCGCCTCCCGCCCGCCACGCCCGTGGCGGGCCTCGCGCCTGCGGTGGGCTTGGCGCCCGCGGTGGGACTTGCGCCCGCCGATCGGCCGCCGGCCATTCCACCCCCGCCGTCGATCGCCCCTCCTGCTGTCGCGCCTCCTGCCGCGCCGGGATCGTCTGCCCTCGACCCCTCGTTCATCGAGCCGCCGCCCGAGCCGTCGCACGATCCGTCAGTCGGTGGATCGCTGCCGTCCCTGGCGCGGGAACGGGCGCTGGTGGTTCATGCCGAGCGGCCGCCCGACGACGACGCGGCGGTGGCGCGGCTGGCGCGCCGCGTCCAGGGCTGGCGCAGCGCCGCCGCGGGTCTCGCCGCCTTCTCGCTCGCGCTCGCCACGCTCACGGTGCTGGCGGCGCTGTCGCCGGACCTGCTGCCGATGGGGTTGCGGCCGTCGCCACGGCTCGTCGAGGTGCCGCGCGAGGTGGTGCGCTCCGTCGAGGTGCCCGGGCTGGCGCCCGGCCGCCATATCGCGGTGCTGCAACCGGCCGGGACCGCGCCGGCTTTCGTCGTCACCCTCGATTCTGACCGCAAGAGCCTGATGGTGCGTCGCCTGTCTCCCGAGGACGAGGGCGACAAGCGTTACGAGCTGTGGCTGGTGTCGGACCGGCTGCCGGCGCCGCGCTCGCTCGGGCTGCTGGGGCCGGAGACCTTCACGATCGTGCCGGCGATCGCCGCCTTCGACCGGGAGATCGTCGAGACTGCCGTCTACGCGGTGTCGCTGGAGCCGTCGGCGGGATCGCCGATCGACGGGCCGAGCGGGCCGGTGAGCTATTCGGGCCGCGCCGTGGAGGCGGTGCCGGTGCTGCCGGCCGAGCCGCCGGGCGGGGGCTGAGAGAAGTCACAACGCGGCTGCGCCGCCCGGAAACGCCGATGGCCGGGCGCAGGGCCCGGCCATCGGGAGATCCGTCTCGCAAGGGGGATTGCGACGAGCCGGTCCGCCGGGGGGCTGGCGAAGCGCGGCGCGGGGGGCGGCGGACCCAGTCAGCGAACGAAAGTGGGGGTCTCGCTGGTCGACATCATCACGGCCTTGCCGGCCTTCACGGGGGTCGACGCGACCCCATAGGCGCGGCTGTCGTCCACCGCATGGGCGGTGATGCCGATCACCATGATGGCGATCGAGGCGACCAGGGCGAGAACGACGACCTTCAGGTGAGTGATCCGATCGGCGGTGGCGAGCGAAGCGTTGTTCATTGGGACCCCTCCCGAGTGCTTGTCCGTTGGTCGCCGCGTTCCGTCCCGAGGTTCATGCCGCCGGTTGGCCCGGCCGGTTCGCCTGTCGGAGCGTGGTGTGCGCGACCATCCCGTTCGCGCCGATAACCCGCGTAGAGGGGAATGGTTTCCTCTCCGGGTTGTCACGATTCCGTGATGCGCGACCCGGAAAAAGGATAAAAGCTTCAGTTCAAGAACGACTTACAGATTTCGTTCGAATTCGATCCATGGTCTCTGCCGCCGGCGGCCGGGACGCGGCGCCGCACGGACGGCGCGCGCCGTCCGTGCCGGTCGACCCCGGAGACCGGCCTCAGATGCTGCCGACCGTCCGCAACCGGGCCCGCGGATGGATCTCGGACTGGGACAGCACCGGCGTCTGGGCGCGGAAGCGCTCGACGATCGAGCGGACGAACGGCCGGATGCCCGGCGAGGTGACCAGCACGGGGGCCTCGCCCATGCGGGCCGCCTCCTCGAACCGCTCGCGCACCAGCGTGATGAACTCGGACAGGCGCGACGGCTGCATGGCGAGCTGGCGGTCGTCGCCCTGGCCGACGATCGACTCGGCGAACGCCTGCTCCCACCGCGCCGTGAGGGCGATCAGCGGCAGCAGGCCCTGGGGCGAGGTGTGCTGGGCGCAGATCTGGCGGGCGAGGCGGGTGCGGACGTGCTCGACCAGGATGGCGGGGCTGCGGGTGAAGCCGAGGCCGTCGGCGATTCCCTCCAGGATGGTGCCGAGGTCGCGGATCGAGATGCGCTCGGTGAGCAGGAGCTGGAGCACCCGCTGGATGCCCGTGATGGTGATCTGCGACGGCACGATGTCCTTCACCAGCTCGCCCTGCTCCTTGGGCAGCTCGCGCAGCAGCTTCTGCACCTCGGCATAGGACAAGAGCTCGGAGATGTTGGCCTTGAGCTGCTCGGTGAGGTGGGTGGCCAGCACCGTGGCGGCGTCCACCACCGTGTAGCCGCGCACCGCGGCCTCCTCCTTGAGGGCGGCGTCGATCCAGGTGGCCGGCAGCCCGAAGGTCGGCTCGGTGGTGTGCATGCCGGGCAGGTTCACCTGGCCGCCCATCGGGTCCATGGCCATATACTGGTTCGGCCACACCCGCCCGCTGCCGGCCTCCACCTCCTTGATCTTGATCATGTAGGTGTTGGCGTCGAGCTGCACGTTGTCGAGGATGCGCACCGACGGCATCACGAAGCCCATCTCCATCGCGAGCGAGCGACGCAGTGCCTTGATCTGCTCGGTGAGCCGGTCGCTGCCGTTCGGCGAGTTGACCAGCGGCAGCAGGGCGTAGCCGAGTTCGATCTTGAGCTCGTCGATGCGCAGCGCGGCACTGATCGGCTCCTCGGCGGGGGCCGCCTGGGCAGCCGCCTCGACGCTCGCCGCCGCCACCTGCACCTCGGTCTTGGCTTTGCGATCGATCATCCAGGCGAGGGCGCCGGCGCCGCCGCCGAGCAGCAGGAAGGGCAGCATCGGGATGCCGGGCAGCATGCCGATCACCAGCATGACGGCCGACGACATGCCGAGCGCCTTGGGATAGCCGGAGAGCTGCCGCAGCAGCGCCTGGTCGGCGGCTTCCGACAGGCCCGCCTTGGAGACCAGGAGGCCCGCCGCCGTCGACACGATCAGGGCCGGGATCTGGGTGACGAGGCCGTCGCCGACGGTCAGCACCGTGTAGCTGCGGCCGGCCTCGGCGAACGAGATGCCCTGCTGGGCGATGCCGATGACGATGCCGCCGATGATGTTGATGAAGACGATCAGCAGGCCCGCGATGGCGTCGCCGCGGACGAACTTGGAGGCGCCGTCCATGGCGCCGTAGAAGGAGCTTTCGTCCTCCAGCTCCTTGCGGCGGGTGCGCGCCTCCTTCTCGTCGATGAGGCCGGCCGAGAGATCGGCGTCGATCGCCATTTGCTTGCCCGGCATCGCGTCCAGGTTGAAGCGTGCGGCGACCTCGGCGATGCGGCCCGAGCCCTTGGTGATCACCACGAAGTTCACGATCACCAGGATCGTGAACACGATGATGCCGATAACGAAGTTGCCGCCCATCACGAAGTTGCCGAACGCCTCGATGACGTGGCCGGCGGCGGCGGTGCCCTCGTGCCCGTGCGACAGGATCAGCCGCGTCGACGCCAGGTTGAGGGCGAGGCGCAGCATGGTCGACATCAGGAGCACGGTCGGGAAGGTGGAGAACTCCAGCGGGCGGTGGATGAACAGCGAGGTCATCAGGATCAGCACCGAGGTGATGATCGAGACCGCCAGGGCGAAGTCGAGCAGGAGAGGCGGCAGCGGCAGGATGAGGACGACCAGGATGGTCATCACGCCGACCGCGAGCGCGATGTCGCCGCTCCTCAGCGTGTCGCCGATCTCGCGCAGGCTCGGCAGGCCGAAGCCCTTCGCCGCGCCGCCGCGTCCTGCCGTCACGTCGGACATCGAAACGATTCCACCCCGGCGCCACCGGCGGCGCCTCCCCGGCAAAATTTGCCGGGTGGATGGTTACGAGACCGTTAACGCGCCCCGAAAGCACCGATATTCGAGAGGTTTCGGCCGGTTCGGGCGAGCCAGGATGGGGGGCCGGCGGCCATGCCTCGGCGAGAGCGCCGGCGGAGGCGCGCCCGTCCGGTGAGTTTCGTCATCCGAGTGCCGTGCCGCGCACGTATTCGTGACACAGTCGCGGCGACGCCATGGCCGACATTACAAGGCGGTAATGCTGTCCGAAGTTTAACTTGAGGGCAGGCTCGGACGAATACTACCCTCGTCTCGTATTCAACGGGAGGGTCGCATGTGGAAATCGCTTCTCGCCGGCACCGCGCTTCTCGCGCTGGCGGGATCGGGACTGGTGCTGGCGCAGCAGAACTCGCCCGAGCCCCGCTCCCCGGGGGCGTCCATGCCGTCGACCGGCGCGTCGTCCTCGGACCGCGCCGCCACCGATCGCCAGGCATATCTCGAGGCGCGAATCGCGGCGCTGCGGGCCGGCCTCCAGCTCGGCCCCGAGCAGGAGAAGGCGTGGCCGGCGTTCGAGCGGGCCTATCGCGCCTTCGTGGCCATGCGGGCCGAGATGCGCGACGCCATGCGGAACCGCCGGGACATGGGTGAGGGTGACCCGATGGAGCGGCTGGAGCGCTTCGCCGATCGCGCGAGCCGGCGAGCGACGGCACTGAAGGATCTCGCCGACGCCACCGGGCCGCTGGTCCGCAGCCTGGACGACAGCCAGAAGCGCCGCTTCTGGGCGCTGGCGCGGCCGCTCGGTCCGCGCTTCGCCGATGCCGGCCAGGATCGCGGTCCCGGTGGCTGGCACCACGACGGCCACCATCATGGCCATGGCCATGGCGATCGTGACGGCGGCTATGGCCGGTACGGTCATCACCATTATGGCTACGGCCAGGGCTGGAGCGATCGTTTCGACCGACACGGCGACGATGGCTATCGCCGCGACGGCGACCGACGCGACGGCTACGGCCGGGGTTATGGACGCGGCCCCGACGGTGGCCGCAGTGATGACGGACCGCCGTGGCGCGAAGGCCGACGCTTCGATGACGACCGCCGCGGCGGACACGGATCGGGCCCGCCGCCCCGGCGCGACGACGACCGCCGCCGCCCGTCCACCGGAGAGGAGCGGCTGTAGCGGCAAGCGACCGCCTCTGTTCCTCACTTCGGACGTCGCTCGCCAGAACGATCTGTCGGCGGCGTCCGTCTTGAGACGTCCTCTACAGGCCCGGACGTCGCACCCGATGCCTCCCCCCAGCCCCCCAGCGACGATCGGGCCTAGAGGCCGCCGGACTTCGGTCCGGCGGCCTCGGTGTTTCCGGAGGGTCCTCGTGCCGGCTGGGCCGTCCCGTCCCGTCCGGCCGGTGCCGGCGGCGGCGGCCGGCGGCGGCGATCGGCAGCCTGTGGGCCGGTGCGAGGCCGCCATGCACGCGGCTCGACCGTGACGGTGGAAAAATCCGGCGCGGCGTGGTGGACACGGCCGGCCACGTTTGCTACAGACGCGCGCCGCCAAGGCGTGCGGGCGCATAGCTCAGTTGGTAGAGCAGCTGACTCTTAATCAGCGGGTCCAAGGTTCGAGTCCTTGTGCGCCCACCACTAAAATCTAAAGCTGCGGACTTCTGCGGCTGTGGGTCGGTTGTCCGGGGCGACGTGGTCGCCTATGATCACGGACATGACCAAGTTGCTCGAACGAGCCTTCGAAGCAGCGCGCGCGCTACCGCCCGAAGCGCAAGACGAGATCGCGCGCCTCATGCTCCATATCGCTGCCGACGGTGGCGAGCCCGAAGCGATCGAACCCGCGCACCTTCCGGATGTGCTCGCGAGTCTCGCTCGAGCCAAGTGCCGCGAGTTCGCCACGGATGCCGAGGTCGAAGCGGCGTTCCGACGCTTCGAAGGATGAAGCTTCATTACACCCCCGAAGCGGTCGCCGACCTCGTTCGTATTGCCGATGACATCCGGGTGCACAATCCCGCAGCCGCACTGCGGGTCCGTGCCGCCATTCTCGACAGTATCCAAACCTTGATTTTGTTTCCGGGCGCCGGACGGCGGCAAGCTGCCGGCGAGGCCGTGATCCTCAACATCAAGCACCCCGCGCAGCGGCGCGAGCACGAGGACGCGTGAATCCTTGATGTCCGCCGCCGCGGTGTGATCCGCGACGGCGCAGGCTGGCACCCTGACGGCGCGGCACAGCGTCGGCGTCCGCCTGCTGGCGAACGAGCCGCCACGGCCGGGGCGGCTCGTGGCTTCTGCCGGGCGCCGGTCAGTTTGCGCGGCGCTGCCCGGCGCCCCGCAGGGCCTTGGCGCGGTCGTGGCGCAGCGCCTGCGCGGCCTTCTGGGCCGCAGCCGCGCTGGCGAACCGCCGATGGTCGAGCGGATAGTAGGCCGAGGCGGCCGCATGGAACGTGTAGCCGTCGCTGTCGCGGACCACGATGCCGACCGCATCGTCGTCGACCTCGATCACATAGGCTTGCGGGGCGGGCGGCGGCTGGCGCGTGAGCGCGGGCCGAGCGGATTGAAGAGACATCGGTGAAGACCTTCCCGGGCACTGCGGCGGTGAGGCGCGCAGACGCGGTTTCGAGCGTGAGATGAAGTGGAGCGAAGCGAAATGATCAGGCGTCGCTGCGACACATCCCGCAGGCCGCCACGAAGCGGCGGCTCGAACCGGGGAGGGTGGCGAAGGTCGTGAGGAAGGTGGTCCTGCTGCGCATCGCGAGTCGTTCCTTGTCCGGGCCTGATGGCCGGGTTGGAGCCCACGATCGCCGTTCGGCGTTCAGCGTGGCGCTTTAGCTTTGGTGACGCGGTGCAAGCTGCTCCGTCAAATCCCGCGGTCGGACCAGGCGCACGCCACCCGACGTCTCCAGATTGCCGCGAAGGCTCTCCCGATACAAGGCGGCGGAATTTCTTTCTTCCGGCCATCCGGGAGCAAAAGTGACTTCGCGGCCTTCGACGCCTGCGGGGCACCCGCGCGCTCGCGCCTCCACGGCGATTGCGGGCGGCTCCGTGTGCGGCCGCCGGCCTGTCTGGTCGCCGCCCGATCGAGGCGCGGAGTGTCACGGTGCCGCTCCGTGCCGTTGCATCGCGCGGCTTTGACGGGCCGGAGCAGTTGTCTTATCTTTAATACAACAACAAAACGCAGGGGATCGGGGGGAAGCATGTCGGGCGAGACTGCCTGCGAGGTGGTGATCTCCGGCGGCGGGCCGGTGGGGCTCTGCACGGCGCTGCTGCTGGCGCGCGCCGGGATCTCGGTCGCGCTGTTCGAGGCCGAGGCCGGCATCGCCGAGGACCTTCGGGCCTCCACGTTCCATCCGCCGACTCTCGACATGCTGGAGCCGCTCGGCATCACGGCGGTGCTGCTCGATCAGGGCCTGATCTGCCCGCACTGGCAGATCAGGCTGCATCCGGCCGGCGATCGGGCGGTCTTCGACCTGTCGGTGCTGGCCGGGCATACAAGGCATCCCTACCGGCTCCAGGTCGAGCAATGGAAGCTGTCGCGGGTGCTGCATGCGGCCCTGGCGAAGGAGCCGACCGCGCGGATCTCCTTCGGCACCACGGTGGTCGGAGTGCGGCAGGACCACGATGGCGTCGTCACCGAGATCGAGCGGGCCGGCACGCGCGCGACGGTGCGGTCGCGGTTCGCGGTCGGCGCCGACGGGTCGCGCAGCGCAGTGCGCAAGGCCATCGGCATGCCGTTCGAGGGCGAGACCTATCCGGAGACGACGCTGCTGGTCACCACCCGGTTCCCGTTCGAGGATCATCTCGAAGGGCTGTCGAACGTGACCTACTGCTGGAAGCAGGGCGGCAATTTCAGCTTGCTGAAGGTGCCGGGACGGTGGCGGGTGTCGATCTATCCGCGCGAGGACCTGACTCCGGAGGAGCAGCTCGCCGACGCGCTGATCCAGGCCAGCATGAACGACATCGTGCCGCGCCGCGAGCCCTGGGAACTCGGCGAGATGCGCGCCTATCGGGTCCATCAGCGCATCGTCCCGGCTTATTGCCGGGGGCGCGTGGCGCTCGCTGGAGACGCCGCCCACCTCAACAGCCCGTCGGGCGGCATGGGGCTCAACGGTGGCCTGCACGATGCATTCGAGCTCGCCGGCGCGCTGGTGGACATGCTGCGGCGCGGCGCACCCGTCGAGCGGCTGTCGCTCTACGACCGCCGCCGGCGGCCGGTCGCGCGCGATCAGATCATCGCTCAGGCGGACCGCAACCGCGCCCGCATGCGCGAGAAGGACCACGACAAGCGCGCCGGCATGCTGGCCGAGCTGAAGGCGATCTGTGCGGATCGCGAGCGGCTCCGGTCCTATCTGCTGACGTCGTCGATGATCGACGGGCTGCGGCAGGCTGCGGCCATCACCTGATCCGCCGGCGGGCGGCTTGACGGGCCTGGATCAACTTGTACCATTCATAATACAATTCGATCGCGGCGCCGGCTCGCCGGCTTTCGGAGAGACGGCATGCGGGTCGAATATGCGCCGAAGGGCCTCATTGGTGTGTTGACACCGCAAGCCAACACGACCGTCGAGCCCGAATACGCCATCCTCACGCCGCCCGGCTATGCCTGGATCAATGCGCGGCTGGTCAGCTCCTGCGCCACCATCGAGGAGCGTCTGACCGACTACTACACCAACGCGCGCCGCTATGCGCCGCAGTTCGCCAACGCACCGATCGACTGCGTGTCCTTCGCCTGCACCGGCACATCCTACCTGTCGGGGAAGGAGGAGGAGGAACGGGCGCTCGCCGATGTCGGCCGGTTGCTGAACGTACCGGCGATGAGTGCCGCCACCGCGGTGTGCCAGGCGCTCGGCGCGCTCGGCGCCAAGCGGATCGGCCTGGTGTCGCCCTATCCGGAGGGCGAGGCGCTCGACAGGGCGTGCGCACCGTACTGGACGTCGTGCGGGTTCGAGATCGGCGCCAAGATCAGCGCCAAAACCAGCGCTAAGACCAGCGCGTCGCGTGCGGGCGAGAGCTTCCATCCGATCTACAGCCTGCCGGGAGAGGCCGCCGCGCAGGCGCTCGCCGCAGTGGGGACTGCCAAGGTCGACGCCATCGTGATGCTCGGCACCGGCATGCCGACGCTGGCGGCAATCGCGCGCTCGCCCTATCACGACGGCATCCCGGTGTTCTCCTGCATGTTCGCGCTGGTGTGGGCCAATATCGTGGCGATCGATCGTCGCGAGCCCACGTCGGATGATTTTCATACATGGCTCCGGGGGCGCTGGTGGCGCGACCGCATGGGCGTCTGACACGGGCGTTGTGGTGGATCGAGCACGAGGCCGATGGCAGGAGCGGAACTCTCCAAGACACGGCAGGTCTATCTGGCCCTGCGTGACCGGATCGCCAGAGGCGTGTTCGCCCGCGACGGCGGGCTGCCGGGCGAGCAGACGCTGGCGGTCGAGTTCGGCGTGTCGCGGGTGACGCTGCGGCGGGCGCTCGCCGCGCTGGAGGACGAGGGCCTGATCTGCCGCCGCCGCGGCGCCGGCACGTTCCTCACCGAGCGCGGCAGGCCGGGGCCGATCCGGGTCGACATGGCGGATTTCATGTCTCAGCTCGTCGCCATGGGGCAGACGACCGAGGTCAAGCTGCTGGAGTTCGGCTATGCTCCGGCGCTGCCGGAGGTGAGCGAGGCGCTCGGCCTTGCGGACGGCGCGCTGGTGCAGCGATCGGTGCGCACCCGCCGCATCGCTCGGGCGCCCTTCTCGTATCTGATCACCTGCGTGCCGGAGAGCATCGGCCGGACCTTCACGCGCAAGGAGCTGGCCGCTCAGCCCCTGCTGACACTGCTGGAGCGGGCGGGTGTCGCCGCCGACCATGCGACCCAGGACATCTCGGCCGAGCTCGCGACTCCCGAGGTGGCCCGGGTGCTCGGCGTCGAGGTCGGCTCGCCCCTGATCGCCATGGTGCGCACCGTCTTCGACGACAGCGGCCGCGGCATCGAGCATCTGCGCGCCCTCTACCGGCCGGATCGTTACTCCGTCCGCATGACCATGGTGCGCCGGGGCCAACCGAGCGATCGCCGCTGGGAGCCGGTGCGGCAGCGCGTGATGGTGCTGGAGGATCTGGCGTGACCGGAAAGCTCGCGGGACCTGCGCGGGACGGCGCGTGTTCGCGGACCGCTCCCTTCGTCGAAGCACTCTGCTGACCGACACACACGGAAGGTGATCATGATCAAGCTCGGGCGGCTCGCGGCGGCACTCGTCTGTCTCGCCACACTCGGCTCCGCGGTGGCCGCGCAGAGCTTCCCCGAGCGTCCGGTGCGGATCATCGTGCCGTTTCCGCCGGGCGGCGCGACCGACGTCGCCGGCCGCATCATCGCCGAGCGGCTGTCGAAGGTCTGGGGTCAGCCCGTCGTGGTCGAGAACCGCAGCGGCGCCAGTGGCGTCATCGGCACCGACATGGTGGCGCGCGCCAAGCCGGATGGCCACACGATTCTGGTCGGCACCTTCGCGGCCAACGTGATGGCGCATCTGGTGCAGCCGAACGTGCCGTATGGACGCGACGCCTTCGCGCCCGTCATCCTGCTCACCTCGGCGCCCAACATGCTGCTGGCGAACAGCAACCTGCCGGTGAAGACACTCGGCGAGCTGGTCGCCTATGCCAAGGCCAATCCCGACAAGATCAGCTATGCGTCGTCGGGCACCGGCCTGTCCGGTCATCTCGGCGTCGAGCTGTTCGCCGATGCGGCCGGAATCAGCATGGTGCATGTGCCGTATCGCGGCAGCGCCCCGACCGGCCAGGCGATGGTGACCGGCGAGGTCGACATGACGCTCGCCCTCGTCGCTCAGGCGGTCCCGACCATCGCGATGAAGCCGGACATTCGCGCGCTCGCCATCGCGTCGGCGCAGCGCTCGCCCCAGTTTCCCGACGTGCCGACCTTCGCGGAACTCGGCTACCCCACCGTGCAGGTCTACGCCATTAATGGCCTGATGGTGCCCAAGGACACGCCGCGGCCGATCATCGACAAGATCTATCGGGATGCGCACGAGGCCCTCCAGGACCCGGAGCTGCGGGCCAAGATGCAGCAGGTGGGCGTCGATGTCGCAGGTTCCTCGCCCGAGGAGTTCGGCAAGCTGCTGGACGACGAGTTCGCCCGCTGGGAGCCACTGATCCGCAGCCGGAGGGTCAAGTTTTAGGCGCCGCACCGCGCGAGCTGCCGGGGAGCCGGGGCGCGCCGCCGCCGTCCCGTCCGATGCGTGGGGCGCAACCCGGCCCGACGGTTTGCCCGGGCGGTGGCGCGTGATACCGATAGGGCGTGCCGGCCGCCCGAGCGGCGCCGGCCGCAGCCCCTCGCATCCAGAGGAGACTCGACGTGTGCGTCCCGAGTGGCGCCGGCTCGTCTGTCGACGCGCCGGTGCGTCCGATCGCCCTCATGGCCCGGCCGCGGCCAGTCCGGTCCCGGCTCGTCCGGCCGCCCTGTCATGACTGACCGGCCGTCCGAGCCGCCGTCCGGCCGCGGCCTGCGGCCGGAGACGACGCGGCGCGCCGTGGTGGCCGGCGGTCTGGCGCTCGGCGCCGCCGCCGTGATCGGGGCCGCCGTGCGGGCGAGCGGCCCGACCGTCTGGCCCGACCGGCCGGTGCGGCTGATCGTGCCCTATCCGGCCGGCGGCTCGGTCGATCTGCTCACCCGCATCCTGGCCGAGAAGCTGGAGGCGCGGTTCGGCCAGCCCTTCGTGATCGAGAACAAGCCGGGTGCGGCCGGCAATATCGGGGTGGCGGCGCTGGCCGCGAGCCCGGCGGACGGCTACTCGGTGGCCGCCGCGACGGTCGGCCACTTCGCCATCAACCCGTTCATCGCCGCCCAGGCGGCGCCCGATCCGGAGCGCGACTTCGCGCCGGTGTCGCTGGTCTGGGAGCTGCCCAACGTCTTCGCGGTGCCGGGCCGGCTGCCGGTGGAGACGCTGGCCGATTTCGTCGGCTGGGCGAAGCGGCAGGGGCGGCTCGCCTTCGGCAGCTCCGGGGTCGGCACCTCGACTCACCTGTTCCCGACGCTGTTCGCCGCCCGCGCCGGGCTCGACGCGGCGCATGTGCCGTTCCGCGGTGCCGCCCAGACCATTCCGGCCATGCTGGCCGGCGACGTCGCCTTCACCATCGACAATCTCACCTCCTACATGTCCTACATCGAGGGGGGCCAGGTCCGCCCGCTGGCGGTGACGGGCACGCAGCGGTGGCCGGGGCTGCCCGACGTGCCCACCATGGCGGAGTGCGGGTGGCCGGATTTCGCCATGACGTCGTGGGCCGCCTTCGTGGTGCCGATGGGCACGCCGCCGGCGATCGTCGGCCGGCTCGCCGCGGCGCTGCGTGACATCGCGGCCGATCCGGCGGTGCGCGACCGCTTCGCGACCGTCGGCGCGCGGGCCTTGGCCTCGACGCCCGAGGAGGTCGCGGCGCGTGCCGCGCAGGAGCGGCCGATCTGGCGCGAGACGGTGCGGCTCGCCGGCCTCGCCGGCTGAGCGGGGAGGGGCGGAATGGCCAGCCACATGGGCACGACGATCGGCCGGGTGACGCTGAAGAACCCGGTCATCGCCGGCGCCGCCGAGCACCTGATCGATGCCGACGGGGTGCGGCGGGCGCTGGCCGCCGGGGCCGGCGCCGTGGTGGTGAAGTCGACCAACGAGTCGGAGGCGGCGCGCCGCCAGCTCCAGGCGGCCGAGTATCTGCTGCTCGACGCGGAGTGGCGGCCGCTGCCGTGGTCGAAGGACGCCCCCGCCGCCGCCATGCTGGCCTGTCGCTCGGGGCTGACGCCGCTGCCCTTCGCGGCGTGGCTGGAGCAGACCGCGAGGCTCGACCGCGAGGCGCGTGCCCACGACTCCTATGCGGTGGCGAGCCTGATCCTGGCCCGGCTGGAGCCCTGCGTCGCCATGGCGCGGCAGGTCGAGGAGGCCGGCATCCGCGTGCTGGAGCTGAACATCGGCACCCCCTATGCGAGCCAGGCGAAGGGCGCGGTGGCGACCGAGCTCGATCCGGCCCGGGTGGCCGAGATCGTCGCCGCCGTGCGGGCCGCGGTGTCGATCCCGCTGTGGGTGAAGATCAGCGGCCAGAGCGAGCGGGTGCCGGATCTCGCGGCGGCGGCCTTCGAGGCCGGCGGCGAGGCGGTGGTGATGGCGGGCCGCGCGCTCGGGCTCGTTCCCGACGTCGAGACCTTCGCGCCGATGCTCGACACCATGCTGGGTTTCGGTGGCGCCTGGAACCTGCCGCTCACCTGCCGGTGGCTCGCCGAGTCCCGCAGCCGGCTCGGCCCAGACAGGCCGCTGATCGGCACCAACGGGGCGCAGAGCGGCCTCGACGTCGCCCGCATGATGCTGGCCGGCGCGTGTGCGGTCGAGATGGCGTCGGCCGTGATGGTGCGCGGGTTCTCGGTGCTCGCCGCGGCGGTCGCCGAGCTCGACGAGTATCTCGCCCGCAAGGGCGTGACGGCGCGCGACCTGATCGGCCGCGCCGCCGACCGCCGCAAGACCTTCGCGGATCTGCCGCCGCGTCCCGACGGCTGGCGCCGCCACATCCCGTCCTGAGCGCCGTGGTGCGCTCAGCCGCCGCCGCGCGGGCGGCCGCGGCGGCGTGGCGGCGGCTCCTCGGGGCCCGGCTGGAGCCGGCGATAGGCGAGGCCGTTGAGCGATTCCGACAGCATGCGGGCGTGGCGGTGCAGCACCTCGAGCTGGCGCGGATCGGGATCGCCGGGCACGCTGCGGCTCAGGCCGATGATCGAGAACACCCCGGCGATCTCGTCGCCGTCGCGCAGGATCGGCACCGACAGGGTGTTGACGCCCTCGATGATCTCGGAGTCGGCCGTATCCCACATGCGCTCGCGGATCGCCGCGAGCCGCTCGCGCAGCAGCACCTTGTCGGTGATGGTGTAGGGGGTGAGCCGCAGGAGCTCGCGCGACAGCGCGCGATCGACGAGGTCGGGTGCCGAGAAGGCCAGCACCACCCGGCCCTGGGCGGCGGCGTGCGGCAGCGGCCGGTTGCCGGGCTTGATCGAGATGAACACCCGCGCATGGATGTTGTCGGCGACGCTGATCACCTGGGTCTCCCAGCCGACCGGCACGGCGAGCAGCGCGGTCTCGCGCGTCTCGTCGCGGATGGCGGTGAGGTGGGGAGCGGCGATCTCGCGCAGATTGAACTGCTCGGCCACCGACTCGCCGAGCTGCATCAGCTTCCAGCCGAGCCGGTAGCGTTCGGTGCCGCCGTCCTGCTCGATGACGCCGAGCTGGCGCAGCGTGGTCAGGTGGCGGTGCACCTTCGCCTTGGTCTCGTCGAGCGCGGTGGCGATCTCGGTGAGGCGCAGCGGCCGGCCGGCGGCGGCGAGCTCGTCGAGAATGCGAAACGAGGTGGCGACCGACTGCACCGAGAACTCGTCGGCCTCGGTCGGCCGCGCCGGTGCACCGCCCTGCGGGGCCGGGCCTTCATGTCTCGCGGAGTCGTTGGTCATCGGGTTCTCGGCGCGGCTGTCGCGGTGTCGCCGGGCCGGGCCGGCGCCGCTGCGGCGGAGGCACGCCCGGGGGCGTGCCTCGCGATCGAACCCGTCTTGTAGGTCGGCCGGCAAGTCGGAGCAATCAGAGCGTCGAGGCGACCGGGCCCGGCTGCTCGGCGGGCTCGGCCGAGGTGGCGGCGGAGCCGGCATTCTGCCGCAGCTTGGGGATGATCAGCATGACCAGCCCGCCGATCACCATCATGGCCGCCATGGCATAGAGGCCGAACTCGACCTGGCGGGTGAGCTGCTTCACCCAGCCGAGAATGAACGGCATGGTGTAGCCGCCGAGATTGCCGATGGTCGCCATCAGGGCGATGCCGGCGGCAGCCGCCGCGCCGGTCAGGATGGTGGCGGGCAAGGCCCACATCACCGCGAGGCCGGCGAGGGCGCCCGACACCGCGACCGACAGGCCGAACAGCGAGATGTAGGGATTGTGGCCGAACATGCCGCTGAGCACCAGGCCGGCGGCACCGACGAACGCACAGATCGCGGTGTGCCACTTGCGCTCGGCGTGACGGTCGGAGTGCTTGCCGACGACGATCATGGCGATGCTGCCGGCGGTGAACGGGATGGCGGTCAGGAGACCGTTGATCAGCAGGTTGTTGACGCCGAGATCCTTGACGATCTGCGGCATCCAGAACGACAGCCCGTAGGTGCCGCCGAGCAGCGAGAAGTTGGTGATGGCGAGCAGCCAGACATTGACGTCCTTGATGGCGTCGAGGAAGCGGTGGCCGTAGCCGGCCGCCTTCTTCTGAAGGTCCTCGGCGACCAGCGCATCGACCACCAGGCGGCGCTCGTCGTCGTTCAGCCACTTCGCCTTGGCGGGGCCGTCGTCGAGATAGAAGAACGCCACGATGCCGCCGATGGTGGCCGGCAGTCCTTCGATGAGGAACATCCACTGCCAGCCGTGCAGGCCCTGCACGCCCGAGAAGGTGTGCATGATCCAGCCCGACAGCGGGCCGCCGATGACGCCCGAGAAGGCGATGCCGAGAAAGAAGATGGCGCAGATCTGCGAGCGCAGCCGGGCCGGGAACCAGTAGGTGAGATACAGGATGATGCCCGGATAGAAGCCCGCCTCGGCGACGCCGAGCAGGAAGCGCATCACGTAGAACTGCGTCTCGGTGGTGACGAACATCATCCCGGCCGAGATCAGCCCCCACACGATCATGATGCGGGCGATCCAGATCTTGGCGCCGAAGCGTTGCAGCGCGAGATTGCTCGGGATCTCGCAGACGCAGTAGCCGAGGAAGAACACGCCCGCCCCGAACCCGAACGCCGCGTCGCTGAGGCCGATGTCGACCGACATCTGGAGCTTGGCGAAGCCGACGTTCACCCGGTCGAGGAACGAGATGACGTAGAGCACCAGCAGGAACGGCAGCAGGCGCGCCGCGATCCTGTTGTAGACGCGCCATTGCGGCTCCTGGTTGGCCGCGAAGTTCGAGCGTGGCAGGTAGATCATCCGGACCTCCCCGGGTCGGTGTCGGTGTCACGTCGGCCGGTCTCGGGACGATCGGCCGGGCCCGGTCGGGTGACCGGAGCGATGTGGGCCGGGTGCGGACGGCCGGGGCCGGACGGCCGCGCCCGCGAGCGCCGACGGGGGCGGCGCGTGGCGAAAGCGGGGTGCGCGAGAGCGGGCGCACCCGCCAGGTGTCGTAGGCGTGATCATCTTTGGTCACGCTATACGAGACAATTTTTTGTTCTGAGATATTCCTAGAGCCCGTTTGTCGGTACCGTCAAGCGGCTCGCTGCCGCGCGGCGGCCATGAGCGAGGCTGCTCTCCTAATGGAGATCCGGCGGCGTGGGCAGGGTCCGGAGCCTTTCGCCCCACCGATGGAGATCAGTTAAATCTCGGAGTAAGAATAGAAAATACGTTTCCTCGGGAACCGTGGCGGAGCCCGGACGACGGCGGGCGAATTCCGCTCTGTACCGGCGAGACAGATTGCGGCTCCGCATTCTCACGTATATCTTACAGCAGAAAAAATTATCGTAATACGGACCAAGGCGGTCGCCCAAGGTGGCCGCCTCCTTCGTCCTCCTTACACCTGCCGAGGACCACCATGCCCTTGACCCTGCCGACGATGCCGCGCGACGGCCTGCGGATCGGCACCTTCGTGAAGACCGCGTCGCCGCAGGTCGTCGAGATCCTCGGCCTGAGCCGACTCGACTTCGCGGTAATCGACGCCGAGCACGCGCCGTTCGACCGGACGACGCTCGACCTGATGATGATGGCGAGCTGCGCGGTCGGCCTGCCGCTCGCGGTCCGCATCCCGGAGGTGCGGTCCGCGACCGTGCTCTCGACGCTCGACATCGGCGCCGCCGGCCTGCTCGTCCCGCATGTGGACACGCCGGCGATCGCCCGCGACGTCGTGGCGATGACACGCCATCGCGGCGGCGTCCGCGGCTTCTCCGGCTCGCCGCGCTTCGCCCGCTACGGCACCCTGTCGATGACGCAGTCGCTCGATGCCGGCGCCGGCGCCTTCGTGATGTGCCAGATCGAGAGCGCCGAGGCGGTGGCGAACGCCGCCGCCATCGCGGCGGTCGACGGCGTCGACGGCCTGTTCATCGGCTATGCCGACCTCGCCCTCTCGATGGGGCTGGAGAGCCCGCAGGCGCCCGCCGTGACCGAGGCGGCCGAGAAGGTGATCGCCATCGGCCGCGCCGCCGGCAAGACGGTCGGCATGTTCGTCGCCAACGCGGCCGAGCGCGATCGCTTCGCGGCGCGTGGTGTCGAATGGATCGTCCTCGGCTCCGACCAGAGCCTGCTGCGCCAGGCCGCCGATGCCCTGGTGCCCACGTCCTGATCACGCCGCGCCTGCCTGGTGCGGGCGCCGCCGTCCATCCTCTTGCGGAGATCCCCGATGTCCACCGGAAACCGCCCGCTGCCGCCCGTGCTGGCCCGCTTCTACGACACGCCGCCGAGCGAGACGGCACCGGGTGTCGAGACCTGGATCTGCCGCGGCGCCAACTTCGTCGTGACGGTCTCCAAAGTGGCGGAAGGCGCCGTGCTGACCCGGCAGAACCCCGACGAATACGTGCTGCTGGCCAACGATCTCGCCGCCACCGTCACGGCCGGCACCGAGACCGTCGAGGCGGCGCCCGACACCCTCACCATCGTGCCGCCCGGCGACAGCCGGGTCGTGGCGCGGCGCGCCGGCACGCTCGCCCGCATCTTCTCGGCCGAGGCCGCCGATCTCGCGGCGCGCGCCGTCAACGCGGCCGATTACGCGGCCGGCGCCCCGCTGGTCGCTCCGCTCGGCCGCGGCCCGGCCCCGAAGGACGGCTATCGGCTGCGCAACTACGTGCTCGCCGATCACGTCACCGACGGCTCGTTCCTGCGCGTCTTCCGCACCGCCAACCTGATGGTCAATCCGCTGGTGCCGTGGACGGCGCCGCGCAATGTCCACAAGCTCAGCCCGCATTCGCACGCCGACTTCGAGCAGGCGTCGCTGGCGCTGGAGAGCACCTGGGTTCACCATCTGCGCACGCCGTGGACGCCCGACATGGACGACTGGGTGGACGATCTGCACGCCGAGATCGGCAGCCCGTCCGTTACCGTGATCCCGCCGACCGTGATCCACACCAGCCGCAACATCGCGCCCATGGGCCGCCTCGTCGACGTGTTCGCGCCGCCGCGGCTCGACTTCCTCCGCCAGGGCGTGGTGCGCAACGCCGACGACTATCCGATGCCGGCCTGAGGGCGCGGCTTCGCCGCGCTGCACGGCCCGGCCGCGTCGCGCGGCGATGAACCAGAGAGACCAGCATGACCAGCACCGCCACCCCCTTGGTCGACGAGGCGCGCATCGCGCGGCTGCTCGTCGGCGCCATCGATCCGCATGTCCATTCCGGCCCGTCGATCGCGCCGCGCGGCCTCGACCATCTGGCGCTGGTGCGGCAGATGTCGGAGGCCGGCTTCGCCGCGGTGATCACCAAGGACCACGACTATGCGGGCGTCGCCACCGCGGCGCTGATCACGGCCAACTTCCCCGAGCTGCGGACCCGCATCTACTCGGGCATCGCCCTCAACAACGTGGTCGGCGGCCTCAATCCGTGGGCGGTCGAGCACACCGCCGCGATGGGCGGCAAGGTAGTGTTCATGCCGACGCTGGCGGCCGAGCATCACCTGCGCTGGGAGAAGACCTCGTCCTGGGTGCATCCGGCCTCGACCCAGAAGGTGCGGCCGGCGGTCGGCGTGCCGGTGCTCGATCCCGACGGCACCGTGCGCGACGACACCAAGGCGATCCTCGACATCGTCGCCAAGACCGGGATGGTGCTGGCGAGCGGCCACCTGCATATCCGCGAGACCTGGGTGGTGTTCGAGGAGGCGAAGCGCCGCGGCGTCTCCCGCCTGGTGCTGACCCATCCGGAGGACATCGTGGAGGCGACGCTCGACGACGTGCGCGGCCTGGTGCGACTCGGCGCCCATGTCGAGCACTCGCTGTGCATGTTCCTCGAAGGCTCGAAGTTCAAGACGCGCAGCGCCGAGGACCTGCGGGCGCTGATCGACGCGGCCGGCGTCGACCGCACCATCCTGTGCTCCGATCTGGGTCAGACCGGCGTGTTCTCGCCGCTCGAAGGATTCCGCCGCGGGGTCCGGCTCTGCCTCGATCTCGGCTACGACGACGCGGCGATCCGGGCGATGGTGTCGACCAATGCGGCGCGCGTCTTCGGCCTCGAGGCCGACGTCGCCGCGGTGACGGGCGCTCTCTCGGCGCCGGCTCAGACTGTTTCCGGGTGATTAGTTCGCCGTCGTTCCGGGGCGCGGGCGACCAGCCCGCGAACCCGGAACCCAGCGAAACACGTCATCGCGCGGCAGACTCTGGACTCTCGGCTGGATTCCGGACAGCCGCTTCGCCGCTTCCGGAATGACCATCCAACGGATCAGCCGGATCTCGTATCAGACGACGAGCAGCAGCGCCGCCGCGGCGACGAGCGCGACAGCACCCGTGTAGGCCACCCGGTAGAGCCGCAGCGCCCGGACGATGTCGTCGGCGGTCGCCTCGGCGCGGCCGTCGCCCATCCAGGCGGCGTCGACGCCGATGCCGCCATAGATCCGCGGACCGGCGAGCCGCAGGCCCAGCGCCCCCGCCATGGCGGCCTCCGGCCAGCCGGCATTGGGCGAGGTGTGGCGGCGGGCGTCACGCCGCATCGCCCGCCAGGCCCCGGCCGCCGAGGCGCCCGGCACCACCGCGGCGGCGGCGACCAGCATCAGCCCGGTCAGCCGCGACGCCGGCAGGTTGACGAGGTCGTCGAGGCGCGCCGCCGCGAAGCCGAAGGCGCGGTGGCGCGGCGTCTTGTGGCCGATCATGCTGTCGGCCGTGTTGACCGCCTTGTAGGCCAGCATGCCGGGCAGGCCGCCGACCAGGAACCAGAAGGCCGGCGCGGTGACGCCGTCGGAGGCGTTCTCGGCCAGGCTCTCGATGGCGGCGCGGGCGACGCTGGCGGCGTCGAGGGTGGCGGGATCGCGGCCGACGATGCGGGCGACCGCGCGGCGACCCCCGGCGAGGCCGTCCTGGTCGAGCGCCCGGGCGACCGCGGCGACATGGCGATCGAGGCTGCCGGTGGCGATCAGGCTGGTCGCGGCGAGCACCGCCAGCACGGCGCCGAGCGGTGCCGTCGCCACCGCGATCGCCTCGATCACCAGCCCGGCCGCGATCGCCAGCCCGAGCAGCAGGACCACGGTGGCGACGCCGGCGGCCCGCCGCCTCGCGTCCGCGATGTCGGGGCGGTTGAGCCGCCGATCGAGGGTGGCGATCACGGCGCCGAGCCACGTCACCGGATGGCCGATCGCCCGGAACAGCGGGTCCGGATAGGCGACCGCCGCCTCCAGGCAGGCGGCGACGACGAGGACGAGGCTGCGGTCGGCGAAGTCGAGCATCGGGATTGGCTGCGGGCTCGGTCGGTTGCGTCGCCCGCGCGGCGGCCCGGCCGCGACGGAATCACCGCCATCATACCGCGCCGGCTGCGGATTCCAGGGGCGGCCGGGCCGGCTCGCGTCCTTGTGCGGCCGCGGCCCGCATGGTTATATGGCTCGTCGCCGGTGCCTCTCGACCGAGAGGTGAAACGGGAACGCGGTGCGGGCTCGTCCTTTGGACTGCGCCCAAGTCCGCGGCTGCCCCCGCAACTGTGAGCGGAGCCTATCGTCCCGATGCCACTGGTCCCCACCCCGGGGGCCGGGAAGGCGGACGACCCGATCCGCGAGCCAGGAGACCGGCCGGCGACGGCAGGCCCGCGCGTCCGCTCGCGCTCCACGCCTGCCCGGTTTTGCGCTCGTTCGACGGCGGGTCGACGGAGGAAGCGTCTTGGACGGCACCGATGCGGCAACGACGGCCGGCACCACCGGGGTGCGGCTGCGCGTCCTCGAACGGCTTCCGGTGCTGCTGCTGGGCAGCCTGGTCGTCCTCCTGCTGCTGCTGTCGCTCGGCATCGGCCCGGTGAGAGTGTCGCCCGGCGCCGTGCTGGCGGCGCTCGCCGGCGGCGGCACCGAGGAGACCCGCATCATCGTCCAGGAGATCCGGCTGCCGCGGGCCATCCTGGCGGCCGCGGTGGGCGCCTCGCTCGGCCTGTCGGGAGCGGCGCTCCAGGGGCTGTTGCGCAACCCGCTGGCGGCGCCCGAGCTGTTCGGCGCCCCGCAGGCGGCGGCGCTGGGCGCCGTGCTGGTGATCGCCACCGGGCTTGCCGACGTCCTGTCCTTCGTGCTGCCGATCGCCGCCATCGCGGCCGCCTTCGTGTCGGTCTTCGCCCTGCTCGTGGTCGCCGGCCGCAACGCCTCGCTGCTGCTCCTCATCCTGTCCGGTCTCGCGCTGTCGAGCCTCGCCGGCGCCGGCACGGCGCTGACCATGAATCTGGCGCCCAATCCGTTCGCGGCCCTGGAGATCTCGTTCTGGCTGCTGGGCTCGCTGGAGGATCGCAGCCTGCGCCATGTGGTGCTGGCCCTGCCGTTCATCGTGGCGGGCGCCGCCGTGCTGGCGTCGCAGCGCCACGCCTTCCGGCCACTCGGCCTCGGCGAGGAGGCGGCGGCGAGCCTCGGGGTCGACGTCGCCCGCACCCGTCTCCTCGTCATTCTCGGGGTGGCGCTCGGCGTCGGCGGCTCGGTCGCGGTGTCCGGCACCATCGGCTTCATCGGGCTGATCGGGCCGCATCTGGTGCGGCCGCTGGTCGGCTACGATCCGGCGCGGCTGATGCTGCCGAGCGCCCTGGGCGGCGCCGCGCTGCTGTTGTCCGCCGACATCGCGGTGCGGCTGCTGCCGGCCACCACCAGCGTCCGGGTCGGCGTGCTGACGGCGCTGATCGGCGTCCCCTTCTTCCTGTGGCTGATCATGCGGGAGCGCCGCGCCCTCGGGGGCGGGCTCGGATGAGCGCCGCACCCTATCTGGTCGCCGACGGTCTGCGGGTCGCCCTCGGCGGCCGCCCGGTGGTTCACGACGTCTCGCTGGCGCTGCCGCGCGGCCACCTCGCGGCGCTGGTCGGTCCCAACGGGGCCGGCAAGACCTCGCTGCTCCGGGCACTAGCCGGGCTGGTGCCGGCGCAGGGCCGGGTGATGCTCGGCGGCGACGACATGGGCGGGCTCTCGGCCCGCGAGCGCGCCCGCCGCTTCGCCTATCTGCCGCAGGGCCATGTGGTGCACTGGCCGCTGCCGGTGCGCGACATCGTGGCGCTCGGCCGCTATCCGCACGGCGCCACCGATCCGGCCCGGCTCGGCCGCCGCGACGCCGAGGCGGTCGACCGCGCCATGCGGGCCGCCGACGTGGTCGCCTTCGCGGACCGTCGCGTCACGGCGCTGTCGGGCGGCGAGCGCAGCCGCGTCGCGCTCGCCCGCATGCTCGCCGTCGAGGCGCCGGTGGTGCTCGCCGACGAGCCGGTGGCGTCGCTCGACCCCTATCACCAGATCGAGGTGCTGGCGCTGCTCCAGCGCACCGCCCGCGCCGGCGCCGTGGTGATCGTCGTCACCCACGACCTCGGCCTGGCGGCACGCTTCGCCGACCGCGTGCTGGTGCTGGAGGCGGGCCGCCTGGTGGGCGACGACGTGCCCGGCGTGGCGCTCGGCCCGGCGCCGCTCGCCGAGGTGTTCCGGGTCGGTGCCTACCGCAGCGGCCACGAGGGCCAGCCGGTGATCGTGCCGTGGTCGGCGGTCTGATCGACCGCCTGGTGGCTGCTGCGGCGACGATTCTCACGGTCGCCGCCCTGATCGCGCCGGCGGCCGTGCTGGCCGCCGAGCCGGCTTCGGAGCCGGCCGCCGCGCCGCGCCGCATCGCCTCGCTCAACCTGTGCACCGATCAGCTGCTGCTGTCGCTCGCCGACCCGGAGCAGATCATCGGGCTCAGTCCTTATGCGCGGGACCCGACGCTGTCCTGGGCGGCGGCCGACGCGGCGCGTCACCCGCTTCTGTCGGGCGGCGCCGAGGATGTCATGGTGCTGAAGCCCGACCTCGTGGTCGCCGGCCGCTTCGAGCGCCGCGCCACCCGCGAGATGCTGGCGCGCCGCGGCCTGCGGGTGGTCGACTTCGACATCGTCCGCTCGATCGAGGAGGCCAAGCAGCAGATCACCCGCATGGGCGCGCTGGTCGGCCATCCGGAGCGGGCGGCGGCCCGCAACGCCGCGATCGACGCGGCGCTCGCCCGTGCCCGGACAGCGGCGTCGCGCTCCGGCCTGCGGGTGCTCGCGGTGTCGCGGCGGGGCTGGGTGCCGGGCGCCGACAGCTTGATCAGCTCGCTCTTGGCTGCCGTCGGCCTCGTCAATGCGGCGGCCGAGCTCGGCTTCGCGGCGGGCGGCTTCGCCTCGCTGGAGGAGATCGTCGCCACCCGCCCCGATCTGGTGCTGGTCGCCGCGGCGGCTCCGGTGGCCGAGGATCAGGGCCAGGCGTTCCTGCTGCATCCGGCGCTCGATCGCCTCTATCCGCCGGAGCGCCGCCTCGTCGTTCCCGAGATGCTGACGGTGTGCGGCGGGCCGATGCTGGCCGAGGCGCTCGACCGGCTGACCGCCGCACTCGGCCGGGTGGAGCGCTGAGGCGGAGCGCCGAGGCCGAGCGCCGAGGCGCCGTCAGGGGGCCGGCGGCATCTCGCCGGTGCGCGGCGTCTCCGGGTCGACCGGCGCGGGCGCCAGCGTCGCCCAGCCGGTGCCGGGGAGCGAGGGGAGCTGCTGTTGCAGGGCGGGGTGGCGCAGCATGTGGGCCTTAGCGATCATGTGGGCCGTCACCGGCGCGGTGAGGAACAGGAACACGGCGATCAGCAGCTCGTGCACCGAGAGCGACCCGGTGGCCGCCGTGAAGGCGATCATCGAGGCGACGAGCGTCGCCCCGATGCCGAGCGTCGTCGCCTTGGTGGGAGCGTGCAGGCGCCGCATCAGATCGGGCAGCTTGGCGAGCCCGAGCGAGCCGACCAGCAGGAAGAACGCCCCGATCACGATCAGGGCCGCCACCACGATCTCGACCACCGTCGCCATCACCGTCTCACTCGATCACGTTGCCGCGCAGCAGATACTTGCAGAACGCCACGGTGGACAGGAAGCCCACCATGGCGAACAGCAGCCCCGCCTCGAAATAGACCGGCGACGCGAACCAGATGCCGGCCACCACCACGAGCGCGATGGCATTGATCACCAGCGTGTCGAGCGCCAGCACGCGGTCGAGCACGTCGGGCCCGGCCGCCAGCCGGTACAGGTTGAGCAGCGCCGCGGCGCTGATCGCCACGATGGCGATCATGCAGGCGGTCTCGATCATGCGAAGATCTCCTTCAGGCGTCGCTCGTAGCGGTCCTTGATCTGGTGCACCACGGCGTCGGGGTCGTCGGCGTCGAGGCAGTGGACCAGGACGGCGCGGCCGTCCGCCGCGACATCGGCGCTGACCGTGCCGGGTGTCATCGTGATGGTGCCGGTCAGCACCGTGATGGCGGTCGGATGCGGCAGGTCGATCGGCACCGTGATCAGCACCGAGTGCAGCCGCGGGCCGGAGCGGAACAGCACCAGCCACGCCACCTGGACGTTGGACATCAGGATGTCCCAGGCCACCACCGCGATGTAGTCGACGATCCGCAGCGGCCGGCGGATCACCACCTGGTCGGGCCAGTAGCGGTTGCTGTAGTGGGGGATCGCCAGGCCGAGCACGGCGGCGAGCAGCACATGGCCGGGCGCCGCACTGTTGACCAGCGCCAGCCACACGATAGCGATCACGACGCTCAGAACCGGATGCGGAACGAGCCGCCTCATGGCTGCGCTCCCGGATCGACGGCGCCGGTGTCGCTCTGCAAGGTGGTCCGCATCGGGCGCACGGCGCTGCGGTACGCCTCGGTGTCGAGCACCTGCCGGGTGGTGGCGGCGAGCTCGTCGGTGACCGGGCCCGCGAAGGCGGCGAGCAGCGCCGTGGCGGCGACCAGCCCGGCGCACACCGCGATCGCCACGCCGATCGGGGTCGGCGGCCCCACCTGCGGGGCGGGACCCGGTACCGTCTTCCAGAACAGCGTGCTGCCGGCGCGGGCGAAGCCGACGATCACCACGAGGCTGGTGGCCAGCAGCATCGCCCAGATCCATGGCGCGGCCGGTGCCGTTCCGGTCGCCGCCAGCACCAGGAGCTTGCCGAGGAAGCCGGACAGTGGCGGCAGCCCGGTGACCGCGATGGCGGCGACGAAGAACAGCACCGCGAGGGAGCCCAGGCGCGGCAGCGCCGGTGCCGGCACGAGCTGGTCCGCATAGGAGCCACGGGCGCGGCCGACCAGGTCGGCGACCAGGAACAGGGCGGCGCCCGACAGCGTGCTGTGGATCAGGTAATAGAGCCCCGCCGCGATGCCACCGGCATCGAGCATGCCGAACGCCGCGGTGAGCGAGCCCATCGACCACACCACCGAGAAGCCGGCGAGCGCCACCAGGCTGCGGCTCGCCAGCACGCCGACCGCGCCGAGCGCCAGGCTCGCCAGCGCCACCGGCATCAGCCAGGGCGCGGCGAGATCCGAGAACGCACCGGCCTGCGGCCCGAACACCAGGGTGGAGAGGCGCAGGATCGCGTAGGCGCCCACCTTGGTCATCACCATGAACAGCGCCGCGACCGGACCGGGCGCCGCCCCATAGGAGCCCGGCAGCCACCAGTGCAGCGGCACCAGCGCCGCCTTGAGGGCGAACACCACGAGGAGCAGCAGCGCGCCGGTGCGCAGCAGTGCCGCGTCGGCGGTCGGCACCGTGGCGACCTTGGCGGCCAGATCCGCCATGTTGAGCGTGCCGGTGACGGCGTAGATGAGGCCGACCGCGAACAGGAACAGGGTCGAGCCGACGAGATTGACGGCGACGTAGCGCAGCCCCGCGTTGAGCCGGCGGGCGCCGCCGCCGTGCAGCAGCAGGCCGTAGGAGGCGATCAGCATCACCTCGAAGAAGACGAACAGGTTGAACACGTCGCCGGTCAGGAAGGCGCCGGCGAGCCCCATGAGCTGGAACTGGAACAGCGGGTGGAAGTGGCGGCCGCGGCGGTCCCAGCCGGCGAGCGCGTAGGCGAGCACGGCGGCGCCGAGCAGCGCGGTGACGAGCACCAGCGTCGCTGACAGCCGGTCGAGCACCAGGGTGATGCCGAAGGGGGCGGGCCAGTCGCCGAGATCGTAGGACAGCGGCGGGCCGCTGCGCGCGGTCGCGTAGAGGAGCGCGGCGACGACGACCAGCAGGCCGGTCGACACGGTCGAGACGATCCGCTGCGCGTCCAGGCGGTGGCGCAGCGCCAGCACCAGGAGCGCCGCCGTGAGGGCGGGCAGCACGATGGGAGCGACGATCAGCGCTCTCATGCCGGGCCTCCGGCGCGGTCAGCCCCCGGGGCCTCGGGCTCGTGCGGCGGGCCGCCGTCGAGGCGGTCGGAGCCGGTCTCCAGGAAGCCGCGCAGCGCCAGAACGACGATCAGGGCCGTCATCCCGAACGAGATGACGATGGCGGTGAGCACCAGTGCCTGCGGCAGCGGGTCGGTGTAGCCGGGCGCGGCCGGATCGACCAGCGGCGGCCGGTCGAGCGTCAGCCGCCCCATGGCGAACAGGAACAGGTTCACCGCGTAGGAGAGGAACGCGGTGCCGACGATCATCGGATAGCTGTGCCGGCGCAGCACCAGGTAGACGCCCGCCATGGTGAGGAAGCCGATCGAGGCGGCGATCAGGATCTCCATCGTCACGCCTCCCCGGCGCCGCTGCGCGCGGCGCCATTGTGCGCAGCAGTGCTGCTGCGGACGGCCGTGCCGCGCTCGACGCGCTGCTCCACCCGGGCGATGCGGGCGAGCGACAGCACCACGGTGCCGACCACGGTGAGGAACACGCCGGCATCGAACAGCATCGCGGTGGCGAGCTCGACGTCGCCGACGAGCGGCAGGTCGAGATGCCCGAACGCGCTGGTGAGGAACGGTCGGCCGAACAGGAGCGCGCCGAGGCCGGTGGCGCCGGCGAGCAGCACCCCGGCGCCGAGCAGCACATGGGCGTCGAAGCGGCGGCGGTCGGCCGCCCAGCCGTAGCCGCTGGCGATGTACTGCATGATCAGGGCGATCGCCACCACCAGGCCGGCGACGAAGCCACCGCCCGGCTGGTTGTGGCCGCGCAGGAAGATGTAGACGCCGACCGTCAGAGCGAGTGGTAGCAGCAAGCGGGTGACCACCACCAGCACCAGCGGATGCACGTCGGCGGCGAGCGGGCTGCGCCTGAGCTGATCGAGCCGGCGGGCCGCGGCGCCGCGCAGCGCGGTCTCCAGCATGGCGACGATGACGAGTGCGGCGATGCACAGCACGATGATCTCGCCGAAGGTGTCGAAGCCGCGGAAGTCGACCAGGGTGACGTTGACGACGTTGGTGCCGCCGCCGCCGGGCTTGGCCTGCGCGATGTGGAAGTCCGATATGGTGTCGGCGAGGTCGCGCGTCATCACCGCGTAGGCGAGGCCGGCGGTGCCGAGTCCCGCCGCGCCGGCGATCACCGCGTCGCGCAGCCGCCGCAACCGCCCGGTCTCCGGCGGGGTGCGCTTGGGCAGAAGATTCAGGGCGAGCAGCATCAGGATGGTGGTCACCACCTCGACGGTGATCTGGGTGAGGGCGAGATCCGGCGCCGACAGCTTGAGGAAGGCCAGCGACACCATCAGGCCGACCACGCCGGTGAGCACCAGGGTGAGCAACCGACGGCCATGCACCACGACCACCGCGAGGCTCGCGGCGGCGAGTGCCAGGAAGGCGACCAGGCTAGGCGGCCCCACCGGCAGCAGCGCCCGCGTGCCGGGCGCGTAGGTTCCCGACAGGAAGCCGGCGGTGCCCACCGCCACGGTGGTGGCGAGGATCACGGCGAGATAGCGCGGCAGCGACTCGGTGTGCAGCGCCCCGATGGTGGCGCGCGCCGCTGCCACGGTGGCGTCGATCCCGCGGTCGAACAGTGCCTTCGCATCCGGCGCGCCGATGCGCGCCCGCAGCCGGTCGAGCCCCGCCCAGATGGCGAGCAGCGCGACGCCGCCGACGAGCGCCGTCACGCTCATCAGCAGAGCCGGATTGACGCCGTGCCAGAGCGCGAGATCGACCGGGATGGCCGAGCCGGCCGCGATGGTCGAGCCGGCCGCGACCGCCACGAGGGGGCCGGCGAGAAGCTGTGGGGCGACGCCGATGGCGATCACCGGCACCACCAGCACGGCGACCGGCGCCCACATCGCGGCGGGCGGATCGTGCGCCGGTGTCGCCGCCGGCTCGCGCCGCCGGCCGAGAAACACGCCGAACCCATACCGCGCCGCATAGGCGACCGACAGCAGCGATGCGAGCGTGGCGCCCGCCGGCACCAGCCAGGGAAGGTCGGCCCAGCGCGTATCGTAGGCGGCGGCCAGCATCATCTCCTTGGAGACGAAGCCGTTGAGCAGCGGCACCCCGGCCATGGCGGCGGCGGCGACGAGCGACAACGCCGCCGTGACCGGCATCAGCCGCACGAGACCGCCGAGCCGGCGGATGTCGCGGGTGCCGGTCTCGTGGTCGACGATGCCGGCGCCCATGAACAGGGCCGCCTTGAAGGTCGCATGATTGAGGGTGTGGAACAGGCAGGCGACCGCCGCCTCCGGGGTGCCGAAGCCGAGCAGCATGGTCATCAGGCCGAGCTGGCTCACCGTCGAGTAGGCGAGGATCGCCTTCAGGTCGGTCTTGAACAGCGCGATCCAGGCGCCCACCAGCATGGTGACGAGGCCCGTCGTGCTGACGACGAGGAACCATGCCTCGGTGCCGGACAGCACCGGCCACAGGCGCGCCAGCAGGAACACGCCGGCCTTCACCATGGTGGCGGAGTGCAGGTAGGCCGACACCGGAGTCGGCGCCGCCATGGCGTGCGGCAGCCAGAAATGGAACGGGAACTGCGCCGACTTGGTGAAGGCGCCGCCGAGCACCAGCAGCAGGATCGGGATGTACAGCGGCGAGGCGCGCACGATGTCGCCGCGGGTGAGGATGACCGACAGCTCGTAGGAGCCGGCGGCTTGGCCCAGCAGCAGCATGCCGGCCATCAAGAGGAGCCCGCCGCCGCCGGTGACGATCAGCGCCATGCGGGCGCCCTGGCGACCTTCCGGAGCTTGGCTCCACCAGCCGATCAGCAGGAACGACGAGAGGCTGGTCAGCTCCCAGAAGACGACGAGCAGCAGCACGTTGTCGCTGATCACGATGCCCGTCATGGCGCCCTGGAACAGGAGCAGATAGGCGAAGAAGCGCCCGGCCGGCTCGCTGCGCGCCAAGTAGGAGCGGGCATAGACGATGATCAGCAGGCCGATGCCGAGGATCAGGCCGGCGAAGAACAGGCCGAGGCCGTCGAGCATGAAGCGGAACGACAGGCCGAGCTGCGGCACCCAGTCGGTGCCGGTCCGCACCGTCTCGCCCCGCAGAACGGCGGGCGCCGCCGCGGCCAGCACCGCGAGGGCCGCGAGCGTGACGCCGGCGGTGACGACGGTGCAGACATTGCGGCCGGCGCGCATCGCGAGCGGCGGCAGCAGGGCGCCGAGCAGTGGAACCAGAGCGATCAGGGCGAGCTGCATTCACGTCACCGGACGCACGGGCGGCGGGCGAGAGCGTGCGCGGCATCGGCCGGCGCCGCCTCCGCGACGCGGGCAACGACGTTCAGCGCGATAACGCAGTGGGTCCAAGCCATGCGGCTCAACGAGCAGAGCGAGCGGATCATCGGGGGGTGCAGGTCTGTTCGATGGGCTTTTGCGTCATGCGAAACGATATCGGCTCGGCTGCTCGGTGGGTCGTGACGTCGTCAGGGGACGTCGGCGGATCGGGTCGGCGGATCGGGGGCGGCGGATCGAGCGTCGGTCGATCGGGACGCCGCGTCGCGACGGTTGCCCACTCTTTATGGCGTGGTCAGGTCGAATGCGGAAGTCGTTTGCGACGATCGGTCCGACCTTTTCGTCCGGCCGCTTGACCGGGCCACGGGGCTCCGGCAGCGTCGCGCCGCGATGCCCAATCGCACCACCGCAAGCCCAGAGATCGCGGAACCGATGCATCCCTCTGCGCCCGAACTCTCCGCGCCGGAGCTGCGGCGGCCCGGCGCGGCTCCGCGATGCGGGAACCCGGGACGATCGGGTGACGCACGGGCGGGCACAGGACCGACCGACGGCACGGCCCGCGCCCCGCTGTGGCCGATGATCGCCGCGGTCGTCGCCGTCTGGGGCGCTGCGGTGGCGCGCACCGTCGCGGCCGGCACCGTGGTGCCGTGGGATTCCAAGAACCAGGTCTACGCCTTCTTCCGCTTTCTCGCCGCCGCGATCGAGGCGGGCGCGACGCCGTTCTGGAATCCCTTCCACTACGGCGGCCATCCGAGCATCGCGGACCCGCAGTCGCTCGTCTTCGCGCCGCTGTTCGTTCTCTGGGCGCTGATCGATCCGGCCCCCTCGCTGCGAACCTTCGATCTGTTGGTGTCGTCGCATCTGCTCGCCGGCGGCCTCGCGCTGGCACTGATCGGGCGGCGCGCCGGCTGGCCGGCCGCCGCCTGCGTGCTGGCCGCCGCCGTGTTCATGCTGGGCGGCGTCGCCGCCGGGCGGCTCCAGCACACCGGCATGATCGTCAGCTACGCGCTCCTGCCGGCCGTGCTGCTGCTCGTCGATGTCGCGCTCGATCATCGCTCCACCGCGGCCGCGTTGGCGGCCGGCGTGGCGGCGGCCCTGCTGGTGCTCGGCCGCAACCAGGTGGCGCTGCTGCTGTGCGTCGTGGTGGCGGTGGCCGCCATCGTCCGGCTGGTCGCGGCGCCGCGGCCGGGGCGGTTCCTGACGAGCCGGCTCGGCGTGCTCGCCGTCATGGCGATGGTCGCGCTCGGTGTCGCCGTCGTGCCGATGCTGCTGACGCTGCAATTCGCCGCGCTGTCCAACCGTCCGGCTGTGACGCTCGCCGATGCGCTCGCCGGCTCGCTGCATCCGGCCAATCTCGCCACCCTGTGGGCGGCCGACGTGTTCGGTACCCACGGCACTTACTTCGGTCCCGGCGGGCCGGCCTCGCCCGATCTCGCCAACACCGACGACTCGTTCAACTACCTGTTCGTCGGTGCGGTGCCGGTGCTGCTGATCGCCTGGCTCGGTCTGGCAGGCGGCGGCGTCGTGCGCCGGGGCTGCCGCCTGTGGGCGGCGGTGGCGGCGCTGGCGCTGGTCTACATGCTGGGCCGCTACACGCCGGTGTTTCCGCTCGCGTTCGCGCATCTGCCGGGGGTCGACCTGTTCCGCCGGCCGGTGGACGGCGCCTTCGTGCTCGTCGCCGCGCTGGCGCCGCTCGCCGGCGCGCTGCTCGCCGCCTATGTGCGAGACGGGCTGCCGCAAAACCGGATGCTGCCGGCGCTGCTGGCGGCCGCCGTGGTGACGGGGCCGGCAGCTGCGGCCGTGGCGTTCGCCGCGGCGAGCGGGCAGGCGGGCCACGCCGCGATGGCGCTCGCGATCAGCGCGGCGGTCACCGCGGTCGCCGGGGTCGTGCTGGTCGCCGGGGCGCGCACCGGGCGGCGCGGGCTCGCGGCCGCCGTGGTCGCGGCGATGGCGGCGGCCGAGCTGGTCGGCTGGAACGGCGCGTTTCGCCTCAACGCCGAGCCGCGTGCCCTCTATGCGGCCCTCGAGGCACCGGACCCGGCCGATGCCGCGGTCCTGGTGGTGGTGGAGCGGGCGGTGGCCGAAGCGCAGGCGGCCGGCGAGCGGCCGCGCGTCGAGGTGATCGGGATGGGCGGCCCGTGGCAGAACCTCGCCATGGTGCGCGGCCTGGAGGCGACCAACGGCTACAATCCGCTGCGCATCGGCGCCTATGATCGCCTGGTCGCCCCCGGCGAGGAGAACTGGCGCTTCGGCTTCCGCCGCTTTCCGCCGTCGTTCTCCGGCTTCGATGCGCCGCTCGCCCGCGCCCTCGGCCTGTCCATCCTGGTGCTCGGCGCGCCGATCGAGACGATGCCGAACCTGCCGCAGGTGCCGGACGCCGAGCTCCTGCTCGCCGGCCCGCGTGCCTGGGTCTACCGGCTGCCGGGCGCCCGGCCGCGGGTGGAGCTGCGGGCTCGAGGGAGCGGCACGACGTCGGCCGAAGCGGCGATCGGGCCGGGTGGGGCGCTGGGCGCGGCGCGCCTGGTGGCCTGGCGTCCGGACCGGATCGAGATCGAGACCGCGGCGGCCGAGGCCGCCACCCTGGTGCTGCACGACCTGTTCTATCCGGGCTGGATCGCCGCGGTGGACGGCGCCCCCGTGCCGATCCGCCCGGCCGACATCCTGTTTCGCGCCATCGACGTTCCTGCCGGCCCCCATCGGGTGGTGGTCCGCTTTGCGCCGCTCGCTTCCGCCAATCTCCTGGCGGCGCTCCGCGGGCTCGCCGGCCACTGAGCGATTCGCCGTCTCCGGATTCGTTGCGCCGGCCGCCGAGCCGGGCACACGCTTCAGTGGCGTCCGGCATGGCCGGCGCCACCGCGGGTGGCGAGCGCGAATGCGGCAAGACTTTGATATTTGCGGCAATTTCGCGGCGGCGCGCTCCGGCGGGCTGGCGCGGTGCGCGAAAAATCCCTGCGGTTCAGCCGTTTACCACCCGTTAACCATGATGGCCTCAGGCTCGCGGAAGGCAGCCGAGGAGACACCCATGAACGTCATTACGCTTGCTTCGCGCAAGGGCGGCGCGGGTAAGAGCACCCTCACCGCACACCTGGCCGCGACCGCGCATCTCGCCGGCCACCGCTGCCTGCTCATCGATGCCGACCCGCAGGGCTCGCTGACCCTCTGGCAGTCGCTGCGCCGCGACGGCAAGCCGGTGGTGAAGAGCGCCGCCCGCGGGGTCGACGGGCTGCTCGCCGTCGCCATGCTGGAGGGCTACGACTACGTCTTCATCGACACGCCGCCGACCATGTGGGTGGTGGTGAGCGAGGCGATCCGCGCCTCGACCCTGGTGGTGATCCCGGCGCGCCCCGGCCTGTTCGATCTGCATGCCGTGCGGGAGACCGTGAAGACCGCCCAGGAGCGCGACAAGCCCTACGCGGTGGTGATGAACGCGGCGCCGGCCCGCCGCGACGACCGCGACTCCCCGGTCGTCGTCCATGCCCGCTCCCATCTCGACAAGCTCGGCATTCCGGTGTGGTCGGGCCAGATCACCCAGCGGGCCGGCTTCGCCCTGTCGCTGGCGGCCGGGGCCAGCGCGCCGGAGATCGACCCGTCCTCGGCGGCGGCGGCCGAGATCGTCGGCCTGTGGCGGGCGATCTCACGCTCCGTGGAGGCGGTGAACGCCGCCCGCGCCCGGCCGCCCGCCGGCGTTCCGCTCGCGGGCCGCGGTGCCCCGGCGGCGAGCCGCGCCGCCTGAGCGGCTTCACGGCCGGATCGCCGGTCTCCTCGGCGGCCCGGCCCCCGGGCTTTGCGCCGGTCGCCGGGTCCATCCGGAACAGCACGGCCGGGTGCGACAGCGGCTTGCCAAACCGCTCGTCTCCGCCTAGGTTCCGCGCGCTTGCCGGGCCGCGTGCCCGGCCGCGGTGCCCATCGCGCCCGTGCAGCTGTAGCTCAGTTGGTTAGAGCGCCTGACTGTGGATCAGGAGGTCGGTGGTTCGAGTCCACCCAGCTGTACCAATAGGGCCGCGGACTCCGGCGTCCGGCTCCGGTGCGCAGCCGCACCCCTCACCACCCGCCGTCAACCCCCGCGCCTCACCACCTGAGAAGCTTCGGTCCGAGCAGCGCGCCTGCCGCCGCGCACAGGACGATCGTGGCCCCATACCAGACGGCCACGAACGGCACCGAATCGTCCATGCAGTGGAGCGCGTAGCCGGTGGCGCTGAGGCCACCGGCCAGCAGACCGGCGAGCGCGCCGGCCCGTCGCAGATCGGTCGGCATGTGCTGCCGCACCGCCCACATCGTCGCGGCGAACGGGACCACGGCGATCAGCGGGATGGAGACGAGGCACTCCAGCCACCGATCGCCCATCACCGCGTCGTCCCAGTGGCTTGGCGGCGCCATCATCAGCGCGATTCCGGCGAGTGCCATGATGCCGATGAACGGCAACGCGACCACCAGCAGCGAAATACGGCGTTCGCCGCCCGGGCGAGCCAGCCGCCCGAGATACACGGACGACAGGGCGACCACCGCCACCGAGAACGCCAGCTTCGCCCCGATATACGCATGCGCATCCGCATGACCGAGGTCCTGGCGGGCGCCGAACACGAGGAAGACGAGCGCCACCGCCGCCACCGCGCCGAGGCCCACGGCGACCAGGATGGAGCGCGAGACCTTGTGCCGGTCGACGGGGTCGACATGCGTGCTGAGGAGATCGATCAGGTCGTCGGTCCTCATGGTGTCCTCTCCCGGGAGATCGCTGCGGAGAGGGCTTTCAGCCCTCGGTGAATGTTGACCTTGATGGCCGATTCCGAGGCGCCCGACCGGGTGGCCGCCTCGGCGACGCTCAGGCCGTCGATCTTGACCATCTGGATCGCCTCCCGCATCCGTGCGGGCAGCATCGTCAAGAGGCGGCCGAGATCGAGGGCACTTTCCGTGCTGGCGCTGTCATCGACGGCGACGACCTCCTCGGCGTAGTCGAGAGCGACATTGGTCGCCGAGACGCGGGTGCGACGCAGAAAGTCCAGCAGCTTGTACCGGGCGATCGCATGCACCCACGGCGTCAGCAGCTCGGCGGTATCGTAGGTGTGACGCCCGACATGAATCGCCATCAGAGCCTCTTGCACCAAATCCTCGGCCTCCGAGACACCACGTCCCATCCGGGTCAGCCGGCCGCGATAGTAGCCCCGCAGATAGCCGCTCAGCTTGCGGAGGAGGTCCCGGTGCGCGCGCGCGTCACCGGCCAGGCTCGCCACCATCAGGGCCTTGAGCTCGGACTCGATCGGATGCATCGGGTCTCTATACGTCAGCTCGCCGTCGTCAGGGCGGAATTGTGTGCATCATGCTGGTCGGCCGTGCCGGTCGGCGAAGGGTGTTCGGCGGCCGGCGGCAGCCCGCGGCTCTTCACCACGGCGTAGATCGCCGGGATGACGATCAGCGTCAGCACGGTCGACGACACCATGCCGCCGATCATCGGAACCGCGATCCGCTGCATCACCTCGGCGCCGGTGCCGTGACTCCACATGATCGGCAGAAGACCGGCCATGATGGCCGCGACGGTCATCATCTTGGGCCGCACCCGCTCCACCGCGCCCGTCATGATCGCGGCGCGGAGGTCGTCGCGCGTGAACGGTCGCCCCTGGGCGAGGCGCTCGGCCTGAAGCTCCTTCAACGCATGATCGAGATAGATCAGCATGACGACGCCCGTTTCGGCCGCGACGCCGGCGAGCGCGATGAACCCCACCGCCACCGCGACCGACAGGTTGAAGCCCAGCCACCACATCATCCACAGCCCGCCGACGAGCGCGAAAGGCACCGACAGCATGACGATCAGGCTCTCGGTGACCCGGCGGAAGTTGAGGTACAGCAGGAGGAAGATGATGAGGATCGTCACCGGAACCACGATCTGGAGGCGGGCCTTGGCGCGCTCCATGTACTCGAACTGACCGCTCCAGCCGATGTAGTAGCCGGGTGGGAACTGCACCTGCTCGCGCACCGCCCGCTGGGCATCGGCGACGTAGCCGCCGACGTCCCGGTCCCGAATGTCGACATAGATATAGACGGCGAGTTGGGCGTTTTCGGTGCGGATCGTCGACGGGCCGCGCTCGAGCGCCACCCGGGCGAGCTGGCCGAGCGGCACCGTCGCACCCTCGGCAGTCGGGATGAGGAGCTGCGACGCGATCGCGTCGGGGTGGCTGCGCAGATCGCGCGGGTAACGCACGCTCACCGAATAGCGCTCACGGCCCTCGACCGTCGTCGTCACCGGCTCGGCGCCGAGCGCCGACGCGACCATCGTCTGGAGGTCGTCGATGGTGATTCCGTACCGCGCGATCTGGGCGCGATCGGGATCGATGTTGAGGTAATAGCCGCCGATCACCCGCTCGGCGAAGGCGCTGGTGGTGCCGGGCACCATGCGGACCGCCGACTCGATGGCACGGGCGAGCCGTTCCAGCTCGGCGAGATCGGAGCCGTAGACCTTGATGCCGATCGGCGTGCGAATGCCGGTGGACAGCATGTCGGTGCGCGCCTTGATGGGCATCGTCCAGGCATTGGAGACGCCCGGGAACTGGAGCGCGCCATCCATCTCGGCGATCAGCTTGTCGATCGTCATCCCGGGCCGCCACTCGGCCTCCGGCTTGAGGTTGATGACGGTCTCGAACATCTCGGTCGGGGCCGGGTCGGTGGCGGTGGAGGCCCGGCCGGCCTTGCCCCACACCGACGCCACCTCGGGGAAGCTCTTGATGATCTTGTTCTGGGTTTGCAGCAGCTCGGCCGCCTTGGTGACCGACAGGCCCGGGAAGGCGGTCGGCATGTAGAATAGTGTCCCTTCGTTCAGGGTCGGCATGAACTCCGAGCCGAGCCTCATGGCGGGCCACACCGTCGCGGCCAGGATCAGAAGCGCTGCGAGGATCGTGGTTCCTTTGAAACGCAGCGCCGCGACGATGAAGGGCCGATACGCCCAGATGAGGAATCGGTTCACCGGGTTTTTGTGCTCCGGCATGATGCGGCCGCGAACGAACAGGAGCATCAAGGCCGGGACCAGGGTGACCGACAGGAAGGCCGCGGCGCCCATCGCGAAGGTCTTGGTGTAGGCGAGCGGCTTGAACATCCGGCCTTCCTGCGCCTCCAGCGCGAAGATCGGCAGGAACGAGACGGTGATGATCAGGAGGCTGAAGAACAGGGCCGGCCCGACCTCGACCGCCGCCTCGATCAGCGACTCGCTGCGCGGCTTGCCGGGCGGCGCCCGCTCGAGATGCTTGTGGGCGTTCTCAATCATGACGATGGAGGCGTCCACCATGGCGCCCACCGCGATGGCGATGCCGCCGAGGCTCATGATGTTCGACGAGAGGCCGAGCAGGTCCATCAGCAGATAGGCGATCAGCACCCCGACCGGCAGCGTCACGATGGCCACGAAGGCGCTACGGACATGCAGCAGGAACAGGACGCAGACGGCCGCGACGATGAGGCTCTCCTCGATCAGAGTCGCCTTCAGGGTGTCGATCGCCCGATAGATCAAGTCGGAGCGATCGTAGACCGGCAGGATCTCGACGCCCGCAGGCAGGCTCGAGGCGATCTCGGCCAATCGCTTCTTGACGTTGTCGATGACGGTCAGCGCGTTCTCGCCGGAGCGTTGCAGGGCGATCCCGGTGACCGCCTCACCTTCGCCGTCCACCTCCGTGATGCCGCGCCGTTCGTCGGGCGCGATCTCCACCCGGGCGACGTCGCGCAGGAAGACCGGGACTCCTTGGCCGCTTTTGACCACGACGTTCTGCAAGTCTTCGAGGCTCTTGATGTAGCCCCGCCCGCGAATGGCAAACTCGGTTTCCGACAGCTCGACGGTGCGGCCGCCGACATCACGGTTGCTGGCCTTGATGGCGGCATTCACGCGATCGAGCCGGATGCCCAGCGCTTGCAGACGACGGGGATCGACCACGACGCTGTACTGCTTGACGAAGCCGCCGACGCTCGCCGCCTCGGCGACACCGTCTGCCTTCGCCACCGCGTAGCGGATCTGGAAGTCCTGCATGCTGCGCAGCTCGGCCAGCGTGTGCTGGGTGCTGCGCACGATGTACTGATAGACCCAGCCGACGCCGGTCGCGTCCGGACCGAGCGACGGGGTGACGCCGGTCGGCAGTCTCCGCTGTGCGGCGCTCAGGTACTCCAGCACGCGCGAGCGGGCCCAATAGAGATCGGTCCCGTCCTCGAAGATGACGTACACGAAGGACACGCCGAAGAACGAGAAGGCCCGCACCGTCTTCGATTTCGGCACGCTCAGCATGGAGGTCGCGAGCGGATAGGTGACCTGGTCCTCGACCACCTGCGGGGCCTGGCCGGGGTACTCGGTGTAGACGATCACCTGGACGTCGGAGAGATCCGGAATGGCATCGAGCGGGACGCGATAGACGGCGTAGATGCCGGCGAGGGTGACGAACAGGGTGGCCAGGCCGACCAGGAAGATATTGCGTGCCGACCAGCGGATGATGGCCGCGATCATGGCGTCTGCTCCGGCACGACGAACGATTTCAGCGCCGCATTCAGGTTGCTTTCCGAGTCGATCAGGAAGGTCGCGGTGGTCACCACGGCCTCGCCTTCGGCGACACCGTCACGGATCTCGACATAGCCCTGGCCCTGCCGGCCGAGCCTGACGTCGCGCGGCTCGAAGCGACCATCCTCCTTGGAGACGAACACCACCTTGCGCGAGCCGGAGTCCATCACGGCGCTTTCCGGGACCGTGACGGCCGGCTCCGCATCCGCTCCGGCATGGAACACCACGTCGGCGTACATGTCGTTGCGGAGGCGGCCGTCCGGGTTGTCCAGCTCGATGCGCACCCGTGCGGTCCGCGTCTCCGGCCGCAGGTCGGGATAGATGAACGTCACGGTCCCCTCGCGCGGCTCGGTGGGATAGGCCCGCAGGGTAACCGAGGCATGCATGCCCTCCGCGATCGAGGGAAGATCCAGCTCCGAGACTTCGGCGATCACCCACATCCGGGAGAGGTCGGCGATGCGATAGAGCTCGTCGCCCGGCATCAGCCGCTGGCCGTTCACGATCTTCTTTTCGATCACCACGCCGTCGCCCGCCGACACCCAGTTCACGGTGCGCGGGTTGATGCCCTTGGTGCGGACCTCCTCGATATGCCGCTCTGGCACCCCGAGATTGCGCAGCTTCTGCATCGCGCCGTCGACGGGTTGCGGGCCCAGCCCGCCGACCCCACGGCTCTGGGCCGAGATCGCCACGTTGAGGTCCACCTGGGCGAGCTGGATGTCCCGGCTGTAGATCCGGAACAGCGGCTGGCCAGCCCGCACCCGGGCGCCCGTCGTGTTCACGAACAGGTCCTCGACATAGGACTCGGAGCGGACCGTGACGGCGGTCAGGCGACTCTCGTCGTACTTCACCGTGCCGACGCCGCGCACCGGCCGGATCAGCACGCGCGTGCTCGCGGGCTCGGTGCGCACCCCACTGCGCTGAATCTTTGCCAAGCTGACCTTGATGGCGCCGCCGGTCGGCTCCTCGCCGTCATAGACCGGGACGTAGTCCATCCCCATCGGGTCCTTCTTGGGCGTCGGCGACACGTCGGGCAGGCCCATGGGATTGCGGTAGTACAGGATCTTGCGGGAGGCATCGGCCACCGCCGGCTTGGGGACGCCGGCGAGCGGCGGCTCGTCGGCATCGTAGACCGGGAGATAGGGACGTCCGCTGGCGTCCTGGGTCGGGCTCGCCGACCAGGATGGCCGCCCGCTCGGATCGCGCCAGTAGAGAATCGGCTGCGTTCTGGCGCCGCGGTCGTGCGCGCCGGCGTGGGTCTCGGCCTGTGCGGGCAGGAGACGGTTTACCACGAAAGGCACCGACAGGGACGCGGCCCCCGCCAGCAGTGTGGCGATCACCAGACCGCGAACGACTGATTTACCCATGGTCGACCCCCCTTCGGGACATTCCGGACGGCCTGTTCTGCCGCTGGCTCTCGCCGCCCTTACCGGCTTTGCGTTACTTGGTCGCTTTCAGAATCACCTTGCTCTGCACCGTGTCCGGTTCGCCCTGCACCTTCGCGGCGAGGAGGAACTGGTACCGACCTGCCATCGGGAGGTCGGTCTTGAACGCATAGGTGCCGGGCTCTTTCGACGGCACGGCCTCGACCGGCGAGACCATGTCGGCCATCCCGTCCGGCCCCATGTCGATCCGGGTGCGGAAGATGACCGCGTCGGAGACCGGCTTGCCCGTCGGCTTGTGGACGAGGCGCAGCGTCACCACCACATCGTCGCCCTTCTTGATCTCGGGGGCGGTCGGTTCGAATGCATAGTCGCTCCCGCCCGCCCGGGCGCCCGCCGCAGCGGCGACGGCGAGAACGGCGGCGAGGCCGAAGGTGAAGACCGCAGATCGAATGTTGGACACCATGGTGCTCCCTCCCGTGTCGGGCCGACGAGGCCCGGTGATCTCGACCCGTAGTTCGGGAGGGCTGCGGTTCAGGTTACAGATGGACAGGCCGGCGCGAACGCTGTCGAGCGGCTGAACCAACACGGTTTTTTGGTCAGAGGCGAGGCGGGGCACGCCTGATGCGTAGTTCGCCGGACCCGAGCGGCGCGCCCGATCAGGCCCGCCAGCGAAACGGCTCGTCGCGCGCGCTGCGTGCCAGGTCGAGCACGACGTCACGTCAGGCATCTTCCATGACCAGGCCGGAGCCTGGCCGAGTCCGGGTGATCAGGCTCGCGGCGATCTCGAACAGGCCGAACGGCACGGGGCTCCCTGCAACAGACGGCAGGGCAACACCTGGGCTTTTTGGCGCAGTCCCGGTGCGGGCGTCGCGGGATCGTCGGGCGCCGCACGTCTGACGCGATCGTCACGACGACGCGCTCGTCACGGCGGCGGGCCGAGCCGCCGCCGCAACTCGCGACCTCAGCCGAGCACGGCGAGGACGATGCCGAACGCAGTGACGCCGGCGCCCGCGAGGCGCGTCGCCGATCGGCTCGCGGTGCGCCCGAGCGCGAGGCCGATCGCGATGCCGGTCCCATGCAGCAGCGCCGTGGCGGTGACGAAGCCGAGCCCGTAGGCGAGCGGCGCCGCCGCGGCCGGCATCTCGGTGCCGTGGGCGCAGCCGTGGAACAGGCCGAACAGCCCGACCACGAGGGCCGCCGGCAACGGCGGCAGCCGCACCGTGAGCGCGACCAGCAGCCCGAGCACGATCACCGAGGCGGTGATCACCGGCTCCACCGCCGGCAGCGCCACGCCGCCGGCGCCGAGGAGGGCGCCGCCGATCAGCAGGGCCACGAAGGCGGCCGGCACCGCCGCGACGGCGAGGCCGCCGAGCGTCGCCGACCACAGGCCGACCGCCACCATGGCGGCGAGGTGGTCGGGGCCGAACAGCGGATGCACGAACCCGTCCGCGAACCCATGCAGGTGGGGCTCTGTGCCGACGTGGGCGAGCGCGCTCCCGGCGGTTGCGATCAGGGCGACGGCCGCAGCCGCCAGGGGAGCGATGTCACGACGAGGCATCCTCATTCCGGTCTCCACATCCGAATCCGTCACCCGGCGAATCCGGAGTGTGCCACAGGAGGGCCGCTCGCCACGACCTCGCCGGCGCCGTCCGTGAGGACGGCGGCGGCCGGTTTGGTCGGATGGCGTTCTAGCTGGACGAGCCCACAGGTGCTGTCCGAGGTGCCGGATCGGATGCCGTCGTGTCACCCGCGGGCGCGTCCGGCGTCGCGGGCGCCAGCGCCCTGCTCAAATTGCCGAAGAACTCGTCCGCGTACTTCTTGGCGACGCCGTTGACGAGGCGGCCGCCGAGCTGCGCCAGCTTGCCGCCAATCTGCGCCTCGACGTCGTAGTCGAGCCGCGTGCCACCGTCGGGCGCGTCGTCGAGCCGCACCCGGGCGCCGCCCTTGGCGAAGCCGGCGACGCCGCCCTGGCCCTCGCCGACGATGCGGCAGCCGGTCGGCGCCTCGATGTCGGTGAGCTGCACGCGGCCCTTGAAGGTCGCCTTCACCGGACCGACCGCGACCTTGACGGTCGCGGTGAACTCGGTGTCGCTCACCTTCGCGAAGTCCTGGCAGCCCGGGATCGACTGCCTCAGGATGTCGGGATCGTTGATCGCCGCCCACACGGTGGCGCGATCGGTCGGCAGCACCACCTGCCCGGTCATCGTCATGGCCACGGGAGAAGTCCTTCTGGTTGGGGGTGCGCCGCGCGGAACGCCGTCGGCGGGGGAGGCGGGTCGCGCCGGGGCACGACGCGAGCCGCCGCGACGTCAGTCGGCGGAGACGACGCCGTCCGGCCGTCCGGCGGGCGCCGGCGGCATCGGGTGATGGATGCAGACGTTCTTGATCTGCTGATAGGCGGCGAGCGCCTCCAGCCCCTTCTCGCGGCCGAAGCCCGAGAGCTTGTAGCCGCCGAACGGGAACTCGACGTCGAGCCCGACCCCGAACGCATTGATCCACACCTGGCCGACGCGCAGCGCCTCGGCGGCGGCGAGCGCCGCCGAGATGTTGGTGGTGTGGACGCCGGCGACGAGACCGAACGGCGAATCGTTCGCCATGTCGACGGCCTCCTGGGCGGAGCGGAACGGAATCACGGTCAGCACCGGGCCGAAGATCTCCTCGCGGGCGATACGCGAGCGGTTGCCGGCGCCGACCACCAAAGCGGGCCGCACGAAGGCGCCGCCGGCGAGCTTGGGATCGGACGGCGTCTCGGCGCCGAGCAGCAGCTCGCCTTCCTGGCGCGCCACGTCGTAGTAGCGCTCGACGCTCGCCTGATGCGACTTGCTGATCAGCGGCCCCATGTCGGGGTCGTCGAGCCCGGCGCCGAGCCGCATGCCCTTGGTCCGCTCGTGCAGACGGGCCACCACCTCGTCGTGGATCGCGTGCTCGACCAGAAGGCGGGTGCCGGCGTTGCAGACCTGGCCGCAGTGGGTGAACACGCCGTTGGCGACGATCGGCAGCGCCCGGTCGAGGTCGGCGTCGGCGAACAGCAGCTGCGCCGACTTGCCGCCGAGCTCCATGTTGCACGGCACCGCATGCGAGGCGGCCGCCACCATCACGCGCTCGCCGGTCTCCACCGAGCCCGTGAAGGTGATCTGGTCGACACCCTTGTGGCGGGCGAGCAGATCGCCGGCCACCGAGCCGCGGCCGTTGACCAGGTTGACGAGTCCGTCCGGCAGGCCCGCCTCCTGGCACGCCTTGACGAACTCCCAGGCGGTGCAGGGCGTGTCGGCCGACGGCTTGATGATCACGGCGCAGCCGGCGGCGAGCGCCGGGGCGACGCCGCGGGCGATGAGCTGGAACGGGTAGTTCCACGGAATGATGTGCAGGCTGACGCCGATCGGCTCCTTGACGGTCCAGTCGCTCCAGTTCGGGCCGAGCGGGATCGAGTTGCCATGCAGCTTGTCGACGGCGCCGCCGTAGAACTCGAAGAAGCGCGCCGCGCAGTCCACCTCCCAGTAGGCGTCGCGCAGCGGCTTGCCGCTGTCCTGGCTCTCCAGCCGGGCGATGTCGTCGCGCCGCGCCAGGATGATCTCGCCCACCCGCTGGAGCATCCGCGCCCGCTCGAACGGCCGCATCTTCCGCCACGGTCCGGTGTCGAAGGCGGCGCGTGCCGCCGCGACCGCCAGCTCCACCTCGGCAGCGCCGGCGCGGGCGAACACGGCGATCACCTCGCCGGTGGCCGGATCGACGCTGTGACCGACACCGTCGGAGCCATCGTTCAGAATCTGCCGGCCGCAGACGAGGGGAATGCGCAGGGGCGTGCTCTTCATCGGGATCTCCATCCTGGGCGCGGCCGCCGCCAGCGGGTCGGCACGATGCAGAACGTATACAATCTCAGAATGATTGTCGACATAGTTTGACAGGTCGTGTGCGAGGTGTTACGCCGAGTCACCATGGAGGCGGGCGACACGCATGGATCTGGGACTGACGGGTAAGCGGGCTCTGGTCACCGCGGCATCGCGCGGCCTCGGCCGCGCATCGGCGCTGGCGCTGGCGGCCGAAGGGGCGAGCGTGGCGGTCGCGGGGCGTAACCCGGACGCCATGCAGGGCTTGGTGGCCGAGCTGCGGGCCGCCGGCGCCGCCGAGGCGATCGCGGTGCGCATGGATCTCGCTCGCGGCGAGACGTTGGCGCCTGCCGTCGACGAGGTGGCGGCGCGCCTCGGCGGGCTCGACATCTTCGTCGGCAACACCGGCGGGCCGGCATCCGGTCCGTTCCTGGATTTCCCGCGCGCCGCCTGGCAGCAGTCGCTGGACGAGACGCTGCTCGCCATGGTCGACCTCTGCCACGCCGTGCTGCCGCACATGCGCTCGCGCCGCTGGGGCCGCATCATCTTCGTCACCACCGTCGGCGTGAAGGTGGTGCAGCCCAACATGGTGCTGTCGGACTCGCTGCGGCTCGCCATCGTGGGGCTCGCCAAGTCGCTGTCGATCGAGTTCGCGCACGAGGGCATCCTGGTGAACTGCCTATGTCCGGGCCCGTTCGCCACCGACCGCATGAAGGATCTCGTCAGCGCCACCGAGGCGCGCGACGGTCGCGGGCGCGCCGCCGCCGAGACGGTGTGGCTGGAGGAGGTGCCGGTCGGGCATTTCGGCCGCCCGGAGGACTTCGGCGCCATGGTGGCGATGCTGGCGTCGGAGCGGTCCGGATTCACCACCGGGGTGGCGATCGCCCTCGACGGAGGCAAGTCCCGTGCGTACTGATCAGATCCAAGAGGCGGCCGGTGCCGGCACGGCGCCGTTCGATGGCGGCGCCGCGGTGGTCGACTGGCTGAAGACCGCGGGTGTCGCCCATGTGTTCTCGGTGTCGGGCGGGCCGATCAATGCCATCTATCGGGCCTGCACTCATCGCGGCCTGCCGCTCGTCCACGCTCGCCACGAGGCGGCCGCCTGCTTCATGGCCGAGGCGTCGTCGCGCGTCACCGGCCGGCCGGGCGCCGCAGTGGTGACGCTCGGGCCCGGCGTCACCAATGCGGTCACGCCGGCGCTGGTCGCCATGATGGCGGGCACGCCGCTGATCATCGTCGGCGCTCATGCGGCGACGACGACGCTCGAGCGCGGCGCCGGCATGTCCTACGAGGTGCTGCCGGCGATGCAGACGGTGACCAAGTGGGCCGCGCGGGTGACCGATCCGGCCCGCATTCCCGAGTATCTCGATATCGCCTGGCGCGAGATGTGGGCGGGCCGCCCCGGCCCGGTGTTCCTGGAGATCCCGACCGACATCCTCAACGCGACGGTCGATCCCGCGGTTCGTCGTCCGCGGCCGGCCGCGGTCGGTGCCGCCGCCGTCTCGGCCGCCGACACCGCCGCGCTGCATGCCCTGCTGGCACAGGCGAAGCGTCCGCTGCTGCTGCTCGGCGACGAGACCTTCTGGGACCGCTCGGACCGCCTCGTCGCGGCGATCGAGCGGCACGGCTTGCCATTCGCCACCCTGCGCCTCGCCCGCGGCATCGTCGACGAGCATCATGCCCAGTGGGTCGGTCCCGGTTACGCGCCGTGCAACGGCACGCTGCGCCGGGCGCTCGCCGAGGCCGACTGCATCCTGATGGTCGGTCATCACTTCGAGTTCGATCTGGAGTTCGGTGATACCGTCGGAGCGGACGCCCGCATCGTGCAGGTGTGCTCCGACCGCGCGCTGCTGCACAAGAATCGCCGCGCCGATCTGGCGATCCCGGCCTCCGCGTCGCAGTTCGTCGCGACGCTCGCCGAGGCGCCCGCGATGGCGACCGATCGCGCCTGGGCGTCGGGGCTCGCAGCCGCGTGGACAGAGGAGCGCGACGCCCAGCGGGGCGAGAGCGACAATCAGGGGCTGCATCCGATTGCCGCGGTCGATGCGGTGACGGCGGCCGCGCCGGCCCACACCATCTACGTGTCGTCGCACGGCAATGTCGACTTCTGGGCGGACGCACGGCTGCGCCTGCGGGCGCCCGGCCGCTACCTGCGGGCCGGCCAGTCCGGCGCGCTCGGTGCCGAGGTGCCATACGGGGCCGGCGCCAGCTTCGCGGACCCGGATGCGCCGGTCGTCGTGTTCGTCGGCGACGGCGGCGTCGGCTTCCACGTCGCCGAGCTCGACACGGCGGAACGCTATGGCCGCGCCTTCATCGTCGTGGTGCTCGACGACGAGTGCTGGGGCGCCATCGCGCTGCCGCAGGCCGGCGCCTTCGGCGAGACCTACGAGATGGCGCTGCCGCGCCGCGACTGGGGCAAGGTCGCCGAGGGCCTCGGCGGCAAGGGCTATCTCTGCACCGACCCGGCGGCGATCGATGCCGCGGTGCGCGATGCTGTCGCGAGCCGCAAGCCGGCGATCATCCAGGTGCCGGTGCGCAGTGTGATCAGCCCCTATATGGACTATATATCGTGAGGTCCGCTCCGGACCCCCGACGAGGAGCGTTGGAATGAAGATCTGGAAGAACGGGAACGACGAGGGCGTGACGCCGCCGAACCACTTCGGCGGCTTGAAGGTCCTGGACGTGGTTCCCTTCGCGGGCCGCAACTTCTGCGTCCAGGTCTCCAAGGCACCGCCGGGCGGCGGCGGCGAGCTGCACCACCACGACGATTGGGCGCAGGTGTTCTACGTCGCCGAGGGCGAGCTGACGTTCGAGACCGGGCGCGAGACCTTCACGTTGACCAAGGGCCAGGCCGTGCTGTTCGAGCCGGGCGATCCCCACTACACGATCAACAAGAGCAACACCGACAGCCTCAGCCTGGTGTTCACGATCAAGCAGTAGAAACGGCGTTTCCGCCGTCGTCGCCGGCGGCGCGGCACCCGGCCGCGCGTCCACGACGATGCTCTGCTCACCCCCGAGACGGCGCGCCGCTTTGCGGCGCGTCGTCGTGCGTTCAGGAAAGGTGCCGCATGACGCTGATCGAAAACAGGTCGCCGAACCGCAACAGTCCGCTCGGCGCCGACGAGGCGGCGATCGTCGGCGTGTCGGCGGTCGACGAGGCCCGGCGCTATCTCCCCGCATTCCCGGACTACCGACCGACGCCGCTGGTGGCGCTGCCGAGCCTCGCGCGCAGCCTCGGCCTCGGCGCCGTCGCGCTCAAGGACGAGAGCGGCCGTTACGGTCTCGGCAGCTTCAAGGCGCTCGGCGGCGCCTATGCGGTGGCCAAGCTGGTGCAGCGGCACGCCGCCGCGGCGCTCGGCCGTCCCGTCGCGCCCGCCGAGCTGACCTCTCCCGCGGTGCGGGCGGTGGCCGCCGGCCTCACGGTGAGCTGCGCCACCGACGGCAATCACGGCCGCTCGGTCGCGGCCGGCGCCGAGAAGTTCGGATGCCGCTGCGTCGTCTTCCTGCACGCCGGCGTTTCGGCCGGACGCGAGGCGGCGATCGCGCGGTTCGGCGCCGAGATCCGCCGCACCGCCGGCAACTACGACGAGTCGCTGGCGGAGGCCGACGCGGCGGCGGCGCGCGAAGGCTGGATTACCGTCTCGGACTTCGCCCGCGAGGGCTACGAGGAGATTCCGGGGCTCGTGATGCAGGGCTACACGCTGATGCTCGACGAGATCGTGCAGCAGTCGGAGAGCGATCCCACGCATGTCTTCGTGCAGGGCGGTGTCGGTGGCCTCGCCGCCGTGGTGGCCGGCTATTTCCTCGACCGGCTGAACGGGGCGCGGCCCCGCCTCGTCGTGGTCGAGCCGGCGCGGGCGGCGTGCCTTCAGGCGAGCGCCGCGGCCGGGCGCCGCATCGCCATCGACAGTGGCGAGCCGACCGTGATGGCGATGCTGGAATGCTACGAGCCGTCGCTGACCGCCTGGCGCATTCTGGAGAAGGGGGCGGACGGCTATCTCGACGTCGGCGACGACGCGGCGATCGCGGCACTGCGCCGCCTGGCGCGACCCGAGGCGGGCGACCCGGCGCTGACCATCGGCGAGTCGGGTGCAGCCGGCCTCGCCGGGCTGATCGCGGCGGCGAGCGACCCGCAGATGCGGGCGCGGCTCGGCCTGGATGCGGGCTCCCGGGTGCTCTTGTTCGGCACCGAGGGCGCGACCGATCCGGACGTCTACCGAGCGCTGCTCGACGGCGAGCCCGTGCGCGGCCACTGATACGAGAGCCAGCTGATCGATTCGGTGATCATTCCGGAAGCCGCGAAGCGGCTATCCGGAACCCCGCCGAAAGCTCCAAGTTTGCCGCTGGATTCCGGGCTCGCCGCTGCGCGGCGCCCCGGAATGACGGTGCACTGATCACCCGAAATCAGTATGAGCCCAGAAGAGCTTGGTCCGTCCTTTGATGGATGGCCGGGTCGCGGCCCGGCCATGACGAAGAGGGGCGAGAGCGGCGACGGCCAGCATCAGTCGCCGCGGTCCGTCTCCGCCGCTGCCCGGATGTCGGCCGCCAGCGTCCAGAGGGCGTTGGCGTTGAGCGGCGTCGCGCTCACCGGAACGCCGAGCGCATCGGCGACCGCGTTGGCGATGGCAGCCGGCGGCCCGATGGCGCCGCCTTCGCCGAGCCCCTTGGCACCGAGCGGCGTGCGCGGCGTCGGCGTCTCGATGTGATGCACCTCGATGTTCGGGATCTCGGGCGCCAGCGGCATCAGATAGTCGGCGAAGCTGGTGGTCAGCGGCTGGCCATCCTCGTCATAAACGAAGTGCTCGAGGATCGCCGAGCCGATGCCCTGGACGACGCCGCCGCGCACCTGGCCGTCGACGATCAGCGGGTTGAGGATGGTGCCGCAGTCCTCCACCACGACGAAGCGGCGCAGCCGCAGCTTGCCGGTGGCGATGTCGATCTCCACCACGGCGGCGTGCACGGCGTTGGAATACGTCCCGTCGGCCGGGCCGTCGAGGCTGCATTGCGCCTCGAGTCCCGGCTCCATGCCGGCCGGCATCTGATCGACATTGCGCAACGCGATGCGGGCGAGCCGCCGGATCTCGACGTAGCTGCCTTCGTTGCCGATCACGACGGCGCGGCCGCCGTGGAGCGCAATGCAGCTCGCGTCCGTCTGGAGCAGGTGGGCGGCGATCGCCTTCAGCTTGGCGGCGATCTTCAGCGCCGCCTCGTGCACGGCGCCGCCGCCGAGCGGGCCGCCGCGGCTGCCCCAGGTGCCGACCGAGTAGGGGGTCGTCAGCGTGTCGCCCTGGCGCACATGGACGTTCTCGGGGGCGACGCCGAGCGCATCGGCGGCGACCTGGGCCATCACGGTCTCGTGGCCCTGGCCGTGGTTCTGGAGACCGATATCGACGGTCACCTCGCCGTCGGGCTCCATCGTGACGCGCGCCGCGATGTAGCCGGTCTCGATCGGCACCCGGCGCCGCGTGAAGTCGGGCGTGCCGTGCGACGACTGCTCGATGAAGCAGGCGACGCCGACGCCGATCCGCGTGGTGGCCGACGCCCGCGAGGCGCGCGCCGCGGCGCGGTCCTCCGCGACGAGGTCGCGGACCCTCTCCAGCGCTTGCGCGTAAGAGCCCTCGTCGTAGGAGAAGCCGAGCGCGTTCTTGTAGGGAAAGGTGCGGACGACGTTGCGCAGCCGCAGCGCGATCGGGTCCATCCCGATTTCCGCCGCGATGTCGTCCATCAGCCGCTCCTGCGAGAACACCGCGGAGGGACGGGCGACGCCCCGGTAGGTGCCGAGCGGGCACTTGTTGGTGGCGAGCGCCCGGAAGGTCGCCGCGTAGGCCGGAATGTCGTAGGGGCCGGGCAGCACCTTGGCGGCCATACCGGGATCGCCGCCGGCGGTGAACGGGAAGGTCGAGTAGGCGCCGACATCGACCGTGATGTCGGCTTCGAGGCCGAGCAGCCGGCCGTCGGCCGCCACATAGGCGGTGAGCGTATGCAGGTGGTCGCGCGCATGAATGCTGGCGACCAGGTGCTCGCGCCGGTCCTCCACCCATTTCACCGGGCGGCCCGTCTTCAGCGCCAGCCAGGCGACCAGCACCTCCTCGACGAACACCTGGCCCTTGACCCCGAAGCCGCCGCCGACCTCCGGCGCGACGACGCGCAGGCGCGACTCGGGGAAGCCCAGCTCCTCGGCCAGATAGGTGCGCACGAGATGCGGGATCTGGGTCGACGACCACACGGTGAGGACGCGGTCGGCCGGATCGTAGGCCGCGATGACGCCGCGGCCCTCCATCGGCACGCCGGCCTGGCGCTGGTTGTAGTAGGTGCGGCGGATCACATGGGCGGCGGCGGCGCGTGCCGCGGCGAGATCGCCGCCCGCCATCTGCCGCTCGATATAGACGTTGCTGGTCCAGCCCTCGAACAGCGGCGGGATCGACGGGTCCTGCGCCTGCGCCATGGTGGCGACGACGGGCAGCGCCTCGTAGGCGACCGCGATCCGCTCGGCGGCGTCCTCGGCCACATAGGCGTCTTCGGCCAGCACGGCGGCGATCGGCTCGCCGACGAAGCGCACCACGCCGTCGGCCAGCAGCGGCTGCTCGGAGTCCTGCATGCGCCAGTAGCCTTGATGGCCGTCCGGCAGTGCGGCGCTCTTCGGGTCGTGCCCGGCGGGCGCCTTGATGGACAGGCCGCTTGTGTCTTGGCCGGTGAACACCCGGATCTCGGCGCCGAGATCCGAGAGCGCGCTGGTGTCGATGTCGGTGATCCGCGCATGCGCCGCCTGGGCGCGCACGAAGCCGAGATGCAGCATGCCGGGCCGGCGGATGTCGTCGAGATAGCGCGCCGCGCCGGAGAGCAGGCGGCGGTCCTCGACCCGTCTGACCCGCGCGCCGACGTGACGCGGACGATCAGCTCCGCCGATCTGGTGCCGGCGATCCGCAATCGTCATGGCTGAGCGCTCCCCGTCTCGATCTGCTCGGTGACGGCCCGGCGGACCGCCGCCACGATGCCGTGATAGCCGGTGCAGCGGCAGATGTTGCCGCTCATCGCCTCGCGGATCTCCGCGTCCTCCGGCACGCGGCGCTCGGCCACCATGGCATCGACGAACGGCGCCAGCGTCATCAGGAAGCCCGGTGTGCAGTAGCCGCATTGCAGGCCGTGCTCGATCGAGAACGCCTGCTGGAGCGGGTGCGTCGCGTCGACACCGCCGAGGCTCTCCACCGTGTGGATCGCCTTGCCGTCGCATTGAACCGCGAAGGTGAGGCAGGCGAGGCGCGGCGCTCCGTCGACATGGACGGTGCAGCAGCCGCAGGCGCCGTGGGCGCAGCCGACATGGACGCCGGAGAGCGCGAAGTCGTGGCGGAGCACATCGGCGAGCAGCCGGCGCGTCTCCACCCGCACCGTCCTGGCGGTGCCGTTCACCGTGAGGGTGATGTCGATCGTCATCGGCTCGCAGCCCTCGCGCAAGCGGTGTCGATGGCCCGTGCGGTCAGCTCGCCGATCAGGGCCTTGCGGTAGTCCGCGGTGGTGAGAAACGTGCCGACCGGGTCGATCGCGGCGGCGAGCCGGCGTCCCGCGGCGCGCGACTGCGGATCGGTGAGCGGCCGGCCGGACAGCATCATCTCGACCTCTGGCGCCCGGATCGGTCGCGGCTCGGCGCCCGAGCAGGCGATCGCCGCGGTGGCAATGCGTCCGTCGGCGACGGTGATCGACACGCCGACCGCCGCGATGGCGAAATCGCCACGCCGTTCGGCGAACTCGACGAAGGCGCCGGCGGAGCCGGCGGGCGGTAGCGGGAACTCGGCCGCGACCAGCATCTCGCCGGGTTGCAGCGCGGTCACGTAGGCGTCCTCGAAGAAATCGGCCGCCGCGATGCGCCGCTCGCCCGCGGTGCTGCGCACGATCATCACCGCATCATAGAGCATCGCCGCCAGCGCCAGCTCGGCGGTGGGATCGGCGTGCGACAGGCTGCCGCCGGTGGTGCCGTTCTGGCGGATGGTCGGATGGCCGATCCAGGTGACCGCCTCGTGCAGCGCCGGGAAATGGTGGGCCACGCGCGGCTCGGCGAGGTACTGCCGGTGGCGCACCAGGGCGCCGACCCGCATCGCCGTGTCGGTGAAGGCGATGTCGGCGAGCGGCAGGCCGCCGATGTCGACGAGATGCTCGGGCGCCGCCAGCCGCAGGTTCATCATCGGCACGAGGCTCTGGCCGCCGGCGAGCGGACGGCCGTCCTCGCCGAAGCGAGCCAGCAGCTCCAGCGCGTGATCCACGCTCTCTGCCTTGTGATAGCGGAAGCTGGATGGTCTCATCGGCGGCCCTCACCCGACGGCCGGCGGCGCAACGATGCAGCGGCGCGCACGGCTTTCCGACGATCGCAATGAACGATCATGCGGGAGCCTAGCGAAGCCAGAATTTGTATGCAACGTGAAAAGAATTGTAGACAGCATTGCATGCGAACCGTATCGTGCGGAAAACGGCCGGATGCCCGCCTGGGTGTCCGCGACCTCTAACAACAGCCGCGCCACGTCGCGGCATGGCAGGAAAACGCAGGGAGGTTGCCGCGATGGCGAGCAGGCGAGGTGTCACGAAACTCGGTTTGGCCGGGCTGGCGCTCGGTCTCGCGGTGCTGGCCGGTCCGCCGTCGGCGGAGGCGCAGCAGCGCGTCACGTTGCGCATGGTGGGCGCCTGGGCGCCGGGCGTGTCGCCCTATGCGGATGTCGGGCACAAGTTCAAGGATCTGGTCGGCGAGCTGTCGAAGGGTCGGCTGACCATTCGCTATGTCGGCGCCGAGGACGTGGTGCCGGTGTTCGATCAGCCCGAGGCGCTGGTCAACGGCGTGTTCGACGTTTGGTACGGCGCACCGAACTACTGGGCCGGCGTCATTCCGGGCGGCTACGTCACCGAGCTGTCGAGCTTCGAGGTCCCCGATCAGGGGCCGGGCAGCGCGCTGTTCGACTTCATGGGCGAGATGTACAAGCGGCGCGGCGTCCGCTACCTCGGCCACTACACCGGCGTGCCCGGCATCGGCTCGCACTTCCTGCACGCCCAGAAGGAGATCAAGGCGGTCGCCGATCTCAAGGGCCTCAAGGTCCGGGTGCCGCCGCTCACCCGCTATTTCGTGCAGGGGGTCGGCGCCGAGTCGGTGACGCTGCCGCCGAGCGAAATCTTCCTCGCCATGGATCGTGGCACCGTGCAGGGCTTCACCTGGCCGGTCGCCGACGGCTTCGCCAATTACGGCTGGCAGAACGTCACCAAGTTCATGATCGACCATCCGATGTACCGCAGCGGCACCGGCATCGCGATGAACCTGAAGAAGTGGGACGCGCTGCCGCCCGATCTCCAGGCCGTGGTGATGGACGCGGTGAAGCAGACCCAGGCGTGGACGCGCGACTGGTTCGCCGAGCAGCAAGGCAAGCAGATCGACAAGATGAAGGCCGGCGGCATGCGCATTCTGTCGATCTCGGACGAGGAGAAGCGCCGCTGGACCGAGGCCGCGCAGGAATCGCTCTGGAAGTATCTTCAGACTGTGATGACACCCGACGACTTCTCCAAGGCCGAGACGCTGCTGGAGCGCAAGCGCTGACGCCGCCGCCTGTGCGGGCTGCTGCCGTCGCGGCAGCGGCCCCGATTGCCTGCAACAACACGTCGCCGTCGAGGAGTCGTCTCGTGAATCGAAGGGTGTGTCTCGGGCTGATGGTCGCGCTCGGTGCGGCGACCTTGGCCCCATTGGAAACTGCCGCGCAGACCGTCACGCTGCGCATGGTCGGATCGTGGGCGCCGGGCTTCTCGCCGTCTGCCGATGTCGGCCACAAGTTCAAGGACCTCGTGAACCAGCACGGCGCCGGCAAGGTCGCCATTCGCTACATCGGCGCCGAGGACGTGGTGCCGCCGTTCGATCAGCCGGAGGCGCTGGTCAACGGCGTGTTCGATGTGTGGTACGGGGCGCCCAACTACTGGGCCGGCGTGGTGCCGGGCGGCGACATCACCGAGCTGTCGCCCTTCCTGGCGCCCGACGGCGGCCCGGGCAGCGCGCTGCATCAGTTCATGGTCAAGCTCTACGAGCGGCGCGGCGTGCGCTTCCTCGGCCATGCGGCCGGCGACCTCGGGGTTGGCACCCATTACATCACCACCCGCAAGCGTGTCGCCCGCATCGAGGATCTCAAGGGCATGAAGATCCGGGTGGCGCCGGTGACCCGCCACTTCGTCCAGGCCGCGGGGGCCGAGTCGATCACCCTGCCGCCGGCCGAGATCTTCCTTGCTATGGACCGCGGCACCGTCGACGGGTTCAGCTGGCCGGTGGCCGATGCGTTCACCCGTTACGGCTGGCAGAACGTCAGCAAATTCCTGATCGATCAGCCGATGTATCGCAGCGGCGTCAGCATCGTGGTCAATCAGCGGGCATGGAGCCGGCTGAGCAAGGATGCGCAGGACGTGCTGATGCGCGCCGTGGCCGAGACGCAGACCTGGACCCGCGGCTGGTTCGCCGAGAATCTCGACAAGCAGAAGGCGGCCATGCGGGCGGCCGGGATGGAGATCGTCACCCTGTCGGAGGCCGATCGTGACCGCTGGACCAAGGTCGCCAACGAGGCGCTCTGGAAATACTACGAAGGGGTGATGCCGAAGGATGTCTTCGCCGAGGCCGCCACCCTGCTGGAGCGGAACAGGTAGCCATGGCGACCGCATCGAACGAGCGAGACGGCATGACGCCCCCGCCGCCCCCGCCGCGCCGACGCATCGAGAGCGGGCTCGGGCGCGCCTTCGACATGCTGCTCAACGCCTTCGCGCTCGTCTCCGGCGCGCTGTTGGTCGCCATGATGCTGGCCACCGTGCTGCGCGTGGCGCTGCGGACCGTCTTCAACTACGGCATCCTGGGCGTCGATCAGGTCAGTGGCATCTTCATGGTCTACTGCGCCTTTCTGGGGGCTGCCTGGGTGTTGCGCCGCGACGGCCACGTCACCGTCGACATTCTGGTGGCGACGCTGCCGCCGCGGGTGCGGCGGTTCTTCGAGATCCTGGCCTCGGTGATCGGCGCCGTCGCCTGTCTCACCATCGCGTACTTCTCGGTGGTGGCGGTGCAGCTCTCGCTCCAGCGCGGCATCGTGGTGGCGGCGGAGCTGGAGATCCCGCGCGCCGTCAACCTGCTCGCCATCCCGGTCGGCTGCTTCCTGTTGGGGATCGAGTTCATCAGACGGGGCCTGCGTCTGTACCGCGGCGAGCTCGGCCCGCGCGACGCGCCGCGAATGGAGGCGTGAGCGCCATGGAGTGGTACACCTACCTGATCCTGTTCTTCGCCGGCCTCGGCGTCCTGATGATGATCGGGCTGCCGGTCGCCATCGCGTTCCTGGTCGTCAACATGACCGGCGTCTATTTCCTGTGGGGCGGCTTCTCGGGCTTCAACCAGCTCGTCCTCAGCCTCGACAGCTCGATCTCGACCTTCGTGCTGGTGCCGGTGCCGATGTTCATCCTCATGGGCGCCATGATGTTCCATTCCGGCATCGCCAGCCGGATGATCGAGGTCATCGACCAGTGGCTCGGCTTCATCGCCGGGCGGCTCGCCGTGCTGGCGATCGGCGCCGGCGCGCTACTCGGCACCCTCACGGGCGTCGCCATGGGCAGCGTCGCCATGCTGGGCTCGACCCTGACGCCGGAGATGGAGCGCCGCGGCTACGCCAAGTCCATGTCGATCGGGCCGATCCTGGCGAGCGGCGGCCTCGCCATCCTGATCCCGCCGAGCACGCTCGCCATCGTGCTGTCGAGCCTCGGCGGCTTCTCGGTCGCCAAGATCCTCATCGGCATCATCGTGCCGGGTGTGCTTCTGGCGCTGATGACGGTCACCTACATCGTCATCCGGGCGACCTTGCAGCCGCATCTCGCGCCGCCCTACGCGGTGGTGCGGGTGCCGCTGCGGCAGCGGCTGCGCGATGCGCTGGTCTATCTCTTGCCGCCGGTGTCGGTGATCGTCATGGTCATCGGCTTCATCTTCTTCGGCACCGCGACGCCGACCGAGGCGGCCGGCATCGGCACCTTCCTCACCTTCGTGCTGGCGGCCGCCTACGGCAAGCTGAACGTCGGGGTGCTGCGGCGCGGCATCGGCTCGGCGACCGAGCTGTCGGTGATGATCCTCGTCATCCTCACCGGATCGGCCGCCTTCAGCCAGCTCCTCAGCTTCTCGGGCGCCACCAGCGCCATCACCGAGCTGGCGATCGATCTGCCGGTTCATCCCATGGTGGTGATGATCCTGATGCAGCTCGTGGTGATGTTCCTCGGGCTGTTCATCGAGCAGACCTCCATCGTGCTCGTCACCATCCCGATCTTCATGCCGATCGTGAAGGCGCTCGGCTGGGACCCGGTGTGGTTCGGCATCATCATGATGGTGAACCTGGAGATGGCCACCATCACGCCACCCTTCGGCCTGTCGCTGTTCGTGATGAAGGGCATCGCGCCCAAGGGCACCACCATGGGGGATATCTACAAGGCCGCCGTCCCTTTCATCTTGATCAACGTGCTGCTGATGGGTCTGATGATGGCGGTGCCCGACGTGGTCCTCTGGCTGCCCAGCTTCATGCCGTGAGCGACGCGACGCCAGGCCCGCGTCGGATACCCCTCCGCCTCGACCCCCGTCATTGTCGATCCCGCCATTGGAGCATCAGTGTGAGCGCCGAGACCCGCCAGACGATCCTCGACCACATCGACCGCAACCGCGACAAGGCCGTCGCCTTCCTCCAGCAGATGATCCGCATCCCGAGCGTGACCGGCGACGAGGCGGCGATCCAGCGGTTCCTGGCCGATCACATGACCCGTGTCGGGCTCTCGGTCGACATGTGGGAGACCGATTGGGAGGCGCTGAAGGCGCATCCGGGCTATCGGCCGGTCGATCGCGGTTACGAGGGCCGCCCCAACCTGGTGGCGACCCTGAAGGGCAGCGGCGGCGGCCGCTCGCTGCTCCTCAACGGCCATACCGACGTCATCCCGGTCGGCAACGGCGAGGGCTGGAGCGACGATCCGTGGTCGGCCTCGATCAAGGACGGCCGCATCTACGGGCGCGGCTCGGCCGACATGAAGAGCGGCGTCGCCAGCCACATCCTGGCGGTCGAGTTCCTGAAGGAGCTGGGCATCCGGCTGCGGGGCGACGTTCACATCAATGTCGTCATCGACGAGGAGGTGTCGGGCCACGGCACGCTCGACACGGTGATCCGCGGCTACCGCGCCGATGCCGGCATCTCGGGCGAGACCAGCGATCTCGCGGTGCAGCCCGCCTGCATCGGCCGCATCTGGTTCGAGATCGCGGTCGAGGGCAAGCCGGCCGGCATCCAGAAGCGCTATGAGGGCGTCAGCGCCATCGATCTCGGCTACAAGCTGGTGCAGGCCGTCAAGGCGCTGGAGGATCAGCGGGTCGCGACCGTCAGGCATCCGCTCTATCCGCACGCCCTCGATTCGCTGCCCTGCATGATCGGCAGCTTCCAGGCCGGCAACTACCCCAGCGCTTTCCCGGCCACCGGCGTGCTCAAGGGCAGCATGGCGACGGTGCCGGGCGAGGACCACGAGGGCGTCAAGAAGAGCCTGGTCGAGCAGATCGCCAAGGCGGCGGCGGCCGACCCGTGGATGAAGGACCATCCGCCCGTGGTGCGGTTCGTCGGCTACGACGCGCAGGCGTCCGAGATCCCGCAGGACCATCCGATCGTCGACCTGGTCTGCCGGACCTATACCGAGATCACCGGGCGGCAGCCGCAGATCAGCGGACGCCAGGGCGCCGCCGACACCCGGTTCCTCAACCAGTACGGCGACACGCCGACGGTGATCTTCGGCCCCGGCTCGACCGCCGTGATGCACGCCAATGACGAGTATGTCGCCATCGACGACTATTTGACGGCGATCAAGGTGATGGCTCTGTGCATCTACGATTGGTGCGGCGCCGAGGCGTGAGGTCGGCAGGCCGGCGCGTCGCCTCGTCGAGATCGCCTCGCGAGATCGGCGCGCCGGACATGACCAACCAGACAGGACGGGCGTCGCATGCCGCGTGAGGCAGGGATCAAGGACGGAACCGGCAAGCCGGCGGCGCGCAGCAATGCGGACGGCGGCCGGGCAGCGCGCGCGCAGCCCGGCTCCAAGCGGCCCGGCTCCAAGCCGGCGGGCTCGAAACAGGCGGCCGCCAAGAAGCCGCGGACGCGCTCGGAGAACCTGGCCCAGCTTCTGGAGAGCGAGATTCTGAGCGGCGCCATCGCGCCGGGTGTGCGGCTCGACGAGCAGAGCCTGGCCACACGGTTCGGCGTGTCGCGCACGCCGGTGCGGGAGGCGCTGCGGCATCTCGCCTCCAGCGGCCTCGTCCAGATTCGCGCCCACCAGGGCGCCATCGTCAAGCAGCTCACGCTGACCGAGCTCTTGGAGATCTTCCAGGTGATCGCCGAGCTCGAAGGGCTCGCGGCCCGGCTCGCGGCACGCCGGATGAGCGAGGACGACAAGAACCGGCTCAAGCATATCCACGAGGTGTCGCTGCGCCACGCCCATGGCCGCGAGGAGCGGGCGTTCTTCGAGGAGAACAACCGGCTGCACGACCTCATCCTCGACGCCTCCGGCAACAAGTTCCTCATCGCCCGGGTGCACGAGCTGCGCTGCCGGGTGGAGCCCTATCGCCGCTACGTCACCCGGGTGGCCGGCGTGATGGAGAAGTCGGTCGAGGACCATGCGGCCATCATCGCCGCCATCGACAATCGCGACGGCGCGGCGGCGCATGACTGCATGCGCTCGCATCTGACCATGCTGGGGGCGGATGCCGGCGACTTTGTCGCGGTGCTGAGCATGATGGATCAGACCCGCGAGCTGTTCTCCGAGCAGGGGAAGGCGCCGGCGCGCAGCCCGCGGGCGCCGCGGCGCCCGCGCGCCACCCGGCCGGCCGACGCGGGCTCCTGAGCCCGCGGCGGTGAGCCGGCCGCCGGAGGGCGGCCGGACGTCGGTGTCGGGCGAGGCTGCGTCAGCAGCAGCCGAGGCGGGCCCCGTAGTAGCGCGCTACCGAGGCTTCGAGCGCCGGCAGGGCGGCGCGCAGGCCGCTTCGCTGGGCCAGCCCGGCCCGATAGGCGGCGGCCAGCTCCTTGTGGGCAGCCTCGAGGTCGACGCCGAGCAGCCGGCCGTCGCGCACCACAGTGCGGCCGGCGACGATCAGCCCCTTGACGTGGCGGCGGGTGGCGCGGGCGAACAACAGCTCGATCGGCGCCACCTCGTCGACCGGCGGCTCCTCCAGGGCAGCGCGATCGACGATCAGCAGATCGGCGGCGGCGCCTTCGGCGAGGCGGCCGCCCGCCGGCGCGCGGAGCGCCGGGCGGCCGTTCTCCAGCGCCAGCGTCAGCACCTGGGCCGGCGTCAGCTCGGTGTCGAAGCCCCAGCCGGCCTGGAGCGACCACAGGAGCCGGGCCTCGCGCAGCGCATCGTCATCCTCGTCGAAGGTCTGCCCGTCGAGCCCCATGGCCACCGTGCAGCCGCGGCGGACCATGTCGGCCACCGGGGCGATGCCGGAGCGCAGCATCAGATTGGACGAGGGATTGGTGGCGATGGTGCAGCCGGCCTCGGCCAGCAGGTCGAGCTCGTCGGGCCTGATCCACACGCAGTGGGCGACGGTGAGCCGCGGCGACAGGATGCCGATGTCCTTGAGCCAACGGACCAGCCCCTGCGGGAAGTTGCGATCGGCCCAGGCGCGCTGATAGCGGGTCTCGAACAGGTGGGTGGTGATGCGCCGGCCGGTGCGCGCCGATGCCTCCGCCAGCGCCTCCCACATCGCCTTCGAGCACCATTGCGGGCCGTTCGGCGCATACTGGACGTCGACCATCGGCGAGGCGATCCGCTCCGCCACGGCGTCGACCACGGCGATCTGCTCGGCGATCGGCTTCATCGGCCCGAGGAATCGCCCCTCGATCTCGGCTCGCGTCACCGGGTCGAGATCGGCCAGCACCGGGGCGGGATCGCCGTAGACCAGCGGGTTCTGGTCGCGCAGCGCCACCCCGAAGGCGATGCGGAGGCCGACATCCTTGGCGGCGCGGGCGATCTCGGCGGCTTCCGTCGGCAGATCGGTCAGGCCCATCGGGCGGGTGTGATGCACCATGGCGGCCGCCTGGCCGCCCAGCGCGGCCCGCGCGAACGGTGCGAGGGTCGCCAGATAGGGGTCGACCGCCGTGAACATCGCCAGCCGGTTGAGCCACAGCTCCAGCGGCTTGCCGAAGGCGCCGACGGCGCTTGGCGGCATCGGCCGCGCGTGGTCGTGCGCATTGGCGAAGGCCGGCATCACGATGACGTCGTCGGCCGGCGCGGTCGCCGGGTGAATGCGCGCGATGGTCTCGCCCTCGATCTCGATGGCGATGTCGCGCCGGCAGCCGCCGGCGTCCAAGGCGTGAGCCGCGATGATGGATGACATGTCGATCTCCTCGTGGGTTTTCGGGTGTGGGGGGCGGGGGGTGGCGGCGGAGGCCGCGGTGGGAAGGAAGGGCCGCTCGCGCAGGCGGACCTGCGCGAGCGCGACGACGAGGGCACCGACGGCCGCCCGGTGGGCGGTCGCCGGCGGGTCCGCCTACTTCCACATCGTCAGAAGCGCCGGCAGGGCGACGATCGCGGCGAACGCGGTGATCAGCACGGCGGCGATGCCGAAGGCGATCAGCCAGGTCGGGTGGTGGTAGTCGGCGCCGATGATCTTCTTGTTGCGGGCCGCCGCCAGGATGGAGGCGAGGATCACCGGCAGAACGATGCCGTTCAGCGTGCCGACCAGGACCATCACGGCGACCGGCCGGCCGATGGCGATGAACACCGCCGTCGACAGCACGATGAAGCCCATGATGGTGTAGGAGTTGTAGCGGTCGGCGGTCTTCCAGATCGAGCGCAGGAACGACACGCTGGTGTAGGCATTGCCGACCACCGAGGTGATGGCGGCCGACCACAGCACGACCCCGAAGGCATAGAGGCCGAACCGCCCGGCGGCCGACTCGAAGGCAGTCGCCATCGGATTCGACTTGTCGAGCACGACGCCCTGGGTGACGACGCCGAGCACCGCGAGGAACAGGATGGTGCGCATGAAGCCGGCGATCAGGATACCGAGCGTAGCGCTGTCGCTGACCTTCTTGACGTTCTCGACACCCGAGATGCCGGCGTCGAGCAGGCGGTGGGCGCCGGAGAACGACGTGTAGCCGCCGACCACGCCGCCGATCAGGGTGATCATCGGCATCATCAGGATCATGTAGTTGTCGGGCAGGACCGACTTCACCGCCACCTCGCCCAGAGGCGGCTGGGTGATGATCACCATGAACAGCACCAGGGCGATCATCAAGAAGCCCAGCGCGGTGGCGAGGCGGTCCATCGCGCGACCGATCTCCTTGGACGCGAAGATCACGAGCGCGACGCCGCACGAGATCATGGCGCCCCAGGCTTCCGGCAGCCCGAACAGCACGTTCAGGGCGAGGCCGGTGCCGGCGAGGTTGCCGATGTTGAAGGCGAGACCGCCCATCACGATCAGCACCGTGATGAACACGCCGAGCCCGGGCAGCACCGCATTGGCGATGTCCTGTCCGCGCATCCGCGACACGGCGACGATCCGCCAGATGTTGAGCTGCACGCCGATGTCGACGACGATCGAGAGCAGGATCGCGAACGCGAAGCTCGCCCGGAACTTGTCGGTGAAGACGGTGGTCTGGGTGAGAAAGCCGGGGCCGATGGCGGACGTCGCCATCAGGAAGGCGGCGCCGATCAGCGGCGATGTGAGGTTGAGCCGGAATTTCGGAAGTGGGGTGGTGCTGCTGCTGGTCATGGTGACGACAGTCCCCGTGGCGGTTGCCGCCACAACTGGGCGGGAGCCGATGTGCCGAGGCCGGCGATCGCCCTGGCGGCCGAACGGCGGCCGCCAGGGAGGCGGTCGGTGCCCTGGCGTCGGTCGCGGCCCCTGCCGCGGCGAGGCGCTCGGGCTGCCGATCGCTTCCGTCGGAGTGGTGACGAGCGGTGCCGGCGGGGGGAAGGTCGGTCGATCATCGCGGCGAGTCAACAAAATTTCGAAAAAAACAGTATCATACGGTATAGTACGATACAGGTAATATTAGGTACCGTATCCGCTACTCTACCGGACGTGCGCTATCGCAGATGCCATGCGTCCGTCCGTCGCGCCGCCCCACCGGCCCGTGGTCGGCCGAACGGAGCCGGGCGGTCTCGATCGACCGCCGGTCCGAATTGTCACGGAAGTTCAGGGTTTATGGGGTCCGGGCTCCGGCCTGGACGCCAGCTCGCCGTCGGAAATGCGTTCACGCGAGGACGTTGGGACCGGAGTCCGATCCGGTTGGATCGGAGTCCGATCTAGGCGGCCGGCGGCAGCGGCACCTTGCGCCAGTGGCAATCGCGGAAGCAGCAGCCGGCGAAGCCCCTCTCGATGCGGCTGTCGATGCGCGCGAGGCGGCTCGCCAGGGTCGCCAGGGCGAGCGGCTTGGCGATCGGAAAGCAGGTGTTCAGCCCCAGATCGTAGGCGAAATCCGCGACGGCGCCGAGCCGGCTCGCATCGCCGGCGCCGGTGAGCAGCACCGGGGCCGTGTAGCCGATCTCGGCGAGGGTGCGCAGGAAATCCTCGACCGGCGCGTGAGCGATCGTGATGTCGGTCACGATGGAGCCGAAGTTCTCGACGCCGAGCAGGGTTTCGGCATCGACGAAGCTGGTCGCCGTGATGGCGGCCCAGCCGGCGCGATCCGCGATGGCACAGATGGTGCGCCGGACGGCGGCCTCGTCGTCAAGCACCAGCATGCCGCGGCGCCACGGCGACGGGATCGGTGTTGGTTGCAGCGGGCTCGAGGGGGGCAGCACCGCAAGGCTCCGGAAGACGAGGGATGTCACGAAAGGGCGAACCGGCGACGCCGGAACGAGGAGCGAACCGCGCTTCTCATGGGGAGCATGCTGCGACGGTGCCATAGGAATGCTGACGAGCTGTTAACGAATCGTCGGCGAGGTGCGGCGCACCGTCGCGGAGCGCAAGTCGGCTCCGCCCCTGCCGCGGGGCTGCTCCGCCGCTCGGCGCGGTGGTCCGGCACTCCGGCGGCCGTGTATGACAAGCGGTCCTGATCGGAGGAGCGACCATGGGGCGTCTAGCGGGCAAGGTGGCCGTCGTCACCGGGGCGGGGGGTGGCATCGGTGGCGCGATCTGTCGGCAGTTCGCGGCCGAAGGGGCCGCGGTGGTGGGGCTCGACATCGCCGCCGCACAGCTGGAGGCGGTCGCCGCCACCATCCGGGCGGCCGGGGGGCGGATTGTCACGATGGTCGCCGACGTCGCCGAGGAGGCGACCGCCGAAGCCGCGGTGGCGCAGGCGGTGGGCGCGTTCGGCCGGCTCGACGTGGTGGTCGCCAATGCGGTCTTCGACCTGCCGCTTGCGCCGCTGACCACCCTGTCGCTCGCCGACTGGCGGCGCACCTTCGCGGTCAACCTCGACAGCGCCTTCCTGCTCTCCAAGCACGCCATTCCGGTGATGGAGCAGGGCGGCGGCGGCAGCATCATCCTGGTCGCCTCCCAGCAGGCGCGGGTGGCGCGCCCCGGCCGGCCCTGGTACTGCGCCGCCAAGGGGGCGCTGGTGCAGCTCGCCAAGGCGATGGCGGTGGACCATTCGGCGCAGAACATCCGGGTCAACACGCTGTCGCCCGGTCCCGTCGAGACAGGTCGTTATCTGAAGAACTTCGAGACCGTCGAGGCGGCCCGCGCCAGTCATCACACGCTGCTCGGCCGGCTCGGCACGCCCGACGAGGTGGCCACCGGGGCGGTGTTCCTGGCGAGCGACGAATCCGCCTTCATGACCGGCTCGGATCTCCTCATCGACGGCGGCTACACGGCGGTGTGAGACGGCTGGCTGCTGCCGTTGGTGTGATCTGGTCGGAGATCACGTGTCCCGGGCGAAGGCGCGAGGCGCCGGAGACCCGGGACCCAGGGGCGGCGATCGCGGAGCGTGCCACGGAACGTGCGGCTCTGGGCCCCGGCTCGCGGCGCTGCGCGCCGCGTCCGGGGCACGAGGCCCTCACGACATGCTCTCTCATGAGGGCGGCGCCGCGCCGCCTGTCCAGAACGCCGTGCGAGTGGTGTCGCGCTCCGTGCAACTCACGGTATCATGGGGAGGGGTTGCGGAATCGTGCCGGCGTCCGGCATACCCCAGCCCCCGGCGCCACCTCGCGGCGCCGGCCAGGGCCAGGAGGGTAGCGTGACCGCATCGATCCATCGGCGCATCGCGGACGAGCTCGGGGCGCGGGAGGAGCAGGTCGCCGCCGCGGTGGGGCTGCTCGATGGCGGAGCCACCGTGCCGTTCGTGGCGCGCTACCGCAAGGAGGCGACCGGCGGGCTCGACGACGCCCAGCTCCGCACCCTCGAGGAGCGCCTGCGCTACCTGCGCGAGCTGGAGGAGCGCCGCGCCGCGATCCTCGAGTCGATCAAGAGCCAGGGCAAGCTCGACGACGCCCTCACGGCCCAGATCATGGCGGCCGACTCGAAGGCGCGCCTGGAAGACATCTATCTGCCGTTCAAGCCGAAGCGCCGCACCAAGGCGGAGATCGCCCGCGAGGCCGGCCTGGCGCCGCTCGCCGAGCGGCTGCTCGCCGATCCGCAGAACGATCCGCAGGTCGCCGCCGCCGACTTTGTCGATCCCGACAAGAACGTCGCCGATGTCGCCGCGGCGCTCGACGGCGCCCGCGCCATCCTGGTCGAGCGCTTCGCCGAGGACGCCGATCTCATCGGCGATCTGCGCGAGCGCCTGTGGACCGGCGGCCGGCTGGTCTCCAAGGTCCGCGACGGCAAGGCCGAGGCGGGCGCCAAGTTCGCCGACTACTTCGACTTCTCGGAGGCGCTCGCCAAGCTGCCGTCGCACCGCGTGCTGGCGGTGTTCCGCGGCGAGCGCGAGGAAATGCTGGATGTGAGGATCGAGGGCGAGGATGCCGGCGGCACCGGACCCGGCCCCTACGAGCTCGCTATCATGCACCGCTTCGGCATCGCCGATCGCGGCCGCCCCGCCGACCGCTGGCTCGCCGAGACGGCGCGCTGGGCGTGGCGCACCAAGATCTTCGTCCACCTCACCATCGATCTGCGGCTGCGGCTGTGGACCGCCGCTGAGGAGGAGGCGGTGCGGGTGTTCGCCGCCAACCTCCGCGACCTGCTGCTCGCCGCGCCCGCCGGCACCCGCGTCACCATGGGGCTCGATCCCGGCTATCGCACCGGCGTCAAGGTCGCGGTGGTGGATGCCACCGGCAAGGTGGTGGCGACCGACACCATCTACCCGCACGAGCCGCAGCGGCGGTGGGATGCGTCGATCGCGACGCTGGCGGCGCTCGCCCGCACCCACAAGGTCGAGCTGATCGCCATCGGCAACGGCACCGCCTCGCGCGAGACCGACAAGCTCGCGGCCGAGCTGATTCACAAGCACCCCGAGCTGAAGCTCGCCAAGATCGTCGTGTCGGAGGCCGGCGCCTCGGTCTACTCGGCGTCCGCCTATGCGTCCGAGGAGCTGCCCGGCCTCGACGTGTCGTTGCGCGGCGCCGTGTCGATCGCCCGCCGGCTCCAGGACCCGCTGGCCGAGCTGGTGAAGATCGATCCGAAGTCGATCGGCGTCGGCCAGTATCAGCACGATCTCGGCGAGTCGAAGCTGTCGCGCTCGCTCGACGCGGTGGTCGAGGATTGCGTGAACGCCGTCGGGGTCGACGTCAACACCGCCTCGGTGCCGCTGCTGTCGCGCGTCTCCGGCATCGGCCCCGGGCTCGCCCAGAACATCGTGATGCACCGCGACGCCAAGGGACCGTTCGCGTCCCGCAAGGCGCTCAAGGAGGTGCCGCGGCTGGGGCCGAAGGCGTTCGAGCAGTGCGCCGGCTTCCTGCGCATCCGCGATGGTGACGATCCGCTCGATGCGTCGGGCGTGCACCCGGAGGCCTATCCGGTGGTGCGCCGCATCCTCCAGGCCACCAAGAGCGACATCAAGGCGCTGATCGGCAACACCGCGGCGCTGCGCAGCCTCTCCCCCAAGAGCTTCGTGGACGAGACGTTCGGGCTGCCGACCGTGTCGGACATCCTGCGCGAGCTGGAGAAGCCGGGCCGCGATCCGCGTCCGGCCTTCAAGACCGCGACCTTCAAGGAAGGGGTCGAGACCCTCGACGATCTCGTGCCCGGCATGATCCTGGAAGGCGTGGTCACCAACGTGGCGGCGTTCGGCGCCTTCGTCGACATCGGCGTCCATCAGGACGGGCTCGTTCACGTCTCGGCGATGTCGCGGACCTTCGTGAAGGACCCGCGCGAGGTGGTGAAGCCCGGCGACGTCGTGCGCGTGAAGGTGCTCGACGTGGACAAGCCGCGCAAGCGGATCTCGCTGACGCTGCGGCTCGACGATCAGCCCGGCCAGGATGCGCCCGGTGCCGGCGCCGGCGGGCGGGACGCCCGCGGGACTCGCGATGGTCGCGGGAGTGGCGGTGGTGGCCGCGGCCCGCGTCCGCCGGAGCGCGACACCGGCAACAACGCGCTCGCCGAGGCGCTGCGGCGCGCCGGCCTCGGCGGTGGTGCGGCGGGTGGCGAGGACGGCGGCAAGGGCCGGCCGGGCGGCCGCCGCTGACCGTCTTCGACGGCGGCTTTCTTTCTGGCGCCGACCTCTCCGACGCTGACTCGCGTCGGCGCCGGCCGGTCAGCTCCCGTAGGGGCGCAGCAGCTTCGGGATGCGCATGTCCTCCGGGATGCGGGCATCACGGGCGGCGCCGCGCATCCGTTCGGGCAGGTCGCGAAACCCGCGACGGCCGCCGTAACCGTAGCTGCGCGGCGTCGACATCCTGCCCCGTGAGGTGGCTCGCCCTGGCGTGCCGCTCAGCGTCGCCGCGCACAGCACATCCAGGACCGTGATGCCGAGCACCGCCGCCATGGCGATGCCGCGCGCCTCGCGCTGGCGGCGCGATCCGCCGGCGGCCGTCAGCGTCGCGAGATCGAGCACGTCGCCGCCGACGCGCCCCCACAGCCACGGCGCCGGCTGCCGCGTGCCGAGCAGGCCGATGCCGGTGGCGATCTCGCGCACCCCGTACGCCTGGACCAGGCCCTCCTGGCCACGCAGGCCGAGCGAGCGGGTGATGGCGCGCGGCGCCACCAGCTCGGCGAGGCCGAGCGCGATGCTGAACCAGCCGAGGCCGCGGGCGAGGCCGCTGGCCGTCTCGGGCCGCGGCGAGCGACGAGTCATGTCGAGCATGGCGGGTCTCCTCACGGCTGCAACACCACCTTGATGCAGCCGTCCTGCTTGTCGCGGAACGTCTTGTAGAGGGCAGGGCCGTCCTCGAGCTTGGCCCGATGAGTGATGACGAAGCTCGGATCGATCTCGCCCTCGGCGATCCGCCGCAGCAGGTCGTCGGTCCAGCGGTTCACATGCGTCTGCCCGGTGCGGATGGTGAGGCCCTTGTTCATCACCATGCCGAACGGAATCTTGTCGAGCACGCCGCCATAGACGCCGGGCACCGACAGGATGCCGGCGGGCCGGCACACATACATCATCTCGCGCAGCACATGCGGACGGTCGGTCTCCAGCATGACGGCCTGCTTGGCGCGGTCGTACAGAGAGTCGAGGCTGCCGGTGGCGTGCGCCTCCAGGCCGACCGCATCGATGCACTTCTCCGGACCCTTGCCGTGGGTCAGCTCGTTCAGCCGCTCGACCACGCTCTCGTTCTCGAAATCGATGGTGACGGCGCCGCCGGCGCGGGCCATCTCCAGGCGCTCGGAGACGCGATCGATGCAGATCACCTGCCGGGCACCGAGCAGCACGGCGCTGCGGACGCAGAACTGGCCGACCGGCCCGGCGCCCCAGATCGCCACCGTGTCGGTCGGCTGGATGTCGCACTGAACGGCCGCCTGCCAGCCGGTCGGGAAGATGTCGCCGAGAAACAGCACCTGTTCGTCGGTGAGCCCGTCCGGCACCTTCACGGGCGCGACGTCGGCGAACGGCACGCGCACGAACTCGGCCTGGCCGCCCGGATAGCCGCCGGTCAGATGAGTGTAGCCGAACAGGCCGGCCGGCGAATGCCCGAACACCTTGTCGGCCACCGACTTGTTGCGATTGCTGCGCTCGCAGACCGAGAAGTAGCCGCGGCGACACTGATCACACTCGCCACAGCAGATGGTGAACGGCACCACGACGCGGTCGCCGACCTTCAGCTTCTTGTTCTCGGCGCCGACCTCCACCACCTCGCCCATGAACTCGTGGCCCATGATGTCGCCGGATTCCATCCCGGGCATGAAGCCGTCGTAGAGATGCAGGTCGGAGCCGCAGATGGCGCAGCTCGTCACCTTCACGATGGCGTCGCGCGGATGCTCGATGGCCGGGTCCGGCACCTCGTCACAGCGGATGTCCTGCTTGCCGTGCCAGCGAAGTGCCTTCATACCGATGTCTCCTGGGCGTTGATCGACGGCCGACGGGCGGTGAAAGCCGCGGCGCGCGCGGGCGTCGACCGCGGTTGCGCCGCCGCCGGGTCAACGTCGCCCGGTTGGGTGCGTTCCGGTCGCCGCGGCCGCAGTGGCGCGCCGTGTCGGCGCGCCGACAAGTGACGAGCCGGCCGAACGTGGCGGGAACAAATGCAGGCCCGGTGCCTTGATACGGAAGGGCCGCAACGAGTTCGCCATGCCGCGTTACACCATCAGGATCAGCAATCCGGACATCGCCTACGAGGCGTCCGACATCGTGCTGCCGGACGGCGACCGGGCCCGCGAGCTGGCCGTGCGGCTGGTGGCCGATCTGTTCTCGTCCGGCCCGCAGGCGTTCGAGACAGGGTGGTCTAGCTGCTCGATCCACGTCGTGGCCGAGGACGGCGAGGCGGTGTTCGTGGCGAGCGCCGCCGAGGCGGCCCTGATCGAGCGCGACCTGGTGAGATCCGCGTCGGCGTCCCTGGCCGACAACTGACCGACGGCCGGTGCTGTGGTCCGACCACGACGCAAAAACCGCAGCCGCCGGACGAGCCGACGCTGCGGTTCCTGGTCTCGAATCCAAATGACAACACTCCGACGCCACGCGATCCTGCGCCGGATGGCGGCCTGATCCTCAGGCGCGCCCCATCTTCGGTGAAGCCGAGGCTGATCTTTCGGCGAAGCCGAAGCTCGGCCTCGGCCGCCGATCAGCGACGGGAGTCGAGCGACACGCCGAGCGAATAAGCCTTCTGACGGGTGGCACCCTCGGTGCGCTTCAGAGCGCGAGCGATCTTGGCGGTCGGCAGCTTCTGCTTGGCCAGGCTCTTCAGCTCCTTGACATCGTCCTTCGTCCAGGAGCGGCGCTTGCTGGCGCCGGCGCGCTTGGCCGTCGCGGCGGTCTTGCCGACGGCGGCGGCCTTGCTGGGAGCGGCCGTCTTGCTCTTGCTGGCCGTCTTGGGCGTGGCGGTCGACTTGGTCTTGCTCACGGCCTTCGTCTTGCTCGCCGCATTGGTCTTGGCGGGAGCCGCCGACTTGGTCTTGCTCGCGGTCGCGCCGCGCGTCGCGGACGCTGTCTTCTTGGGGGCGCTCGCACGCTTGGCTGTGGTCGCTCGTGCCATCGATCACTCCTCGACGAGGCTGATGAAAAATCGAGATTCTGCGGGGAGCCCCGCATCTCGTCGCGACGAGCCGTACTGTCCGCCGCAGGGTCAAAGGAATGCTTCGGTTATCTCATCACGATGCGGATGTAAACCTTTGAAGCACGCGACGTGCGTCGTCGACATGCCGAATGTGTGGTCTCAGGACCGACGATAGCGCACGCCATGCATCGAAATGCACCGGAGGGTGTGGATGGCGCGCGCTCGTTCGGGTCGATCGCCGCCGTGCAGGATCGGCGTGATAACGTTTTGTTAAGGCCGCGATCTGCCTCGTGATCACGTCCGTCCTGCAAGCTCGCGGCGGCGCCGCGCTGGCCGTCCGGGACGACGTCACGTCGGTCGTGGCCGGACGCGCCGAGGGACGTCGGGCGACGTTCGGAACGTGATCAGCAGCAGGCCGGGGCGTTCCGCTCGCGTGGACCGGACCATCCATTCGCGTTCGAGATAGCCCGCCGGCCGGACCTCGCGTCGTGAGGATGCATCGGGGCAGGGACGGAGCCAGCAGCTTCGCCGGTCCAAACGTCAACGCCGTTCCGATCGGGCGCGGCGGCGCGTCCGTGCCTGGATGGTGGCGAGGTGGCGGCGAGCGGCGCAGCGGCGAGATGGCGCGGCCCTCAATCAGGCGCTTGCCATCAGGTAGAACATTTTTCTATGATGATCCGGAAGAGACACGGTTCGTAGAAATTAATTCCAGAAAGTCGCCCGTCATGAGTGAAGACACGTTATCCTCGCGCCTCCCGAAGGTGGATGCCGTCGATCGGCGGATTCTCGCCGTGCTCCAGCGCGACGCCGGCATCACGTTGGCGGCGCTCGCCAAGCAGGTTCATCTCTCGCAGACGCCGTGCTGGAAGCGCATCCAGCGGCTGGAGGCCGAGGGCGTGATCACCGGACGGGTCGCGCTGGTGTCGCCCGAGAAGATCGGTCTCGGCCTCACCGTGTTCGTCTCGATCGAGGCGCGCGACCATTCCAAGGACTGGCTCGACGCCTTCGCGGCGGCGGTCTCGGCCATGCCGGAGGTGATGGACCTCTACCGTATGGCGGGCGATGTCGACTACATGCTGCGTGTGGTGGTGGCCGACATGACGGCTTACGACGCCTTCTACAAGCGTCTGATCGCCGCGGTGCCGCTCAAGAACGTGACCTCGCGCTTCGCCATGGAGCGGATCAAGTCGAGCACGGCCTATCCGGTGCCGGCCTTGCCGAGCGAGGGGCGCGCGCCGCCGCGTCGCGGCGGCTGATCAGGCGGAGAACAGCCGCACGGTGCGGAACTGCACCGCCAGCACGTCGCCGCGCGCCACCGAGATGTCGGCGGGCAGCTCGATCTCGATGCCGGGCAGCCCGTCGCCGAGCATCAGCTCGGCCCGCCGCGCCGGCCCGGCCCGGCGCACCCCGGTGACCCGCGCCGGAAGCCCCGCCGCGCGGGTCGCGGCCGGCACCAGATCGCGCGGGCGGACGAACAGGCTCGCCGGTCCGGGCGCCACCGTGGTGGCGATCGATAGAACATGCTGGCCGATATGGAGGCCGTCGCCCGTCACGGTGACCGGCAGCCGCACCGACTCCCCGATGAAGCCCGCCACGAAGGCGGTCGCCGGCCCGTCGTAGATCGCGTCGGGCGTGCCGACCTGCTCGATGCGGCCGCGATCCAGGATGGCGACGCGGTCGGCCAGCTCCAGCGCCTCGTCCTGGTCGTGGGTGACGAACAGCGTGGTGTGGCCGGTGCGCTCGTGCAGCTCGCGCAGCCAGCCGCGCAGGTCGCGCCGCACCTGGGCGTCGAGGGCGCCGAACGGCTCGTCGAGCAGCAGCACCTTGGGCTCCACCGCCAGCGCCCGGGCGAGGGCGACGCGCTGGCGCTGGCCGCCGGAGAGCTGCGAGGGAAAGCGGCGCTCGAGGCCACCGAGCTGGACGAGATCGAGAAGGTCGGCGACGCGCCGTCGGATCTCGGCGCGGCTCGGGCGCAGCCGCCGGGGCCGCACCCGTAGCCCGTAGGCGATGTTCTCGGCCACGTCGAGATGCTTGAACAGGGCGTAGCTCTGGAACACGAAGCCGACCCGGCGCGCCTGCACCGGCACGAAGGTCGCGTCCTCGCCGCCGAAGAACACGCGGCCGGCGGTCGGTTGCTCGAGGCCGGCCACGATGCGCAGCAGCGTCGTCTTGCCGGAGCCCGACGGGCCGAGCAGCGCCACCAGCTCGCCGGGCTCGACCGACAGGTCGACGCCGGTGAGCGCGGGCGTGCTCCCGAAACGTTTCTCCAGCCCTTCGGCCCGAATGGCAACGGTATCCACGAGGTCAGTATAGCCGGCTGCGGCCGAGCGCGTCACCGTAGCGCCACTCCAGCAGCGACTTGGCCACCAGGGTGACGAGCGCGAGCCCGGCCAGGATCGAGGCGACCGCGAAGGCGGCCACGAAGTTGTATTCGTTGTAGAGGATCTCGACGTGCAGCGGCATCGTGTTGGTGAGGCCGCGGACATGGCCCGACACCACCGAGACGGCGCCGAACTCGCCCATGGCGCGCGCGTTGCACAGGAGCACACCATAGAGCAACGCCCATTTCACGTTGGGCAGCGTCACGGTGAGAAAGGTGCGCAGACCCGAGGCACCGAGCGTCAGCGCCGCCTCTTCCTCGCTCACGCCCTGCTCCTGCATCAGCGGGATCAGCTCGCGGGCCACATAGGGCACCGTGACGAACACGGTGGCGAGCACGATGCCTGGGACCGCGAAGACGATCTGGAGGTCGTGGGCCGCGAGCCACGGCCCGAGCACGCCCTGGGCTCCGAACAGCAGCACGAAGACCAGGCCCGACACCACCGGCGACACCGAGAACGGGATATCGATGAGGGTGATCAGCAGGCTCTTGCCGGGAAAGTCGAACTTGGCCACCGCCCAGGCGGCCGAGAGGCCGAACACGAGATTGAGCGGCACCGCGATGGCCGCGACCGTCAGGGTCAGCCGGATGGCGGCCTGGGTGTCGGGGTCGGCGAAGGTCTCCAGATAATGCCCGATGCCGCGGCGCAGCGCCTCGACGAAGACCGCCACCAGCGGCAGCACGACGAACAGGCCCAGAAAGCCGATGGCCGTGGCGATCAGGAGGGCGCGCGTCGCCGCCGTCTCGGCCACCGCGGGCCGCGGACGGAGCCGGCGCGGGCCACCGGCCGGCGTGCCGGAGATGTCGTCGGCGGCCTGCTCAGACATGGCCGAATCTCCGGCGGCTCCACGCCTGGAGCAGATTGATGGCGAGCAGCGACACGAAGGCGATCGCCAGCATGATGGCGGCGATCGCAGTGGCGCCGGCGTAGTTGAACTCCTCCAATTGGATGACGATGAGAAGCGGGACGATCTCGGAGCGGAACGGCATGTTGCCGGCGATGAAGATCACCGAGCCGTACTCGCCGACGGCACGCCCGAAGGCCAGCGCGAAGCCGGTCAGCACCGCCGGCAGCAGGCTCGGCAGCACCACGCGCAGCACGGTCTGCCGGCGGGTCGCGCCGAGCGTCGCCGATGCCTCCTCGATCTCGCGATCGAGATCGGCCAGCAGCGGCTGCACGGTGCGCACCACGAAGGGCAGGCCGATGAACACGAGCGCCACGAAGATGCCGAGCGGCGTGAAGGCGACCTTGATGCCGAAGGGTGCGAGCAGGCTTCCGATCCAGCCGTTCGGGGCGTAGATGGCGGCGAGCGCGATGCCGGCCACCGCGGTCGGCAGCGCGAAGGGCAGGTCGACCATGGCATCCAGCAGCCGCCGTCCGGGAAAGCGATAGCGCGTCAGCACCCAGGCGACCACCAGGCCGAACACCGCGTTGACGGCGGCGGCGGCGAACGACAGGCCGAAGCTGACCTGAAGGGCGGCGAGCACCCGCGGCATGGTGGCGATCCGCCAGATGCCATCGAGGCCGAGACCGCTCGCCCGCAGCACCAGCGCCGCGAGCGGGATCAGCACGATCAACGACAGATAGAGTGCCGCGAAGCCGAAGGTGAGGCCGAAGCCGGGCAGGGCGCTCGGCCGGCGGAAGCGGACGCCTCCCGGCCAGGCCGGCCCGCGCGGCGCGGTCGCGGCGTCGCTCATCGGGTGGCCGCGCCCGGCCGCGCTGCTGGCGACCCATGCGGCGCGCCCCGCGCGCCCTGCGGCGCGCCAGGCTGGTAGATGCGATCGAACACGCCGCCGTCGGCGAAGTGCTCGGCCTGCGCCTTGGCCCAGCCCCCGAACACCTGATCGATGGTGACGAGGCGCGGCGATCCGAAGCGGGCGAGATCGGCGGGATCGGCATGCTCGGGCCGCGCCGGACGATAGAAGTGCGCCGCCATGAGGCGCTGCGCGACGGGAGCGTAGAGGAACTGGAGATACGCCTCGGCGACCGCGCGGGTGCCGCGCTTGTCCACCACCTGATCGACCAGCGCGACCGGCGGCTCGGTGACGATCGACAGCGACGGATAGACGATGTCGAAGGCGCCGGCGCCGAACTCCTTCTCGGCCAGGAACGCCTCGTTCTCCCAGGTGATCAGCACGTCGCCGATGCCACGCTGCACGAAGGTGGTGGTGGCGCCGCGGGCGCCGGTGTCGAGCACCGGCACGTTGCGGAAGATGGCGCCGACCAGCGCCTCGGCCTTGCCGGCGTCGCCGCCGCTGCGGTCCAGCTCGAAGGCCCAGGCCGCGAGATAGTTCCAGCGCGCGCCGCCGGAGGTCTTCGGGTTCGGTGTGATCACCGCGATGCCGGGCCGGGCGAGATCGTCCCAGTTCCTGATGCCCTTCGGGTTGCCCTTGCGGACCAGGAACGCGATCGTCGAGGTGTAGGGTGACGAGTTGCTCGGCAGGCGCGCCTGCCAGCCGGCCGGCAGCTTCCGCGATTCGCGCGCGATGGCATCGATGTCGCCGGCGAGCGCCAGCGTCACCACATCGGCGTCGAGCCCGTCGATCACGGCACGCGCTTGGCGGCCGGAGCCGCCGTGCGAGGTGCGCACCGTGACGCTCTGCCCGGTGCGGGCCCGCCACTCCTTGGCGAAGGCGTCGTTGATGGCGCGATAGAGCTCGCGGGTCGGATCGTAGGAGACGTTGACGAGGGTGGCGCTCTGCGCCTGCACGGCCGGCACGCCGCCGCCTGCCGTCATGGCGAGGCCGAGGGCGAGCACGAGCAAGAGCATCGTCATCCGACGCGGGCGCTCGACCCGGCGGCAGTCTCCGGACATCATCGGAATCACCTCGTCACCATCGTGGCCGCTGTCGCCGTGGCCGCTGTCGTCGTGGCCGCTGTCCGGCGACTGTCCATCCGGATGGGGCGGCGCGCCACCGACCGTTGCGGCTCTGCTGCTCGCTCCGGCGCAAACCGACCATCACGACGGCGAGCAGTATCGGCCCGGCACGTCTCCGCTCGACGCCGGCCGTGCTGGGGACCATCTCCGGCCGCGTCGTCTCCCCCTGCCGTCATCCCCGTGGTCATGCGTCGGCATGCTGCAAGACGCAGGCGGTTCGGTCAATGCGGGAGACATGACGCTTCGACGATGCCGCGGGGCACCGCCGAATCGCGCCGCTCTCAAGAGTCGGGCGCCACACCGATGTCGCGCAGCGCCGCGCCGACATCGAGATGATACGGCAAGCTGCGGTTGAGATGGTGCCAGGCGTTCGGCACTGTCCGGTGCGGGAGCTGGAGCGACGAGTTCATGCCGCCGAACCAGTCGAGCTCGCCGATGAGCTGGTGAACGTGTGGGAACTCGGATGGCATCCCGACCACGGCCCCGAGGGTGACGATGCGCAGCCGCTCGAACAGCGGATGCGGATCGCCGTCGAGCTGGTCCACGAAGGTGCGCAGCACCGTCTCGATCATCAGGTTGCCCTTGCTGTGGCCGACCAGCAGGTCGAGCCCGGGTGGCGCCGCGATCAGGAGATCCAGCAGGGTGTCGATGTCGGCAGCGCCGGGCAGCTCCCACGGCCGCGCCGGCCGCGGCAGGAACGACGGCTCGCCCGTGGCGAGGCGGCCGGCGGCATCCGGCCTGGCGGGGGCGGGCGCCACGTCGGCGCTTGCATCGGCTTCGGCGGTCGGCGCCGCCTCGGAGAGCGGCGTGGTGGCACGGCGCACCAGCGCCTCCCACTGCAACCGCAGGCGATCGGCCGCGCCGAACACGAACCAGCCGCCGAGCGCTTCGGTGACGAGGTCGCTCACGCCATAGCCGGTGACGACTCCGGCCGCGTCGGCGCCGATCGCGTCGGCGACGTTGCGGGCCAGCGCCGCGGTGCCGACCACCGAGCTGCCGACCCCGGCGAGCACGAAGGCCCGCACGGTGCCGCCTTCGCGGTTCATGAAGCGTAGCGCGGTGCGGTAGCGGCGGATCGGGCGGCCGCTCGCGGCGGGCGGCACCACCACGATGCTGCCCTCGTGATCGATCAGCGGCGACAGCCGGCCGAGTTCCTCCGGCGTCAGGGCCTTGGTGTCGTAGAACAGCGAGTCGATGGCCGCGTTGCGCTGCTTGAACGGGACGAAGGGCAGCTCGGTGACGAGGTCGGTCGCATTCGCCATGGTCGCCTCCGGAAAGCGCCGCTGCGAGGCGGGCCGCGGCGCGGCATCATGGTGCCACGGCTGTCCGGGCTCGACAACTTGTGGTCGAGTATGGCGAGGAGTGCGTGTCGCCGCGGCGCTCAGCCCGCCGGCAGCAGGGCGCCGGCGGCGGCGCAGAGCAGCACCACCAGCCAGGGCGGCGTCTGCCAGGCGACCAGCAGCAGGAAGGCGACGGCGGCGAGGGCGACGTCGAGGCCGTGGCCGATCGCCGAGGTCCATACCGGATCGTAGAGCGCCGCCAGCAACAGCCCGACCACCGCGGCGTTCACGCCGCGCAGCACCGCCTGCGCGTCGGCGCGGGCGCGCAGCGCCTGCCAGAACGGCAGCGCTCCCACCACCAGCAGGAACGACGGCAGGAAGATGGCGACGAGGCAGACGAGGGCGCCCGTCCAGCCGTTGGGGGAAGGCGTCGCCGCAGCGCCCAGATAGGCCGCGAAGGTGAACAGCGGCCCCGGCACCGCCTGGGCGGCGCCGTAACCGGCCAGGAACGCATCGGTCGACACCCAACCGGGCGGCACCACGGCGGCCTGGAGGAGCGGCAGCACCACATGGCCGCCGCCGAACACCAGCGCACCGGCGCGATAGAACGCTTCCACCAGCGCCAGCGTGTGATCGCCCGTGGCGGCGGCGACGAGCGGCAACGCCACCAGCAGGACCGCGAACAGCGCGAGCGACAGGAGGCCGGCGCCGCGTCCGACCGGCACCCGTAGGGCCGACGGCTCGGCCGCCGTCGTGTCGCGTGGCAGCAGCAGCCCGGCGAGGCCGCCGAGCACGATGGCGCCGATCTGCGCGAAGCTGCCGGGCAGTGCCAGCACCAGCGCGGCGGCGGCCACCGCCAGGGTGGCGCGGGCGCGATCGGGCGCCAGCGTCCGCAGCATGCCGAGCACCGCCTGTGCCACCACCGCGACGGCGGCGATCTTCAGCCCATGCAGCCAGCCGGCGGCGGCGATGTCGCCGAGCGCCCGCACCCCGTAGGCGAACAGGACGAGCGCGATGGCCGACGGCAGCGTGAAGCCGGCCCAGGCGGCGAGCGCGCCCGCGAAGCCGGCCTGCGACAGGCCGATGGCGATGCCGACCTGGCTCGAGGCCGGGCCGGGCAGGAACTGGCACAGCGCCACCAGATCCGCATAGGCGCGATCGTCGAGCCAGCGGCGACGCACCACGAAGGTGTCGCGGAAATAACCCAGATGCGCGATGGGGCCGCCGAACGAGGTGAGGCCGAGACGGAGGAACACGGCGAACACCTCGGCGACGGACGCCGGTGTGCGCCGCGGCTGCGGCTCTCCGGTCGGCGGCGGCTGGCTCACGGGGTCACGGCTTGATCAGCCGGTTGCGCAGCACGCCGATCTTCTCGATCTCCAGCTCGATCACGGTGCCGGGCGACAGCGTGCGCCCGAGCTCGTGGGCCGAGCCGGTGCCGACCGTGCCGGAGCCGATGATCTCCCCCGCATAGAGTGTCTCGCCGCGCGACACATGGGCGATGAGATCCCAGAACGTCCAGTGCATGGCGCTCGAATGGCCGCCGCCCCAGCGCTCGCCGTCGACGCGGACCTCCATGGCCAGCGCGTGCGGATCGCCGAGTTCGTCGGGTGTCACGATCCACGGGCCGAACACGTTGCCGGTGTCGAAGTCCTTGCCCTTGGCCGGGCCGAGGCCGGCCCGCATCTCCTCGAACTGCACGTCGCGGGCGCTGAAGTCGTTGTAGATGGTGAAGCCGAACACATGGGCGGGCGCGTTCGCGGCCGTGATGTCCCGGCCGGTCCGGCCGATCACGCAGGCGAGCTCCAGCTCGTAGTCCATCCATTCGGAGAAGGACGGCCACACCACATCGGCCTCGTGACCGACGACGTTGAAGCGGTTGCACTTGTAGTAGACGGGACGGTCGTACCAGACCTCCGGAATTTTCTGTGGACGGCCGGTGCGCTGCTCCACCTGCTTGCGGCTGTTGCGGACATGCTCCTCGAACGCCATGGCGTCGCGAAGCTGGCGCGGGATCGGGATCGGCGCCAGCAGCGTGACGCCGTCGAGATCGTCGACCGCTTCGCTCGGCCACTCGCGCACCAGCTCGTCGACGCGCGCGAGCCCGGGCCCGGCGGAGTCGATCAACGCCAGCATGTCGGAAAAGCTCGGGTCGGGTCGCCTGTGGACGGCTTCGGCCGCAGCCGCGAGGTCGAGCACGGCGCGCTGCTCGAGATCGACGACGCCGAGACGCGGGCGCTTGTGGAGGCCGATATAGGTGGCGAGCTTCATGGATCAGTCCGCTGGAGGCCGATCGTCGGGGGTGACGACAGCGGAGCGGCAGGCTAGCACGTCACTAGCCGGCACCCAAGCGAGCGGCGCCCCCCTCGCGGCCGCCCGCGTCGGCAACCGCAAAGCAGCGTAAACGCATCCGCGATCGCGCCTGTGGCTGGCGCCGTCTCACGCCAGCAGCGCCGCCATGATGCGATCGCGGCTCAGCGGCAGGCTGCGGATGCGGGTGCCGAGGGCGCGCGCCACCGCGTTGCCGATCGCCGCCGCGGTCGGCCCCATGGCGGCCTCGCCGACGCCGAGCGGCGGATCGCCGGGATCGCCGACGAGGCGCACGGAGATCTCCGGGATCTCGGAGAAGCGCAGGATCGGGTAGTCGTCGAAGCTCGCCGTGGCGACGCGACCGTCGGCGAAGCGCAGTTCCTCCTTCAACGTCCAGCTCGCCGCCTGCACGATGCCACCTTCGAGCTGGTTGACGGCGCCGTCCGGGTTGACGACCAGGCCGCAGTCGGCGGCGCCCCAGACATGAGTCAGCCGCACCGTCTCGTCCACCTCGACGGCGGCGGCGACCGCCATGTAGGCGGCGCGGTTCTTGTAGCGCGAGAAGCCGATGCCGAGGCCGCGGCCCTCGCCCCTGGGCGCGTCGCCCGGCCAGCCGCACATCGCGGCGACCGCCTCGATCACGGCGCGCGCCCGGCGGTCGGACAGCAGCGACAGCCGGTAGGCGACCGCGTCCACCCCGGCGGCGTCGGCCAGCTCGTCGACGAAGGACTCGATCGCGAACACGTTGGCGAAGGCGCCCAGGCCGCGCAGCGACGAGGTGCGCACCGGGAACGGATCGACGGTGCGGTGGATCAGCCGGTGAAACGGCAGGTCGTAGAGCGGCGTCGCGTTGCGGCTGCCGCCGCCGACCGCGTCGGGACGGTCGTTGCGCTCCGCCGGCTGCGGGGGCGGATCGGGCAGCGCCTCGCGGCTGCGGAAGCCGTGATAGCCGTACGTCCCCGGACGGCTGCTGTGCACCGGGCTGGTGAGATCGATGGTCCACGCCGCCGGCCGCCCGTCGTGGCCGAGCACGGCCCGCATCCGCACCAGCATGGCGGGGCCGACGGGCGCAGCCAGGAACTCGTCCTCGCGGGTGAACAGCACCCGCACGGTGCGGCCGGGATGGCGCATCGCCAGATAGGCCGCGTCGAAGGCGGCGTCGTCGGCGGTGTTGTGGCCGTAGCAGCCGGCCGCCTGCCGGTGCAGCACCGTGACGGCGTCGACGGCGAGGCCGAGGCAGCGGGTCAGCTCGTCGCGCAGCGCGTAGGGGTTCTGGGTGTGCGACCACACGGTGAGCCGGCCCTCGGCGAGGCGCGCGAGCCCACAGGACGGCCCGATCGAGCCGTAGGTCTGGAACGGGCGCCAGTAGGTCGCCTCGACCACGCGACCGCTCGTCCGGCCGGCCTCGTCCGGCGCATCCCCGGTGTCGACGCTGCGCACGCGCGCCGGCTGGGCCGCCAGCCATTCGGGGGTGCCGATGTCGGCCGGGACGGGCGTGCCGCCGTCCCACACGGCCGCTGCGCGCGCCGCCAGCGCGGCGCGACCGACGATGTCCTCACGGGCCGCCGTGACGGCGACGAAGTCGCCTTCGCGCAGAATGTCGATCGGCCCGCGGGCGGCGCGGCGCACCGCCGCCAAGTCGAGCGAGACCAGCCGCGCGTCTCGCCACGGCCGGTGCAGCACGCGAGCGTGCAGCAGGTCGGGCGGTGCGAGATCGTGGATGAAGCCGCGGCCGGCGATCTTGTCGGGCAGGTCGACGCGCGGCAGGCTCGTCCCGACCACGCGATAGCGGGACGGCGAGCGCGTCGGCACGCTGCCGGTCGCCGGGCGGGCGAGGTCCATCTCGGCGGCGAGTGTCCAGTAGTCCTGCCCGGTGTCGCGGCCGTCGTGCAGCACGCGGCCGTCGTCGACGACAAGGCCCTCCGCCGCGACGCCGAGGCGCTCCGCCGCGCGGGCGAGCAGCAGGCCGCGCACCTCGGCGCAGGCGAGTCGCAGCGCCGCCCCCGACATCGCCACCGAGGTGCTGCCGGCGGTGACGCCCTCGTTCGGGCCCGCCGCGGTCTCGCCCGACACCGCGTGCAGCCGCTCCGGCGTCACCTCCAGCTCCTCGGCGGCGATCTGCACGAGCGCGGTGAGAATGCCCTGGCCGATCTCCACCTTGCCGGTGGAGATGCGGACCCGGCGCTCCGGCTCGAAGCCGACCCAGTCGGACAGCCGCGGATTGTCGATCAGCCCTTGCGGCAGCGTGTTGGGGATCATGCGCCGTCCCCTGTCCGGACGGTGGGCGGCTCCAGCACGGCGCCGGCCCGCTGGACGGCGCGGACCACGCGGTTGTGGACGCCGCAGCGGCAGAGATGGCGGTCGAGCGCCGCGACGATCTCGTCGCGGCTCGGGCGGGTGGTGCGGGCCAGCAGGGCGACGCCCGCGATGGTGATCCCCGACAAGCAGTAGCCGCATTGGCCGGCCTGCTCGTCGAGCAGCGCTTGCTGGAGCGGATGCAGCGCCCCGTCGCGCCCGAGCCCTTCGACGGTGACGACCGAGCGGCCCGCCAGGGTGCCGATCTCGCGGGTGCACGAATACGAGGGCGTGCCGTCGATCAGCACCACGCAGGCGCCGCACTGCTCCAGCCCGCAGCCGAATCGGGTTCCGGTGAGGCCGAGCTGCTCGCGCAGGACCGACAGGAGCGGGCGGGCCGGATCGGTGACGAGGCGGACGGTGGTGCCGTTGACGGTGAGCGCGACGGGGACGTCGGTCGGTTCGGGCATGGGGGCGGGGGCTCGGGGTGGCGAGGCGGGCGTCGGGGCGGCCGATTATAGGGGGGCCGATTCGCCGGGCAATCCCGGGCTCTCGCCGCGGCGGTGGCTTGGCAGGGGTGGTAAGACTTTCGTGCGGCTCGTTCTTCTGCTACCGAGGAACCCTCGTCGCAGGACGGCGGGATATGGGTTGGAGTGATCGATCGAAGCTTTCGACGCTTCGATGTCGGCACGACGGAGTTCCGTTCGATGCGAGCACGAGTGGCCGGGGCCTTGGCGCTGCTGCTGATGGTGGGGGGATGCGGGCTGCTCGAACAGCCGGTCCAGAAGGGCGACAAGGGTGACCCCGGTCCGCCTGGTCCGGCCGGCCCCGCCGGGCCGCCCGGCCCGCCGGGGGCTCCGGGCCGCGGCATCGGGTTGCGCTTCGCCGAGTTCAGCTGCCAGCAGAACGCCTGCTCGGCGGCCTGCGAGCCCAACGAGCGGCTGGTCAACGCCTTCGCGATCAACCCCGCCGGCACCTTCTCCTACGAAGACGAGCGCAGCGTCATCTACACGCCGCCGCGCCGCGGCCCGTCGGGCAAGATTGTTCTGGTTTGCATCGCGCCGTGATCGGCGCTTGCGCCGCGGACCGTCCGGCCGGGAGCGACGGGACGAGGCCGCGGGCCGTCAGGCGCGCGATGGGCCGTGGCTCGTCCGCCCGCTCATCCTGTTTCCGGGTGATCGGTTCGCCGTCGTTCGGGCGCGCCGCGAAGCGGCGAGCCCGGAACCCAGCCAAACACGTCATCCCGCGGCAGACTTTTGACTCTCGGCTGGATTCCGGACAGCCGCTTCGCGGCTTCCGGAATGACCACCGAGTGGATCAACCGGATCTGGTCTCAGGCGCGCGGCAGCGGCGGCGAGCCGCGGCGCGCGGTGGGCTGGCTCGTCGCGGACGTGCCTTCGGCCGACTTGTTGTCGGCTGATTTGCTGTCGACGGATTTGCTGTCGACGGATTTGCGGCCTGCCGGCTTGCGCGCGACGGACCTGCCGCGCGACGCGCGATCGCCGTCCGGCCCGACCGGCGATGGTCCGACCTGCGCCGGCCCGACCTGCGCCGGCACGACCTGCGCCGGCACGATCGCCGGCATGGCCTCCTCGATCTCGCGGCGGAGCCGCGCGATCCGGCCATCGGCATCCGCGCGCGTGGCCGGGTCCTGCACCAGCAGGGTGCGGATCGTCTCCATCAGATGGTCTTCCGTGAGGCGGATGGCGGCGACGGCGTCGCGGTCCAGCACCGCCTCCATGATGGCCCGGTGCTCGGCGTCGATGTCGCGGCTGTTCGGCTTGTAGATGACGGCGAGCCGGAAGTAGCGATCGGTCATCTCGAACAGGGCGGCGCGGAACTCGAGCAGATAACGCGAGCCGGCCGCCGCCACCAGGGCGGCATGAAACCGGCTGTGCCGCTTCACCCAATCGTCGTCCAGATAGGTGACGCGATTGGCCGCCTCGCCGGTGCCGACGCCGAGCCGCTGCGCAGCGGCGACGATCTCGGCCTGCCAGGTGCGGTCGCCGCGCGCGATGGCGGCCGACAGCGCCTGTGCTTCGACCCACACCCGCGCCTTGACGAGGTCGACCAGATCGTCGGTCGACATCGGTGCGACCCGAAAGCCGCGCTGGCCCTCGGCGATGACGAGCCCGGTGGAGCTGAGACGCGACAGTGCCTCGCGCAGGGGCGCGAGCCCGGTGCCGTAGATCTCGCGCAGCGACTCGAGCAGCAGCTTCTCGCCGGGCCGGAACCGGCACTTCAGAATGTCCTGACGAAGCTTGCGGAACACCGCCTCGGCCAACGTCTTCGCGCCGGGCTCGTTGGTGCCGGGCTGGTTGGCGCCGGGCTCGCGGATCGGGCCGGCGGCGCGCGCCTCACTGCGGATCGACGCCATGACCACGATCCGTCCGGAGTTCGATCATCGGCGACGTCGGATCATCTCCGGTCCGGGGGGCCGCTGATCTCGGGTTCACGGGGGCCTCGCTCATGTCGGTGCCGCCGGCCGGCGGCCCATCAGTGTACCCGAAAAACCGCTGTCGCCATCCCCCGTCACGACCACGCGAGCAGCGCCAGCGCCGCCACGGCGGTGATGAGGCCGGCCGCCTTGCGCAGCGTCACCGGCTCGCCCCCGATCATGATACCGAGCAGCGCGGCGGGCACGAAGCCCATCTGGGCGACCGGCACCACGACGCTCGCCTGGCCGATCTCCAGCGCATGGACGAACAGGAGGAATGCAGCGGCGAGCACCACGGCGGCCGGCAGCGAATGCCGCCATGTCGAGGACGGTACCCGCAGTGTTCCCTCCAGGGTCGCGGTGGTGACGACCGCGAGGCTGGCGAACACCATGGCCTGCGCGGCCACCATGGTGGCCGGCGCGGCACCGCCGATCAGTCCCAGCTTGTGGCAGAAGTAGCCGGCACCCGCGAGCACGGTGGCGAGCGTCACGTCGACGAGCGAGCGGCCAATGGTCGCAGACGAGGAGGTCGATCGCCCGCCGCCGAGCAGCAGCCAGACGGCGACGAGAGCCGCCGTCAGGCCTGCCGCCCGCGCCATCCCGAACGGCTCGTCCAGCACCACGACGGCGAGCACCACCGTGACCACGAAGGCGAGCCGGAAGATCGGCCCGTAGACACTGACCGGCCCGCCGCGCAGGCTGCGGGCGAACAGGAAGAAGGAGAGAAACAGCACGAGGCCGGCGAGATTGCCCCACAGGGCGGGGCCGCCGACCGTCAGGTGCCCGGTCGCCGCCGCATAGGCGAGGACGGTCGGGCAGAACAGACAGGCCTGGCCGACCAGGAAGTGATGCGGCCGCACCCCGGCGCGGGCGGCCCGCCGGTAGGTCCAGTCGCCGAGCCCGAAGCAGACCATCGCGGCGAGCGCGAGCGCGAGTCCCGCCGTCATCGGCGGCTGCCCCCCGCACACTTTGCAGGCAAAGCATACAGACCCTGCGACGGGGCGCCGTCGCGGCGGCGCCACGTCAGCGTCGCGGCAGCCGGCTTCTCTTTGCAATCTGGCCGTGAGCCCTCCATGATGGAGGGGCGACGTCGAGACGTGGCGCCGATGTCGCGTCCGCGTCGCTCGCGCCGGTTGACTCCGCTTGAACGCACCATTGCGCCTCTCTAAAAAGGACGACGGGAGACTGAGTTCCTGCCGCAATAACAAGAGAAGGAACGAAACGCCATGCCGAGACCGTCTCGCCGTGCCTTCGTGGCCGGCACCGCCGCCGGCGCCGCCGCGGCCGCCTTCGGAATGCCAGCGATCGCCCAGAACGCCCCGTTCAAGATCGGCCTTCTCACCGTCAAGACCGGCCCGCTCGCCCAGGGCGGCATCCAGATGGAGCAGGGCATCGTCACCCTGCTCAAGCAGCGGAACAACACCTTCGCGGGCCGCAAGGTCGAGCTGATCTCGGCCGATACCGGCGGCAACCCGGCCGGCGCCAAGACCAAGGCATCCGAGCTGATCGAGCGCGACCGCGTCGACGTCGTGCTCGGCCCGCTCGCCGCCTTCGAGATGCTGGCCATCAACGACTACATCCGCCAGCAGGGGACGCCGGTGATGAGCCTGGCGGGCGCCGAGGACATCACCCAGCGGCTGGCCAATCCGTGGGTGATGCGCGGCTCGGCCAGCTCGGCTCAATGCTGCCATGCGCTCGGCGACTACGCCGCCAAGGAGCTGAAGTACAAGCGCGCCGCCACCATCTCGGAGGACTTCGCCTTCGGCTACGAGCAGATGTCGGGCTTCCAGCGCGTCTTCGAGGAAGAGGGCGGCAAGGTGGTCAAGAAGCTGTGGCCGCCGATGATTACCCCCGACTACACGCCCTACATCGCGCAGTTCGGCAATGTCGACTGCGTGGTCAACGGCTTCGCCGGCTCGAACCCGGTCAAGTTCATGCGCGCCTACGCGGATCTGGGCATGAAGCGGATTCCGCTGCTGGCCGGCTGGACCGCCATGGACGACGCCCTGCTCAAGAGCCTCGGCGACGAGGCGGTCGGGGTGGTCTCCGCGGCCTGGTACTCCGCCTCCCTCGACAACCCGGTCAACAAGCAGTTCGTCGCCGACATGGCCAAGGACTACAACGTCATCCCGGGCGGATACTCGGCCGGCATGTACGTCGCCGGCCAGGTGGTCGAGGCGGCGCTCGCCAAGACCGGCGGCAAGGCCGACGACAAGAAGGCGTTGAACGAGGCGCTGCGCGGGGTCTCCCTCACCGAGACGCCGCGCGGGCCGGTGAAGTTCGATGCATACGGCAACGTGGTGGGCGACGTGCAGATCCGCCGCTGCGAGCGCAAGGGCGGCCAGCTCGTCAACACCATCATCAAGACCTACTCGGACGTCAGCCAGTTCTGGACGTATGGCGACAAGGCGTTCCTGGCCAATCCGGTGTACGCGCGCGACTACCCGCCGGCCAAGAACTTGGAGTGAAGAACTTGGCGTGAGGAACCTGGAGTGAAGCGGGCGGGGCGGCGGCCGCGTCGCACCGAGCCGTCCTCGGGCACGACGTCGGCGCTTCCTCTCCCCGCCTGCGAGGAGAGGGGTGGGGTGAGGGGCCGTCGCGCGCGGCCCGACCTCTCGCCCCGCGTGCGGGCAGAGGCGACAGCATCGACTTGCGCATGACCATCACCGTCGAGGTTGCTCGGAGTTCGTCATGAGTCTCTGGTTGACGCTCGCGGTGAACAGCGTCGCGCTGGGCGGGCTCCTGTTCCTTCTGTCGGCGGGCTTCTCGCTGATCTTCGGGCTGATGCGCATCCCCAACCTCATGCACGGCTCGTTCTTCATGCTGGGGGCCTATCTCGGCGTCACCTTCCTGGATCGCGGCGTCAACTTCTGGCTCGCCGCGCTCGGCGCCGGCCTGCTCACCGGGCTCGTCGGCGGCCTGATCGAGCGCTTTCTGTTGCGCCGCCTGGAAGGCCAGGTGCTGCCTCAGGTGCTGCTCACCCTCGGCTTCGCCTTCATCATCGGCGACGTCTGCCTGATGGTGTGGACCGGCGACCCCTGGCAGCCGGCCACGCCGGCCCAGTTGCAAGGCGCCGTGCAGGTCGCCGGGCTGTTCTTTCCGCTCTACCGGCTGGTGATCCTGGCGGTCGCCGTGGTGGTGGCGATCGCCCTGTGGGTGATGGTCGACTGGACGCGGCTCGGCGCCATGATCCGGGCCGGCGTCGACGATCCGCCGATCGCCCGCGTGGTCGGCATCAAGGTGTCGCAACTCTTCACCCTGGTGTTCGCGCTCGGGGCGGCGCTCGCCGCCTTCGCGGGCGTGATGGGAGCGCCCTATCTCTCGGTCTATCCGGGCCTCGATTTCGAGATGCTGCCGCTCGCCCTGATCGTCGTCATCCTGGGCGGCACCGGCAGCCTGCTGGGCGCGCTGGTCGGCAGCTTCCTGATCGGCTTCCTCTATAATTTCGGACAGGCGATGGTGCCGGACCTCGCCTATGTGATCCTGTTCCTTCCCATGCTGCTGGTGCTGGTGCTGCGGCCGCAGGGCCTGTTCGGCAAGGTCGGCGCATGAGGGCCGTGATGGAGGTGTCGACCCCGCGGGTGATCGCCATCGTGGTGGCGCTGCTGCTGCTCGTCACGCTGCCGGCCTGGGTGGGCAATCCCTACTACATCAACGTCGCCAGCCAGATCCTGTTCTTTGCGGTGTTCGCCCTCGCGCTCAACGTGCTGGTCGGCTATGGCGGCCTCGTCTCGCTCGGCCATGCCGGCCTGTTCGCCGTGGCGGGCTACACGGCGGCCCTGCTGCTCGCCCGTGGCCATGGCCATCTGGTGGCCGATACGGTGGCGCTCGCCGTGACGGTGCTGACGGCGGCGATCTATGCGGTGCTGTCGCTGCGGGCGACCGGCATCGGCTTCCTGATGATCACGCTCGCCATCGGGCAGATCCTGTGGGGCGTCGCCTATCGCTGGGCGAGCCTGACCAACGGCGACAACGGCATCAATGTCGCCGCGCGGCCGGCGCCGTTCGGGCTGAGCCTCGCCGGGGCGGATGGCTTCTACTATCTCTGCCTGGTGGTGTTCCTCGCCTGCCTGGCCAGCATGAGGGTGGTGGTGCGCTCGCCGTTCGGCGCCAGCCTGCGCGGCACCCGCGACCAGGAGCGCCGGATGGCGGCGCTCGGCTACGACGTGTGGACGATCCGCTTCTGGGCGTTCTTGCTGTCGGGCTTCTGGTCGGGTGTCGCCGGGCTGCTGTTCCTCTACTACAACCAGTTCATCAGCCCGCAGATCGTGGCATTGACGACCTCGGCCGAGGCGCTGCTGATGGTGATCTCGGGTGGCACCGCCACGCTGCTCGGCCCGGTGGTCGGCGCCGCCCTGGTGGTGATCATGAAGAACGTGGTCAGCGCCTACATCGTCCGCTGGAACATGGTGCTCGGCATCATCTTCATCCTGATCGTCAGCTTCATGCCGGAGGGCTTGGTCCCGGGCTCGGCGCGGCTGTGGGCGTGGGCGCGTCACCGCCTGCGGCGGGGCAAGTCGGGCGTGGCCGCCGCCACGCCACCCGCCGCGGCCGGGGAGGGCGGCCCATGATCGCGCTGCGGGTCGAGGGCCTGGAGAAGGCGTTCGACGGGCTGCGGGTGACGCGCCGGGTCGATCTCGCGGTGGCGGCCGGCGAGCGGCGCCTGATCATCGGCCCCAACGGGGCCGGCAAGACCACCCTGTTCAACCTCATCACCGGCGAGATCGCTCCCGACGCCGGCACCATCGCGCTGTTCGACACCGACATCACCCGCAAGCCGGTGCGGGCCCGCGCCCATCTCGGCATGGCCCGCACCTACCAGATCATCACCCTGTTCGGGCGCGACACCCTGCGCCACAACGTCGTGCTGGCGCTGCTCGGCCTGTCGCGGCGGCGCTGGAACCCGCTGATCGATCTCGCCCGCCAGCACGATCTGGCCGAGCAGGCGGATGCCGCGCTGGCCCGCGTCGGGCTTCGCCATCTCGCCCACCGGCCGCTCGCCGAGACCTCCTATGGCGAGCGGCGGCGGGTCGAGATCGCCATGGCGCTCGCCCAGAACCCGCGCGTGCTGCTGCTCGACGAGCCGTTCGCGGGCCTGTCGATCGACGAGCGGCAGGACGTCAACCGGCTGCTGCTGTCGATCCCGCGCGACGTCACCGTGGTGATGATCGAGCACAACATGGACGTGGCGCTCGCCTTCGCGGACAAGATCACGCTGCTGCATTTCGGCCAGGTGATCGTCGAAGGCACGCGCGCCGAGGTAGTGGCCGATCCGCGCACCAGAGAGGTCTATCTTGGCCACTAGCGCGCTCGAGCTCAGCGACGTGGACGCTTATTACGGCGACAGCCATGTCCTCCAGGGGGTGACGCTCCGGCTCGGCCAGGGGCGGCTGCTCGGCCTGCTCGGTCGCAACGGCGCCGGCAAGACTACCTGCATGAACGTCACGGTCGGGCTGCTGCCGCCGCGCCGCGGCGGTGTTCTCGTGTTCGGCGAGGAGGTGGCGCGGCTACGGCCCGAGCAGATCGCGCTGCGCGGGGTGGCGCTGGTGCCCCAGGGCCGGCGCGTGTTCCGCAGCCTGACGGTGCGCGAGAACCTGATGGTCGCCGCTCGCAGGCCGGTGAATGGCGGCGCCGCGGCGTGGACGCTCGACACCGTCTACGCCATGTTCCCGCGGCTGGAGGAGCGCAAGGCCCAGATGGCAGCCTATCTGTCGGGCGGCGAGCAGCAGATGCTGGCGATCGGCCGCGCCCTGATGTCGAACCCGCGGGTGCTGCTGATGGACGAGCCGTCCGAGGGGCTCGCCCCGCAGATCGTCGCCGACGTGATGGCCACCATCCGCAAGCTCAAGGCGAGCGGCCTGTCGATCGTGCTGGTCGAGCAGAACCCGCAGCTCGTCTTCGAGATCGCCGACGATATCGTCATCCTCAACACCGGCCGGGTGGCGGTGGCGGCGCCGGCCGCCGAGGTCGCCGGCGGGGCGGTCGATCTCGGCCAGCATCTCGGCGTGTTCTGAGAGCCCGTTTGGACACTCGGACGGAGGTTGCGTCGCGGTGCGAACAGCCGGAGGCCAGGAGAGAAGCGATGCCGATATCGGGGATATCGGCGAGCTTCTCGACGCCGCGGCCGGCGTTCGCACCGCGACCCCCCGCAAGTCGGGCCTGCCCGACTTGCGTCGCATGACGAGCTGAACTCGGGTGAGCCCGAGTTCAGGGGCCGGGCCGCTTTCGGCCGCCCTGTGCGTCGCCGATCTCGACCGTACTCCCTGGTACGCCCTTCGATCGGCTTCTGCCGGATCGGCCGAAATCGGCTCCGGCGCAGCCCCGTCGGAGTTCCCAAACGGGCTCTGAGCGACACGTCCGCACGCTCGTCGGCGGTCATCGTCCCAGGGCCGCACTTTCCGGCTTGAACGCCCCCCTGTTCGGCTGCGACATAGGACCGGCGGTTCTCGCACGGCCGTCGATCCGCGGCGCGATGCCGTCGCGGTATCGTGGGCCGACCGCGAGGTGATCGGCGGGTTCGGGAGTGGGCCCGGCGAACAAGGGCAAGAACAATGATCCTCTGCGGGCTCCTGCGGTCCCTTCGTCCGCCCGGCGGGGCGGTGGCCCGGCTCATCCCGGCCGGGATCGCCACCGTGCTCGCGGTGCTGCTGGTCGCGGCCGCCGCGGCGCCGGCCGCCGCCCAGCCGTTCCTCAAGTTCTCGCTCGAGACGAGGGTCGACAGCCAGGCGGTGCCGATCCTGCTGGCGCTCGACCGCGGCTACCTGAAGGCCGAGGGGCTGGACGTCACCATCGATCCGGCCACCGGCGCCCAGGAGGTGCTCAGCCGGGTGGCGTCCGGCACCTACGATTTCGGGCTCGTCGACATCAACGCCCTGATCCGCTGGCGCGACCAGAATCCCGGCGTCGCCATGCCGGCGGTGTTCGTGATCTACAACCGGGCACCCTTCGCGGTGCTGGCCCGCCGCAGCCGCGAGATCGCGGCCCCGAAGGACCTCGACGGCAAGCGCATCGGCGCCTCGGTGGCGGATGGATCACTGGCCAATCTGCGGCTGTTCGCCCGCCTGAACGAGGTGGACCCGGCGCGTCTGCGGGTGGACGCGGTGGCGCTGCCGGTGCGCGAGCCGATGCTCGCCTCCGGCCAGGTCGATGCCATCAGCGCCACCACCTTCACGGCGGTCGATCTCGCCGCGCGCGGCGTGCCGGCGGCCGACATCGTGGTGCTGCCGATGGCCGATTACGGGGTGGTGCTGTATGGGCAGGCCATCGTGGCCGGGCCGCGGCTGGTGGCGGAGCGCGGCGATACCGTGCGGGCGGTGCTGCGGGGCGTGCTGCGGGGCTTGCGCGACATGGTGGCGGACCCGGCCCGGGCCATCGAGGCGGTCGCCCGGCGGATCGATCCCCAGCAGACGGCTCGCGAGCTGGAGCGGCTGCGGATGGCGGTTCGGGACAACATCGTGACGGCGGAGGTGCGGGAGAACGGTTTCGGCGCCGTCGACATGGAGCGGCTGGCGCGGTCGATCGACCAGCTCGCGCTGGGCCAGGAGTTCCGCACCAAGCCGCGGCCCGCCGACGTGTTCGACCCGGCCTTCCTGCCGCCGCGGGCCGATCGCCTGCCGCGCTGATCGGTCACCGCGCTGATCGGTTACCGCGCTGATCGGTCGTCGGGTGGACGGCGCTTTTCGCGCGCAGTGGCCGCTCGCACGCAGCTCTCCGCACACAGCTCGACGTCTGGCGCGTGGCCGGGCGCCTGCGCCGCACGGTCGCCGTGTCTCAGGCGACCGACTGCATGGTGGCCCGCGGGGCGGGGCGCGGCTCGGCGACCGGCGGCTTGCCGGCCGAGCGCGGCGTCAGCGTCTCGGTCAGGAGGCCGACCAGATCGTCGCGCACCGCCGGGTCGGTGTCGGCGGCGACGCAGATGCCGCAGAGGACCTCGGCGAGCTTCGGCAGGCCGGCATCGCCGCACATCAGGGCCGGATCGACCAGCGAGCGGGTCAGCGCCGTGAAGCCGAGGCCGGCGGCCGCCGCCCGGCTGAGCTCGTCGACATGGCCGGCGGTGAACACGATCTCGAAGCTGCGGCCGGCCGCCTCCAGGGCCGCCACCATGTGGCGGTGGAAGATGCAGCCCTCGCCGCGGCTGATCAGCGGCAGCGGCTGGCCGAGGTCGAGCGGCGCCATCGGGCCGCGCACCCACACCAGCTCCTCGCGCCAGTGATGGCTCGCCATGTCGTGCGGATGCGGGCTCGTCATCGCCACCACGACGTCGAGATCGCCCTGCTCCAGCTCGTGCAGGAGCGTGCTGCTGCAACACGTCTTCATGTGGAGCCGCACCTCGGGCCAGCGGGCCCGGAAGCGGGCGAGCGCCTGCCACAGGGGCAGCCCGACGAAGTCGCCCGGCAGGCCGAGGCGCAGCACCCGGCCGTGCCCGGACTCGCGAGCGAGCGACACGATCTGGTCGTTGATCGCCAGCAGCCGGCGGGCCTGGCTGACCACCGCGCCGCCCTTCTCGGTCAGGCTCACGCCGGGGGCGCTCTTGTCGAGCAGGTCGAAGCCCAGCAGGAACTGCAACCGCTTGATCTGGGCGCTGACGGCGGGCTGGGTGACGCCGAGCTTCTGGGCCGCCTTGGTGAAGCTGCGCAGGTCGACCACCGTGAGCAAGGTGCGCAACAGCTCGGTCGGGATATTGGTCATGTGCAACCTGCTTTCCCTGTGCAGCGGAAATCCCCGCGTCGCTGCCGGGTCGATCAGAGAAGCGTGCCAAATCCGGAGAGGTGTCAATTTGATCTAGGTCAGTTCACGCGCTGCGCTGCGGGAATTTCACCTCCGTCTTTGGTCTGGTGCGTGGTGGTGCCGCAGGGCGTGTCCAGGCGGGCGGGCATCGACCGGAGCCCATGGCCGGCGCGCCGTCGCTGTCGCACTTTGGTCGCTTTCCTGGGTCTTGGCTGGAGGCCCGGCGCCCGGGCGCCCGAGGGCGGCCCCTGGACCCTCTTTTGCCTTTGCCGACCGGATCGGCTTACATGAAGCCTCGCCCGTGACCCGCGTCCGGGCGCGATCCTTGCCAACGGAGCTGGAACCCGATGCGCGTGTGCTCCCCGCTCGTCGCCCTGCCGGCCGCCGTCGGCCTCGTGCTGACGCTGATCTCCGGCGAGGCGCGGGCCGCCGGTGAGGCGCTGCTGCTGATCGAGGCCGACAGCGGCCGGGTCATCAAGGCGGAGAACGCCACCCATCCGTGGTATCCGGCGTCGGTCACCAAGTTGATGACCGCCTATGTGACGCTCCGGGCCGTCAAGGAGGGGCGGATCGGGCTCGATACCGTCTTCACGGTGTCGCCCAATGCGGTGGCCCAGCAGCCGACCAAGATGGGCTTCGGCACCGGCACCCAGGTGACGGTCGACAACGCCCTCAAGATGATGATGGTCAAGTCGGCCAACGACATCGCGGTGGTGCTGGCCGAAGGCGTGTCGGGCTCGGTGGAGAGCTTCGCCGAGGAGATGAACGCCGCCTCCCGCCGTCTCGGCATGACGCAGTCGACCTGGGTCAATCCCAACGGCCTGCCGGACGACGGCCAGGTCACCTCGGCGCGCGACATGGCGATCCTGGCGCGGGCGCTGCTGCACGAGTTCCCCGAATACGAAGGCTACTGGGGCATCGCGGCGATCCGGCTCGGCAAGCGGGTCATGCGCAACACCAACTCGCTGATCGTCCGTTATCCCGGCGCCGACGGCATGAAGACCGGGTTCATCTGCGCCTCCGGCTTCAACGTCGTGGCGAGCGCGACGCGCGACAATCGACGTCTCATCGCGGTGGTGTTCGGGGCGCGCTCGCCGGCGGTGCGCGCCGCCAAGGCCGCCTTCCTGTTCGAGAACGCCTTCAACAATACCGGCATGAACTGGCTGATGCCGTCCTACGGCACCGTGCAGGCGCTCGCGCCGGTGGAGGCGGAGCCGCCCAACCTGCGCGAGGAGATGTGCGGCAAGCATCGCCGCCGGCCCGCCGCCGAGGAGGCCGACGACCTCGAGGTGGCCGGCCCCGGCGAGCCGGGCAGCGTGCAGGCGCTGTTCTTCAACGGCGCCAAGGGCAACGGCACCAAGGCCTCGAGCCTGGTGGCACAGACCATCGCGGCCGCGCCGCCGATCCCGGTGTATGTCGGTGCGGCCCGCAACGTGGCGCCGGCGCTCGCCTCGACCGGCCCGGCCCGCATCGTTCCGGCTGCCGCCAAGACCGACCCGGCCTCGGCCTCCGTGGCCAAGAAGCCGGCCCCGACCGGCCTGGTGGCGCTGCCCTCGCGCGGCCCGACCGCGGGGGCCGTGCCGGCGCCGCTGCGGCGGCCCGCCGCCGCGGGTCCCGCCAAGCCGGCGGTCACCGGCGTGACGCCGGCGGGTGCCGGCAAGCCGTCTGTCAAGCCGCCCGCCAAGCCGACCGGGACCGCGGTGCGCACGACGCCAGCGGCGGGCGCGAGCGGAGCCGCGAAGCCGGCCGCCACGGCGCCCGCGGGGGCCAAGCCCGCCGCAGGCGCAACCAAGCCTGCCGCAGGCGCACCGAAACCTGCCGTCGCAGGCGCGGCCAAGCCGGCCACCGGCGCCGCCAAGCCCGCCGCCGAAACCGCCCCCAAGCCGGCGGCCGCCCGGGCTACCGCGACGGCCGCCAAGCCGGAGCCCAAGCCGGACGCCGGGAGCAAGCCGGCGCCGCGCACGCAATGAGCGAGGCGTTCGATTCGCGCGCCCGCCGGCCGCTCGCGCTGCTGCCGCTGACGGTGCTCACCGGCTTTCTCGGTGCCGGCAAGACGACGCTCCTCAACCGTCTGGTGCGCGATCCGGCGCTCGCCGGTGCGGCCGTGCTGATCAACGAGTTCGGCGAGATCGGGCTCGACCATCTGCTGGTCGAGCCGGTGCGCGACGGCGTCGTCATGCTGTCTACCGGCTGCCTGTGCTGCACGGTGCGGGGCGATCTCGTCACGGCGCTGGAAAGCCTGCTCCGCGACCTCGACAACGGACGCCTGACCTTCGACCGCGTGGTGGTGGAGACCACCGGGCTCGCCGATCCGGCCCCCATTCTCCACACCGCCATGGTGCATTCGTATCTGGTCATGCGCTTTCGTCTCGACGGCGTGGTGACCGTGGTGGACGCCGTCAACGGCGCCGCGACCCTCGACGCCCACCCCGAGGCGGTGAAGCAGGCGGCGGTCGCCGACCGGCTGGTGCTGGCTAAGACCGACCTCGCCGACACGCCGGAGCGGCGCGCCGCCCTGAGCGATCTACGGGAACGGCTGAGCGTGCTGAACCCGGCGGCGCCGCAGATCGACGCCGCTGCCGCGACGGCGGACCGGCTGCTCGGCTGCGGCCTCTACGATCCGGCCACCAAGAGCCTCGATGTCCGCCGCTGGCTCGCCGAAGAGTCCTACGCGGCCTCCGGTCATCGGCACGGACAGCACGATGGCCACCATCACCGCGGCCACCATCACCACGGCCACGACCATGACGGCGGCGCGAGCCACGCGAGCCGGCACGACGTGGACCGGCACGACGATCACATCCGCGCCTTCACGCTGGCCACCGACGCAGCGGTGCCGGCCGCCGCCTTCGACATGTTCCTTGAGCTTCTGCGCTCGGTGCACGGGCCGGATCTTCTGCGCCTGAAGGGGGTCGTGAAGCTCGCCGAGGAGCCCGGCGCGCCCTTGGTGATCCACGGCGTCCAGCACGTCTTCCATCCGCCCGCGCGGCTTCCCGCCTGGCCGGACGACGACCGGCGCACCCGCCTGGTGCTGATCGTGCGCGACATCGCCGAGACCCGGGTGCGCGAGCTGTTCGCGGCGTTCCTCTCGGCGGTCGGTCCGGACCGTCCGGATCGCACGGCCCTGATCGACAACCCTCTGGTGCCGTTCGGCGGCATCGACCGATAGGAACCGCCATGAGCACCACCCCCGACCGTCCGGAAGCCGGGCCGCCGACGCCGGCCGACATCGTCGGCTGGTGGCTGGCGCTCGGTGCCGAGCGCTGGTTCGTCAAGGATACGGGGATCGACGAAGCGATCCGGGGGCGGTTCGGTGGTGCCTACGAGGCGGCGGCGGCCGGGCGTCTCGACGGCTGGGAGGAGACCCCAGAGGGGGCGCTCGCGCTCGTCCTGCTGCTCGACCAGTTCCCGCGCAACATGTTCCGCGGCGACCCGCGGGCCTTCGCGACCGATGCGCTCGCCCGCGCGGTGGCGGGCCGTGCGGTGGCGCGCAAGTTCGATGCCGTCTACGACAACCCGGTGCGGCGCTTCTTCTACCTGCCGTGGATGCACTCCGAGGCGATCGACGATCAGGAGCTGTGCGTCACCCTGTGCCGGGCGGCCGGGGATGCCGAGGGCCTCCATCACGCCGAGGTTCACGCCGACATCATCCGGCGGTTCGGGCGTTTTCCTCACCGCAACGTCATTCTGGGGCGCGACACCACGGCGGCCGAGCGGGCGTTCCTGGAGGCTGGCGGTTTCGCCGGCTGATACCGACGGCATTCCCGGCGGATACCGGCGCTCCTCGCCGGCCGTCATCGACGCCGGGGAGGCGGTGCCGATCGTTTCGCCTGGCGTCCGATCGCGGTTGTTGCCCCTGTTTCGACGATTTTGGCGTGTTGAAAGCCCGTTCAACCGACCATGTCAGGCACGATCGTTTGGAGCGAACCATGATCGACAAGACGTGTACGGGTCGCGGCGGATGGGTCGCTCTCGCGGCGGTGCTGCTGGCCATGCCGGCGGCGCCGGCCATCGCGGCGGAGCCCACCGGCGAATGGCTCGTCGCCGACGGCGTCGCGCGGGTGCGCATCGAGTCCTGCGCCAATCGGCTGTGGGGCCTGATCTCCTGGGAGAAGGAGCCGGGCGGCACCGACAAGGAGAATCCCGATCCGGCCAAGCGGGTGCGGCCGACGCTGGGCATGCCCATCCTGCTCGGCATGCAGCCGACCAATCCGAACCGCTGGGAGGGCGAGATCTACAACGCCCAGAACGGCAAGACCTACACGGCCAATATCAGCCTCGCGAGCCCCGACCAGCTCCAGGTGCAGGGCTGCGTGCTCGGCTTCCTGTGCGGCGGCCAGACCTGGACCCGCACGGCCGCCGGCCTGCCGGCCCAGAAGCCGGCGGCCGCGAAGCCGCCGGCCTCGTCGGCCCGCGGGGCTGCCACACCCGGCGCGACCACGCCCGGCGCGACCACCGGGGCGGCTGCCTCGGCCCCGGGCGTCGGGGCGACGAAGCCGTTCGATACGGTGCGTGACGTGTGCATGGCGGTGGCCGATGCCACCGGGCTGCCGGTCGTCGCCGAGCAGCCGCAGACCACGCCGCGCGGTGGCGCCGCCGCCCGCCAGGGCGCTCCGGCGCCGGCCGCGCCGCGCTGAACCGGCGGTCTCGCTGCCGCGCCGGGGTTGCCGGCTGCATCAGACGAGCCGAACGAAAAATGCCCGCCGCGAGGCGGGCATTTTGCTTTGGCGTTTCGTCTCTCCACCTCCGGCCGAGGGGAGCATCGAAGCCGGTCAGTCGGCCGACACCCGGTCGGCCGGCCGTGCCGTCGCCACGTCGGGTTCCTCCGGCGTCACCGGCTCCTCCTTCTCGATCACCCGCGGCGGCCCCATCAGGGCCGGCTGGAACAGCACCGCGAAGCACATCGTGGTGACGAGCGAGAGCGCCAAGAGCTCGCCCATGCTGGAGGTGCCGGGGTGGCTCGACATCCACAGGCTGCCGAAGGCGGTCGCCGTGGTGAGTGCGCTCCAGATCACCGCGCGGGTGAGGCTCGATTGCAGGAGCCCCGTCTGCCCCGCCCGCCACGCCATGATGTAGTAGATCTTGAACGCGACGCCGACCCCGAGCAGCAGCGGCAGCGCGATGATGTTGGCGAAGTTCATCGGCATGCCGATCAGCACGCAGAACTCCAGCGTCAGCACGCCGGCGAGCAGCAGCGGCACCAGGGTGAGCAGCACGTCGCCGAACCGCCGCAGCACGATCCACAGCAGCAGCGTGATCGACAGCAGCGCGTAGCTGCCCGCATGCACGAAGGCCGACACCACGGTCTCGCCGGACTTGAGGATCGAGATCGGCGCGCCGGTGGCGGCCGGATAGGCGGCCAGCATGGCGCGGGCGAAGCCCCGCAGCACCTCGGTGTCGTTGGGATCGCCCTTCGGCGTCACCTCGACACGGACGCGGCCGTCGGCCGTGACCCAGTCGCGCACGAACTCCGGCGGCAGCGACTCGCGGGTGATCGGCTGCGCCTCTAGGAGATCGCGCCATTGGTCGAGCACGGTCTTGAGCGGCACGATGAAGACGGCCTGCACCTTGTCGCGCATCGCCGGATCGGCCTCGGCGAGGCGGCCGAGCGCCGCCGACAGCCGCTGCGAGGCGGCGACCCCCGGGCCGCTGCGATCGACCACGATCTGGTTGAGCAGGCTTTGGCCGCGGCGCAGCGCCGCCACGTTGTCGGCATCGGTCGGCGGCGGCATCATGCGGGGTTGCAGGGCCGGCCCGAGCACCTTCTTGAGGCTCTCGATCTGGGCCAGCTTCTGCTCCTGATCGGATGGCACGAAGCTCGCGAGCGTCAGCACCCGGCCCGCCTCGGGCAGCGTGCGCAGCCGCTCCGCGATGGTGGCGGCCTCGGTGGCGTTGGGCGCCAGCACATCGATGGCGTTGGCGCCGACATTCGGGTCGGCCCGCAGATCCAGCAGCGTCGCCACCGACTCCACCGACTTGTTGCGCAGGTTGATCGGATTGAAGTTGAAGGTGAGCCAGAACAGCAGCGGCGCGCCGAGCAGCGCCACGAGCCCGGTGCCGCCGACCACCAGAACGCGGTGGCGCTCCAGGAAGCGATCGACCGGCGCGAGCTGGCGGTAGCCGATCTCGGCCGGCTCGCCCGGCGGGTTGAGCAGCGTCAGCAGCGCCGGCAGCAGCGTCACGCTGGTGACGAGCGCGATCAGCATGCCGACGCCGGCGATCTTGCCGAGTTCCGAGATGCCGCTGTAATCGGTCGGCGTGAACGACAGGAAGGCGGCCGCGACCGCGCTGGCGGCGAGCGTCAGCGGTGCCCCGATGCGGCGCGCGGTCGCGATCAGGGCGGTGCGCAGATCGTCGATCTCGTGGCGCTCGGCGCGGTAGCGCACGGCGAACTGGATACCGAAATCGACGCCGAGGCCGATGAACAGCACCGCGAAGGCGACCGAGATCGGGTTGAGGGCGTCCACCATCATGAGGCCGAGCGCCGCCGTGACGGCGAGGCCGACGAACATGTTGGCGTAGACCGCGAAGATAAGCCGGCCGGAGCGCAGCGCCAGCCACAGGATGCCGAGCACCACCACGACGGTGGCGAAGGCATCGCGCAGCGCGCCGGTCTGGAGCGTCGAGAACTCCTCGTCCGCCATGGCGATCGGGCCGGTGAGGCGGACCCGCGCCTGATACTGGCCGGGGAGATCGAGATCGCGGGCGGCGTCGCGGATCGCCGCGGAGGCGGCGGCACCCGGCTGGAGCGCCGAGAAGTCGAGCACCGGCCGCACGGTGATGAAGCGCCGCAGATCCTGCGGCTCCGGCTCCTTGCCGGTCATTAGGGACTGCCAGGAGAACGTCGCCGGGCGGCCCGCCATGGTGGCTTCGATGGCGCCGGCGGCGCGATCGAAAGCTGGCGCCGCGGCGTCGAGCGACACCATGTTGCCGCGCACGCCCGACAGCACCAGCGACATGCCTTGAACGAGGCCGCGCAGGGTCGGATCGCCGGCCAGCGTGCGCACCAGCGGTCCCGCCTGCGACAGGCCCTTGACGGTGGCGTCGAGTTCCTCGACCGACTGGAACAGGAGCCCGTTGCGGGCGAAGAACGGGCCACCGCCCGCTTCCTCGACGGAGCGGAACGCGGTGGTGTTCTGCTTCAAGCGCGGCGTGAGTGCCGCCACCGCCCGCGAGGCGAGCTCGGCGGTCGGTGCATCGACCACCACCAGGATGGAGTCGAAGCGGCCCGGGAAGGATTTCTCGAACTCGATTTCGCGCTGGCGCCAGTCGAGCGCCGGCGAGATCAGCTTGTTGACGTCGGTATCGATGGCGAAGTTGCGCGCCGCGTAGACGCCGGCGACCGTGGCGAGCACCAGATAGAGCGCCACGACGGTCTTCGGATGCCGGATGCAGAAGCGGACGGTGCGGACGATCGTCGAGACGAGCATGGGGCGCGGTCGCGGGGGGTGTGAGATGGGTTTGTCGCGAGCAGTCCTGTCGCGTGCCTTGGTCGGGCGAACCCGGAGAGCGTGATCCGGGATGCACGCCGCGTCGCCGCACGACAATCGATACTGCACGGCCTCGGCGGGCCGCCGAGCATGTCCTTCATAATCGGGCCGGAATTGAGGTGGCAACCCCGGATGCCACGGGGCGTTGTCGCACCCGGCAACGGAACGGCCCGCCGGACGCGCGCCGTCACGATCCCAACGCGCCCGGGGTTGACGGGTTCAACTCACGGATTATCAATATGTTTCAGTAACAAGGGTCGACCCGCCGGCGAGCGGGGTGAGGAACTGGCGGTGCCGGCAGTCGATCGACCGCCAGTCCGAGCAGGAGCTGAGGCTTTACGCCTTTAGTGACTGAAAAGGCTACGGAAATTCCCCGGAGCGGCGGGTCGGTCGGGACCCGCGTCGGGGTGACGACAGTCCGCCCCCCGACGGGCGGCCGGTTCCATCGCGGTGCCGAACACGTTTTTGTTTTCTGATCTCGTCACGTTTTCGACGGCGAACCGTTTCACCTTCGCCGGGAAATGCTCTACACGGCCGGTTCCGCCGTTCGGTCGGGCCGTCCGGACATGATGGCGAGGCCCGGGCCGCGTCGCGCCTCGATCTCGGATCGGGCCTCGATGCGGATCGGACTTCGAGACAGCTTGGACGTCGAGAAAGCAGGGACAATGGCGATACCGTTCTTCAAGGAAATGCGGATTGGCGCCTACGTGCTCAAGCAGAAGCTGCTCGGGCGGACGCGCTATCCGCTGGTGCTGATGCTGGAGCCCCTGTTCCGCTGCAATCTCGCCTGCGCCGGCTGCGGCAAGATCGATTATCCCGAAGCGATCCTCAATCAGCGCATGTCGGTGGCCGACTGCCTCGCGGCGGTCGACGAGTGCGGCGCCCCGATGGTCGCCATCCCGGGCGGCGAGCCGCTGATCCACAAGGAGATCGGCGAGATCGTCGCCGGCATCGTGGCGCGTAAGAAGTTCGTGTCGCTGTGCACCAACGCACTGCTTCTGGAGAAGAAGCTGCATCTGTTCGAGCCGTCGCCCTACCTGTTCTTCTCGGTGCATCTCGACGGCCTGAAGGAGCATCACGACCGCTCCGTGTGCCAGCCCGGCACCTTCGACCGCGCCGTCGCGGCCATCAAGGCCGCCAAGGCCAAGGGCTTCGCCGTCAACGTCAACGCCACGGTGTTCGAGGGCATGCCGGCCGAGGACATCGCGGCCTTCATGGACTTCACCACCGAGCTCGGTGTCGGCGTGTCGATCTCGCCCGGCTACGCCTACGAGCGCGCCCCCGACCAGCAGCACTTCCTCGCCCGTCGCCGCACCAAGGAGCTGTTCCGCAAGGTGTTCGCGCTCGGCAAGGGCAAGACGTGGACGTTCATGCATTCCGGCCTGTTCCTCGACTTCCTGGCCGGCAATCAGGAGTTCCTGTGCTCCCCGTGGGGCATGCCGACCCGCAACATCTTCGGCTGGCAGAAGCCGTGCTACCTGGTCGGCGAGGGCTATGCGAAGACCTTCAAGGAGCTGATGGAGACCACCGACTGGGACTCCTACGGCACCGGCCGCTACGAGAAGTGCGCCGACTGCATGGCGCATTGCGGCTACGAGCCGACCGCCGCCGACGCCACCATGCGCCAGCCGCTCGCCGCCCTGAAGGTGGCGCTGTTCGGCGTGAAGACCGAAGGCGAGATGGCGCCGGAGATCGACCTGTCGGGCCAGCGGCCGGCCGAGTACGTGTTCTCGCGCCACGTCGAGAACAAGATCGCCGAGATCCACGCCGCCGAGGCGCCGGCCGGCGATGCGTCGCGTCCCCGCCTCACCGCGGCGGAGTGACACGAGATCCGGCTGATCAATTTGGCGGTCATTCCGGAAGCCGTGACGCGGCTGTCCGGAATGACCGCCGGAGCTCCGAGTTTGCCGCTGGATGAAGTGTGTCGCTGGATTCCGGGCTCGCGGCTTCGCCGCCCCGGGAGGACGGCGAACTGGTCACTCGCAATCAAGAAGACGCACGGCGCGGGCGAAGACCCGCGCATCCATCCGCCCATCCGTCATGCGCGGGCGAAGACCCGCGCATTCATCGTCTTCACAAGATGGAGGGCCGGGTCACGGCGCTCTGCGCCGGCCCGGCCATGACGGAACCAGGATAGATGGCCGGGTCGCGGCCGGCCCGGCCATGACGAGTCCGGGAGTGTGCCGCGAGCCCGCCCCGGCTACATCCCGAACGCCACGCGGCGATCGTTGGCGCGCTTGAGGTTGCGGTAACGCGCCATCGCCCACAGCGGGAAGAACTTCCGGTAGCCGTGGTAGCGCAGGTAGAACACCCGCGGGAAGCCCGTGGCGGTGTAGCGCTCCTCGTCCCACAGTCCTTCGGCGTTCTGGGTCTGCGCCAGCCAGGCGACGCCGCGCGCCACCGACGGATGGTCGACCTCGCCGGCCGCCATCAGCGACAAGAGCGCCCAGGCGGTCTGCGACGCGGTGCTCGGCGCCGGCTCGTAGCCCTGATACTCCAGCTTGTAGCTCGAGCCGTCCTCGCCCCAGCCGCCGTCGACGTTCTGGATGCGGATCAGCCAGTCGGCCGCCTTGCGCACCGCCGGATCGTCGCGGCCGAGGCCGGCGGCGTTGAGGGCGCACAGCACCGACCAGGTGCCGTAGATGTAGTTCATGCCCCAGCGGCCGTACCAGCTTCCATCGGGAAGCTGGAGACGGCGCAGATAATCGAGGGCGTGCGCCATCGGCCGGCTCGACTGCGGCGTCTCGCCGAGCTGCGCCAGCATGGAGATGCAGCGGGCCGCCACGTCCTCGGTCGGCGGATCGAGCAGGGCGCCGTGGTCCGAGAACGGGATGTTGTTGAGATACGAGTACGTGTTGTCGGCGTCGAAGGCGGCCCAGCCGCCGTTCTTGCTCTGGAGCCCGAGAATCCACTCGCGGCCGCGGTCGATCGCCTCGTCGAAGCCGTGCTCGCCGCCCTTCTGGCGAACGCGGTCCATCGCCATCACCACCACGGCGGTGTCGTCGAGATCCGGATAATGCGCGTTGGCGTACTGGAACGCCCAGCCGCCGGGCCGCACCTCCGGCTTGATCTCGGCCCAGTCGCCCTTCAGGTCCAGCACCTGGCGCGGCTTCAGCCAGTCGAGCCCGGCGCGGGCGCGCTCGACCGCCCGGTCGTCGCCGGTCTCCATCAGGGCGTGGCACGACAGCGCCGTGTCCCACACGGGCGACACGCAGGGCTGGCAGTAGGCTTCGTCGTCCTTGACGATCAGCAGCTTCTCGATGGCCCGCCGCGCCACCGCCCGCTCCGGATAATCAGCCGGGAAGCCGAGCACGTCGTACATCATCACGGTGTTGGCCATCGGCGGGTAGATGGCGCCGATGCCGTCCTCGCCGTTCAGCCGCTCGCGCACGAAGGCGACTGCGGCGTCGATGGCGCGCTGGCGCAGGCCCTTGGGGGCGAGTGGGTCGATCACCCGCAGCACCGCGTCGATGCCGCGGAACAGCAGGAACCACGACCAGCTCTGATGCGGCGCCTTCTCGGGCGGGCCGACCGTCGCGGGCGGCTCGCGGAACAGCTCGTCGATCGTCACGCCGCGCGGGTTGCGGGCCTTCGGCTTCAGCGTCTGGAGCACCAGCAGCGGCACGATGGTGGTGCGCGCCCAGTAGGAGACCTTCCAGATGGTGAACGGCGACCAGCGCGGCAGCAGCATGATCTCGGCCGGCATCACCGGCACGGCCCGCCACGACACCTGGCCGTAGAGAGCGAGCTGGATGCGGGTGAACACGTTGACGTGTGAGGCCCCGCCGTGCGCCAGGATCGCCTCGCGGGCGCGCCGCATATGCGGCGCCTCCGGATCGTCGCCGATCATCTTGAGCGCGAAATACGCCTTGACGCTGGCGCTGATGTTGAACTCGCCGTCCTTGAACAGCGGCCAACCGCCGTGATCGCCCTGGATGCGGCGCAGATAAACGCCGATCTTGCGCTCGAGCTCCAGGTTCGGCTCCTCGCCGAGATGGTGGACGAGCAGCACGTATTCGGACGGGATGGTGGCGTCCGCCTCCAGCTCGAAGACCCAGTGCCCGTCGGTCTGCTGATAGGACAGGAGGGCGTCTGTCGCCTTGCCGATATGCGCGTCGAGGGCGCCGAGGAAGTTGGCTCCGGGGCCGGGCGTGGCGGCGGGCGAGGGCATTGCGGGTCTCATTTGTCCTTTCTCGGGTGCTGATCGATTCGAACGGCTCTGTTCGATCTCATCATTGCGGACGGATCAGGGCAGCGGCGCGCTGACCGGAGCGGATGGCGCCCTCGATGGTCGAGGGCAGGCCGGTGTCGGTCCAGTCGCCGGCGAGCAGGAGGTTGGTCAAGGTGGTGGTCGGGCCGGGCCGGCGGGCGTTCTGCTCCGGCGTCGCCGCGAAGGTGGCGCGCCGCTCGCGCACGATCTGCCAGCGCGGCAGATCGCCGGTGAGCCCGGTGACGGCACACACCTCGCGCCATACTGTCGCGGCGAGCGTCTCGCGCGGCTCCTTCATGTAGCGGTCGGCGTTGCTGGTGGTCACCGAGACCCGGTCCGGGAACACGAAGATCCATTCGGTGACGCCGCCGACGACGCCGATCAGTGGCGGCAGGCCGGCCGGCGCGACGGCGCGGAAATGGGTGTTGAGGATCGGCCGGAACGCCGTCGGCACGGTGAGGCCGGGCAGCAGGCCGGCGGCCGTCCACGCCGGCACCGCGAGGATGACGGCATCGTCGGCGCCGAGTGCGACGCGGTCGCCGTCGCCGAAGTCCAGCGCCGTCACCCGCTCGCCGGCGGTCTCGATGGCGCGCAGCTCGTGGCTCATCCGCACCGGCACGCCGCGTGATTGCAGCAGCGCCACGGCGGGGTCGACCAGCACGGTGCCGAGCCCGTCGCGGGCGATCCGCGGACGGCACGCCGTGCCGCCCACCGCCAGCGTCTCGCGCACCAGGTTGCGGGCCAGCACCGCGGAGGCGTCCGGCGGATCGGTGTTGAGCGCCGCCACCATCAGGGGCGCGACCAGGCGCTCGTAGAGCGGCCCCTTGCAGGCGATCACCTCGCCGAGCGGCCGCTCCGACGTGGTCAGCAGGCGGGCGAGGCCGAGATAGTCACGCCATCCGGTGTCCGGCACCCGCCGGGCGGGATCGAAGATCCACCACGGGATGCGGCCGTCGTTGATCCGCAGCGTCCAGCGCCGGCCGCTCGGCAGCTCGTGGAACGTGAAGGCGGCCTCGTCCGGGCCGGCGAGGCCGTCGGCGGCGCCGATCTCGGCCGCATAGGCGAGCGCCGCATGATTGGCCGACAGCAGCAGATGGTTGCCGTTGTCGATGCGCAGGCCGGTGGCGTGGTCGTCGTAGGAGCGGCAGCGCCCGCCGGCATGCGCGGTGCCTTCGTGCAGCACGACGGCACGCCCGGCCGCCGACAGGCGCACCGCCGCGGCGAGGCCGGCGAGGCCGGCCCCGATGACGTGGATGGTGGCGGACATCAGACGAACCCGTATTGCAGCACGACCATCAGGAGGGTCAGCTTGTTGACCCGCACCGGCTCGCGCGGCGGGTCGAAGCCGCGCACCGCGAGGTCGTCGAGAATCGCGCGGTAGACCTTGCCCATGATGCGTGGCGCCCGCACCATCCAGCGCGGCTGGCGATCCATCACCTCGTCGGCCGCCTCGAAGTGGCGGCGGGCGCGCTCGATCAATGCGGCGCCGACCTGCCCGAGCGCCGGATGGCCGACCACCGCGGTCGGATCGGTGGTGTCGATGCCGGCCTCGGCGAGCAGCTCGCGCGGCAGATAGAGGCGGCCGTTCTCGGCGTCCTCGTCGACGTCGCGCAGGATGTTGGTGATCTGGAGGGCGCGGCCGAGATGGTGGGCGAGCTGCTCGCCGTCCGGCTCGCCCATGCCGAAGGCGCGCACCGACAGGCGGCCGACCGCGCTCGCCACGCGGTCGCAGTAGAGATCGAAGGTGGCGAGATCGGGGGCGCGGATGTCTCCGGCCGCATCCATCTCCATGCCCTCGATGATGGCGATGAAGTCCTCCTTGCGGAGCGAGAACTCGGCGATGGCGCGGGCGAGGCCGCGATGCTCCGGCGCCACCTGGCCGGCATAGACGGCGTCGAGCTCGCGCCGCCAGCGGTCGAGCCCGGCGAGCCGCTCGGCGCGCGGGGCCGGCGTGTCGGCGATGTCGTCGACGCGGCGGCAGAACGAGTAGATCTCGAACATCGCGTCGCGCCGCTCGCGCGGCAGCATGCGCATCGCGAAGTAGAACGAGCTGCCGGCGGCGCGACGGGCGGCGACGGGTTCCTCATCCTCGGTGTGAACGGCGAGCTGGGCCATGGGAGACGTCGCTGGTTCGCGGTTCAGGAGCGGCCGGCGGAGCGTGCCGCCGGCCGAACGAAACGTCCGAGCAGTCCCTTGACGATGCCGACGACGCTGGTCGCGGCCATCTGCGGCTTGCCGAGATGAACGCGCTCCGCCAGCGGATCGCGCGTCCGCAGCAGGCCGGTGAGACGCTCGGCCAGAGTCTGGATCACCGCCACCTCCAGCGCCAGGCGACGATCGCGGATCGAGGCCGAGAAGCCCCGGCTCTCGCCGAGCAGTGCGTCGGTGCGGGTGACCAGCTCGGACAGGCAGGCGCGCAAGCCGGGGCTCGCCTGTGCGGCCCCGAGATCCTCGACCGCGGCGCCGTGCGCCGCCAGCATGTCGAGCGGAAGATAGACGCGATCGAGGTTGCGGAAATCCTTCCCGCAATCCTGGAGGTGATTGATAATCTGCAAGGCGGCGCACAGCCTGTCGTTGGCCGGCCAGGTCGCCTGGCTCTCGCCGTGGACATCGAGGACGTAGCGGCCGACCGGCATCGCCGAATAGGTGCAGTACTCGATCAGGTCGTCGAAGTCGCGATAGCGCCGCTTGGTGACGTCGAGCCGGAAGGCGGTGAGCAGGTCGCGGGCATGGCGCGGCGAGAGCGCGTTCTCGGCCAGCACGATCTTCAGCGCGACGCCCTGCGGCTCGCTGCACCCGATGCCGAGCAGGCTGGCCTCCAGCCGGTCCAGAAAGGCGAGCTTGTCGGCCTCCGGCAGGGTCGGATGGTCGGCGATGTCGTCGGCGACGCGGACGAACTCGTAGAAGGCGAGAATCGCCGGACGGTGGCGGGGGTGGACCAGTCGCGACGCCACCGGAAAATTCTCGTCGTGCGATCCCTTGCCGGATCGCAGCTCGGCCGCCGAGACGCTCACGATGCCGATCCGTCGGCGGCCGGCACGGCGACGCGGCCGGGCCGCATCGGTCGGCGCGCGGCGAGAAACACGGAGGCGAGCATCGGGATCATGGCGCGGACGCGGTAGCCCTGGCTGGACGCGACGGAGGCCGCGGATCGAATCGCGGGTCGAAGGGCGACGAACCGAGGAGCGAGCAACCGAGCTGCGGGCCGGCTCCGGCGGGAACGGCGCGCGCGGACGGTGACGCTCGATTGGAGTGTCGCAAAGCGTCGAAAGTTCAAAGCATGCGGTGCCCGGCGAGTCAACGCGGGCCGCCCGGTCCGCAGCCGGCGGTTGCGGGCCGGGCGTGCCACGGCGGACGGCAGGGCGTGCGGGCGTCGATGCGACACAGACGTGGCGCGGCGGCCGACCCGGTTGCCCTCGCGGGCGTCGGCGATTAAGCCTGTATCGGATTGTTCGGCAGTGGCTTTCGCCCGGCTCGCGCCGCCTCGCAGCGGCCGCGCCCGGCCGGGCTCGCGGGGAGGATCGACGTGCTGACCACCAAGGCCCAGACCGGCGGCAACGGGGCCGGCGAGATGCGAAGCGGGACCTTGAATGCCGCGGCCTTCGCGGCACGGCTCGATACCGTCGTGGCCGACATGGAGGCGCTGCTCGACGGCCTGCTCGGGGCCGCGCCGCTCGCCGGCGAGCGGTCCCGGCCGGCCCGCCTGCTGGATGCGATGCGCTATGCCAGCCTCGGCGGCGGCAAGCGGTTCCGTCCGTTCCTGGCGGTCGAATCGGCGGCGCTGTTCGGCGCCCCGCGCGAGCGCGCCCTGATGGTCGGGGCGGCCGTCGAGCTCGTCCACTGCTACTCGCTGGCCCACGACGATCTGCCGGCGATGGACAACGACGATCTGCGGCGCGGCCGGCCGACCACCCACAAGGCGTTTGATGAGGCCACCGCCATCCTGGCGGGTGACGCCCTGCTGACCCTCGCCTTCGATCTTCTGGCGCGGCCCGAGACCCATCCGGACGCCGGTGTCCGGATCGAGCTGGTGCTGGCGCTCGCCCGCGCCTCCGGGCTCGGCGGGATGGTGGGCGGCCAGATGATCGATCTCGCCGCCGAAGGGCGATTCGCCGGCGGAGAGCCGCAGCGGCTCGACCGCCAGGCGACCGAGACCCTGGAGGCGATGAAGACCGGGGCGCTGCTGCGCTTCTCGTGTGCGGGCGGCGCCATCCTGGCGCAGGCCGACGGCGCGGCGCGCGCCGCCCTCGACCGCTACGGCACCGCGATCGGCAAGGCGTTCCAGGTCGCCGACGACCTGCTCGATGCCGAGGGCGACCCGGCGACCGTCGGCAAGGCGACCAACAAGGACGCTGCCGCCCACAAGGCGACGCTGGTCAGCATCATGGGAATCGACGGGGCCCGCCGGGCGCTGGCCGATCTGGTGGCCGAGGCCGAGGCGGCGCTGGCACCGTTCGGCGCCGACGGCGAGGTGCTGCGGGCGGCCGCCCGCTTCGTCGCCGAGCGCAGCCACTGACGCCTGCATGGCGGCGCCGCCGTAGCGGCGTCCGCCTCGCCTCGATCGCGTGCGGCGGCCGGTCGCGGGTCAGCCGAGATCGCCGCGCTCCGTCCAGGTGTCGCCGATCTTGACGTAACCGCGCTTCACGGCCGCCCAGGCGATGCGGAAGGCGGCCTCCTCGCGGTCGGGCTCGCCCGCATGGGCCGCGAAGGCGTGGTTGAACGCCGACCGGAAGATGTCTTGCGCATGGGGCGGCAGGTGCATCCGCACCCCGACGGGAAGCTCGGCGTTGCTGTCGTAGGGCACGGCTGGTCTCCTCGGCCGTCCCCATTGCAGACCCGGCCGGGCCGCTGCGCAAGGGGCACCGCAGGACCGCTCGCGAGATCGCGGAACGCGACCGGATTGCCCGCCTGGCGGGTCCGTCTGCCTCGATGCGCGCCCAGGGATGCATCAATTCCTTGTTCGTGCAATCGACAGTTCGTCATTCGTGTTTGGTATGGCGGCTCTGCTGATCCGAAGCGGATGCTCATGCCGCCATCGGGTCGATGAGCCCGGGTCGCGACAAGCCCTTCTCCCAGAGGCGCTGCCTCCCTTTCCGGTCGCCCCCGGAGCCGCCCGGCGAGCCGGTCGGGCGAGACCGATGCCGGCGCGGGGCTGCTCATCGTTTGAGCAAGGTCAATGCCGGGACGGGCTCGACCGTTCATGACACGTTCCGACAATAACGCCGGAGGAAAGCGCTCGTCGTCCTGGTCCTTCGCCGGGCAGAGTGTTTTCGCTCGATCCTCGCAAGCGACCTGCCATGCCGAGTCATCCAGACCACCGCGGCTTCGAGATCGTCGCCCGCGAAGACTTCTCCGACGTCACCTATCTGCTCGAGGTGCACCATCCCCAGATGGCGAAGGCGGCGCGCGCCGGCCAGTTCGTCATCGTGATGCTGCACGAGCATGGCGAGCGGATTCCTCTCACCATCGCGGACTTCGATCGCCAGAAGGGCACCATCACGCTGGTGATCCAGGCGGTCGGCAAGACCACCCGCGAGATGCAGCAGGTCTGCCGCGTCGGCACCCACCTGCTGGCGCTCACCGGCCCGATGGGCGAGCCGAGCCATATCGGCGGCCAGCGCCATGTCGTCTGCGTCGGCGGCGGCCTCGGCGTCGCGCCGATCTTCCCGCAGGCCCGCGCCTACAAGGAGAGCGGGGCCACCGTGGTGGCGGTGGTCGGCTTCCGCAGCAAGGATCTGGTGTTCTGGGAGGACAAGTTCCGCGCCTGCTGCGACGAGGTGATCGTCTGCACCGACGACGGCTCGGCGGGCCTGAAGGGCAATGTCACGACCGGCCTGCGGCAGGCGCTCGACGCCGATCCCGAGATCGACGAGGTGGTGGCCATCGGGCCGCCCGTGATGATGAAGGCGTGCGCCGAGGTGACGCGCCCGCGCAACATCAAGACCGTGGTCAGCCTCAATCCCATCATGGTGGACGGCACCGGCATGTGCGGCGGCTGCCGCGTCAAGATCGGCACCGGCATCAAGTTCGCCTGCGTGGACGGTCCCGACTTCGACGCTCATCAGGTCGACTTCGACGACCTCATGGTGCGCCTGAAACGCTTCAGCGAGACCGAGAAGGCGGCGCTGGCCCGTTGGGAAGAGGGCTGCCGGCTCGGCACCGCGCAGCCCGCGGGCAAGTGACGGACGAAGCTTCGGCGGCGGCCGGTTAGAGAGTGCGATCGAACGATGGCCAAGAGAAAGACGATCCGGACGATTCCGCGCGAGCGCGCAGAGGTCGGCGAGCAGGACCCGCAGGCCCGCATTCGCAACTTCGACGAGGTGACGCTGCGCTTCACGCCCGAGCAGGCGCGTCACGAGGCCGACCGCTGCATCGAGTGCCCGCGGCCCGCCTGCACGCCCGGCTGCCCGGTCGGCGTCGACGTCAAGGGCTTCATCATGAAGCTCTCGGCCGGCGACCTGCGCGGCGCCTATGAGGTGATCACCGAGACCAACCTGCTGCCCGCCGTGTGCGGCCGCGTCTGCCCGCAAGAGAACCAGTGCGAGGGCGCCTGCGTGGTCGGCAACCAGTTCGCCCCGGTGGCGATCGGGCGGCTGGAGCGCTTCGTCGGCGACACTGCGATCGCCAACGGCTGGAGCAGCATTCCCTACATCGAGCCGAGCGGCTTCCGCATCGGCATCGTCGGCTCCGGCCCGGCCGGCATGGCGTGCGCGGCCGACATGGCGAAGGCCGGCTGCGACGTCACCGTCTACGAGGCATTCCATGTGCCGGGTGGCGTGCTGCGCTACGGCATCCCGGACTTCCGCCTCCCCAACACGGTGATCGACGCCGAGATCGCCAATCTCGAGAAGCTCGGCGTCAAGTTCGAGTGCAACACGCTGGTCGGTCGCCTGTTCACCATCGAGCAGATGATCGAGGAGATGGGCTTCCACGCGGTGTTCATCGGCACCGGCGCCGGCTATCCGAGCTTCCTCGGCATTCCGGGTGACAATCTCAACGGCGTCTTGTCGGCCAACGAGCTCTTGACCCGCTGCAACATGATGAAGGCGAAGGACGGCGGCTTCGACACGCCGTTGCCGATCGGCGCTCGCGTCGCCGTGATCGGTGCCGGCAACACGGCGATGGACGCGATGCGCGTCTGCCGCCGCCTCGGCGCCGAGCAGGTCCACTGCATCTACCGGCGCAGCCGCGCCGAGGCGCCGGCCCGCGTCGAGGAGGTGCATCACGCCGAGCAGGAGGGCATCGACTTCCATTGGCTCACCGCGCCGGTCGAGATCCTCGACGACGGCAAGGGTGGGGTGCGCGGCATGCGCTGCATCCGCATGGAGCTCGGCGAGCCCGATGCGTCCGGCCGCCGCCGCCCGGTCGTCGTCAAGGGCAGCGAGTACGAGTTCGACTGCGATCTCGTCGTCGTCGCCATCGGCACCAACGCCAACCCGATCATCGGCCAGACCTCCAAGATCAAGCTCGACAAGCGCGGCTACATCGCCACCGACGACGACCTCGCCACCTCGCTGGCCGGCGTCTATGCAGGCGGCGACATCGTCACCGGGGCGGCCACGGTGATCCAGGCCATGGGCGCCGGCCGCAAGGCGGCGCGCGGCATGAAGCGCTATCTCGGGCTGCGCGACACCGAGACGGTGTACGGGCCGGCGACGGCGCCCGAGGCGACCCTGTTCGGCCTCGATCCGGCCGAGCACAATTTCGTCCGCGTGCGGACGGCGTGAGGCTCGCGATCCGCCGCCCGGCGGATCGGAGGCGAACCAAGAACACGAGACGGTCATGAACGAGACGCTGACGGCGGTTCACGGCGACGACGCGACGCTCGAGCCGCCGGTCGCACCGCGGCCGAAGGCCAAGCCGGCGGTGGTCACCCTCGACGAATGCGTCGTCGAGATCATCAGCGATTCCGGCGAGGGGGCGCAGCGCTGCGGCCAGTCGCTCGGCGCCATCGCGGCCCGCATGGGCAACGGCGTGTGGACGGTCGAGATCATCCCGGCCGAGATCCAGCCGCCGGCCCGCAGCATCGCGGGCGCCTCCGGCAACCGCATCCGGCTCGGCGCCAACCGCATCGCCAACGGCGGCGACGGTGTCGATCTCGTGGTGGCGTTCAACGAGCAGGTGCTGCTCGGGCGGGTGCGCGCCGGCGAGCTGAAGCCCGGCTGCACCATCCTGCTCGAATGCATGTGGCGCACCCACAGCGATCCGCGCATCGCCGCCGCCTACCGCGAGACCTATGAAGACCTGGTGGCGCAGGGCTATCAGGTCATCGAGGTGCCGTTCGAGGCGCTGTGCAAGCCGATCGTGCCCGATCCTCGCCGCGGCAAGAACATGTTCGTGCTCGGCGTGCTGTGCACCGTGTTCAGCTTCGACCTCAAGCTGGCGCGCGAGCAGGTGCGGCTGACCTTCCGCAAGAAGTCGGACGCGGTGGTGCGCTCCAACTTGGCGCTGCTCGAAGCCGGCGCCGCCTGGGCGAATGCCAATCTCGACTTCAAGTATCGCATCCCGGCGGTCCGCGCCAAGGAGCCGCAGATCGTCGTCAACGGCAATACCGCGATCGCGCTCGGCGTGCTCGCCTCGGGCATGGAAATCTGCGCCATGTACCCGATCACGCCGGCCACCTCGGCGTCGCACTATCTCAGCGAGGTGTTCGAGCGCGTCGGCGGCATCGTGCACCAGGCCGAGGACGAGATCGCCGCCTGCACCTTCGCGATCGGCGCCTCCTATGCAGGCAAGTGCGCCGTCACCATCACGTCGGGTCCCGGCTACTCGCTCAAGCAGGAGGCGATCGGCCTCGCCGTGATGTGCGAGATCCCGCTGGTCGTCGTCAACGTCCAGCGTGGCGGGCCGTCGACCGGCCAGCCCACCAAGGGCGAGCAGGGCGACGCGCTCACCGCCATCTACGGCAGCCACGGCGACGCCCCCAAGGTGGTGATGGCGGCCTCGACCATCGAGGATTGCTTCTATTCCGTCGTCACGGCGCGCAAGATCGCCGAGGCGTTCAACATGGTGGTGGTGGTGCTCTCCGACTCCAACCTCGCCACCTCGCAGCAGCCGTTCCCGCGGCCGAAGTTCGACGAGGCGTGGCTCGCCGCGCCGATCGACCAGAGCGCCGTGCCGTTCGGCACCAAGCCCTACGACTGGAACAAGGACACCGGCCTCATCCATCGCATCGTGCCGGGCCAGCCGAACGGCATGCACACCATCACGGGCCTCGCCCACGATCGCGACGGCCGCGTCGCCTACGATCCGGTCATCAACGAGGAGGCGATCCGCGCCCGCAGCCTCAAGCTCGCCGCCTTGCAGAAGACCCTGAAGCCGCCGCCGGTGTTCGGCGATCCCGACGGCGATCTCTTGATCGTCGGCTGGGGCTCGACCCGCGGCGCCATCGAGGAGGCGGTGACGCGGGCGCGCGCCGAGGGCCTGAAGGTGTCGTCGACCCATCTGCACTTCCTCCAGCCGATGCAGCCCGGCATCAAGGAGATCATGGCGCGCTTCCGCCGCGTCCTCTGCGTCGAGGCCAATTGGTGCGACCGCCCCGAGGACAAGCTAATCGACGAGAACAATCGCCGCTTCTCGGCCCTCGCCATGATGCTGCGCAGCCGCTACCTCGTCGACGTCGACTGCTGGGGCGAGGTGAAGGGCCAGCCGATCAAGCCCGGCACCATCCTGGACGTCATTCGCGCGCGGATCGCCTGAGGAGACCACCATGTCGATGCCGATGCACGAATGCCTGTTGCAGATGGTCGAGGAGGCGCACAGCCTCGAAGACTATCAGAGCGGCGTGCCGCGCTGGTGCAGCGGGTGCGGCGACAACGCCGTGCTGGCCGCCGTGCAGCGCCTCTGCCGCGACGAGAATCTGCGGCCCGAGAAGCTCGCCTTCGTGTCGGGGATCGGCTGCGCCAGCCGCTTCCCGCACTACATGCGGACCTACGGCTTCCACGGCATCCACGGCCGTGCGCTGCCGATCGCCGAAGGCGTCAAGATGGCGCGCCCGGACCTGCACGTCTTCGTCAACACCGGCGATGGCGACTGCTGTAGCATCGGGGCGGCGCACTGGCTGCACGCCATCCGCTACAACATGAACATGACCGTGGTGCTGCACGACAACCACGTCTACGGCCTGACCAAGAAGCAGGTGTCGCCGACCTCGCCCAAGGGGCTGCGCAGCAACACGACGCCGCACGGCTCCTATCTGGACGCCATGAACCCGCTCACCGTCACGCTCGGCGTCACCAACGTGTCGTTCGTGGCCCAGGCGGTCGACTGGATTCCCGAGGTGGTGCATGCCGTCATCAAGGCGGCGTTCCATCATCAGGGCTTCTCGTTCTTGCGCATCATCCAGCGCTGCCCCGAGTTCCTGCCCAAGATGTGGGAGCCCTGGCTGCACGATCCGCAGAAGACGCTGCTGCTCGAGCATCCCGACGGCATCGGCTACAGCGCCGGCTTGCAGAAGATCTACAAGAACCGCCAGAGCCACGATCCGTCCGACATCCATCGGGCCCGCGAGATCGCGTCGAGCATCGACCCGGTGCCGGTCGGCATCCTGTTCCGGGACGAGAGCGTGCCCTGCTACGAGGACATCCGCGAGGCCGGCAAGCCGCGGCCGATCGAGATGATCAAGGCCGGGCTCGAAGCCGAGCTCGACAAGTTCACCGTGTGGCCCGACGCGGACGAGCCCGCGCGGAGCGCCGTCTGAGTTTTTTGGAGGCCCGCCCGGCGGGACATCGACATGGACGCGGACGTCAAGACCCAGCTCGCCTTCCACGTGCTCGGCCGCAATCCGGCCGGCGCCGTGCCGGTGCAGGCGGTCGGGCCGGTTCGGCCGGCGCTGTTCGCGGGATTCCGCGATCTCGCGGCCCTGCGCTACGACTACCCGCTGGTGCTGGTGAGCGAGGCCGAGCCCGCCGAGGCGATCCGCACCCTGCGCGGGCTGATCGACGCGGCGCTCCAGCAGGTGGCGCCGCGCGGTGCCGCCGGTGAGCGGATGCGCCGTCAGGTGCTGCGGCTGGAGGCGGAGATCCGGCGGCGTGCCGCCGACGGCGGCCGGCTCTCGGCCGTGTGGGATGCGGCCGTGGCGGCGCTGGCGCCCACGGCGGACGACGGCTTCGCGGCGAGCGTCGCGGCGGTTCGCGCCGCCGTCACGGTCGACGGCGAGCTCGTCGACTGCGACGCGGCGGCGCCCAAGCGGGTCGTCGGCCACATCTGGCGCCTGGTGCAGGAGCGCAAGCTCGCCGGCCTCGCCGAGCGGGTCGAGACCCTGGTGCTCAAGCTCGCCGACGTGCTGCTCGCCGATCATGCGCGCTCCGAGGCGGGCCGGGCGCCGGATGCGCTCGCCGCCGCGGTCGGTCCCGGCCTGTCCACCCTGTTCGACTTCGGCACCATGTCGGAGCTGCTCGGCACGGTGTCGGGCGGTCCGGTGTCGAAGCGCCGCCGCCGTCGCATCGAGGCGGCCCTGGCGGTGCTGGAGGCGCAGCCGCTGCTGACTGCCCTGCGCGCCCGCGACCGCGCCGCCGAGGAGCGGGCGCTGGCCGAGCTGGTGTTCGACGACTGCGCCTCGGCGCTCGCCGCCTGGCGGCGGCAGCGGCCGGCGCTGGCCGCTCTGGTCAAGGCGCTCGCCATCGCCGAGCTGGAGATCGAGGGGCGCTACGACGAGCCGGAGCACGACCCGTTCTTCGAGGCGTTCTCGGAGACCTCGCTGGGGGCCGCCGATCTCGCCCTCGGTCCCGACATGCTGGTCTGCGTCGAGGACGCCGGCGCGGCGGTCCGGGCCGAGGTGCTGGAGCTGCTCGCCGCCGGCCTGCCGGTCAAGGTGGTGGTGCCGACCCACGACGCGCTCGGTGATCCGGCGCCCGGCCCCGGCGGGCCGACGCTCGCCGGCACCCGTCTCGCCACCATGGCGACCTCGATCGACGACATCTTCGTCATGCAGGCGTCGGCCGCCTCGCTCGCACGCTGTGGCGGCCGCATCGGCCGCGGCCTCGCCTATGCGGGTCCGGCGCTGTTCTCGGTCTACACCGGGGCCGGCACCGGCACGCCCGGCGTGCCCGCTTATCTGCGCGCCGCCGCCGCCGTGGAGGCGCGCGTCTTCCCGTCCTTCACCTACGACCCGTCGGGCGGGCCTGTGCTGGCCGAGCGGTGGGATGTCGCCGACAATCCGCAGCCGGAGGCGGACTGGAGCGTGCATCGCTTCGTCTACGAGAACGCCGAGCAGCAGCGCGTCGTCGGCGATCTCGCCTTCACGGCGGCCGATCTCGTGGTCGGCGATCCGCGCCATGCCGGGCAGTTCGCCCTGGTGCCGAGCGCCCACTGGTCCGACACCATGGTGCCGGTCGATGTGTGGCTGCGCCAGCCGCCGGCCGGTCCCGGTGCGGTGCCCTATGTCACCGTGGTGGACGCCGAGAACCGGCTGTACCGGGCGATCGTCAGCGAGCAGGTGATGGCCGCCACCCGCCGTTGCCGCGAGGCGTGGCACCGGCTCCAGGAACTCGGCGACATCCACAACTCGTGGGCCGAGCGGCGCTCGCGCGCCGAGCAGGCGGCCCGCGAGGCGGCCGAGCGCGAGGCGGCCGAGCAGGCCGCCGCCCAGGCGGTCGCCGAAGGCCGCATGCCGGAGCCGGCGGCGCCCGCCGCCGCCGCGAAGGCCGAGCCCGAGGCGGCGCCCAAAAGCAAGCCCGCCACCAAGGCCAAGGCGGCCGAGCCGGAAGCCGCGCCGAGCCCCGATCCCTGGATCGAGACGCCGCGCTGCACGAGCTGCAACGCCTGCCTCCAGGTCAACGCCCGCATGTTCCATTACGACGGCAACCAGCAGGCGTTCGTGGCCGATGTCGCGGCGGGCACGTTCCGCCAGCTCGTCGAGGCGGCGGAGAGCTGTCCGGTGGGCATCATCCACCCGGGCGAGCCGCGCAACCCCAAGGAGCCGGATCTCGACGCGCTGAGGGCCCGCGCCAAGGCGTTCGCCTGAGCGGCGCCGCCGCGGCCCTTCTCGTTTCGGTTTCCTTCTCGCTTCGTCTTCGACGGGCGGCTCCGATCGGGGCCGCCCGTTTTCATGCCGGGAGCGGCCGGCTCACCGCGTCAGCATCGGGAACGTCACCGCAATCGCCCAGGCGAAGGCGAGCGCGTTGGCGAGGCCGCCGACGAACGGATGGCCGGTGCGCCGGTAGGCCCAGCGGCTGAACAGGCCGTAGACGACGAAGAAGGCCAGGATTACCGGCACGATCAGGATCAGGAAGAACAGCTTCGCCAGGTTGAGCGCCACCGCCACGGCGAGCGACACGAGGAACAGGAGCTTGGTGGCCGCATAGGCGCCGCGCCCGGCGCCCTCGCCACGCGTCGCCCACTCGTCGGCCAGGAACCACGGCAGGGTGCCGGCCAAGAGCGCCAGCACCAGCGGCAGCCGCGGCGTCACCGGCACGAAGGAGGTGACGAAGCTGTCGATGGCGCCGCCGAGCGCCGCGATGCTGTAGAGCGCGACCGCGGCGGCGGCGACCACCAAGGCCGCGATCCGGACGCGGCCCGCCGGTCTCGCCGGCGCCGAGACGTCGCCGGCCGCCGGGCTCCATCGCCGCGCCAGCACGAGGCCGAGCGCGGTGAGCAGGCCGTAGAGGCCGAAATGCATCGCCAGATAGTCGCCGACCAGCACCGGCAGAAAGTCGGTCGGCACCTTCCACAAGAGGAGCGGCGTCAGCACCGCGGGCGCGACCGCGACCGGCCACAGCGTCCGCCACGGCAGCCCGGCGCCGCGCGGCGGGTCGCTCACCCGCGGCAGCAGCCGGGCGAGCGGCTTCGCCAGCAGCACCAGGCCGAGGATCAGCAGACCGATGAAGGCGCCGCGATCGTCCACATAGCCGGAGCCGCGGCGGCCGAACACGGTGTCGAGCCAAGCGAGCGCCTCGCGGCTCGATGCGTCGCTGTAGAGCACCGCGATGTGCTCCACATGGGGCGAGAAGGCGGCGCGCCGCGCGCTGCCGTCGGCGAACGATCCGTAGGTGATGCCCGGCTCGACCGGGCCGCCAACCGCGAGACCGACGGCGCGCAGCGCCTCCTGCTTCAGCCGGCGCTCGAAGTCGCCGACCACGACGAGGAGGTTGCGCGGCGTCTGCGCCGTCACGGCGGGCGAGAACATCGAGATCGCCACGGTGGCGGCGACGGCGGGATCGGACTGGGCGTAGCGCACCACGATGTCGGACGCCATCGAGTGGCCGAGCACCGCGAGGCGGCCGTCGCCGCCCGGCAGGGCCTTGGCGAAGGCGGTGACGCGCGCCACCTCGTCGACCAGGAACGTGGTGGTGCCGGCGACCCGGGTGATGTCGCCGCCGAGCCGCTCGCCGTTGCGGCCGTGGCCTAGGAAGTCGAACGTCACCGCCACGTAGCCGTTGCGGGCCAGCGTCACCGCGAACGGCTGCATGAGCTGCTGCGAGCCGGCGAAGCCGTGGGCGATCACCACCACCGGGGCGGGCGGCGCGCCGGCGGCGCGATAGACCGTCACCGGGGTTGGCCCCACCTGGGTGCGGGTGATCTCGAGCCCCGCCGTGGTGGCGAGGAGCTGCCACAGGGCGACGACGATCGCGACGCCGGCGGCGACGCCGAGGACGAGATCGAAAAGGGACGCGCGTCGGATCACGGGGCCTCGCGGTTCGGCTGAGAGAGCCCCGTGTTGTCGCCTTCCGCGTCGCGACCGCGCAAGGTGGTTCGACGGCGCGGGCTCCCGCCGCTGGTCGACGTGCCCGATACGCGCCACCCGCGGCGGCGGATCATCGGGGCGGTGCCCCGCATGCCCCCCGGATCTCGCTTCGCTCGATCCGGGCTACGGCGGTCGCATCCAGGTACGGCCGGCGAATCACAGGCTGCCGTCGACCATCACCTCGATCAGGAACGGCGCGTCGTCGGCGAGCGCCCGGTCGAGGGCGGGGCCGATCTCGGCCGGCTGCTCGACCCGCACGGCCGGCACCCCCAGCCCCTCGGCCAGCAGGTCGAAGCGCAGGTTCTGCGGGGCGAGATCGAAGCAGTCGGGGAAGGGCTGGTCGGCGGGCTCGCCGCGCTCCTGCCGGTAGGCTTGCAGATTGTAGTCGAGAATGCGGTAGCGGCGGTTGTTCAGCACGATGAACTTGGCGCCGATGCGGTGGCGTGCCGCCGTGGCCAGCGCCTGGATGGTCGAGATGCCGCCGCCGTCGCCGGCGAAGCCGATCACCAGGTGGTCGGGCTTGGCGATCTTCAGCCCGACGGTGCCGGGCAGCCCGGTGCCGAGCATGCCGCACCGGGTCTGGAACCAGGCGCCGGGCTCGTCCGGCGGCAGGTGACGCAGAAGCTCCGGCCCACAGGTCAGCGCCTCGTCGAAGATCGCCACCGGCCGGCCGAGTCCCGGCAGCCGCGCCGCGATGTCGGCCATCAGGCGCGACGCCGGGATCGGCACGGCATCGCGGCGGGCGGCGTCGGCGGCGAGCGCGTCCTGTCGCGCCGCCGCCTTGGCGGCGGCCTGGCGGGCGCGGCGCGCGTGTGCGCGGGTCCGCTCCGCGTCCGTCAGGGTCGCCGCCAGCACCGTCGCCAGGCGACCGAGGGCGAGCTTGGGGTCGGCCAGCAGGCCGATCTCGACCCCCTCGTTCTTGCCGATCTCGGACACGCCGAGATCGATCTGCACCAGCCGCGCCCCCGGCGCGAACACGCCGGCGGTGAGGGGAAACACCTCGGGCAGCACCGTGGTGCCGACGATCAGCACCACATCGGCGGCCGCCGTCACGGGCCGGCTGGCGCTGCCGAACATGTGGCCCAGCAGGCCGCCGAACAGCGGGTGCGAGGCCGGCATGTTCACCTCCGAGCAGTTCGCCCCCCAGACGACCGCCCCCAGCAGCTCCGCCACGGCGACGAGCTCGTGCTGCGCGTCGGCGGCCGCGATGCCGTCGCCCATCAGGATCAGCGGTCGCTCGCCGCTGCGCAGCAGGGCGGCCGCCGCCGCGATGGTGGCGTCGTCCGGAGAGACGCGGGTCTCGACCAGGCGGGTCGGCTCGACCGCCTCCGGGCAGGGCTGGTCGAGCACGTCCATCGGCAGGGTGAGGAACACCGGCCCCATCGGCGGCGTCGCCGCCGTCTTGATGGCGCGGCGGGTGAGGCGCAGCAGCGAGCCGGGATCGACCACCCGCCAGGCGCAGGGGCCGTTGTGGTCGGACTTGACGAAGGGGCGGGCGATGGCCGGCAGGTCGGCAGCCATCTGGCCGTCGAGCGCCTCGTAGCGCAGCCCCGCCTCGCCGGCGAACACCACCATCGGGGTGTAGCCGCGGCGCGCGTAGTACATCATGCCGAGGCCGTTCGCGAGGCCCGCATAGGAATGGAGCTGCACCAGCGCTGGCCGCCGCCATGGCCGCGGGTCGCCGGGGCGCTGCACCGCCGGGGCGGCGCGCCCATAGGCATCCGCGATCGCCACTGCCGGCCCCTCGTGCAGGGCGAGGACGTAGCGCAGGGCGGCGAACTCCTCGTGCCGCAGCGCGTCGAGCAGGTTCTCCTCCGAGCTGCCGGGATTGCCGAAGATGTACGGGATGCCGTCGGCGACGAGCTGGCGCAGGAACGCGAAGCGTCCGCTGCGATCGGGCGCGGAATTCAAGGCCGGTCCTCCCCCTGGCTGGCGGCGTCCGGGGCGGCGAGAGGCACCCCTGATGCTCGTAAAAATTGTACATGAGGATGCTAAACGTTAAAGTCGCAATCCGGTGAAGCGACGCCCCGGGGTGGTGCGGCATTCGGCGCTAGGCCGCAGGTCTGCCTATTCGCGCTCGCCCGAGGGGAGGTGCGGCAGGTTTCTTGCTACCGTTTCGGGCAAGGCTCGGCGGCGCTGCCGCCGGCTGCCGGCCGTGACGCGACGGCCGGACGCGGGCCGCCGGCCGAGCCGAGACGCGCAGGCGGGGCACCAGCCATGGACGAGACCACCGAGAACCCGGCAATCGGCGCAGCGCCCGCCTTGACCACGCCGGCGGCCGCCGAAGAGGTGGCGCGCGCGGCCGACGCCGCCCGTTGCCCCTTCCATCACGCCGACGCTGCCGCTCTCCCCGGGCACGCCGCCGCCATCCCGACGACGATCGGCAGCCCTGCCGTGACGGCGATGGCGGAGGCCCGCAAGACCATGGTGCTGACCGGCGCCTCGCGCGGCATCGGCCACGCCACGGTGCGGCTGTTCGCCGAGGCCGGATGGCGAATCATCACCTGCTCGCGGCAGCCCTTCAATCGAGATCGCTGCCCGTGGGAGGCGGGACCGGACGATCACGTCCAGGTCGATCTCAACGACCACCGGGCGCTCGCCTTCGCGATCCACGACATCAAGTCGCGTCTCGGCGGCCGGCCACTGCATGCGCTGATCAACAATGCCGGCATCTCGCCGAAGTCGCCGGACGGCAGCCGGCTGTCGTCGCTCACCACCCCGGTCACCACCTGGATGGAGGTGTTCCACGTCAACTTCCTGGCGCCGGTGCTGCTGGCGCGCGGGCTGTTCGAGGAGCTGAAGGCCGGGCAGGGGACGGTGGTCAACGTCACCTCGATCGTCGGCATGCGGGTGCATCCCTTCGCCGGAACCGCCTACGCCACCTCCAAGGCGGCGCTCGCCTGCCTGACCCGCGAGATGGCGCACGACTTCGCCCCGCACGGCATTCGCGTTAACGCCATCGCGCCCGGCGAGATCAAGACCGACATCCTGTCGCCGGAGACCGAGCAGCGGCTGGCGCCCCTCATCCCGATGCGGCGGGTCGGCTCCCCCATGGAGGTCGCCAAGGTGCTCTACTTCCTCTGCTCCGACGCCGCCAGCTACGTGACCGGCGAGGAGATCCACATCAATGGAGGCCAGACCCTGTGATACGAAATCCGGCTGATCCATTCGGCGGTCATTCCGGAAGCCGCGAAGCGGCTGTCCGGAATCCAGCCGAGAGTTCGAAGTTTGCCGCGGGATGACGTGTTCCGCTGGGTTCCGGGTTCGCGGCTTCGCCGCGCCCCGGAACGACGGCGAACAGATCACCCGGAAACAGTATGGCTTTTGCAGTGACGACATTCAGCGTGATTTGTTCAGTGACGAAATTCCGCGCATCGCGACCGAACATTGGGCAATGCGCGACGACAATTGAGGCGCGACAAGCGTGCGGCGCACTACCATAATCATATGTGATCGCGATCATGGCTCGGAGCACAGAGAGCGATGGAGCGTGCCGCATGCTTGATGGAAACCCTCACCGCGCCTCGCGGCCGGCGGTGACCGCGAGCCCTTCGGCCGCCCGCAGCGAGATCGCGCTCACCGGCGTCTACGAGATCTCCAAGATCCTGACGTCGGCGAGCCGCCTGGAGATCATGCTGGCCAGCGTGGTCAATCTGCTGGCGTCCTTCATGCAGATGCGCCACGGCGTCATCGCGCTGCTCGACGACGACGGCATTCCCGATCTCGCGGTCGGCGCCGGCTGGACCGAGGGCACCGCCGAGCGGTTCCAGGCGAGCCTGCCCGAGAAGGCGGTCGGCCAGGTGGTCGCCACCGGCATGCCGCTGGTGGTGCCCAACGTGGCGGCGCATCCACTGTTCACCGCGGACGACGTCGCGCGTCTGGCCGGCGAGAGCGACGAGACGGTGTCGTTCATCGGCGTGCCGATCCGCATCGACAGCCGCGTGGTCGGTACTCTCACGATCGACCGCGCTTGCGACAGGCAGGCGATGGCACGCCTCGACTTCGATGTCCGCTTCCTGGTGATGGTGGCCAATCTGATCGGCCAGACTGTGCAGCTCCATCGCGTGCTGGCGCGTGACCGCGAGCGCCTGATGGCGGAAAGCCATCGCTTGCAGAAGGAGCTCGACGACTACCGGCCGCGCGGTGGCGTGACGCCGGTGGCGGGCGTGGTCGGCGACAGCCCGGCGATCCGCAGTCTCATCGACAAGATCGCCGTGGTGGCGCGGTCGCGCTCGCCGGTGCTGCTGCGCGGCGAGTCGGGCACCGGAAAGGAGCTGTTCGCCCGCGCCATCCACGATCTCTCGGCCTGCGCGGCCGGGCCGTTCATCAAGGTCAACTGCGCGGCGCTGCCCGAATCGGTGCTCGAGTCGGAGCTGTTCGGCCACGAGAAGGGAGCCTTCACGGGCGCCATCGCGGCCCGCAAGGGGCGCTTCGAGCTGGCCCATGGCGGCACCTTGTTCCTCGACGAGATCGGCGAGATGTCGCCGGTGTTCCAGGCCAAGCTGCTGCGGGTGCTCCAGGAGGGCGAGTTCGAGCGGGTCGGCGGCACCCGCACCGTCAAGGTGCAGGTGCGGCTCGTCACCGCCACCAACCGCAATCTGGAGGAGGCGGTGGCACGCGGCGAGTTCCGGGCCGATCTGTACTATCGGATCAACGTCGTTCCGGTGTTCCTGCCGCCGTTGCGCGACCGCAAGAGCGACATTCCGCTGCTGAGCCGCGAGTTCCTGGCCCGCTTCAATGCCGAGAACGATCGCTCGCTGGTGCTGTCGCCGGATGCCCTCGAGGTGCTGGGCGCCTGCTGCTTCCCGGGCAATGTCCGCGAGCTGGAGAATTGCGTGCGCCGGGCCGCGACGCTCGCGGCGGGACCCGCGGTGGCGGCGCGCGACTTCGCCTGCCGCAACGATCAGTGTGCCTCGGCGATTCTCTGGCAGGGGCGGCAGCCGCAGCCCGGCGGACCGCCGGTGCCGCAGGCGCCGATGCCGCATCTCGCTCCGAACCCGGCGGCGCGGCCGGGCGCCGCGGGCTTGGGCGAGCCGGCTCTACCGGCGGCGGCGCCGATGGTCTCCGCCGATTTCGGCGAGGCCGCGCCATCCGGCAACGGCACCGAGCGCGAGCGGCTGATCGAGGCGATGGAGCGGGCCGGCTGGGTGCAGGCCCGGGCGGCGCGCCTGCTCGGCCTGACGCCGCGTCAGATCGGCTACGCGCTGCGCAAGCACGGCATCGACATCAAGCGGTTCTGATCAGCTCGCGGGAGGCGCCGCGCCGTTCTGCGGCGCGGCGTCGTTCGTGGTCGCGGCGTCACCGCCACGACCCGCCTCTCGATGCCTGTCCGGGATGCGACACGACGCCGTCGCGGCTGTCGCAGGTCCGACAGGCCGGCGCCGCCCGCCGGCCCGAAACCCCCGCCAAATGGTCGTTTTCCCGCATGGCACGACGCTTGAATGACGAGCCCCGTCACGCCACGCAGGGAACGAATCGATGGCCAGCTTCGTGTCACTCGACAGCCTCGACGGAACCACCACGGCGGACGCCATGCGCCGGGCGCTCGCCACACCGGGCTGCGCGGCCTCTGCGTGCGGATCGGCGGCCGGTCCCGGCGACCTGCCGGCGGCCGTGTGGGACCGCATCAAGGACCATCCGTGCTACTCCGAGGAGGCGCACCACTGGTTCGCCCGCATGCATGTGGCGGTGGCGCCGGCCTGCAACATCCAGTGCCACTACTGTAACCGCAAGTTCGACTGCGCCAACGAGAGCCGGCCCGGCGTCGTCTCCGAGCGGCTGACGCCCGCGCAGGCGCGACGCAAGGTGGTGACGGTCGCCAACGAGGTGCCACAGCTCTCGGTGCTCGGCATCGCCGGGCCGGGCGATGCCTGCTACGACTGGGCGAAGACCAAGGCGACCTTCGATCTCGTCCGCAACGCGATCCCCGACATCAAGCTGTGCCTGTCGACCAACGGGCTGGCGCTGCCGGAGCGGGTCGACGAGATCGCCGCGATGAACGTCGATCACGTCACCATCACCATCAACATGGTCGATCCCGAGATCGGCGCCCGGATCTATCCGTGGATCTTCCACGAGCACCGGCGCTGGACCGGGCTCGAGGCGTCGCGCATCCTGCACGCGCGCCAGATGCTCGGCCTGGAGCGGCTCGTCGCCCGCGGCATCCTGGTCAAGATCAACTCGGTGCTGATTCCCGGCGTCAACGATGCGCACCTTCCCGCCGTCCATGCTGCCGTGATGGCGCGCGGCGCCTTCCTGCACAACATCATGCCGCTGATCTCCGATCCGGCGCACGGCACTCATTACGGGCTGACCGGGCAGCGCGGGCCGACGCCGGCCGAGCTTGCCGCCGTGCAGGACGCCTGCGGCGGCGGCGCCCGGCTGATGCGCCACTGCCGCCAGTGCCGGGCCGACGCGGTCGGCATGCTGGGCGAGGACCGCGGCGGCGAGTTCACCATGGATCGCATTCCCGAGTCCGTCGCCTATGACCCGAGCGCCCGCGACGCCTATCGCGACGTCGTCGCGCGCGAGCGCAGCGACCACGACGCGGCGCGCCGCGCCGCCGCCGCCGTGCTGGACGAGGTCGAGGCGGAGGTGCCGGTGCTGGTGGCGGTGGCGACCCAGGGCGGCGGCCGCGTCAACCTGCATTTCGGCAAGGCGACCGAGTTCCACATCTACGAGGCGTCGACCTCCGGGGTGCGCTTCGCCGGAGTCCGCCGGGTGGAGGAGAACTATTGCCGCGGCGGCTGGGGCGAGGATGGCTATCTCGACCGGATCATCGCGGTGCTGGCGGGTGTCGAGGCGGTGCTGTGCGCCAAGATCGGCGCCTGCCCGGCCCAGGCGTTCGAGGCCGCCGGCCTCGTCGTCACCGACGCCTATGCCCAGGACTATGTCGAGACCGCGGTCGCGACGTGGTTCGCCGAGGCGCGCGGCCGTCGCCGCCGGGCCGCCCTCACGGCATGAGACGGAGCACCCGTCGAGACAACCCGATGGCGCCTGGCGCCGACCACAGGAGAATCACCATGGCTTTGAAGATCGTCGCCTCGCAATGCACCGTGTGCGGGGCCTGCGAGTTCGAGTGTCCCAACGCCGCCATCAAGATGAAGCGCGACGTCTACATCATCGACGCCGCCAAATGCACCGAGTGCGACGGCGACGAGCCGAAATGCGCCGCGGTGTGCCCGGTCCCGGACACCTGTATCGCCGCCTGAGCCGCCGCCATGATGTCCGCGGGCCGTCACGCCGCCGTTCCGGAGCCGACCGACTGGCTCGGCCGGCCCGTCTCCTGCGTCGACTGCCCGCACGACGGCATGCGCGCCGAGGGGCGCTGCGACCGCGGACGGGTGTGCGTGCGCGATCGCCGCGTGCGTCGGATCGACCGCTTCTTCGCCGGCAATCCCGGCGAGGCCGAAGCCTATCTGGATCATCCCTATTTCGAGATCCGGGCGCTCGCCGCCAAGCGCGCCAGCCTGTTCCTGATCGCCCGCCTGGTCGGCGATCCGGAGCCGGACGTGCGGGCCGCGGTGGCGCAGCGGCTGCCGCTCGCCCGCGTCGCCCATCTGCGTGACGATCCCGACCGCAAGGTCCGCATGGTGATGGCCCAGCGCCTGGAAGGCGCCGCGCTCGTCGCCATGCTGGCCGACCCCGATTACGCCGTGCGGCTCGTCGCGGTGCGTCACGTTCCGGTGGACGTGCTGCCGAGCGCCATGCAGGACCCCGACCCGCAGGTGCGCTGCGAGGTTGCTCGCCGCATGAAGCCGGATGTGCTGCCGGCGATGCTCTACGACGTCGATCCGCTGGTGCGTATCGCGGCGGCCGAGCGCCTGGCGCCGGCCCAGCTCGTCGCACTGGTCGGTGATCCCGATCTGCGTGTCCGCTGGATCGTGGCGGAGCGCGGTGACGTCGCGGCGCTGCCGCGGCTGTGCAACGACCCCGATCCCGAGGTGAGTGCTCGCGCCCGCTCCCGGCTGGCGGCGCTCGACCGGCGATCGTGCGAGGAGAATCGCGATGCGCCGTGACGACGAGGAGGTGGAGCTGCGCCGCCCGCCGCGCTTTCTACCCGGCGAGAAGGTGTGCTCCGTCGCCCATGTGAGAAACGACGGCACCTTTCCGGGCCGTGACATCGGTGACGTGCTCGTGCGCAAGGGCGACCTCGGCTATGTGCGCGACGTCGGCACCTTCCTTCAGCGCTTCTACATCTACGCGGTCGAGTTCGTCGACCGCGCCGTGGTGGTCGGCATGCGCGGGCGCGAGCTCGTCAGCCTCGACCGGCCCGCCGAACCCGCTCGCGCGTCCATCGGAGAGTCGCCGTGAAGATCATGATCCGCCGCACCGACAAGGGGCTGTCCGCCTACGTCCCGAAGAAGGACCTGGAGCAGCCCATCGTGGCGCTGGAGAAGGACAGCCTGTGGGGCGGCTGGGTGAAGCTGAAGAACGGCTGGACGCTGGAGCTGCCCGACATGCCGGCCGAGACACGGCTGCCGGTGACCGTCGAGGCCCGCCGCATCGGCGAGTAGGCGCCGGTTGTCGGGTAGGAGCCGACGGGTGGTGAGCGTGAGGATGGCGATGGGGGCCGGTGGCGGAGTGGACCGCCGCCGGCTTTCGTCTGCCTGCCATCGCGTGGCGCGGATGTTCGGAGACGCCGCCCCTCCGCCTTCGACATCGAGCATCAGATCGTTGCGCGATGACGCCGTCCCTCGTGCGGAGCCATAGCCCGTCTGGAGCCATCGCCCATACGGGGTCACACTGTTTCCGGGTGATCAGTTCGCCGTCGTTCCGGGGCGCGGCACCCGGATCGGCGCTTCGCGCCGTCCGGGCGCAGGCTCCGCCGCGAACCCGGAACCCAGCGAAACACGTGATCCCGCGGCAAACTTTTGACTCCCGGCTGGATTCCGGACAGCCGCTTCGCGGCTTCCGGAATGACCACCGAATGGATCAGCCGAATCTCGTGTCAGGGCGCGGCTCGTCATCGTCGCATGAGACGCGACCAGACCGGCCCGCATATCCGACACGATGCGACAGACGTCGCTCACGACAAGCCGGTTGTCGGCCTTGTCGGCTTCCGGACAACACGGCGCGGCCGCCCGCGGACCCGCCGACGATCATGAAACACCATGCGCCAGAGGCACATCCGCGGCTCTTGTGAGACCCGATCGCGCTTGGCACGCGGGTTGCTCGTCAGAGGGCGGACGGCGCCGCTGTCACCACCGACGCGACGGCGCGAGAGAGAGGAACCAAGATGGCTCTGCGACAGATCGCATTCTACGGCAAGGGTGGCATCGGCAAGTCGACCACCTCCCAGAACACCCTCGCGGCGCTGGTCGAGATGGGTCAGCGCATCCTCATCGTCGGCTGCGACCCGAAGGCCGATTCGACCCGCCTGATCCTCAACACCAAGATGCAGGACACCGTGCTCAGCCTCGCGGCCGAGGCCGGCTCGGTCGAGGACCTCGAGCTCGAGGACGTGCTCAAGATCGGCTACAAGGGCATCAAGTGCACGGAGTCCGGCGGTCCGGAGCCGGGCGTCGGCTGCGCCGGTCGCGGCGTCATCACCGCCATCAACTTCCTGGAGGAGAACGGCGCCTACGACGACGTCGACTATGTCTCCTACGACGTGCTGGGCGACGTGGTGTGCGGCGGCTTCGCCATGCCGATCCGCGAGAACAAGGCGCAGGAAATCTACATCGTGATGTCCGGCGAGATGATGGCGCTCTACGCCGCCAACAACATCTCCAAGGGCATTCTCAAATACGCCCATTCGGGCGGCGTGCGGCTCGGCGGCCTCATCTGCAACGAGCGCCAGACCGACCGCGAGGTCGATCTCTCCGAGGCGCTGGCCAAGAAGCTCAACACCAAGCTCATCCACTTCGTGCCGCGCGACAACATCGTGCAGCATGCCGAGCTGCGCCGCCAGACGGTGATTCAGTACGCTCCCGACTCCAAGCAGGCCGAGGAGTACCGGACGCTGGCGAAGAAGATCCACGAGAACTCCGGCCAGGGCACCATCCCGACGCCGGTCTCCATGGACGAGCTGGAGCAGATGCTGCTCGACTTCGGCATCATGAAGACCGAGGAGCAGCAGCTCGCCGAGTTGCAGGCCAAGGAAGCAGCCCGCGCCGCCGCGGCGGCCGTGTGAACCCGATGGCGTGACGGGCGGCGCGCGCCGACGCGCAGGCGTGCCGCCCGGATCACCGAAGCAGGAACGAGCCATGAGCCTCGATCACGAGAACGATGCCGCATTCAACGAGGCCCTCATCGCCGAGGTGCTGTCCGCCTACCCGGACAAATTCGCCAAGCGGCGTCGCAAGCACCTGGCGGTCGCCAAGCCCGCGGGCGCCGATGCCGACGCGGCGCCCGGCGAGGAGGGCCATCTGCTCTCCGAATGCGACGTGAAGTCGAACGTCAAGTCGATTCCCGGCGTGATGACCATCCGCGGCTGCTCCTATGCCGGCTCCAAGGGCGTGGTGTGGGGACCCGTCAAGGACATGGTCCACATCAGCCACGGCCCGGTCGGCTGCGGCCATTACTCGTGGTCGCAGCGCCGCAACTACTACACCGGCACCACCGGCATCGACTCCTTCGTCACCATGCAGGTCACCTCCGACTTTCAGGAGCGCGACATCGTCTTCGGCGGCGACAAGAAGCTCGCCAAGGTGATCGACGAGCTGGAGGAGATGTTCCCGCTCAGCCGCGGCATCTCGATCCAGTCGGAATGCCCGATCGGCCTGATCGGCGACGACATCGAGGCGGTGGCCAAGAAGAAGGGCAAGGAGATCGGCAAGACCATCGTGCCGGTGCGCTGCGAGGGCTTCCGCGGCGTGTCGCAGTCGCTCGGCCACCACATCGCCAACGACACCATCCGCGACTGGGTGCTGGACAAGAAGGATACCGGCTTCGAGCCCGGTCCCTACGACGTTTCGGTGATCGGCGACTACAACATCGGTGGCGATGCGTGGGCGTCGCGGCGCCTGCTGGAGGACATGGGCCTGCGGGTCATCGGCAACTGGTCCGGCGACGCCACCCTCGCCGAGATGGAGCGGGCGCCGCTCGGCAAGCTCAATCTCATCCACTGCTATCGGTCGATGAACTACATCTGCCGGCACATGGAGGAGAAGCACGGCGTTCCGTGGATGGAGTACAACCTGTTCGGGCCGAGCCAGATCGCCGCCTCGCTGCGCAAGATCGCCAAGCACTTCGGCCCGGAGATCGAGGCCAAGGCCGAGGCGGTGATCGCCAGCTACCAACCGCTCGTCGACGCCGTCGTCGCCAAGTACAGGCCGCGGCTCGAAGGCAAGTCGGTGATGCTCTATGTCGGCGGACTGCGGTCGCGCCACGTCGTCACCGCCTACGATGATCTCGGCATGCGGATCGTCGGCACCGGCTACGAGTTCGCCCACAACGACGACTATCAGCGCACCGGCCACTATGTCGTGCCCGGCACGCTGATCTACGACGACGTCACCGGCTACGAGCTGGAGAAGTTCATCGAGGGCATCCGGCCCGATCTGGTCGGCTCCGGCATCAAGGAGAAGTACCCGGTGCAGAAGATGGGCATCCCGTTCCGTCAGATGCACTCGTGGGACTACTCCGGCCCGTATCACGGCTACGACGGGTTCGCGATCTTCGCCCGCGACATGGACCAGGCGATCAACAATCCGGTCTGGGGGCTGTTCGATCCGCCCTGGAAGAAGAAGGACGCGCCTGTCCTGCAAGCGGCCGAGTAGACCGCGGCCAGGAGGCGAGTCGGCGGCCGAATGGACGGCCGCCGGCCACGGCCGACGGACGGAGCGAGACAGTCAGTTTTTTCGAGCGTGCCGGAGCCGCGATCCGCGGCGGCGCGACGAGACCAGAGACGAGACGACAGGAGTTCACCATGCCACAGTCGGCCGAGCGGGTTCTGGATCACGCGACGCTGTTTCGCGAGCCCGAATACCGCGAGATGTTGGCGCGCAAGCGCGACACCATGGAATGCCCGGCCTCCACCGAGGCGGTCGCGGCCCAGAGCGACCACACCAAGACCTGGGCGTATCGCGAGAAGAACCTCGCCCGCGAGGCGGTGTCGATCAACCCGGCGAAGGCGTGCCAGCCGCTCGGCGCGGTGTTCGCGGCGGCCGGCTTCGAGAAGACGATGTCGTTCGTGCACGGCTCGCAGGGCTGCGTGGCGTATTACAGGTCGCACCTGTCGCGCCACTTCAAGGAGCCGGCCTCGGCGGTGTCGTCCTCGATGACCGAGGATGCCGCGGTGTTCGGCGGTCTCAACAACATGATCGACGGGCTGGCCAACACCTACGCGCTGTATGGCCCCAAGATGATCGCCGTGTCGACCACCTGCATGGCCGAGGTGATCGGTGATGACCTCCAGTCGTTCATCGAGAACGCTCGCGTCAAGGGCTCGATCCCGCAGGCGTTCGACGTCCCCTACGCGCACACGCCTGCCTTCGTCGGCAGCCATGTCGACGGCTACGACGTGATGATCAAGGGCGTGCTCGAGCACTTCTGGGACGGCCAGGAGCGCAGCCCGAACGACAAGATCAACATCGTGCCGGGCTTCGATGGCTTCTGTGTCGGCAACAACCGCGAGCTGAAGCGCATCCTCGACCTGATGGGCGTGTCCTATACGCTGATTCAGGACGCCTCCGATCAGTTCGACACGCCCTCCGACGGCAGCTTCCGCATGTATGCGGGCGGCACAACGCTGGCCGACACGGCGGCGGCCCTGAACGCCAAGGCGACCGTCTCGTTGCAGCACTGGTGCAGCCGCAAGACGCTCGACTACGCGGCCGAGAAGGGGCAGGAGACAGCGAGCTTCCACTATCCGCTCGGCGTCGGCGCCACCGACGAGCTGGTGATGAAGATCGCCGCGCTCGCCGGGGTCGACATTCCGGCGGCCCTCGACCTCGAGCGTGGCCGCTTGGTCGATGCCATCGCGGACAGCCAGGCGTATCTGCACGGCAAGACGTACGCGATCTACGGCGATCCGGACTTCGTCCACGCGGTGGCGCGCTTCGTCATGGAGACGGGCGGCGAGCCGACCCACTGCCTCGCCACCAACGGCACCAAGGCGTGGGAGGAGGAGATGCAGGCGCTGCTGTCGTCCTCGCCGTTCGGCAAGGGCGCCAAGGTGTGGGCCGGCAAGGACCTCTGGCATCTGCGCTCGCTGTTGTTCACCGAGCCGGTCGATCTCCTGGTCGGCAACTCGTACGGCAAGTACGTGTCGCGCGACACCGGCACGCCGCTGATCCGCCTGACCTTCCCGATCTTCGATCGGCACCACCACCACCGCTTCCCGCTGATCGGCTACCAGGGCGGGCTCAACCTGCTGCGCACCGTGCTCGACGTGATCTTCGACAAGCTCGATCGCGACGGCGACGTCGCGGGCGAGACCGATATCTCGTTCGATCTGACGCGGTGATCACGACGCTCCCTCTCCCCGCCTGCGGGGAGAGGTGAAGGGAAGAGAGTTTATGGCCCCTCTCGATCTGGTCGGCGAGGCAGAGGTGAAGGAAGGTACGGCGCCTGCTCTCCCTCTCCCCGCCTGCGGGGAGAGGGTCGGGGTGAGGGGTGGGTATCTCGTGAGGGGCTGCGAGAAGGCCGAGGCGCGACGGCGGAGACAGGTGACATGCTGAAGGATCGGGTCAAGGCGCTGTTCGAAGAGCCGGGCTGTGCCCACAACGCCGCCAAGTCCGAGGCGGCGCGCAAGGCCGGCTGCTCCAAGCCGCTGACGCCCGGCGCGGCGGCGGGAGGCTGTGCGTTCGACGGCGCCAAGATCGCGCTCCAGCCGATCACCGACGCGGCCCATCTGGTGCACGGCCCGCTCGCCTGCGAGGGCAACTCCTGGGACAATCGCGGCTCCGCCTCGTCCGGCTCCGATCTGTGGCGGCGCAGCTTCACCACCGACCTGACCGAGCTCGACATCGTCGCGGGCCACAGCGAGAAGAAGCTCTACCGCGCCATCCGTGAGATCGCTCAGCGGTTCGAGCCGGCCGCGATCTTCGTCTATGCCACCTGCGTCACCGCGCTGATCGGCGACGACATCGACGCGGTGTGCCGGCACGCCGCCGAACGCTACGGTGTGCCGGTGGTGCCGGTGCACGGCGCCGGCTTCGTCGGCTCCAAGAATTTCGGCAACAAGCTGGCGGGTCAGGCGCTGCTCGATCACGTCATCGGCACGGTGGAGCCGGACGACGTCGGCCCGACCGATCTCGTCATCCTCGGCGAGTTCAACCTGGCGGGCGAGTTCTGGCAGGTGAAGCCGTTGCTCGATCGGCTCGGCATCCGGGTCCGCGCCTGCGTGCCCGGCGATGCGCGCTATGCCGACATCGCCGCCGCCCACACGGCGCGGGCCACGCTGGTGGTGTGCTCGACCGCGCTGGTCGGCCTCGCGCGGCGGATGCGCGAGCGGTGGGACATCCCGTACATCGAAGGCTCGTTCTACGGCGTGCTCGACACCTCGGAGACGCTGCGTCAGATCGCCCGCCTGCTGGTCGCGCGCGGCGCGCCGGCCGATCTCGTCACCCGCACCGAGGCGCTGGTGACGGCCGAGGAGGCGCGGGCTGCGGCCCGCCTCGCGCCCTACCGCACGCGCCTCGCCGGCAAGCGGGTGCTGCTCAACACCGGCGGCGTCAAGTCGTGGTCGGTGGTGTCGGCCTTGATGGAGATCGGCATGGAGGTGGTCGGCACCGCCACCAAGAAGTCGACCCCCGAGGACAAGCAGCGCATCGCCATCCTGATGCGGGACGACCCGCACATGTTCGAGTCGATGGCGCCGCGCGATCTCTATCGCATGCTCGCCGACGGCGAGGCCGACATCATGCTGTCGGGCGGCCGCACCCAGTTCATCGCTCTCAAGGCGAAGACGCCCTGGCTCGATATCAATCAGGAGCGCATCCACCCCTATGCGGGTTACGACGGCATGGTGGAGCTGGTGCGGCAGATCGATCTCGCGCTTCACAATCCGGTGTGGGCGCAGGTGCGCACGCCGGCGCCGTGGGATGCCGATGGGCGGCTGATCGAGGAGGTGGCGAGTCTGCCCGCCACGGGTGCCCCTTCACCTCTCCCCGTCACGGACCTCTCTTCACCTCTCCCCACTGGGGAGAGGTCGCGTGCGCAGCACGCGGGTGAGGGGAAGCCGACCTCGGCGAGGGCTGACCCCCATCACCCGGCGCCTTCGGCGCCGACCTCTCCCCGACAGGAAGAGGTGACCGAGAGCGTGGCCGGCGTCGCACCAGCATCTTTGCTTGCAGAGATTGCGCCGACCCAGCCCGACGACTCGTTCGCGGCTCGCCATCGCAAGAAATTCGCGGCAACCCGGGTCGATGCCTCCGATCCCGACTATCTGGCGCGGCACCGCAAGAAGTTCGCGGCCTCGGGTGCCGACGACATGGGTGAGTGCTGAGATGCCCGTGATCACCGCCACCCACAAGGCCGCCTCCGTCAACCCGCTGAAATCGTCGCAGCCGCTCGGCGCTGCGCTCGCCTTCCTGGGCGTCGCCGAGGCGATGCCGCTGTTGCACGGCAGCCAGGGCTGCACCTCTTTCGCGCTCGTGCAGTGCGTGCGCCACTTCAAGGAGACGATCCCGCTCCAGACCACCGCCATGGACGAGGTGGCGACGATCCTCGGCGGCGCCGATCATCTGGAGGAGGCGCTGCTCAACCTGAAGAATCGCACCCGGCCGAAGCTGATCGGCGTCTGCACCACGGCGCTGGTGGAGACCCGCGGCGAGGACTTCGCCGGCGATCTCGCGCTGATCCGCAGGAAGCGCGCCGCCGAGCTCGCGGGCACCGATGTGGTGCTGGTCCACACGCCCGATTTCGACGGCGCGCTGGAGGAAGGCTTCGGCAAGGCCGTCACGGCGCTGATCGAGGCGCTGGTGCCGGCGGCGCCGCGCCGCGCGGCGGAGACCGGCAAGGTGGCGATCTTTCCGGGCTGGCATCTCACCGTCGCCGATCTCGATCTCGTGCGCGACACCGTCGAGAGCTTCGGCCTCGATCCGGTGATCGTGCCGGACATCTCCGGATCGCTCGACGGCACCGTGCCGGGCCGCTGGATTCCGACCACCTATGGCGGCACGCCGGTCGAGGCGATCCGCGATCTCGGCTCGGCCGCGCATGCCATCGCGATCGGCGAGCATGTGCGGCCGGCCGTGGAGGCGCTGGCGGCGCGCGCCGGGGTGCCGTTCACCGTGGTCGAGACGCTGTCGACGCTCGCCGCCGCCGATCGCTTCGTCGCGCTGCTGGCGCGGCTCTCCGGCCGGCCGGTGCCGGCGCGGCTGCGCCGCGCCCGCAGCCGCTTGCAGGACGCGATGCTCGACGGCCACTTCCACTTCGCCGGCAAGCGCGTCGCCATCGCGGCCGAGCCGGATCACCTCTACGGCCTCGCGACACTGTTCGCCGGTCTGGGTGCCGAGATCGCGGTCGCGGTGACGACGACAGGGCGCTCGCCCACTCTCGCCGCGGTGCCGGCCGCCGAGGTGGTGGTCGGCGATCTCGACGAGCTGGAGCTGCGCGGCGGCGCCGCCGGCTGCGATCTCCTGGTCACCCACAGCCATGGCCGCCAGGCATCGGAGCGGCTCGGCGTGCCGCTGATGCGGGTCGGCTTTCCGATCTTCGATCGGCTCGGCGGACCCTATCGTCGCGGCGTGCTCTACGACGGCGTGCGCGACCTGATCTTCGACGCCGCCAACATCCTCCAGGCCCATCAGCCCGTTCACACCCCGGACAGCCTCGATCCGTTCCGGGACCGCGGAGAACCCCATGTCAGCCGTTCGTCGCCTGCGCCTCATTGATACCGACGAGCCGACGCCGACGGCGTCTCCCGCCGTGCGGGTCGCCATCGCGACCGGCGACCGCCGCACCCTCGACGCGCATTTCGGCTCGGCCCGCTGCTTCGTCGTCTACGACGTGACGGCGCAGGGCTGGACCGCGGTCGAGACCGTCACCTTCGATCTCGTCTCCGATCAGCAGGGCCGCCACGCCGCCGAGGGCGACGACCGCATCGGCCCCAAGATCGATGCGCTCGGGGGCTGCCACCTGTTGTTCTGCGTCGCCATCGGCGGTCCCTCGGCGGCCCGGGTGGTGGCCGCGAAGATTCATCCGGTGAAGCTGCCGCCGCAGCCGATCGAGGCGGTGCTGGAGCGCACCCGCGCGATGCTGGCCGGCGCGCCGCCGCCGTGGCTGCGCAAGGTGCTGGCCGGCGCCGGCATCGGCGGCGCGACCAACGCCGGCGGGCCGGCCGGCAAGCCGTCCTTCGTCGACGACTGAGAGCCGCGCCATGTCCGACGCCATGACGCCGCCATCGAGCACGAGCCCTGCCGCGGTTGCCGCGAACGATCTCGCCGCGGCCGAGGTCGCCGCCGCGGCGGCCGCGCTCGCAACACCCTTCGTGCAGAGCCTGGTTCGTCTGCTCCGCGCCCAGGATGGGTTCGGCGCTTGGGAGGGCCGCAGCGACGCCAAGCTGCTCGCCCCCTACATCGTCACCCGCGAGCAGCGCCGCGCCATGCCGATCATGGGCGATCCGAGCCCGGAAGTGCTGTGGCGGGTCGAGCAGTATTACGGCGCCGTCGGGCTCGCCATCGAGCACCACACCGGGCTTGTCGCCAGCCCGATGATCCAGATGCACCACGAGGGCTTCGGCCGCGTCATCCTCACGGTCGGCAAGCTGGTGGTGCTGTCGCGCCACCTGCGCGACGTCCATCGCTTCGGCTTCGAGAGCCTGGCGGCGCTGGCGGCCGGCGGCGAGAAGCTGGTCGCCGGCTGCGTGGCGACGATCGAGACCTATCCGGAGGTGGCGCGCGCCTGACCGCGTGCTGCCTCTAACGCGGCAAACGCGAGGCCGCCCGAGGAGGACACCGATGTTCATCACCCGTGACGGGACCCCGTGGGAGCCCGCCTATCTCACCGCCATCGACGGCAACAAGTGCATCGGCTGCGGCCGCTGCTACAAGGTCTGCGCCCGCGACGTCATGCATCTGATGGGCGTCGACGAGGACGACGAGCTGGTCGCCTGCGCGGCCGACGAGGACGACGACGACGAGGAGTTCGTCCGCAAGGTGATGGTGCTGCACCAGGCCGGCAACTGCATCGGCTGCGGCGCCTGCGCCCGGGTGTGCCCGAAGGGCTGCCAGACCCATGTGGGGGCCGCCGTCCTGGCGGCGGCGTGACGCCATGCCGGCCCGAGGCGCCATCGTCGATCGATCCGCGGTGCCGCCTGCGGTCGCGGGCGAGGCGCGGGCCGGCGTGTGCGGCAGTGCTCGCCGCGCCGCCGCGGTCTATCGCGGCCTCACCGGATGGTGGCCCGAGGAGGTCAGCATCCATGCCGACGACGACTTCGACCGTCACGTCTTCGCCTCGGCGATCGCGGTGGCGGCGTCTGGCGGCGGCGCCGTGGCGTCGCGTCTGGGTCTCAGCGGCGTCGATTTCGGCCGCCTCGTCGCTGTCCGGTTTCCGGGCGCCGGCGTGCTGTTCGCGCCCGACGACGGCGAGACTGCGCCGGCCGACGACGAGATCGCCATGGTGCGGGCGCTGCTGCTCGCCTCGGCGAGCCGCGACGGCGAGGACACCGCGTGGCTCGCCGCCATCGTGGCGCGCCGGGCGATCGAGCCCAACCATCTGTGGGAGGATCTCGGCCTGCGCGATCGCGCCGAGCTGTCGCGGCTACTCGCTCGCCACTTCGCTCCGCTCGCCGCCCGCAACACCCGCAACATGCGGTGGAAGCGGTTCTTCTATCGCACCCTGTGCGAGACCGACGGCATCGTGCTGTGCGCCACGCCGGTGTGCACCGCCTGCGGCGACTTCGACCTGTGCTTCGGCGAGGAGACCGGCGAGAGCCGGCTCGCCCGCGCCCGCCGCGGGAGCGCCGCGCCGCTGTCGTGAACACGACTGCCACGGATGCGTGCTCATGATGCCCGGCCGCGTGCCGGGCATTCGGCGTTCTGAGACACTCTCGACAAGGCCCTTGCCGGAAACCCGACATCGAACCCGACATCGGCGCCGCGCAGCCATTGTCGGATTTGCGACGCGGCCGCCGGGCCGACCGCGACGATGCCACGAAACCGCTGGGGCACAGGCATTTTCGCACTGCGGTGCGATCTGGCACGCCGGTTGCTCCATGCTCGTGACGCGATGCCATGGAGCACCACCATGATCACCCTGTCGTCCGAAGCCGCCGCTGCCGTGAGGACCGCGATGACGCGGGCCGGAAAGCCCGCCGCCGGTCTCCGGGTGATGATCGAGGCGGGCGGCTGTGCCGGCCACAAGTACATGATCGGCCTCGACGCGGCGCCACGCGATGACGACCTCGTGCTCGAGTCCGAGGGCGTGACGCTGTTCGTCGATGCGCAGTCGCAGCCGATGCTGGACGGGTTGACCATCGGGTTCGCCGAGACGCTCGCCGGCAAGGGCTTCACCTTCGACAACCCGTGCCGCTCCCGCTGCGGCTGCGGCAAGTCGTGCGGCTGAGGAGGCGACGATGCACGGATCGTTTCCCTCCGCCGCGCCGATCGCCGAGACGGCCGCCGCGATGTCGTTGCGCGAAAAACTGATCGCCGACGCCGTCGAGGCGCTGCGTCCCAACCTGAAGAAGCACGGCGGCGATTGCGAGCTCGTCTGCATCGAGGGCAGCACCGTGCATGTGCGGCTCACCGGGTCGTGCGTCGGCTGCGTGCTCGCCTCGGTGACGGTCGCCGGCGTGCAGGGCCGTCTGATGAGCGCGCTCGGCTTTCCGATCCGCGTCGTCCCGGTGACGTGAGGAGGGGAGCGATGCTGCGATCCGCGCATCCGACCGCGTCCCGCGACACGCCCGCCGGCCCGGTCGTGCTCAACGACACCACGCTGCGCGACGGCGAGCAGGCGCCCGGCGTCGCCTTCACGGCGGCCGAGAAGGTGGCGATCGCGAGCGCGCTCGCCGCGGCCGGCGTCACCGAGGCCGAGGTCGGCACGCCCGCCATGGGAACCCAGGAGATCGCCGCCATCCGGGCCGTGATGGAGGCCGATCTGCCGCTCACCGCCATCGCCTGGTGCCGCATGCGGCGCGAGGACGTCGATGCGGCGCGCGCCGCCGGCGTCGCCATGGTCAACCTGTCGGTGCCGGTCTCCGACGTGCAGATCGCCGCCAAGATCAAGGGCGGGCGCGCCGCCGCGCTGGCGATGCTCGCCGACGTGGTCGGCTATGCCCGTCGTCACGGCTTCGCGGTGGCGGTCGGCGGCGAGGATTCCTCGCGCGCCGACGTTGGCTTTCTGACCGAGGTCGTCGCCACCGCGAAGGCGGCCGGCGCCCGCCGCTTCCGCATCGCCGACACGCTCTCGGTGCTCGACCCGTTCTCGACCCACGCGCTGGTGTCGGCGCTGCGGCGGACCACCGATCTCGAAATCGAGTTCCACGGGCACGACGATCTCGGGCTGGCCACCGCCAACACGCTGGCCGCCGTGCAGGCCGGCGCCACCCACGCCTCGGTGACGGTGATCGGGCTCGGCGAGCGCGCCGGCAACGCGCCGCTGGAGGAGGTCGCGGTGGCGCTCAAGCAGCTCCACGGCCGCGACACCGGCGTCGACTTCGCCCGGCTCGGCGACATCGCCGCCGTCGTCGCCGCGGCGGCGCGGCGGCCGATTCCGGTCGCCAAGGCGATCGTCGGCGATCACATCTTCACCCACGAGTCCGGCATCCATGTCGACGGTCTGCTCAAGGATCACCGCACCTATCAGGCGCTCGATCCCGGGCTGCTCGGTCGCGCCCATCGCATCACCCTCGGCAAGCATTCCGGGGTCGCCGCGGTGACGATGGCGCTCGCGGCCCTGCGGCTGTCGGCCGACGCGGACGAGCTGGCGCAGATTCTCGCCCGCGTGCGCGACCGCGCGCTCGCCACCAAGGCGCCCGTCGACGACGACGCCCTGCGGGCGATCTGGCGGACGGTGCGGGGCCGCGATGCGGCGCGCGCCGCCGCGTGTGATGCCGCTGTCTGCACGCGCAGTCACGAGGAGGTGGTGTGATGGGCTCTTGCAACGAACCGGCTCCCAGCTTTCCGGCCGGCACGCTGGCCCGCTTGAAGACGGCGGCCTCGGCCGAGGAGTTCTTTGTCCTCCTCGCCGTGCCCTACGAGAACAAGGTGCTGAACGTGGCGCGCCTGCACATCCTCAAGCGGATGGGCGAGTATCTGGACGGCGACGATCTCGACGGCGTTCCCGAGGCGGTGGCGCTGGCCCGCTGCCGCGCCGTGCTGGCCCGCGCCTACGAGGAGTTCGCGGCCTGGTCGCCGCTCGATCGGCGTGTCTTCAAGGTGCTCAAGGACGCCGTCGCGCCGAAGCGGCCGGCCGGCTTCGTGCCTCTCGACGATCTCAAGTGACCGGAGAAACTAGGTGACCAGGACGGGCATGCACGTCGTCGTCTGCATCAAGCAGGTGCCGGATTCGGCGCAGATCCGCGTCCATCCGGTCACCAACACCATCATGCGGCAGGGGGTTCCGACCATCATCAACCCGTACGACCTGTACGCGGTGGAGGAGGCGCTGCGGCTGCGCGACCGGCACGGCGGCACGGTGACGGTGCTCACCATGGGGCCGCCGATGGCGGAGGAGTCGCTGCGCAAGGCGCTGACCTTCGGGGCCGACCGCGCCGTGCTCTTGACCGATCGCTTCTTCGCCGGCTCCGACACGCTGGCGACCAGCTTCGCGCTCGCCTCGGCCATCACGGCCATCGGCGAGCGGTTCGCGCCGGTCGACATCGTCTTCACCGGCAAGCAGACCATCGACGGCGACACCGCCCAGGTCGGGCCGGGCATCGCCAAGCGGCTCGGCCTCGCCCAGCTCACCTATGTGTCGCGGGTCGCGGCGCTCGATCTCGCCGGCGGCACCATCGAGGTGGATCGCCGCGCCGAGGGCGGCGTACAGGCGCTGCGCACGCGGCTGCCCTGCCTCGTCACCATGCTGGAAGGCACCAACGAGATTCGCCGCGGCTCGCTGCCCGACGCCCTGCGCGCCGCCCGCGCCGAGATCGTCGTGTGGAGCGCCAAGGATGCCGGCATCGCCGACGTCACCAAGTGCGGATTGCGCGGCTCGCCCACCGTGGTGAAGCGCGTGTTCGCGCCGACGCCGCGGGCCGAGAAGGCCACCCTGGTCGACCCGGCCGGTGCCGGCGCGGCCGATGCCCTGATCGCCGCCATGTTCGCGGCCCGGCCTCGCCTCAAGGCCGAGCTGGCGACCTTGGTGCGTGGCTACTGACCGGACGGAGAGCACCATGGCGCAGCCCGACAAGCCCGCCACCCCCGCCGCGGGGCGCGCGAACACCAAGAAGGAGCTGCCCGAGCGGTTCAGGCAGCACAAGCATGTCTGGGTGTTCGTCGAGCAGGAGCGTGGCCAGGTCCACCCGGTGTCGTGGGAGCTGATGGGCGAGGGCCGCAAGCTCGCCGACAAGCTCGGCGTCCAGCTCGCCGGCGTGGTGATCGGGCCGCCCGGACCGGCTGTCGCCGAGGCCGCTCGCGAGGCCGCCTGCTACGGCGCCGATCTCGTCTACACCATCACGAACGAGATCCTGGCGGAGTATCGCAACGAGCCCTATTCGAAGGTGCTGACCGATCTGGTCGAGACCCACAAGCCCGAGATCCTGCTGCTCGGCGCCACCACGCTCGGCCGCGATCTCGCCGGCTCGGTGGCGACCACGCTGGCCACCGGCCTCACCGCCGACTGCACGGCGCTCGACGTCGATGCCGACGGCTCGCTTGCCGCGACCCGGCCGACCTTCGGCGGCTCGCTCCTGTGCACCATCTACACGCTCAACGCCCGGCCCCAGATGGCCACCGTGCGGCCGCGCGTGATGGCGATGCCGGAGCGCGTCGAGCGGCCGCTCGGCCGGCTCGTCGAGCATCCGCTCGCCATGGTGGAGGAGGACGTCGTCACCAAGGTGCTGCGCTTCCTGCCCGACCGTGATCAGGCGACCTCGAACCTCGCCTATGCGGACGTGGTGGTGGCCGGCGGCCTCGGCCTCGGCTCGCCGGAGAACTTTCAGCTCGTGCAGCAGCTCGCCAGGGTGCTCGGCGGCGAGTTCGGCTGCTCGCGGCCACTGGTGCAGAAGGCCTGGCAGCCGGCCGAGCGGCAGATCGGCCAGACCGGCAAGACCATCCGGCCCAAGCTCTACATCGCGGCCGGCATCTCGGGGGCGATTCAGCATCGCGTCGGTGTCGAGGGCGCCGACCTGATCGTCGCCGTCAACACCGACAGGAACGCACCGATCTTCGACTTCGCTCATATCGGCGTCGTCGGTGACGCGATGCATCTGCTGCCGATGCTCACCGAGGCGTTCCGCCGCCGGCTATCGCCGCACATCCGCGACCGCCTGGCGGGCTGAAGCCGCGATGCTTCAAGGATGACCAACCACGCCGGTGAAGGCGATGGATGCGCGGCTCCACAGGAGATTGCCATGACGGAAAAGTTCGATGCCATCGTGGTCGGGGCCGGCATGGCCGGCAACGCCGCCGCCCTCACCATGGCGAAGCGTGGCCTCAAGGTGCTCCAGATCGAGCGCGGCGAGTATCCGGGCGCCAAGAACGTGCAGGGCGCCATCCTCTATGCCGACGCGGTCGAGAAGCTGGTGCCCGGCTTCCGCGACGACGCGCCGCTGGAGCGCCATCTGGTCGAGCAGCGCTTCTGGATGATGGACGACACCTCGCACACCGGGCTGCATTACCGCTCCGAGGATTTCAACGAGGAGAAGCCGAACCGCTACACCATCATTCGCTCGCAGTTCGACCGCTGGCTGTCGCGGCAGGTGCAGGCGGCTGGCGGCCTCGTGCTGTGCGAGACGACGGTCACCGAGCTTTTGACCGATGGGCGGGGCAGGGTGATCGGGGTGCGCACCGATCGCCGCGACGGCGACGTCATGGCCGACGTGGTGATCCTGGCCGAAGGCGTCAACGGCCTGCTCGGCAGCCGCGCCGGCCTGCGCGCGCGGCCGGCGCCCGAGAACGTGGCGCTCGCCGTCAAGGAGATGCACTTCCTGCCGCGCGAGACCATCGAGGCGCGCTTCAACCTCAAGGGCGAGGAGGGCGTCGTCATCGAGGCCGCCGGCACCATCTCGCGCGGCATGACCGGGATGGGCTTCCTCTACACCAACCGCGAGAGCATCTCGATCGGCATCGGATGCCTGGTGTCCGACATGGCCCGCACCGGCCACGCGCCCTACGCGCTGCTGGAGGCGTTCAAACGCCATCCCTCGGTGGCGCCGCTGCTCGACGGCTCGGAGGTCAAAGAGTATGCCGGCCACCTGATCCCGGAGGGCGGCTACAAGGCGATCCCCAAGCTCTACGGCGACGGCTGGCTGGTGGCGGGCGATGCCGCGCAGCTCAACAACGCCATCCATCGCGAGGGCTCGAACCTGGCGCTCACCTCGGGCCAGATCGCCGGCGAGACGGTCGCCGACCTCTACGCCCGCCGGGCGGCGCCGACCGCGCGGGCGCTGGCTGCCTACGAGGCTCGGCTGAACGACTCGTTCGTGATGAAGGATCTGAAAAAGTACAAGGATATGCCGGCGCTGCTGCATGCCGGCTCGCAGAACTATTTCCTCACCTATCCGCAGCTCGTGTCGAAGGCGATGCAGAACTTCGTGCGGGTCGACGGCGTGCCGAAGATCGAGAAGGAGCGCAGGACGCTGCGCTCGGTGCTGGCGGCGCGCTCGCTCGGCGGGCTCCTGGGCGACGCCGTCCGCATGGCGCGGGCGTGGCGATGACGGTGCGATCGAACGAGGCGAGCCGGAGGGCACGATGAGCACGGAGGAGACCGAGGTCCGCGTCGAGGACAAGCTCTACCAGAACCGCTACCGGGTCGATTCTGGGCGCTCGCATATCGTCGTGGCGCCGCACGAGACGCCGCCGCCGGAGCTGGTGGCCCTGGTGACGATCTGTCCGGCGCGCTGCTACGAGATCAACGGCAAGGGCCAGGTCGAGGTCGCCCACGACGGCTGCATGGAATGCGGCACCTGCCGGGTGGTGGCGGAAGGCTCCGGCGCCATCACCTGGACCTATCCACGCGGCGGCTACGGGGTGCAGTTCAAGTTCGGCTGACCGCGTGAGCGGCCGCGCTGCGGCGGCTCTCAGCCGTCCGGCGGCCGCAGCGATGCTGCGATGTCGAGCAGCGCCGGCACCAGCGCCCGGATTTCCGACACGACCGCGCGGTCGAGGCGGCGCAGCCAGTCGGCCGGGATCGCCGCCGCTCCATGGGCGGCCCCGGCCAGCATGCCGACGATGGCCCCGGTGGTGTCGGCGTCGCCGCCGAGATTGACGGTGCGGACCACGGCGTAGCGAAACGTCTCGGTGGCGAAGAACACGTGCAGCACCGTCTGCATCGTGTCCACCACATAGGCCGAGGACTGCCCCGGCCAGGAATCGAACCGGAAGGCCCGCTGGGTCGCCACCAGGGCGTCGACGATCTCTCGGGCCGCATTGCGCCCGCCGCCGGCGAGCAGTGCGTGCAGCATCCGCACCAAAACCACGCAGGCGGCATCCGACAGCGGGTGGTGATGGGTGGCGCGCCCCTGGCGGATACTCCAGTCTTCGGCGATCACCGGCGCCCCGAAGGTCGCGAGCGCCACCGGCAGCACCCGCATGGCGGCGCCGTTGCCGGCGTCGCCGTCGAAGTGCGGGCCTTCGACGCTGCCGTCGGTCATGAAGCGACGGATGCCGCGCCGGCAGGTGTTGCCGACGTCGATCGGCTTGCGGCCGAGCCAGCGGGCGAACTCCTCGCACATGTCGCGCGGCTCGAGGCCGTGCCACCGCACCAGCGAGCGGCCGAGCGCCAGCGCCATCTCGGTGTCGTCGGTCACCTGGCCGGGACTGAGGCGCAACCAGCCGCCGCCCACCATGCGGTCGAGAACGCCGTAGCGGGCGGCGATCTCGCCGCGGGTCATGAATTCGACCGGCCCGCCCAGCGCATCGCCGACCGCGAGGCCCAGGAAGGCGCCGAGCGCCCGGTCGTGCAGGGTGAGTGATGGCATCGCGATCGTCCCGTCGGTCCGGACGCGCTGTTGTCGCGTGTCGGCCTCGGGATCACCGCATGCATCGCTCATGCCGGTTCGGCTGACGCGATCGCTCAGAGATAGGTCGCGGTCACGCGGTAGTCGCCGCCGATCACCAGATACTCGCCTTCGCCTTTCAACGGATGGCTGGCCAACAGCGTGTTGAAGAAGGCGATCTTGGAGACGGGAACCTGGGCGGTGAGGATGATGTCGCCGAAGCAGTCGGCGATGCCGCGGTCGCACGAAAACGAGGCGAGGTTGTTGAGCCGCACCACCGCGTGGCGCTTGTCGGCGCGCTCGACGATCGGGTGCTCGTCGAAGTCGTTGATGCCGCGGTAGAGGGTCAGGTGCGTGGCGCCGGGGGCCGCCATGCCGGCGAGCGCCCATTGGCAGAACTCGTAGACGAGATCGAGCTGGGTGTAGATCGCATTGTTGTGGAACCGGCTCGACATCTTCTCCTGCACGTAGGTCGCCCAGGCTTGATCCGAGACGCGGGCGATGATCGCCTTGTGGAAGGTCGGGCAGATGCCGAAACGGCTCTCGACCCAACCTTTCAGCACAGCACCCTCGGGGCCGTTGGAATCGAAGCCCCAGCCCTTGATCAGCCGCAGGAACGACGAGCGCCAGCGCCGCGGCGGGGTGCCGCGGCCTTCGGGCGGTACCTCCTGCTGCTCCGGATCGAGGCCGAACATCGCCATCATGTAGCTGGCGAAGGCGATGCCGGCGTCGGCGAGGTCGGGCGCCTGCGACAGCATCTCGAACAGGCTGCGGTTCATCTCGCGCACGCCCGAGATGCGCAGCGGCACCGGGTGGTCGTTATAGGCGGCGCTGGCCAGCAGATCGGTCGGAAGTCCCACGAGGTTGGTGGAGTGCCCGATCGACCGCGGCTGAGCCATCGCCTCCTCCCTGATGACGCGGCCGGTGCTCGGGCTTTGCTGCCGTCGCGATGCGGCCCGCCGACGCAAGCACATTCACCACGCCGTGGTGCAGGCGGGCGTGAGTGGTTCGGTGTGGCCATTGAGGCATGGCCGGCACGCTCCGCCCTGATCTTCCTCAACGGTGGCGGTTCTTTCGCGAGGCCAGCGCTGCGCGATAGTCTCGCTCGGCTGCTCGATCCGATGCGCAGGACGCGGCAGCCGGGAGCGGGCCGAGCCGCACGCGGAGGCCGCCAAGCACTGAGCGCCGGAATGGCCATCTGCTGCTTCAGACAATGGTATCATAGTAACAACGGGTCCCGATGCTCGGTATTTGTCCGGTCACGAGCGGTGCCGGACAGGGCGAATACGTCGGTGCTGCGAGCTTACGAAGGCGAACGGCGCTCACGCCAAATCTGAACATTTGGAATGACTGGTCTGCATCGCGGTTAGCGGTGACGATCTTTACGTGACGCTAACAGCTTCGAGATCACAACCGCATGATCGGACATCTCGCATCGAGCACGAGGGGCGGTGAGCGACCATGCGAATCTCTACAATTACCAGGATGTCGTATCTGGTCGCGCTGAGCTGCGCGGCTCTGTCGGTGGTCTGCGTGATCCTGATGAACCGCGCCGTCGAGGCCGAGCGGCAGGCATCGCTGGAGCGCGCCGACCTGCGCCAGCTGTCCTTCGATCTCACCAATGCCTCGGATCTGCTCACCAACGAGGTTCGCCGCTACACCGTGTTCGGCGACAAGCGCCACTTCGATGCCTACTGGCGGGAGGTGAACGAGACCAAGTCGCGTGATCGCGTCGTGCGGCGGCTGGTCGAGCTCGGCGCTCCCGCCGCCGAGCTCGCCTTGATCGAGGAGGCGAAGACCAAGTCCGATACCCTGATCAAGCTGGAATCCGACGCCATGACGGCGGTCGGCCGTGGCGATCTGGCCCGCGCCCGCGAGCTCGTCTTCGGCTCGGACTACGACCGCGGCAAGGCCGAGATCACCGCGCCCATCCTGAAGTTCAGGGACATGCTGATTGGTCGGACCCAGGTGGCCGTCGACCGGGCGCGCGCCCGCGCCGACCTGATGGGCCTGGCCGCGATGGTCAGCATCAGTGTCACGGCGGTCATCTTCCTCGCCATCCTGTACGGCGTGCTGAGCCGTCGGGTGCTGGTTCCGCTCGCCCGGATGGGGGACACGCTGGACCGCCTGTCGCGCGACGACCACGCGGTCGAGGTGCCCGATCGCGATCGGACCGACGAGATCGGCGACATGGCCCGGGCCGTCCAGGTGCTGAAGGAGAGCAGCATCGCCCGCCACCGGCTGGAGGCCGAGCAGGCCGCCGCCGCCGACGCCAAGGTGCAGCGGGGCCGCGCCATCGAGGAGCTGGTGCGCGCCTTCGAGGAGACGGTGTCGTGCAGCCTGCGCGCTGTGGATTCGGCCTCCACCGAGCTGACCGAGACGGCCGAGACCATGGCGGCGCTCGCCGAGCAGTCCCATCGCCAGGCGACCGCCTCGGCCAAGGCGGCGGAGAGCACGTCCGCCAACGTCCAGACGGTGGCGGCCGCGTCCGAGGAGATGGCGGCGTCGATCCAGGAGATCAGCCGTCAGGTGACCAGCTCGAACGAGATCGCCGCCAAGGCCAGCCATCAGGCGCACGAGACCACCGGCTCGGTACGGGAGATGGCCGAGGCGGCACACCGTATCGGCGAGGTGGTCGAGCTGATCCAGACCATCGCGTCGCAGACCAGCCTGCTGGCCCTCAACGCCACCATCGAGGCGGCCCGGGCCGGGGAGGCCGGCAAAGGCTTCGCGGTCGTCGCCACCGAGGTGAAGGCGCTGGCCAATCAGACCGATCGCGCCACCAAGGAGATCGGCGCCCAGATCACTGCCGTGCAGGAGGCGACCCAGGGAGCGGTGCGCGCCATCGAGGAGATCGGCGGCACCATCACGGCCGTCAACGAGATCGCGGCCGCCATCGCGGCCGCCATCGAGGAGCAGAACGCCACCACGGGCGAGATCACCCGCAGCGTGCAGCAGGCCGCGCAGGGGACCGGGCAGGTCAGCCGCACCATCGGTGAGGTGAACCAGGCGGCTACCCAGACCGGCGATGCGGCGGGCCGCGTGCTGAACGCCTCCCAGCAGCTCTCGCGGCAAGCCGGCGCGCTGCACCGCGATATCGAGACGTTCCTGGCCAGCATCCGGGCGGCCTGACCGCGAGGACGACGGCGATGGGTCGTCGGGCCACCTGGCCGTGGGCGGTGGGGCGGGTTCGGCCCCGCCAATGCGGGCGTCCCACGCCATCCGAAAGACCCGCCAAGTCCACTCTCAGGGTGCTGCGGAGCAGCATCCTGCTGCGACATTCGGGACCTGTCGGCGTTATGATCCATCACCGGGCCGCCGGTGTCCCGGGTGCCCACGCGGCGGCCGGGTCACGACGGCGGTGTCCCGGGGCATCAAGCCGAAATTTTTTTGCCGAAGACCCGGCCGGCACATTGTGCCGGTGTCCGGTCATGCTAATCAGGTCGCATCGACGTTTCGGGCCGAACGACTTGGCCAAGCATGCGGGGCGACACGTCCTGCGCCTGACCGACGAGATCTGACTGAACATCGAGACACCAGCCGCGGCGGCGGCCCCGTCGCGGATAGAGACCTGCTCGTCAGTCGAAAGGACGTCTATGAGCACCGGCACCGTGAAGTGGTTCAATGCGCAGAAAGGCTATGGTTTCATCCAGCCGGATGATGGCGGCAAGGACGTGTTCGTGCACATCAGCGCGGTCGAGCGCGCCGGCATGAGCAATCTGCGCGAAGGCCAGAAGCTCTCCTACGAGCTCACCCAGGACCGCCGCACCGGCAAGAGCTCGGCGGATCAGCTCCGCGCCATCTGAGCCGGAAGCCACTCGTTCGACGAGCGTCCGAAAGCCCGCTCCGGCGGGCTTTCTTGTTTTTGCAAAAGCCCGCCCCGGCGGGCTTTCTTGTTTTTCGACAGCGGCTTCGGGGCCATGCTGGTTCCGGGCAACGGACCGTCCCGCCGTTGCAAAACGCAAAAAAGCCCGCCGAGAGCGGGCTTTTTTCGTCGGCGAAGGCCGGGCGTGGCGGTCGGGGCGGGCGAAGGGCGGCGGCCGGCGGGGGATCGGACCGTCGGAGAACGGCGCGGCCGGCCGGATCGTCCGGCGGTCAGACCGACTCGGGCGTCTTCATCCGCCAGAGCTGGAAGCCCTGGGCCGCGATGGCCTTCTCGATGGCGACGCGGGACAGCCGGTGCGGCGGCGCGCGGTCGGGCCGCACGACGCCGGTGGCCTGCCACGGGCCGAGCCGGGCAGGCAGCTTGCTGCCGACGGAATCGCCCGCGAACGCCTTGAGGTCGCGGGTCGTCTCGGACTCGAACATGAACAATCGCATGCCTGGTACCTTTCTCCCCCGCGTGGACGGCCGCACCGGCGGCCGGTGACTGGTTCAGCGCCGACGGAACTGCTGGCGCTGGGGCGGCCGCCGCGACGGCCCGCCCGAGTTCGTTTCCTTATGGCGGAAGATGATCCGGCCTTTTTCGAGATCATAGGGCGACATCTCGACGATGACGCGGTCGCCCGCGAGCGTCTTGATGCGGTTCTTCTTCATCTTGCCCGCTGTATAGGCGATGATTTCGTGACCGGTATCGAGCGTTACGCGGAACCGCGTGTCCGGCAGGATCTCGGTCACCAGTCCTTCAAATTCGATCAGCTCTTCTTTCGCCATGGCTGTGCTCCGATGCGCAGAAATCAACGCTCGACGGATCGTCCGACGTCGCGGCGACCCGGCACCGTCCGGCGCAGGAACGCCACCTGATCGAGAGCCGTCTCGACGGCCGGACCGCCGCGGCCGGCCGATCGCTCGGCCAGCGGCGCGCCGACCCGCACCGGGGCGGGGTGCTGCGCACCACCGTTGCGATGCTGCGGTGCATGCTGCTGCGGCGCGTGCTGCTGCGGTCCGTGCTGGCGCTGCGGGGACGGCCCGTGGGCGCCGCGCTGCGGCCGGGCGGCCTGCTCGCGAGGCTCCCGGTGGGAGACGGCACCCTGGGGCCGGGACTCCGCCGGGGCGGCGGGACGAGTCCGGTCCTGCTGGGGACGATCGTTGCGATTGCGGTTGCGATTGCGGTCGGGCCGTGCCGCGCCGGCGGCTTCCGGCCGGCGTCCCTCGGACCCGCGGCCTTCCGATCCACGTCCTGCCGGTCCACGTCCTTCGGAGCGCCGCCCCTCGGACCTGTATCCCTCGGACCCACGTCCCTGGAACCCGCGTCCTTCGGACCCACGTCCCTCGGACCGACGTCCATCCGATCGGCGGTCGTCGGCCTGGCGGGGCGCCGGGCGGCCCTGCTGGCCCTGGCCGCGGCGATCGGTGGCCGGGATGGTCATCCGGATCAGCTTCTCGATGTCGCGCAGATAGGCGCGCTCCTCGGCGTCGCAGAACGAGATGGCGATGCCCTCGGCGCCGGCCCGGGCGGTGCGACCGATGCGGTGCACGTAGCTCTCCGGGATGTTCGGCAGGTCGTAGTTGACGACGTGGGACACGCCCTCGACGTCGATGCCGCGCGCCGCGATGTCGGTGGCGATCAGGATGCGCACCTCGCCGGTGCGGAACGCCGCCAGCACGCGCTCGCGCTGGCTCTGCGACTTGTTGCCGTGCAGGGCGCCGGACGCGATGCCGTGCTTGGCGAGGCCGCGCACCACCTTGTCGGCGCCGTGCTTGGTGCGGGTGAAGACGAGGCAGCGGTCGAGCGGCTCGCTGCGCAGGACGTCGGCGAGGATGTCGGGCTTGGCCGCCTTGTCGACATGCACGACCCGCTGGTCGATGCGCTCCGCCGTCGAGGCGACCGGGGTCACCGCGACGCGGGCCGGATCGCGCAGCATCTCGCCGGCCAGCTCCGCGATCGCCTGCGGCATGGTGGCCGAGAAGAACAGCGTCTGGCGGTCCTTCGGCAGCTTGCGGACGATCTTCCGGATGTCGTGGATGAAGCCCATGTCGAGCATGCGGTCGGCCTCGTCGAGGACCAGCATGTCGACGCGGTCGAGCTTCAGGCCGTTGCTGTCGACGAGATCGAGCAGCCGGCCCGGGGTCGCCACCAGGACGTCGAGGCCGTCCAGGATGGCGCGCACCTGGCGGCCCATGGAGACGCCGCCGATGGCGAGGTCGGCCTTCAGCGGCATGTGGCGGCCATAGGTGCGGAAGCTGTCGAGGATTTGGCCCGACAGCTCGCGGGTCGGGCTCAGCACCAGCACCCGGCAGCTCTTGCGGGTCGGGGCGCGGTGGTCGGTGTAGAGGCGGTGGAGGATCGGCAGCGCGAAGGCCGCGGTCTTGCCGGTGCCCGTCTGGGCGATGCCGATGACATCGCGGCCGGCGAGGGCGAGGGGGATGGTCTGGGCTTGGATCGGCGTGGGGGTGACGTATTGCTCGTCGGCGAGCGCACGAGCCAGCGGCTCGGCGAGGCCAAATCCTTGGAAGGAGTTCAAAGGGTCGCTTTCTGTCTACGAGTCAGCCGGGCGCTCCCGTGGTGGGGCGCCGCGTGCCGCGGATGAACGGGACATCCCGCGTGGTCTGGGCTGCCGTCGGGTGAGCGGACGGGGCCGAATCATTCTTGGATTCGTTCACGCGGCCCAGGGGGACCAACCGGAGGTCGGTCATCTGCTCGCCGCTTATATGGTCCAATTCGTCGCGGAATTCAAGCTGGGCTTGCAGCAAAATAACAGGAAGTACAGCCGGGAGTTGAGCGGGCGCAGCCGGAGGGTTGCCCAGCGGCTCGCCCTTCACCTCTCCCCGCCCGCGGGGAGAGGTCGGATGTCGCGCCCTTGGGCGCGACATCCGGGTGAGGGGGCGTCTCCGCGAGTCATTGCTTGGCTGCAAAGCGCCCTCATCCCGACCTTCTCCCCGCACGCGGGGAGAAGGAGCGCGGGCGCCGTGCCCCGCCTCGAGGCTCCTACTCGGCCGCGACCTGCGGCAGCGCGGCGAGCGACGCCTGAAGGCAGCCCTCGTCGTAATCGCGGTCTTCCAGCTTGCCGGAGAGGTAGTCGGTATACGCCTGCATGTCGAAGTGGCCGTGCCCCGACAGGTTGAACAGGATGGTGCGCGGCCGGCCCTCTTCCTTGGCGGCGAGCGCCTCGTCGATGGCGGCGCGCACCGCGTGGGTCGATTCCGGCGCCGGCACGATGCCCTCGCTGCGGGCGAACATCAGGCCCGCCTCGAAGCATGGATTCTGGTGCACTGTGCGGGCCTCGATCAGGCCCAGCTCCTTGGCGTGGCTGACCAGCGGCGCCATGCCGTGATAGCGCAGCCCGCCGGCGTGGAAGCCGGGCGGCACGAAGGACGAGCCCAGCGTGTGCATCTTCATCAGCGGGGTGAGGTGCGCGATGTCGCCGAAGTCGTACGCATAGGTGCCGCGGGTCAGCGTCGGGCACGCCGCCGGCTCCACCGCGACGACGCGGACGTCCTTGCCCTCGCGCAGCTTCTTGCCGACGAACGGGAACGCGATGCCGGCGAAGTTGGAGCCGCCGCCGGCGCAGCCGATCACCACGTCGGGCCAGAAGCCGGCCATCTCCATCTGCTCGATGGCCTCCAGCCCGATCACCGTCTGGTGCAGGGCGACGTGGTTGAGCACGCTGCCGAGGGCGTAATTGGTGTCGGCGTTGTGGGCCGCCACCTCGACCGCCTCGGAGATCGCGATGCCGAGGCTGCCGGGCGAGTTCGGGTCCTGCTCCAGCACGGCGCGGCCGGCCGCCGTCTCGGTCGACGGGCTGGCGATGCAGCTCGCCCCGTAGGTCTCCATCAGGGCCCGCCGATAGGGCTTCTGCTGATAGCTGACCCGGACCATGTAGACCTTCACCTCGAGGCCGAACAGCGACCCCGCGAAGGCGAGCGACGAGCCCCACTGGCCGGCGCCGGTCTCGGTCGACAGCTTCCGGATGCCGGCCTCGCGGTTGTAGAACGCCTGCGGCACCGCGGTGTTGGGCTTGTGGCTGCCGGCCGGCGAGACGCCCTCGTACTTGTAGAAGATGCGCGCCGGGGTATCGAGCGCCCGCTCCAGCCGCACCGCGCGGTGCAGGGGCGACGGGCGCCACAGCTTGTAGATCTCGCGCACCGGCTCGGGGATCTCGATCTCGCGCTCGGTGGCGACCTCCTGGGCGATCAGCGCCATCGGAAAGATGGCGGCGAGGTCGTCGGGGCCGATCGGCTTGCCGGTGCCGGGATGCAGGACGGCGGGCGGCGGTGCCGGCAGGTCGGCGACAATGTTGTACCAGGCGCGCGGAATGCGGTTCTCGGGCAATAGAAACTTGAAGGTGTCGGTCATCGTCGGTCTTTCAGGCTTGTCGACCCAGGGTTGAAGGCGGAAGTGCTGCCGCCGCTCCGCGCGGGTGCGCCGCTCCCGCTACCTCGTGGCGGCGAAGGATGCGGTGCCAGGCCCGATGGAACGGTCTGAATCCCGGTGAAGCCCGAGCCGGGCGACGGGTCTCCGGCCCGTCTCAGGTCCGCGCTTCGTCCACCCTCCTTGTCGCGGCAAAGCCGCGGTCCCGCAAGGGGGAGGGCGCTGCGCGGCGGGGCCGCCCGGCAGGGCCGCCTGTGGAGCGGTCCGATCGACACCGCGACGGATCGCGGCCGCGACACGATCGACACGGCGACACAGTTGACAAGGGCGGCAGCCGACCCCGATGGTTGCGGACCCGGCGCGGCCGGGTCGCTCTCCTCCCGGCATCGCCGGGAGGGTCATCCGCCCGCCGAGGGATCGCACCGCCGAGATCTCGTACCCCTGTCACCTGCCGCGCGTTGTTCGCGCCGACCGTCGCCGGGACGGGACGGGACCGCGATCCGCCGCGCAACGGGCGTGCCCCGCCGCCGGGAGACGCCGCGATGCAGCCGTCCCGATGTCCACGACTCTTCTCGTCGTCCAGATTCTCAACGGCCTCCAGCTCGGCGTGCTGCTGTTCCTGATCGCCGCCGGGCTCACCCTGGTGTTCGGGGTGATGGACTTCATCAACCTCGCGCACGGCGTCCAGTACATGCTGGGGGCCTATTTCGCCGTCGCCTTCTACGGCCTCACCGGCAGCTTCGTCGCGGCGCTGCTGCTGGCGCTCGCCGCGGCGCTCGTCTTCGGCCTGCTGATCGAGGCCGTGGTGGTGCGGCGCCTCTACGGGCGCGACCATCTCGATCACGTCATCGCCACCTTCGGCATCATCCTGTTCCTCAACAGCGGGGTGAAATACGTGTGGGGGGCGGCGCCGCTGTCGCTGCCCGTTCCCGAGGCGCTGACCGGCTCGGTGGCGCTCGCCCCCGGCCTGCTCTATCCGGTGTGGCGGCTGGTCATCATCGGCAGCGGGCTCGCGGTGGCCCTGCTGCTCTACGTCCTCGTCTCCCACACCCGCATCGGCATGCTGGTCCGGGCCGGCGCCAGCAACGCCGAGATGGTGTCGGCGCTCGGCGTCGACATCCGCCGCCTGTTCACCATCGTGTTCGGCTTCGGCGCCATGCTGGCGGGCTTCGCCGGCATCATGATCGCGCCGATCCTGTCGGTGGAGCCCGGCATGGGCGACACCATCCTGATCCTCGCCTTCGTGGTCATCGTCATCGGCGGCATCGGCTCGATCCGCGGGGCCTTCGTGGCGGCGCTGCTGATCGGTCTCGTCGACACCCTCGGCCGCTCCTTCGCGGTCGACGTGCTGCGCCTGGTGATGAGCCCGTCCGCCGCCCGCACGGTCGGGCCGGCGCTGGCCTCGATGCTGATCTATCTGCTCATGGCGGTGGTGCTGTGGGTGCGGCCGAGCGGCCTGTTCCCGGCGAAGGGCCGCTGACATGCACACGCCAGGCGAGATGCAGAGCGCCGCGCCGGCCGCCGCGGAGGAGGGCGCCCCGGCGCCCCGACGCCGCCGCGCCGTCGTGCTCCCCGCCATCCTGTTCGCCGGGCTCGCGCTGCTGCCGGCCGCGGCGCTCGCCCTGTCGGCCGGCTACATGCTGGATCTGTTCACCCGGGTGATGATCTTCTCGGTGGCGGCGCTGTCGCTCGACCTGTTGATCGGCTACGCCGCCCTGGTGACGTTCGGGCAGGCGGCCTTCCTCGGCCTCGGCGCCTATGCGGTGGGCATCCTGGCGGCGCACGGGATCACCGACGCGCTGGTGGCGCTGCCGGTGGCGCTCGCCGTGTCGGGCCTGTTCGCCCTGCTCACCGGGCTCGTCTGCCTGCGCACCAAGGGCGTCTACTTCATCATGATCACGCTGGCCTTCGGCCAGATGGCGTTCTTCACGGCGGCGTCGCTGGCGCCCTACGGCGGCGACGACGGCCTCACCCTCGCGGACCGCAACACCGTCGCCGGCTTGCCGTTGTTCGACAACCCGCTCGCCTTCTACTACGTGGTGCTGGCCTGCCTGGTCGGCGCCTATCTGATGTGCCGGACGCTGGTCGCCTCGCGGTTCGGCCGGGTGCTGCGCGGCGCCAAGGACAATCCGGTGCGGATGACCACCCTCGGCTTCCGCGTCTATCACTTCCAGCTCGTCGCCTATGTGATCGCCGGCATGCTGAGCGGCCTCGCCGGCTTCCTGCTCGGCAACGCCACCGAGTTCGTCAGCCCCGCCTACATGTCGTGGCAGCGCTCCGGCGAGCTGATCATCATGGTGCTGCTCGGCGGCATGGGAACGCTGCACGGCGCGATTCTGGGGGCCGCCACCTTCCTGCTGCTGGAGGAGTGGCTGTCGGCGTTCACCGAGCACTGGAAGATGATCTTCGGGCCGTTCCTGGTGCTGATCGTGGTGTTCGTGCGCGGCGGGCTGATCGGGATCGGGGCGGCGATCGGGCGGAGGCTGTTCCGTGGCTGACCCGATCCTTCGCCTCGACGGGCTGACCAAGCAGTTCGGTGGACTGACGGTCAGCGATCAGGTCGACCTCGCCATCGCGCCCGGCGAGCTGCATGCCGTCATCGGGCCGAACGGCGCCGGCAAGACCACGCTGATCAATCAGATCTCCGGCCTGATCGAGCCCGACCACGGCCGCATCCTGCTCGATGGCCGCGACGTCACCCGCCTGCCGCCGCACCGGCGCGCCCGGCTCGGCCTCGCCCGCTCGTTCCAGATCACCTCGGTGCTGCCCGGCTTCTCGGCGCTGGAGAACGTGGCGGTCGCCGTGCAGGCGCGCTCGGGGTCGAGCTTCCGCTTCTTCGGCGATGCCGCCGCCGAGCCCGTCCTCCAGGGTCCGGCGCGCGCGGCGCTCGCCGAGGTCGGCCTGGCGGACCGCGCCGAGGTGCCGGCCGGTCACCTGTCGCACGGCGAGAAGCGGGCGCTGGAGCTCGCCATGGCGCTCGCCTCCGAGCCCAAGCTTCTGCTGCTCGACGAGCCGATGGCGGGCACCGGCCGGGAGGAGACCGACCGACTGGTGGCTGTGCTCCAGCGGCTCAAAGGGCGCTTCGCCATGCTGCTGGTCGAGCACGACATGACCGCGGTGTTCGCGCTCGCCGACCGCATCTCGGTGCTGATCTACGGCCGCATCCTGGCGAGCGGGCCGCCCGCGGAGGTGCGTGCCGATCCACAGGTGGTCGCCGCCTATCTGGGCGAGGAGATGGAGTGATGGGCGCTGCCTCCTTCATCAGGTCGTCGCCGGCCGACGCCCGCGCCGTCACCGCCCCGCGCCGGGGGAGGGTGAGGTCCGTCGCCGCCGCGGGCCGGCGGAGCGCGCCATGCTGACCGTGGACAACCTCCAGGCCGGCTACGGCACGACCCCGGTGCTGTTCGACGTCGGCTTCACCATCGCGGCCGGCGAGGTGGTGACGCTGCTCGGCCGCAACGGCATGGGTAAGACCACCACGATCCGGGCCCTGATGGGCCTGCTGCGCCCGACCGGCGGCACGGCGGTGTTCGAGGGGCAGCGGCTGGTCGGGCTGCCGCCCTATCGCATCGCCCAGCTCGGGCTGGGCCTGGTGCCGGAGGGACGGCAGGTGTTCCCGTCGCTCACCGTGCGCGAGAACCTGGTAGCGACGGCGGCGGCCCGCTTCGGCGAGCGCTGGACGCTCGATCGCGTCTACACGTTCTTCCCGCGGCTCGCCGAGCGGCGGCGCCATCTCGGCAGCCAGCTCTCCGGCGGCGAGCAGCAGATGCTGGCCATCGGCCGCGCCCTCATGACCAACCCGAAGCTTCTGATTCTCGACGAGGCGACCGAGGGCCTGGCGCCGCTGATCCGCACCGAGATCTGGGCCTGCCTGGCCCGGCTCAAGCAGGAGGGCCAGGCCATCCTGGTGGTCGACAAGCATCTGGAGGCGATGACGCGCCTCGCCGATCGCCATGTCGTGCTGGAGAAGGGCCACGTGGTGTGGACCGGCAGCTCGGCGGCGCTCGCCGCCGATCCGACCGTGCGGCAGCGCTGGCTCCAAGTTTGATCACGGCGGCTCCGCGTGCATCGGCGCCCCGTGCATCGGGTCCGGACGACGTTGCCGGGCACGCCTGCGCGCGGCGCTCTGCCAACCGGGGCCGCAATGCTGTATGGTCGATCCTGGCGGCACGTCGCCGCCCTGTGCGAGACCATGGAAGCAGCCAAAGCAGCCACGACCAAGACGGCTCCGCCGAAGCGGCCGATCGGTCCGCGTGATCCGGTCCGCACCCGTGCGGCGATCCTCGACGCCGCCACCCAGGAGTTCAAGGCCAAGGGCCTGACGGGGGCGCGGGTCGACACCATCGCGAAGCGGTCCGGTGTCAACAAGCGCATGATCTATCATTATTTCGGCGGCAAGGAGGGGCTCTACGTCGCGGTCCTGGAGGAGACCTATTCGGCGATCCGCGCCGCCGAGCACGAGCTGCATCTCGGCGACCGTGGGCCGATCGAATCGATCTGCGAGCTGGTCCGCTTCACCTGGGGCTACTTCATCAAGCACCCCGAGTTTCTCAGCCTGCTCGGCTCCGAGAACCTCCACCGGGCGCGCTATCTGCGCCAGTCGGCCCGCATCCGCGACTTGCACTCGCCGCTGATCGCGACGCTCTCGCACCAGCTCGAGCGCGGCGCCGCCATGGGCCTGATCCGGCCCGGCGTCGATCCCGTCCAGCTCTACATCACCATCGCGGCGCTGGGCTTCTTCTATCTGTCGAACCGCCACACGCTGGGCACCATCTTCGGCCGCAGCATGGATGACGCGGCGAGCCTCGAAGCGCGCGGGCGACACGTCGAGGAGGTCGTCGTCGCCTATCTGAAGCCTCCCGGCGACCTGACGCCCCGGCCGGCGGCCTGACGCGGCGCGCCAGAGGCTGGCCGTCTCCCCCCTCCGATCCCCTCCGGCCCTCGTCCGACCCCCTCGGTGCTCCCGGCCCGACATCACCGACGCATGGCTGCGGGCCGGCGCATGCGGGAGGAGCGGCGCCAAAGTTGTGGGCCAAATCGTCCCTGTTCGCCAAAAAGTGCAAAATTCTTCTGGAGTTTGCCATCGTGGTCGGGCCACCCTGCCAAGGTTGGCCCGGCGAGAGCCATGCCATGGCGCGCCTCGGACCTGCATTTCGGGCGTGGCGAGCCTCTTGACGATCCGGCCGTCGGCGTGGTGGATTTGTAACTAGGCGGTTACTTGGCGGGGAGCCGGGGCACCGTTTCAGTCGTTGTTTTCACATTACGCGAGGCAGGCAAGTGGCCACCCAGAAGCTCGGCATCATCATGCACGGCGTCACCGGACGCATGGGGCTCAACCAGCATCTGGTCCGCTCCATCGTGGCGATCCGTGACCAGGGCGGCGTGGTGCTGCCCAACGGCGATCGTGTGATGCCCGATCCGATCTTGGTCGGACGCAACGCCGAGAAGGTGGCGGCGCTCGGCCGCCAGTACGGCATCAGCCGCACCAGCGCGGATCTCGACGGCGCCCTGAAGAACCCGGACGACACGGTGTTCTTCGATGCCGCCACCACCCAGGCCCGCGTCGACCTCGTCAGCCGCGCCATCGAGGCCGGCAAGCACGTCTACTGCGAGAAGCCGATCGCCGACACGCTCGACAAGGCGCTGGCAGCGGCACGGCTCGCCAAGCAGCGCGGCGTCAAGAACGGCGTCGTGCAGGACAAGCTGTTCCTGCCGGGCCTGCGCAAGATCGCCAAGCTGAAGGAGGCCGGCTTCTTCGGCCGCATGTTCTCGGTGCGCGGCGAGTTCGGCTACTGGGTGTTCGAGGGGGATTGGGGCCAGCCGGCGCAGCGGCCGAGCTGGAACTACAAGCTCGCCGAGGGCGGCGGCATCATCCTCGACATGCTGTGCCACTGGCGCTACGTGCTCGACAATCTGTTCGGCGAGGTGAAGGCGGTGAGCTGCCTCGGCGCCACCCACATTCCGAGCCGGGTCGACGAGAACGGCAAGACCTATGCGGCCGACGCCGACGATGCCGCCTATGCGACCTTCGAGCTGGAGGGCGGCGTCATCGCCCACATGAACTCGTCGTGGTGCGTGCGGGTGCGCCGCGACGATCTCGTCACCTTCCAGGTCGACGGCACGCACGGCTCGGCGGTCGCCGGCCTCTCCAAGTGCTGGACCCAGCACCGGGTCAACACGCCGCGGCCGATCTGGAACCCGGACGTCCCCCAGACCATGAACTTCTACGACCAGTGGGAGGAGGTTCCGGACAATTTCGAGTACGACAACGGCTTCAAGATCCAGTGGGAGAACTTCATCCGCCACGTCGTCGCCGACGGGCCGTGGAGCCACGACCTGCTGGAAGGCGCCAAGGGCGTGCAGCTCGCCGAGCTGGGCCTGAAGAGCTGGCAGGAGCGTCGCTGGCTGGACGTGCCGAGGCTGACGGTGTGAGCGGCTCTGATACCGGCGCATCCAGCCGATCGCGTCAGTGGCCCTTCGGGCTGGTCCAGCGGCCCGCGCGCCGGACCGTCGGCGCGCATTCCCGTCGCGATTGATCAGGGCAGCCGGCGAACCGGGTGACGGCGCGTCCTACGAGCCGGGCTCGGCCCTGCCGCCGAGTTGGAGATAGCGATTGATCAGCACGCCGCCCGGCTCGTCGCCCTCGGGTCTGAAACCCTTGGCGGCCAGGAGGTCGGCGACCTCGCGGTTGTGGCGGAAGAACGCCGCCTCGCGGCGCGCATCCTCCTCCGGATCGTCGGTCAGGACCATGCCGCTCGCAATGCTCGGCAGTCCCTCGTGGCGTCCGCCCGCCCGCAGACGGACATGGCTGTCGTTCGTCATGCGATGCGCCGCGTAGTAGTCCAAATAGGCGCCGTGCTGGTCGGTGCCGAACAGGTACCAGATCGCCCAGCCCTTCTGGACGATCTTGCCGCGCTGGCGCGCCGCCACGTCGGCGGGCGGCAACCGTAAGTTCCACGGTGCGAAATGCCGTGCGAACTCGCGCGCGATCTCGGCGATTTCGGGGTCGGGGATCTCGGTGCCGTCGGTGTCGGGATCGGCCATGGCGCGGCTCCCGCGGTTTCGCGCACCACCATCGATCGTCTGATATCCGCCCGTCGACCGGGCCGCCCACGGGGCCCCGGCCGGAGAGCGCCACGGCCCGGGGGCCGTGGCGTGCGTCGTCGCTCGGCGGCTACTCCGCGACTACTCGGCGGCCGCCTTGCGGGCGGCGACGATCTGGTCGGCGGTCTTGCCGGTCAGCTCGGCCATGTGGTCGAACTTGAACGTGAAGGTGCCGACGCCGGCGGTGGCCGAGCGGATCTCGATGATGAGATCGCCGATCTCGGACTCCGGCATCTGCGCCCTCACCACGTCCCAGCCGGTCCAGCCCTCGCGGGTGTCGAAGCCGAGGATCTGGCCGCGCCGTCCCGACAGGATGGCGTTGATCTTGGCGGTCGCCTCGTTCGGGCAGACGATCTCGACTTCGTGGATCGGCTCCAGCAGCACCGGCTGGCACTGCGGCAGCGCCTCGTTGATGCCGATGCGGCCGGCGGTGCGGAACGCCATGTCGGAGGAATCGACGGTGTGGTACGAGCCGTCGATCAGCGTCACCGCGACATCGACCACCGGGAAGCCGAGCGGTCCTTCCTCGAGGGCGTCCTTGACGCCTTCCTCGACCGCCGGGATGTAGTTGCGCGGCACCACGCCGCCGGTGATCCGCTCGGTGAACTCGAAGCCGCTGGAGCGCGGCAGCGGCTTGATCTCCAGCACCACGTCGCCGAACTGCCCGTGCCCGCCCGACTGCTTCTTGTGGCGGCCGCGCTGGGTGATCGGCTTGCGGATGGTCTCGCGGTAGCCGACGCTCGGGCGGTGGCGCTCGATGGCGACGCCGAAGCGGTCGGCGAGGCGCTCGGTGGCGACCCGCAGATGCATCTCGCCCTGGCCCCACAGGACGACCTCGTGGGTCTCCTGGTTCTGGATCACGGTGATCGAGGGGTCCTCGTCGCGCAGCTTGGTGAGGGCTTGGCCGAGCTTGACGTCGTCCTTCCGCTCGCGCGCCTTGAGGGCGATGCTGAGCACCGGCGGGAAGGGCTTCACCTCGACCAAGGCGGGGTGGGGCTGCTTGCCGGTGGAGAGCGTCTGTCCGGTCGCGGCGCCGTCGAGCTTGGCGAGCGCCACGGTCTCGCCGAGACCCGCCGGGCCGCGCTTCTCGGGCGTCTGGCCGAGCATCTTGAAGACGCCGGCGACGCGGCCGGCCTCGTCGTCCGGCGTGTGCAGCACGGTGGAATCGCCGACCTGGCCGGCCAGCACGCGGGCGATCGACAGCTTGCCGCCGTGGCTGGTGTGGAAGGTCTTCATCACGTAGGCGACGGATTCGCCGTTCGCCTTGACGCCGAGCCGCTCGGCCGTCTGGGCCGGGCCGGGGGCCTCGTGGCGCAGCGCCTTCAGCAGGCGCAGGATGCCGTTGGTGCGGCTCGCCACGCCCATCAGCATCGGGCAGACCTGCCGGTCGCGCAGCTCCTTGCGCAGATCGTCGAAGACGCGGTCGCGCGGCGGCGGAATGTCCTCGAGAAGCTGCTCCATCAGGGCGTCGTCGTGGTCGGCCAGCGTCTCCAGCATGGAGAAGCGCGCCTGCTTCTCGGCGTCCAGCGTGTCGCCTTCGAGCGGCACCATCTCGGACGGCTGGTTCTCGCGATACACGAAGGCGCGCTCGAGCGCGAGGTCGACGAAGCCGTTGACCGCCTCGCCGTTCCAGGTCGGGATCTGGCGCAGCAGCAGCGGCACGCGCGATGCCGGTTGCAGCATCTTCAGCGCCTCGGTGAGCCGCGCGTCGGCCTTGTCGATCTTGTTGAGGAACAGGAAGTGGGGGATGTTCAGCTCTTCCAGCTCGCGCAGGATGAGCTGGAGCTGCGGCACCTTCTTCTCGTCCGCCTCGCACACCACGATGGCGGCGTCGACGGCCGGCAGCGCGGCCCGCATATCGTGCACGAACTCGATCGAGCCGGGGCAGTCGACGAACGTGTAGGCATCGCCCATGAAGGTCGTCGTCGCGACGGTGAGCTCGACGCTCATCTTGTGGTCGCGCGCCTCCTTGCTGGCGTCGCCGACCGAGGTCCCCGCGTCCACGGTGCCCTGACGCCCGACCGCGCCCGTGCGCGTCAGGATCGCCTCGAGCAGCGTCGTCTTACCGCTCTGGAACGGTCCGACGATCGCTATGCACCGTGGGCCTGTGGGGCCGCCTCCATTGTCTCCCATACCTTGCCTCCATCGGGGGCCGCCCGGCCCGGGGCGGGCCGCGACGGCCGGTCTTGAGCTGCGGGATCGGCGGGAGTGCCGGTCCCGGTGCGATGACGGGGTCCGGTGCGGCGCCGCGGCGCCTCGTCGCGGGCTCCGGTGGCGTGACATCCGCCGGCGGCCGGACGAACCGGACGGCCTGCCGTGCTGCGGTGCGCGGGCCTGCGGTGCGCGAGGCCGCGCTCTCACGTCGCGGCAGGTCGGATCGGGACGCTCAGCGGACGAACCGGAGCTCGAGCCCGGCGACGCCGGCGGCGATGTTGACGCCCGCTTGACCCTGAACCGAAACGGGTTGGAGCGCAACACTGCGGTCGTTACCGCCGAGCAGCACATTGGCCCCGAGCCCGGCGACCAGCGACGCCTCGGCGCTGGCGCCCGCATAGGCACCGGCGAGGGCGCCGGTGGGGCGCGTCGTCGGCGACCACACCATCCACACCATGACGCCGCCCGCGGTGGCGCCGATGTCGAGGCCGATGCGGGTGATGCTGCCCGTGTAGGTCTCGACCGGGCCGGAGACCGACGGCGTGAACGTGCAGTAGACCTGCCGCTGCGAACCGATGATCAGGCCGAGCCCGGCCGACACGTCACAGGACAGGCTGCCGGCCTGCACCCGTTCCTGGGCGGGCGCCGCGGTGATCAGCATCAGCACGGCCAGCGCCGCCGCCGATCCCGCAAGGACGTTACGCATCTGGATGCTCCCCCTCGTTCGACGCTCCGGCGTGGCCGGGTCGCCCGGGCGGGTCCGCGGCCTTCCACCGTGCCTCGCCGCCCCGATCCGGTGCGGAAGCATCATCTTAGGTCAGATCGGAAAGCGAGTCGCGCGGGTTTTTGGCCGCAACCGCGTCGGTAGAAGCCCGGATCTGTGCGCTGCGCCAGGGTGATGGCGCCCGTCCAGCCGGATCGTCGTGCCGCTCGTCCCCGCGGGCGTAGAGCCCTTTCCTCCGCTCGTCCCCGCGAAAGCGGGGACCCAGGGGCCACGCAGCAAAGCCGTTGTTTCGAACGGGCTGGACTCCCGCTTGCGCGGGACTGAGCGGAGCCTTGGGGATGGTTCTCGCGTGCAAAGAACCGGAGTCCCGCTTGCGCGGGACTGAGCGGGGTGGGGCGCGGCCGTGGTGCGGCCGCGCCAGTGATCGCTCAGCTCAGGTTGCCGCAGAAGCGCTGGATGCGCTCGCAGGCGTCCTGCAAGGCCGAGGTGGCGGTCGCGTAGGAGATGCGGAAGTTCGGCCCGTGCCCGAAGGCGGAGCCCTGCACCACCGCGACGCCCTCGGCGTCGAGCAGCTCGGTGACGAAGTCCTGGTCGGTCTCGATCCGCTTGCCCGACGGAGCCACCTTGCCGATCGTCCCGGCACAGGACGGGAACACGTAGAAGGCCCCCTCCGGGGTCGGGCAGTCGAGCCCGTTCGCCTGGTTGAGCATCGACACCACCAGGTCGCGCCGCTCCTTGAACACCTTGTTGTGGGCCGGGATGAAGTCCTTCGGCCCGTTCAGGGCCTCCACCGAGGCGTACTGGGCGATCGAGTTGGGGTTCGAGGTCGACTGCGACTGCACCGTCGCCATCGCTTGGATGAGGGCGTCGGGTCCGCCCGCGAAGCCGATCCGCCAGCCGGTCATGCAGTACGCCTTGGAGACGCCGTTGACCGTCAGGGTGCGGTCGAACAGGGCGGGCTCCACCTGGGCCGGCGTGGTGAACACGAAGTCGTCGTAGACGAGGTGCTCGTACATGTCGTCGGTCATCACCCACACATGCGGGTGGCGCAGCAGCACGTCGGTGAGCGCCTTCAGCTCGGCGCGCGTGTAGGCGGCGCCGGTCGGGTTCGACGGCGAGTTGAGCAGCAGCCACTTGGTCTTCGGCGTGATCGCCCGCTCCAGCGCCGCGGCGGTGAGGCGGAAGCCCGATCCTTGCGTGGTCGGCACCTCCACGGGCGTGCCGCCGGCGAGCAGCACCATCTCTGGATAGCTGACCCAGTAGGGCGCCGGAATGATCACCTCGTCGCCCGGATTCAGCGTGGCGATGAAGGCGTTGTACAGCACCTGCTTGCCGCCGGTGCCGACGGTGATCTGCGACGGCTTGTACTTGAGGCCGTTCTCGCGCTCGAACTTGGCGACGATCGCCGCCTTCAGCTCGGGGATGCCGTCGACATTCGTGTACTTGGTCTTGCCGTCGCGGATCGCCTTGATGGCGGCGTCCTTGATGTTTTCGGGCGTGTCGAAGTCGGGCTCGCCGGAACCGAGCCCGATGACGTCGCGGCCGGCCGCTTTGAGGGCGCGCGCCTTGTCGGCCACCGCGATGGTGGCGGACGGCTTGATGCGGGCGAGCGAGTCGGCGAGGAAGGCCATGTTCAGCTCCTGAGCTTCGGGCGCCGTGTGTCCTAAAGGGCGCCGGGCGTGACGGCAAGCTCGGCGAGGCCGCATGGCGGCACCGACGTGCGCGATTCACACGAAACCGCGCCGCTCGCCAGGTCTGCGCGCTCGCCAGGTCTGCGCCGCTTGCCGGGTCCGCGCGGTGCGCCCGCCTCGGCCGTGCCGGTGCCGCCATGCGGACCGGGCGGGGTGGCTCCGGCGCGTCCGCACTGGTCGCCCGCGCGTCGCCGCCGTATAGCGCGCCCCGAGACAGTCGCTCTGCCGGCGGGATCGGCCCGCCGGCGCGTCGGCCGCAGCGGAGCCCCCCATGGTCGCCTCGGAGCAGACTTGCGACGTCGTGGTGGTCGGGGCCGGCGGGGCCGGGCTCGCCGCCGCCATCGAGGCGCGCCGGGCCGGCGCCGACGTGGTGCTGCTGGAGAAGAACCCGGCGCCCGGCGGCTCCACCGCCTGGTCGGTCGGCTCGGTGACGGCCTCGGGCTCCTCCCACCAGGCCCGCGCCGGCGTCGCCGACGACCCCGCCTCGCACTGGCGCGACATGGCGGCCTTCAACGGCGATCTCGATCCGCGCGACAACCCGGCGCTCCGCCGGGTGCTCGCCGACGCCATGCCGGAGACCATGGACTGGCTGGAAGCGCAGGGCCTGCGCTTCTTCGGCCCGATGCCGGAGCCGCCCCACACCCGCCCCCGCATGCACACGGTGCTGCCGAACGCCCGCGCCTATATCGTGCATCTCGGGCGGGCCGCCCGCCGGATCGGCGTCCGCGTCGCCACGCAGACCCGGGCGGTGGCGCTGGTGCAGGAGGGGGGCGGGCCGGGGGGCGGAGCGGGCGGCCGCGTCGTCGCGGTCGATTGCGACACGCCGCACGGCCCACTGCGCCATCGCGCCCGCCGCGCCGTGGTGCTCGCCACCGGCGACTTCACCAACGATCCCGAGCTGAAAGGCCGCTTCATGGGGCCGCGCGAGGCGCGGGTGCCGGGCGTCAACGAGACGGCGACCGGCGATGGCCAGAAGCTGGCGCTGGCGCTCGGCGGGCGCATCCTCAACGGCGATCTGGCGCTCGGCCCGGAGCTGCGCTTCATCCCGCCGCGGCACAAGACCCTGACGGCGCGGCTGCCGCCGTGGCGGCTGCTCGCCGGCCTCATGGTGTGGTCGATGGACCATCTGCCGGCGGCGCTGCTGCGGCCCTTCGTGATGAGCTTCGTCACCACCACCCTGGCGCCGACCCCGGCGCTGTTCGACAGCGGTGCCATCCTGGTCAACCGGCACGGCCAGCGCTTCGCCGAGGAGACCGACGCGCCCGCCTTCGCGCTGCCCGACCAGCCCGAGCAGGCCGCCTGGATCGTGCTCGACGCCCGTGTCGCCGGACTTTACGCGGCGTGGCCACATTTCGTCTCGACCGCGCCGGGCGTCGCCTACGCCTATGTGGACGACTACCGCCGCAACCGGCCCGACATCTTCACCGCGGCGCCGACGCTGGCGGCTCTCGGCGGGTGCCTCGCCATGCCGGCGGGGGCGCTGGAGCGCACCGTCGCCGACTACAACGCCGCCCGCCCGGCGATGTCGCCGCGGCCGCCGGTGGGGGAGGGTCCCTATGTGGCGCTCGGCCCCGTCAAGGCGGTGTTCATCCACAACGAGGGCGGCCTCGCGGTCGACGCGGAGCACCGGGTGCTCGGCGCCGACGACCGACCGATTCCGGGGCTCTACGCGGCCGGCGCCACCGGCCAGGGCGGGCTGCTCCTCAAGGGGCACGGCCACCATCTCGCCTGGGCGTTCGCGTCCGGCCGCCGCGCCGGGCGGCTCGCCGCCGCCGCGCCGACGGCGGGATGAGGCCCAGCCAGCCGGCGGCGGCGGATGGCCGCCGGCCCGGATACCAACCATTAGGTGCCATCCCTTAAGCTCGCCGCTCCTCGATCGGGGGCGACGATGCGGCGTCTCGACGGCCTGTGGAGCATCGCCCGGAGCGGCGAATGGCTCACTCGTGCGCGCGTGCGCCTGTGGGCTCTCGCGCTGCTCGGCTTCTCGACCGTCGCCCTCGTGGTCGTGGCGGCGACCTCGAACGGTTGGACCGACTGGCAGGGCCGGCCGCTCGGCACCGACTTCTCGTGCTTCTGGACCGCCGGCCTGCTGGTGCTCGACGGCCGCCCGGCGCTCGCCTTCGACCCGGCCACGCTGCATGGCCTCTTGCGGGCGACCTTCGGTCCCGACACCGCGTTCTACGGCTGGCTCTACCCGCCCCCGTTCCTGCTCGTCGCCGGCCTGCTCGCGCTCATGCCCTATCCGGTGGCGCTCGGCCTGTGGCTCGCCACCACGCTGGCCCTCTACCTGGTGGCGTTGCGGGCATTGCTGCGAGCCGCCTCGGCCGATGGGGCGGCGCCGGCGGCCGCGCCCGATCCGCTGTGGCTGCTGCTGGCGCTCGCCTTCCCGGCCGTGTTCGTCACCGCCGGGCACGGCCAGAACGGCTTTCTCACGGCGGCTCTGTTCGCGGGTGCGCTGGCGGTGGTCGACCGGCGGCCGCTGCTGGCCGGGGTGCTGTTCGGGCTCCTCGTCTACAAGCCGCAGTTCGGCCTGCTGATCCCGGTGGCGCTCGTCGCCGGCGGGCGCTGGCGTGCCGTCGCGGCTGCGGCCGTCACGGTGGCGGGGCTCGCGCTGCTGACCTTGGCGGCGTTCGGCACGGAGCCGTGGCGGGCCTTCCTGGAGGGCTCCGGCGCGGTGCGCACCGAGGTGCTGGAAGCCGGCAGCGCCGGCTGGCACAAGCTGCATGGCGTGTTCGCCTGGACCCGGATGTGGGGCGGGGCGGTGCTGCTCGCCTACGCGCTGCACGGCGCCGTCGCGCTGGTGGTGGGCGGGGCGGTGGCGTGGATCTGGCACGCCGGCCTGCCGCTGTCGCTGCGGGCCGCTGCCCTTCTGATCGGCGCCTTTGTTGTTGCACCGCACAGCCACGATTACGACCTGATGCTGCTCGCACCGGCCCTCGCGATGCTGATCGTCGATGGTTTGCGGCGTGGTTATCACGAAGGGGAGAAAACTCTCTTCGCCGCCGTCTTCGTGGTGCCGCTTTTCACCCGCGCGGTTGCCGAGCACACCGCGATTCCCCTCGGCACCGTGGCGGCACTGACGTTGTTCGCGGCGGTTCTGCGGCGCTGCAACAAGGTCGGTCGGCGTGAGAACATAGACGACGTGAATGATGTCGCCGTCTCCTCACGAGAACATCTCCAAACTCCTGCCGCGTCCTAATTGAAGTCGCAATTGCGGCGTGCAATCCTCGTGGTGGTCGAACGGCCGCGTGCGCGGATGCGTGGTCGCGCGAATGTAGGGTCGAGCGGCCGCTCGTGCAAAACGAAGATCATGTCGGGGCAGCAGTGCGGGCAGAACGAACGCCGTCGGGGAGTCGCATGTACACGCTCTATTCGATGCAGCGTTCCGGCAACTGCTACAAGGTCCGGCTGGCTTTGGCGCAGCTTCGCATTCCGCATCGGCTGATCGAGATCGACGTGCTCAAGGGCGAGCACCGCACGCCCGAGTTCCGCGCCAAGAATCCGAGCGGCCGGGTGCCGCTCCTCGAGGTCGCGGCGGGGCGTCATCTGCCCGAATCGAACGCCATCCTGTGGTACATCGCGGGCGGCACGCCGCTCGCCCCCGAGGACCGTTTCGAGCGGGCCGAAGCGTTGCGCTGGATGTTCTTCGAGCAGAACAGCATGGAGCCGACCATCGGGGCCGCCTATTTCTGGCTGACGCTGGTGCGTGGCGGCCGCGAGCTGAAGATGCACGAGATCGAGGGCTGGACCGAGTCGGGCTACGCGGCGCTCGGCGTCATGGAAGAGCACCTCGACGGCCACCGCTTCTTCGCCGCCGACCGTTACACCATCGCCGACATCGCCCTTTATGCCTACACCCACATGGCCCATAAGGCTGGCTTCGATCTCGGCGGCTTCCCGGCGATTCGGGCGTGGCTGAAGCGGGTCGCCGCGCAGCCGCGCCACATCGCCATGGATGCGGTGCCGGCACAGCCCGCGCCTGTCGCCGCCTGCCAGTAGAGGCCGGGGCGCATTCACCGATCCGTCGTGATCAGGAGCCCGGTTGGTGCGGGGATCAGAACCGCGCCGACGCGCCGATATAGAAGGCTCGGCCGTCGCCCGGCAGGAACGCCGCCTGGTCGGGCCGGGTGGCGCGGCCAATGGTGAGGGTCGAGGCCGCATAATTGGTGTCGAACACGTTCCGAACCTCGACGAAGCCGCTCCATGTCGCGTCGTGACGATAGCGGGCGCGGGCATTCACCACCGCGAAGGGCGCCGCGAACAGCGTGTTGGCGTTGTCGACCGGCGTCCGGTCCGGCACCCAGCGCACCTCGCCTTCGACCCACAGCCGCGGATCGACGGTGTAGCGCAGCGTCGCGTCGACGACGTGGCGTGGCGCTCCGGCGATGCGGTCGTCGGCGTAGCGCGGATCGTCGTCGAAACGGAAGTCCTGATACGTGTAGGCGAGGCGCGCCGAGAGCTGGTCGGTGAGCTGCACCCGGCCGCCCAGCTCGATGCCGACATGGGTGGTACGGTCGGCATTGACGCTGGTGATGGCGCCCGACACGGTGGTGGTCCTGATCAGCTCGTCGTCGAGCCAGGAGCGATAGACCACCGCGTCCCAGGCGACGCGGCCGAGGCTGCCGCGCCATCCCGCCTCCGCCGTCACGGCGCTCTGGCCCTTGAGGTTCGGAGTCGTGAAGCCGGTCGGGCTGGTGTTGGCGGTGCCGCCGCTCGCCTCCAGCAGATCGTCGAAGGTCGGCGCCTCGAAGCTGCGGCTCACGGCGGCGAACACGACATTGCCGGGCACGATCGTGTGCAGCAGCGCGAGGCTCGGATTGACCGCCTCGTAGCGGCGCGCGAAGCCGGTGTCGGTTGCCGCCACCGAGCCGGTCGCGCCCGTCGCGGCGTTGACGGTCGGTCGGCGCGCATAGGCCCAGGTGTCGGTGTTGTCGCGTGTCGCGCTCATGTAGGCGATCGCCGGCGCAATCGTGACGGCGCCGACCGGCAGGTTGAAGCCCGACCACACCGACAGCGTGTCGGCGGCGAGCTGGTTGCTGCCGAAATCGGTCGTCCGGGTACCGCGGACATTGTTCGCGTAAGTACGATCGGCGCGGCCGGTGACGTAGAGCGCGGTCGTCTCGAACAGCGGCAGCGCGGCGCTCTTGTCGGGCTGGTAGGCCCAGCGCAGCGAGGTGGTGAGATCGCCCCCCTCGGTGATGCGATAGCCGGTGCCGACCGGAAACCGGAAGGTGTCGTGGGTGTTGGTCCAGCCGACCGCGACATCGACCACATGGGCCCCGAAGGTCGCGGTGGTGCGCGAGCCGAGCCGGGCCTGCTCGGTGTCGCGGCGCGGCTTGTCGCGCACCGCGTTGGGGCCGGGCTCGGTGGGAACGCCGTTCACCACCACGGGTCCGGGGGCGGCCTGGCGCGGGTCGGCCATCATGCGTTGCCACGACAACGGCCCGGCGACCTCGAAGCCGAGATCGGTCCAGCCGAAGAACAGGCGGGTCGACACGGTCTCGCTCAGCCGGGCGCCCGCATTGGCGCTGAACACCAGGCGGTCGGAGCCGTTCCAGGCGCGGTAGCCGTCGCGCTGGCCGTAGGAGTACTGCACGAAGGCGTCGCGGTCGCCCTGGCGGCCGCCGCCCTGCACCTGGGTGCGGGCATAGCCGAAGCTGCCGCCCTCGACCTCGATCGTGGCGCCGGGCGAGCCCGAGCCGTTGGGCGACACGAAGTTGAGGGCGCCGCCGAGCACCGTGGCACCCAGCCGGTTGGCCGTGTAGCCGCGATAGATCTCGACGAAGTCGGCGAGGCGCGGATCGATCAGGCCGACGATGTAGGAGCCGTCGGCGCGGTTGAGCGGCAGGCCGTCCTGGAGGATCAGCAGGCCGCGCTCGGTCGGGTTGGATTGCAGGCCGGAGCCGCGGATGTGGATCTTCGGCTGGTCGCTGCCGCCGAGGAAGCTCGACGCGACGACGCCCGGCGCCTGGCGGAACGTGTCGGCGATCGACACATCGGCGCGGCCGGCGACATCGCCTTGGTCGATCACCTGGGTGCCGCCGGGCGTCGCGGCGAGGCGGCGCTTCGCCTCGGCCTCGCTGGTGGTGGCGGGCGGGGCGCCGGGTGGGGCGGCGGTGCCGGTCCCGCGATCCGCCTCGACGACCAGCTCGTCGAGCACCACGGTGCTGCCCAGCGCCGCCGACTGGCCGAGGGCCGGCGCGGCGCCGATCAGCGGGCCGCCGATCAGCGCGACGAGCGACACCCCGGCCGCGAGCCCACGGCCGCGATGCGCGCGCAAGAAAGCGGCGGCGATCGTCGGCGGCACAGGCACGTCGGCTCTCCGGGTCGTGGACGCCCCACAGACGCCCTGCCGCGGTCGCGTTGGCAATCGGGGTCAACGCGCAACTGGTCGTTTTTCGCCCGGGTGTGGCCGGCGCGCGCGGGCCGGCTACTCGCCGCCCAGATACCCGGCGATCTTCCAGCCGCCCGCGTCCTTGACGTAGCAGAGCTGCTCGAAGATCAGCGGCAGCACCGCATCGGCCGCCACGAAGCCGGTCTTGCCGGCCGGCGTCACCACCCGGAGGGGCGGCATCGCGCCCCCGCCCGGACCGCCCGGGCCGTCGGCGCTGCCGGGTGCGCCGGCCGCCGGAGCGCCCCCCGGGGGTGGTTGGTCCGGCTCGGGCAACACCCGGACCAGGATGCCGGTCAGGGTTTCGGTCACCGGCGCGTCGGCGGCGGCGCTCGCCCGCACCGCGACGCTGCCGCGGGCCGGATAGGCCCATTCGAACACCTCGGTGCGGCTCGACCGCAGGAGCTGCTCGAACGCCTTCTCGTCGAACACCGGCGCGGCGGGGGCGCATTGCACGCCCTTGCGCTGGGGCAGCGGCTGCAAGGTGGCGTCGCCGGCGGCGCTCGCCAGCAGCTCCCAGCCGCCGCCGTCGACGGCGTCGAGCTCGATGGCGGCCGCGAGATTGTCGATGGCCGGCTTCTTGCGGTCGGCCTTGTCGCCCTGCGCGGCGAGCCAGAAGAAGCTCGGTGCCACCAGGCGAGCCAGCGCGGCGCGGTCCTTGTGCCCGGCGGCTTCGCCGAGCTGCTTGCGAAACGCCTCGAAGCTCGGATCGGTCACCGGCGTCGGCGCCGTGATGGTGACCGGCTTGTAAGGGCGGGCGGGCGCCGGCTGGCCGGCGCCGGGCAGGCCGGCACCGGGCAGCCCGGCTTGGGCGGGGGCGGGTGGCCGGGCCGGCTGGGCCTGTGCGGCGGGGGCCTGTGCGGCGGGGGTCTGCGATGGTCGGGTCTGGGGCGTCGCGGGCCGCGGCGGGGCGCTGCCGGGGCCACCGGCCGGCGGCAGCTCGCTCGGGCGCGGCAACGCCGATTGGGCGGCGGCCACGGAGGGCAGGGCGAGGCCGAGGGCGATCAGCCCGGCGGCCGCCAAGAGGGGGATCGGGCGGGGGATCGGGCGGGGGATCGGGCGGCGGATCGGATCGAGGGTCGAACGGCGGCGCATGCGCGGCTCCACGAGGCAGGAGGAAGCCGGGCGGCCCGCCGGGCGGCGTCCGCCGACAACCTGCATCGTCGACCTAGGAGCAAATTGCGCCCCCTGTGCGGCCGCCGCGTCACCGGGCTCGCCCGGCCGCCGCGATGCCGCCGCGCGATCTCCGGCTACACAGAAGGGCCGCCGATTCGCCGCGCCGTGCCGCGGCGCCGTGCCGCGGTCCCGTCCCGTCCGCCGAGAGACCCGCCGATGCCCTCGTTCCTCGCTTCGCCCTATGTCGCGCCCGTGCTGCTGCTGGTCGCCTCCAACCTGTTCATGACCACCGCCTGGTACTGGCATCTGCGCTTCAAGGAGGTGGCGCTGTGGCAGGTGGTGCTGATCAGCTGGAGCCTCGCTTTGGTCGAGTACTGCCTGGCCGTGCCGGCCAATCGCTGGGGCGCCACCGTCTACGCGCCGGCCGAGCTGAAGACCATCCAGGAGGTGGTGACCCTGGTGATCTTCGCGGTGTTCTCGTGGCTCTATCTCGGCCAGCCGCTCGCCTGGAACCACGCGGTCGGCTTCGCATTCGTGGCGCTCGGGGCGTTCTTTGTGTTCCAGCGCTGGTGAGCGCGTGGCGCCCGCCGCGAGGCGTCGATCAGTCCCGGCGGTCGGCCGACATCGAGGCCCGCAGGCCGGCGATGAGCACCGTGAGGCCACCGACCGCCACCAGGGCGAGGCTGGCGATCCAGGCGATCGGCAGGTCGTGGCGCAGCGGCGCCCCGGCGGCCGCGACCGTCGCGAGCGGGCTCGCCTCGGCGATCTGGAGCGTCATCGCCGCGATCACCGCGGCGATCGAGAGAACGAGCGCGATGGCGGCGGCGATCTGGGTCGCGAGGGCGACGGGCCGGCACCGCGCGCGAGGGTCGTGGTCGATGCCGAAGCCGCCGGTGCCGATCGGGGAAGTGGTCATGGGGTGCCGTCGAATCCTGTCGCGCATGTTGTCGCGGATGAACCGGGCGGCGGTTCGGCCCGGGTGGGGCATTCCCGAGGCATCGTCTTAACAGCCGGTTAACGAACGCATTTCCGGCGCTTCTCGGCTCTTCTCGGCGCCCTCGCCGAAATCACCGTGTTCGTAATTTCGCCGCGCTTCCGTCCTTGAACCCCACCGGGGCATAGTTGGGACTGGGACGCATGCAGAGACTGGGACGTGGGGTGGTCGCGATGGCGGCCATGGGGCTCGTGGCGACGGTGGCGTCGGCCATGGGGGCGCCGGTGCACGCCGCCGACAACGGGCTGATCGGCAAGTGGCAGATCGTCGACGCGGTGCCGGGGCCGTGGGTGGCCGCCAAGGCACGCGGCAATCTCACCGAGCAGGCGCGGCGGCTGGTCGAGACCGAGGTCACCTTCCAGGCCGGGGCGGTGCTGTCCAAGAGCCAGGGGCTGTCCTGCAAGCGCGCCCGCTACCAGACCGGCACCTATCCGACCGACGCGCTGTTCCGCGGCTCGCTGCCCGACGGCAGCCAGGACCGCATCGCCCGCGAGCTGGGGCTGGGCGGGGTCGAGGTGCCGAGCGTCGACGTCGACTGTGCCGGCGGGCATTTCACCTACCACTTTCGCGACCGCAACACGGCGCTGTTCGCCCTCGATGACGTGATCTACACGCTCAAGCGGCGCTGAGGCGCCGCGGAGAGGCGGCCCGCCCGCCGGCCGGGAGGAGAGCCACGATGGACGAGGATCTCGACGCCCTCGATCGCGCCGCGCTGATCGCCGAGGTCAAGCGGCTGCGCGCCGGCATCCGGCAGCACCGCGATTCCTCCGGACACGACCTGTGCTGGTTTCATCCGCAGTTGTGGGGCTTGCTGCCGGAGCGGATGGCGCCCGAGGTGGCGGTGCCGCCCTGGCCGAAGTTCATGCGCGGCTGCGTGGCGTTCCGCAGCAGCCTCGACAAGGAGCTGCCGGACGCGCCCGTCGCCGACGTCGAGTTCGATCAGCGTTGACGGCACTGCAAAAATTCGATTCCCTCGCCGCGGCCGGGCTCTTATGATCCGGCCCGGGCCCCTGTGGCGAAACGGTAGACGCGCCTGACTCAAAATCAGGTGGTCGCAAGACCGTGCTGGTTCGAGTCCGGCCAGGGGCACCATTCTTCGGAGACCGATGTTTCGGACGTCGGGTTTCCGGACGTCTGTTTTCCGGACTCGATCCCCGGCACATCTCCTTCTCGGTCCATCAGTTGTCGGCCCATCCTGGTCGATGCGGGTCTCCGCGTTCCGGCGGAGCGGCGACGCGGCGTCGCGCCCGCGCCCGCGTCCGTTGAAGGCGGCCGTCGGTCCGCTTAGGATCGCCGATCACGCCCGGCTGCCGCCTCCGCTCCCTGCGCTCTTCCGTTACCGCTGCCGTCCGCCGTCTGCGGCGGACGAACACCTCGCCGGAGCGGGCGTCGCACGGCTGCGGCAGCGAGGCGAGATGGAGCCGGATGGTGTTCCGACGGACGGCAGGCGCATGACCCGGGTGATCCTGGAGCAGGGCGCGGGTGCGCCCCGCCTGCTGTTCGCCGATCCGCGCCGGATCGTCGTCGCATGGGAGCCCGGCGAGGTCGATGCCGCACTGGCCGAGATCGAGGCGGCGGTGGCCGCCGGCCGCCATGCGGCGGGCTTTCTCGCCTACGAGCTGGCCTATGCGCTGGAGCCGCGCCTCGCCCCGCTGATGCCGGCGCGGCGCACCGTGCCGCTCCTGTGGTTCGCCATCGTCGAGGAGCCGGCCGAGATCCCCGACGACGACGGTGCGGCGGACGTCGACCCGGCGGCCGGTGAGCCCGCGGACGATCCGCGGCCTCGCCGCGAGGATGTGATCCCCGAATGGGACGCGGCCGCCTACCAGCACCGCTTCGATCGCGTGAAGCGCTACATCACGGCCGGCGACGTCTATCAGGTGAACCTCACCTTTCGGGCGCGCTTCGCTTGCCGGTCGCCGCGCCGTCTCTACGAGGTGCTGCGTCGGGCGCAGCCGACCCCCTTCGGCGCCTATATCGAGACGCCCGACTTCACCATCCTGTCGTGCTCGCCCGAGCTGTTCTTCGAGTGCGCCGGCGGCCGCATCGTCACCCGGCCGATGAAGGGCACGGCGGCGCGCGAGCGCGACCCCGACAGCGACCGTGCCGCGGCGCGGCGGCTCGTCGAGGACGAGAAGACCCGGGCCGAGAACCTGATGATCGTCGACCTGATGCGCAACGATCTCGGCCGCCTCGCCCGGCTCGGCAGCGTGCGCGTCGACCGCCTGTTCGAGACCGAGACGCATCCGACCCTGCATCAGCTCACCTCGACGGTGTCGGCGGATCTCGCCACCGATGGTGTCACGGCCCTGGTGCGGGCGCTGTTCCCGCCCGGCTCGGTCACCGGCGCGCCGAAGATCCGCGCCCAGGAGATCATCGCGGCGCTGGAGACGTCGCCACGCGGTGTCTACACCGGGGCGATCGGTCACTTTGCGCCGGGCGGGCGGGCACGCTTCAACGTCGCCATTCGCACCGTGGTGGTCGACCGCGACGGGCGGGCCGAGATCGGTGTCGGCGGTGGCGTCGTGCACGACTCGGTGGCGGCGGCCGAGCACGCCGAGGCGCTCCTGAAGATGCGGTTCCTGACGGTATCGGCGGACGACGGCCTCGGTCTGATCGAGACGCTTCGATGGGAGCGCGCCAGCGGCTTCGTGCGGCTCGACCGTCATCTCGCCCGCCTCGGCGCCTCCGCCGTGCAGCTCGGCTTCGTGCTCGACCCGGCGACGGTGCGGGCGCGGCTGCACGCGGCCGTCGCGGCCGCGACGGAAGAGCGCTTGCGGGTGCGGCTGGTGCTGCGCCGGTGCGGCACCGTGACGGTCGAGGCCGGCCCGATCGTCGATCTCGATCGTATGCACGTCCGGCTCGCCGGCACTCCGGTCGATCCCCACGATTGGCGCCTGCGTCACAAGATCACCGAGCGCGCCCGCTACGACGGCGCACGCCGCGCCGCCGAGGCCGAAGGGTTCGACGAGGTGCTGTTCGTCAACACGCGCGGCGAGCTGACCGAAGGCAGCTTCACCACCCTGTTCGTCGCCCTGCCCGGGGAGGACGTGCTGCTCACGCCGGCGCTCGCTTGTGGGTTGCTGCCGGGCTGCCTGCGCGCCGAGCTCTTGGAGAGCGGCCGCGCCCGCGAGGCGGTGCTGACGACCGAAGATCTCGCGCGCGCCACCGCCATTCACGTCGGCAACTCGTTGCGCGGCCTGCTGCCGGCCGTGCTGGCGCAACGTGTGCCGAGCGTGACCCGGCGGTGAGCCGCACCGCGACCGCGCCGGGCGTCAACGAAGGAGATGAGTCATGGACCCGGTCTCGGCCATTGTGGCGTTCTCGGTTGCGGCGGCGTTGCTCACCGTCACGCCGGGGCTCGACACCGCGCTGGTGCTGCGCACCGCGGCGGTGGAAGGCGGCCGCCCGGCGATGCGGGCCGGCGCCGGCATCGTCACCGGCGTGCTGATCTGGGGGCTCGTCGCAGCACTCGGGCTCGGCGCCGTCCTGGCCGTGTCGGAGATCGCCTACAGGCTGCTCACCCTCGCGGGCGCCGGCTATCTGATCTGGCTCGGCGGCGGCATGCTGTGGCGGGCGCTGCGCCCGCCCGCCGCCGCGGTGTCGGCCGAGGCGGAGAGCGATGGTGAGCACGGGGGGCGGCCCGGCGTATCGGCATCGGCCTGGTTCCGGCGCGGGCTCGTCACCAATCTGCTCAATCCCAAGGTCGGCGTGTTCTATGTCGGCCTGCTGCCGCAGTTCATCCCCGCCGACATGCCGGTGGTCGCTTTCGGGGTCGGCCTCGCCGCCATCCACGCCGCCATGGGGCTCGCCTGGTTTGTCGTGCTGACATCGGTGACACGGCCCCTCGCCGGCCTGTTGCGCCGTCCCGCCGCCGTCCGCGCCATCGAGGGGCTGACCGGATCGCTCCTGGTCGCCGTCGGCCTTCGTCTTGCTCTGGCGCCGCGCGGCTGAGAGACGGCGGGGCGCCCGAGCCTGCCGCGATGCGCCCCAATATAGCCCTTCCTGGCTGGTTTCGACATGTATTTCCTAATACAATAATTACATTGTGTAAGGTACTGAACATTTATTCTTAATTAGGTATCGGCCGGGACAATGCTCGCGGGAGTTCGAGCGGGTCGGCGCGTCCGCGGATCGTTCAGTTCGATGTCGTCGCCGCTGCGATGGGCTGCCGTTCGGGACGGTCGCCCCCGGCCCTCGTGACAATGCCCGCAGCAACCGCGGGAATGACGGAGACCTCGTCGTGTCGACACCGATGCCGCCCAGTAGCACGCCCAACCGCATCGCCGCCTTGTTCCAGGACCGCAAGATCGGCACCAAGATTCTGATCGGCTTCGCCGGAGTCCTGGCGATCCTGGCGGTGCTCTCGGTCATCTCCTATGTCCGCTTCAAGGACGCCAGCGATGGTTTCGAGATGTATGCCCAGCGGGTCGCGGTGGTGAAGCGCGTGCAGGAGATCGATCGCGGCGTCCTCGAGCTGCGCCGTCACGCCCGCGAGTTCTGGCACTCGGGCGCCGACACCGATGCGGCCGCCGCCGGAGCGGCGCTCCGGCAGGTGCAGGCCGACATCGCCCGCGGCATGGACGAGGTCAAGAATCCCGAGTGGCTGGCCAAGCTGAAAGCGCTCGCCAACAGCTTCGAGACCTATTCCAAGGGCTTCGCGACGCTCGTGTCGATGAAGCGCGAGCAGGATCGGCTGATGCGGGAGGTTCTCGATCCCACCGGCCAGATGCTCCGGACCGAATTCGAGACGCTGCGCGCCGCCGCCATCGCGGCGAACGACGGGAGCGAGCGCTGGATCAGCGACGGTCTGCAATCCGCGATGCAGCTCCGGTTGAACGTCAACAAGATGCTGGCTCGTCACGACGAGCAGGTGGTCAAGACGGCGGAACGGTATCTCGGCGAGCTGAAGAGCCGCGTGGCCGACATCGAAGGAACCACCTTGCGTGGCGACGACATCAAGAGGCTTTCGGAGATCAGGCAGCTCACCGAGCGCTACGGGCAGGCATTCCATCAGACCAAGACGCTCGGCGACCAGATCGAGAAACTGGTCACCGTCGACATGTCCAAGCTCGCGGCCGACATCGCCGCCGACGTCATCGTCATCAAGGACGGTGGTCTCGCCGAAGAGAAAGCGATCGAGACGCGGACCCTCACGATGGTCGAGGATACCGAGCGGCTGAGCCTGTGGCTCGGCACGGTCGGGTTCGCCTTCGGCGTGGTGCTGGCCTGGCTGATCGGCCGGGCCATCTCGATCCCGGTGCACCGCATCGGCGCCGTTCTGGCGGCGCTCGCCGCCGGCGACAAGAGCGTGGTGGTGCCTTATGTGGCGCGGCGCGACGAGGTCGGCGACACCGCGCGGGCGGCCGAGACGTTCAAGACCAATCTGCTGCGCATCGCGGCGATGGAGGCCGAGCAGAAGCAGGCGGAGGCGCGCGCCGCGGCGGAGCGCCGGACCGCGATGCATGGGCTCGCCGATCGGTTCGAGGCGGCCGTCGGCCATGTGGTCGACACCGTCTCGGCCGCGTCGAGCCAGCTCGAAGGCGCCGCGACATCGCTGACCCGCACCGCCGAGACGACGCAGCGCCTCTCGGTGTCGGTGGCGGAGGCGTCCGAGCGCGCCTCGACCAGCGTGCAGAGCGTCGCGTCGGCGACCACCGAGATGTCGGCCTCGGTGGACGAGATCGGCCGCCAGGTGCAGGAGTCGGCGCGGATCGCCGCCGAGGCGGTCGAGCAGGCGGAGAAGACCGACGCCCGCATCGTCGATCTCTCGCAGGCGGCGAGCCGGATCGGCGACGTGGTCGAGCTGATCACCGCCATCGCGGCGCAGACCAACCTGCTGGCCCTCAACGCCACCATCGAGGCGGCCCGCGCCGGCGAGGCCGGCAAGGGCTTCGCGGTGGTGGCCCAGGAGGTCAAGGCGCTGGCGGCCCAGACCGGCAAGGCGACCGGCGACATCTCGACCCAGATCGCCGGCATGCAGACCGCCACCCAGGAGTCGGTCGCCGCCATCAAGGAGATCGGCGCGACGATCGGGCGGATCTCGGAGATCGCCTCGACCATCGCGGCGGCCGTGCAGCAGCAGGCCGCCGCGACCCACGAGATTTCGCGCAACGTCCAGAGTGCCTCGGAGGGTGCGACGCGCGTCGCCGAGCACATCACCGAGGTCAACCACGGGGCCGGCGAGACCGGGTCGGCGTCCAACCAGGTGCTGTCGTCGGCGCGCGAGCTGTCGGCGGAGAGCCGGGTGCTGGCGGGCGAGGTCGAGAAGTTCCTGGCCAGTATCCGGGCCGCCTGAGGCAGGCGCCGGCCGACCCGGTGCCGCGATGCGGTCGACCGCGGCGGCCCGAGGTGGTAGAGCGGAAACCGATCCATCTGGATCGGATTCCGCTCCAGACGTCCTTGCGTCATCGCATTGTCGTCGGCGAACCAACGTCCACGTCGCCGGACGATGCTCTCGCGAGGCGCCGTGATCGAGGGCCGAGGCACGGCCCGTGCCGGCGGGACGACCCGCCGGTGGAGCCGTCGAACTGGGGACGACCCCGCCCGGAGGTCCCCCGTGTCGCGTCCCGATCCGTCGTTGTATCCATCCACCACCGAGCCGAGCGGCCTGCGCGCCGTGCTGCCGCCCGTCACCGTGCTGCGGCTGGCGACCGCCTGGGCGGTCCTGGCGGCGTTCCGCGTCGGCGGCGCCGCCTGGCTCGCCGCGCCGGCACCGATCGCCGCGGTCGCCTTCGCGGTGCTGCTCGCCGCCATCATGACGGCCGCCTTCGCGGTGGTGCGCGAAGCGGACCGGCTCGCCGATCGGCTGGGCGAGCCCTACGGCACCCTGATCCTCACCCTCTCGGTGGTGGCCATCGAGGTGATCCTCATCGTCGCCGTGATGCTCGGCCCCGGCGACGCCCCGACCATCGGCCGCGACTCGATCTTCGCCGTGATGATGATCATCCTCGCCCTCGTGGTCGGCCTGTGCGTGCTGGCCGGCGGCCTGCGCCACCGCGAGCAGAGCTACAACGCCCAGGGGGCGGTCGCCTATCTGTCGATGACCGGCCTGCTGGTCGGCGCCGCTCTGGTGCTGCCCAACGCCACCGGCCCGGGCGACGGCACGGTCCGGCCCGGCGCCGCGCTGGCCCTCGCGGCCATCACGGTGGTGACCTACGGGGCGTTCCTGGCGATGCAGACGGGTCGCTGGCGTCGCCTGTTCGTGCAGCCGGAGGCGGGGGCGCTCGCGGTGCCGCCGTCGCCGTCGCCGGCGTGTCCGCACGGCGACGCCCCGCCCGCCGCGGGTCCGGCAGGCGCCCGGCGCATCGTCGTGGCGCGGGCCGTGGTGCTGGTCGCCGCGCTGCTGCCGATCGTTCTCCTGGCGCATGATCTCGCCGTGCTGGTCGATCGCGGCATCGCTGGCCTCGGCGCACCGCCGGCGCTCGGCGGCCTGCTCATCGCCATCATCGTCTTCACGCCGGAGTCGATCACCGCGGTCGGCGCCGCCTGGCGCGACGCCATGCAGCGCACCGTCAACCTGTGCCTCGGGGCGTTCCTGTCGACGGTCGGCCTCACCGTCCCGGCGGTGCTCCTGGTCGGTCTCGCCACCGGGACGCCGGTGGTGATGGGCATCGGGCCGGCCGAGACGGTGCTGCTGGTGCTGACGCTGGGGCTGACCGGGCTGACGTTCCTGGGTCAACGGACGTCGCCGATCCAGGGCATCGCCCATCTGGCGCTGTTCGCGCTCTATGTCGTGGTGCTGTTCGGCGCCTGACAACGGCACCGCCGCCGCACCTGAAACGCCGCCGCCGCCGCGCCGGGAGCGCGACGGCGGAAAGGCCCGCGAGTTCGGAGCCTGCGACGACGTTGCGGTCTAGCCGTCGAGGCGGAACAGCGGCCGCAGCAGCAGGCCGGCCGCATTGCCGGTCAGGGCGGCGACGATCCACAGCCAGCCGTGCAGGCTGCCCGAGGCGATGCCGGAGAAGTAGGCGCCGATGTTGCAGCCGGTCGCCATCATGGCGCCGAAGCCGAGCAGCAGCCCGCCGAGCACGGCGGCGGCGACGTGCGGGAGGGGCACCCGCGCGGTCGGAGCGAAGCGCCCGGCGAGTCCGGCGGCCATCAAGGCGCCGAGGACGATGCCGATGTCCATCACGGTGGTGACGTCGGCGGCCAGCGGCCGATGCATCGCGCCCGCCCGGGTCGGCACCTCCCAGAACGCCCAGAAGGCCGGATTGCCGAGGTCGAGCCACTCGACCAGGCTCGATCCCCACAGGGTGAACGCCTGGGTGACGCCCCACGGCCGGCCGGCGAGCAGGAGCGTGACGGCGTTGAGCCCGGCCAGCGCCAGCGCCCCCCACGCATAGGGCCACGGGCCGTGCAGCAGCGAGGCGGCGCCGTCGGCTCGGCGGAAGATCGGCTCGATGCGGCCGTGCTGCGCCCGCTCGATGCGGGCGACCGTCACCCAGATGAGACCGAGCACCGCGAGCGTGGCGGCGAGGCCCGGCCACAGGCCGAGGGTCTGCACCGCGCCGATCGCCGGCAGGGCCGGCAGCACATGCCACAGCTCGTAGGTGGCGGCCGCCGTGGTGCCGCCGACGATGAAGAAGGCGAGGGTGATCAGCATGCGGGTCGAGCCGCCGCCCGCCGTGTAGAGCGTACCGGAGGCGCAGCCGCCGCCGAGCTGCATGCCGATGCCGAACAGGAAGGCACCGATCGCCACCTCGAAGCCGGCCGGCAGCACGAAGCCGCGCAGCGGCTGGCCGAAGATCGAGCCGGCGGCGAGCAGCGGATAGAACATCAGCACGGCGGCGCCGAGCATCAGCATCTGGGAGCGCACATGGGCGCTACGGCGCTCCCGCAGCAGCACCCGGAACCCATAGGTGAAGCCGTAGGCGGCGTGATAGAGCGCGATCCCGAGCAGCGCTCCGACGCTCCACAGCGCCGCCTGGCGCCAGCCGGGCCCGGCCGCGAGCGCGGCAGCGCCGAGCACCACCAGAAGGCCGGCGGTGCCGACCACGGCGGGCTGAGCCCGGCGGCCGGCGGCGGGATTGCGAGATGGCGCGGTCGCCGGGCCGGGGCGCAGCGCAGCCGCGGCGGGCGTGTCGATCGAGCAGGCGATCGTATCGTTGGCATAGCTGGACATGACGACGAGCTAGGAACGCCGTCCGCGGCGGGTCAATCAGTCCGCGAGAATAAGCACGACCACGCTTTCGGCGCTGCTCTTGGAACAAGGCCCTTGCGTCGCCCCGGGCCGGCGGAGAACGGCGTTCTCTCCCGCTGCGACGGCCTGCCGCACCCGAGTGGGCTATGCCGGAGCGGGAGAGCGACGATTCAATGATCCAGGTCAAAGTGGAGACGCTCCGGTCTGCGTACAGACCATCCAGGCGCTCCGCTCGTTTCGCGGGGGCGTGCGGCGTGATGCGCTACGGGCGGCCGATGAGAGTTTCTCACGGTCGCCCGTTTCTTTTCGGTGGCCGACCCCGTGGGCCGCGAGATGATCTCCCGTTCCTGCGTTGCGCAACCAGGATGACCGGCCGGCACCGCGGCGCTGCACAGTCCCTCCCAAAAAACTGCCCCCGGCGGCTGGTCCGTCCGAGGGCAGATCATCGCACGCAGCCATTCTCACGAACCGGGCGTGCGGACCTTTAGACTACTCCCGAGAATCTAGTCCCCGCCACTTGGATTAATCCGGATCGCGCGGGTGCGCCGGGCGGTCAGCAACCGCGTCGAGCCCTGCCGAGCAGGCGCGCGGGCGGGTCTCGCTCCCGACCCGTAGCCGGTACCCGGTCGCCGGCCGCTATGCCTTGTCCACCACCGCGAGCGCGAACGCATAGGCGAGCGCGACCTCGCGCAGCCGCTCGAAACGGCCGGCGGCGCCGCCATGGCCGGCGTCGAGATTGGTCCGCAGCAGCAGCGGATTGTCGTCGGTCTTCAGGCGGCGCAGCCGCGCCACCCACTTGGCCGGCTCCCAATAGGTGACGCGCGGATCGGTGAGCCCGGGGAGCGCCAGGATGGCCGGATAGGATTGCGCCCGCACATTGTCGTAGGGCGAGTAGGCGCGAATGGCGTGGAACGCCGCTTCGTCGCGGATCGGGTCGCCCCATTCGAGCCATTCGGGCGGGGTCAGCGGCAGCGTCTCGTCCAGCATCGTGTTGAGCACGTCGACGAACGGCACCTCGGCGATGAGGCCGGCATAGAGATCGGGCCGCAGATTGGCGAGGGCGCCGATCAGCATGCCGCCGGCGGAGCCGCCGTGCGCCACGATGCGGCCGGGCGCCACGAGGCGCGCGGCGACCAGATGCTCGGTCGCCGCGATGACGTCGCGAAACGTGTTCGGTTTGAAGGCGAGCTTGCCCTCGCGATACCAGCGCCAGCCTTTCTCGGTGCCGCCGCGGGCATGCACGATGGCGTAGACGAAGCCGCGGTCGACCAGCGACAGCCGCGCCGTCGAGAACGCCGCCGGGATCGACATGCCGTAGGCGCCGTAGCCGTAGACGAGGGCCGGCGCGGTGCCGTCGAGCGGCGTGTCGCGGCGGGCGAGCAGCGAGACCGGCACCGTCTCGCCGTCCGGCGCCGGGGCGAACAGGCGGCGCGTCACATAGGCGGCCGGGTCGTGGCCGCTCGGCACCTCCTGGCGCTTGCGCAGCACACGGGCGCGCGTGGCGCAATCGTAGTCCCACACCTCGGTCGGCGTGGTCATCGACGAGTAGTTGAAGCGCAGCGTGTCGGTGGCGAACTCGTAACCGGGATCGATGCCGAGCGAATACGCCTCCTCGTCGAACGCGATGGTGTGCTCCTCGCCGGTGGCGAGCCGGCGCACCACGATGCGCGGCAGGCTCTCGCTGCGCTCCAGCCGGATCAGCCAGTCGGCGGTGACGCCGTAGCCGAGCACGAACACGCCCGGCCGGTGCGGAACGAGGTCGCGCCAGTGGGCGCGGCCCGGCGTCGCGAGCGGCGCCGTGACGATCTTGAAGTCCTCGGCCTCGTCGGCATTGGTGCGGATGACCAGCACCGGCTCGCCGCCGAGATCGGGATGGTGCTCGATCTCGTAACGCAGCGAGGTTTCCCGCGGCGCCACCAGGGTCGGGGCGGCGGGCGTCGCGAGATCGAGCAGCCAGGCTTCGGCCGATTCGTGGTCATGCACGGAGATCTCGGCGAAGCGGCCGGATTGCAGGCGCGACAGCGAGACGAAGAAGCCCGGATCGTCGGTGCGGAACACCTCCTCGTCGGTCTCCGCCGCGGTGCCGACGCGATGGCGGAACACCTTGGTGGGCCGGTGCCGCTCGTCGAGACGGACGTAGTAGAAGGCCGTCGAATCGCTCGTCCACACGACGCCGCCCGACACCTCGGGCACGATGTCGGCGAGGTCGGTGCCGGTCGCGAGGTCGCGCAGCCGGGTGGTGAAGAACTCCGAGCCGCGGTCGTCGGCGCTCCAGGCGAGCAGCCGGTGGTCGGGCGAGTGGGTGGCGGGGCCGATTTGGAAGAACGCCTTGCCGGCCGCGAGGGCGTCGCCGTCCAGCAGGATCTGCTCGTCACCACCGTGGCGGGGCGTTCGGCAGATCAGCGGATGCTCGCCGCCGACCCGGTGCCGCGCATAGTAGGCCCACGGCCCATCGGGCGCCGGGACGCCGGCATCGTCCTCCTTGATGCGCCCCTTCATCTCGGCGAACAGCGCCTCCTGGAGCGCGGCGGTCGGCGCCATCACGGCGTCCGCATAGGCGTTCTCGGTCTCCAGCACGGCCCGGATGGCGGGATCGAGCACAGCCGGGTCGCGCATCACCGCCTGCCAGTTCGGATCGCGCAGCCAGGCGAACTCGTCGACGAGCGTGACACCGTGACGCACCGTCACGGCCGGCTGCTCGGTGACACGCGGCGGAACGGGAGGGCGGGGAACGCGGTCCAGCATCGATGATGGCTCGGGTTGTTGCGAGGGGCCGGCAGGCGTCTCGGCGACGGCGGCGCGACGGCTCGATGATGGGTCCTTCATTTAGAGCATATTCGGGTGACGTGGCACTCGGTTCGCCAGGGGGCGGCCACGATGATCTCGGACCCGCAGGATATGTGGGGTGATTGCGACCGCCACGCGAGCCGCTGGGACGGGCTCGCAGCGCAAGAAGCACGCTTTGGATCGTGCAACCATAGATTGATCGATCAGAGACGCTATAACTGCTTCGTGCGGCCGCTGTGTCGACAGCACGACTGTCCCGTACATTTCGAGGTACAAACCTGTACTAGCGGATAGGTCCGGCGAATAGTTGGCGCGTTTCGAAGTCGACTTCGCGAGGACTTCTAGCCGAAGGAATTCTGTTCTTGCTTTCCCTAGCAATGAGGATAAATAAGAAGAGTTGTCGCGAGTCGTTTACCCGACAGTTGGGGCGCTCGCGCGCCGTTCGGGGCCGTGGGCGTCTGGGTCCTGTCGGGAGAAAATTGGGCCGATTCAAAGAGAAATGAACGAGATGGGCGAGAACGGACAGAATTATATTGAGCTGACGGCCGACATCGTCTCTGCCTATGTCAGCAACAACAGCATCTCCGCAGGCGATATTCCGGGCCTGATCAATCAGATTCATTCCGCATTGCTGCGCGTATCCGGCGGCCAGACCGAGGCGCCGATCGAACCGCTCAAGCCGGCCGTGTCGGTCAAGAAGTCGATCACGCCGGAGTACATCGTGTGCCTGGAGGACGGCAAAAAGTTCAAGTCCCTCAAGCGGCATCTCCGGACTCAGTACAACATGACGCCGGAGCAGTACCGCGAGAAGTGGGGGCTGCCGCCCGACTATCCGATGGTTGCTCCCAACTATGCGGCGGCGCGCTCGCAGCTCGCCAAGCAGATGGGCCTCGGCCAGCAGCGACGCCGCCGCGCCAAGTAGAGCCGGCCCGCGCCGCCGGGCACGTGTGCGAGAAAGCGCGGAACGTGGCCGGCGCTCGCAACCGGACCTGTAGGTTCGGGTGCCGACCCGATGCCGAAGGCCGCCGCGTGCCGAGCCGTTGGCCGATTACTCCGGGATGTCCGATAGGGCATCATCGGCATCTCGGCCGACCGGCATCCCACTCCAATTTTCCTCCATCCTTCATCGGCGTCCTGCCCTTGTCGGCCTTCAGCCCTTATCGGCATTCGGGACCGGCCTCGCTCGTCTCCGGATCTCGGGCTGTTCGTCACCGAACACCGCCGCGGTCCGGGGGCGCCGAGCGCCTTGTTGATCAGACAATAGTCCTATCGAGCGGACGTCCGCATTGCGGTTCTGACGGTAACCGTCTTCGTTAACTGACACTTCCGGTTGATCGCGAAACTTATCCCCGCCGTCGAAATCACGCCCATAATCTAGGTAATTTGTCCTAGAAGCGTACCGACGAGGGGACCATGACGTATCGCCTGCCGCTGTTCGGTCCATCGGTCGAGGCCCTGTCGCCCGACCGCGCGGTGTCCCTGCGACAGCGCCGCGCCCGTTCGGTCGCGGCCGCACGGCAGCGCCCCGGCCGTGTAGGCGGAGCCGACGACTGCCCCTTCGACGCGATCGCGCGGCAGGTGGCGGCGGCCTTCGCGCTGCCTCCGGGGGCGCTGACCACCCGCGGGCGTGGCCCGGCCACCGCAGCCTTCGCCCGCCAGGTCGCCATGTATCTGGCCCATGTGGAGTTCGGGGCCAGCCACAGTGCCGTGGGGCGGGCCTTCGGGCGCGATCGCACCACCGCGGCGCATGGCTGCCGGGTCGTCGAGGAGCGGCGCGACGATCCGCAGGTCGATGCCCTCCTGGAGCGCCTGGCGCGGGCGCTCGCACCGATCGGCGGGCGGGGCGCCGGCTGCGGTCGTATGACCCGCGGAGGCTGCCCATGAGCGGCCCCGTGCGTCGTGCCTCTCGTCGCTCTGCCGTCTCTGTCGAGGGCAGGCTGGCGACGCCCGTGCCGGCCACGGCCGAGATCGGCGTCCAGCGGGCCGCCCGCCTGGCCCTCGGGCGCCGGGCCGATCCCGATGCACCCGGCGGCGCCGTCACGATCAACGAGGCCGAGAGCCCGCTCGCCTGGCTCGCCCGTCGCAAGGGCCGCGACGGCCGGCCGATGATCGAGCCGGTGCAATTCCTGGCCGGCGAGCGGCTGCGAGCCGACTTCACCTTCGCCCAGATGGGGCCACGCCTGTCGATCGACTGGACGGCACCGCTCGCCGCCGGCAGTGGCGGCGGGGCGGGCGGGCCGGCGGCCCTGACCGACGCCGTGGTGGCGGCGCGGCGGCGCCTGGCGTCCGCCCTGACAGTCGCCGGCACCGAGTTCGCCGGCCTGCTGCTCGATGTGTGCTGCTTCCTGAAGGGGCTCGAGGAGGTCGAGCGGGAACGCGGCTGGCCGCCGCGCTCCGCCAAGGTGGTGCTGCAACTCGGGCTCGACCGGCTGGCGCGACACTACGGCCTCGCCGCCGAGGCCCGTGGCCGCGCCGGCGCGCCGCTGCGGGCCTGGCGGGCGGACCGCGAGGGAGTGGAGACGGGGGAGTAGCGCGGACCGCTCGCCCGCCTCATTCCACCGTCGCCAGCGCCGCCTCGGCGTCGCGCCGGATGCGCGCCACCATCGATTTCAGGCCGTTGGAGCGCTGCGGCGTCAGGTGCTCGCGCAGCCCGAGCCGTTCGAACACCGCGGTCGCATCGACCGACAGGATGTCGCGGGCGCTGCGGTTCGCGTAGAGCGCGAACAGGATGGCGATCAGCCCGCGCACGATATGGGCGTCGCTGTCGCCCTGGAAGCGCAGCACCGGGCCGGCGGCGCCGTTCGGCTCCACCTGGGTGGTCAGCCACACCTGGCTGGCGCAGCCCTGCACCTTGTTGGCCTCGACATGATCGGCCTCGGGCAGCGGCGGCAGGCCGCGCCCCAGCTCGATGATGTAGCGGTAGCGGTCGTCCCAGTCGTCCAGCAGGGAGAAGTTGTCGAGGATCTCGTCGATCGGCGTCATTCGCGCGTGTCTCGGTGCTCGCGTGTCTCGGCTCGCGTGTCTCGGCCCGGTCCCGCGCCCGACGGGCCGGCGCCGCATACATAAGCGCGATCGAGCGGCTTGGAAACGCGATCCGAGTGCCGGCGCGGCGCCGGCCGCGACCGCCGGCGCGTGCACCGGCCGTCCGCTCCCGTCGGCGGCGGCTCAGCCCGGCGGACGGGCGGCCTGCTCGCGGCGTGGCGTCGGTCCGCGCCACTCCGGTACCAGATCGGCGGTCGACAGCGTGTGCTGCGACGAGGTCGGGCGGGCGATGTCCAGCTTGCCGGCCGCCCCGGTGGTCACCGGCGCGCGCTCGGAGCTCGACAGCGTCTCGCTCACCATCTCCATCATGATCTTGGCACCGGCCTGCGCCTTCTGGCCGATCGCCGACGCCACCTGCATGCCGACCGCACAGACGTCCGGCTGCCGCGTGCAGAACTGGCGCAGATCCGCGACCGTCGAGGCCGCCGCCGAGGCGGCGTCGGCGGCGCTCACCGCGCTCTGCCCGCCGTCGTCGGAGGGCGAGCGCGTGACGGTCGGCAACAGCACGGCCACGACGCCGAGCCAGAAGGCCGTGCGCAACAAGAACCCCATCTGCCTGTCCCCGTGTCCCCGTCTCCCTCGTCCCGTGTCCCCGAAAGTCTCGTTCCCCACCGGCACGCTAGCAGCGCGGCTTTGACGCGCGGTTGGCCGCGCCGCCTGCATTCGACGAGAGTTTTCGTCGAATTCGAACGATCGCGTTCACCATCGTGCAGGAGACGGCATCGGCGAACGTCACGGCGGCGTCGCGAGTTCCATCCTCGCCGCACACGCGGCGCACGGATCACCGTGACGACGGCATCAACCCGCCGCATCGGCTCCTGGAAACCACTCGTTCACCAATCAACACCGCGTTCACCATTCAACGTCGTGTTCACCATGGACGAAGAATGCCGTGCGCGGTTCCGGCGAATTCGGCGGCATTGGAGCAACCGTGTCCGCCAGCCGGTGCGTCCTTAGTGTTCGCTTAATGGCGGTCTGAGACGATCCCCCTGCGACGCGAAGGGGCGCGTCCATCCGGACGTGCAGTGGGCGACGTGAGCGTTCTCAAATCACTCGGACATTATGTCGATGCGCTGGTGCACCCGTCGGTGCAGGGCGATCCGCTTGCGAAGGCGCGGCATCGTGCGTTCATCGCGCCGCGGCTGATCGTCGGGCTGACGGCGCTCGTCGCGTTCCCGGCCTATCTGGCGCTGCGCGGCGCGCCGCGCGGCCTCGAAGTGCTGATGTTCTGCTGGCTCGTCGCCCCAATTCTCACGTCCTACTTCCTGTCGCGCACCGGCCGCTACGAGAGCGCGCATGTTCTCTCGGCGGCGGCGCTCACCGTGCTCGTCGGTATGGTGGCGGCGCACACCGGCGGTATCGACTCGTTCGCCGCGATCTGGCTCGTGGTGGTGCCGCTGGAGGCAGCGCTGTCGGCGTCGCGCCGCGTGGTGGCGATCGCCTCCACGCTCGCGATCGTCGCGGTCGGCCTGCTGGTCGGCGCCGGTGCGTTCGGCGTGCTGCCGCCGCCGTCCACCGATCCGCAGAGCACCGCCGCGCTCGCCGCACTCGGCGTCGTGTCCGCCGTGCTCTACGCGGCCGGCCTCGGGCTCGGGGCCGAGTCGCTGACGCGCACCAGCGTGTGGCTGCTCTACGCCGAGGAAGACCGCTACCGTCTGCTCGCCCGCAACATGACCGACGTCATCACCCGCCATGGCCCGAACGGCACGGTGATGTTCGTGTCGCCGGCTGCCGAGCAGCTGTTCGGTGTCACTGCGACCGAGCTGCGCGGCCACGGGCTGTTCGATCGCGTCCACATCGCCGATCGGCCCGCCTATCTGAGAACGCTCGCCGAGGCGGCCTCGCACGGGACCGACGGCAGCATCGAGTTCCGGGTGCGCCGTGATCCGTCGTCGCCCGACGAGGCGGTGCAGTTCGTCTGGATCGAGATGCGCTGCCGGCCGCTCGATCGCGCCGTCTCGGGTGCCACCTCGGATCGGCACGAGGTGGTGGCGGTGATGCGCGAGGTCACCGAGCGCAAGGAGCAGGAGCGTGCGCTCGAGCAGGCGCGCGCCGAGGCCGAGCGCGCCAACTCGGCCAAGAGCCGGTTCCTGGCCACCATGAGCCACGAGCTGCGCACGCCGCTGAACGCGGTGATCGGCTTCTCGGACATGCTGATCAACGAGAAGGCGCTCAAGATCACGCCCGAGCGGCGCCTCGAATACGCACGGCTCATCAACGAGTCCGGCACGCATCTTCTGGCCGTCGTCAACGACATTCTCGACATGTCGAAGCTGGAGACCGGCGAGTTCGAGATCCGGCCGGAGCCGTTCGCGCTGGCCCCGGTGGTGCGCTCCTGCTGCGATCTGCTGACCCTCAAGGCGCGCGAGCAGGACATCCGTCTGGAGGCCGACATCGATCCGGCGTTGCCCGAGATCGTCGCCGACAAGCGCGCCCTCAAGCAGATCCTGATCAATCTCTTGTCCAACGCCGTGAAGTTCACCGACCGCAGCGGCTGCATCACGGTGTCGGCGCGGCGCGAGGGCGCCAAGGTGGCGATCGCGGTCGAGGACAACGGCATCGGCATCGGCGAGGACGATCTCGGCCGCATCGGCAATCCGTTCTTCCAGTCGCGCGACTCCTACGATCGGCCGCATGCCGGCACCGGCCTCGGCCTGTCGATCGTCAAGGGGCTGGTGACGCTGCACGGCGGCGAGATCGCCATGCGCAGCCGGCTCGGTGCGGGCACTTGCGTGACGGTGAGGATTCCGCTCGATTGCGAGGCCGCCCGGGCGGCGCGACGGCTGTCGCCGTCGCTGGTGCCCGAGGCGGGGGCGACGGTGCGGCGGCTCACCATTCCGAGCGAGCCGGTGGCCGTGGAGCCGGTGTCGCCGGTGCCGCTGTCGCCGGTGCCGGTCGCGGCGGAGGGCGCACGGGTCGAAACGTTCAGTGGTGAGGTCGCGGTTGCGGTCAAGAAGCGTGCGTGAGGCGATCGACGTCGACAGGAACGATCGGGACGGCGGAGCCGGGCGGTCCGGCCGCGGCCGTGTGGCCGGGGTCGCGCTGGCGGCGCTGCGCCGGCCGCGCGACACGCTGGCCGCCCTGGCCGCCACCGCGGCGGTCGCCACCATCCTGATCAATGCGCTGTTCCTCCAGCCGGGGCCACATCCCGCCCCGATCTTCGCGCTCAAGCCGGAGCGTCCGCTGGTCGCCGCCAGCGGCCGCGAGACGACCGGCCGTGATTCGACCGGCGCGCTGTCGGTGCTGCCGCGACCCCGGCCCGCCGATGCCCCGCTGGCCGGTCGCGCGGAGCCGGCCGCCCAGCCGGCGAAGCCGGCGGCCCGGCCGCGCCCGGAGCTCGTCACCGAGGTGCAGCGCGAGCTGTCGCGTCGCGGCTATTACGATGGCCCGATCGACGGCCTCGCCGGCAGCAAGACCGAGGCGGCGATTCGCGAGTTCGAGCATGCCGCCGGCCTGCCGGCGACCGGCGAGGCGAGCGACGCGATCCTGAAGGCGATCGCGCGCGCCCCGGTGAAGCTGCGCGCCGCCGCGGCCCCGCGCCACGATCCCATCGCCGGGCTGATCGCCCAGCCGTCCCATCCTCAGCCAGCCCATCCTCAGCCCGCCCATGCGCCGCCGGCGGTCGTCAAGGCGTCGGCGCCGGCCGCCACCGCGTCATCCCAGCCGCCGCAGCCGCCGCTGCCGGTCGCGACCGCGAAGCCGCCGGCCACACCGGGCTCGGCGCAGATCCGCTCCGTGCAGCGGGCGCTCGCCGATTACGGCTACGGCCAGGTGCGGCCGACCGGCGTTCACGACACCGAGACCCGCGCCGCCATCGAGTCGTTCGAGCAGGCGCGGCGAATGCCGGTCACCGGCCAGGTCAGCGACCGGCTGGTGCGCGAGCTCACCGCCCTCACCGGGCGGTCGATCGAGTAGCGGCGAGCCCATGCGCCTGAAATCCGGCATCTGGGTCGCCGCCTATATTCGCCGCTGTGGCGTCGAGGGGGTGTTCGCCGCCGTGCGCCGGCGCGGCGCCGAGGAGGCCGGAGCCATTTTCGTGGTCGTCAACCGCCTGGACGGCACCGCCGATCTCTACGGCCCGGCGCCGCAGAGCGCCTTCGACGAGCGGCCGGCCGACCGCGCCTTCAGCCGCGTGCTCGGCGACGCCCCGGCGGCCGAGAGCGCCGTCGAGGCATTTATCGCGCGGGAGAGCCGGTTCGATCCCGACGTCTGGGTGGTGGAGATCGAGGAGCGCTCAGGACGCCACTTTCTCGACCGGATCGTCGCCTGACGGCGGCTCGCCGCCGGCCGCTCCGCCGACGCCCGGCCGCTCGGGGCCGATACGCTCGGGGCCGATCCGATCGGGTGTGGCCCGTCCAGGCAGGGCGTGGCGCTCGCTCGCCGGGATGCGGCCGCGTGCCGGGCTGCCGCCGGCGCCCTGGCGGACGGGCCGGGGAGCCTCGCCGGGCTCGGCGAGGCGCCACGCGGACGCCAGCCGCAAGGCTGCCGCCGGGCTGATCTCCGAAAACAGCGCACTCAGGGCATAGACCCGGCGCACCGAGTGGCCGATCGCCGGGTTGACGAACAGCAGGATGCGCTGAAGCACCGCGGCCGGCATCGCCAGTGCCCGCGCCGCCACCACCAGCGGCTCGCCGCCGAGATCGTTGACGATGCGCTCGGCGAGGCCCCGGCCGATGCCGAGCGCCCGCTCCAGCTCGCGCACGAAATCGCCGGGCCGGCCGGCCAGCACGCTCGTCTCCAGGCGGCGCGCCACCTCGGCGGAGGGGGTCGGCATCGCCGGCGTGTCGGCGGCGAGGGGGCCGGCCCGATCGAGATCCTGAAGCAGGGTCCGGCGGCCGTCGCTGTCGGCGGCGAAGAAGTCGCGGACGAGGTCGCGGGCCGAGGCCCGGGCGCGGGTCGCGGCCTCATCCGTGGGCTGGGGCGTCGGTCGCGGCGCGGTGGCGCCACGGCGGCCCTGGAGTCGGGCCAGCACGGCGGCCGGAGCGGCCGGATAGGCGGCGAGCTTGCGGGCGACGATCTCGCGGGTGGACGGGTCTACGGCATCGATCAGCCGCAGCGACAGCTCGACATACTGGCGCTCCTCGTCGGGCGTATGGGCCGGGGTCTGCACGTAGAGGTCGGTCAGCACCCGCAGCAGCGTCGGCTTCACGTCGACGCCGTGCCGGGCGAGCCCCACCAGGCTGTCCAGTCCGGAAAACATGGACGACATCGCGCAAGAGCCCCCGCCGATCGTGTCGATCGGCTTCCCCCGACGACCGCGAAAAGAGCCTAGGCGCAGACTCGTTAGCGGAGCCTTAACCCCAACAACCCGTTAACCTTTTCGGCTCAACTCGAAGGATCGGCGAGCCCCGGGGCGAGGCGGTCCGCAGCGGTTCCGCCGGTGGCCTGGCGGGTGCGGGCAGGGCGCTCGCCACGGCCGATTCGGCCGCGTTCGCAGCCCCCGCCCGAACGTCCGGTCAGTCCGGTGTTGCGGCCGTACAACCCTGTCCAACCAAACAGTTACGCTTAACGGGCCGTTAACCAAACGGCCCGCCTAATCGACGGTGGCAAGCCGCGGATCATGCCCGATCCGATGGAGGGAGCCATGGGGATCATCATCACCTTCCCGGCCGGTCGTCGTCTCTACGATGCGGGCCGGGGCCACAGCTCGGACGAGCCCGCCACCATCATCATTCTGCCGGTGGTGCGGGTCGATCGCCACGGCGACGAGCCGCGCGACGGCCTCGGCGACGGCGGCAGAGCCGCCGGCCGCAAGGGTCGGCGCCCGACGGGACGGCGGTGAGTCTGGGGGCGTGGTGACACAGGTGGGGAAGCCGGACGCAGGTCCGCAGGGTCCGGGGGGGCGGCGCCTCGTGCGGTTCGCCGTGCTCGCGGCCGCGACGCTGCTCGGCGCGTGCAGCGCCAACGGCGACTTCGGCCGGGTGAAGCCCGGCCTGGTGCGCGACGGCGTCCACGACTGGATGGGACCCGCGGTGGCGGCGCGCGCCGGTGTCCCGGTTTCGGCCTATCCCTACACCGAGGACGAACGGCTGATGCGGGATCTCGCGTTCCAGCTCGTCCAACCGGTCTATGATCGCAATCGGTGGTACTCGATCCTGGAGGAGTACGGGATCACCCGCGGGGTGCGCCAGGAATGGTGCGTCTTCAACATCGCGGCCTACGAGCAGATCCTGATGCAGACGCCGTATCGCTCGGCGACGGCCCGCTACAATCGCGTCAACGAGGACATCCGCAACGACGTCACCCGGCTGCCCGCCTGGGTCGCGGTGGCGCGCCGCGTCATCGACATGGACATCAAGCGCGGCAAGAGCCTCGCCCACGTCGCCGCGCTCACCCCGGGCGAGGCCGGCAATGCCGGCGCCCGCATGGCCGAGAATGCGCTGATCATCAGCTGGGTGCAGCAGGCGCTGGTGAACCGCGCCGCCTCCTACGGCTTCGCCCTGGAGCGGCTGGTGATCGCCACCCCGGTGCCGGCCGCCGTGGAGGTCGAGCGGTCGCTGACCCTGTTCAAGACCCGCATCGTCGAGGCGCGGCTGTTGCCTGGCCCCGACATTCTGCCGGGCTCCATCGTGTTCGTGCCGCCCTATCCACCGCCGGTGCTGCCGCCGATCGTCAAGGGCGCCCCGGTCGCCGCGGCGCCGCCGCCACCGGGGCCACCAGCTCCGACCCTCCTGTCCGCCCTGCGGCTCTGAGCCGGCGCCGCCGGTTTCGGCCTGATCCGGCCGCATCCGCGCTTTCACCGCTTGGCCGCGGTGTCAAGCCGACTTAACAATGGGGCGCGGCCACGACGGCCGCCGCGCCATCGGCGCGCTCGAGCGGAATGCGCCCTTGACCACAGAAGCCGAAACCGTGCCGCCCGTCTGGGCCGCCCCCGTGGGGCCGGCGGTGCGCCGCGACCTGTGCACCGACTGCGGCCTCTCCCGCACCGCCGATCCCGGCCGCTGCGGCCATGCCTGCCAGTTCCTCAAGCCCGACTATCCGGCGATGGAGCAGGCCGTCCACGGCCGCGCCCGCGACCCGGAGCGGCCCGACGAGCTGTTCTTCGGCCCGTTCCGCCGGATGCTGCGCGCCGCCCTGAAGGAGCCGCGGCCCGGCGCCCAGTGGACCGGCATCGTGACGCGGCTCGGCGAGCGGCTCTTGGAGACCGGCGCGGTCGATGCCGTGCTGGCGATGGCGCCCGACCCCGACGACATGTGGCGGCCGCGCCCAGTGCTGGTGACCCGGCCCGAGGGCATGGCGCAGTGCCGCGGCATGCGGATGGGCTACGCGCCGCTGCTGGCGCTGCTGGAGCCGGCGCGCCGCCAGGGCTTCCGCCGCCTCGCGGTGGTCGGCATCCCGTGCCAGGTCTACGCGCTACGGGCGCTGGAGCAGGAACTCGGCTTCGAGCGGCTCTATGTGATCGGCACGCCGTGCTCCGACAACACCACGACGGAGCGCTTCCACGAGTTCCTGGCGCTCCTGGCCGACGATCCGTCGACCATCACGTATCTGGAGTTCCGCGCCGACTATCATGTCGAGCTGCGCTTCTCGGACGGTCGGCACAAGCGCATCCCGTTCCTGATGCTGCCGCTGTCCAAGCTGCCGCGCGACTTCTTCCCGCTCACCTGCCGGACCTGCGTCGACTACACCAATGTGCTCGCCGACATCACGGTCGGCTACATGGGCGGCGAGGGGGAGCAGTGGCTGCTGGTGCGCAACGCGCGCGGCGAGGAGATCCTGGACCTGCTCGGCGACGAGGTGCGGCTCGCCCCGCCCGGCACCGGCGGCAAGCGGCGCGCCCCGGTGAAGGGCTTCATGAAGAACACCGAGCGGGCCGCCGGCGGTCTGCCGGTGCGCGGCACCCCGGATTTCCTGCGCCCGCTGGTCGGCTGGCTGATGCCGCGGATCGGCCCGCGCGGCCTGGAGTTCGCCCGCGCCCGGCTGGAGATGAAGGCGATCGAGACCGTGCTGCATCTGCGCCGCGAGCGGCCGAAGCGGCTGCGCCACATGGTGCCGCGCCATGTGTGGGACCTCGTCGCCCCCTACGGCCTGACGCCGGGCGAGGGCGAGCGGTAGGGCGGCGCTCCGTCCCCACCAGTCCGGCGGGACGAGGCGAGCGCGCTCGACACGCAGGCCGTGTTTGCTACGCTCCGGATACCAACCGGAGGAGCCCTCATGCCGCATCGTCTGGCCGCTGCCACCGCCGCCCGTCCGCTCGCGACTGCCGTCGTCCTCGCGGCCGCCAGTCTGCTCGCCGGGATGGCGCCGGCGCGGGCCGATTGCCCGTCCGACCAGGCGGTGGCGGCGCTGGCCGAGAAGATCGCGGCGCGCCAGCCGGCCGAGAGCTACGGTCCCGGCCTGTCGGTCGCCGACGGCCTGTGCGCCCAAGAGAAGCTCGTCGGGATGCTGAAAGCCTCGCTCGGGCCGGTGGTCGGCTACAAGGCTGGGCTCACCAACACGGCCGTGCAGCAGCGGTTCGGCGTGCCGCATCCGGTGCGCGGCACGCTGCTCGCCGGCATGATCCTCAAGGACGGCGCCACCGTCGACCCGGCCTTCGGGGCGGCGCCCTTGTTCGAGTCCGACCTGATCGTCACGGTGAAGGACCCCGGCATCCACGGTGCCAAGGGGCATGTCGAGATCCTGCGCCACCTGGAATCCGTCGTGCCGTTCCTGGAGCTGCCGGATCTGGTGCTCGCCAAGGGCGCCCACATGGATGGCGGCGTGCTCACCGCCATCAACGTCGGGGCGCGGCTCGGCGTCACCGGCACGCCGATCCCGGTGGAGGCGAGCCAGGACTTCGCCGACCGCCTCGCCAAGATGACGGTGGTGCTCTCGGACGACAGCGGGCGCGAGATCGCCAGGAGCCCCGGCACCGCGATCCTCGGCCATCCGCTCGATGCGGTGGCGTGGCTGGTGGAGGACCTCGGCCGAGCCGGCATCACCCTGAAGGCCGGGGATGTGCTCAGCCTCGGCAGCTTCTCGCCGCTGTCGCCGCCGGCGCCCGGCCGCACCGTGACGGCCCGCTACGAAGGGCTCGCCGGTCTGCCGGTGGAGGTGAAGGCGACGTTCAAGTAGCTGCGCTGCGGCGAGCGGGGCCGGCGTTCACGCCTCGGCATCGACATCGGGGCCGGCGCGGATGCCGGCCGCGATGAAGCGCACCAGGAAGCGCGCCTTGGTGGGGATGTCGCCGGGCTTGTAGCGGTGCTTCGACAGGCGCGACATGCGCTCGTCGAAGAAGTTCATGACCAGCGCGCCGACCGCGAACAGATAGGCCCAGTGCAGATACTCGGGCGACTTGTCGGGGAGGGCGCGCTGGAGCGCCGCGATGAACTCGCGCGCCATCGGATCGTAATAGTCGCGCAGGATGCCGCGCGACTTCTCCTGTGGGTCGGATGCCTCGCGGACCGTCAGCAGCGGGTAGTACTTTCCCTCCGGCCGCGCTTGCAGGCGCATCACCGGCATCACGAAGGCGGTGGCGATGCGCTCGATGGCGTCGGGCCCCGAGACGTCGATGGTGCGCAGCTCGGTCAGACGTTCCGCGAACAGCTTCTGGTGCTGGGCGAACACCGCGCGATAGAGGTTCTGCTTGGTCTCGAAATGATAGACCACCACGGACAGCCCGACGCCCGCCGCATCGGCGATGTTGCGCATGGACGCACCGTGGAAACCCTCGAGCGCAAAAAGCTTCTCGGCTGCCGCGATGATGCGAGCGCGGCGCGTCGGCTCGGCGTCCGCCGTGCCGGACGTCGGTGCTCTCGGTTTTCTCCGGGATGCGGCGGTGGTCATGCGGGCTCGCGGGAATGAAGCTTGCGCTGAAGGAACTGGCGCTCGACCGCGATGGTCCGTCTCGATCGACCTCGACTCGTCCTGATCATCACTTTACTCGCGCGCCGGCTGCACTGTCCACCCGTGGACCCGAATTCCGGACCAGACTCGCGACGGATCGGTGCTGGCGGTACTGGCGGGCGATGCCGGACGTCGCGTCGGGCGGACACGCCCGCGATGTCGGCAGGCGCGTCGTGCGGGCCACGTCGCTGCACGTCGGTGTCTCGCGGTGAAACCGCACCGCCGCGATCGCGCATCGACGATGACGGCATCGTGGTTCTGATCCCGCCGTCGTCCATTCCCGCGAAATCCGCGGTCGCCGAGGCGGCGGTGCCCGTCGCTCGGCTCCTCGGTGCGTGAGCCGTCGCATCGTAGGTCATTCTTTCTGTCCCGCCGTTCCCGCAGGTCTTCCACGCGCTCCATGCAGTGGCCATCGTACTTGTCCGGATATACTGTACGTACGTACAGTCTAACGTGGCGATGCGGCGAAACCACGATCCCCGGATCGCCGCGACGGCCAGCCCGACGCCCTTCGCGCCGCACGCGGAGGGCGACGCCGGACATTCGCCCGGTCGCCCGGCTCCCGTCGCGACGATCGTTCAAGAACCCTGGGTGTTCGAGCATGAAGAACGACAACACCAAATGGCGTGTCCTGGCTGGCGGGTTCGCCGGCTACACGTTCGATGCCATGGATCTCGTGCTGCTGGCCATGGCGTTCCAGCCGATCATGGCGGATCTCGGCCTGTCGCGGTCGGAGGCGGGCCTGCTCGCCACCGCGACTCTGATCGGCGTCGGCATCTCCAGCGTCGTGATGGGCTGGTACGCCGACAACTACGGCCGCCGCAAGGCGATGCTGTGGTCGATCATCAGCTTCAGCATTCTGACCATGGCGATCGCCTTCACCAGCACCTGGCTGGAGATCCTGATCCTGCGCTTCCTGGCCGGCCTCGGCCTCGGCGGCCTGTGGGGCGTGATCGCCGCCTACATCGCCGAGACCTGGCCGACCGAGCAGCGCGGCCGCGCCGCCGCCTTCGTGATGAGCTCGTTCCCGGTCGGCGTCGGCCTCGCCTCGTTCCTGGCCGGCAAGATCATCCCGATGTGGGGATGGCGGGCGCTGTTCCTCACTGCCGGCATCGCGCTGATCGTCGCCGTGTATGTCTACTTCTTCGTGCCGGAGTCGGAAGCCTGGAAGGCGCAGCGTGACGCCCGTCAGCGCGGCGAGGGCAAGACCGCCGAGAAGGTGTCGGTGAAGGAGATCTTCGCGCCGGGTCTCGCCAAGAACACCATCCTGGCGACCCTGATCTCGGCCTTCGCGCTGACCGCCTATTGGGGCACCACGACCTGGCTGCCGACCTATCTGGTCAAGGAGCGGGGCCTGTCGGTCGCCGACATGGGCATGTTCATGACCATCCTCAGCGTCGGCATGTTCTTCGGCTACAACGTGTTCGGCTGGATCGCCGACTTCATCGGCAAGCGCAATGCGCTGCTCCTGTCGCTCGCCGGCTCGGCCGTGATGCTCGCCGTGTATGCGATGACCGAGAACCACGCCACGCTGCTGTGGATGGGGCCGGCCTATGCGTTCTTCATGGCCTTCGTCGGCCTGATGGGCTCGTACTACGGCGAGCTGTTCCCGACTCGTATCCGCACCACCGGTTCGGGCTTCTGCTTCAACGTCGGGCGCGGCATCTCGGCCTTCGCGCCGTTCATCCTCGGCGGCATCGCGACGGCGACCTCGTTGCAGACCAGCATCCTGCTCTGCGCCATCCCGTTCCTGCTCGCCGCCATCCTGACGGCCTTCCTGCCGAGCACCGAACGGCCGGCGACGCAGCCGGCGGCGGCCGCTTCACCGCGGGGCTGATCTTCCCGCCCGCCCCGCACCCCGCGTCCGCAGTCGGCGGGCGCGGGGACCCCCTCGAGCGGACCCGACCAGCGACGGCGCGCGCCGGCGGCCGGGTCTGGAATTGGAGACCATCATGCGCAAGATCATCGACCTTTCCATCTACTTCGAAAACGGCACCCTCGCCGATCCGCCCGTCTACGAGCCGAAGATCACCTACCGCAATCACAAGGACACCACCGACGAGCTGCTGCCGTTCTTCCCCGGCCTGAAGGCCGAGGACCTGCCCGACGGCGAAGCCTGGGCGATCGAATGGGTGCAGATCACCACCCACAACGGCACGCATCTCGACGCGCCTTATCACTTCGCCTCGACCATGAGCCGCGGCGAGCGCGCCATCACCATCGACGAGGTGCCGCTCGACTGGTGCTTCCAGCCCGGCGTGAAGCTCGACTTCCGCCATTTCCCGGACGGCTACGTGGCGACCGCCGGCGACGTCGAGGCCGAGCTGAAGCGCATCGGCCATACGCTGAAGCCGCTGGAGATCGTCGTCGTCAACACCCGCGCGGGCGAGTGTTACGGGCGCGAAGGCTACGTGGCGGCCGGCTGCGGCATGGGCCGCGATGCGACCCTCTATCTCACCGAGCGCGGCGTGCGGGTGACCGGCACCGACGCCTGGAGCTGGGATGCGCCGTTCGTCTACACGGCCAAGAAATATGCGGAGACCAAGAACGCCGGCCTGATCTGGGAGGGCCACAAGTCCGGTCGCGAGGTCGGCTATTGCCACATCGAGAAGCTGCATAATCTCGAGCTGCTGCCGCCGACTGGCTTCACCGTCGCCTGCTTCCCGGCGAAGATCCGCGGCGCCTCCGCCGGCTGGACGCGCGCCGTCGCGATCCTGGACGCCTGACGCGGCGACGGTACGGCTCTCCTCCCGCCCCGTCCCGTCCGCGGGATGGGGCGCGGCCGCGTCCAGAGCGGAATCCGATCCAACTGGATCGGACTCCGCTCCAGGAGTCTTTGCGTGGTCGCATTTTCCACGGCGAGCCGGCGTCCACCTCGCCGGAAAATGCTCTGTGCCGCCGAATCACCGTCGATCCCCCGAACCCTCAGGAGTTGTCATGTCCAAACTCGTCATCACCGCCGCGGTGACCGGATCGGTGCACACGCCGAGCCTGTCGCCCTACCTGCCGGTGACGCCCGCCGAGATCGCGGCCGATGCCGTGAAGGCCGTGCGGGCCGGTGCCGCCCTCGTGCATGTCCACGCCCGCGATCCGCAGACCGGCAAGCCGAGCGCCGATCCGAAGCTCTACGAGGAGATCGTCCGCCGCATCAGCGCCGAGACCGATGCGCCGATCTGCATCACCACCGGCGGCTCGAAAGAGATGACGGTGGCGGAGCGCGCCCGCTCGGTGATGCTGCTGAAGCCGGAGCTGGCGTCGCTCAACACCGGCTCGATGAACTTCGCGCTGCATCCGCTCGCCGCCAAGATCAAGGAGCCGAAGTTCGACTGGGAGATTCCCTTTCTCGAAGCCACGGAAGACTGGATCTTCCCCAACACGTTCAAGACGCTGCGCGAGTTCGCGACGTTCATGGCCGAGGCCCGCACCAAGCCGGAGCTCGAAGTCTACGATGCCGGCATGCTGGGCAACATCCAGTTCCTGATCGGCACCGGCGTACTGACCCCGCCCGTGCATGTTCAGTTCGTGCTCGGCATCCTCGGCGGCATGCCGGCGACGGTGGGGAACCTGGTGTTCCTCTACGAGTCCGCCTGCCGCATGCTCGGCGAGAAGACCTTCACCTGGTCGCTGTCGGCGGCCGGGCGCGCGCAGCTGCCCATGATGGCGACCGCCATGGGCATGGGTGGCAATGTCCGGGTCGGGCTCGAGGACAATCTCTATCTCGCGCCCAAGCAGCTCGCCAAGTCCAGCGCCGAGCAGGTGGAGCGCGTCGTCGCCATCGCGCAGGCGCTGAGCATCCCGGTCGCGACTCCGGCCGAGGCGCGGCAGATCCTCGGCCTCAAGGGCGCCGATGCGGTCGGCTGGACCACGGCGGCCGCGCCGACGGCGTGACGCCACGCCCGGTCGTCGTCATCGCCGGGCTCGGCCTCTCCTCTCGTCACCGCCGGGCTCGACCCGGCGGTTCATCGATCACGCGACGACACTCGTCCGATCGTGATGGACGCGCGGGTCGAGCCCGCGCGTGACCAAGCAGGATGGATGCGCGGGGTGTGCCGCGTATCGGGGCCGAAACAGAAAACCCGCGGGGAGGGGCTCCCGCGGGTTCCTGTTCACCTGTCGCAGGGCGTGCCGTCAGGCGGCAACCCCGAGATCCATCTCCGGCACGTCATCCGGAATGATCAGCTTGGCGCTGGTGGCCGCGACGATCTGCTCGATCGTGACGCCCGGCGCCCGCTCGCGCAGCACCAGCCCGTCGTCGGTGGGCTCGATGACGGCGAGATCGGTGACGATCAGGCTGATGCGCCGGATCGAGGTGAGCGGCAGGGTGCACTTCGGCACGATCTTGGGCGCGCCCTTGGCGGTGTGGTTCATCGCCACGATCACCCGGCGAGCGCCGGTGACGAGATCCATGGCGCCGCCCATGCCGGGCACCATCTTGCCGGGCACCACCCAATTGGCGAGCAGGCCGTTCTCGTCCACCTCGAGGGCGCCCAGCACGGTGGCGTCGAGATGGCCGCCGCGGATCAGGCCGAACGAATAGGCGCTGTCGATGGTGGCGGCTCCGGGCACCGCCGAGACGGTGCCACCGCCGGCATCGGTGAGGTCGGGATCGTCCATGCCCTCCGGCGGCTTGGCGGCCAGCCCGACGATGCCGTTCTCCGACTCGAACAGCACGTTGGCATGCTCGTCGATGAACTTGGCGACGCCGGTCGGCAGGCCGATGCCGAGATTGACCAGGCTGTTGGGCTTCAGCTCGCGGGCGACGCGGCGCTGGATGATCTCTTCGGGTTTCATCAGGCGGCCCTCTCGATCAGGTAGTCGACCACGACGCCCGGCGTCTTGACGACGTCGGGAGAGATCATGCCCACGGGGAGAATCTCGCGCGGCTCGCAGATCACCGTCTCGGCGGCGAGCGCCATGATCGGATTGAAGTTGGTGGCGGTGAGCTGGTACTGGAGGTTGCCGCTGTAGTCGGCCTGATCGGCGGCGATCAGCGCGAAATCGGCCTTGAGGGGCTTGGCCAGCAGCCACTTCTCGCCGTCGATCTCGACCACCTGCTGGCCTTCCGCCGCGATGGTGCCGAGGCCGGTCTTGGTCAGCACGCCGCCGAGGCCGTAGCCGCCGGCGCGAATGCGCTCGACCAGCGTGCCCTGGGGCACCAGCTCGACCTCGATCTGACCGGCGATCATCGCTTTCTGGGTCTCGGGATTGAGGCCGATATGGGAGGCGACCAGCTTGGACACCGCGCCGGCGCGGATCAGCTTGCCGATGTCGACGCCCGGACGGGCGGTGTCGTTGGCGATGACGGTGAGATTGCGCTTGCCGGACTGGGCCAGGGCTTCGAGCAGCCGATGGGGCGATCCGACGCCCATGAAGCCGCCGATCATGAGACGGGCGCCATCGGGGATGAGCTTGACCGCTTCTTCCGGTTTCAGGTGAGGTTTCATGAGGACACTCGTGGTTCGTCGGGGAGCGGCCAGAGTCGCCGCCGGTCCGGGTCCGGAACAGACGTGTGTCCTTATGCTGCGGCGGCGCGAACGCCGCATCGGTAGTACACCTGAATCGTAGAGCTACGTCCCGTCACCATGTGGCGAGAACCGCGTGACGCGATCCGATGCCGCACGGTCGCCGGCGAGGCGCCTGTTCGGCGATTGTGACGCCCTGATGCCCGCCGCGATGGTCGGCCCGGTGCCTGCGTCACGCATGACAGAGTGATGACAGGGACCTCGTTGTTGCGCATTCCGCCGCATCGGGCGGCGTTCGGGCGCGTGATGTGATGGCGTGGTGATGTCCCGTCACCGACCGGGATCACGTCGCCGTCACGGACCTCGGCGACGAACCGGAGCCGGGCTAACCAGAATTGGGCGAGCCAGAGTCGAGCTAACCAGAATCGGGCAACCGGGTCACATTCATCGTCGATGTGAAGACCGTCGATGTCAGAATGGTCGACGTCAAAATGGTCGACGCCAAGATGGTCGACGCCAAGATGGTCAATATGAGGACGGTCGATGTGAGGATGGCCGATGTGAAGAGGCCGATGGCGAGATGGTCGAGTCGACGTGAGACCGTGTCGCCGTGCCGCTCGTTCTTATACCTGTTCTTTTGTATGAAACGAGATAGCTCGCGTGTCGTCTTGTTGCAGTGCACCCGATCATTCAGGGCTGTGTGACAGCCGGCCGGCAACTCGGGCCACTCGAAAAGATTGCAATGCTGTCGAACCCAAGTCGTATTTGCACGTAATAGTCCTATTACCTAGGTCAGGAGCGTTTGACAAAAGTCAACGCTGCGGCAGGAGGCCGCGCCTACAGGCTGACCACTTCGAAAACGTTCACCTTGTCGTCGGTCGTCGGCAAGGCTTCAGCTCTCACGCTCAAATGTCCTGCCGCGCACAGTAGAGGCGCAACTCTCCTCAAGTAAAAATCTCCCGCGCGCCAGCACGTTTCCAAAGTCTCGGGGGTGCACGTCTATGAATTTCCTGATCTGTATCGGAGCGCTCGCGTTCCTGATGTTCGTCGCGTATCGCGGCTACAGCGTGATCCTCTTCGCGCCAGTGGCTGCGATGGGCGCGGTGCTGCTCACCGATCCAGCCGCCGTTCCGCCGATCTTCACCGGCCTCTTCATGGAGCGGATGGTCATCTTCGTGAAGCTGTACTTCCCGGTGTTCTTGCTCGGCGCGGTGTTCGGCAAGGTCATCGAGCTGTCGGGCTTCTCACGCTCGATCGTCACGGCGGTGATCGGTCTGATCGGCCGTGAGCGCGCCATGGTGTCGATCGTCGCGGTATGCTGCCTGCTTACCTATGGCGGCGTGTCGCTGTTCGTGGTGGTGTTCGCGGTCTATCCGTTCGCCGCCGAGATGTTCCGGCAGAGCGACATTCCGAAACGCCTGATTCCGGGCACCATCGCGCTCGGCGCTTTCACGGCGACGATGGATTCGTTCCCCGGCACGCCGCAGATCCAGAACATTATTCCGACCACCTTCTTCAAGACCACGACCTGGGCGGCGCCCGTTCTCGGCACCTTCGGGGGCCTGTTCATCCTCACGGTGGGCCTGCTGTATCTGGAGTGGCGCCGCCGCTCCGCCCTGAAGGCGGGCGAGGGCTACGGCACCGGCCACATCAACGAGCCTGAGCCGATCGCCGCCGAGAAGCTGCCGAACCCGATCATCGCGATGTCGCCGCTGGTCATCGTGCTGGTGATGAACTTCATCTTCACCGACCTGATCAAGCGGCTCTATCCGGCCACCGTCGAGGTCGCGTTGATCCCGGGCGGCTCCAAGGTGATCCAGCAGACTGCGTCGGTCGCCGCCATCTGGGCCGTCGAGGGCGCCCTGATCATCGGTATCCTGATGGTGCTCGCCTTTGCCTGGAAGGCCGTCACCGCGAAATTCGCGGCCGGCAGCCAGCAGGCCGTCGCGGGCTCGCTGCTCGCCTCGCTCAACACCGCCTCCGAGTACGGCTTCGGCGCCGTCATCGCGGCGCTGCCGGGCTTCATCTTCATCCGCGACGCGCTGACCGCGATCCCCAACCCGCTGGTCAATATCGCCATCTCGGTGACGGTGCTGGCCGGCATCACCGGCTCGGCGTCGGGCGGCATGTCGATCGCGCTCGCTGCGATGGCCGACCAGTTCGTCGCCATGGCGAACGCCGCGCAGATCCCGCTCGAGGTGTTGCACCGGGTCGCCTCGATGGCGTCCGGCGGCATGGATACGCTGCCGCACAACGGCGCCGTGATCACGCTGCTCAATGTCACCGGCCTGACTCACCGGCAGTCCTACAAGGACATCTTCGCCATCACGGTGATCAAGACCGGCAGCGTGTTCGTGGTGATCGCCCTCTACTATCTGACCGGCCTCGTCTAGGGCCGGCCCCGCCGTGCGGCTTCGGCCGCACGGCTTCGTCGCGGTCCGATCGCGCGGGATCGACGGGGTGCTCCCGCGACGGCGACCGGATCATCGGCGGGCGGCGCGTCCGCCGGTCGTGACACTGGAGCAGGGAGAGTCTCATGTTGAAAGGTAAGGTCGCCGTCGTCACTGGGTCGACCAGCGGCATCGGTCTCGGCGTGGCGCGGGCGCTGGCCGCGAAGGGCGCCGACATCATGCTGAACGGCTTCGGCGACGCCGCCGAGATCGAGAAGATCCGGACCGGCATCGCGGCCGAGTTCGGGGTGCGCACCGCCTACAATGGCGCCGACCTGTCGAAGCCGGCGGAGACCAAGGGCCTGATCGAGGCCGCCACCAAGGAGCTCGGCAAGGTCGACATCCTGGTCAACAATGCCGGCATCCAGGTTGTGTCGCCGGTGCAGGACTTCCCGGACGACAAGTGGGAGCTGGTGCTGGCGATCAATCTGTCGGCCGCGTTCTACGCCATCAAGGCGGCGGTGCCGCAAATGAAGGAGCGCAACTGGGGCCGCATCATCAACATCGCCTCGGTGCACGGCCTCGTCGCCTCGGTCAACAAGGCCGCCTATGTGTCGGCCAAGCACGGCCTCGTCGGCCTCACCAAGGTGGTGGCGCTGGAGAACGCCGAGACCGGCGTCACCTGCAACGCCATCTGCCCCGGCTGGGTGCTCACCCCGCTGGTTCAGAAGCAGATCGACGCCTGGGCCGAGCGCGACAAGATCGACAATACCGAGGCCGGCCGCCGGCTGCTCACCGAGAAGCAGCCGTCCAAGCAGTTCGTGACGCCGGCGCAGCTCGGTGAGCTCGCGGTGTTCATGTGCTCGGACGCCGCCTCGCAGCTTCGTGGCACCGCCATCAACATGGATGGCGGCTGGTACGCCCAGTAATCCCTCCACGGCCCTGCCGGGGAGATGCGGCGGAGCGGTCGGGGCGCGAGCCCCGGCCGTTCGTCGTTTTCGGGAGGGCGAGCGGCCGCCGCGCCGGAGCGCGGCGAAGCCGCGAACCCGGACCCAGCGGCGAGCTCGGAGCGCTTGGCTGGATTCCGGGTGCGGCGCTGCACGCCGCCCCGGAATGACCAACCCCACCGATCAGCCGGATCTCGGCTCAGAGCTGCTCAGGGCTGCGGCTGGCACTTGGCCGCCGACACGGCGGCGTCCGCCATCGCCCGCAGCCCTGCCTCGGCCACCAGGGCCCGCACCACGATCAGCCCGGTCGAGGTCGGCGATTCGACGATCAGCCGGTCGGCGGCGGTGACGTCCTCCTCGGCCGGCAGTGCGTCGCGCTGCTTGGTGGTCATCAGGTCGAGCTCGATGGTGCGGCGGCCGGCGGCGCGGTCGTTGATGGCGTAATAGGCGACGCCGGTGCGGGTGTAGAAGGTGACCGAGGTATAGGCCTGGCTCACCGGCGCGGTCAGCTTGATCGGACCGCCGTCGAGATCGTAGCGGCACACGGACGCCGCGAAGGCGGGGTCCATGAACGGCACCGCGGCCCGTTCCGGGGTCGGCTCCGGCAGCAGCGTGAAGGCATTGACGGGGGTCGTCGATTCGAGCCGCGCATAGGCGTCGCGGGTGGCCGCCTTGGGCAGGGTCAGCACGGTGACGAGATGCACGATGCCGCCGAGGATCAGGCCGGCGAGCAGCCACAGCAGCCAGCGGATCACGGCAGGCTCCCGGTGGCGAGATCGAGGGTGGCGGGCGTCCTCATGAGCAGGTCTCCGCCGCCGTGATGGCCGGCATCGGCGCCTCGCGCTCGGCCCTTGTGGCGATGCCGACGGGGGTGTCGTAGAGGCGCAGCAGCAGGATGTAGCGCTCGACCCCGCCGGTGGGCAGCCAGTTGCCGGGGCGGGCGCGCGGCGCCAGCACGATCTCGAAGGAGCCGTCGGACTGGCGCACCAGCTCCTGGCTGGTGAAGCCGTAGCGGCCGAGCGAGTTGGCGACCAGCGCCCCGTCGGGCCGGTAGAGCGTCAGGGTGAAGTAGCGAGCCTGCGGCGTGGTGCCGGCGACCCTGACGTCGCACCGCCCGTCGAGGGCGCGGCCGGCATCGTCGGTGCGGGCCAGGAAGGCGACGCCGTCGCCGAGACCGAGCGGCAGCAGGCCCCCGCGCGACACGGCGGCGCGCGCGTAAGGGTCGATGTCGGCACTGCCGGCGCGCGGATAGGCAGTCCAGGCCCCGAGCGTGACGGCCCCGAACGCGACCCCCCGGGTCAGCGTCAGCCAGGTCGCGCCGAGCCCGATGGCGGCCGCCACCACGAGGGAGAGAAGAGCACCGATCAGCAGCCGCACGGGACGATCCGATCTCGAAATTCGCTGGTCACAGACGCCGAGGGGGAGAGACGGGCGTCACCCCGGTCCTGGCGTCACCGCCGGGCGCGACCCGGCGATCCCTCGCTTTCGCCAGAACGTTTTCTCCGGATGGAGGTGTGGGTCAAGCCCGGCCGGGGCGATGTTCGATCCGTCCCCTCGCGGACCGCAGCCGTCGCGGCGCCGGAGATCGATCCCACCGCTCGTTCCGGCGCAGGCGGGAACGCAGTCAGTCCCGCCGCCTGGCCGGCAGCGCCCCGACCGGCAGCGACCCGTCGGCCGCCGCGGTGGCGCCCGGGGCGAGGGCGGGGGCTTCGGTCTGCGGGCCCACACGGGGCGTGGTGGCGACGGCGGCGCGGGCCGCCTCGTCCATCAGCCGCTCGATCCGCACCAGCGCCTGAGCCGCCTTGGTGGACAGCATGGCGGGGCGCGGCACGTCGCTCGTCTCGGCGATCTTGGGGCCGATCTGGGCCGGATTGGGCGGCAGGCCGGGGATGTTCTTCAGCTCCACCCCCTGATGGGCGTACTCCATCACGGTATGCCAGACCATGGCGGGCATCGAGCCGCCGGTCATCCGGTTCAGCGGCGAGTAGTCGTCGTTGCCGAACCACACGCCGGCGACGAAGTTGCCGGTGAAGCCGACGAACCAGGCATCGCGATAGGCGTTGGTGGTGCCGGTCTTGCCGGCCGCCTTGACGCCGTTGAGGATGGCGCGCCGCGCCGTGCCTTCCTCGACCACCTTGTTCATCATGAAGTTCATGTCGGAGGCGACCTGCGGGGGCATCACCTGCTGGGGCTTCTTGCCGTCGCGGTCGAAGCGCCAGATGGTCTCGCCCATGCCGGTGCGAACCTCCAAAATGGCGTGCGCCGGCACCGCCTTGCCGCCGTTCGGGAACGTCGCATAGGCCACGGTGTGGTCCAGCACCGTCACCTCGGCGGCGCCGATCGGCAGCGACGGCGTGTCGGTGAGCGGGGTGCGCAGGCCCATGCTCCGGGCGAGCGCCACGATCTTGTTGCGGCCGGCGCGCGGGCTGCCCTTGCCGGCCGTGTTGGCGAGCTTGACCGCGATGGTGTTGATCGAGCGCTTCAGCGCGTCGGTGAGCTGCATCGAGCCCGAGAAGCCGCCCGAGTAGTTCTTCGGGCACCAGTTGCCGACGCAGACCGGGCTGTCGACCACGACCGACTTCGGCGTCAGGCCGGCCTCGATCATGGCGGTGGCGTAGACATAGGGCTTGAACGAGGAGCCGGGCTGCCGCAGCGCGTCGGTGGCGCGGTTGAACTGGCTCTCGCCATAGTCGACGCCGCCGACGATCGCCCGCACGGCGCCGTCGACGTCGGCCACCACCACGGCGGCCTGCTTGGCGTGGTAGTCGCGCCCGAACTGCCTGATGGCGTTCTCGATGGCGTTCTCGGCGGTCTGCTGGAGACCGGGATCGAGGGCGGTGCGCACCACGAAGGCGCGCTCGGTGATCGACTTGGGCAGCGTGTCGACCAGCTTGCGCATCTCCTCGAACGCATAGTCGAGGTAGTAGTTGGGGGCGCTCTCGTCGCGGCGGTCAATGGTCTTGGCCGGGTTGCGGCGGGCGCCGAACACCTGGCCCTCGGTCATGAAGCCGGCCTCGACCAGGTTGTCGAGCACCACATTGGCGCGGGCGCGCGCCGCCGGCAGGTTGATGTGGGGGGCGAACTTGGTCGGCGCCTTGAACAGGCCGGCCAGCATGGCGGCCTCGGGCAGGCTGACGTCGCGGGCCGACTTGCCGAAATAGTATTGCGCGGCGGCGTCCACCCCGTAGGTGCCGCCGCCCATGTAGGCGCGATCGAGATAGAGCTTGAGGATCTCGTTCTTGGTCAGCCGGCTCTCCAGCCACAGCGCCAGGAACGCCTCCTTGACCTTGCGCTCGATGGTGCGCTCGTTCGACAGGAACAGGTTCTTGGCGAGCTGCTGGCTGAGCGAGGAGCCGCCCTGCACGACGCCGCCGGCCCGCGCATTGGTGACGACGGCCCGCATGGTGCCGGCGATGTCGATGCCGAAATGCTCGTAGAAGCGCCGGTCCTCGGTGGCCAGCACCGCCTTGATCAGGTGGTCGGGGAAGTCTTCGAGCGGGATCGAATCGTTGTGCTTGATGCCGCGCGAGCCGACCTCGTTGCCGAAGCGGTCGAGGAACACGACGGCGAGCTCCGACTTCTTCAGCCAGTCCTCGTCCGAGGTCTCGTGGAAGGCCGGAATCGCCAGCGCCAGCATCAGCATCAGGCCGGCGAAGCCGAGCGTCAGCGCCTCCGAGGCGGGCTCGACCAGGAGCCAGCGCCGCCAGCCGCCGACATGGAAGCGATCCATGAAGACCACGAATCGCTCGACCAGCTCGCGGGTCCAGCGGAAGCCCTTGAAGATGCCGAAGTCGAGCCGCGAGTCGAGATCGAGCATGAAGCGCCGGAAGCGCTCCATCAGGGAGACACGCGGCCTGTGATCGGTGTCGTCCTCGCGCAAGTCTCACGTCCTCGTCAGCGGAGTCTCGGGTCGCCCCGGCGGAACGCACGTCCTTCGACAGTGGCGAGATCGACCCGGTTTAGCCGATCGGCCGCGGGGGGCCAATGGCGCCGTCGTCACAAGCGCGCCATGGTCACAAGGCGCGCCGTCGTCACAAAGCGCAAGGAAGTCACAAAGCGCAAGGAATATGGGGGGAGTGTGGCCGCTCGCCCGGCCGGCCGTGCCGATGAGGCCGCCCGGCCCGCCGGCCGCCGGCCGATCGGCCGTGTCCGGGGTTGGTGCCGGGCCGGGGCCGGCTCGGGGCGGGTCAGTAGAGGGTGCGGACCGGCGGGCCGTAGATCATCCAGCGGCGCGGATCGTAGCCGCGCGGAAAATGGCACTTGAACGCCACGTAGTCCCCGTAGCGCCGGTGCACGCTGGTGATCTGGGCCGCCTTGAAATACTGGGCGCAGTGAGCCGCCGCGATGTCGCGATAGACGAGATCGACCGCCGGCGACCAGGCGATGATGCCGCCGGTGTCGTTGCCTTCGAACGGCCGGGTGTCGAGAAAGCCGGCCGCGGCCGGCGCCGCCGCGAGGGGCAGCGCCACCAGGGCGGCGAGCAGGGTCGGGCGCAGCGCGGGCAACGAACGAGCGGGCAACGAACAAGGGGGCATCGGACCAGCGGACCTCCGGTCGGCACGGCTCTCGCCATGCGTCGTGAACGACCCGGACGATCCCATGCCGGCTGCCCCGGCCGCAACCCGGTGGTGCGGATTCCGAGACGCTGTCGCGCTCCGGCCACAGGCCCGCGGCGGCAGGGCCGATCATCTCCCGAGATCGTGATCGGCAAGACCACCCTATGTTGCAACTTTTCAGCATCTCGGTGGTTTGCTTGCGCACGTCCGGCGAACCGCCCCGCCTCCTGTTCCGACCAACCCCTGCGACCGACCGGCACCGAGACCGAAGCGCACGACCGGACGCCGAGCCAGAAGCGCAATCCAGAAGCTCGATCCACGAGCCGCCCAGTTCCGAAATCGCATGCAAAGAACAACCGACGCCTGTCTGCTGGGAGCGATGTCATGAGTATGCGAACGCTGCTGCGGTGTGGAGCTGCCCTCACGGGTCTGGTGCTGGCGCTCGTGGCCGTTCCCCTTGCCGGAGGCAGCCCCGCCGCGGCGCGGGAGAGCGCCGCGCGAGAGGCCACGGCGACGACCGCCAAGGGGTTCCTGGCCGGCATCTACCAGTCCTATGTCGGCAGCTCGGCGCAGGCCGCGAAGGGTGTCCGTCTCGATTCGCCCGAAGCGGTGAAGCGCTACTTCTCCCATGGGCTCGCCTCGGTGATCCTGGAGGACGGGCCGGCGGTCCGCCCGGTGGGCGGCCCCCTGGTGCTCGGCAGCGACCCGTTCGTGGGGCGCGAGAGCTGGGACATCGCCGACCTCTCCATAGACGTGAAGGATGCCGGGCCGGCCAAGGCGGTCGGCACGGTGCGGTTCTCCAATTTCGGCCAGCCCGAGACGGTCACGGTGGAGCTGCTCAAGGTCGGCGAGGCGTGGCGGGTGGCGGAGATCAAGTGGGGCCCGCTGACCCTGCGCGGTCTCTACAAGTCAAAGTGGCAGGCGGCGAAGCCGCAAGCGTGGCTCGATCCGAGCCATGTCGAGAATCGCCTGAAGTGAGGCGCCGAGCGGGGCGGCCTCGCGATGGGGCCGCCTCGGGGCGTGCCGGGCGGGTCGCTCGGAGGGCCACCCCCGACGGTCAGTCGCGCGGCCAGCCCGTCCGGGCTGCGATCCTGATCGGCCGCAACCGCATCGGCATGGCGCGCCCGCTGCCGCTGCGCGGCTCGTCTTCTCCGGCGAGGCTGAGGCCGGTTCCGAACGCGGCGCAGCCGAACAATCCGGCAAACGCGAGGATCAGCATGACGGCTCCGAGCCCGTGCTCGATGGCCAGCAGCGGGCCGTCCGGACGGCTGTCGCCGAGCGCCGCCAGCCCGCCCACCAGGACCACCGACAGCGCGCCGCCGAGCATGGCGGGGGCGGCGAAAAGGCGAGCCGGTGCGGCGGCGTGGCGGCGTCGATTCAGAGCCATGGCGTGTCCGTCGCTCGCTCCCCCGCTGGCTCAACAGGGGGGCGGCGTGGCGGTTCCGCCGCCCTCGCGGTCGCGACTGTCGCTCCCGTATCGCCGCCCTATACTGCCGCTCCGGCCGCCATGTGGGCGGCCGCTATTCGTCACAGGTGGAGAACGGCTCATGGACATTCAGGCTTGCGGCAGCGTGCCGTCGCGGCGGGTGAATCCCGATTGGTTCACCGGGACGGTGTGGCAGGACCCGGTGGTCGAGGCGCCGGCGCCGGCCCGCATCCGGTCCGCCTGGGTGCGCTTCGAGCCGTCGGCCCGCACCAACTGGCACACGCATCCGCTCGGCCAGACCCTGGTGATCGTCGCCGGCAAGGGCCGGGTGCAGACCTGGGGCGGGCCGGTCCGCGAGGTGCGGGCGGGCGACGTGGTGTGGATTCCGCCAGGCGAGAAGCACTGGCACGGCGCCGCCCCCGATGTCGCGATGGAGCATCTCGCGATGCACGAATCGCTCGACGGCAAGCACGTCGACTGGTTGGAGCGGGTGACCGACGCGGACTACGGGGCACCGCTCGGCGCCTGACCGGACCGGGCCGTCGTCCCGGCGGCCCGGCTCCCACTGCCCCGCCGATAGAACCACCACAACAACTTGCAGGGAGGAACTGCCATGATCCGGAAGGACCATCGTCGTGCCGGGCGGCCCGCCGTCCGGGGTGCCGTTGCGGCGCTCGCCGGTGCGGCCCTGCTGGCGGCGGCCGGGACGGCCGTGGCCCAGCAGTCCGCCATGACGTTCTTCGTCACCAGCGTCGGCATCGGCCAGGGCGGCGACCTCGGCGGCCTGGCCGGCGCCGACCGCCATTGCCAGAGCCTCGCCGAGGCGGCGGGGGCGAGCGGCAAGACCTGGCGGGCCTATCTGTCGACCCAGGCCGAGGGCGGCACCGCGGCCGTCAACGCTCGCGACCGGATCGGCCGCGGGCCGTGGCAGAACGCCAAAGGCGTGGTGATCGCCAAGGATGTCGACGAGCTGCACGGCACCAACAACCTGACCAAGCAGACCGCTCTGAACGAGAAGGGCGAGGTTGTGAACGGCCGCGGCGACAGCCCGAACCGCCACGACGTGCTCACCGGCTCGCAGGCGGACGGCCGCGCCTTCCCGCCGGGCGAGGACCGCACCTGCCGCAACTGGACGAGCAGCACGCAAGGGGCCGCCATGGTGGGGCATCACGACCGCACCGGGCTCGACGACTCGGCGCCCGCCAAGTCGTGGAATACGTCGCATCCGTCGCGCGGCGCGGGCGGGGGCTGCTCCCAGGCGGATCTCCGCTCCACCGGCGGCGATGGCCTGCTGTACTGCTTCGCGGCGAATTGAGCGGGCGACACCGGCGCGCGGCTCTCGACCTCTCCCGGCGTGCGGGGAGAGGTCGGATTTCACGCGCTCGCGCGAAATCCGGGTGAGGGGGCGAACCGTCGGTTTCGGCGTTGCCGAAGCGCCCCTCATCCGGCTCGCCGCTCAGCGGCGAGCCACCTTCTCCCCGCCAGCGGGGAGAAGGAGCGCCGGCCCGGGGCGCCTTGTCCGGGGCCCGCGGCGCAGCCGCCTCTTGGGTCCCCGCCTCTTGGGCCCCTGCCTTCTTGGATCCCTGCCTTCGCGGGGCCGATCGGCATGTGACCGTTTCCCCTCCTGTCCTGCTCTCCCCCAAACCCTGCAATCGTTCTATAAGCCGGCGATCCCACTTCCGAAGGATGCCGCCATGAACGCGCCCGCCAACGTCATCCCGCCCTTCAAGTACACGCCGCTGTTTCCGACCGGGCAGGACGCCACGCCCTACCGCAAGATCACGGCCGAGGGGGTGCGGGTCGAGAAGGCGCTGGGCGGCGACGTCCTGGTGGTCGACCCGAGCGCCCTGAAGGCGCTGGCCGAAGCCGCCTATGTCGACATCAGCCACCTGCTGCGCCCGGCACATCTCAAGCAGCTCCGCGCCATCGTGGACGACCCCGAGGCGTCCGCCAACGACCGCTTCGTCGCCTACGACTTCCTCAAGAACGCCAACATTGCGGCGGGCGGCGTGCTGCCCATGTGCCAGGACACCGGCACCATCATCATCTCGGGCAAGAAGGGCCGCCGGGTGTGGACCGAGGGCGACGACGAGGCGGCGCTCGCCGAGGGCGCCCGCGACGCCTACCTGAAGAAGAACCTCCGCTACTCGCAGCTCGCGCCGCTGTCGATGTTCGAGGAGACCAACACCAAGAACAACCTGCCGGCCCAGATCGAGATCGCCGCCGACACCCACGGCGACGCGCTCGCTTACAAGTTCCTGTTCATCGCCAAGGGCGGCGGCTCGGCCAACAAGTCGTTCCTCTACCAGGCGACCCCGTCGATCCTCACCCACGACCGGATGGTCGCCTTCCTCAAGGACAAGATCCTGTCGCTCGGCACCGCGGCGTGCCCGCCCTATCACCTCGCGATCGTGATCGGCGGCACCTCGGCCGAGCTGACCATGAAGACCGTCAAGCTCGCCTCGGTGAAGTATCTCGACGGCCTGCCGACCGAGGGCTCGGCCGACGGCCACGCCTTCCGGGATCTCAATATGGAGGCCGAGATCCACAAGCTGACGCAGTCGCTCGGCGTCGGCGCCCAGTTCGGCGGCAAGTATTTCTGCCACGACGTGCGGGTGATCCGGCTGCCGCGCCACGGCGCCTCGCTGCCGATCGGCATCGGCGTGTCGTGCTCGGCGGATCGCCAGGCGGTCGGCAAGATCACGCCGGATGGCGTGTTCCTGGAGGAGCTGGAGCACAACCCGGCCCAGTACCTGCCGGAGATCGACCTGCACAAGCTCGGCGGCAAGGTCGTGCATATCGACCTGAGAAAGCCGATGACGGAGATCCTCGCCGAGCTGACCCGGCATCCGATCAAGACGCTGTGCAAGCTGTCGGGCCCGATGATCGTCGCCCGCGATCTCGCCCACGCCAAGCTGCGCGAGCGGCTGGAGAGCGGACAGGGGCTGCCCGACTATGTGAAGAACCATCCGATCTACTACGCCGGCCCGGCCAAGACGCCGGAAGGCTATGCGTCGGGTGCCTTCGGCCCGACCACCGCGGGCCGCATGGACTCCTATGTGGCGGACTTCCAGGCGGCCGGCGGCTCGCTGATCACCGTCGCCAAGGGCAACCGCTCGCCGGTGGTGCGCGAGGCGTGCCAGAAATACGGCGGCTTCTATCTCGCCTCGATCGGCGGCGCCGCCGCGAACCTCGCCGAGCACTGCATCAAGAAGGTCGAGGTGCTGGAGTATCCCGAGCTCGGCATGGAGGCGATCTGGCGCATCGAGGTCGAGGACTTCCCGGCCTTCATCGTCGTCGACGACAAGGGCAACGACTTCTTCAAGGAGCTGAATCTGGGGTGACGGGCGGGCGCCGCCAGCTCGTCCACCGCGGCAAACTCGGAGCTCTCGGCTGGATTCCGGACAGCCTCTTCGCGGCTTCCGGAATGACCACCGAATGGATCAGCCGGAATTCGTGTGATCTGCTCACGGCGTGGCCGGCGCTCGGCTCACGGCTTGAAGTCGAGCGGAAGCGGCGGCTCCTCCCGCATCAGCGTGATGGTGACGCGGCGGTTGGCGGCGATATAAGGGTCGTCCGGAAAGAGGGGCAGGATGTCGGCCCGTCCGGTCACGCCGTAGAACTGGCTGGTCGGCACACCCTCTTCCTCCAAGATGCGGCGCACCACATTGGCGCGCTCCGCCGACAGCTCCCAGGGGCCGAAGCCCGGGCGCGATGCCGTCTTAGTGGCCGAGGTGTGGCCCGTGATGGTGAGGCGGAACGGCGCCGCCTTGATCGGCCCGCTGAGCTTCTCGATCAGCCGGCGGGTGCGCTCGTAGGGCTCGCGCGACCCTTCCGGGAACATCGAGCGGCCGTCCTGGTCGACGATCTCGATGTTCAGCCCCTCGCGCGTCTCCTCGATCATGATGTGCCTGCTGATCTCGGTCAGCTCCGGCATGTCCTGGAGGGCCTGCCGCAGGGTGGCGCTCGCCAGCGCGAACGCCTTGTCCTCCTTCAGCCGTGCGCCGGCGGCCCGGTTGCGATCGTGCTGGTCGGGGGTCGGATTGGCGGACGCCTCCTCGGGCGGAATGTGGGCGGCGTTCTTCAGCTTCGGCCGGGTCGGCAGCCCGGATGCTTCGATGATGCCGGAATAGCGGACGATGTGCTGAACTCCGAAGGCGTCGCGCATCGAGCCCGCGACGGCTTGCAGCTTCTGCTGATCCTGGGTGGACGACGCGGCGAGCATCACGAAGAACGCGACGAGCAGAGCCATCAGGTCGGCGAAGGTGACGAACCACCCGTGCCCCCCATGGTTCCCGGACTTCCGTCGTGCCATGGCCACATCTCCCTCGTCCGCACGCCGGGGTGACCCGGTGCGGCAGCCTCAGGTGTTTTCGGGAGATCTCGTCGCGATCCCGAAAACCTCTCACCGAACATCCCTGTTCGGTGACGGGATTTCGGCAGTCGGACTGCGATGTCGGGCTCGACGAGCCGGACGCCGTATCGCCGGAACGTCGCGGGGGGCTGCGTGCCGCGCAAACCCTGCGGTTCCGTTCACGTCCTCACCCATACCGTCCGGGCTGTCCTAATCGGGTTACCTGCGGCGGCCGATGGGCCGACATTCATGATGTATGTAAAGAGCAGGTAAAGATCGATGCGTCGGGACCGATGGGGGAGCGATGGCGTCGATCGGGCTCGCGCCTGGGGTGCGACGCCTGCGCCATCGGTCCGCGAAGGACGGCGGGACGGCTCACCGCGCGACCCGGTACTCGGTCGGCGCGCCGTTCTCGGCGCCGTCATACAGGATCAGCACGCGCAGCGGCTCGCCCGGCCTGTCACGTAGCACCAGCACGGTCTCGGCCTTGGCGCCTTCGGGCAGTCCGCTCGGCGGTGCCAGCGGGCCGAGCGGGCGCAGCGCGCCGGTGCGAGGCTTCCATAGGTAAAGGGCGGGCGCCACCGGCTGATCGTTGACCGGCCCGGTCAGCACGAGGATGCCGCCGCGCACCGCGGCGAGATCGCGGATGCCGGTCGCCGTGCCGAGCGCCAGGCGCGTCACCGTCGGATGCAGCGGCTTGCGCGCCGTGAACACCGCGTCGGCATCGACGCTGAGGACGAAGCCGTCGCCCGCGACCGACGGCCCGCGGAAGCCGAGATGCATGCGTCCGCCGGCGACCGCCACGCCCTCGATGTTGACGCCGTTGGCGGCGAGCGGCTTGCCGTAGAAATCGCCGAGCCCCGTCGCCTCGCGGATCGCGTCGCCGAGCCGGGTCGACGCCGCGACGCCGGCAGGCTCCTCCGTGGAGGGCGGCACCATCGGCCGGCCGCGCCGGTCGGCGGCGACGCGCAGCACCACGAAGCGGGAGTCGCCGGCCTCGTCGCCGTGCCGGGTGCGGCCGTGCGAGCCGATCACCCAGAAATAACCGTCCGCGAAGGCGGCACCCTCGGCGTCGGGGTCGCCCCGCTGGTCCTGGCCGGTGAGGCGGATCACCGCTCCGGGCCGCAGCGTGCGCCCGTCGATGCGGAAGAGCTGGGCGTACTTCTTCTCGTCGTTGACGATCAGGCAGCGGGCGGTGGCAAGCGGCGGCGGCGCGCAGGCGGCACCCGACAGGTTCATGCGGGCGCGATTGCGGGGCTGCTCGTCGTCGGCCGCCTTGGCGAAGTCGCCGTCGACCGACCAGCGGGTGGGGCTCGGCATGAGCGGCCGCAGGGCTGTTTCGGCGGAAGCCGGTGCGGCAGCGACCAGAAAGCCGGCAAGTCCGGCAGCGGCCGCCATCCGCAGTCGACGGAAAAACGAATGTCTAATCGCGGTCGGCATCGTGGGTCTCCGGCACCGAGGTTCCGTCACGGCGGTCCCGAATGCAATCCTGGCCGCCCGGCATCGGTCTCGTCTGCGCCAGGCCGCCACACCGGGAGGGATGGTCAGCCTCCACGAAAGGCGCTTTGATGCGGATCTCGCCGGGCGCGGCGGAACCGCTCCGGTGGGAGTTCGCGTTCTGTCGAAGACCCGCTCCAGCCAAGGACCCGCGATGCCGACCCGTTCGTCGACCCGCCGTCGCCTGCTCGTCCGTGCCCTGCTGTCGCTCGCCGCAGCCCTGCCGCTCGTCGCCGCCCTGCCGTTCTCGGTCACCCGTGCCGAGGACCCGTGGCCGACTCGCCCGGTCACCATGATCGTGCCGTTCGCGGCGGGCGGCTCCACCGACGTGATCGGACGCATTGTCGCCGAGGGTCTGCGAGTCGAGCTGGGACAGCCGGTGCTGGTCGACAATCGCGGTGGTGCCGGCGGCACCATCGGCACGGCCGCGATCGTGAAGGCTGGGCCCGACGGTTACATCATCGGCATGGGCACCGCCTCGACGCTCGCCATTAATCCGGCCGCCTACAAGTCGCTCGGCTACGACGTGCTCACCGGCCTCGTGCCGGTCACCAACATCGCCGCGGTGCCCAACATCATGTCGATCAATGCCGACGTTCCGGCGGCCGACATGGCGGCGTTCATCCGGCTGGCGAAGGAGCAGGCCGGCAAGATGTCCTATGCGTCGGCCGGCATCGGCTCGGTCAGCCATCTGATGGGCGAGCAGTTCAAGCTGGCGACCGGGGTCGACATCGTCCATGTGCCGTATCGCGGCATCGGCCCCGCCCTCAACGACGCGGTCGCCGGGCAGGTCCAGGTGCTGTTCGACAACCTGCCCTCGACCCTGCCGATGGTGCAGGCCGGGAAGCTCAAGGCGCTCGCCGTGTCGGGGCCGAACCGCGTGCCGGCGCTGCCCGACGTGCCGACCTTCACCGAGCTCGGCCTCGACGATCTCGGCTGGATGGCGTTCTTCGGCCTCGTGGTGCCGGAGAAGACGCCGCCCGCCGTCGTGGCCAGGCTGCATGCCGCCGCCGTCAAGGCGCTCGCCCAGGACGAGGTGAAGAGCCGGCTGGTGGCCCAGCAGGCCGTGGTGATCGGCAATCGGCCGGAGGAGTTCGCGGCCGAGATCCGGCGCGATCTCGACCGCATGCGCCGGGCCGTCGCCGCCGCCAAGATCGAGCTGAACTGATCCGGCCAACGCCTCTCAGGCGCCGCGGCGGCGCGCCACCAGATGGTCGAGCGACACGGTACCGGCGCCGTGCTTGATCAGCAACAGCAGACACACCGCCCAGGTGCCGTGGGTCGGCCAGGCGTCAGGATAGACCAGGATCTCGATCACCAGCGTCATCGCCAGGAGCGCGAGGGCCGACAGCCGCGTCGCGAGACCGAGCACCAGCAGCACCGGGAAGACGTGCTCCGCGATGGTGGCGGCGGTCGCGGCCAGCGCCGGGTCGACCAGCGGCAGCCGGTACTCGTCGCGGAACAGGTCGACCGCGGTCTCCGACACCCGCCAGCCGTCGAGCTTGGTCTGGCCCGAGCGCCAGAACACCCCGGCGATCGACAGCCGCGCCAGAAGGGCGAGCGGCCCGTATGGAAAGCGCTCGAGGATCGACGTCGCCGTGGCGAGAAGGCTGGGCTGGCGATCCGGCGTGGCCGGGGGAAGCGCGGTGTCGGTCATGGCTGGGGCTCCGGATCGAACGCGATACCGATGGTGATCCCGGTCCCGACCACGACGGCGAGCGCCGCCGTGAGGTCGAAGCCGGGCGTCGCGCCGCTGGCGGTCGTGGCGGCCTCGGCGAGGGTGTCGCCCGCCGCGAGGGCGGCGAGCAGAACGGCGGTGCCGGGCGGCAGCCGATGCACCACGACCGTGAGGGCCGGGCGCAGCACCAGGGCATCCTCGGGAACGCCGAAGTCGACCGGGCCGAGCGGCGCTTCGCCGCTGTTCATCGCCCACCCGGTGACGATCGGCCAGGACGAGCGCACCACCACGGCGGAGGGATGCAGGGCGATCCGCGCGGCGCCGAGCCGGGCCGGGTCGAGCGCCGCGAACGCGGGCGGGTCGAGCGGTGTCGCGTCGGCGGCGTGGTAGGCCACCGTGCGGGCCGCCTCCAGCCGCGCCACGTCGGCGAGCCACGGCATCTCGGCAGCGGGCGGAAAGCCGGCGACGAAGTCCGGAAAGGCATCGCCATAAATCGCCAGAATCGGCGAGCGGGGCGGATGGGCGCGCACGAAGGTCCGGGCCATGGCGGCGAAGAAGTCGTCGCCGACGATCCGCTCGATCGCCGGGAAGCGGGCCCGCACCGCCTCGATCAGCCCGACCGTCACGTTGTTGCGATAGACCGCGAAGCGGCGCACCGGATGCCGCGTCGTGTGCGAGGTGACGTCGGCCGGCAGAGGGTGGTCGGGATCGAGCAGCGCCGGCGCGAAATCGTCCTGCGGAGTCGTGAGAAGCGGAGGCGCCGTCATGACGGTCCTCACGCGGCGGCCGGGTGCAGGATAGCAGCGCCGCCGGCGCGGAGGACGGCGCGGGCCCGCGCCGCCTCGGCGGCCAGCACCGGCCAGGCCGGGACGTCGTTGTCCCACTCGATCAGGGTCGGCAGCGGCCCGGTGCGGGCGATGGTCTCGGCATAGAGCGTCCACACCGGATCGGCCACCGGGGTGCCGTGCGCGTCGATCAGCAGCGGGGCGCCGGTGTCGTCGGTGGTCTCGGCATGGCCGCCCAGATGGATCTCCTTCACGCGGGCGAGCGGGAAGGCGGCCAGATAGGCGCGCGGGTCGGTGCCGTGATTGAGGGCCGAGACGAACACGTTGTTGACGTCGAGCAGCAGGCCGCAGCCGGTGCGCCGCGCCACCTCGGAGAGAAACTCGGTTTCCGGAATCGTGCTCGTCTCGAACAGCACGTAGGTGGACGGATTCTCCAGCAGCATCTCGCGGCCGAGCGCCGTCTGCACCGCGTCGACGTGCTCGCAGACCCGCGCCAGCGTCGCCGCCGTGTAGGGCGCCGGTAGCAGGTCGTTGTAGTAGACGTCGCCGTGCGACGACCACGCGAGGTGCTCGGAGAAGCTCTGCGGCGGATGGCGATCGCACAAGGTCCGCAGCCGGGCGAGGTGATCGCGATCGAGCGGCCGTGACGCCCCGATCGACAGGCCGACGCCATGGATCGACAGCGCGAACCGCTCGCGCAGCATCCGCAGCATGGCATGCGGCGGTCCGCCGGCCCCCATGTAGTTCTCGGCGTGAATCTCGACGAAGCCGATCGGTGCGTCGCCGGCGAGGAGGTCGTCGAGATGCTGCGGCTTGAAGCCGACGCCGGCATCGGCCGGCAGGGTCGCAGGGAGGGGCATCGGGGTCTCTCGAAGGCCGGATTGGCGCGGGGAAGGTTGGTGGATGCGGAGCGGGCGCGACCGAAGCCTCGCCCGCTCCGTCGTCGTCGTGATCAGGACGACTTCGCGGTCAGCGAGCCGTTGCCCTTCGGGGTCGTCATGGTGGTGCAGGTTCCCTTGGCGACGTACTTCCAGGCATTGCCCTGGTAGTCGGTCTTGGAGGTCCCGGCGCAGGTGGTGCCGGGGCCGGCCGCGCAGTCGTTCTGGCCCTTCAGGGCGACGCCGTAACACTTCTCCTTGTCGGAGCCCTGCGCGGCGGCCGGATTAGCCGTGAACGACAGGGCGGCGGCGAGCGACGTGGCGAGCACGGCGGCGGCGAGGGCGGTCTTGGTGGTCATCGCACAGTCTCCTGGTCTGGCCGTCGGCCCTGCGGGCCGGCACGGTCGGGGTCCGTCGCGGCACTCCGTGGCACCGCCGGCGGGCCGGGTCGGCCGCCGTACCTGCTTCTTTCGGACGCGGAGGTGTGCCATTACGGCGCTCACGAGCATGTGTTTCGAAGCGCGCTGGCCTCACGTCGGCGTGTTGATCCGCATCATTCTCATCAGGGCGCGTAACAAACGTCGCCGGTGGCCGAAGGACCGACCGAAGTGGCCAGGACCGAGAACGATTGGAGTGATTTGATGCGGCTCGCGATCGCCGGCGATTCGGGGGCCTACGAGCGGTGCTTGCGCGACATGACGGCGGTCCTGCGCGTCGGTGTTCGTCGCGCGGTGACACGGGCGGGCCTCGCCGCCGGCGAGGCCGAGGACATCGTCCAGGAGATTCTGCTCGCCGTTCATCTCAAGCGGCACACCTGGGACACGACCCGGCCGATCGGTCCGTGGCTCCAGGCGGTCGCGCGTCACAAGACGATCGACGCCATCCGGCGGCGCGGCGGCCGGTCCGGGGTGCCGCTCGACGATGTGGTCGAGACCCTGCCAGCCCCGAGCGAGGAGCCGACGATCCGCGAGACCGAGCTTGTCCGTGCCCTCGACAGCCTGCCGCCCGGCGAGCGCGCCGCCGTGACGGCGATCGCGCTGGACGGGGCCAGCTTCGCCGAAGCGGCCGTCCGGCTCGGCACCACCGAAGGAGCGCTCCGGGTCGCGCTGCATCGCGGGCTGGCGCGGCTCGCGCGGACCGCGCACGAGCGTACATGAGACACGAGCGCACATGAGACACGACTCGAAACGAGAGCGGATGTGAGCCGATGAAGACCGACGATCTCCTCCGCGTCCTGGTGGCCGACGGCGGCACGATCGAGCCGCCGGTCGCCACGCGCCTGTGGCGTCTCCTGCCGCTCGGGCTCGCCGCGACGGCGCTGCTGTTCCTCATGGCACTCGGGCCACGTCCGGACATCGCGGCGGCGGTGCAAACGGTGCGCTTCGTCCTGAAGCCGATCGAGATGGCGCTGCCGGCGGTGCTCGCGGCGGCGCTGATGCTCCGGCTGGCCCGACCCACGGACCAGCGGACCGCTCGCCTGAGCGCCGGCCTGGCCGCCGTGGCGGCCTTGCTGGTCGCTGGCGTGCTGGCGGAGCTGGTCGTCGTGCCGTCGTCCGAGTGGGGCCGGCGGCTGGTCGGCGAGCGGGCGGTGGCATGCCTGGTCAGCATCCCGGTGCTGGCGGCGCCGCTGCTGGCGGCGAGCCTCGCGGTTCTCCGCCGGGGTGCACCCCGGCGCCCCGGTCTCGCCGGTGCCGCGGCCGGGCTGTTCGCCGCGACCGCAGGTGCGGCCTTCTACGCGCTGCATTGCCCCGACGATTCGCCGCTGTTCGTGGCGACCTGGTACTCGCTCGCGATCGTGGCTGTGACCGCGATCGGCGCACTGGCGGGCCGGTGGCTGCTGCGGTGGTGACAGGCGGCGTCGCGCCGCCGCCCCCCGTGCACGGAACAATCCCCGGCGCGGCCGTTTGGTGATCGGGCGCGGCGCACGCCGCCGATCACGGAGGAGCGCATGCATCACGATGACGACGCCGGCCATTCGGCCGATGAGCGGTTCGCTCCGATCCTCGGGGCCGCGGTGGTGACCATGTGGAGCCGGCTGCCCCAGGACGTGCAGCACGACCTGTTCGAGGCGGCCGTGCTGGCCGGCCATGCGAACGAGCGCGACGAGAGCCTGCGCGAGAGGCTCGCCCTGTTCCTGCACGATCGCCATCCGCGGACGGCCGACGCCTGAAGGGATCGTTTGGAAACGTGGACGGCGGCCGTTTCGGTCGGCAGGCGTGCCGGGACGCTTCTGCAACCATAAAGGAAGCGTTAACCATATCGCCTTAGCGTCGGTTTCCGGGGAGAGGGGATCGACAAAGGGTGATCCTCGCATGACCAACCGACGTTCATGGAGCTGGCTCGTTCCGGTCGCCGCCGCCCTGGCGCTCGCCGGCTGCGCCACCCTGGCCGACACGGGGCCGCTCGGCCCCGCCCCGAAAGCCGCGTCCATGCTGGCCCCGACGACGGGCGCCCAGGGACCGCGGGTCAGCACCGCCGCGGCGGCGACCCGCACGGCCGGGCCGGCGCGCGACACGAGCCCGGTCCTGTACCGCATGGTGGTGATGGGGGCCGGCTATTGAGGGCGGCTGCTCGCGTCGGCGGTGTCCGGCCTTGGAGTCGCCGCTGTCCTCGGGCACAACAGGGCATGGCCCGATTCCCGACCGTCACGTTCCCGACCGTCACGTTCCCGGTTCTCGCGACTGTCGCTCTGGCGACCGTTGCTCTGGCCACCGTCTCGCTGGCGACGGCGCCGCCCGCTCGTGCCGCCGCCGACCCGCCTCGTGCCACGGCGTCGGTGGGGTCCACCTCCGTGCCTGCCGTGAAGACAGCGGCCAAGTCGAGGCGGACCGCCGTGACGGTGCGGCCGCGCGGCCGCGGCTACGGATTCCTGCCGGGCTACGAGCCGCCCGACCGGCCGAACGTCTTCCGCGGCTCGTCCTCGTCGTGGATCGCCCGGCCCTATGGTCCGGGCCGGCGCTATCTCACCCCGTCGGGGTGGCAGTGGGTCTATGGCTGGGGCGGCGCCCGCTATTATCAGGGCCGCTGGAACGGCGGCGGCTTCGGGCCGTGCTGGACCGACACGCCGATCGGCCCAGTGTGGAACTGCGGCCGCTGAGAGGGCGCTCGCCCGTCGCTTCTATCGATCCGAGGACCGCGCTGGCGCGTCGGCCGGGGCGGGCGCTGGCGCTGGCGGCGGCGCAGGTGCGTCCGCCGGTGTCGAGGCCGGTGCGGTGTCGCGGCGCCTCGTGCAGGCCGTCTCGCGCGGCGTGCAGGCCGGGCCGGGATTGGCGCAGACCGGCCGGCCATCCTCGCCCCGCAGGCAGGTGACACAGCCGTCGCCCCAAGCCAGGCAATCCGCGTTTCGATCTCCGAAGCTTTGAACCGAGCGGCGCTCCGCCTCGATGTCCACGGTTGGGCCGCTGGGCGCGGCGGGACTGCCGGGGGCGGCGCTGGGCGCAGCGGGGCTGCCGGTCTCCCCCGGGCTGGCCCGGGTCGGCACGACATGGTCGACGTCGTCGGGGCCGGGCAGGTCGGCGGCGGCGACTGGCGCAGCCATCGCGGTGAGGCCGATGGCGATCGCCACGAGACCGACGAGCAGCCGTCGCGCCGGCCGGAGGCTCCTGCGGGCGGAGAATGGACGGCAGGAAAAATCGGTCGGCATCGGCGGCCCCGCGGTTCGGTCGGTCGTCCGCATAGCACGAGCGGATCGGCTGTTCAGCTTGGCGTGGGCGCACCCTAACCCGCGACGGCGCGCCATAGCAGCCAGAGGCTGGCGATAGCCGACAGTCCCCACAGGCCGACGATCACCACGGCGGCGGCCCGGCAGGCCGGACGGCCCGCCTCCGCGGCGGCGGCGCGGTGCTCCGCCATCACGGCGGGCGGAATCAACCGGACCACGAGGGCGATGCCGAGCGGCAGCAGGATCATGTCGTCGAGGAAGCCGAGCACCGGCACGGCATCCGGGATCAGGTCGATGGGGGACAGGGCGTAACCGGCGATCACCACCGCCAGCGCCTTGGCGAGCCACGGCACGCGCGGATCGCCTGCGGCACGCCACAGGGCCGCGACGTCACGCTTCAAGGCCTGCGCCCAGGCGATCAGCCGGGCCTTGATGTGGTGCCACATGGTGGACCCCGTCGAGATCGCCGCCGGCGCGACAGAAGGCGTCGCCGGCGAGCGGGCGTGCCGTCGTGTACAACAGAGCCGTCGCGTCCGACGGGCAGGAGAATGGGGCAGATGAGCACGGCAGAATCGCGGCGCGATCCCGATCCGGCGCCGACCCGGCTGATCGACGGCATCGCCGCGCTGATGGACCGGGTCGATGCGGTGCTGGTCGACCAGTGGGGGGTGCTGCACGCCGGGGGCGACGCCTTTCCGCCCGCGGTGGCGGCGCTGCGGACCATCGCGGCCGCCGGCAAGCCGATCGTGGTGCTGTCGAACTCCGGCCGGCGGGCCGCCCCGAACGCGGCCCGGATGATCGAGGCGGGCGTGCCGGCCGGGCTGGTCGAGGCGGTGGTCACCTCGGGCGAGGTGCTGTGGCGCTGCTTCGCCGAGGGGCGCGACATCGACGGGCTGCGGCCCCGCGTCCTGCATGTCGTCGCCCGCACCGCCGCCGACGTGGCGGAGTGGTTCGACGGCCTCACCGAGCCGCGTCCGGTCGCGGCGCTCCACGAGGCCGACGCCATCCTGGTGCTCAGCCTGCCCGATGGCCTGGCGCTCGACGACTTCGACGATCTCGTCCGCGCCGGGCTCGCCCGCGGCCTGCCGATGATCTGCGCCAATCCGGACCGGGTGACGCCGCGCGACGGCGGCAGGCTGCTCGTCTCCTCGGGGGCGCTGGCGGCCCGTTACGCCGAGGCCGGCGGCACCGTGCGCTCCGTCGGCAAGCCGTGCCGCACCTTTTTCGAGGCGGCGATCGCCCGCTTCACGCATCTGCCCCGCGGCCGCATCCTGATGATCGGCGATTCGATGGAGCACGACGTGGCGGGAGGCGCCGCCCTCGGTCTATCGACGCTGTTCGTGTGCGGCGGCATCCATCGGCCGGCGTTCGAGCGCCTCGACGATCCGGCCGAGATCGGCCGCCGCATCGCCCGGCTCGCCCGCGAGCATGGTGTGCCGCCGCCCGACTTCGCCATCGACATGCTGCGGTGAGCCGCGGCCATGCTGGCGCTCGGCATCGATATCGGCACCTCCGGGGTGCGTACTGCGGTGATCGATCGCGGCGGCGCGCTGGTCTCGTCGGCCCGCGTCGCCATGCCGCCGCCCGCCGTGATCGCCGGCCGCTCGCAGCAGGACCCGGCGGTGTGGTGGGACGCCGTCGACGCCTGCCTGTCGGCCCAGGCGGCGGCACTGCGCCAGGCCGGCCACGCGGCCGATGCGGTCACGGCGATCGCGGTCGACGGCACGTCGGGCACCATCCTGCTCGCCGATGCCGATCTGCGGTCCGTTGGGCCGGCGCTGATGTACGACTGCGCGGGCCTCGCCCTGGAGGCCGCGGTGATCGATCGCCACGCTCCAGCCGGCACGATCGCCCGTGGGCCGGGCTCGACGGTGGCGCGGCTCATGGCGCTTCAGGTCGGGGAGGGGGCGCGCCGCGCCCGCTTCGCGCTGCATCAGGCCGACTGGATCGCGGCGCGGCTGACCGGGTGTGGCGGTGTGTCCGACGAGAACAACGCGCTCAAGCTCGGCTGGGATCTCGATGCCGCCGCTTGGCCCGACTGGCTCGACGCCTGTGGCATCGACCGGCGGCTGTTGCCGGCCGTGCGGCGGCCGGGCGACAATATCGCGCCGCTGGCCGACGATCTCACCCGCCGCTTCGGCTTCGCTCGCGGCGCCCGCGTGGTGGCCGGCACCACCGACAGCATCGCGGCCTTCCTGGCGGCGGGCGCCGACCGGGTCGGCGACGGCGTCACCTCGCTGGGCACCACGCTCGTCATCAAGCTCTTGTCGGAGCGGCGGATCGATGATCCGGCGCGCGGCATCTACAGCCATCGCCTGCGTGGCCTGTGGCTCGCGGGCGGGGCGTCCAACAGCGGCGGCGGCGCGCTGCTCGCCCATTTCGACGCGGCCGAACTGCCGGTGCTCTCGGCCCGCATCGATCCCGACCGGCCGACCGGGCTCGACTACTATCCGTTGGCGCGGCCGGGCGAGCGCTTCCCGATCGCCGATCCGGATATGGCGCCGCATGTGACACCGCGGCCGGCCGACGATGCGGTGTTCCTGCAAGGTCTCCTCGAAGGGATCGCCGCCGTCGAGGCGCGCGGCTATGCGGCGCTCGCCGCGCTCGGCGGACCACCGCTGCGCCGCGTCCTCACCGCGGGCGGCGGGGCCGCCAACCCGGCCTGGACCCGCATCCGGGCGCGCCGTCTCGCCGTGCCGGTCGAGGCCGCCCGTCATGTCGATGCCGCGGTCGGCGCCGCCCGCCTGGCGGCGGGGCTGGTGCCGGGCTGACGGGCCGCCGTGCCGGCTGCTATCCGACCCGGTGACCCATCAGCGCCACCAGCACGAGGCTGATGCCGAGCAGCGCCACCAGCGACAGCGTCACCGTGAGCGTCACCCGCCCGCCGACCTGGCGGATCACCCGCAGGTCGACCGCGAGACCGAGCGCCGCCATGGCGATCACGGTGAGCACCGTGGCGGTCGGCACCAGGACGTCGAGCACCGCGTCCGGGATCAGGCCGAGCGAGCGCAGCGTCGTCATGGCGAGGAAGCCGACGATGAACCACGGCACGATCTGGGCCGCCTTGACGCCGCCTTCGCCCCCGGCTTCGCCTTCGCGGCGCGCCCGGCCGACGGCGAGCGACAGGCCGACGATGACGGGGCCGAGCATGAGCACGCGCACGAGCTTCACCAGCGTGCCGACCTGGGCGCTGGCGAAGCCGACCGGCAGCGTCGCGGCGAGCACTTGCGGCACCGCATAGACGGTGAGCCCCGCCAGCATGCCGTACTGGCCGAGCGACAGGTCGAGGAGCGGCGCCAGCAGCGGCAGGGTGAGCACGACGACGACGCCGAGCACCGCCGTGAAGGCGATCGACGCGGCGATATCCTCGCTCTTGGCCCCGATCACCGGGGCGACCGCGACAATCGCCGAGTTGCCACAGATGGAGTTGCCGCAGGCGATCAGGATGGCCAGGCGCCGGGGCAGGCGCAGCGCCCGGCCGATGCCGTAGCTCGCCGCCAGTGCCAGCGCCACCACGGCGGCGATGCCGACCATCAGCCACGGCCCCGCCTGCCACACCATGTGGGCACTGATGGACGCACCGAGCAGCACGATGGCGATCTCCAGCAGCAGCTTGGCGCTGAACGCGATGCCCGGCGTCCACCGGCTGCCCGGGGTCCAGGCGGTCCGCACCGCGACGCCGATCAGGATGGCAATGACGATCGCCTCCACATAGGGCCGGCCTGCCCATCGCTTCTCCACCCATTGCAGCGCGAGGGCGGTGGCCGCGATGGTGGCGCAGAGCGCGACGCCGGGAAGAGGCCGCGCCCAGGATGATGCCGTCATTTTTCTTCTTCTCCGTGTCCGGAGAGGATTTGCGGGTGCCGGCAGCATAAGGCAAGTATATTTTTCTTGTTTTCATGTAATGGCTTGCTGCTCGGTCGACCGCCGGCTGCTGCGGTTGCCGGATATCGCGATGCGCATGCCAGCGCCGGCACGCCACCTCGGCGCCGCCGGCCGTGCCGACGGTCCGTGGAGGGGCGCTGCCCCGAACGCCGTCCCGTGTGAGACCGGCGCGTCAGCCGGCCGCCTTGTGGGCGGCGAGAAGCTGGCTGCGCTCCTCCTCCCAGGTCTCGCGCGCCTCGGCGAGCCGCTGCTCGGCCCAGGAGTTGTGCAGGCCGCCGAGCTCCTGAAGGCTGCGCCAGGCATCACGGCAGCGGCTCGTCGCCGCGATGACGGCGGGGCTCGGCACGGCGCGCAACAGCCGGTCGTCGGCGTCGATCACGGCCACGTAGGGAATGCAGGCGGGATCGGCAGCGTCGGCGGCGAGCCACTGGTCGAGCGGCACCATGGCGTCGGTCCAGGCGGACGCGGGGACGAGCCGGACATGGGCCTTGAGGCGCGGATCGCAGACCAGCGGGTCGGCGGCCGTCAGGGCCACGGTGCCGACGACGCGGTGGCCGTCCTGCTCGTACACGAAGGGCTGCGACCACCAGTCCGCACCGGGCTGCGGATTGTGGTCGGCGACCGACCAGCGCGAAGCGAGGTCGGGACCGGCCGAGGGATCGTAGCAGAACGACGGCATCAGCCGGGCCTGGCCGACGACGGCGGCCTGGAGATAGGACGGCAAACCGGCCGGTGCTCCACCGGCCTGGATGGCGAGCAGGGCCGGCCCGTCATAGGCGAGCCCGCGGGCGATGCGGCTGGCCATGTGGGCCAGCGCGTCGACACCCGCCTGGAGCACGAAGGCGTCCTCGATCCCGGCCGCCATGGTGGCGAGCCGGGTGCCCGGCAGCGCGCGCCCGGGCGCCGCGTCGCCGCCGGCGTCACCGAGAGGATCGGACGAGCGCACCAGGATCTTGATCGGCAGGCCCGCGGCCAGGATGTCGAGCACCTCGCCGCGCCGCGCCGGACCATCGTCGTCCAGCCGCAGGAGAACCGCGGGAGCGAGCGCGAGATCGTCGGGCGTCAGCGACGCGACCGAGAAGGCCGCGAAGGCGTCGTCGTGGCGGCTCTCGTCGTAGCGGCCGTCGCAGTCGAGCGTGGCGATGGTGAGCGCGGCGGCGAGATCCACGATGGCGGCCGTCTCCCGCCGCCACGCCGCGATGGCGGCGGCCGGATCGGTGGTGACGAGGTCGGCGAGGGCGGTCGGATCGCCCGCTCGCACGGCGTCGAAGCGGGCCGGCGGCACCAGCCGGTCGAGCACCGCGCGGATGCGGCGGGCGCGCGGCTCGGTGAGTGGCCCGTCGGCGAGCAGCGCTTCCAGGCGCTCGCGCAGCGTCGCGATGCGGTCTGCCAGCGCGGTCAGCCGATGGGCCTCGGCCTGCTCCCACAGGTGGGTGACCACGCGGGCCGGAGCCTCGCCGTCGCAGCCGATCACGTCGCCGTCGATCGCCAGCGCGGCGCGTGCCGCCGCCAGCGCCTCGGCGCGGTCCGGGTCGGCCGTGATCAGGGCTGCGGCCGCCGCGTCCCACAGGGCGACGAGATGGCCCCCGGCGCCGGCGGCGACCCGGCGGCGGATCTCCTGCTCCAGCGCCAGCACATGGCGGCGCGTGCGCTCGCCCGCCGCTCCGCGCGGCGCGATCGTCCGCAGGATGTCGTCGACGATGGCGGTGAGCGGCCGGACGGCCGCCGCGGCGTCGTCCGCCTGCACCAGCACCAGCGGATAGTCGTGACGCAGCGTCACGAGGTCGCGGTAGGGCGCCAGCAGGGCCGGGCGCAGCGGCAGACGGGCGGTGACGTCGCCGGTCCCGTCGGCGCTTGGCGAGGAGGGCTGAGCTGTGGTCTGGGCATCCATGGCAATTCTCCCGCCGGACCGGCGGGCTCCTTCGACAATCTCTCCCGCCCAGGGCGGGCCTGCTGAAAACGGACCCGAGCGGCCGGCGCGGCAGCGAATCGGGGGCGAGCCGGCGCCAGGCGGCGCCGGCCGAACGGCGTCGAGAGCGACGACGCCGATGGCGACGGTCAGCTCACCCGGACCCGCACCGCATTGCGCTCCTCGGGGTCGAGGCCGAAGGCGCGCTCCCGCCAGCTCGGCGCCGGCCGGTAGACCGCGTCGGTGTCGCGCAGGCCGAGATAGCGCTTCATGCTGCGCGCCGCCCTGCGGCCGGCCCCCATCGCCTTGATGACGGTGGCGGCGCCGGTGACGATGTCGCCGCCCGCATAGACGCCCGGGATCGAGGTGGCGAGGTCGGCATCGGTGGCGATGTAGCCGCGCTTGTCGAGCTTGATCCTGGAGGTCTGGCCGATGATCGGGTTGGCGTTGGTGCCGATGGCGACGACGACGAGATCGCAGTCGAACTCGTACTCGCTGTCGGCGACCGGCACCGGGCTGCGCCGCCCGGAGGCGTCGGGCGCGCCGAGCTCCATGCGGATGCAGCGCAGCGCCCGGACGTTGCCCTTGCCGTCGTCGAGCACCTCGACCGGCGCGGTGAGCCACTGGAAGTCGATGCCCTCTTCCTCGGCGTGATGCACCTCCTCGACGCGGGCCGGTGCCTCGGCGCGGCTGCGCCGATAGATGCAGCGCACCTCGGCGGCGCCGAGCCGCTTGCACACCCGCAGCGCGTCCATGGCGGTATTGCCGGCGCCGATCACCGCCACCCGGGTGCCGATCGGCAGCGGCGTGTCGAAGCCGCCGTCCTTCGCCCGCATCATGTTGCAGCGGGTCAACAGCTCGTTGGCCGACAGGACGCCGTTGAGATTGTCACCCGGAATGCCCGGGAAGGTCGGATAGCCGGCGCCGGTGCCGATGAACACCGCGTCGAAGCCCATCTCGCCGATCATCTGCTCGATGGTGAACAGGCGGCCGACCAGGACGTTGCACTCGAACTTGACGCCGAGCTTCTCCAGGTTGGCGATCTCGGCGTCGATCACGCTGTTCGGGAGCCGGAAGTCCGGGATGCCGTAGCGCAGCACGCCGCCGGGCACATGGAACGCCTCGTAGACGGTGACGTCGCAGCCGGCCTTGGCCATGTCGGCCGCGCACGCCATGCCGGCCGGTCCCGAGCCGACGATGCCGACCTTGTAGCCGTTCGGCTCGATATAGGGGATGTTGGTCCAGCCGTTGGCGATCGCCGTGTCGCCGACGAAGCGTTCGAGTCGGCCGATGGCGACCGGCGCCAGGCCCTTCGCCTTGCCGACCACGCAGGCGCCTTCGCACTGGTGCTCCTGCGGGCACACCCGCCCGCACACCGCCGGCAGCAGGTTGGTCTCGGTGATCACCTCGTAGGCGCCGCGAATGTCGCCGGCCGCCAGCTTGGCGACGAAGCCGCGAATGTCGACGCCGACCGGGCAGCCCTTCACGCAGCCGGGATTGGGGCACTCGATGCAGCGGTCCGTCTCGATCTGCGCCTGATCCGGCGACAGGCAGAACGTGACCTCGTCGAAGTTGCGGGCCCGCAGCGCCGGGTTCTGCTCCTCGACATGGGCGCGCTCGCGCGGAATCGTCTTGATGGTCTTCTTCTTCGCCATGACTGGCTCCCTGGATCTCAGGCTCCCCGGCCGGCCGCGGCCGTCGCGAGCAGGGCGGAAGCCGTGCGGCCGCGGCAGGTTTCGCTCCAGCGCTCGAAGGCGGCGCGCTCCTGGTCGGCGAACCGCTTCAGGCGCACCATGAGGTCGTCGAAATCGACCTGGTGCCCGTCGAAGTCCGGACCGTCGACACAGGCGAACTTGATGCCGTCGCCGACCTTGACGCGGCAGCCGCCGCACATGCCGGTGCCGTCGACCATGATGGGGTTGAGGCTCACCATGGTCTTGAGGAAGTGCGGACGGGTGGTCTCGGCGCACGCCTTCATCATGATGGGCGGCCCGATCGCCACCACCTCGTCGATGTCGGCGTGGGTGGCGATCGCCTGCTTCAGGCCCACGGTGACGTTGCCCTTGAGGCCGACCGAGCCGTCGTCGGTGCAGATGATCAGCTCGTCGCAGCAGGCCCGGAACTTGTCTTCCCAGAACACCAGGTCCTTGCTGCGGAAGCCGACGATGCCGATCACATAGGCGCCGGCCTCGCGGTGGGCGCGCGCTTGCGGGTAGACCGGGGCGACGCCGAGGCCACCGCCGACGCACACCACCTTGCGGCTGGCGCCGATGTGGCTCGGCTCGCCCATCGGGCCGGTGAGGGCGTGCAGCGTGGTGCCGACCCGACAGACCTGCTGCATCTCCCGTGTCGTCTTTCCGACAGCCTGGATCACCAGCGTGATGGTGCCGCGCGTCCGATCGAAGTCCGCGATGGTGAGCGGGATGCGCTCGCCATGCTCGTGCAGCATCACGATGACGAACTGGCCGGGCCTGGCGGCCTTCGCCATCAGCGGATGGCGGACCTCCAGCAGATAGGTGACGTCGGAGAAGTCCCGGCGGTCGACGATCTCGAAGTCGGAGAGCGTCGGTTGCGTTTGTACGGGTGTCTGGGCGGACATCTGTGGGCTCGTCATGCAGGACGCCTGCGCGTTGGGGCGGCCGCAACCTCGCCCCGAAACGATCGAGAACGGTGCGGTCCGTCCGTGGGTTCTGCGTCTCACCCCGAGGCTGCGGCGCCGGATCGGTGCCGGAACTCGGAGGTCCGCGACGGTCGTGAGCCCCGCACGGTGTGTCGCAATGACGACACCGTGGGTGGTCTGCCGGGCGCCGGGCGGCTCTCGCCCACACGCACGCCGAGCAGCAAGCAAGGATCGGACCATGGTCGATCCTCCCGTCCCGGTGGTGCCGCGAATAACACGGCCGCTACCACCGGGCGAGACCGCCATCCGTCGGATACGTGGCGGGCAGGGCCATGCTGCAAGCGAGCATGCCGCGTGCAGGGATGGCGCAGATGGTGTGCGGCTCTTTCGGTTCCTAGTGGTCGATCCGGTTCAATTGCAGCATTAAGGTACCAAAATATATGAAATGAGCAAGCCGAACTCGCGCAGCCTCGGTGCGGCACGGCCGTGGTGGCGCTCGGCGACGCCGGGCCGGGTGCCACACGCCGGTTCGTGAGGATGCTACGGCGCGTCGCCGAGCGGCAGCCGGCAGTCCACGACACCGGGATCGGTGCCGGGCCGCAGCGCGAAGCCGCAGCGGCGGGCGAGCCGTAGCATGGCCTCGTTCTCGGCCAGCACCTGGGCGCCGATGGTGCCGGTGTGCCGGGCGCGATGATGGCGCACGATCTTGTCCATGAGGGTGGTGCCGAGCCCGGTTCCCTTGAGGTCGGAACGCACCAGGATGGCGAGCTCGGCGTGGCGGTTGTCGGCATCCGTCGAGGTGCGGACCACGCCCAGCGTCTCCGGCCGGCCATCCAAGCCGGGGCGGGTGGCGATGAACGCCATCTCGCGATCGTAGTCGATCTGAGTGAGGCGGGCGAGCTGGTGATGCTCCAGCTTGCGGGTCGAGCCGTGAAAGCGATAGCGCAGATCCTGCGGGCTCATCCGGCCGACCAGCTCGGCGTGGGCGGTCTCGTCCTCGGGGCGGATCGGGCGCAGCAGCACGGGGGTGCCGTCGTGCAGCGTCGTGGTCTCCTCCAGAGCGCTCGGATAAGGCAGGATCGACAGGCGGCGCAGGTCGCTGTCGTCCGGAGGGGCGACGCGAATCCGCGCGTCGACCGCGAGCACGCCCTGGTCGTTCGAGAACAGCGGATTGATGTCGCAGGCGACGATCTCGGGATTGTCGACCAGCATGGCCGACAGCCGCACCATCGCCTCCGCGATGGCGTCACGATCGGCTTCCGGTCGGGCGCCGTGCGCCTCCAGCCGGCGCGAGATCCGGGTCCGCGCGATCACCTGGCGGGCGAGCGGCAGGTTGAGCGGCGGCAGCGTGACGGTGTGGTCGCGCACCAGCTCGACGGCGCGGCCGCCCTCGCCGAACACGATCACCGGGCCGAACAGCGGATCGCAGGCGATGCCGAGCATGAGCTGCCGCGAATGCGGCCGTAGCACCATGCGCTGGACCGCGAAGCCCTCCAGCCGCGCCTCGGGCGCTGTCTGTCGCACGCGCTGGAGAATGCCATCGGCGGCGGCCCGCACCGCCTCGGCGGTCTCCAGATTCAGGGCGACGCCGCCGACGTCCCACTTGCGGGCGAGATCCGGCGACGAGACGGTGAGCGCCACCGGATAGCCGATGCGGTCGGCGGCGGCCGCGGCCTCCTCGCCGGAGGCGACCACGATGCTCTCGACCGTCGGAATGCCATAGGCGGCCAGCAGCGCGCGGGTCTCGGGATCGCCCAGCATGCCGCCCGGCCGGGCGAGGCCGGCGAGTACGATGGGGTGGGCGATCGCGCGTGCCGGCCGGGTGTCGATCAGGTCGGCGGGCGGCGTCTCCATCAGCATCGCCTGGTTGCGGCGATAGTGGACGAGATGGCGGAAGCCGCGGACGGCGGCGCCGATCGAGCCGTAGTTGGGCAGGCCCGCGTCGGCGAACAGGCGCAGCGCCGGGCCGGTGGTCTCGCCGCCGATCCAGCACGCCAGCACGGCGCCGTGACAGCGCTTCTGCGTCTCGATCACGGCGCGCGCCACCTCGGTGCCGTCGACGAGGGCGTTGGGGCTGTGGATGATGAGGACGCCGTCGACCTCCATGGCTTCGAGCAGCACCTTCAGGGCCGCCGCATAGGTGGCGGCGGGAACACCGGCACCGAGCAAAACGGGATTGCCCGGCGTGCAGCCGCGGGGAAGCTGACTCGCGAGCTTCGCCAGGGTCTCGGGCGCCAGGGGCGTCGCCTCGCCGCCCTCGGTGGCGTCGATCTCGTCGATCGCCATCAGGGCGGGACTGGCGCCGTTCGACAGCACGGCGAGGCGCTCGCCCCGGATCTGCTTGGAGCGGGCCAGCGTCTCCACTGCACCGAACAGCTCGTCGATGGTCTCCACCCGGAGCGCGCCGGCGCGTCGCACCGCGGCGTCGAACACCTCGTCGGGCGCCGCCAGCGCCTCCGCCATGAACGGACCGATGGTGCCGCCGCGGTCGCGACTGCGGCCGCCACGGGTCATCAGCACCGGCTTGTTGCGGGCGGCGGCCCGGACCGCCGGCATGAACTCGCGGCGGGCGTGGATCGTCTCGACATGCAGCAGGATCGCCTTAGTGTCCTCGTCGTTGGCGAGATAATCGATGACGTCGGCGATATCGATCTCGGCGCCGTCGCCGAGCGACACGATGCACGAGAAGCCGATGCCGCGCGGCCGCGCCCAGTCCAGCACCGCGGCGCAGAGCGGCCCCGACTGAGACACGAACGCGACGCGGCCGGGACTGGCGGCGAGATGGGCGAAGCTGGCGTTGAGACGGGCCCGCGGCACCAGGACGCCGAGGCTGGCGCCGCCGAGCAGGCGTAGGCCGTGCGGGCGCGCCGCCGCCAGCATGGCGGCGGTGTCGACGTCGTCGGCCGCCACGATGGCGGCCCGCGTGCCCTTGCGGCCGAGCGCGTCGAGCAGCGCCGGCACCGTCGCGCCCGGCGTGCACAGCACCGCGAGATCGGGGCTGAGCGGCAGGGCGGCGACGTTCGGATAGGCGAGCACGCCGGCCACCGCCTGCCGCTTGGGATTGACCGGCATGATCGGGCCGGGAAACAGCCCGTCGAGCAGGTTGCGCATGACGGTGGCGCCGACCGACCGCGGGCGCTCGCTGGCGCCGATCACCGCGATCGAGTGCGGCGCGAACAGGGACGACAGGTTCAGAACCGACATGGCGATCCGGTGCGGCGAGACGCCCGCCGGCGGCGGGCCGTCCGATTATAGGAGAGTGTCCCCGGTTCCGGCGAGCTTCCAACGGCCGCTCAAGCCACGAAAGCGTTGAGGCCCGTGATGGCGCGGCCGAGAATCAAGGCGTGGACATCGTGGGTGCCCTCGTAGGTGTTCACCGCTTCGAGATTCATGGCGTGGCGGATGACGTGGAACTCGTCCGAGATGCCGTTGCCGCCGTGCATGTCACGCGCCACCCGGGCGATTTCCAGCGCCTTGCCGCAGTTGTTGCGCTTGAGCAGCGAGATCATCTCGGGCGAGAAGCGGCCATCGTCGAACAGCCGGCCGAGACGCAGGCAGGCGTGCAGCCCGAGGGTGATCTCGGTCTGCATGTTGGCGAGCTTCCACTGGATGAGCTGGTTGTTGGCGAGCGGCCGGCCGAACTGCTTGCGGTCGAGGGTGTACTGGCGGGTGGCGTGGAAGCAGAACTCGGCCGCCCCGAGAACGCCCCAGGCGATGCCGTAGCGCGCCCGGTTGAGACAGCCGAACGGTCCCTTGAGGCCGGTGATGCCGGGCAGCCGGTTGGCGTCCGGAACGAACACCTCGTCCATCACGATCTCGCCGGTCGCCGAGGCGCGCAGCGAGAACTTGCCCTCGATGCGTGGCGCCGACAGGCCGGGCATGCCCTTCTCGAGCACGAAGCCGCGGATGGCGCCGTCGTCGTCCTTGGCCCACACCACGAAGACGTCGGCGACCGGCGCGTTGGTGATCCAGGTCTTGCTGCCGGAGAGCATCCAGCCGTCGCGGGTTCGGCGAGCGCGGCTACGCATGCCGCCGGGATCGGAGCCGGCATCCGGCTCGGTGAGCCCGAAGCAGCCAATCTGCTCGCCGGCCGCGAGGCCGGGAAGATAGCGGCGGCGCTGGTCTTCCGAGCCGTAGGCGTGGATCGGATACATCACCAGCGAGGACTGCACGCTCATGGCGGAGCGGTAGCCGGAATCGACGCGCTCGACCTCGCGCGCGATGAGCCCGTAGCCGACATAGTTGATGCCGGCGCCGCCGTAGTCCGGGCTCAGCGTGGGGCCGAGGAAGCCGAGTGCGCCCATCTCCTTCATCACGGCGGTGTCGAAGGTCTCGTGGCGGTTGGCGTCGCGGACGCGCGGCAGAAGCCGCTCCTGGCAATAGGCGCGCGCCGTGTCGCGCACCATGCGCTCGTCTTCGGTCAGGCAGTCGTCCAGCATCAGCGGGTCGTCCCACAGGAACGGATGCTTGTCGGCGGGCATTGTCGGACTCTCCGGGAGGGCTGCTGGCGAACTCTGGCCAGTAAAGGCAAACAGGTACGATAATGCGTGTATCGCTGGCATGGCGATGCCGCGCCGTCAAGTCCACCGCGTGTCTCTCCGGCGTCGCAAGCGCGGCTCTGTGCGGTGCGACCGGCGCGGCCGGCCGGCGATCGCGGGAGCCTTGACCCGCAATCCAGCATTATGGTACGTCAATGCGTATATTGATGCCGCGTGCCCCCCGACCGCGGCGGCGGCAACGCAGGGGAGAGGAATGTCCAAGGCTTCGTATCGGTGGGTGACGACGGCGGTCGGCGCGCTCTTGGTCCGCGAGGAGATGGCGGTGCCGGCTCCGGGAGCCGGCCAGGTGCTGGTCGAGATCGCCGGCTGCGGCGTCTGCCACACCGATCTCGGCTTCCACTATGACGGGGTGCGCACCAACAAGCCGCTGCCGTTGACGCTCGGCCACGAGATCAGCGGGCGCGTCGTCGCGGCCGGTGCCGGAGCGGAGAGCTGGGTCGGCCGCGCCGTCATCGTGCCGGCCGTGATTCCGTGCGGCCAGTGCGACGCCTGCCGGCGCGGCCGCGGCACCATCTGCGCCGAGCAGGTGATGCCGGGCAACGACATCGAGGGCGGCTTCGCCAGCCACATCGTGGTCCCGGCCGCGGGCCTGTGCCCCGTCGACGAAGCGCGGCTCGCCGCCGCAGGGCTCACGCTCGCCGACCTCTCGGTGGTGGCGGATGCCGTCACCACGCCCTACCAGGCCGTCGTCCAGGCCGAGGTCGGACCCGGCACGCTCGCGATCGTCATCGGCACCGGCGGTGTCGGCGGCTACTGCGTGCAGATCGCGGCCGCCTTCGGCGCCACCGTGGTGGCGATCGATGTCGACGCGAAGAAGCTCGAGACCATCGCCCAGCACGGCGCCGCCAAGACCATCAATGCTCGCGAGGTCGATCAGAAGACGCTGAAGAAGGAGATCGGCGCCTTCGCCAAGGAGCGTGGCCTGCCGGCGCGCGAGTGGGTGATCTTCGAGTGCTCCGGCACGGCGGCCGGACAGGCGACCGCCTGGAGCCTGCTGACCCATGGCGGCACCGTCGCGGTGGTGGGCTTCACCATGGACAAGCTCGAGCTGCGACTCTCGAACCTCATGGCGTTCCACGCCCGCGCGCTCGGCAACTGGGGCTGCCCGCCCGAGCTCTATCCGGGTGCGCTCGATCTGGTGCTCGACGGCCGCATCGCGCTCGCGCCGTTTGTCGAGCGTCATCCGCTCGACAGCATCAACCAGGTGTTCGCAGACGCCCACGACCACAAGCTGGTGCGGCGCGCCATCATGGTGCCCTGAGGCGCCACCCGACATTCCGTTTCGCGCTTTCGAGAGGACCGAATGACCGCAATCGCCACCACCCACCGGGACGCCGCCGCCGCGCCGGCGCTGAAGGACCACAACCTCGTCGCCGACTTCGGCACGCCCGGCGTGATCTACGAGAAGCGACTCGTCCGCACGCCCGACGGCAAGCCGGTGCCGGGCCTGTTCAACGCCTGGATCACCCTCAACAACCCGGCGCAGTTCAACTCCTACACGACCGACATGGTGAAGGCGGTGATCTTGGCGTTCCGCGCCGCCTCCAATGCCCGCGACGTCGTCGCGGTGGTGTTCACCGGCGCCGGCGACAAGGCGTTCTGCACCGGCGGCAACACCAAGGAGTACGCCGAGTACTACGCCGGGAACCCGCAGGAATACCGCCAGTACATGCGGCTGTTCAACGACATGGTCTCGGCGATCCTGGGCTGCGACAAGCCGGTGGTGTGCCGCGTCAACGGCATGCGGATCGGCGGCGGCCAGGAGATCGGCATGGCCTGCGACTTCACCGTTGCGCAGGACATGGCCCGCTTCGGCCAGGCCGGCCCCAAGCACGGCTCGGCCCCGATCGGCGGCGCCACCGACTTCCTGCCCGTGATGCTCGGCTGCGAGATGGCGATGGTGTCGGGCTCGCTGTGCGAGCCGTGGTCGGCCCACAAGGCGTATCGCCTCGGCATGATCACCGATGTCGTGCCGGCCCTGAAGGTGGACGGCAAGTATGTCGCCAACCCGCTGGTGATCACCGACCGCTATCTCGACGAGTACGGCCGCATCGTCCACGGCGAGCCGAAGTCCGGCGAGGAGCTCGCCGCCGCCAAGGACGTGCTGAAGAAGGGTGTGGTGGATCTCTCGCTGCTCGACGAGAAGGTCGAGGCGCTGTGCGCCAAGATCCTGCTCACCTTCCCGGACTGCTTCACCAAGACCATCGAGGAGCTGCGCAAGCCCAAGATCGACGCCTGGAACGCCAACAAGGAGAACAGCCGCGCCTGGCTCGCCCTCAACATGATGACCGAGGCACGCGCCGGCTTCCGTGCCTTCAACGAAGGCACCAAGGAGGACCGCGAGATCGACTTCGTGGCGCTGCGCCAGGCGCTCGCGGCCGGCACGCCGTGGACCGACGAGCTGACCGAGAGCCTGATGCCGAAGGCGAGGGCGGGCCGATGAGCGAGCAGCCGCTCAAGGTCTGGCGGGACCGCGACGGCGCCTTGCTGCGGCTCCGTCTGGCGCGCCCGAAGGCCAACATCGTCGACGCCGCGATGATCGCGGCGCTCGACCGTGCTCTGGCGGAGAACCGCGACGATCCGCAGCTCTCCGCGGTGCTGATCGACCACGAAGGTCCGCATTTCAGCTTCGGGGCGAGCGTGCAGGAGCACCTGCCGGGCCACTTCGAGGCGATGCTGAAGAGCTTCCATGCGCTGATCCTGCGCCTCGTCGCCATGCCGGTTCCGGTGCTGGTGGCGGTGCGCGGCCAGTGCCTCGGCGGCGGCATGGAGGTGGCGATCGCCGGCAACCTGATCTTCGCAGCGCCGGACGCCGCTTTCGGTCAGCCTGAGATTCAGCTCGGCGTGTTCGCACCGCCGGCCTCCTGCCTGCTGCCGGAGAAGATGCCGCGCGGCGCCGCCGAGGCGATCTTGTTCTCGGGACAACCGATCAGCGGCGAGGAGGCATGGCGGCTGGGGCTCGTCCACGCGGTCTCGGCCGACCCGGAAGCGGCGGCGCTGGCCTGGTTCGACCGGGCGCTCGCGCCGCATTCTCCGTCGTCGCTGCGCCACGCCGTGCATGCCGCCCGCTTCGACCTCGTCGAGCGGCTGCGCACCAAGCTCGCCGCGGTGGAGACGCAATATCTCGCCGGTCTGATGTCGACCCACGACGCCGTGGAAGGCTTGACTGCCTTCCTGGAGAAGCGTCCGGCCAAATGGGAGGGCCGCTGAGCCATGCCGTCCACTGCTGAAATCGTCTCGCGTTGCCAGACGCTGTTCGAGGATCTCGACTTCAAGGAGGCGCGCGCCTGGAAGGCGGCGGCGCCCGGTCGCAAGGTCGTCGGCTTCATGCCTGTGTACGTGCCGCTGGAGCTGATCCACGCGGCCGGTTGCCTGCCGCTCGGCCTGTTCGGCGGTGGCGACCGCATGGAGGTGATCCACGGCGACGCCTACTACCAGAGCTACATCTGCCGCATTCCGCGCTCGACCATCGAGCTCGGTGTCACCGGCCGGCTCGACTTCGTCGACGGCATGATCTTCCCGTTCGTGTGCGATGTCATCCGCAACCTGTCGGGGATGTGGAAGCTGATGTTCCCGAACGTGTGGTCGAAGTTCTTCGACACGCCGCAGAACTTCGATCCGGAGATCGGCGGCCGCTACTATGTCGAGGAGCTGCGCGAGCTGCGGGACGGTCTCGCCGCGCTGACGGGGCGCGAGGTCACCGACGAGGCGATCCGCGCCTCCATCGCCCTCTACAACGAGAACCGCCGACTGGTGCGCGAGGTCTACGCCTTCCGGGCGCGGTTTCCCTGGAAGGCGCCGAACTCGGAGGTCTATCTGCTGATGCGTGCCGGCCTGATGATGGACGTCGCCGAGCACAATGTCATGCTGGCCGACTACCTCGCCGCCGCCGAGGCGGAAGACCGGCCCAAGCGCGACAATGTCCGCATCGCGGTCTACGGCTCGTTCTGCGAGCAGCCGCCGCTCAATCTCATCAAGTCGATCGAGATGGCCGGCTGCTACGTCGTCGAGGACGACTACTCGCTGGTCAACCGCTTCATCACCGCCGACATTCCGGTGGAGGGCGATCCGCTCGAAGCGCTGTCGCTCGCCTATCTGCGCAGCTCGGTCGAGACCTCGTGCAAGTACGTCCCGCGCGAGGAGGACAAGGGCCGCTATCACATCGAGCAGGTGAAGAAGGCGCGGGCCGAAGGCGTGGTCTACGCCACCCCGAGCTTCTGCGATCCGGCGCTGCTCGATCGGCCGATGATCTGTCGCCGTCTCGGCGAGGCCGGCATTCCCCACATCTCGTTCAAGTATGCCGAGAACTCCGGCCAGATGCAGCCCATTCGCGAGCAGGCTGGCACCTTCGCCGATTCCATCAAGCTGTGGAGCTGAGCCATGACCGAGGTCGTCAAAGAGCCGTCGATGCTCCTTCAGAAGGAGATGATCGCGCGCAACTACGACGCGATCACCAGCAAGCACGAGAGCGGACGCAAGGTGGCCTCGACCTTCGTGCCCGGCAATCTCAACGAGCTGTTGCTCTGCTTCGGGATCGTCAACAATCTCCCCGAGATCAATGCCATTCAGAACGGCATGCGCCGCCTCTCCGGCAGCTACATCATGGAGGCCGAGAAGTCCGGTCATTCCGAGGACGTCTGCACCTATGTGAAGGCCGATATCGGCATGATGGGAAAGGGCAACATCGCGCCGAACGGCAAGCCGTTCCCCGAGCCCGACGTGCTGCTCCTGTCCTATACGGGCTGCTACACCTTCATGAAGTGGTTCGAGCTGCTGCGCGAGCAGTACAAGTGCCCGACCCTCATGCTGCATGTGCCCTACGAGGGTGACGGTCATGCCACCCACAATATGCGCGACTACATCGTTCGGCAGCTCCGCGAGGTGGTGATTCCAGGGCTCGAGGCGGTGTCGGGCGTCAAGTTCGACATCGACCGTCTGCGCGAGGTGCTGCGCAACTCCGCCAAGGCCGAGGACGATCTCGTCTGGGTGCTGGAGCAGGGCAAGCGGACGCCGTCGCCGATCGACGCCTATTTCGGCGGCGTCTACTACATCGGGCCGATCTTCACAGCGTTCCGTGGGACGCCCGAGGCGGTGACCTATTACGAGATGCTGCGCCAGGAGATCCAGGCGCGCATCGATGCCGGTCGCGGGCCGGTGACGCCGGACGGCGCCAGCTTCGACGATCAGAAGTATCGGCTCGTCGTCGAAGGCCCGCCGAACTGGACCAGCTTCCGCGAGTTCTGGAAGATGTTCTACGACGAGGGCGCGGTCGTGGTGGCGTCGAGCTACACCAAGGTCGGCGGCATGTACGACCTCGGCTTCCGCCACGATCCGGACCATCCGCTGGAGAGCCTCGCCGACTACTGCCTCGGCTGCTACACCAACCGCAACCTGCCGACGCGGGTCGACATCCTGGCCAAGTATGTCGAGGAGTTCCAGGCCGACGGCCTGCTGATCAACTCGATCAAGAGCTGCAACAGCTTCTCGGCCGGCCAGCTGATGATCATGAAGGAGGTCGAGCGGCGCACCGGCAAGCCGGGCGCGTTCATCGAGACCGACCTGGTCGATCCGCGATACTTCTCGGCCGCGAACGTCAAGAACCGGCTCGAAAGCTACTTCCAGATGATCGAGCAGAAGCGCCGCGGCGCCTCCAAGGCCGCGTGAGGAGGACCACCATGCGCTGCTTCATCGGCATCGATCTCGGCTCCACCACCACCAAGGCGGTGGTGATGGACGAGAACCAGCAGGTTCTCGGCCGCGGCATAACCAACTCTCGCTCGAACTACGACACCGCCGCCAAGGTCTCCAAGCAGGAGGCGTTGATCGATACCCGCCTGACGCTGTTCCGGCGCAGCCTCGCGGCGGTGCCCGAGGTCGCCGGGCGGGTCGATCACATCCTGTCGGACCTCGAGCGCAATTTCCGCCACGTCCAGTTCCTGGAGCAGCTCGACGACCTGGAGCGCACCTGCGGTGAGAACGTGCGTGGCCCGCGCTTTGCGGGCCGCGAGAAGGCGGTGCTCGGCGTGCTGGCGGAGGTGTTCCGGCGCCTGCGCGAGCACTCGTCGGGTTTGTTCGCCGTCGGGGCCCGGCGCAAGTCGGACTTCTTCCGCGATCTCGCCGGTTCGGACTTCATGCATATCGGCGAGACGGTGTGCCGCGATGCCGGCCTGCCGTTCGATCTCGTCCTCAACGTGTACGACAAGTCGATCATCGAGGTGGAGAACCGGCCGCCGGCCGGCGACATGGAGGGCAAGTTCATCCGGGCGCTGGAGAAGGGCGCGATGGAGACGAGCCTGATCGCCAAGCCGGTGCGCGATGCGCTCGCCGTGCCGCTGGAGGAGACCTATGTGGTCGGCACCGGCTACGGCCGCGTCCGCCTGCCGTTCCCGAAGGAGCACATTCGCTCGGAGATTCTCTGCCACGGGCTCGGCGCCCACATGATGTATCCCGGCACCCGCACGGTGCTCGACATCGGCGGGCAGGATACCAAGGGGATTCAGGTCGATCCCGCCGGCATCGTCGAGAATTTTCAGATGAACGACCGTTGCGCCGCCGGCTGCGGGCGCTATCTCGGCTACATCGCCGACGAGATGAACATGGGCCTGCACGAGCTCGGCCCGCTCGCCATGGCGTCGACCAAGCAGGTGCGCATCAACTCGACTTGCACGGTGTTCGCCGGCGCCGAGCTGCGCGATCGGTTGGCGCTCGGCGAGAAGCGCGAGGATATCCTGGCGGGCCTGCACCGCGCCATCATCCTGCGCGCCATGTCGATCCTGTCGCGCGCCGGCGGGGTGAAGGACCAGTTCACCTTCACGGGTGGCGTCGCCAAGAACGAGGCGGCGGTGCGCGAGCTGCGCAAGCTGATCAAGGAGAACTACGGCGACGTCCAGATCAACATCGATCCGGATTCCATCTACACGGGTGCCCTCGGTGGAGCGACCTTCGCGGTTCGCGCCGTGGTGAACTGACGCCGCGATCGGAGGAGACAGATGAGCGAGATCGTCACGGCCGGCATCGACATCGGCTCGGGTTGCGTCAAGGCGGTGCTGTTCAAGGTCGATGGAGAGCGCATCGAATGGCTCGACAAGGAGACGGCGCGCATCCGCAATCGCGACCCGTTCCAGCTCGCGGCCGAGGCCCATGACGGCATGCTGGCGCGAGTCGGCCTCGCGCGTCGCGATGTCGCCTACACGGCCTCCACCGGCGACGCCGAAAATCTCGGCTTCGCCACTGGCCACTTCTATTCGATGACGACGCACGGGCGTGGCGCCGTCTATCTCAACCCCGAGGCACGGGCAGTGCTCGATATCGGCGCCCTCAATGGTCGCGCCATCAAGGTCGATGCGGGCGGCCGCGTGCTCACCTACAAGATGACGAGCCAGTGCGCGTCGGGGTCCGGCCAGTTCCTGGAGAACATCGCGCGTTATCTCGGCATCGCCCAAGACGAGATCGGCACCCTGTCGCAGAAGGCCGACAACCCCGAGAAGGTGTCGTCGATCTGTGCCGTTCTGGCCGAGACCGACGTCATCAACATGGTGTCGCGTGGCATCACCGCCTCGAACATCCTCAAGGGGATTCACGTCTCCATGGCGGTGCGGCTGGCGAAGCTGCTGAAGTCGATCGGGGCCAACGAGGGCGTGGTGCAGATGACCGGGGGGCTCGCCCTCGACGTCGGCCTGGTCTCGGCGCTCAACGAGGCGCTGGTGCAGGAGAAGGTGTCGCTCGTCGCCACCAGTCATCCGGACTCGATCTACGCCGGTGCCATCGGGGCCGCGCTGTGGGGGGCCTTCCGCCACCAGAAGCTCGCGCATCTCGAGGAGTTGGCGGCCTAAAATCGGGGCGACACGGCGGCTTCCGGCCGCCGTGCTCGATCTCGCAAGGATGATGGCTTTTCGAAACGCCGGTCGCGGGTCACCGCGGCCGGCGTGCCTGTTTGTCGGACCGAGGTCAGGTCATCACACCGCGGCTTGAGCACTGGAGAGTGCGCACCCGGAGGCTTGCGCCGAGCGAGGTGCCTCTTCACGCGAAAGCCCGGGCCCCGGGCCCCGGAGAGGGGGATCGGGAGCCCGGGCTCGCGGTTCGGACGGGCGGCACGGCGCGCCGTGCCGCCGGGTCACAGCGGTCGGTGGAAGCTCAGCCGTTGCGCCGGCGAGAAGCCGCTCCGCTCGAGAAAGGCGAGCAGGTCGAAGTCGTTCCAGCCGACCCGGGTATACACGGTCTCGACGTTCAGCGAGCGCAGGTTGAGCAGGAGCTGGCTGACGAGTGCCGCGCCGACGCGCCGGTGCTGGAAGGCGGGCGAGACGCCGATGGTGTCGAGCACGGCGGAGGGAGCAGTTCGGCCATAGTCGCCGTAGTCGACGCGCGCCATCACGAAGCCGGCGAACTGGCCATCGATCTCCGCCACCAGGGAGACGCGCACACCACTCTCGGTGAGCATCTCCGAGAGCTTGCGGCGGTAGTATGCGGTGCGGTCGCGGCGTGCCGTGTCGAGCTTGCGATCGATCGCCACGATGTGGGGCAGGTCGTTCTCGGTCATCGAGCGGACCGGAATGCGATCGCGCGCAAGGGCTTCGATATCGTCGCCGGATGGATCACTGAAATCAGTTTCGACGGTGGACATCGGGGCTGCCCTCACTGGCTCGGCGCCTGATGACAGGCGCACTGAAGAACGATCTGCGGTGCCAGCTGGAAGCCGGCCTTGGCGAAGAAGCGCACGAGGTCCTGCTCGGTCCAATCCGCTTCGGATCGCATGGCCTTGACGTTGCGCGGCCGCAGCGCGCCCTCCAGCGCCGCCATCAGGGTGTGGCCGAGCCCTTGGCCACGATGGTCGGGGTGGGTGCCGATGGCGTCGACGACGGCCGTGCGTGCGGTCTCGCCGAACTCGCCGTCGAGAACATGCGCCGAGACGAAGCCGGCAAGCGTGTCGCCCTGCACGGCGACCAGCCAGACAAAGGCGGATGGATCGCGTTGGAAGGCGGCGAACCGTTTCTGATAGAAGCCGCGACGCGATCGACCGGACACCTGCTGGTCCAGCGCGATCACCGCCTCGACATCGGCCGCCGTGATCGGCCGAACCGTGGTGCTGCTGCTCACGTCACACATCCCCGCTGCATGCCTTGACCCAATAAGCACATTAGAGTACCTAAATGCCGTAAAGCCGATATGTCAAGGGGCGGGCATGGCGATCGAGCCAGCATGGAGCTTTCGGAGCCGGACGGCGGTCGTCACCGGCGGGGTGCGCGGGATCGGGCGGGCGATCGTCGACGGCCTGGTGGCGGGCGGAGCGGTGGTCCATGTGTTCGACCGGGCCGGCGACGAGGTGTCGCCGGGCGCCATCCTGCACGCGGTCGATGTTGCCGACTCCGCATCGGTCGCGGCTGCCATCGCGGCGGTCGGCGGCCCGGTCTCGCTGCTCGTCAACAATGCCGGCATCACCCGCGACCGCTCGATCGTCCGGATGACCGACGAGGAGTGGCAGTCGGTGTTGCAGGTCAACCTCACCGGCGCCTTCAACCTGATCCGTGCCGTGGCGCCCGGCATGATTGCGGCGGGCGGCGGCCGCATCGTCAACCTGGTGTCGATCAACGGCCTGCGCGGCAAGTTCGGCCAAGCGAACTACGCGGCCTCCAAGGCCGGACTCGTCGCGCTGACCAAGACGGCGGCTCGCGAGCTCGGGCCGAAGGGCGTCACTGTCAATGCGGTGGCCCCCGGCATGGTGATGACCGAGATGACGATGCGGTTGCCGGAGGAGATTCGCTGCAAGGCGCTCGACGAGAGTCAACTCGGGCGGCTGCCGGGCGTCGACGACATCGCGGCCGCGGTGTTGTTCCTGCTCTCCGACCACGCGGCCTTCGTCACCGGGCAGGTGCTGCGCGTGGATGCCGGCCAGTATATTTAGGCGGCTCGCACCTTAGGCGGAGCGAGCCACCACGGCGCGCCGCAGCGGTGCGCCGGCTGTGGAGGGCGTGGTCCGGCGGACGATCTTCAGCATGGTGTCGATGGTGATGGACGACAGCGTCGCGCGCGTGCTGTCCTCGATCTCGTTCATGACCAGCCGCAAGGCGCGACCCTCGCGCGTGTCGTCGCCGGCCTCCCGTCCACCGGCCGCCGGTCCGATCGGTTCGAACACCGCGATGATGTCGAGCAGGTTGAGTCGCTTGGCATTGCCGCAGAATCGGTAGCCGCCGCCGACGCCGCGCGAGGCTTCGACGATGCCGGCACGGCCGAGCGTGCGCAGCACCTTGGCAAGATGGTTGGGCGATATCGAGTACTTCTCGGCGATGTCTGAAGCGGCGATCTGACGATCCGCTTGCGCCGCCAGTTCGAGCACCGCGAACAGGGCGTGCCGCGTCGCAACTTGCAGCTTCATTCGTCGAGATCCTTCTCGAGTTCGATGAAGGGCCCGGCCATCATGCCCTGGCTGCGAAAGAACGACATGATCAGCTGCGAGTCGCGGGCGATCATGGTTCGGACCTTGGTGACGCCGGCCTTGCGGAACCGCTGGCAGACGGCATCGAACAGGCGACTGCCGACCGCGCCCAGCCGGTGGTCCGGGTCGACCGCGATGGCGAACACCCAGCCGCATGGCGGCGATCCGAATTCCCAGGCCCGGATCTCGCCGACGATGAAGCCTGTCAGGCTCGTCCCCTTGCGTGCGACGAGAAAGAACTGCTGATCCGGATGGGCGCGCGATCCCTCCAGCAGGTGCTTCCAATATTTCGGCTTGGCGTTGCCGGTGGTGAGGGCGTCCAGGCGAACGATCGACTTGAGGTCGGTGGAGTCGGCCGAGTCGATGACGATCTCGGCAGGCGCGCCGACGGCTTTGGGCGCGCTGACGGCTTTCTTCTGGGGCATCGTGCTGACCAGGTTGGATCGTCGGGGGGATGGATCGTCCGAGCCGTGATTCACACCTAATAGTACTGATTTGCATCTACTTCAAGCCCACCCGTCGGGACGTGGGCGTAGTCGGCCGGAGGTGTTGTGCGCCGTCATGCCGGCTGGTCGTCAAGACGTCTTGACGGTATAGGAGCATTGCGGTACTTCTTTACGTCTATTGAGAGATTGGGAATGCCGAGCACGGGCGGTCATCGCTCCGGCGCGCATCCCGGATGCATGTCGGCGACGCCCGTCACGGGACAAGAACAAATGATTGGAGGGAACCCATGATGAGGAGGAGCCCATGGCCGATTTGAATGTCGGATTGAGCCGGCGCCAGTTGCTCGCGGTGGCGGCGGCAGGGGCCGCAGGGAGCGTTCTGCCGCGCCCCGTGTGGGCAGCGCCGCGGCGCATCAAGGTCGGCCTGATGCTGCCCTACAGCGGCACTTACGCAGCGCTCGGCCACAACATCACCGATGGTTTTCGGCTCCGGCTCGCCGAGTTCGGCGATCGGCTCGGAGGCGCCGAGGTCGAGTTCGTTCGGGCCGACGACGAGTCGTCGCCGCCCAAGGCGAAGGACAACGCCGCCAAGCTCATCATCAAGGACAAGGTCGACGTGCTGGTCGGTACCGTTCACTCGGGCGTCGCCGAGGCGATGGTGCAGGTGGCCCGCGAGGAGGGCATTCTCACCATCGTGCCGAACGCCGGCTCCAACCGCATCACCCGCGAGCTGTGCGCGCCGAATGTCTTCCGCACGTCGTTCTCGAACTGGCAGGCGAACCATCCCTGCGGTGACGTGATGCTCAAGGACGGGCACCGCGACGTGGTGCTGATCTCGTGGAACTACGCCGCCGGCAAGGAGATGCTGGGCGGATTCAAGGAGTCTTTCACGGCTGGCGGTGGGCGCGTCGTCAAGGAGTTTATGCCGGATTTCCCGAAGGACGAGTTCCAGGCCTACCTCACCGAGATCGCCGCGCTCAAGCCGGATGCCGTCTATGCGTTCTTCTCGGGCGGCGGCGCGCTGAAGTTCATCAAGGACTACGCAGCGGCCGGATTGCAGGGCAAGATTCCGCTCTATGGCCCTGGCTTTCTCACCGACGGCGTCCTCGTCGGCGCCGGGGCGGCGGCCGAGGGCATCAAGACCACGCTCCACTATGCGCACGCGCTCGACAATCCGCTGAACGTCAAGTTCCGCAGCGCCTTCCAAGAAGCGACCGGACGGAAGGCTGACGTGTTCGCGGTCCAGGGCTATGACTCGGCCTCGCTGCTCGCACAGGGCCTCGCCGCCGTCGGTGGCGACATCGGTGCCAAGAAGGGACTGATCGAGGCCATGCGGAGTGCCGAGATCGACAGCCCGCGCGGACGCTTCCGCCTGTCGCGATCGCACAACCCGATCCAGGACGTCTACCTGCGCCAGGTCCGCAATGGCGAGGAGGTGGTGATCGGAATTGCCGGCAAGGCCGTCGAGGACCCGGCGACGGGCTGCAAGGCCTGACGCGGCGCGCCGGCGGCCGGCTTTCCTGTCGGCGGCGGCGCGATGCTGCCCGGCGCTCGCCGAGATCGTCGCCCGACCGACACCCCGGCCGGGCGGTGGTGCACGGTGACGCGGCCGGGCGGTTCGGCCTCGACCGCGGCGTCGACGTGCGCCGCCCTCCTTTCGATCGGACCTGACGGCAGCTTCGGCATGGATGCGAGCATCTCCTATCTGATCCAGATCCTGAACGGGGTCCAGTACGGCTTCCTGCTGTTCCTGGTCGCCAGCGGGCTCACGCTCGTGTTCGGCATCATGGGCGTCGTCAACCTCGCGCACGGCGCCTTCTACATGGTCGGTGCCTACTTGGCGTTCTGGCTGAGCACCGTCACCGGAAGCTTCGCGCTGGCGATCCTGATCGGCGTGCCGATCAGCGTTCTGCTCGGCCTCGTGGTCGAGCGGATCGGATTCACGCATCTGTACCATCGCGATCATCTCTACCAAGTGCTGTTCACGTTCGGTCTGATCCTGGTGATCGGCGAGCTGCGTGCCATCCTGTGGGGCAACGATGTGCATGGCGTGGCGGTGCCGCCGCTCCTGTCCGGCTCGGTCGTGCTCACCGAGACGCAGTCCTATCCGATCTACCGGCTGTTCATTTCGGTCGCCTGCCTGGCTGCCGCGGTCGTGCTCGCGGCGGTGATCAAGACCACACGGCTCGGCATGATGATCCGTGCGAGTGCAACCAACCGCGAGATGGTGCAAGTTCTGGGCTTGAATGTCGACCGTCTCTTCATGGTGGTGTTCGGGCTCGGCATCGGGCTGGCGGCCTTCGCCGGCATGATCGCCGCGCCGGTGTCGTCGGTGCACCCGGGCATGGGCGACGAGATTCTCATCGTCTCCTTCGTGGTCGTCGTTATCGGGGGAGTCGGCTCGATCATGGGCGCCTTCTGGGGTGCGATGCTGATCGGCCTCGCCGACACCTTCGGGGCCGTGCTGCTGCCGGGCGCGGGCGGTGCCGTCGTCTATGCGCTGATGGCGCTGGTCCTGGCGTGGCGGCCCAACGGCCTGTTCGCGGGGCGCTGAGCGATGCCGAATCGACCTCTCGTGCTGCCAATCCTGTTCGCGTTGCTGTGTCTCGGCATTGCGTTGTTCCCGCTGGTCGGGGATACTTTCTATGTTCGCCTGGTCGCCAAGATCGTGGTGCTGGCGATCTTCGCCATGAGCCTCGATCTCCTGGTCGGCTACACCGGCCTCGTCACGCTCGGGCACGCCGCGTTCTCGGGCACTGCCGGTTATGTCACGGCGGCGCTCGTCAACAAGGCCGGCATCGTCGATCTGCCGACGCTGCTCGTCGCCGCACTGGGCGCGGCCGGAGCCACGGCGCTCGTCATCGGCTGGATCAGTGTCCGCACCAGCGGCATCTATCTCATCATGATCACGCTGGCGCTCGGCCAGATGGTGTTCTTCTTCTTCCACGACGTCGCCTTCTGGGGTGGCGCCGATGGCGTCAACCTCGCGGCCAAGCCCGAGCTGGCGATTGGCAGTGTCACCCTGCTCGATCTCGCCGACCGCATGGTGTTCTACTATGTGGCGCTCGCCTGCCTGGTTTTCGTCTATGCGGCCCTGTTCATGGTGTCGAAGGCACCGTTCGGGCAGGTGCTGCGCGGCATCCGCATCAACGAGGGCCGTACCCGGGCGCTCGGCCACGACGTTCAGCGCTACAAGCTCGCGGCCTTCGTCATCGCTGGGCTGCTCGCCGGGCTGGCCGGCTTCCTCGAGGTTGTGCGGAGCGGATTCATCAGCCCGGCGCATGTGAACTGGCACGAGTCGGCCACGGTTCTGATCGTCGTCATTCTGGGCGGAATGGGGACGCTGGTGGGGCCGGTCATCGGTGCGGCCGCCCTGGTGCTGCTGGAGGACTGGTTCGCCGATCTCACCGTCCACTGGAAGCTCTTCGTCGGCCTCTTCGTCATCGCCGTGGTGCTGGTCCTTCCGTCCGGCCTGATCGGCCTCGCCGGTCGGATCGGGGCGCTCCGCTGGTTGCAGCGGCTGCGCAGACCCGGTGCGCAGTCTGCCGTGAGCAAAGGTGCGGAGGTTGCGCGCGAGGGGGCTGGCGATGCGTGAGCCGATCCTCGAAACGCGCGGGCTATCGCGGCGGTTCGGGGGGCTGCGTGCGGTTTCGGCCGTGTCGCTCTCCTTCGAGGCTGGGGTCGTGCATGCGATCCTCGGACCCAACGGCGCCGGCAAGACCACCACCATCAATCTGTTGTCGGGCGATCTGCCGCCGAGCGAGGGCACGATCCTCTACAAGGGACGCGACATCACGGCGCTGCCGGTGCATGCCCGCGTGCATCTCGGCATCGGCCGCAGTTATCAGAAGACCAACATCTTTCCCGAACTCACCTGTCTGGAGAACTGCCGGTTGGGCGCACAGGCGCGGCTGCCCGGCTGGCTGAACCTGGTGAAGCCGGCGAGCCGCTACGGCGAGATCGGTGAGCGCGCCGAGCGTGCGCTGGCGCTGTGTGGACTGGAAGCCCGCGCTGGAGCAGCGGCCGGCACCCTGAGCCACGGCGAGAAGCGGCAGCTCGAGATTGGCATGACGCTGGCCACCGGGCCTGATCTGCTGCTGCTCGACGAGCCGCTGGCCGGGATGGGGATCGAAGAGTCGCGCCGGGTGGTCGATCTGCTCAAGCGCCTCGCGACGGACCACACTCTGATCCTGATCGAGCACGACATGGACGCGGTGTTCTCCATTGCCGAGCGCATCACCGTGATGGTCAACGGCGCCGTGCTGGAGACCGGGAGCGTGGAGGCCGTGCGGGCCAGCCCGGCCGTTCAGGCCGCCTATCTGGGCGAGGAGCACGCCGCATGAGTGCGACCCCGATCATCGAGGCGGTCGGGTTGCACACGCATCTCGGCTCCAGCCACATCCTGCACGGCGTGTCGCTGACGGTCGGCCGTGGGGAGGCCGTGTGCCTGCTCGGCCGCAACGGCATGGGCAAGACGACAACGCTGCGCACGATTCTCGGGCTGGTGTCGCCGAGCCGGGGTGAGGTGCGCATCAACGGACAGCCGATGACGGCAGCGCCCCCTCACCGCATCGCGCGCCAGGGCATCGCCTTGGTGCCGGAAGGTCGAGGTGTGTTCCCGAACCTCACGGTGCGCGAGAACCTGGTGATGGCGGCGCGTCCTGGTGTCGACGGCCGGCGTGTCTGGACCTACGAGCGCGTGCTCGAGACCTTTCCGCGGCTCGCCGAGCGGCGCAACAATTTCGGCAACCAGCTCTCCGGCGGCGAGCAGCAGATGATCACCATCGGGCGCGCCCTGATGACCAATCCGGATCTGATCATCCTGGATGAAGCCACCGAGGGGCTGGCCCCGCTCATCCGCAAGGAAATCTGGGCGGTGATCCGCACCATTCGCGAGGCTGGCATCGCGACGCTGCTGGTCGACAAGAACGTCAAAGATCTGCTGGCGCTCTGTGATCGCGCCCTGGTGATGGTCAAGGGCCGCATCGTGCTCGATGGAGCGACCGCCGGGCTCGCGCCCGACGACGATGCGCTGGCTCGCCATCTCGGGCTGTGAAGCGGGTCCGATGGTGCCACGACAATGCTGAGGGGGAGGAGCCGAACTCGTGAAGCCGCTGATCTCGCCGACGCTCTCGGTCGATCCGACGGTGTCGCCTGCCGCCATCGTGTTCGGCGACGGGTTCAACGTCGCCGTGCCGTTCATCGACCGTCATCTCGACGAGGGGCGGGGCGCCAAGGTGGCGCTGCGCACCGTCTCGGGCCGCACCGTCACCTATGCGGATCTGGCTGCGGGGGTGAACCGCTTCGGCAACACGCTGCGGTCGCTCGGGGTCGCGCCCGGCGATCGTGTCCTGATGGTGGTGAAGGACTGTCCCGAGTTCTTCTTCCTGTTCTGGGGCGCCATCAAGGCCGGCATCGTGCCGGTGCCGCTGAACACCATGCTGCGGACAGACGACTACCGCGGCATGATCGAGCATTCGGGCTGCGCCGCCATGGTGTGGAGCCCGGAATTCGCCGACGAGGTGGTGCCGGCGATCGCGGCCGCGGTGCCGGGTCCCGCAGTGGCGCTGCCCATGGAGGGCGAGGGGCGGACGCTGGTGCCGCTCGCCGCCGCTGCGGCCGATCACCTCGATGCCGTGCCGGCGTCGGCGACGGCGCCGTGCTTCTGGCTGTACTCTTCCGGCTCCACCGGGCGTCCCAAGGCCGCGGTGCATCGCCACCGCGACATGGTGGTCACCAGCCAGTGGTTCGGGCGCGAGGTGCTGGGCATCGGTGAGGACGATGTCTGCTTCTCGGCGTCGAAGCTGTTCTTCGCTTATGGTCTCGGCAACAGCAACACGGTGCCGTTGTGGGCCGGTGCATCGACGGTGCTGCTCGACGTCAAGCCGACACCCGAGAACACCTTCGCGGTGATCGAGAAGTTCCGCCCGACGCTCTTCCATGGCGTGCCGACGCTCTACGCCGCCCAGCTCCAGGCGTTGGAGACCACGAGCCCGGATCTCTCCTCGCTGCGCCTGTGCGTGTCGGCCGGCGAGCCGTTGCCTGCCGAGGTGTTCCGCCGCTGGAAGGAGCGCACCGACACGGTGATCCTCGATGGTATCGGCTCCACCGAGGCGCTGCACATCTTCATCGCCAATCGGCCGCACGATGCACGACCAGGCTTCAGCGGCATTCCGGTGCCAGGCTACGACGTGCGCATCGTCGATGACGCTGGCCGTGAGGTGCCGGCCGGCGAGAGCGGGCGCCTTCAGGTGAAGGGCTGGTCGACCGCGGCGTGCTACTGGAACGATCCGGAGAAGACCGCCGCCACCATGCTGGGCGAATGGCTCGACACCGGCGACACCTATCGGCGCGACGGCGAAGGCTGGTTCCAGTACTGCGGTCGCAGCAACGACATGATGAAGGTGGGCGGCATCTGGTGCTCGCCGATCGAGATCGAGAGCTGCCTGGTCGAGCATCCCGCCGTGCTGGAGGCCGCCGTCGTCGGCGTGCCCGATGCGGTCGGGCTCGACAAGCCGGAGGCTTGGGTGGTGCTGCGCGCCGGCGTGCGCCCGGGCGACGAGTTGGCCGAGACACTGACGCAATGCTGCCGCGCGACGCTGGCGCCCTACAAGTTTCCGCGCCGCATCCATTTCGTCGACGAACTGCCGAAGACGGCGACCGGCAAGATCCAGCGCTTCCGCCTGCGCCGGATGGCCGAGGAGGAGGTGCCATGATGCTCGCCCCACAAGATGAGGACCAAGGCGGCGCCGCGCCGCGCGTCAAGGCGATCCTGATGATCACCCTCAACGGACGCGCGCGACAGGATCTCGTCGACGAGACCATGCTGCTGGTCGACTATCTGCGCGAGGTGTGCGGTCTCACCGGCACCAAGCAGGGTTGCGATGGTGGCGAATGCGGTGTCTGCACGGTGCTGGTGGACGACCGGCCGCGGCTCGCCTGCTCCACCCTGGCTCACCAGGTCGCCGGCCGCCGGGTGGAGACCATCGAGGGGCTCGCGCGCAGTGGCCGCATGAGCCGGCTCCAGCAGGCGTTCCACGAGAAGCTCGGGGCCCAGTGCGGGTTCTGCACGCCGGGCATGATCATGGCGGCAGAGGCGCTGCTGCGCCGCGATCCGGACCCAACGCCAGAGCGCATCCGCGCGGCGTTGTCCGGCAATCTGTGCCGCTGCACCGGGTATGTGAAGATCGTCGAATCGGTGCGCGCCGCTGCCGGCCCGGCCGCCGAGGCGGAGGCGGCCCGATGAGCACCCTGACGCGACCGCCGCGGATCGGACGACCGACGCCGCTCGTCGACGGCGTCGAGAAGGTCACGGGCCGGGCCAAGTACACGGCCGATCTGCCGGCGCTCGGCGCGCTCGTCGGCCGCATTCTGCGCAGCCCAGTGCCGCACGGCATTCTGCGGCGCATCGACACCACGGCGGCGGAACGCCTGCCGGGCGTGGTGGCGGTGGTGACCGGGGCGGACTGCGCCGTGCCGTTCGGGGTGCTGCCGATCGCTCGCAACGAATATCCGCTGGCGCGCGACAAGGTGCGTTACCGCGGCGAGCCGGTGGCGGCGGTGGCCGCCGTCGACGAGGAGACCGCGGCCAAGGCGCTCGCTCTGATCGCGGTCGAGATCGAGCCGCTGCCGGCCTATTTCGAGAGTGCCAAGGCGCGGGCGCCCGGGGCCACTCTGCTGCACGAGAACAAGCCCGACAATGTCGAGCGCGAGGTTCACAACGAGTTCGGCGATGTCGCCGCCGGCCTCGCGGCCGCCGATCTGGTGCGCAAGCGCAAGTTCACCTTCGCCGAGGTCAACCACGCCCATCTGGAGCTGAACGCCACGCTCGCCGAGTACGATCCCGAGCGCGACTGGCTGACCCTGCACTCCACCACGCAGGTGCCCTATTACGTCCACCTCACCGTGGCCCAGTGCCTGGGGATGGACACCGCCTGCGTCCGGGTCGTCAAGCCGTTCCTCGGCGGCGGCTTCGGGGCGCGCACCGAGGCGCTCGGCTTCGAGATCATCGCGGCGCTGCTGGCCCGCAAGGCGGGCGGCACCGTGCGGCTTCAGCTTTCGCGGGAAGAGACGTTCCTGACGCATCGCGGCCGTCCGCAGGCCGACATCACGCTCGAGATCGGGATGACACGCGACGGGCGCATCACCGCGTGCGCGGCCGAGTGCACTCAGCGCGGCGGCGCCTATGCGGGCTACGGGATCATCACCATCCTGTACGCCGGCGCGCTGCTGCACGGGCTCTATCACCTGCCGGCGGTGAAGTACGACGGGTGGCGCGTCTACACCAATCTGCCGCCGTGCGGCGCCATGCGTGGCCACGGAACGGTCGACATGCGGGCCGCCTTCGAGGCGCTGCTCGACGAGATGGCGGCGGAGCTGGGGCTCGATCCGTTCGCGGTTCGCCGGACCAATCTGCTCACGGCTCCGGCCACCACGCTGATGGGCCAGAAGGTGATGAGCTACGGCCTGGGAGATTGTCTCGACCGGGTCGAGACCGCGTCCGGCTGGCGTGAGCGGCGCGACCGCATGCCGCCGGGGCGCGGCCTCGGGCTCGCCTGCTCGCATTTCGTCTCCGGCACCTCGACCCCCAAGCACTGGACCGGCGAGCCGCATGCCGTGCTCAATCTCAAGCTCGATTTCGATGGCGGCATCACCATCCTGACCGGCGCCTCCGACATCGGTCAGGGGTCTTCCACGATCGTCACCCAGGTGGTGGGCGAGGTGCTCGGCTGCGACTGGAGCCGACTGCGCGTGGTGAGCACCGACAGCGCCCTGACGCCGAAGGACAACGGCAGCTATTCGTCGCGCGTTACCTTCATGGTCGGCAACGCGGCCATCCAGGCGGCCGAGAGCCTCAAGGCGATTCTGGTGGCGGCGGCGGCCCGCCGGCTGGAGGCGCGGCCCGAGGAGATCGAGTGCCTGGGCGAGTCGTTCCGGGTCGCCCACAGCCAGGATCTGGGGCTGTCGTTCTCGGATGTGGTCAAGGAGGCGCTGATCGACACCGGCACCATCACGGTGAAGGGCACCTTCACCTGCCCGAAGGAATACCAGGGCGACAAGGCGATCCGTGGCAGCGCCATCGGGGCCTCGATGGGCTTCTCCTACGCAGCCCAGGTGGTGGAGTGCTCGGTCGATCCGGTCACCGCGCGGGTGACGGTGCACAAGGTGTGGGTCGCGGCCGATGTCGGCCGCGCGCTCAATCCGCTCGCTGTCGAGGGACAGATCCACGGCGCCGTGTGGATGGGCATGGGTCAAGCGTTGTCGGAGGAAACGCGGTGGGACGAGGGGCGGGGCCTCGCTACCAACCTCGTCGACTATCGCGTTCCGACCATGGCCGAGAGCCCCGACATCGAGGTTCATATCGTCGAGAGCCTCGATCCCAACGGGCCATTCGGCGCCAAGGAGGCGAGCGAGGGGCCGCTGGCCGGCTGCATCGGCGCGCTGATGAACGCCGTGCATCATGCGGCCGGGGTGCGGGCACATGCGGTGCCGTTGACGCCGGAGCGCGTTGCCGATCTGATCGAGGCCAAGGAGAGGACCGCGTCATGACGACGCTGATGCCGCCGTTTCGTCTGCACCGCCCGGCCTCGCTCGCCGAGGCCGTGGCGACGCTCTCCGCCACGCCGGGCGGGCGGCCGCTCGCCGGCGGCACCGATCTGCTGGTCAATCTGCGTCGAGGCATGGGCGCCCCGCCGGCGCTGGTCGATCTCACGTCGATCAACGGGCTCGATCGGATCGACGTTGGTGCCGACGGGCTCGTGCTCGGCGCTACCGTGGACCTCGCCCGACTGGGCGATGATCCGCGCGTGCGGGCCGGCTGGCCGGCGCTGGCACAGGCCGCGGCTGCGGTCGCCGGGCCGACCCACCGCGAGGCCGCGACGCTCGGCGGCAACCTGTGTCAGGACACCCGCTGCGTGTTCGTCAACCAGAGCGAATGGTGGCGCGCCGCCAACAGCTATTGCCTCAAGGTGCGCGGCGACACCTGCCACGTCGTGAAGAAGAGCGAGCGTTGCTACGCCGTCTATGCGGGCGATGTCGCGCCGGCCCTGCTGGTGCTCGGCGCCACGGTCGAGACGGCGGGACGCGATGGCACGCGGCATCTGCCGCTCGCCGATCTGTTCCGTGAGGAGGGACGCACTCATCTGGCACTGGAGCCGGGCGAGGTCGTCACCGCCATCCGGGTTCCGCCGCCCGACGGAGCGTCGACGGGCTACCGCAAGGTGCGGGTCCGCGACTCCATCGACTTCCCGCTGGCCGGCATTGCCATGTCGCTGCGGCGGTCCGGCGACGGGCTCGCGGGCCTGCGCGTGGCACTGACCGGCATCGCCTCGGCGCCCGTGCTGGTGCCCGACCTCGACACCATGCTGGGACGGCCGTGGGCGGAGATCGCCGGGCCGCTCGCCGAGGCGGTGCGCAAGGGCTGCAACGCCGTCAAGACCACGGTGGCGACGCCGAAGTACCGGCGCCGCGTGAGCGCCGCCGCGGCGGTCGCGCTGGGTGCCGAGCTGTGGGCCGGACAGGAGGAGAGCGCGGCATGAGAACGGCGACGATCGACATGTGCGTGCTGCTTCGCGCGGCGTCGCGGGGTGCTGCCGCTTCGCGGGGTGCTGCCGCTTCGCGGAGCGCCGCATGACGGCGCATCACACCGGCGGCGAGCGCTCGCCGCGCCTGCACCTGCTCACCGAGGCCGAGCAGACGACCTCATTCGTCCATACCGTCACGGTCCGTTTCGGCGATTGCGACCCGGCCGCGATCGCCTACACGGCGCGCATCCCGGCGTGGTGTCTGGAGGCGATCGAGGCGTGGTGGAAGCACCATGCCGGCTTCGACTGGTACGAGCTGAACATCGACCGCGGCCTCGGCACGCCCTTCGTCCATATGCGGATGGACTTCCGCGCGCCGGTGACGCCGCGCCATCCGCTCGTCTGCGAGGTGATCATGAAGCGGCTGGGGCACCGCTCGATCACCCTGGTGGTCGCCGGAGTCCAGGAGGGCATTCTTTGCTTCGAGGGTGAGTTCGTCTCGGTATTCGTCGACGCCAAGGCCATGAAGGCGCGCACGCCGCCGCCCGACATCGTCGAACGCATCCAACAGACGACCCGCCGTCGCGCCGCAGAGCCGGGCGGCCGCCCGCCGCAGCCTCCGACGGCTTGACAGCCGCGATGGCGAAGCCAATAAAAGCATAACGGTACCAAATTATAACAAGTGGACCGCTCGCGCCCCGTCTCGTGCCCCCGGAGACAGGGCCGGCACGTCGGCCGCCGATCGAGGTGGCGACGAATGTGCCGACGATGGTCGTGTCGGCGACGATCGTGTCGGCGAGCCGTCCCGCCAAACGAGAGGGGAACGTACATGGATCGTCTCGTGACCGAGGACCGCCTGGGGGCCATCCGCGATCTGGTTTTTCCACCGGGCTTCAACGTCGCCACGGTGTTCATCGACCGCCATCTGGCGGAGGGGCGGGCCGACAAGGTCGCGGTGCGGACCACGGCGGGCGACACCACCTATGGCGAGCTTGCCGCCGGCGTGAACCGCTGCGCTCATCTGCTGGTCTCGCTGGGGCTCGCGCGCGGCGATCGCATCCTCATGGTGATCAAGGACACCGTCGATTTCTTCCATGTGTTCTGGGGGGCCATCAAGGCCGGCATCGTGCCGGTGCCACTGAACACGCTGCTGCGCGCCAAGGACTTTGCCTACATGATCGAGAACTCCGAGTGCGCCGCGCTGGTGTACTCGCCGGAGTTCGCCGGCGAGGTCGAGGCGGCCCTCGGCCTGGTGGATCGGCAGCCCGGCGTGGTGATGCGCACGGAGGGCGATGCCGATACGCTCTCGGCGCGTCTCGCCGATCTCCCGGATGTGTTCGATGCAGTACCGGCCTCGGCCGAGGACGATTGCTTTTGGCTCTACTCGTCGGGCTCGACCGGCAGCCCCAAGGGCGCAGTGCACCGTCATCGCGACTTGGTGGCGACCAGCGAGCTGTACGGCGTCCGCACCCTCGGCATCCGGACCGACGACGTCTTCTTCTCGGCCGCCAAGCTGTTCTTCGCCTATGGGCTCGGCAACGGCATGTCGTTCCCGCTCTGGGTCGGCGGCACCGCGGTGTTGCTCGACACGCGGCCGACGCCGGAATCGACCTTCGCGACCGTCGAGCGATTCAAGCCGACGCTCTATTTCGGCGTGCCGACGCTCTATGCGGCGCAGCTTCAGGCGCTCGATCAGGCGACACCGGACCTGTCCTCGATCCGACTGTGCGTGTCGGCCGGCGAGGCGCTGCCGGCCGATATCTTCCGGCGCTGGCGGGAGCGCACCGGCCTTGTCATCCTCGATGGGATCGGCTCCACCGAGGCGCTGCACATCTTCATCTCCAACCGGGCGGGCGAGCATCGGCCCGGCTCGACGGGGCGGCTGGTCGAGGGCTACGACGCCATCATCGTCGACGAGAGCGGCGCCGCGCTGCCGGCGGGTGAGCCGGGCCGGCTGCTGATCTCCGGGCCATCGACGGCGCGCTGCTACTGGCGCAATCCGGAGAAGACGGCGGCCACCATGATGGGGGCATGGCTCAACACCGGCGATACCTATCAGCGCGACGCCGAGGGCTTCTTCTACTACTGCGGCCGCTCCGACGACATGCTGAAGGTCGGTGGCATCTGGTGCTCGCCGTTCGAGATCGAGGCGACGCTGATCGAGCATCCGGGGGTGCTGGAGGTCGCCGTCGTCGGACGCGTCGATCCGGAAGGGTTGGTCAAGCCCGAGGCGTGGATCGTGCTCGCCGACGGTGTGCGGCCGACCGAATCGCTGGTCGAGGATCTCACCCGCCACTGCAAGTCGCGGCTCGCGCCTTACAAGTTTCCGCGCGAGTTCCACTTCGTCGACGAGCTGCCGAAGACCGCGACCGGGAAGATCCAGCGGTTTCGCCTGCGCATCGAGGAGTGAGGGCGGGGCGGCGGACGCTTGCGGTGATGAAAGACAGCGGTGATGAACGACGGCAACGTGCGACGGGGACGGGCGACGCTGGCGCCGGCCGTCACCCGGCGCCGCCGGTCATCGATCCGCCATCGCGGCCCGTCGGGAGCCGACGGCCCGGCGCGGCTTCTTGGGCGCGGCAATCGGTTCCGGTACCTTCCGTCGTGCCTCCCGGCCCGGAGGCCGCGACAGCGCCTCGACAATCAGCTTGGTCGCCTCGTCGATATGGTCGGCCATCAGCTTGATGGTGGCCTCGACGTTGCGGCTCAGCGCCGCGTCGACGATCTTCTGATGCATCAAGGTGCGTGGCGCCCCGCCCACGCCGCTGCGGGTGGACAATCGGCGGTAGCGGTCGAACAGGTCGGAGAGCAGCTGATGAATATGAAGGAGGCAGGGCGAGTTGCAGCACGACACCAGCTCGTAGTGGAAGTCGCGATGGCGCTGCTCCCACTCCTCCTCGTCGACTTTCTTGCCGGCCTTCTCGGCCAGGATGATCCGGTGATGCGCCGCGACCATCCGGGCTTCCCACGAATCGTCGCCGTTCTCGATCGAGAGGCGCAAGGCGACGCTCTCGATCTGCTTGCGCACCATCGCGATGTCGAGGATGTCGTGCACCGAGACGGCGGCGACGCGAAAACCGCGCTGGCCCGTGGCCACCACCAGGCGATTCTCCGCCAGGCGTGACAGCGCCTCCCGCAGCGGGCTGAGCCCGACCCCGTAGGCATCACGCAAGCTCTGAAACCGCAACTTGGTGCCGGGTTGAAGCCGCGAGCTCAGGATGTCCTGCCGGAGCTTCTCGAACACCTCGTTGCCGAGCGTGCTCGGCTCCTTCGTGGCGCTGCGAACGGCAGGGATGGCAAACTGTAGGCTTTCTCGCATCAGCTGGAACCGTCGCCCGTGACTCGTGAGAAAGCACTATCGCACAACTTCATTGTCCGCGAAAGGCAGAAATTTCGATAACTTGGCCTTCGTCGGCCACTCGGCCATCGTTTCAGCCAAGTCGAATATGTCCATGGTGCGGGTTTCTCGCGCATCGCCGTCACATTCCAGACATGCGGGCGATGATCATCAGGACGGAATCGACCGCGGCGCCGCACCGTCGCTGGTCGCGACGCCGATTCGGCAATCGAGTCGGCAGCCCAGCCGCAGCGCCGCCGATCGGAACCGATCGGCGCTCGCTGCCAGGCTCGAGGCGTGCGACGTCAAGCTCCATCCGCCACGATGTGGGTGCCGGTGTCCCCTTGGATGACCGCGATCGCATCCTCCAGGCGCCCGATCATGACCCGGCTGCCGCCGCCTTCGAGGAACTGGATCGCGGCATCGATCTTCGGCCCCATGCTGCCCGGCGGGAAGTGGCCTTCGGCATGCAGCTTGCGGATCTCCGACAGCGATACGCGGTCGAGCGCCTGCTGGTTCGGCTTGCCGAAGTTCACGGCCACCCGCGGCACCGCGGTGAGGATCATCAGGTCGCGGATTCCGAGCCCATTGGCGAGGAGCGCCGAGGTGCGGTCCTTGTCGATCACCGCGTCGATGCCGGCGTAGGCGCCCCCGGCGGAGCGCACCACCGGCACGCCGCCACCCCCTCCGGTTACCACCACGGCCCCGCTCTGCGCCAGCGTGTCGATTAGGGACACGTCGAGAATGCGCTTGGGCATCGGCGAGGGCACCACATGGCGCCACCCGCGCCCGGAGTCCTCTCGCATGTCCCAACCGAGCTCGGCGCTCAGCTGGCCCGCCTCCTCCTCGGAGTAGAAATAGCCGATCGGCTTCGACGGGTTCTGGAAGGCAGGATCGGCAGGGTCGACCTCGATCTGGGTCAGCAGGGAGGCGACCGGCCGATCATTGCCGGCCTCGCGCAGAACGTTGGCGAGCGCCTGGGTCAGCACATAGGCGATGCCGCCCTGGCTGTGGGCCACGCAGATGTCGAGTGACATCGGCTCAACCCGATGGCGTGCGAGCGATTGGCGCAGCAGGATCTTGCCGACCACCGGACCATTGCCGTGGGTGATGATCAGCCGGTTGTTGAGCTGCATGACGGGCAGCAGCGAGCGGCCGAGCTCCGTCGCGATCGCGACCTGCTCGAGAGGGGTCCCGCGGATGCCTTCCGGGTGGATCGCGTTGCCGCCGACGGCGATGACGAGTGCTTCGGGAATGTCTTTGCCCACTGGGTTCCTCCACGGAGTCAGGCGTCCGGAGGTCGGCCGGACCGTCGCGATCCAGTAGCCCGGATAAACTGCTGGATCAACAAAATTTCGAAAATCAGTATTTTGATCGATATCTTGAAAATCCTCCAATGTTCTGTAGAGTGTCGGGCGATCGCGCCCCAGGGGCAGCTCCGGGTCGCTGGCACAGAGGAGAGACGGCGGTGGATAAAATCGAAGCCGCGAACAAAGAGGTGCTCGGCCGGATTCTCCGGGCGGACCCGGTCCTGGTCGATGTGAAGCCCGCCGGAGAGGTGATCGAGGGCTTGGAGCGCGGCACCATCCTGCATGCGGGGCCGCCGATCGAATGGAGCCGGATGTGCGGCCCCATGCAGGGGGCGGTGTGCGGGATTGCGGTGTTCGAGGGGCTGGCGAAGACTCTCGATGAAGCCGCCGAAGCCGCGGCGTCCGGTGCGTTCCGGTTCCAGCCCAACCATCACTTCGGGGCCGTCGGCCCCATGACCGGCATGATCACCCCCAGCCAGCCGGTGCTCGTCGTCGAGAACCGCGCCTTCGGCAATCGTGCCTACAGCACCATCAACGAAGGGCTGGGCAAGGTGCTGCGGTTCGGCGGAAACGACGCCGAGGTGCTGGCCCGGCTGCGCTGGATCGCCGACGAGCTCGGCCCGGCGCTGTCGGCCGCGCTGCGGCAGTGCGGCGGCATTCCCCTGAAGGGCATCGTGTCGCGCGGGCTCGCGATGGGCGACGAGATGCACCAGCGCAACGTCGCCTGCTCGTCGCTGTTCCTGCGTGAGATCGCGCCGCCGCTGGCGCGCGCGCTCGACGGCTCGGGCGGCGCGCTCGCCCGGGTTCTGGAGTTCGTCGCCAAGAACGATCAGTTCTTCCTGAATATCGCGATGGCGATGGCGAAGTCGATGACCGACCCGGCGCGCGGCGTCGACGGCTCGACGATCGTGACGGCGATGAGCCGCAACGGCACCGAGTTCGGCATTCAGGTCAGCGGTACGGACCGGCAGTGGTTCACGGCGCCGGTGGAGATGCCGGTCGGTATGTACTTTCCAGGCTATTCGGAGAAGGACGCCAACCCCGACATGGGCGACTCGGCCATTGTCGAGGTGGTCGGGCTCGGCGGCTTCGCGATGGCGTCCGCCACCGCGGTGGCCGGCTTCGTCGGCGCCGGCTCGGCGAGCGAAGCCGCGCAGTACACCCGATCGATGTATGAGATCACCGCCGCACAGAATCCCGATTGGTCGATGCCCAATCTCGACTATGCCGGGGTGCCGACCGGGATCGACATCCGCAAGGTTCTCCGCACCGGCATCACTCCCTACATCAACACCGGCATCGCGCATCGGCTCGCCGGTGTCGGCCAGGTGGGGGCCGGCATCGCGCGGGCGCCACTCGCCTGCTTCGAGCAGGCTCTCACGACATTGGCGCAGCGGCTCGGAGTGGGCTGAGCCGCCGGGGGGGCAGGTTTAACGACGCGGACCGTGGGCCGTCACGGCGGGCGGCGTTCCAGGCCGCTGCGGCGGCACTTTCACGAGACCCGCCGCCGGCGAGGCGGCGGGTCTCTCGTCCGAACGAATTATTCGCCGAGGCAGCCTGCCTCGGCGGCACGCAGCGGCTTCGAGAGCTCGATGCAAGCGCGATCGGGAGATGCCGGATTCATCCGCGCCGTCGAAACGAAACGGCGCGCAGGGGTGGTGCACAGCGTGTTCAATCGCGCGCTGAACCTGCGCTTCGACGATGGACCTGATCTCTACACGCTGATATCGCGACGCAAGCTCCGGGCACCGAACACGTTGAACCTCGGCGATGTCGATTTCCACGCAGCGGGCATCGTGGTCGGCGACAGGGTCACGGCTGCTGACGGCACTCTCGATATCGCCGGCAAGCTCCGGGTCGGCGTCGGCGGGGCCTCGTCGTGGCAGCCGACCATTCCGGCGCTCCATCACGATGCGGACCGAATGCGGGCCGGGCTGGAGATCGCCGGCAGCTTCGTGCTGCGTCACGGCATGCGGGGCGGGGTGCTCGAAGACCACTGCGGCCCGCTGCTGTCGCGCATGGTCAGCCGACGGATCGGGGACGAGAGCGACGGTCTCGTGCTCGCGTATCGGGACGGACGGATCGCCGAGGCGGTCGATCATGCCTCTCGGCTGATCGGCCTCGGCCCCGGGCTCACTCCATCCGGAGACGACCTGCTGCTGGGTTTCATCGCGGCGCTGCAGACCCGCCGGCCGCTGCCGGTGGAGGCCGCCGCGTTCAGCGCGGCCGTGGTCCGCATCGCTCGGTTCTCCACCAACGACATCAGCCTCGCGGGTCTGGTGACGGCGGCCGACGGGGCGGCCGGCGAGGCGGTGTCCAGCCTGCTCTGCGCCATCTGCAACGCAGCCATACCGGCGATCGAGGCGGCTGTGCGCGATGTCCTGACGATCGGAGCGTCCTCCGGGACCGACATGGCTATCGGCGTGATGAGCGGACTGCGGGCGAGCTGCCGCTGACGTGATCCGGCGGCGCGCCGGACGCGATGCCGACGCGAGCGGGCCGCCGGGTTTCCACCAGCCGTGCGACGTACGGGAACAGCGTTCGAGTTCCACCTGCCGGAACACGTCTGAGAAAGCTCAACGACGCCTTCGATCTGGCCACGCCCGATGAGCCCGACACGCGGGCGAGACCGTTTCGTCCCGTCCTGCATCGATCCGTCGATCGCGCCGCGCGAGGCGTCATGCGCGTCGCTCAACCCGCCTTCAGCTCTGTCACGCTGCGGTTGCCGCGCGGTCGGGTGAGTATTCATCCGGACCATGCAGAAGCCATGGAAATTCGAAATTACGCTAGACGGCGCCGATCATCGTTTTAGTATGCGATCAACGAGCTCGGCTGTTTCACGAACGATGGAGAATGAGGTGTCTACCGAAACACTCACGCCGCCCCGATCAGGGTCGGCGTCGGCCGGCAACTATCGATGGCTCCAGCTCGCCCTCGGTATTACCTGCATGGTCGCGGTTGCCAACGTCCAGTACTCCTGGACCTTGTTCGTTCCTGAGATCCAGAAGACCTACGGATGGTCGCGGGCCTCGATTCAGACGGCATTCACGATATTCGTGATCATCCAGACCTGGGTGACGCCGGTGGTTGGCGTCGGGATCGACCGCTTCGGTCCGCGTCCGATCGCCATGCTGGGCGGCACGGCGGCCGGTCTCGCCTGGATCATGAACTCCTTCGCGTCGTCGCTCACCGGGTTCTATATCGGTGCCGCCATCGGCGGCATCGGGGCGAGCTGCATCAACGCCTGCGCGGTCAACAACGCGCTCAAATGGTTCCCGGATCGCCGCGGCCTGGCCGTCGGGCTGTCCGCCGCGGGTTACGGCTCGGGCACGATCATCACGACACTGCCGATCGCCAACATGATCCAGAGCAGTGGAATCAGCGCGACCTTCCTGACCTTCGGGATCATCCAGGGGCTGGTGATCGTCGCGGCGGGGCTCTTCCTGCGGGCGCCGCGCAAGGACCAGGTCAGCTACTCCACCAAGCTGGTCCAGTCGCGGCGCGACTACACGCTTGCTGAAGCCGTCCGGACTCCCGTGCTCTGGGTTCTGATGGTGATGTTTACCTGCACCATCACGGGCGGCCTGATGGCGGTGGCGCAGCTCAGCCTCATCGCGCAGGACTTCGGCGTGAAGGACATCCACGTCAACGTGTACTTCTTCAGCATGGCGGCCTTGCCGTTCGCCTTGATGCTCGACCGCTTCATGAATGGCCTGTCGCGGCCGTTCTTCGGCTGGGTGTCCGACACGATCGGCCGCGAGAAGACGATGTTCATCGCCTTCTCGATCGAATCGATCGGCATTCTGGCGCTGGCGACCTTCGGCTCCAATCCGTGGCTGTTCGTCATCCTGTCCGGCGTCGTGTTCCTGGCCTGGGGCGAGGTCTACAGCCTGTTCGGTGCCATCACGGGCGATGCCTTCGGCACCAAGCACGCCGGCAAGATCTACGGCATCCTGTTCCTCTCCAAAGGATTCGCCGCCCTGTTCGTTCCTGTCGGCAACCTGATCATGGAAGCGACCGGCTCGTGGGCCACGGTTCTGTACATCGTCGCATCGCTGGACTTCATCGCGGCGATCTCGGCGCTGTTCATCCTGCGGCCGCTTCTCCTGCGCCATCACGCCAAGGACGCGACCACCAACGCCGCCATGGCGAGCGTCGGCAAAGCCGCCCATTGAGGCGACCGAGGCCCGCCCGGCTGCACGGGCGGGCCTTCGTTCTTCGGCCGCTCCAGGCGGCGCACACGATCGAGCGACGTGCCTCGCCTTCCCTTTCGGCGCCAGACGAGAACAGCCGGCCTGCGGGCCGGCTGTTCGCGTTTCGCGCGAGGCGGTGTCGATGTGACGGACATCCGGAGAATGGAGATGTCGGGGTTTGCAGCCAATGATCTTATAACCTACAAAAACAATAATTTCGAAAATATATTGCATCGCCATCTTGTGCGGAGTAGCGTGAGATGCCGTCCGGCACGGACGGCCCGAGCCGTTGGTCGCCTGCGCTCGCTCTCGGCGACGGCGGCTCGAAGCGACGGTCAGCGAGGTGTCTGTGATGTCCCTGCCTATGAATGTCGTCACCTGGTCAGGGGCCGCACTGTCCATCGTCCTCCTCGTCTACCTTCTGGTCTGGCGACGATGGTCGGCCGTGCAGGCGTCCGCTGCCGGGGCGCTGATCGCGATCGTGGTCGCGTTCGGGCTCTACGGCGCAACGCCGCAAGGGGTCGGAGTCGAAGTCGCCAAGGGCGTGTGGAACAGCGTGTCGATCATCGCCGTCATCGTGCCCGCCATCCTGATCTACGAGGTCAGCCGGGAGGTCGGCGGGTTTGGGACGATCCAGCGCGAGCTGTCGCGCCTCATCCCCGACAAGCTGCTCCAGGTCATCGCGTTGGGCTGGTGCTTCTCCAGCTTCCTTCAGGGACCCTCCGGGTTCGGCGTGCCGATCGCGGTGACGGCGCCGCTGCTCATCGGGATCGGCGTGAAGCCGTTCTGGGCCGTGCTGGTGCCGCTGATGGCGCACGCCTGGGCCAACACGTTCGGCACGCTGGCGCTCGCCTGGGAGGCGCTCGTCCAGCAGACGACCCTGATCGCCGACGCAACCCTCTATTGGGAGACGGCCTTCAAGACCGGACTGCTGACAGGGCTGCTCTGCGTGATCGCCGGCAGCCTGCTATGCTGGCAGTACGCCCGTTTCGCCGGCCTGCGTCGCGGATGGCCGGCGGTCCTCGTGGTGGGCCTGATCCAGGCGGGTGGGCAGCTTTTGCTCACGCAGATCACGCCGACGCTGTCGGTGGTGATCCCGACGACCCTCGCGCTCGGCGTGGTGTTTGCGCTCGGGCGGCTGCCGCGCTACGCGCGCTCCTATGCGGACGGCAGCCCCATGCTGGCGGACGTGCCGGAGGGGGCGAGCGACAAGAGCCCGTTGACCATCCACGAAGCGCTGCTGCCCTATTACATCCTGGTCGGCGTATCGGTTTTCGTGCTGCTCACGCCCGGAGTGAACGCCGTGCTCGGCGCCTGGAAGATGAGCGTCGCGTTCCCGGAGACCAGCACGGCATACGGATTCGTCAACAAGGCGCAGCCGGTCTACGGGTCGGTGTCGTGGCTCACCCATTCCGGGTTCTTCCTGGTTCTCGCGGCCGCCGCCTCGTGCGCCTATTTCGGCTCGAAGGGCCTGATCCGTCGCGACGGCCTCGTCCGCATTCTCGGTGACACCGCCTGCAAGTCTGTGCCGGCGGCGATTTCGGTGGCGCTTCTGCTGACGATGAGCAAGGTGATGACGGGCAGCGGGCAGATCGAGGTGCTGGCGCGTGGCACGGCCGGCGCGACCGGGGCCTATTATGCGGCGCTGGCACCTCTGGTCGGCACCCTCGGAGCCTTCATGTCGTCGAGCAATGTCAGCTCCAACATCCTGTTCGGACAGTTCCAGGAATCGATGGCGCAGTTCACCGGCAAGAGCGTGTCCAGCATCCTGGCGGCGCAGACCAGCGGGGCCGCCATCGGGACGATGTTCTCGCCGTCGAAGGTTCTCCTCGGCACCACGACGGCGGGAATCGTCGGCCAGGAGGGCGCCATCATCAAGAAGCTGCTCGTCGTCGCCGTGGTGGCGGCTGCCCTGATGGGGCTGGTCACCGCCTTGGCCGTCTGATCGATCGGAGCATTGACCATGAACCCGTTGCGCTGGAACGAGCAGAGCCGCATGAGCGCCGCGCTGGCGGCGCTGTGCGCGTCGGCTGTCCTGCTGAGCAACCCCGACAGCACAGGGCCGGTGAGCTACACGCTGGGCTGGGCGCTGCTGGCGGCGTCGCTGCTGCTGCCCCTGTACTCCTGCGTGCGCCGGAGCTAGAGCATTTTCCGGCGAAGTGGATGCCGGTTCGCCGTCGAAAATGCGATCACACAAGGACTTCTAGAGTGGAGTCCGATCCAGTTGGATCGGATTCCACTCTAGCGGGAGCAAGCTGTTGCGCCGCGCCGCTGCCACCACGTGTGTAATGCGGGGCGGCGTGCCGGTGTCGGCCGGCGCGGAGTGTGCGGGTTCAGTCCGCCGGCCGGTCGATCACGCTCACATGGGCGGCGACGATGCGCCAGCCTTGGGGGAGACGCACCCAGCTCTGCATCTGACGGCCGATCTTCGCCGGGTCTCCGTCACGCTCGAACAACGTGGACGCGACGGCGAAATCATTGCCATAGGTCGTGATGACCGTCCGCGACAGCCGGCGGTCCAGTCCGTGGGACGGCCGGGCACGACGGTATCTCTCGATTTCGGCGAAGCCGTAGAGGTTCTCTCCGGCGCCGTAGCGGATCGTTCGCGCATCGTCGAGGAACAGAGCCCCGAGCGTCTGCACGTCGTTGGAGACGAGAGCCCGCTCGTATTGCGCGAAGGCGCGCGCGACTTCGGCGATCACCTCCGGCCTGTCGATATCCATGGCCACATCACCGGATTGTTTTGCGTGACGGCGAGCCGCCTCACATCCACTTGGAGACCTGGACCGGCCGATGATTCCGCAGGCTGTCGAGGAGGAGCCTCGGCTCGGATGCGACGATCAGCATGCTGCGCTGCTGGGAGGGTAGAAACCCTTCCGCCACCATGGTGTCGAGGAACTGGAGAAATCGGTCGTAGAAGCCGCCGATATTGTAGAGGCCGAGTGGCTTGCGGTGGCCGTCGAACTGTGCATTCACCCACATCTCGACGAGTTCCTCCACGGTGCCGAGTCCACCCGGCATGGCGATGAAGCCGTCGGCGACTGCAGCCATGCGGATCTTCCGGTCCGCCCGCGAGGCCACCACCTCGGACACCGCCAGCTTGTCGTACAGCTGGCCCTTGTCGACGAGCACCTGCGGGACGATGCCGTGCACGGTGCCTCCCCGGCTGCACGCCGCATCCGCGACGATCTTCATGAGGCCACGGCTGGTGCCGCCGAACACGAGCGTGATGTCCTGCTCGGCGAGTTCGCGGCCGAGTGCGGCGGCGGCTTCGCTGTAGATCCGGGAATGTCCGTGGTTCGAGCCGCAGAAGATGGCGAGCTTCATCGGGTGTATCCACTGGCTGGAGCGCTGCGGCCGCGGCCCGAGGGCCGCGGCCGTAGGCCGGCGATCGGTTGTGCGAGATCGCCGGGTGCGGTCACGGCGTCAGCCGAAGGTCTGAGCACCCTCGATCGCGGCGAGCCCGGCCTTGGTGACCTCGAGATCCTCCTCGCCGGTCTGGGAGCCGCATCCGATTCCGCCGATGGTGATGCCATCGACGATGATCGGGAGTCCACCCTTGAGGTTCACCAGCCGACCGGACGTCGCGTGGGCGAGCCTGAACTCCAGGTCGCCCTGGATGCCGCCGGTGGGGCCGCGGCTGGAGGCCGCCGTGGCGGCCTTCCGGATTGCCGACTCGATGCTGAGGATCTTGCCGCCGTCCATGCGGGTGAAGGCGAGCAGGTTGCCGCCCTCGTCGACGACCGCGATGCACTGGGGCTTGCCCATCTGGACCGCCTTCGCCACGGCGGCTTCGAGGATACGCATGGCGCCTGCGTGAGTGAGCCGCAGGTGCTTCTCGACATTGCTCATCGGTCTGTGTCCGTTCGGTCGTTACGCTTTGGCCTCGGCGATCACGCAGAGCAGGTTTGCGCCGGGCGGGCCCTGGTGCTCGGCACCGGCCGAGGCGAGGAACTGGGTGTCGCCGACGATCGTCGCCACGATGGCGTGTGCCACGGCCTTGGCCTGAATGCCGCAGAACGGCGCCAGGAAGTCCGAGTGGAGGACGTGCCGCCGGCCGCGGACGTTGGTGACGTAGTCGGCGCCCGCATTCACCAGCACGCCGGCGACGCGCTTGCGGTCCTCCTCGGTGAGGATGCCGTCCTTCAGCGACAGGCCGGCGTTCACGAACGCCTGACGGGCGCCCGCGATGTCGAGCTGGTCCTGCATCACGCCATGCGCCGCGACCAGGCGCCCCGGCGCGCCCTTGACGTTGCCGAGCACCATCACGCGGCAGGCGACCTGCTCGCCGCCCGCCGAGGTGGAGGCCACCGACGAGTAGAGGGTCTTGTCGACATTGATGACGCCGTCCCGCAGCTTGCTGCGGTCGACCTCGCCGGTGGCGACGGCGATGCCGAGGGCGCAGGCGCCTTTCGCCAGCGAGGATGCGACCGCCGGGTTCATGGCGACGACCTTCTGGTTGCGGCTTTCGGCGTCGGCGATGCGGGCCGGCGTCATCGCCGGGCATTTCACCTCGACGCACTCGATGTCGGCAGGATCGGTGATTCCGGCGTCCGCCATCGCGCGCTTCACCGTCTCGGCCACGAGATCGACCTCGATCATCGTGCCGTACTCCTCGGGCTTGAGCTCGCGCGAGCTGGCGACGCCGATCGCCAGGCGCTTGGCGGTGCCTTGCGCGGGCGTCGTGGCGGGCTGCTTGATGAACAGGTAGATGTGGGGCGTCATGATGCCCCCTACGCCGCCGATCATCATCATCGGGATCTTGGCGAACACCTCGGCGCGGGAGAGGCCGAGTCGCTCCGACAGAAGCACCTCCATGGCCAGCGTCGCGTAGCCGCGGGCATAGGGGTCGCCTTCGGTCTGCTCCATGATCGCCACGACATGCCGCGGGTCCACCTCCTTGCGGTCGAAGAGCGCGGCGACTTGCGAGACGTCTCCGGGCGAACTCATCGGAACGCAGACGACTCGGGATTCCAGCAGCTGGTTGGACATTCCATAGACTCCTTTGGTCCGGTGGCGGCTCTCCGCCACCGGCCTTGCCGCGTCCGCTTGGTTGGTCCCGGGCCGCGGTGTCGGCTTTTCGTCCCATCATCGGGACTGCCATTTGATACTACAATGCCGTCGATAGAGCATCAATCGTAGAATTTCGAATTTCTGTTGTTTCACGGTTCATCCTGGGGTAGGGTCTCGATCGATCGAGAGCGGTTGGCCGCGGCGCGGCGCCGCCACTGACGGAGAGACCAGATGGAAGTCGACAAGCTTCTCAACACCGAGGTGCGGGTGATCAATGTCGGGTTGCGCGCTTTCGCGCAGGACCTGGAGAGCCGCAAGTCTCCCGTCGTGCATGTCGATTGGTCGCCCCCGCCGGCGTCGAGCATGAAGCTCGGCAGCTTGCTCGATCGGCTGGGAGTCTGAGATGACCGACATCGCCTCACGCATCGAAGCGGCGAACCGAGAGGCGCATCGGCGCATGCTCGGGGCCGACCCCGTGCTGGTCGACGTGATGCTGGCCAGGGATGCGATTCCCAACCTGCCGCCGCGCACCGTTCTGCATGCCGGCCCGCCGATCTCTTGGGAGCGGATGTGCGGCCCCATGCGGAGCGCCGTGGCCGGCGCTCTGGTGTTCGAGGGCTGGGCATCGGACCTCGCCGAGGCGGAGACAGTGGCGGCCTCCGGCGGCGTGCGGTTCGAGCCCAACCACCACTACGACGGGGTCGGCCCGATGACCGGCATCACCACCCCCGGCATGGTGGTGCTGGTGGTGGAGAACCGCGCCTTCGGCAACCGCGCGTTCTGCACCGTGAACGAAGGCATGGGCAACGTCATGCGGTTCGGCGGCAACGACCAGGAGGTGCGCGACCGCCTGGCGTGGATCGCCGGCGTGTTCGGGCCCGCGGTCGGGGCGGCGTTGCGGCGGCGGGGCGGCGTTCCGCTCAAGAGCCTGATCGCCCGCGGCCTGACCATGGGCGACGAGATGCACATGCGCAACGCCGCCTGCACGGGGCTGATCCTGCGTGAGCTCGCCGCCGATCTGGCCGAGGTGGCGCCCGCGGATCTCGGGCGGATGCTGCGCTTCATCTCCGGCAACGACATGTTCTTTCTCAACATCGCGATGGCGATGGCCAAGGCGGTGGCGGCGCCGGCGCACGGAATCCCATACGCCACCGTGGTCACCACGATGGCGCGCAACGGCACCGACTTCGGCATCCGCCTCTCCTCGACCGGCGATGCCTGGTTCACCGGGCCGGCCCAGATGGCGCGCGGCCTGCTGTTCGCCGGCTTCACCGAGGCGGACGGCAATCCCGACATCGGCGACTCCTGCATCACCGAGACCGTCGGTCTCGGCGGCTGTGCCATGGCGGCGTCACCCGCGGTGGTGGGGTTCGTCGGCGCCGGCGCGCTGTCGGATGCGATCGGCTACACGCGCAGCATGAGCGAGATCACCGTCGGGCCGAATCCGGAATGGACGATGCCGACCATGGCGATGGCCGGCGTTCCGACCGCGATCGATATCCGCAAGGTACTGTCCACCGGCATCCTCCCCGTCATCAACACCGCCATCACCAATCGGCAGCCCGGGCGCGGCCAGATCGGGGCCGGCATCGTCAATCCGCCGCTGGAGTGCTTCCAGCAGGCGCTGATGAGGTTCGCCGAAGTTCACGGAGCTCTCTGAATCATGACCATTCTCGTCAACGAGGTGCGGCGCGGGTTCTACATGGACTCGGTCGCGCTGATGCGGATCTCGCGCAGCGTCGGCGCCATGCCGGGGGTGAAGGGTGCCGCGCTGATGATCGGCTCGGTGACCAACAAGGCGTTGATGCGGGACGCCGGCCTTCTGGGTGCGACCGGCGAGGACGCCGGCCCGAACGATCTCGTGCTCGCGGTCCGGGCCGAGAGCGAGGAGGCGGCCACCACCGCGCTGTCGTCGGCGGCGGGTCTTCTCGACAAGCCGCCGTCGGTCGGGCAGGGCGCCTCGGAGTGGCTGCCGAAGACGCTCGACACCGCCGTGCAGCAGCTCCCCGGTGCGAATCTGGTGCTGATCTCGGTGCCGGGCGAGTTCGCGACGGCAGAGGCGCGGCGGGCGCTCCGGCGCGGCCTCAACGTCCTCATGTTCAGCGACAACGTGCCGCTCGCCGACGAGGTGGCGCTCAAGCAGGAGGCGCAGCAGCGCGGCCTGCTGATGATGGGGCCGGACTGCGGCACCGCCATCATCGGCGGCACGCCGCTGGCATTCGCTAACGAGGTGCCGCGCGGCTCCATCGGGCTCGTCGGCGCCTCGGGCACCGGCTTGCAGGAAGTCTCGACGCTGATCGGGCGCAGCGGCGCCGGCGTGTCCCATGCGATCGGGGTCGGTGGCCGCGATCTCAAGGAGGCGGTCGGCGGCATCACCACGCTGATGGCGATCGATGCGCTCGACCGTGATCCGGGCACCGAGCAGATCGTGATCATCTCCAAGCCACCGGCTCCGTCGGTGGCCAAGCGGGTTCTCCAGCGCGTCGGCGAGAGCCGCAAGCCGGTCACCGTCTGCTTCCTCGGCGTCGACGACATGGCGCTCCCCGCCAACGCCGTGCTGGTTTCCGATCTGCGCAGCGCCGCCGAACGCGCGCTCGGGGGCGGGCGACTGCCGTGGTCCGATCGGCCCACGGTGGCGGCGCTGGCGGCGACCGTCGGGGCCGGACGGCAGCGCATCGCCGGCCTGTTCTGCGGCGGCACGCTGTGCGGCGAGGCTCAGCTGATGCTGCGCCGGGCCGGGCTCGCGGTCTCCTCCAACGCGCCGGTGACCGGCGTCGCGACGCCGAAGGAAGCGCCCGGGGCTCACCGCCTCCTGGATCTCGGCGACGACGAGTACACGGTCGGGCGTCCGCACCCGATGATCGACCCGTCGTTGCGCGACGACATGGTGCGGGCCGCCTTTACGGACCCGGAGGTCGGGGTGGTCCTCGTCGACGTGGTGATCGGCTACGGCGCCCACGACGATCCGGCGACCGATCTGGTCGCCGTGCTGCCGGCCGCGGCTGAGCGCGGCGCCGTGGTGATCGCGTCGGTGTGCGGCACCGACCAGGATCGCCAGGGCTATGCTCGCCAGGTCGGCATCCTGCGCGACGCCGGCGTCGTCGTGGCGCCGTCCAACGCGCACGCGGCCGAGCTGGCGGCGGAGCTCGCCGGCGCGCTCGCCGCGGCCGGCGGATCGTTGCGCTGAGCGGCAGCATCGTGTCCGGGCGCAGGCGCTGCGTCAGGGCGCAGGCGTGTCGGCCGCCGCAACGGCGGCCGACTGCGCCGTCGCGGTGCCGGCGGTCCGCCCGAGCACCACGGCGGTGATGAGGCCGTCGCCGACTGCTCGACGAGCGCGGTCGTGATCACGACAACCGCGACGGCTCAGGCGCTCTCGATGGCCGCGATCGTCGCGGCCACGGTGGTGACGCGGGCGACCGGCGCGAGCGCCGCGATGGCGGTGTCGTGCACCGCCGGCGAGAACGCCGCACAGCCGTCGGAGAGCACCGTCACGTCGATGTCGCGCACATGGGCGTCGCGCACCGTCGAGGCGACGCCGCCATTGGTGACGATGCCGCCGACGATCAGCCGCTCGATGCCGCACTTGCGCAGCACCCATTCGAGTCGCGTCTGATAGAAGGCCGAGTAGGCGATCTTCTCGATCACTAGGTCGGCGGGCGCCAGCGTGTCGACCAGCCGGTGGCCCCAGCCTCCGGGCAGGAAGTCGCCCGTCTTCAGGAACGGCCGCAGGGTCTTCAGATGCGGCGAGACGATCGGCTCGCCGCCCTTGGCCGGCACCAGCGTGAACTGTGTCGAGATGATCCAGCCGCCGGCGGCGCGCAGGCGGTCGGCGAGCGGCTTCAGCCGCTCGGGCAGAGCGGCGATCTCGGGCGCACCTTGGCCGGCGCGGCCATAGGCGCCGTCGGGATGCAGAAAGTCGTTCTGGAGGTCGACGATCAGGAGCGCGGTGCGCGCGATCGGCACGGCATGGTCCATGGCAGTATCCTCAGTGCGAGCCGGCGCGCGCGATGATCAGATTGCCGAAGCGGTCGACGCGGGCGACGAGCCCCGGGTCCACCACCGTGGTGGCGTCGGGCTGCTCCAGCACGGCGGGGCCGGCGATCTCGGCGCCGACCGGCAGGTCGAGCCGCGACCACACCGCGGTGTCGTGCCAGCGCCCCGCGAACCACACCGGACGGGCACCGCGCCGGGCCGCATCGAGGCTCGCGTCGGCCGGCGGCGCGAGCGCCGTCAGGTCGAAGTGCGGACGGCGGCCGGTCGCTGTGGTGCGCAGCGACACGATGCGGATGCCGAGCCCCGGCAGCAACCGGCTGAACGCCGTGAGATAGGCGCGCTCGAACGCCTCGCGCACCAGCGCCTCGGTCACGCCGGTGGCGCCGTCGCGCACGGTGACGGCGACCGGCACCTCGACCGTGTGGGTCTGGCCGACATAGTGCATGTCGAGCGCGAACACGATGTCGATGCGCTCGACCGGCAGGCCGGCGCCGGCCACCACGTCGCGCACCTCGGTGGCCTCGGCCACCATGCGGGCATCGAGGGCGGCGGCGTCGAGCCCGTCCAGCGTCAGGTTGAGGGTGCGCACCTGGTCGTGGCGGATGTCGGCGATCACGCAGCCGAGCGCGCTGGTGACGCCGGGGAAGCGCGGCACCAGGGCGCCCTTGAGCCCGACATCGTCGATCAGGGCACAGACATGCAGGGCGCCACCGCCGCCGAACGGCACCGCGACGTAGCGGCCGGGATCGTGGCCGCGCTCGATCGACACCAGCCGGATGGCGCCGGCCATGCGGGCGTCGGCGATCCGCACGATCGCCTCGGCGGCGGCCATTGGATCGAGCCCCAGCGGCTCGCCGACATGGCGTCGGATCGCCTCACGCGCCGCTTCGACGTCGAGCCGCGTCAGCGCGCCGCCGATCGGCCGCTCGGCATTGATGCGGCCGAGCACCACATTGGCGTCGGTCAGGGTCGGCCGGTCGTTGCCGTGGCCGTAGCACACCGGACCGGGGCGCGAGCCGGCGCTTTCCGGGCCGACCTGGAGGAGCCCGCCCTTGTCCACATGGGCGATGGAGCCGCCGCCCGCCCCGATGGTGGTGATCTCGATCATCGGGGTGCGCACCACCAGGCCGAAATCGATGGTCGTCTGGGCAGCGAGCGCGGTGGCTCCGCCGGTGACCAGGGAGACGTCGAACGAGGTGCCGCCGAGATCTCCGGTGATCACGTCCGGGTAGCCCGCCGCCGTCGCGATGGCGGCGGCGGCGATGACGCCGGCGGCGGGTCCCGACAGGGCCGTGCGCACCGGCAGCCGGCGCGCCGTCGCGGTCGACATCACGCCGCCGTTCGACTGCACGATGTGGAACGGCCCGCCGAAGCGAGACGAGACGAGGGCGCGCTCCAGCTTGGCCAGATAGGAGCCCACCACCGGCTGGAGATAGGCGTTGAGCGCCGTCGTCGAGGTGCGCTCGAACTCGCGGATCTCGGGCAGGATCTGCGACGAGCAGGCGACGTGGTCGTTGGGCCAGACCGACCGCACGGCCTCCAGGGCGGCGCGCTCGTTAGCATCGTTGGCATACGCATTGATGAAGACGATCGCCACTGCCTCGGCGCCGCGGGCGATCAGCGCTTGCGCGGCCGCCCGCACCGCGTCGGGATCGACCGGCACCCGCACGGTGCCGTCGGCCAGCGTCCGCTCCTTGACCTCGAACCTCAGATCGCGGTCGATCACCGGCACGAAGTCGCCCCACAGGCCCCAGGTGTGGCGGCGGTCGCGCCGGCGCATCTCCAGCACGTCGCGGAAGCCCGCCGTGGTGATCAGGCCGGCGCGGGCGCCCTTGCGCTCCAGGAGTGCGTTGGTGCCGACCGTGGTGCCGTGCACGATGGAGCCGAGCTCGCCGACCGCGCCGAAGCATTCGAGCCCGGCCAGGAAGCCGACCGCCTCGTCGCCCCGGTTGGACGGCACCTTGGCGGTGCGGAACGTGGCACTCGCCGCGTCGAAGCAGAACAGATCCGTGAAGGTGCCGCCGACATCGACGCCGACGATCGATCCCCCGCTCGCACGCACGCTCACGCTTCGGCTCCTTCACGCAGTTTGGCGGTTGCCGCCGCGTCGATCTCGCCTGTCTCGGTGAGCGCCACGCCATAGAGAGCGCGGGCCGCCTCGCGGCCGACGTAGCCGAGCCGTACGTCACGGGCGACGAGCGCCGGCGGCCGCTCGTGCGGCTGGCCGAAGCCGCCACCGCCCGGTGTCTCCAGCCGCACCCGGCGGCCCTGGCGGATCGCCACGTCGGTGACCTTGGAGGCGAGGGGCGGCGATGCCTCGCCGTCGTCGGTCTGCCAGGAGAAGCGGTTGAGGGCCGCCGGCAGGCCGCCGCCGACGCCGAAGGGCGCGAAGCGGCCGCGCTCGCCGAGCAGGAACACGTCGGCACCGTCCTTCGCCAGCACCTCGATCTCGTAGACGGCGCCGAGTCCGCCGCGATGGCGGCCGGCGCCGGCGCTGTCGGGCCGCAGCGCCCACTGGGTGAACATCACCGGATAGGCCGCCTCCAGAATCTCGACCGGCGGAATGGTGGCGGTGGAGATCGGGTTGTTGGCGTGGTTGAGGCCGTCGCTCTCCGGGTTGCCGCCCAGCCCGCCGCCGTAGAACGAGAACATCACGAAGCGCGAGCCATCGTCGCGGTGGCCGGCGAGCGACAGCGCGTTGATGGTGCCGAACGGCCCGGCGGTGGCGCGCTCCGGCACGGCGCGGGCGAGCGCTCCGAACACCACGCCGATCACCCGCAGGATGGTCTCGGTGTAGCCGCCGACCGGCTTCGGCGCCGAGACGCCGAGCAGCGTCGTCTCCGGAATGACGAAGTCGATCGGCGCCAGACAGCCGGCATTGGCAGGCACGTCCGGGAAGACGTGCTTGAGGGCGACGTAGCAGCAGGCGACCGCGGTCGAGCGGGCGATGTTGAGCGGCCCGCGGCACGGCGGCGACGAGCGCGAGAAGTCGAGTGTCATGCGGTCGCCCGAGACCGTAAGATCGAGCGCGATGCGCAGCGGCGTGTCGACGATGCCGTCGTTGTCGAGGAAGTCCTCGAACGAGAAGGTTCCGTCCGGCAATGCCGCGACGGCGTCGCGCATCAGCGCCTCGGCACGCGCCGTGAAGGCGTCGAAGGCGGCCGTGATGGTCGCCTCGCCGTAGTCGTCGAGCAGCGCGTTCAGCCGCTTCTCGCCGAGATCGAGGGCGTTGAGCTGGCCGGCGAGGTCGCCGCGGTTGGACACCGGCACCCGCGAGTTCGCCGTCAGGATGGCGACGATGTCCTCGTCGATCACTCCGGCGCGGGCGAGCCGCACGGGAGGGATGCGCACGCCCTCCTGGAAGCTCTCGGTGGCGCGGGCATTGAAGCCGCCCGGCACGTTGCCGCCGATGTCGAGCCAGTGGCCGACCGAGGCGAGCCAGCAGAACAGCCGGCCCTGGCGGAACAGCGGCTGCACCAGCCGCATGTCGTTGAGGTGGGTGCCGCCGAGATAGGGATCGTTGAACAGGAACACGTCGCCGGGTGCGAGTGCCGCGCGCCCGGCGGCAGCCTCCTCGGCCACCTTGTCGATCACCGCCTTGACGGCGAACGCCATGGCGCCGACGAAGATCGGCAGGCCCTTGCCGCCCTGCACCAGCGTGGCGCCGGTCTCGGCGTGGTAGAGCCCGTGGCAGGCGTCGCGCGCCTCGGCGATGATCGGGTTGAAGGCCGAGCGGTAGAGCGTCGCGTCCATCTCGTCGACGATCTGCTCCAGCCTGCCTTTCAGCACCGCGAGCGTCACCGGATCGAGCGGGCGCGCGAGCGGCATCGCGGGCGTGCCGGGTACCGTCGTGTCGCTCAGGGTGTCGAGCGCCGTCATCGGATCTCCTCGCTGGTCGTGGCCGCGGCCCCCTCGTGATCGGGCTGCATGGCGTCGTCGCCAGCTCCGGGGCCGGCTTCGTAGCGACGCCCCAGCGTCAGCATCTCGGGGGTGCCGATCAGTGCGTTCAGGGCATCGAAGTCGAACATCCGATCGCGGAACGCCGCCGTCGATCCGTCGCGGGCGAGCGTCGCGTAGAACTCTTGTGCGACGCGGGCGAGCGCCCGCACGATGGCGCCTGGGAAGATGACGAGGTGGAAGCCGAGCGCCTGAAGCTCGCTCGCCTCGGCGAGTGGCGTCTGGCCGCCTTCCACCATGTTGGCCATCAGCGGCTTCATGCCGCCGAGTGCCGCCGTGATGCGACCGAGCTGCTCACGCGAGCGCGGCGCCTCGACGAACAGCAGGTCGGCGCCGGCCTCCGCATAGCGCTGCGCGCGCTCGATCGCCCGATCGATGCCGTCGATCGCGACGGCGTCGGTGCGGGCGATGATCAGGGTCTCGGCCGACCGGCGGGCATCGACGGCGGCGCGGATCTTTCCCGCCATCTCGGTGGCCGACACGATGGTCTTGTCGGCGAGGTGGCCACACCGCTTGGGGAAGGTTTGGTCCTCCAGCTGGATCGCGGAGGCGCCGGCGCGCTCGAGCAGCCGCACCGTGCGGGCGACGTTGAGGGCGTTGCCGTAGCCGGTGTCGGCGTCGACCACCAGCGGGAGGTCGACTCGGTCGCGGATCAGCGTCACCGTCGCGGCGACCTCGGTCATCGACACGAGGCCGATGTCGGGACGGCCGAGCCGCGTGTAGGCGATCGCGGCGCCCGAGACGTAGAGGGCCGGAAAGCCCGCCCGTTCGGCGATCGTCGCCGTCAGGGCATCGTAGACGCCGGGCGCCACCACGATGGGCGGATGCGCCAGCCGGTCGCGCAGCGAGGGTCTAGCCATGGCGCCGGCTCTCCGTGAGGCGAGACCTGTGGTCCGATATGATCGAGGCGTGCGGCACGGGGGGCTCCGTCACAGGCCGAGATAGGCTTTCTCGAGTTGCGGGTCGGCGGCGAGGTCGCGGGCGGCGCCCGCCATTACGAAGCGGCCGTTCTCCATCACGAAGGCACGGCCGGCGATCTCCAGCGACTGCACCACGTTCTGCTCGACCAGCATGATGGTGAGACCATCGGTGTTGATGCGGCGGATCAGGGTGAACATCTGCTCGACCAGCAGGGGCGACAGGCCGAGCGAAGGCTCGTCGAGGATGAGGAGCTTCGGCTCGGCCATCAGGCCGCGGCCGATCGCCAGCATCTGCTGCTCGCCGCCCGAGAGCGTGCCGGCGCGCTGGCGGCGTCGCTCGGCGAGGCGCGGGAAGATGTCGTAGACGCGGGCCAGGTTGGCGGCCCGGTTGGCGCGGGCGCGCCGATAGCTGCCCAGCTCCAGGTTCTCGTGCACGTCGAGGTCGGGGAAGATCTTGCGGCCCTCGGGGACATGGACGAGGCCCGCCGCCACGATCGCCGGTGCAGCCGCACCGTCGATCCGCTCGCCGTCGAAGCGGATCTCGCCGGCGCTCGGCGTCAGCACCCCTGAGAGCACCTTGTTCAGCGTCGTCTTGCCGACCCCGTTGGCGCCGAGCACGGCGACGATCTCGCCGGGCCCGACCGAGAGATCGATGCCGCGCAGGATCGGGGCGCCGCCGTAGCCGGCGACGAGGCCGGTGACGGCGAGGAGAGGCGACGTCTCAGCCATGGCCGGCCCTCGCGCGGTCGAGCCGGGCGGCGGCGCCATGGCCCAGATAGGCTTCGATCACCCGCGCATCGCGGGCGACCGTCTCGGGCGCGCCCTCGGCGATCAGCCGGCCCTCGGCCAGCACGTAGATGTGCTCGGACAGCGCCATCACGGCCTGCATCACGTGCTCGACCATCAGGATGGTGATGCCGCGGTCGCGCAGGCCGTGCACCACCGGGATCATGTCGCGGATCTCGGACGGGTTGAGGCCGGCCAGCACCTCGTCGAGCAGCAGAAGGCGCGGCTCGGTGGCCAGCGCGCGGGCGAGCTCCAGCCGCTTGCGGCCGGCCACCGTCAGCCCCGCCGCCGGCTGGTCGAGCGCGGCCGACAGGCCGACCTCGGCGGCGATCGCCTCGGCGCGGCACAGCGCCTCGGCGCGAGCGCGATGGCGCAGATGGGCGCCGACCGCGATGTTCTCGCGCACCGTCAGCCCGGCGAACGGCTGCACCACCTGGAAGGTGCGGGCGATGCCGCGCACGGCGCGCCGGTGCGGCGGCTCGGCGGTGACGTCGATGCCCTCCAGCAGCACGCGGCCGGCGGACGGCGCGACGAAGCCGGCGATGACCGCGAACAGCGTGGTCTTGCCGGCCCCGTTGGGGCCGATCAGCCCGGTGATGCGGCCCGGCGCGACGTTAAGAGACACGTCGTCGACGGCGACGAGGCCGCCGAACCGACGGGTGACGTGCTCGACCGTCAGCATCGCTCGCCTCCCGTCGTCGTGTTGGTGGCCGGCGTGGCGGCCGTGGTGGTGGCTGGACGACGCCATCGTCGCCACAGGCGCCCGGCCATGCCGGTCGCGCCGTCCGGCGCGAAGGCGACCGCGAGGATCAGCAGCGCCCCGAACACCACCAGGCTGACGCCGGGGATCTCGCCGGCCAGATGGCCGGTGAGATGACCGAGACCTTGCAGCACGACGGCGCCGACCAGGGGACCGAACACCGTGCCGATGCCGCCAATGATGGGCGCCACCAGGGCCTCGACCGAAATCCAGGCGCCGTAGGCGATACCGGCATCGAGGAACAGGAAGTACTGGGCATAGAGACCGCCGCTCGCCGCCGTGAGGCCGGCCGAGAGCGTGATGGCGAGGAGCTTGACCCGCAGCGGATCGACCCCGAGGGCGCGGGCCGCGTCCTCGTTCTCGCGCACCGCGACCAGATGGGCACCGAAGCGCGAGCGCTCGATCGCTCGCGTCAGGACGAGGCCGATCGCCACCACCGCGAGCGCCACCCAGAAGAAGGTGCCGCGGCTTGCGAACTGGAAGTTCTCGGGTCGCACATCGAGCCGGATCAGCACGCCGGCGGCCCCGCCGGTGATCCCGGCCGCATTGGCGACGATGCGGAACACCTCGGCGAAGGCGAGCGTGATCAGCGCGAAGTAGGAGCCGCGCAGGCCGGAGCGGAACGACAGGAAGCCGATCACGGCACCCACGGCGGCGCCCGCCACGATGCCGAGCAGGACGGTTGCCCACGGGTTCCAGCCGGCCTGCGTCTGGAGCAGCGCGGTCACATAAGCGCCGGTGCCGAAGAAGGCGGCATGGCCGAACGAGTATTGACCGCCGTAGCCGCCGAGCAGGTTCCAGCCTTGCGCCGCCACCGCGACGATGAGGGTGAAGACGAGAAAGTTGATCACGGTGTTGGAGGTGACGACCAGCGGTACGACGGCGGCGAGCGCCACGACGGCCGCGATCGGGAGATAGGCGGCGACGCGGCTCATGCCCGGGCTCCGAACAGGCCGGTCGGCCGGAACAGCAGGATGGCGATGAAGATGGCGAAGATGCCGATCTGTCCCAGGCTCTCGCCGAAATAGAGGCCGCTCAGGCTCTCGACGACGCCGATGAACAGGCCGCCGATCAGCGCCCCGGGAATCGACCCCATGCCGCCCAGCACCACGATGGTGAAGGCGACGAACACGAAGGCGCCGCCCGCCCGCGGGCTGACGTAGAAGGTCGGCATCAGCAGGCAGGCGGCGACGGCGAGGCAGGCGGTGCCGAGCCCGAAGGTGACGGCATACACATGGGCGACGTCGATGCCGACCAGCGCGGCGCCGAGCTTCTCCTTCGCCACCGCGCGGATCGCCTTGCCGGTATCGGTGAGCGCCAGCACCGCCCACAGCGCGGCCGCGACCACGACCGATACTCCGAAGGCGATCACCCGCGGCAGCGCCAGGAGCGCGAAGTCGAGATCGATCGACATGAAGGCATAGGGCACGTCGATGGTGCGGGTGTCGGAGCGGAAGATCGCCAGCAGCAGGTTCTCGATCAGGATCGACAGGCCGAGCGTGACCAGCAGGATGTTGGCGTCGTTGCCGTGACTGGCCGGTCCGATGATGAAACGCTGGAGCGCGTAGCCGATGGCGAAGAACAGCGGCACCAGCGGCACCATCGCCACATAGGGATCGAGGCCGAGCCACAGGTTGAGGACCAGCACCGCGAACATAGCGGCGGTGAGCAGCGCCCCGTGGGCGAAGTTGATGATGTGCAGCACGCCGTAGACGAGCGTCAGCCCGAGCGCCACCAGGGCGTAGACGGCGCCGGTGAGCAGGCCGTTGAGCACGGCGGTGGCGACGATCTCGGGCGAGAACATGGGCGCGACCGGGTTCGAGATGAACTCTCGCCCCGCCGCGCGCGCGGCGGGAGCGAACGGTAAACAGCGTCGGCCGCGCGGCGCCTGAGGGGCCGAGCTGCAGCGGCGATCAGGCCGGCATCGGGAACACCGGCTTGCCGTCGGCGAACGTGTCCGGATAGATCACCTTGATGTCGTTGCCTTGAACCTGGAGGTTGACGGGCGCGGCGCCGGTGTTGGTGCCGTCGACGAACTTGGTCGGCCCGTAGGGCATGATATGGCCGTCGAAGGTCGACGCCGCGAGCGCCTCGATCACTGCGGCGCGGTCGGTGGACTTCGCCCGCTCCAGCGCGTCGGCGAGGAACAGCATGGCCGAGTAGTTGAGCGGGATGTTGTAGGTCCAGAAGGCGCCGCGGGCCTCGACCTCCTTGCGCAGCGCGATGGCTTTCGGGTTGCGCGGGTCGTGCCAGTGATTGCAGTCCATCATCAGGTTGGCGGCCTCGGGGAACTCCTTCACGAAGCGGAAGTTGGAGGCGGCGCCGTTGAGCACCGCATAGATCGCCTTCGGCCGGATGCGCTGCTGCTGCATGGTGCGGGCGAGCAGCACATACTCGCCATAATAGGAAGACGGAATCACGAGGTCCGGCTTCTTGGCCCGGATCTGGAGCGCCACGTTGGACATGTCCCGGGTCGGAGTCGGGTGCGCGATGGTCTCCAGCACCTCGAAGCCGCGCTTGGGCAGCTCGGTTTGCAGCAGCTTGGCGAGCCCGGAGCCGAACAGGCCGTCCTCGTGGATCAGCACCACGGTGCGGGCCGGCTTGCCGGCGGCATCGTTGATGCGCACCAGATTGTCGAGCGCCTGGGTGGCGCAGGTGCCGAAGCCGGGCGCGATGCGAAAGGTGTTCTTCAGGCCGCGCCGAACGATCTGATCCGAGACGCCGACATCGACCACGTAGGGCAGATCGTAGCGGGCCGCCGCCTGGGTGGTGGCGAGGCAGATGGCCGATGCGTAGCCGCCGACCACGGCGACGACGCCCTCGCCCTGCATCCGCTCCACCTCCTGGGTGCCGCCCTCGGGGGTCGACTTGGCGTCGCCGAACACCATCTCCAGCCTGGCGCCGCCGAGCGACTTGATGCCGCCGCCCGCGTTGATGTCGCGGATCGCCAGCTCGGCGCCGATGCGACCCTGCTGGCCGTCATGGGCGAGGGCGCCGGTGACGGGTTGCAGCACGCCCACCTTGATGGCGGCCGGCTGGGCGCGCAGCACCGTCGGCGCGGCGAGCACGCCGGTGGCGAGCGCGGCGGCGCCGGTCTTCAGGATGGTGCGGCGATCGGGCTTCATCGGGTCGAACATCGGGCGGCTCCTCTCCGGGATCGGGTGGCGGCCGGTCGCGCACGCGCCGGCTTCTGATTCGTCTTGGGCGTGCGGCCGGAATGATCGTGCGGGCCGGCGATGACACGGCCGACCGGCGACCAGTGCGGTGTGCCGCGGGCGCCGGTCCGCACCAGGTCCATGCAGAAGGCGTAGCGGTCGGGCCTATAGAGCGCGTGCAAATGCTCGACGCCCTGGCCCGATTGATCGAACACCACACGGGTCATCTCGATCAGCGGCGCCCCGACATCGACATCGAGCGCGCGAGCGACCTCGGGCGCCGCGAGCGCGGCCGCGATGGTCTGGGTGGCGCGGGCCACCTCGACGCCGGAGCGATCGAGCAGCGTCAGCAGCGGCGTGGTGGCCAGCTCGGCCTCCGAATAGGTGAGACCGATGCGCTCGGGCACATGAGTGGTGAGAAACGAGAACGGCGCGCCGTCGACGAGGCGGACCCGCACCGAGCGCTGGGTGCGCTCGCCGGCCTCGAGCCCGAGCGCCGCCGCGACCGCGTCGGGCGGCGTCTCGTAACTGAACGACATGAGCCGCAGGCCGGTGCTGCGGCCCATCTCGGCGAGAGTGGCCAGCACGTTGGCGATGTCGGCGGTGAGGATCGGCGCGGCGCGCCGGTGGATCACCCGGGTGCCGGAGGAGGGGCGGCGCTCCACCAGCCCTTCGGCGGCGAGCTGGGCGAGGGCGCGACGCACCGTGATGCGGGCGACGCCGTGGGCTTCGGCCAGCTCCGGCTCGGGCGGCAATTTGTCGCCGTATGGCAACGCGCCGCTGACGATCCGGTCGCGCAGGACCAGATAGATCTGTCGCGCCTTGCCATCGGCATGGCCATTCATCGCGGACGTTTCCTCGTTGCGGCGATCGACGTGACGAGCACACCGGACGGGATGGCGTCACATCGTCGCTTTGTCTTCTTTGAAGACCATACTTGATCGAGCATCGAAGACAATGTCAACTGAGAGGCAGTCAGGCGCCGCGGCTGCCCGAATGTGCGCCATTTCGCTCGCGGCGCACCCAGGCGATGGCCGCACGATCTGATTTCATGCGATTTCGGCAATACGATCCGTGCGAGGCGATCCTCTGTGATGCGGTGCAAGGTGAGATGGTCCGAGGCGCGGAAAGTTCGCATCATGCTGCGCCGCAGGAGGTGATCCGATGGGCCGCGAAACTCGATACGATCCGTGGTGACGTTGCGCGCTTTCGACACTGCCGGATCTGATATGGCCGTCGTGACTTCTCCGCACCTGCCGCGCTGCGGCGACGCCGGTGCGACATCGTGACCCCCACCCGAGCCCGCCAGACCGATGACCCCACCTCCCGAGACTCTGTTCGACAAGCTGTGGCGCAGTCACGAGGTTGTCCGCCGCGACGACGGTGAATCGCTGCTCTGGGTCGATCGCCATTTCCTCCACGAAGGCTCGTTTCATGCCTTCGGCCAGCTCGCCCGGCGCGGCGGTCGGGTGGCACGGCCCGATCTCACCATCGGGGTCGCCGATCATTACGTGCCGACCCGCCGACCCGGGCCGATCCTCGACCCCGGCATCGCCCGCATGATCGACGATCTGTCGGCCAACACGGCGCGCCACGGCATTCGCCTGTTCGGGCTCGACGACCGGCGCCAGGGCATCGTCCATGTGATCGGTCCCGAGCAGGGGCTGACGCTGCCGGGGCTGCTGATCGCCTGCGGCGACAGCCACACCTCGACGCACGGGGCTTTCGGGGCGTTTGCGTTCGGCATCGGCGCGTCCGATGTCGCCCATGTGCTGGCCACCCAGACGCTGTGGCAGAAGAAGCCGAAGCGCATGCGTGTCACCGTCGACGGACGGCCGGCGCCCGGGGTCGGCGCCAAGGACATCATCCTGGCGGTGATCGCTCGCGTCGGCGCCAACGGGGCCCACGGCCATGCCATCGAGTATGCCGGCTCGGCCATCCGGGCGCTGTCGATGGAGGGCCGGCTCACCATCTGCAACATGTCGATCGAATGCGGGGCCCGCTGCGGCCTGGTGGCGCCCGACGCGACCACCTTCGCGTATCTGCGCGGCCGTCCGTTCGCCCCGCAGGGGGCCGCCTTCGACGAGGCGGTCGCGGCATGGTCGGCGCTCGCCGGCGATGCAGACGCCACGTTCGATCGGGAGGTGACGATCGATGCCGCGTCCGTCGCCCCGGTGGTGACCTGGGGCACCAGCCCCGAGGACGCGCTGCCGATCGACGGCCGCGTTCCGGACCCCGCGGCCGAGGTCGACACAGGTCGCGCCGCGCATGTCGCCGAGGCGCTCGCCTATATGGGGCTCTCGGCCGGCCAGCGGCTCACCGAGGTGGCGATCAATCGGGTGTTCATCGGCTCCTGCACCAACGCCCGCATCGAGGATCTGCGCGCCGCCGCCGCCGTCCTGGCGGGCCGCCGCGCGCGGGTGCCGGGCATCGTCTCGCCGGGCTCCTCGCTGGTGAAGCAGCAGGCCGAGCAGGAAGGGCTCGACCGCGTCTTCGTCGACGCCGGGCTCGACTGGGTCGCCTCCGGCTGCTCGATGTGCGTCGGCATCAACGGTGACGTGGTGGCGGCCGGCCAGCGCTGCGCCTCCACTACCAACCGCAACTTCCCGGGCCGCCAGGGGCAGGGCGCGCGCACCCATCTGATGTCGCCCGCCATGGTGGCGGCCGCCGCGGTGACCGGCCGGCTCGCCGACGTGCGGCCGCTGCTGCGCGACACGAAGGAGACCTCGCCATGACCCCGGTTCGCCGCGTCGAGGGTGTCGCGGTCGCGCTGCGGCGCGACAATGTCGACACCGACCAGCTCTTGCCGGCGCGCTTCCTCAAGGTGCCGAGGCAGCAGGGTTATGGCGGCTTCCTGCTGCACGACCTGCGCCACGATGCCGAGGGGCGGCCGGTCGACGGCATGCCGCTGAACGATCCGGCGCACGCCGGCGCCAAGGTTCTCGTGGCGCGCCGCGCCTTCGGGGTCGGCTCCTCGCGCGAGGCGGCCGTCTATGCGCTCGTCGACTTCGGCATCGGTGCCGTGGTGGCGGCGAGCTTCGGCGACATCTTCGCCGCCAATGCGGCCAACAACGGGCTGATCACCGCCGAGGTGGCGGAGGCCGACATCGAGGTGCTGCTGGCCGCGGTCGCCACGGAGGGCACGGCCGTGGTGGACCTGGAGAGCTGCACGGTGACGAGCGGCCGCCTCACCGCTCCTTTCACGATCGATCCGGTGCGCCGCACCAAGCTGCTCAACGGCTGGGACGATCTCGATCTGACGCTGAGCCACCACGACGCGGTGACCGCCTTCGTGGCCGCCGATCGCATCGCCCGGCCATGGGCGCAGGAGATTCCCGAGGTGTCGGGCCGGTAGGCCGCGGGCACGCCTTCGCGCGCGCCGAGACCGGGCTCGGCTTGCGACGGTGCGGCGGTCTCGATGTCTACAACCAGCCGACCCGACGGAACCACGCGAACAGCGAGCCGCACACCGTGAGGATGCCGGCCAGCACCACGTAGTAGCCGTACTCCCATTGCAGCTCCGGCATGTGCTGGAAGTTCATGCCGTAGATGCCGGCGACCGCGGTCGGCACCGCCAGGATGGCGGCCCAGGCGGCGAGCCGGCGGGTGATCACCGTCTGCTGCATCTGGCCGATCATCAGCCCGGCCTCGAACGCGAAGGCCAGCACCTCGCGCAAGGTATCGATCTCTGCCTGGACGCGGCGGATGTGGTCCGTCACGTCGCGGAACAGCGGCTGGAGATCGGGATCGACCGCCGTCAGCTTGGAGTGCTCGAGCCGCTGGCAGACATCGACCAGCGGGCCGGCCGCGTTGCGCAGCCGCAGGAGATCGCGGCGCAACTCGTAGAGCCGGCCGACCGCATCGCCGCCGTCGGGCCGGTTCTCCAGCACTCGGTCCTCGATCTGCTCGACCTCGTCGGTGATCGCCTCGAGCACCGGCGCGTAATTATCCACGATGAAGTCGAGCACCGCGTAGAGGATGTAGTCCTCGCCCTGGATCAGCATGTCGGGCGAGGCTTCGCAGCGCTGACGCACCTCGGCATAGGAGCTCGACGGCCCGTGCCGCACGCTGACCACGTAGCCGCGGCCGACGAACAGGTGCGTCTCGCCGAAGGCGATGCGGCCGTCCACCATCTGGGCCGTGCGGGCGACCACGAACAGCGTGTCGCCGTACTGCTCCAGCTTGGGCTGCTGGTGCGCCTTGACGGCGTCCTCGATGGCCAGGGGATGCAGCCGGAACTGCCGCTGCACCCGGGCCAGCAGCTCGGAGCTGGCCTCGTAGAGGCCGATCCACACCACATGGCCGTCGCGCTCCGCCCAGGCGCCGGCATCCTCGATGGGGATATCGGCGAGGCGGCGGCCGTTGCGGTAGACCACGGCGTTGATGACGCCGGGCTCGTGCGGCGGCGCTCCGGGCGTCGGCCACGGTGCCGCGCCCGCCGCTGCTTCCCGCGGCGGGTGGGGGGCAGGGGTTGCGGACGCGGGCGTCGACTCGGCGGCGGGCTCGGCTCGGGTCATGGACGAGGTCTCGGGCGCGGGTTCGGCGATGATCGGTCGGCCGCCACGCGGCCGATCCGGATGCGGGTCCAGCTCCGGTGTAGCCCGGCGCCGCCGGCGGGCCAAGCGCAGCCCCGCCCCCCGGCGCGCGCCTGCGCTGCAGGCCGGCAGCAGGCCGGCAGCAAGCCGCGTGATGCTCAAGCCATTGAGGGAGCAAAATAAAATTCGATCGGCTCACCTTACGAGGATTTAATCCGGCGGTCAGGACGCGGTAATCCTCGCACCCCCATCTTCCGCTCCACGGTGATGCGGTTCGCGCCGCCGAAACGTCACGATGGAGCCTTGCATGATCGAGAGTGAAACCTGGAAGCAGACGGCGCGCGGTATCGTCTCGGCGCGGCGCCTGGCGCTGCTCGCGACCGTCGGTGCGCTCGGCGCCGGCGTCCTCTTCGTCCACCCGGATTTCGGCCCGGCCGGCAGCGGCGCGGCCCTGTTGTCCCCGGCCCACGCGCAGACCGCCGCGGCGGTGCAGCGGCCGGCCGGCTTTGCCGACATCGTCGACAAGGTGAAGCCCGCCGTCATCTCGGTGCGGGTGAAGGTGGGCGAGCCGACCCCACGCCTCGGCACTCGCGGTGAGGACGATCCGTTCGCCCCCGGCTCGCCGTTCGAGTTCTTCTTCCGCCGCTTCGGCCAGCCCGACGGCATGCCCGACCGGCCGCAGCAGCGCCGGCGCCAGTTCACCACCGGCCAGGGGTCCGGCTTCTTCATCACGCCGGATGGCTTTGCGGTGACCAACAACCACGTCGTCGACAAGGCGGAGTCCGTGCAGGTCACCACCGACGACGGCAAGACCTACACCGCCAAGGTGATCGGCACCGATCCGCGCACCGATCTCGCGCTCATCAAGGTGGAGGGCCGTACCGACTTCCCGGCGGTGGCGCTGTCCGACAAGGCGCCGCGCATCGGCGACTGGGTGCTGGCGGTAGGCAATCCGTTCGGCCTCGGCGGTACCGTCACGGCCGGCATCGTGTCGGCGCGTGGCCGCGACATCGGCGCCGGCCCCTACGACGACTTCATCCAGATCGATGCGCCGGTGAACCGCGGCAACTCGGGCGGCCCGAGCTTCGACGTCGACGGCAACGTGATCGGCGTCAACACGGCGATCTTCTCGCCGTCGGGCGGCTCGGTCGGCATCGCCTTCGCGATTCCCTCGGAGACGGTGCGCTCGGTGGTGGCCCAGCTCAAGGACAAGGGCGCCGTCACCCGCGGCTGGATCGGGGTGCAGATTCAGCCGGTCAATGCCGAGATCGCCGACAGCCTCGGCCTCAAGGATGCCGAAGGCGCGCTCGTCGCCGAGCCGCAGAGCGGTAGCCCGGCCCAGAAGGCCGGCATCAAGGCCGGCGACGTGATCGTCGCGGTCAACGGCGAGCCGGTGAAGGACGCCCGCACGCTCGCCCGCACCATCTCCACCATGGCGCCGGGCACCACCGTGAAGCTCGGCGTCTTCCGCAACGGCAAGACCGAGACGCTGACCATGACGCTCGGCGAACTGCCGAACGAGCGTCTCGCCCGCGCCGACCGCGACGACGACCGTGGCGGGGCGCGGGGCGGCGGCGACGCCAAGGTGCCGCGGCTCGGCCTCACCCTGGCGCCGGCCGGCTCGGTCGCCGGCGGCGGTAGCGAGGGCGTGGTGGTGACCGCCGTCGATCCCGACGGCGCCGCCGGCGACCGGCTGAAGACCGGCGACGTCATCCTGGATGTCGGCGGCGCGCTCGTCTCCTCTCCGGCGGATGTCCGCAAGGCGCTCGCCGAGGCCACCTCGGGCGGCAAGAAGACCGTCCTGATGCGCGTCAAGTCCGGCCAGAACACCCGCTTCGTCGCGGTGCCGCTGGGCCGCGGCTGACCGCGCCACCTCGTCGCGGCGGCGCCGGTCGCCTCGCCCCTTGGCGGCGCCGCCTCGACCGGGACGGGCTTCGGCCCGTTCCTCTCATTCGACGGGCGGTCCCGGCATATCCTCGCCCCGTCGGGATCGTCGGTGGAGGGGGACGGCGGGTCCGCCGCCGTCCCCCTTTTTTCCGGACAGCCGGTCCCGCGTGGGTTTCCAGCGGCCCCGGTTGTCATTCCGTCGTCGTGTCGCTACTTCTCCGGACGGAGGCGAGTCATGTCGCCCACCCTGCGTGTCCCGTCGTCGGCCGAGGCAATGCCCCGCGACGGGGAGGCCCCGGCGGACGGGAAGGTCCCCACCATGCGCCTGCTGGTCATCGAGGACGATCGGGACGCCGCCGACTATCTGGTCAAGGCGCTGCGCGAAGTCGGCCATGTCGCCGATCACGCGGCCGACGGCGAGGAGGGCCTGTCGCTCGCCGAGCACGAGTCCTACGACGTGCTGATCGTCGATCGCATGCTGCCCAAGCGCGACGGCCTCTCGGTGATCGGTGCGCTGCGCGCCAAGGGCATCACGGTGCCGGCCTTGATCCTGTCGGCGCTCGGCGCCGTCGACGATCGCGTCAAGGGCCTGCGGGCCGGCGGCGACGACTACCTCGCGAAGCCCTATTCGTTCGCCGAGCTGCTCGCCCGCGTCGAGGTGCTGGCGCGCCGCCACGGGGGCCGCGAGGAGACCGCCTACCGGGTCGGCGATCTGGAGCTCGACCGCCTCTCCCACCGGGTGACGCGCGGCAAGGAGGAGATCGTGCTTCAGCCGCGCGAGTTCCGCCTGCTCGAATACCTGATGAAGCACGCCGGCCAGGTGGTGACCCGCACCATGCTGCTGGAGAACGTCTGGGACTATCACTTCGACCCGCAGACCAACGTGATCGACGTCCACGTCTCGCGCCTGCGCGCCAAGATCGACAAGGGGTTCGCGCAGCCGCTTCTGCACACGGTGCGCGGGGCGGGGTACATGATCCGTGACGGCGCTCGCTAAGCTGCTGCGGACGACGGCGTTCCGCCTGACGCTGGTCTATCTCCTGGTGGTGGCGCTGTTCGCCGCCTTCCTGCTCGGCTACTTCGCGCTCAACACGCGGCGGCTGATGAACGAGCAGATCGTCCGCACCGTCGACAGCGAGCTGGCCGAGCTGACCGGCCAGTACGAGGCCGCCGGCCTGCGCCGGCTGGTCTACATCGTCGAGAGCCGCGCCAATCAGCCCGGCTCCAGCCTCTATCTGGTCACCACCCCGAACGGCGCCGGCCTCGCCGGCAATGTGGCGTCGCTGGAGACCGGCGTCATCGAGCGCACCGGCTGGGTGGAGACCAGCTACCGCCGGCTGGAGGAGCCGGACGGCGGCGAGCACCGCGCGCTGGTGCGGGTCACCGCGCTGCCGGGCGGCTTCCGCCTCCTGGTCGGCCGCGATCTCGCCGAGCGCGAGCACCTGTTCCGCATCGTCGCCACCGCGGGCCGCTGGTCGGTGTTCATCGTGGTGGTGCTCGGCATCGCGGGCGGCGTCTTCGTCAGCCGGCGGGTGCTGCGCCGTATCGACGCGATGACCGACAAGGCGCGGGTCATCATGGCGGGCGACCTGTCGGGGCGGCTGCCGGTCGGCGGCTCGGGTGACGAGTTGGACCGGCTGGCGGCCAGCCTCAACACCATGCTGGAGCGCATCGAGACGCTGCTGCGCGGCCTCAAGGAGGTGACCGACAACGTCGCCCACGACCTCAAGACGCCGCTGACCCGGCTGCGCAACCGCAGCGAGGCGGCGTTGCGGCACGCGGCGAGCCCGGCCGACTACCGGCACGCGCTGGAGACGACGATCGAGGAGTCCGACGCCCTCATCCGCACCTTCGACGCCCTGCTGATGATCGCGCGCGCCGAATCCGGCGAGCCGCGCGCCGGCATGGCGCCGGCCGACGCCGCCGCCATCGCCCGCGATGTCGGCGAGCTGTACGAGCCCTTGGCCGAGGAGCAGGGGCTGGCCCTGACAGTCGCGGCCGACGCGCCTGCGCCGATCGTCGCCAACCGCGAGCTGATCAGCCAGGCGCTCGCCAATCTCATCGACAACGCCATCAAGTATGCGGCGGTGCCGGCGCGCCCCTCCGGGCCGCCGGCCTCGGCGCCGGCCGGCGCCCCCGCGGCCGCCGAGCAGGCCGAGCTGCCGCCCGCCGACGTCACCGTCTCCGCCGCCGTCGTGGGCGACCGGGTCGAGATCGCGGTCGCGGATCGTGGCCCCGGCATCGCCCCGGCCGACCGCGGGCGGGTGCTCGACCGCTTCGTCCGCCTGGAGCAGAGCCGGTCGCAGCCGGGCTCGGGCCTCGGATTGAGCCTTGCATCCGCCATCGCGCGGCTCCATGGAGGTGAGTTGCGACTCGAAGACAACGCGCCGGGTCTCCGGGTCGTCCTGTCCTTGCCTCGGGCGGCGTCTGCCTGACACGGAACGCCATCCGGCCGGATCGTCTTTTCCGCTCCGGTAACCTGTGTCTGGGCACGGTGCCGCGACGAGGCGGGTTCGCTGTCGCCGGACGTCGCTTCGGATCGGATCTCGTTCGAGAAGGAATGCCCCCGTGTCCCACCAGCCGGCTGCCATGGCCGCGGACCCGGTGCCCGCCACGCTCGCGCACCGGCTCGCCCGGGTGCCGCTGGTCGTCGATCCCGATGCCGCCCGCAAGGCGGTCGACGACTGGCTCGCCGAAGCCGGGGAGGCGGGCGCCGCCATCACGGCGCTGGCCGCCGAGGCGCCGCGCGTCCGCCCGCTGCTGGAGGCGGTCGCCGACGGCTCGCCGTTCCTTTGGGAGCTGATGCGGAGCGACCCGGCCGGGCTGCTGAGGCTGCTCGGCAGCGATCCCGACCGGCATCTCACGGCCCGCCTGTCCGAGACCTTCCGGGCCGCCAGCCACAGCCGTGACGATGCCGAGGTGATGCGGCTGCTGCGCCGCATGAAGGCGGAGGCGGCGCTGCTCATCGCGCTGGCCGACATCGGCGGCGTCTGGGACCTCGGCCGGGTGACGCGGGCGCTCAGCGATCTCGCCGACGCCGCCGTGTGCGCCGCCGTCCGCTACCTGCTGCTCGGCGCCGTGCGGGCCGGCAAGCTGGTGCCGGCCGATCCCGACCATGTGGAGGAGCACTGCGGCTACGTGGTGTTCGCCATGGGCAAGATGGGAGCGCACGAGCTCAACTATTCGAGCGACATCGACCTCATCGTGTTCTTCGATCCGCAGGCGCCGCTCGCCCCCGGGGTCGAACCGGCCCAGCTCTTCGTGCGGCTGACCCGCACGCTGATCAAGCTGCTCCAGGAGCGCAACGGCGACGGCTACGTGTTCCGGGTGGATCTGCGGCTACGGCCCGATCCGTCGTCCACCCAGGTGGCCGTCTCGGTGTCGGCGGCGCTCGATTACTACGAGAGTGTCGGCCAGAACTGGGAGCGCGCCGCCTTCATCAAGGCGCGGCCCTGCGCCGGCGACCTGGCCCTCGGCGGCCGTGTCCTCAAGGAGCTGACGCCGTTCGTCTGGCGCAAGTATCTCGACTTCGCGACGCTCGCCGACGTCCACGCGATGAAGCGCCAGATCCACGCCTACAAGGGCCACGGCGACATTGCGGTGGAGGGCCACAACGTCAAGCTCGGCCGCGGCGGCATCCGCGAGATCGAGTTCTTCGTGCAGACCCAGCAGCTCATCGCGGGCGGGCGCAATCCCGGCCTGCGCGGCCGCGAGACGCTGGCGATGCTCGACGCGCTCGCCGAGGGCCAGTGGATCGCCGCCGAGGCGGCGACCGAGCTGGCCGGCGCCTACGTGTTCCTGCGCGAGGTCGAGCACCGGCTCCAGATGGTCGCCGACGAGCAGACCCAGAGCCTGCCCGCCGATCGTCCGGCGCTCGAGCGCTTCGCCCGCTTCCTCGGCTACGAGAGCCGCGACGCCTTCGCCCAGGCGCTGCTTGCCCACCTGGTGGTGGTGCAGCGCCACTACGCGGCGCTGTTCGAGGACGCGACGGCGCGCGCGGCCGACGAGCGCGGGCTTACCTTTCCGGCCGACCGCGACGACAAGGAGACGCTCGACAAGCTCGGCGCCATGGGGTTCCGGGCCCCGCTCGAAGTGTCGGCGACGGTGCGGCGCTGGCTGACCGGGTCGCCGCGCGGCGTGCGCGGCGAGACGGCGCGCAGCCACTTCGCGCTGCTGGTGCCGATGCTGCTCGACCAGCTCGCCCGCTCGGAAAATCCCGACGGCGCCGTGCTGGCCTTCGACCACTTCCTCTCCGGCCTGCACGGCGGCGGCCGGCTGTTCGCGCTGCTCAATCAGAACCCGGATCTGGTGGCGCTGGTCGGCCTGCTGCTCGGCACCGCGCCGCGCCTCGCCGACATCCTGGCGGCGCACCCGCAGGTGATGGACCCGCTGATCGAGCCGGCATTCTTCGGTGCGCTGCCGGACGCCGTCCAGCTCGACGCGGAGCTGACGCGCTCGCTCGCCCAGGCGCGATCCGACGAGGACTTCCTCGATCGCGTGCGGCTGTTCGGCCAGGAGCACATGTTTCTGATCGGCGCCCGCATCCTGTCCGGCACCGTCTCGGCCGTGCAGGCCGGCGACGCCTTCGCGGGCCTCGCCGACGTGGTGATCAAGGCGCTGCACCGCTCGGTGGGCGACAGCTTCGCGGCGACCTACGGCCGCGTCGCCGGCGGCGAGAGCGCGGTGCTCGCCATGGGCAAGCTCGGCGGCCGCGAGATGACGGCCTCCTCGGATCTCGACCTGATCGTCGTCTACGATTTCGACGAGGACCATCCGGAATCGGACGGCGCCCGCACCCTCTACGGCGGCCAGTACTTCGCCCGCTTCACCCAGCGGCTGATCAACGCGCTGACCACCCAGACCAACCATGGCCGGCTCTACGAGGTGGACATGCGGCTGCGGCCGTCCGGCCGCTCCGGCCCGGTGGCGACCTCGCTCGCCGCCTTCCGGGACTACCAGCGCAACGAGGCGTGGACCTGGGAGCACCTGGCGCTGACTCGCGCCCGGGTGGTGTCCGCCTCGCCGGCGTTCGCCGCGAAAGTCGAGGTGGCGATCCGCGAGGTGCTGCGGCTGCCGCGCGACGCCCGCGCGGTCGCCGGCGACGTCGTCGAGATGCGCCGCGCCATCGCCACCGAGAAGGGCGAAGGCGACCGCTGGAACCTGAAATACGTGGCCGGCGGGCTCGTCGACATCGAGTTCATCACCCAGTATCTCCAGCTCGTCCATGCCGCCACGACGCCGGCGATCCTCGACACCTCGACCATCCGGGTGCTGGAGAAGGCGGCGCGCCACGGGCTGCTGCCGGTCGAGGAGGCCGAGGTGCTGCGGCCGGCGGCGCGCCTCTACCACGACCTCACCCATGTGCTGCGGCTGTGCCTGGACGGGCCGTTCGAGCCGTCCAAGGCGGGCGCCGGCCTTCTCGCCCTGCTCACCCGCGCGGCCGACGTGCCGAACTTCGCCAATCTCGAAGCCCATCTCGTCGACACCCAGGAGAAGGTGCGGGCGAGCTTCGTGCGGATTCTCGGCGAAGCGCCGTAGAGCGGCGATCAATGGCGGGCGAAGCGCATCGTTCCGCCCCGACGATCCGACCCGGCCGGCGGACCGGCCCGCCCGTCAGATCTCCACCTGGGTGCCCAGCTCGACCACCCGCTCGGGCGGGATGCGGAAGAAGTCGGTGGCGCTCACCGCATTGCGCATCATCCAAGCGAAGAACAGTTCCCGCCACACCGCCATGCCGGGCGGAAGCCGGGGCAGCACGGTCTCGCGGCTGACGAAGAAGGTGGTGCGGTCCATGTCGAACATCAGGCCGTCGTGCCGGACGACGCGGAGCGCTGCCGGGATGTCGGGCCGCTCCATGAAGCCGTAGCGGATCAGGATGCGATAGAAGCCCTTGCCGAGATCCGACACGGTGGTGCGGTCGCTGTCGTCCACATAGGGGATCTCGGTCGCCACCACGGTGGCCAGCACGTTGCGCTCGTGCAGGATCTGGTTGTGCTTGAGGTTGTGCAGGAGCGCCGAGGGCACCCCCTCGGGCCGGCTGGTGAGGTAGACGGCGGTGTTCCTCACCCGCGGCACGCTCGGCTCCTTGATGCGCAGGAACTCGTCGATCGGCATGGTCTTCTCGGCCATCGCCTGGAGCAGCAGGCCGCGGCCGCGCTTCCACGTCGTCAGGGTGATGAACGAGGTCGCCGCGATGGCGAGCGCGAACCAGCCGCCCTGGCTGATCTTGAGCGCGTTGGAGGCGAGGAACAACGTGTCGACCAGGAGCAGCGTGCCGAGCAGCGGCACCACCAGCCACAGCGACCATTTCCACACCTGCACCGCCACGAACGAGATCATGATGGTGCTGATGATCATGGTGCCGGCCACCGCGATGCCGTAGGCGGCGGCGAGATGGCTGGACGTCTGGAAGGCGAGCACCAGGCCGATCACCGCGAAGAACAGCGTCCAGTTGGTGAACGGCACGTAGATCTGGCCGGCCTCGCTCGACGAGGTGTGGCGGATCGCCATGCGCGGCAGGTAGCCGAGCTGCACCGCCTGATGGGCGACCGAGAAGGCGCCCGAGATCACCGCCTGCGAGGCGATCACGGTCGCCGCGGTGGCGAGCCCGACCAGCGGCACTACGGCCCACTCGGGGGCGAGACGATAGAACGGGTTCTCCAGGGTGGTCGGATCGTGGAGCAGCAGCGCCGCCTGGCCGAAATAGTTGAGCACCAGCGCCGGCAGCACCAGCCCGAACCAGGCGAGCCGGATCGGCACGCGGCCGAAATGGCCCATGTCGGCATACAGCGCCTCGCCGCCCGTCACCGCCAGGAACACGGCGCCGAGTGCGAGAAAGCTCTGCCACGGATGCTGGGCGATGAGGGCGGCCCCATAGGCCGGGTTGAGCGCGGCGAGCACGCCCGGGTCGTGCAGGATGTTGATCACCCCGAGGAACGCCAGCACGGCGAACCACACGCACATCACCGGCCCGAACAGGCTGCCGATCGTCTCGGTGCCGCGACTCTGGAACCAGAACAGTCCGCACAGCACCGCGATCGTCACCGGGATGACGTAGCTCTGGAGCTCCGGCGCCACCACCTCCAGGCCCTCGACGGCGCTGAGTACCGAGATGGCCGGGGTGATCATGCTGTCGCCGTAGAACAGCGCCGCCGCGAAGATGCCGAGCGCCGTCACCACCGGGGTCAGCCGTGAGCGCCTCGTGAGGTCGATGACGAGCGCCAGCAGTGCCAGGCTGCCGCCTTCGCCGCGGTTGTCGGCCCGCATGATGACGGCGACGTACTTGATCGTCACCAGCACCATGATGGTCCAGAACATCAGCGACACGACGCCGAGCACCGTCGCCGGCTCCACCGTGAGCGGCGCGCGACCCGCGAAGGTCTCCTTCATGGCGTAGAGGGGACTGGTGCCGATGTCGCCGAAGACGACGCCGATGGCGCCGAGGATCAGCCCGTTGACGTTCTTCGACGCACTGCGGCCCGAGGGCACGACGCCCTCCCGAGTTCGGACGGGCCGGACGACGACGGGTGGCCCGCGACAGGTCGGGCCACCTTAGGGTGGTGCGTGTTGCGGCGCAATAAGGGCAAGCCCTATGCGACCTTGGTCCCCTCGGAGAAGCGCCGCGTCGCCCCCTCGGCGATCGACGGCGCCGACGGCGTGGCGCCGGCGCGCGCCGCCGGGCCGCCGAGATCCGCGGACGCGAGGACCGCATCGAAGCGCCGGGCCGCGGCCTGCAACTCGTTGATCCCGGCGTCGGACGGGGCGCGGGCCTCGAGCGGCAGCCGCAGCACCACCACGGTGCCCTTGTCGGGCGTCGAGCGCAGCCGCATGGTGCCGCGGTGCAGCTCGACCAGCGACTTGGAGATCGCGAGGCCGAGGCCGGAGCCCTGATGGCTCTTGGTGAACTGGTCCTCGACCTGCTCGAACGGCCGGCCGAGGCGGCCGAGCGCCCGCCGGCTGATGCCGATGCCGGTGTCGGCGATGGCGATCACCACGGCGTTGCCGCTGCGGCGGCCGTGCACCCGCACCTCGCCGCCGGCCGGCGTGAACTTGACGGCGTTGGAGAGGAGATTGAGCACCACTTGCTTGATTGAGCGGCGGTCGGCGACGAGGCCGATGCCGGTGGCGATGCGCGACGTCACCACCAGGTTCTTGTCCTGGGCCCGCTTGGCGACCACCCGGATGGCCTCGCCGAGAATGCGGTCGACCTCGATGGTCTCGAAATCGAGCCGCAGCCGGCCGGCCTCGATGCGCGACATGTCGAGAATGTCGTTGATGACGTCGAGGAGATATTGGCCGCTCTCGCGGATGTCGCGGCAGTACTCGTCGTAGCGCTCGACGCCGAGCGGTCCGAACAGCCGCGCCTCCATGATCTCCGAGAAGCCGATGATGGCGTTGAGGGGCGTGCGCAGCTCGTGGCTCATGTTGGCCAGGAACTTCGACTTGGCCTGATTGGCGTCCTCGGCCCGGGTCTTCTCGGCGGCGTATTTCTCGGCCAGCTCGGCGAGCTGGCGGGTCTGGGTCTGCAACGCCTGCTGCGAGGCGCGCAGGTCGGCGACCGTCGCCATCAGCCGGCGCTCGCTCTCGATCAGCTTCTCCTCGTGGCGCTTGATCGTGGTGATGTCGGTGCCGACCGAGACGTAGCCGCCGTCCTTGGTGCGACGCTCGCTGATCTGGAGCCAGCGGCCGTCGTCGAGCTGGGCCTCGAAGGTGCGGCCGCCGTCGGTGCTGGAGCCGCACTCGGCCACGACGGTACGCACGACGTGCTGGCTGCCGGCCGCCAGCACCGCCTCGTAGGAGGTGCCGGCCACCACGGCGGAGTCGGAGAGATTGTACAGCGCCTGGAAGTTCGAGTTGCACAGCACCAGGCGATTGTCGGCGTCCCACAGCACGAAGGCTTCCGGCACCGTCTCGATGGCGTCCCGCAGGCGGAGGTCCGCCGCCACGGTCTTCTCGACCAGGCTCTTCTGCTCGGTGATGTCGACCGCGATGCCGATCAGGTGCGGGCCGCTGCCGTCCTGGCGGATGATCTCGCAGCGCACGCGCAGCCATACCCAGTCGCCGCGGGCGTGACGCATGCGGAAGGCGCGGTCGATCGCCCGCGTCTGGCCGTCGGCGAGCTGCGCCGCCAGCGCGGCGAGGTCGACGTCCTGCGGGTTGACCAGCTCGGCCAACTCGGTGAACGACAACAGCTCGTCGCGCGCCTCGATGCCGAGCATCGCGAACATCGAATGCGACCAGAAGATCCGGCCGCCGCCGAGGTCCCAGTCCCACAGCCCGCAGCGGCCGCGATTGAGCGCCGTGTCGATGCGGTGGCGGACGGTGTCGTGAATGAGGTCGGCTTCACGGATGCGCAGCGCCTGCCAATGGAACGCGAAGCCGAGGATGAGGACGACGAAGCCGGTGGTGGCCGAGAGAGTCACGGTCATCGTCGCGTCGGAGCGCCACGACGCCAGCACATGGCTGGTCGGGATGATCACCAGCACCTGGCCGAGCGGGGCGGGGAGGCGGCGGATGGTGGCGAGGCCGGTGCCGCCCTCGGCGAGGTCGCTCTCGCTCACGGTGCCGCCGTAGCCGAGCGGTGCGGTGCCGGGGATGGGTGACGCCAGGGTCGACAGCCGGCGGCCGCGGCCTCGCTCCGGCGGCGTCGAGGCGATCACCACGCCGACCGCGTCGGCGACGAAGACGTCGCGGTCGCGCAGCATCGGCTCGGCGCCGAGCAGCGCCGTGACCTCCTCCTGCAAGCGGGGCGAGGGCGTCGTGCGGGCGACGCGATCGAGGCGGTCGGCGAGCAGGCCGGCGAGGATCTCGAGCTCGTAGGCGGCCGCCGCGACGGTCCGCCGGTGGTTCTCGCGGATCTGGACGGCGGCGCCGGTCGCGATCGTGATCAGGAACGCGACGATCAGCACCGGCACGGCGCGCCGGAGCACAGGTTCCGCCACCAGCAGCCGGCGATAAGCCGGCCTGGCCACGGCTTGCGCCAGACCTTTGATGGAATCGGTACTCGCCGACGCGCTCGCGCCGTGAGCGGGCGCCATCGCCAGCCTCCGTACGGGTCATTTCTGTAACGTCGGAGGATGTGCCGCATCTCCCGAACGGCGGCATTGGAATCGAAGATTAACGATTTGTCGAGAGTCCCCGAATCGATTCGGGGCGAAATTTTCCGTTGAGCGAGAAAAACGGAGTCGTTTGAATCGCTTGGCGAAAACTGCGCCCACGGGGGTGGGCGCCGCCTCACCGCTCGCCCAGCGATCGCTCGACGATGTCGGCGACGTCGCGCGACAGCGACGCCGTCCCGGCCAGCCGTTCGAGGCCGGCGCGGGCCGCGGCGCGTCGCGTCGGCTCGAGCGCGCGCCAGCTCCGGAAGGCGGTCGCGAGTCGGGCCGCGACCTGCGGATTGACTCCGTCGAGCGCCAGCACGGTGTCGACCACGAGGCGATAGCCCTCGCCGTCGGCGCGGTTGAACTGGGTGTGGTTGGCCTGGGCGAAGGAGCCGATCAGCGCGCGCACCCGGTTGGGGTTGGCGAGCGAGAAGGCCGGGTGGGCGGCGAGCCCCCTGACTCGATCCAGGGTGCCGGGGTCCGGGATCATCGCCTGGAGGGCGAACCACTTGTCGATCACCAGCGGGTCGGCGCGGAAGCGCTCGAAGAAGTCGGCCAGCGCCGCCTCGCGCTCCGGCGTGTCGTGCAGCGCCAGCGTGGCGAGCGCCGCCATGCGGTCCGTCATGTTGTCGGCCTCGGAATACTGAGCGGCCGCGAGCGCGATGGCGGCCGGGTGGCCGGGCGCGGCCAGGAGATCGAGGCAGACATTGCGCAGCGCCCGGCGGCCGGCGCTCGCCGCGTCGGGCGAATAGGGGCCGTCCTGGCGCAGGCGTTCGTAGAGGATGCGCAGGGTGGGGGCCAGGTCGTTGCCGAGCGCCCGGCGCAGCGCCTGGCGGGCCAGATAGATCGCCTCGGGATCGACGTCGCGGCCGATGTCGCGGGCGATGTCGCCCTCCGACGGGATCGACAGCACCTGCGCCACATAGGCCGGGGCGAGCCGCTCGTCGGCCAGCACGGCCGCCAGCGCATGGACAAAGCCGCCGTCGTGGCGCACCGCGCCGCCGGCCCGGATCACCGCGACGTTCTCGATCAGCAGCTCGGAGGCGAGCGTCTGCACCGCCTGCCAGCGGTTGAACGGATCGGAATCGTGGGCGGCCAGGAAGCGCAGGTCGTCGCTGGTCAGGTCGGCATTGATCTTCACCGGCGCCGAGAAGCCGCGGTTGAGAGACGGCACCGTGCCGGCCGGCACACCCTCCAGGACGAAGGTCTCGGCCGCCCGGGTGAGCACCAGGACGCCGCGCTCGACCGGCCCATGCCCGGCGCGCCGGATCGGCAGGTCGTCGCCGTCCGGCCCGACCAGGCCGAGCGCCAGGGGAATCACCATCGGCAACTTCGACGGCTGGCCCGGGGTCGGCGGCAGCACCTGGGCGATCTCCAGCGACAGAGTGCCGGCCTGCGCGTCGTCGCGGCGCGTCACCGCCAGCTCGGGGGTTCCGGCCTGGGCGTACCACAGCATGAACTGGGAGAGGTCGGTGCCGGCCGCCTCGGCGAAGCAGGCGACGAACTCCTCGACGGTCGCGGCGCGCCCGTCGTGGCGGGTGAAGTAGAGGTCCATGCCGGCGCGGAACCGTTCGCGGCCCAGCAGGGTCTCCAGCATGCGCACCACCTCGGCGCCCTTCTCGTAGACGGTCGCCGTGTAGAAGTTGTTGATCTCGCGATAGGTGTCGGGCCGCACCGGATGGGCGAGCGGCCCCGCGTCCTCGACGAATTGGTGGCCGCGCAGCACCCGGACGTCGGCGATCCGCTTCACCGGACGCGACCGCATGTCGGACGAGAACTCCTGATCGCGGAAGACCGTCAGGCCCTCCTTGAGGCAGAGCTGGAACCAGTCGCGGCAGGTGATGCGGTTGCCGGTCCAGTTATGGAAGTACTCGTGGGCGATCACCGCCTCGATGTGGGCGTAGTCGGCGTCGGTGGCGGTCTCGGGCGAGGCGAGGATGTACTTGTCGTTGAAGATGTTGAGGCCCTTGTTCTCCATCGCCCCCATGTTGAAGTCGGCGACCGCGACGATGTTGAAGACGTCGAGGTCGTACTCGCGGCCGAACGCCTGCTCGTCCCAGCGCATCGATCGTTCGAGGGCCTCCAGCGCGTAGCCGGCGCGCTCCTCCTTGCCGCTCTCGACATAGACGCCGAGCGCCACGGTGCGGCCCGACATCGTGGTGAAGGTCGCGGTGCGGGCGCCGAGGCGGCCGCCCACCAGGGCGAACAGGTAGCAGGGCTTCGGGAACGGATCGTGCCACACGGCGAAGTGGCGCGTGGTGCCGGGCACGTCGCCCTGCTCGATCAGGTTGCCGTTGCCGAGCAGCACCGGCGCCTCGTCGCGGTCGGCCTCGATGCGGGTCGTGTAGACCGCCATCACGTCGGGCCGGTCGGGGAAGAAGGTGATGCGGCGGAACCCCTCCGCCTCGCACTGGGTGCAGTAGTTGCCGCTCGACCGATAGAGACCCATCAGCTTGGTGTTGGCGGACGGATCGATCTCGGTCTCGATCTCCAGCACGAAAGGGCCGGCGGGCGGCTGCGGGATGGTGAGGCCGTCCGGCGTCGCCAGGTAGGCGGAGTCGGCCATCGGCACACCGTCGATACGGACCGACAGGGGCGTGATGTCGTCGCCGTCCAGAACCACGGCCGCCGGGCCGGCGGCCTGCGGGTTCGGCCGCAGGCGCAGGCGGGAGCGCACGCGCGTCCGGGTCGGGTGCAGCGCAATATCGAGGTCGACGGTGTCGACCAGCCAATCCGGCGGCCGGTAGTCCGAGAGACGGATCGGGCGGGCATGTTCGGTGCGCATGGGGACCTCGGCTGCTGCGAGCGCCATGTAATCCCGATGGCGGCCGAATTCAAAGACGGGTCCCGGCGAAGCCAGAACCGCGTCCAATTCCCGCAGCACGGCGTCTCATCGTGGATTTGCGCCATCCGACCATTGTGCTTTAGTTGAGCAACTCCGGTCCCACCGACCGGCAGGCTGTCCGTGTCGCGCGCATCGCTCCGAGGAGCGCTTTTCGTCCCCCCTTTCGCGCGTGCCTCTCCGGGAGGTCCGACCATCGCGGCGCCGCCAACGCCGCCCATAATCCGAAAAAAGCGTGCCGCCCGAGCCGCTCGGACGAGCCGACACTTTGAATAACAAGGGAGAGAAACAGACATGCGGATGCCGAGAACCATCATGCTGGCCGCGGCCGCCCTCGCCACCCTCACGGTCGACGGCTGGGCGCAGGGGAGCTATCCGAACCAGATGGTGCGCATCGTCGTGCCGTTTTCGGCCGGCAGCGTCACCGACGGCCTGGCCCGTATCCTGGCCGACAAGCTCGCCGAGACGTGGAAGCAGCAGGTCATCGTCGAGAACCGGCCGGGCCTGCCGGGCACCACCAGCGTCGCCAAGGCGGCGCCGGACGGCTACACCCTGATGCTCACCTCGAACGGCCACACCATCGCGAACGTCATCAACAAGAACATCCAGTTCGATCCGGTGAAGGACTTCGCCGGCGTCACCAAGGTGGCGTCGGTGCCGATGGTCGCCGTGGTGCCGCCCGACTTGCCGGCGCAGTCGCTCGCCGACTTCATCGCGCTCGCCAAGGACAAGCCGGGCAAGCTGAACTTCTCCTCGGCCGGCATCGCCAGCACCACCTATCTGTCGTCCGAGCTGCTCAAGCAGGCCGCCAAGATCGACATCGTCCATGTGCCCTACAAAGGAACCCCGGAGGCGACCACCGCGGTCGTGCGGGGTGACGCGCAGCTCTACTTCACGCCGATCCCGCTGGCGCAGGAGCTCACGGCCGGCAAGAAGGTGCGGGCGATCGCCATCAACTCCAACCAGCGCAGCCCTCAGATGCAGGACGTTCCCACCGTGAAGGAGACGGTGCCGTCCTACGACTACGATTCCTGGTTCGCCGTGATGGCGCCGGCCGGCACCCCCAAGGCGGTGCTCGCCAAGGTGAGCGACGACATCGCGAAGGTGCTCAAGATGCCGGACGTGGTGGACAAGCTCCAGGCCCAGGGGGCGGTGCCGTCGCCGGGCGGGCCGGATGCGCTCGACGCCCAGGTACGGCGCGAGGCCGATCTCTACACCAAGGTGCTGCGCGACGCCGGCGTCGGGACCAACTGACGCGGCGCCCGCCGCTTCGCCGTCGTCACGCCTCGCCGTCGCGGCCTGCGCCGCGGCGGGCCTGCGCCGGAGATCGCCGACCGCCGGCGGTCGGCGGCCTGCCGGTCACGACCGGCCAAGTCATCCAAGAACAAGTCATCCAAAAAACAAGTCATCCAAAAAACGTGACGTGAACGTCGCCGGAGCGGTCGCCGATCGCATCGGGCGCATCCAGGGAGAGACCCATGAAGGGACTGAAGCCCACCCTCGCGGCCGCGGCCGCCCTGCTGGCTCTCGGGACGGCGGCGGTCGCGCAGGCGCCGGCGCCGACGCAAGCGCCCGTGCAAGCCGGCGAGCGCGGCTGGCCGAGCCAGCTCGTGCGCATCGTCGTGCCGTTCTCGGCCGGCAGCATCACCGACAATCTCGCCCGCATCCTGGCCGACAAGCTGTCGGAGCTGTGGAAGCAGCAGGTGATCGTCGAGAACCGGCCGGGCCTCCCGGGCACCACCAGCGCCGCCAAGGCGCCGCCGGACGGCTACACGCTGATGCTGACCTCGAACGGCCACACGGTCGCCGGCACGGTCAACAAGAACATCCAGTTCGATCCGGTGAAGGACTTCGTCGGCGTCAGCAAGGTCGCCTCGGTGCCGCTGGTCGCCATCGTGCCGCCGGACCTCGCGGTGAGATCGCTGGCCGACTTCGTCGCGCTCGCCAAGGACAAGCCCGGCAAGCTCAACTTCTCCTCGGCCGGGGTCGCCTCCTCGTCGTTTCTCGGGTCCGAGCTGATGAAGCAGGGGGCCGCCATCGACATCGTCCATGTTCCCTACAAGGGCGTGCCCGAGGCGGTGACGGCGGTGATCCGCAACGACGCCCAGCTCTATTTCGCGCCGATCCCCAACGCCCAGGAGCTCGCCACCTCCGGCAAGGTGCGGATGATCGCGGTCAACTCCAACAGCCGCAGCGCCAAGCTGCCGGATCTGCCGACCGTGAAGGAGACGGTGCCGTCCTACGACTACGATTCGTGGTTCGCCGTGTTGGCGCCGGCCGGCACTCCCGGGGCAGTCGTCTCCAAGGTCAATGCCGATATCGCGAGGGTGCTGAAGATGCCGGACGCGATCGAGAAGCTCGATGCGCTCGGCGCCGTGCCGTCGCCCGGGACCCCGCAGGCGCTCGATGCCCAGCTCGCCCGCGAGACGGAGTTCTACGCCAAGGTGCTGCGCGACGCCGGCGTCGGGATCAACTGACGCGGCTCCCCGACCCGAGCAGGGCGGGCCGAACGGTTCCGCCCGGCCGTTCCGGACCCGATGCGCCATCATGATACCGATAACCTCGCGGCTCTATGGGGCGGCGGGGAAAATAACTGTCGTGCAGGGAACTAGCCGCGACCGACGCGGTTCTATGTCGGAGTCGCCGGGACGATGGTGCGAGGCTCCGCTTCTCGCATTGCCAGTGCACTCACCAATCCAAAGGGCGGGGGCGGACGAGGGAACGCATGGCTGTTGCGCGCAGGATTCGTCGACGCGGCTGGATGAACGCCGCCAACAAGACCGCCGCCGACGCCGAGCCGCGTCGGCCGGTGGTGCGGCATCTCGCTGTGCGCTCGCGGGTGGGCGGATCGCTCGCCGAGGCGCGCGCTTATCTGCTCGTCGTCGAGGGTGTGCTGGTCGATACCGTGCTGCCCTCGGTGAACTGCTGGCTCCAGACCCTCGCCGAGTTCGGCTTCACGTTCCGCACCGCCGACGTGCATCGCTTCCAGGGTCTCGACGCCGCCGATCTGCTCGACCGGCTGCTGCCGGCCGGCGAGGCGCAGGAGAGCAAGGAGTTCATCCTCGCCAAGTATCAGATGCGCTTCGTCGGCGAGGTGCTGCCGACGCTGCGGGTGATGCCCGGTGTGCGTGATCTCGTCGCCGATCTCGTCGGCCGTGGCGCCAAGGTGGCGTTGGTGTCGGCGGCGCGCGGCGAGGAGCTGGCCGGCTATCGGGCGCTGCTCGGTCTCGACGATCTGGTGGCCACGGTGGTGTCGGGCGACGACGTCGCGAACGGCATGCCGCATCCCGACCGCCTCGCGGCGGCGCTCGACCGGCTCGGCATCCGCCAGCCCGCCGACGCGCTGCTGGTCGGTCCGAGTCCGTACGATGCCGAGGCGGCTCACCTCGCCAAGATCCGCGCGGTCGGCATGCTGAGCGGCCTGTTCGCCCGTGCCGATCTGATGAATGCCGGGTGCCGGGACGTGTTCCTCGATCCCAAGAGCGTGCGGCTGGCGCTCGCGACCTCCGAGGTGGCCGCCTGACCTCGTCGGCGCGGCCGTCCCGACGCCCTCGTTCTTTCGTATAAAAAGCCGCCGCGGCCCTGACGCGGCGGCTTTTTCGTGCCGACGCGCCGGTCGATGCCGCTTGCTGTCGGCCCGCGAGGGCGCATAAGCTTTCTCCACAGCCACAAGATGACGCCGGGCCGGGCGGCGAGGCCGCGGGGACCACGGCGCTCGGGAAACGCCATGACGCCTCGACTGTCGGATCTTCTGTCCTCGTTCGTCTCCAGGGTGGCGCCGGCCGCCGCCACGTCGCGCCGCATGCTCGCCGCGGGCCTCGCCGGCGCGGCGGCGCTCGCCGTCGTCACGGCGGTCCCGGCTCCGGCGACGGCCGCCGCCGACTACCCGACCCGGCCGGTGCGCTGGGTCGTCTCCTACCCGCCCGGCGGCGCCACCGACATCACGGCCCGCCTCGTCGCGCAGGGGCTGTCGGAACGTCTCGGCCAGCAGGTCGTGATCGAGAACCGCGCCGGGGCCGGCAACAATATCGGCACCGAGATCGCCATCAACGCGCCGCCGGACGGCTACACGCTGTTCTTCGTCAATCCGGCCAACACCATCAACGCCACGCTCTACAAGAAGCTGTCGTTCGATTTCGTCCGCGACATCCAGGGCGTCGCCGGCATCATCCGGGTGCCCAACGTGATGGTGGTGAACCCGTCGGTGCCGGCCAAGACGGTGGCGGAGTTCATCGACTGGGTGAAGGCCAATCCCGGCAAGGTCAACATGGCGTCGTCCGGCAACGGCACCTCGATCCATCTGTCGGGCGAGCTGTTCATGGCGATGACCGGCGCCAAGATGACGCATGTGCCCTATCGCGGCTCGGCCCCCGCCGTGACCGATCTCATCGCCGGGCAGGTGCATGTGCTGTTCGACAATCTGCCCTCGGCGATCGAGCATATCCGGAGCGGGCGACTGCGGGCCCTCGCGGTGACGACGGCGGTGCGCTCCGAGATGCTGCCCGACGTTCCGACCATCGCCGAGACGGTGCCGGGCTACGAGGCGAGCGGCATCTTCGGCATGGGCATCCAGAAGGCGGCGCCGCGCGAGATCGTCGACCGCCTCAACGCGGTGGTGAACGAGTCCATCGACGATCCCAAGCTCAGGGCGCGCCTGCTGGAGCTCGGCGGCATTCCGATGAAGACGACGCCGGACGAGTTCCAGAAGGTGATCGAGGAGGAGACCGCCAAGTGGGGCAAGGCGGTGCAGTTCTCCGGCGCCTCGGTGGATTGAGGGCGGCAGGCGGAGGGCACGCGGCGCGCGCAGCCCCGCCTCGCGGCCGGCGCCGGTCTCCACCGCTTCGCCGATGTGCCGGCCTCGGCTAGAACCGGCTATGCCGCCCCGCGCGTCGCGGCGGCATTCACCGGACGAATGCCATGACGACCTCCTCTCGTAAGCGCCCCGACGATCTCCGCAGCCACCGCTGGTTCGGGGTCTCCGATCTGCGCGCCTTCGGCCATCGCTCGCGCCTGCGCCAGTTCGGCTACGACGCCGCCGACTGGGCCGGCAAGCCGGTCATCGGCATCGTCAACACCTGGAGCGAGATCAATCCCTGCCACGGCCATCTGCGCGAGCGCGCCGCCGACGTGAAGCGCGGCGTGCTCCAGGCCGGCGGGCTGCCGCTGGAGCTGCCGGCGATGTCGCTCGCCGAGCCGATCGTCAAGCCGTCGGCGATGCTCTATCGCAACTTCCTGGCGATGGAGGCCGAGGAGCTGCTGCGCAGCCATCCGATCGACGGCGTCGTCCTCATGGGCGGCTGCGACAAGACCACGCCGGGCCTCTTGATGGGCGCCATCAGCATGGGGCTGCCGGCGATCTTCGTGCCGGCCGGGCCGATGCTGCGGGGCCACTGGCGCGGCGAGACGCTGGGCTCCGGCTCCGACACCTGGAAGTACTGGGACGAGAAGCGCGCCGGCCGCATCGGCGAGGACGAGTGGCGCGAGATCGAGGGCGGCATCGCCCGCTCGTTCGGCACCTGCATGGTGATGGGCACCGCCGCCACCATGACGGCGATCGCCGAAGGGCTCGGCCTCACGCTGCCGGGGGCCTCGTCGATCCCGGCGGTCGATGCCTCCCACGCCCGCATGGCGGCCGCCTCCGGCCGCCGCATCGTCGACATGGTGTGGGAGGACCTGACGCCCGCCCGCATCCTGTCGCCGGCCGCCTTCGACAACGCCATCCGGGTCCACATGGCGATGGGCGGCTCGACCAACGCCATCATCCACCTGGTCGCCATGGCGCGGCGCGCCGGCGTCCCGCTCGACATGGCGCGCTTTGACGCGATCGCGCGCGAGATCCCGGTGCTCGCCAATGTGCGGCCGTCGGGCCAGTGGCTGATGGAGGACTTCTATTACGCCGGCGGGCTGCGCGCCCTGATGGGCGAGCTGCGCGATGCGCTCGACCTGTCCTGCATCGGCGTCACCGGGCAGCCGCTCGGCGCCGTGCTGAAGGACGCGCGGGTGCATCGCCCGGACGTGATCCGGCCGCTCTCCGATCCGGTGTCGCGGGCGGGCGCCACCGCGGTGCTGATCGGCAACCTGGCGCCCCGCGGTTGCGTGATGAAGCCGCCGGCCGCCGCTCCGCGACTGCTGAAGCACTGCGGCCCGGCGCTCGCCTTCGACAGCTTCGACGCGATGGCGCGGGCGGTGGAGCGCGACGATCTCGACGTCACCCCGGACCATGTGCTGGTCCTCAAGAATGCCGGCCCCAAGGGCGGCCCCGGCATGCCCGAGTGGGGCATGCTGCCGATCCCGAAGAAGCTGGTGCAGGCCGGGGTGCGCGACATGGTGCGCGTCTCCGATGCGCGGATGAGCGGCACCAGCTATGGCGCCTGCATCCTGCACGTCTGCCCGGAGAGCTTCGTGGGCGGTCCGCTGGCCCTGGTCGAGACCGGCGACCGCATCGAGATCGATGCCGACGGGCGCAGCATCCATCTCCATGTCGGCGAGGAGGAGCTGGCGCGTCGCCGCGCCGCCTGGACGCCGCCGCCGCCGCACTATGCGCGCGGGTGGGGCGCGATGTACTCGGCCCATGTGGGCCAGGCCGACGAGGGCTGCGACTTCGATTTCCTCCAGGGCACCGCGCCGACGGCCGAGCCGGAGATCCATTGAGCCGCGGTGTGGTTCATCAACGAGCCGAGTAGAGACTTCGGGGTCTGTTTATAGACCAACGGTTGACATCGGTTCGATCTGGTCTTATATGGTCCATAAATCAACCGCGTCGCCGTCTTCAGGTCGATTAATGGATTATGGCCAAGCCTCTCGATCGTCCTTACTCCCGTTACAGCCGTGATGCGGCAGCCTTGCTCGGCCAGCTCATTCGTCGGGCCCGGATCGAGCGCAAGCTGACCGCCGAGCAGGTTGCCGAGCGGGTCGGGATTTCGCGCGGGCTTCTCCGCCGCATCGAGCAGGGCGATCCGGGATGCTCGGTCGGGGCGGTCTTCGAGGCCGCGGCCGTCACCGGCGTGAAGCTGTTCGATGCCGATCGCGGAGCGCTGGCCGCCGGCATCTCGGCCAACACGGCGGTGCTGACGCTGCTGCCGCAGTCGGTCCGCGTCTCGACGGGGGCCGTCAAGGATGACTTCTGAGGCGGCGCCGACCGAGGCGTTTGTCTGGATCAGGCTGCCGGGGCAGAACGAGCCGGTGGTGGCCGGCCGGCTGGCGCGCGTCGGCGATCTCTATGTCTTCAACTACGGCCGCAGCTATCTCGGGCGCGATGATGCGATCCCGATCTATCTGCCCGAGCTGCCGCTGCGCCTCGGCGCCCAACCACCGGGGGCCGGGCTGGCCATGGCGGGCTGCCTGCGGGACGCCGCGCCTGACGCCTGGGGCCGCCGCGTCATCCTGAGCCGGCGGCTCGGTCGACGGGGCCGGGAGGTCGACACCGACACCGTCGACGAGTTGACCTATCTGCTGGAATCAGGGTCCGACCGCATCGGCGCACTGGATTTCCAGATCTCGCCGAGCCGCTATGTGCCGCGCCAGGCGACCGGGGCGACGCTGGAGGAGCTTGTCGACGCAGCGCGCCGCGTCGAGGAGGGTCTTGCGCTCACCCCGGAGCTCGACCAGGCGCTTTTCCACGGCAGCTCGATTGGCGGCGCCCGCCCTAAGGCCATGATCGTCGACGGCGATAAGAAGTACATCGCCAAGTTCACATCGACGACCGACGTCACCAATGTGGTGAAGGGCGAGTTTGTCGCCATGCGCCTTGCGGCGCGGGTCGGGCTGGACGTGGCATCGGTCCGGCTGGCGGTCGCCGGCAGCAAGGATGCGATCCTGATCGAGCGGTTCGACCGCATGAAGACGCCGGCGGGCTGGTGCAGCAGGGCTATGGTGTCGGCGCTGACGCTGTTCGGGCTCGACGAGATGATGGCTCGCTATGCGAGCTACGAGGACTTCGCGGCCATCGTGCGCCACCGCTTCACGTCACCGAGGCGGACGCTGCGGGAGCTGTTCGGTCGGCTGGTCTTCAACGTCCTGTGCGGCAACACCGACGACCATGCCCGCAATCACGCGGCCTTCTGGGACGGCGAGCATCTGAGCCTGACGCCGGCCTACGACATCTGCCCGCAGCCGCGGACCGGCAGCGAGGCCACGCAGGCGATGCTGATCACCGGAAACGACCGGATGAGCCGGATCGCCGTGTGCCTGGAGGCCGCGCCCCAATTTCTCCTGAAGCCCGACGAAGCGTTGGCAATCGTGGCGCGTCAGGTGCGTGCCATCATGGCCGCCTGGCCGACCGTCTGTGACGAGGCGGCGCTCTACGAGGTCGAGCGCAATCAGATGTGGCGGCGCCAGATCCTCAATCCGTTCGCGTTCGAAGGGGCGCCACCCGAGCTCGCTGAACCGATCACGGCCGCGGGTCGGATCTGACGGCGATGCCGAGCCGCCACGCCCGGCGAACGGCCGGGCGTGGCGGAGGCGCGTGCGTCACACCGGCTCGAAGTTCACCGACTTGAGCAGCTCGGAGTTCTTGCGCACGTCGTCGACGATGTAGCGGGCGAACGCCTCGGGCGTGCCGGTCACCGGCTCGATGCCGAGATCGGCGAGACGGCCCGAGGTCCCGAGGTCGGTGACTGCGGCGTTGCAGGCCTGGTTGAGCCAGGCGACCACCGGGGCCGGCAGGTTCTTCGGCCCCCACACGCCGTACCAGGTGGCCTGCTCGAGGCCCGGCATGCCGCTCTCGGCGGCGGTCGGGATCTCGGGGGCGAGCGCCGCCCGCTTCGCCGCCGTGACGGCGAGCGCCTTGACGTGGCCGCTGCGCGCCATCGGCAGCAGCGCCAGCACCGGATCGATCATCAGCTGGACGTGGCCGGCGGCGACGTCGGTGAGGCCGGGCGCCGTGCCACGATAGGGCGCGATGGTGAGGTTGAGGCCGGCGAGCTTGTTGAACGCCACCGTCGCCAGATGTCCGGGCGCACCGAGCGCCGCGGTCGCGAACACCCACTTGTCGGGCTGCTTGCGGGCGTCCGCCACCACCTCGGTGATGGTCGTGAAGGGCAGCTTGGGTGACATCACCAGCAGCATCGGCGCCTCGCCGACGCGCGCCACCGGCGTGAAGTCGGTGAGCGGATCGTAGGGCGGGCTCTTCATCACCTGCTTGGCCATGGTGTGGGTCATGGCCGAGAACAGCAGCGTGTAGCCGTCGGGCTCGGCGGTGGCGACCACGGTGCCGCCGATCGCGCCATTGGCGCCCCCGCGGTTCTCCACCACGATGGTGACGCCGCTCTTCTCCTTGATCTTCTCGGCGAGCAGGCGGGCGAAGACGTCGACCCCGCCGCCGGCCGCGAACGGCACGATCAGCCGGATGGTGCGCTTGGGATAGCCGTCGCTCTGGGCGAAGGCGGGCGCTGATCCGAGTCCGCTGCCGACCGCCAGCGCGGCGGCGAGGAACTCACGACGGTGCAGCATGATGCTGTCCTCGTTGGGGAGAGGGACGACGGGCAGCCGCTGCGGTCACCCGTCGGGCGAGCGGAGCCGCCGCCGGCGGCCCCGGAGCTGTCAGGCAGGTCGTCACGCGCGGCCCGCTCGGCGGGTCGGCGGCGCGCCGCCCGCACGGTTGGGCCGCCGTTGCGGCCTGTACGATCGGCCTCAGGCCGCGATGGCGGCCGGCGCCTCGCTGACCAGGCCGGCCGAGCGCATCGCCTCGGCGATCTCGACGTCGGCGCCCTCCGGCAGCGGCAGCAGCGGCGACCGGATGGTGGCGTGCTCCAGGATGCCGCGCGTCACCAGCGCGTGCTTGAGCGCCACCGTGCCCTCCATGTGCGAGCCGCGGTGATAGACCGCCTTGGTGACCGGCAGCAGCCGGTCGTGCAGGGCGCGCGCCCGCCGATAGTCCTGGGCCTTGCCGGCCTCGATCAGCGCGATCAGCAGCTCGGGGGCGATGTTGCCGTAGCCGACCAGCGCGCCGTCGACGTCGAACATCGTGTGCAGCAGATACTCGTCGTGGCAGGTGAGGATCTGGAGATCGGGAACCTCGCGGCGCACGACCGGGATCTCGGTGTCCCAGCGGCGCATGTTGCGCACGCCGTTCTTCATGGCGAAGACGCCCGGCTGCTTGGCGATGTCGAGCTGGGTCTCGAGATTGTAGGTCGCCTTGGTGGCGTCCGGATACTGGAACAGGATCAGCGGCAGGCCGCTCTCCTCGTAGATGGCGCGGTAGCGATCCTGCGGCGCGCCCTTCTGGTAGCCGAAGCGCAGCCAGCCGTGCGACGGATAGAGCAGGCCGGCGGTGGCGCCGGCCGCCACGGCGCGCTTGGCCTCCGCGGCCGCCACCTGGGTGCCCTCGCGGGTGATGCCGGCGATCACCGGGATGCGGCCGTCCACCGAGGCGACGAAGCTCTCGATCACCGCGGTCTGCTCGTCGTCGTCCAGGAAGGTGCCTTCGCCGGCATGGCCGAGCACGACGAGGCCCTTCACGCCCGCGAAGCTGCCGAGCCAGGAGCCGAGCCGCCGGATGGCGGCGTGGTCGACCGCGCCGTCGCGGGTGAACGGGGTGATCGGGGCGGGGACGAGACCGCGGAGGTCGAGCTTGTTCTTGGTGGTCATCGGGAGCTCCTTCTTGGGGTGCGGCGGGTGGCGGATGGAACGGGACGCGGGACCGTGGGGTGCCGCCGGGCAGGGCGCCCGGCGACGGAGGCGAGGAGCGGACGTCAGGGTGCGATGGCGCTGGTGCTGCCGACCGCCTCCTGGGCGCGGGCGATGTGGTTCGCGGTCGCCAGCATCGGGGCGAGGGCGCGGCTCTTGAGATCGTCGTCGGAGAACTGCGTGGCGGGTGCCACGACGCTGATGGCGCCGGTGGCCCAGCCGTCGGGGCCGATCACCGGCACCGCGAGCAGGCGCAGGTCGGGCGTGATGGCGGAGCGCTCGACCACATGGCCGTCGCGGCGGATCGCCGCGAGCGCCGGCTCCAGCGTGGCGCGGTCGGGCACCTTCGGGGCCGGCATCGGGTGCCGGGGCGGCGTGGCGAGCACGCGCTCCAGCCGGTGCTCGGGCAGGAACGCCAGGATGGCGCGGCCGATCGAGGTGACCGCGGCCGGGATGGTGGTGCCGATGCGGATGTCGACGCCGAGCCGGGTGAAGCCGGCGCGCACGCGCTCGATGTAGAGAACGTCGCCGCCCTCCAGCACCCCGAAGCTCGCCGCCTCGCTGACCTCGTCGACCAGCGCCTGCAACAGCGGCCGGGCGATGGCGCGCAGGTCCTGGTGGGCGATGGCGTTGAAGCCGAGGTCGAGCACCTTGAGGGTGAGACGAAACCGCCGGCTCTCCGGGATACGGGCGACGTAGCCGGCCGACACCAGCGTGTTGAGCATGCGGAACGTGGTGCCGGCGTCGAGCCCGGACGCCGCCGCGATCTCGCTCAGCGTCATCTCGTCGGCGTCCCGCGAGAACGCCTCCAGCACCCGCAGCCCCTTGGCGAGGGACTGGACCGAGCTTTTCGCCTCCTTCGGGTCGAGCCGGGGGCGCGCCGCGGGGGAGGCTGGGTTCGGCGTCAGGGAACCGTTGGGCGAGGCCATCGCGCTTCCTCTTGACTTTTCGGAATGCGAAATTATTTTCGCGTTGTTGATTGAAGCTAGAGGAGGCGACCGCCGCTGTCAATGCGGGCCGGCCGGTGCGTCTTGCGCATGCGCGAACGCTCCCATGCCGGGATCGCAGGGCGAGCCGGTTGGCGGGGGCGGTGGGGCGGGTGTTGCGAAAGGCGACGCGAGCGCGCGGGGGCGGTCGTGGGGTCGGTCGTGAAGTCGGCCGCGCGCGGAGCGGCCGATGCGGCCGCGGATCAGTCGGCGAAGAGTCGCCGGTCAGTCCGCCGGCGGTCGCCGCAGCAGCGGCAGCAGGGCGAGCACCAGCACGTTCGAGGCGAGCATCACCGCAAAGGCGGCGTCGTAACCGCCGAGGCGGTCGAAGGTGACGGCGCCGAGCCAGGCGCCGAAGCCGCCCGCCATGTGGTGCACCATGGTGATCAGCCCGGTCAGCGCCCCGAGATGGCGGCTGCCGAAGTGCTCGGCGACGAACACCACGGTCAGCGGCGCCGTGACCATGAAGGTCATGCCGTAGACCAGCGCGAAGGCCGCCACCGACGGGATCGACTGGTCGACCAGGACCAGGGCGAACACCGCGAGGCGCGCCACGAACAAGGCGGCGGTCGGCCACAGCGGTCCGGCGCGGTCGCTCCACAGGCCGGCGATCATCACGCCGACCAGCGCGGTCAGTCCCATCAGGGCGAGCAGGCTGCCGGCCAGCCAGGCGTCGAGCCCGCGGTCCTGGGCGAAGGCGACCACATGGGTGGAGACGAAGAAGTCGTCGAGCCCGCAGATGGCGTAGACGGCGAGCAGCACCCAGAACGGCCGCGTGCGGGCGGCGGCGCCGAGCGACAGGCCCCGGACGGCGCGTCGCGAATGCGGCTCGTCGCCGGCGCGGCCGGCCCGCATGGCGAGGAGCACCAGCGGCAGCAGGATCAGATGCGCGGCGCCGAGCCACAGGAACACCGAGCGCCAGCCGATCGCCACCAGCACGGCGGCGAGCAGGCCGATCATCACGAGCTGGCCGAGGCTCATGCCGGAGGTGACGGCCGCGTTGGCGAAGCCGGTGCGCTGCGGGAAGGCGCGCGTCACCATCACGCCGACCGGGATCAGGGAGGCGGCGCCGTTGCCGGCCGCGAACACCACGCCATAGAGCACCAGCGCGTGCCAGGGCGCGGCCATCACGCTCATGGCGCCGATGCCGAGCCCGGCGACAAAGAGGCCGGCGGCGAGCACGAGATGCGGGTCGGCGCGGTCCGACAGGCGGCCGGCCAGAAACATGCAGATGGCCGACACCGCCTGGAACAGCGCCACCGCGGTCCCGAGCTCGGCCCGGCCCCAGCCGAGATCGTCGACCACCGCCTTGAGGGTGAGGCCGATGGCGAACCGCGCACCGCCGCCGACGAACACCACGGCGAACCCGGCGACGAGCACCAGCACGGCGCCGGCCGAGAGGGCGGGCGACGGAGTTTTGGGGGGCATGAACGCGACCGCGATTGACGGACGACCCGGACGCCGGATCGACGGGGGTGACGATGACGCCCATATCCTGCCAGAACGACCTAGGCTTAGCCCAGAGGATCGGCGGCCCGGGAGCGCCGGAGATTTGGCTGAGTCGCGTTTTCGATGGCGAACCGGGTCCCGCTTCGCCGGAAAATGCTCTACGTCGGGCGGAACCGTCGCGGACGGCCGGCGCGGGCCGGGCCGACGACGGAGAGCGGGTGGGAAGGAGCGACCGGATGGGCAGCAGCAACGACATCGCGTTCGACAAGAGTTTCGCGCTGCCGGCCGGGCAGGTCGAGGAGGTCGCGCCGGGGGTGCGGCGGCTCTTGTGCGACAACCCCAGCCCGTTCACCTGGAAGGGCACCGTCAGCTACATCCTTGGCCGCGGCCGCGTGGCGATCGTCGATCCGGGGCCGGACGATCCCACCCATGTCGCGGCGCTGCTCGATGCGGTGCGGGGCGAGACCGTCACCCACGTCCTGGTCACCCACACGCATCGCGACCACTCGCCGGCGGCCGCCGCCGTCAAGGCGGCGACCGGCGCCCTCACGGTCGCCGAGGGGCCGCACCGGGCCGCGCGGGCGCTCGGCATCGGCGTGGGGCCGCGGCTGGACGCCGCCAACGATCTCGACTTCGTCCCCGATATTCGGCTGGCCGACCGCGACACCCTGGAGGCCGGCGGCTTCGTGGTCGAGGCGATCGCGACGCCGGGCCACACCGCCAACCACCTCGCTTTCGCGCTGCGCGGCACCGGCATCCTGCTCTCGGGCGACCACGTGATGGCATGGGCCACCTCGGTGGTGGCGCCGCCCGACGGCGCCATGAGCGACTACATGGCGTCGCTGCACAAGCTGGCGCGCCGCGAGGAGACCGTCTACCTGCCCGGCCACGGCGGCGCGGTGCGCGACGCGCCGGGCTTCGTGGCCCAGTACATCCGCCACCGCGAGGGCCGCGAGGCGTCGATCCTCGGCCGGCTGCGCAAGGGCGCCGCCGATATCCCGACCCTGGTGCGGGCCATCTATATCGGGCTCGATCCGCGGCTCACCGGGGCGGCCGGGCTCTCGGTGCTGGCGCATCTCGAGGACCTGGTGGCGCGCGGCGTGGTGGCGACCGACGGGCCGCCCGCGGTCGACGGCATCTACCGCTTGGCGGCCTGACCGCCCTTGGCGGGCGCCGCCGGCTTGGGGGCGGGGCGCTCCGGCTTGGTCACGCTGGTGAGGTCGTCGATCTCCTCCAGCAGCGTGCGGATGCGGGCGGCGTTGACGCCGAAGTCGATGCGCCCGTAGCGCGAGGCGGAGCGCATGTCGATGCGGGCACCGCTGCCGACCGGGCGGATGCGGATGGCGACGTCCTCGCGGAACGCCATGATGGGCGTCTGGGCGATCGCCTCGATGTAGCCGTCGCGGCGACCCGGCTGCGGCGCGCGCGCATTGACGACCCGCCACTTGCGCTTGGTCACCAGCGTCATGGTCGCCTCGTAGGCGGCCTCGGGCGTCACCGTCACCATCAGGGGCTCGATGTCCGGATAGGCGGTGCGCTGCTGCTCGGCCGCGTAGAGGCCCGCATAGAGGACCGGGTTGGCCTGGCGGGTGCGCAGCCGCGCGATCGCCTCGAAACGCGGCGGGTCGATGGCGTCGGTGGTGATGTCGGCGATCATCGGCAGCTTTGATGCCTTGTATCCGAGCCAGGCCGGATAGGCGATCAGGACGAGGCCGATGAACAGGCCGGCGACCGCCTGGCCGAGGCCGCGGGCGCCGGTCTGCCAAATCACCCCGAAGGCGATCAGCGCGACCACGATGGCGACGACGGCGACCGCCAGCCCGCCCGCCAGAGTCGCCAGCACCGGCAGGGTGTCGAGCAGGCCCGCCCGCGCGATCACGATGGCGAGCAGCACCGCGGCGAGCGAGAACAGCGCCAGCCGGCGCGCCCACAGGGCGAAACGGGAGACGGGTTCCTCGGCCAGCCGGCGGCGCGCCATCATTCAGCCTTTCCGGGCGCGCAACCCCTGTGCGGCGCGACCGAGCCGCGCCGTGCGACCACCATGCTGGCGGCCGTTGCGACGCCGGGGCCACCGATAGAGGGTCGCTCGGCGGCTGGCAACGGCCCTGCCGAGGGGTGGAGGAAAGGCCCGGCTCGATCGGCCGTGGTCACCCGGCAGAGCATCACCGGGCGTACCGATCGGCTCGCCGCCCTCGATGCGACCCGCCGGGAGAGCGAGGGCGAATTCCGATTCGATCGACGCGCAATTCGCTCTAGAGTGCCGCCATCTTGCCCGTTCCGTGAAAGCTTCGCTCATGACAGTTCTTGGAAATCAAGCCGTTCGCGACATCGAAACCGTTCTGCACCCCTATACCAACCTGGCCGCTCACCGTGACACCGGCCCGCTGATGCTGGAGCGCGGCAAAGGGGTGTTCGTCTATGACTCGCGCGGCAAGGACTACATCGAGGGCATGGCGGGCCTGTGGTGCCTGTCGCTCGGCCACGGCCACGAGGAGCTGATCGAGGCGGCCACCGCCCAGCTCCGCAAGCTGTCCTTCGCGCATCTGTTCAACGGCAAGAGCCACGATCCGGCGGTCGAGCTGGCCGAGGCGCTGAAAGGCATGGCGCCGACTCCGACCTCCAAGGTGTTCTTCTGCAACTCGGGCTCCGAGGCCAACGACACCCAGGTCAAGCTCGTCCGCTACATGAACAACGCCCTCGGGCGCCCGGCCAAGAAGAAGATCATCGCCCGCGACAAGGCCTATCACGGCGTCACCGTGGCCTCGGCCTCGCTCACCGGGCTCGCCGCCAACCACACGGATTTCGACCTGCCGATTCCCGGCATCCTGCGCACTGCCTGCCCCCATTACTACCGCGGCGCGCAGGACGGCGAAAGCGAGGACGATTTCACCAGCCGGCTCGCCGCCGAGCTGGAGGCGTTGATTCTCGCCGAAGGCCCCGAGACGGTGGCGGCCTTCATCGCCGAGCCGGTGATGGGGGCGGGCGGCGTGGTGGTGCCGCCGGCGAGCTATTTCCCGAAGATCCAGGCGGTGTGCGACACCTACGATCTCTACGTCATCTCCGACGAGGTGATCTGCGGCTTTGGCCGGCTCGGCACCCCCTTCGGCTGCCAGGCGCTCGGCTTCCGCCCCGATTCGATCTCGGTCGCCAAGGCGCTGTCGTCGGCCTATGTGCCGATCGCCGCCGTCACGGTGCCGGAGACGATGTACGAGGCGACCCTGGAGGCGAGCCGCCGGATCGGCGTGTTCGGCCACGGCTTCACCTATACGGGGCATCCGGTGGCCGCCGCGGTGGCGCTGAAGACGCTGGAGATCTACGCGCGCGAGAAGATCGTCGAGCAGGTGGCCGCCAAGGCGCCGCAGTTCCTGGCCCACCTGCGCCGGCTCGCCGATCATCCGCTGGTCGGCAATGCCCGCGGCCTCGGCCTGGTGGGCGGCATCGAGCTGGTCGCCGACAAGGCGACCAAGCGGTCGTTCGATCCCAAGCTCGGGGTGGGGGCGCGCTGCGTGCGCTTCGCCGAGGAAGAGGGGCTGATCGTGCGGGCGCTCGCCAGCGACACGATCTCGATCTGCCCGCCGATGATCATCACGCCCGCCGAGATCGACGAGCTGTTCGCGCGGCTCGACCGGGCGCTGGCGCGCACCCTGGAGTCCGTGCGGCACGGGTGAGCCTGCACGCCCGGAGGTTCGCCGTCATTTCGGGGCGCGGCGAAGCCGCGAACCCGGAATGACCACCGAGGCGAACAGCCGGCTCTCGGAGGACGGGTTCAGCAATAAAAAAGTCCCGCGTCGCAGGCGCGACGCGGGACCGAGAATCGCGCCGTAGGCCCCCCCGGCCCGGCGCGGACGTCGCGCGACCTCAGCTTCCCCCCACCGAAGCCACGCGCGAACTGCTCATCGGCGACGGTCCGCCGGCGCCCGGCGCCAGCACCACCACCGGCGTGCCGACCTTGGCCCGGGTGTACAGGTCGATGATGTCCTCGTTGGTCAGGCGGATGCAGCCCGACGAGATGGCCGAGCCGATATACTCCGGCTGGTTGGTGCCGTGGATGCGATACAGCGTGTCCTTGCCGTTCGCATGCAGGTAGAGGGCGCGAGCACCGAGCGGATTGTGCGGGCCGCCCTCGACATGGTTCGGCACGTCGCCCATGCGCCGCTTGATATCGGGGGTCGGCGTCCAGCCCGGCCACTCGGCCATGTTGCCCACCCTGGCGACGCCCGAGAAGGCCAGAGCCTCCTCGCCGACCGTCACGCCGTAGCGGATCGCCTTCTTGTTGGGCAGCACGTAGTAGAGGAAGCGCGCGTCGGAATCGACCACGATGGTGCCGGGCGCCTCGGTCCGGTGGTAGTCGACGATGTGGCGCTGATAGGGCGCCGGGATCGACGCCTTGGCGTAGGGCGCGCGGGCCAGGTACTCGCGGTCGCGCGGCTTGAGAGTCGCCTCGGAGGCAGGCTCCGGAGTTGCCGTCACGCAGGCGCCGAGCGACAGCCCCGCCAGGACAACAACGATCGCTTTCGGAATCATCGCCGGCCCCACCCTGGTTCCAAGAAAAGTGCGAAGGTTCGATTCTGGTTTAACCAAATCCGGCCGGACCTTCCAGGCCGCGGGACGCCGGCGTGGCAAGAACGCCGCTGCCTGTTGCGAGATTGCCGCACAATCGTCGATCTTGGCGAAAATACGGCGTGCTGCGGCAACTTCGGCGAAGCTGTTCATGTTCTCGACGGCACCCTGGACCGACGGAAAAACATGCTCGGCTCTTAACGGCTCGTTTAGAGTCGCCGCGCTTATGACGAGGTGTTCGGCGGCCCGGAACGGGCACCGAAAGGCCCCGCTCTCGGACGGTTTCCCACCCAATTCCGCCGAGCCGGGGCGCCAAGAGAGGCGACCCGCCCGGCGATCGGCCGGGGGAAGCCAGGAGTGTTCGCGATGACCGATACCGCCCGGACCCCGGCGGTCGAGACGACGACCGACCAATCCCACGACCAGCACTTCGCCCGCATCGGCATCGCCGCGGTCGCGGCGGCCCTGCGCTGGCAGCACCTGCCGGCGCCCGCGATCGTCGACCACACCTTCGACGGGGTCGAAGGCTGGGGCGATCGCCACCACTTCGCCTGACCGGCCGCGTCCGATCCAGCCTTCCATGATGGACGTTCGATCCTGCTGCCGGCCCAGTCGGCGGCAGGACGGTGGTGCGCGCCGGCCGCATGGCCCGCCGCAGGCCCGGATGCCGGCCGGCCCCGGGCGGCGCCGCCACCGCGTCCGCCGTGACCTCGTCGCCGTGACCTGCGGGCATCGCCGGTCGCCGATCTGCGGGCTTGCGAAGCGGAGCGACTCGGGGTGGATTACCGCACGCCGCTGCGGCGGACCCTCCAGACGCCGAGGCGCGCCCGATGCTCACGGTCAAGATTCCCGCCGGGACGTCGCTCGAGGCGCGCGTCGTCGGTCCCGACGAGGAGATCCCCGAGGCCGCGGTGTGGATCGATCTGATGTCGCCGGTGCCGCCGGAGGACAAGATGGTCGAGCGCGCCATCGGGGTGGCGGTGCCGAGCCGCGAGGAGATGCAGGAGATCGAGCCGACCAGCCGTCTCTATGCGGAGAACGGCGCCCGCTACATGACGGCGACGCTGATGTGTCGGTCGGAGTCCGACAATCCCACCACCACGGCCGTGACCTTCATCCTGGCCGGGCGGCGGCTGATCACGGTGCGCTGGGACGAGCCGCGCCCGTTCAGCATCGTGGCCAACCGGCTGGCGCGGCAGTGTCCCGCCGTGGTCACCGGCGAGGCGATCCTGATGGAGCTGCTCGATGCCATCATCGATCGCTCGGCCGACATCCTCGAGCGGATCGGCAGCGAGGTCGACGCGATCTCGCGCACCATCTTCGATCCCGACCGGGCCGGCGGCGACCGTATCGCCAGCCAGGACATCCTGCGTGCCATCGGCCGCACCGGCGACCTCACCTCCAAGGCGCGCGAGTGCCTGGTCTCGATAGGCCGGCTGGTGCTCTATCTCGCCAACGAGGCCGACGTGATGCGCTGGGCCAAGGATCAGCGGGCGATCCTCAAGGGCATGCAGCGCGACGTGCAGTCCTTGTCGGACCACGCTACCTATTTGTCCAACAAGATTACCTTCCTGCTCGACGCCATGGTGGGTGTGGTCACCATCGAGCAGAACAACATCATCAAGATTTTCTCGGTCGCCGCCGTGGTGCTGATGCCGCCGACGCTGGTCGCGTCGATCTACGGCATGAACTTCAGGCACATGCCCGAGCTGGAATTCACCTATGGCTATCCGATGGCGATCGTTCTGATGGTGGTGGCCGCCGTCGTGCCCTACGTCGTCTTCAAGCTGAAGAAGTGGTTGTGATTGGCCGTGCGGGAAGGTCTTTGGCAGGCTTGCGTCGGTGCGACGTCGGCCGCGCGGTTCGACCATTGTGACCTGAGGAAAACTACCTAGAGAATGCGCGATCCACCGCATGGCGACTGCTAGTCGAAGCTGGTATAGCCATAACGTTTTGAAGCAAAGAACGGACCGAGGGACGAGGGACATGCTCGCGACCAACAAAATTCCTCCACATGTGAAAAGTGCGCGGCTGAAGACGTGGGTCACCGAGATGATCGCGCTCTGCAAGCCTGCCGACGTTCACTGGTGCGACGGCTCGCAGGAGGAGTACGACGACCTGTGCGAGCAGCTCGTGGCCGCCGGCACCTTCAAGCGTCTCAACCCCGAGAAGCGGCCGGGCTCCTTCCTCGCCTGGTCCGATCCGAGCGACGTCGCCCGTGTCGAAGACCGCACCTATATTTGCAGCACCAAGAAAGAAGATGCCGGGCCGACCAACAATTGGGTCGACCCCAGGGAGATGAAGGCGACCCTCACCAAGCTGTTCGACGGCTCGATGACGGGACGCACCATGTATGTGATCCCGTTCTCCATGGGGCCGATCGGCTCCAACATCTCCTATATCGGCTACGAGATCACCGACTCCCCGTACGTCGTCGTCAACATGAAGCTGATGACCCGCATGGGACGTCAGGTCGACGAGGCGCTCGGCGAGAGCGACGTGTTCGTGCCGTGCCTGCACTCCGTCGGCATGCCGCTGTCGCCCGGCCAGAAGGACATCTCGTGGCCGTGCAACCCGACCGTGAAGTACATCGTCCACTTCCCGGAAGAGCGGCTGATCTGGTCGTACGGCTCGGGCTACGGCGGCAACGCGCTGCTCGGCAAGAAGTGTCTCGCTCTGCGCATCGCCTCGGTGATCGGCCGCGACGAGGGCTGGATGGCCGAGCACATGCTGATCCTCGGCGTCACTGACCCGAAGGGCCGCAAGACCTACGTGGCGGCGGCGTTCCCGAGCGCCTGCGGCAAGACCAACTTCGCCATGCTGATTCCGCCCAAGGAGATCGAGGGCTGGAAGGTCTCCACCATCGGTGACGACATCGCGTGGCTGAAGCCCGCGTCGGACGGCAAGCTCTACGCCATCAATCCCGAGGCCGGCTATTTCGGCGTCGCGCCGGGGACGAACTACAAGACCAACCCCAACGCGATGCGCACGATCGAGAAGAACACCATCTTCACGAACGTGGCGCTCACCGACGACGGCGACGTCTGGTGGGAGGGCATGGACGGCGATCCGCCGGCCCACGCCATCGACTGGCAGGGCAAGGAGTGGACGCCGGATTGCGGCCGCAAGGCGGCCCACCCGAACAGCCGCTTCACCGTGCATGCCTCGCAGAACCCGGCCATCGATCCGGCCTGGGAGGACCCCAAGGGCGTGCCGATCAGCGCGCTGATCTTCGGCGGTCGCCGCTCGACGGTGACGCCGCTGGTCTATCAGCCGCTGTCCTGGGCGTTCGGTGTCTACGCCGCCGCCACCATGGGCTCGGAGATGACCGCCGCCGCCTTCGGCAATATCGGCGAGGTGCGCCGCGACCCGATGGCGATGGTGCCGTTCTGCGGCTACCACATGGGGACCTACTTCAATCATTGGTTCCACATGGGCCGCAAGTTCCCGATCCCGCCGCGCATCTTCTGCGTCAACTGGTTCCGCAAGGACAAGGACGGCAAGTTCCTGTGGCCGGGCTTCGGCGAGAACATGCGGGTGCTGAAGTGGATCGTCGAGCGCGCCAACGGCTCGGCCCGCGCCGTGGAAGGCCCGCTCGGCTATGCGCCGACCTACGAGGACCTCGACTGGCGCGGCAGCGACTTCACCCACGAGCAGTTCGAGGAGGTGATGTCGGTCGATCGGGCCGAGTGGATGAAGGAGATCCTCAGCCACGACGAGCTGTTCATCAAGCTCTACGACCGGCTGCCGAAGGAGATCCTGTCGGTCCGCGATCTGCTGCTCTCCGGCCTGTATCGGTCGCCGAACCGCTGGCAGCCGCCGGACTACGGCACCGTGAACAGCTGACTCCGCATGCCCGTGTGATACTGTGCTCGGGTGATCAGTGCGCCGTCATTCCGGGGCGCGGGAAACCGCGAACCCGGAACAAAGCGGCAAACTCGGAGCTCTCGGCTGGATTCCGGATAGCCGCTTCGCGGCTTCCGGAACGACCGCCGAATTGATCAGCCGGATCTCGTATTCAGCCGGATCTCGTATGACGTGATCTGATCGATGGCCGGGCGACGAGCCCGGCCATCGGCGTTTGTGGGGCGCGTGGTTGTCGGCACAGCGCTGCCGGGTTCCGCAGCCGCGTGTCCCGCACGCAGTGCGGTGCGAGCGCATCGCGCGAGTACTGCACCGCAGATGCGGGCCCCAGCCCCAGGCGAGGTCAGCGCATCACGACGCTTCGCGTCCTGCGGCGCTGCGCCCGGGACACGAGCCTCACGTCTCGGCGGCCTCGGCGATCGCCGCCCGGGCTGCTTCCGGCGTCTCGGCCGCGAGCGCCGCGCGGGCGCCGGCCTCCAATGCCGGGACGTCGGCCGCCGAGAGGGCACGAAACACGCCGGCCAGCGACGCTGCTCCCATGCTCAGGGTGCGGACGCCGAGGCCGACGAGGAGGCGCGCCACCTGCGGATCGGCCGCCGCCTCACCGCACACCGACACGGGACGGTCGGCGGCGGCGCCCGCCGCCACCACCTCGGCGATCAGCCGCAGCACTGCCGGGTGCGCCGCGTCGGCGAAGCGGCCGAGGTCCGGATGGCCGCGCTCGGCCGCCAGCGTGTACTGGGTGAGGTCGTTGGTGCCGATCGAGAAGAAGTCCGCATGGGCCGCGAGCCGCGCCGCCGTCAGCGCCGACGCCGGCACCTCGACCATGATGCCGAGCGGCACCGGCCAGGCGTGCGGCGTGCCGGCCGCGGCCAGCGCCGCCTGCACCCGCTCCAGCGCCGCGCGCGTCCGCACCAGCTCGTCGGCCTCCGTCACCATCGGCAGCATGATGCGCACGTCGTGGCCGTGGCCGGCGATCAGCACGGCGCGGATCTGGGCCTCCAGCAGCTCCGGGCGGTCGAGCAGCAGGCGGATGCCGCGCACGCCGAGATAGGGGTTCGCCTCCGCCGACATGGCGAGATAGGGGATCGGCTTGTCGCCGCCGGCGTCGAGCAGGCGCACCACCACGGGGCAGCCGGCGAAGACGCCGAGGATCGCGCGCAGCGCCGCCACCTGCTCGTCCTCGGAGGGGGGATCGAGGCGGTCGAGGAACAGCATCTCGGTGCGCAGCAGCCCGACCCCGGCGGCGCCTGCGGCCCGCGCGGCCCGCGCGTCGGCCGCGCCGGAGACATTGGCCCACAGCGCGATCTCGACGCCGTCGCCGAGCCGGATGCGTCGCTCGCCGGGGGCGGCTGGTCGCGCGCTCGCGAACGCTGTCCGCCGCCCCGCGAGGGTCGCCTGGGTGGCGGCGTCGGGATCGATCCACACCTCGCCGGTGGTGCCGTCCAGCGCCGCCAGGGTGCCACCTGCGGCCGGCACCAGCGCGGCCGCCCCGGCGACCGCCGGGATGCCGGCGGCGCGCAGCAGGATGGCGGCGTGCGAGGTGGGGCCGCCGCGGCGGTCGATCACGCCGAGCACGGTGGCGGGATCGAGCTGGGCGGCCTCCGACGGCGCCAGGTCGTCGACCACCAGCACGGCCGGCGGACCGCCGGGCCGCAACCCCTCCGCGCCCGCCGGCGCGGCGCCAACGAGGAGGCGCAGCACGGCGCGGCCGATGTCGCGCACGTCCGCCTCGCGGGCCTTCAGATAAGGGTCGTCGAGCGCCCCATAGGCGGCGGCCGCCTCCGCCACCGCGGCTCGCCACGCCGAAGCAGCGTCGCGGCGCTCGGTCCCGATCAGCGCCTCGGCGCGGCCGACGATCGCCGGATCGTCCAGCAGTGCGCCCTGCACCGCGAGGATGTCGCCCGCCGTGCCGCCGCGGCCCGCAACGCCGAGCATGGTCCTGGCGGTGGCGATCGCAGCGGCGAGCCGCGCGGTCTCGCCCGCCGGGTCGTCGGTGCGACGCTCCGGCACGTCCGGAAGGGCACGGTCGAGCCGCACCAGCGGGCCGAGGGCGACGCCCGGCGTTACCGGGATGGCGCGGCCGGACGGTGTCACCTCTTTGGGATTGAGTGGGGGCGGCGTGTCGCCTGTGCCGGTGAAGCTCTCGATGGCGGCGGCGAGCGCCGCGACGGCGGCCTCCGCGTCGGGGCCGGACGCGGCGACGCGCAGGCGGTCGCCGGCCCGCACGCCGAGGCGCGCGAGGGCCACCATGCTGGTGAGCGGCGCCGGCCCGGTGCCGCGGGTGAGGTCGGCGAGCGTCACGCTTGCCGAGAAGCCGGCCGCGAGGGCGACCAGCCGGGCGGCCGGGCGGGCGTGCAGGCCGGCGGGATCGCGGATCACCGCCTCGGCGGTGCCGACCGTGCGTCCGTGGTCGGCGCTCGCCTGGTCGGCGACCGCGTCGGCGGGCGACGGTGCGCCGGGCGATACTGCGGCGGTCGCTGCGGCCTCGCCGAGATGCTCCGCCTTGGGGCCGAGCGCGGCGCGTGCCTCGCGGGCGACGGCCTCGCGTGGCGCCCCGGTGCCGGCGAGCGCCGCCGCCGCGACCGCGCCCTCGACGAACGGCGCCGCCGTCAGCGTCACCCGCGCCGCGACCTCGGGGTCGAGCAGGTCGCGGGCGAGGTCGGCACTCAGCAGCGCGCTGCCGAGATCCATCAGCACCACGGTGCCGGCCGGCCCGTCGACGGCGGTGACCGCATCCACGATGGCGGTGGCGTCGGTGCCCAGCTCGCCGCCGTCCGGCCCGCTGCCGGCCGCGATCGCGATGGCGACCGTATCGCCGGTCATCTGGCGGGCCAGCACCGCAGTCGCCTCGGCGAGGGCGCGGCTGTGCGAGACGAGGACGAGGGCGACGCGCGGCGGCTGCGGCACGGTCAATCGGAGCACTCCCGCGAGGAGAACACCTGTTCAGCCGGCGGCGGTGTCGGCCAGCGCCTTCAGCAGCAGGAACGACGAGGTGGCGCCGGGGTCCTGATGGCCGACGCTGCGCTCTCCCAGATAGCTGGCGCGGCCTTTTCGCGCGACCAGCGGGATGGTCGCCATCATGCCGGCCTCGGCGGCGGCCGCCGCGGCGGCGAGCGCCTGCGGCAGCGACGCGCCGGCGGCGGCGTCGAGCGCCGCGACCGCGGGGCCAAGCGCATCCACCATGGTCTTGTCGCCGGGCTCGGCCTTGCCACGCTGGACGATGCCGGCGAGCCCGGCCTTCAGGCATTCGGCGAGGGCCGGCGCGTCGAGCGCCGGCTTGCCGGTCGCCTGGCCGGCGGCTTGCAGGAACAGCGTGCCGTAGAGCGGGCCGGCGGCGCCGCCGACGGTCGAGATCAGCGTCATGCCGACCGTCTTGAAGAGGGCCGCCGGGTCGGCCGGTGGAGCTCCGGCGAGCTTGGCGGCGACGGCCGAGAAGCCGCGTGCCATGTTGACGCCGTGGTCGCTGTCGCCAATGGCGGCGTCGAGCTCGGTGAGACGGGCCTTCTCGCGCTCCAGCACGGCGGCGGCGCGGTCGAGCCACGCCGTCAAGGCCGCGACGTCCAGGCTGTCGGTCATGCGGATGATCCTCGTCGCCGCCGCGCCTTCACGCGCCCCAGCGCAGCGCCGGCGTGAGCACCGGGGCGTCCCAGTATCGGATCATGTCTGCATCGAGTCGCAACAGCGTGATCGAGGCGCCGGCCATCTCCAGGCTGGTGATGTAGGAGCCGACCAGGTTGCGCACCACCTTCAGGCCGTGCCGCTCCGCGATCTCGTGCGCCTTGCGGTAGAGCACGTACAGCTCGATCAGCGGCGTGCCGCCCATGCCGTTGACGAACAGCAGCACCTCGTCGCCGGTGCGGAACGGCAGGTCCTCGATCACCGGCTCCATCAGCATCTCGGCGACGCGGTCGGCCGGCTCCAGCGGCACCCGCCGTCGGCCCGGCTCGCCATGGATGCCGATGCCGATCTCCATCTCGTCGTCGGCGAGCGTGAAGGACGGTTTGCCGGCGTGCGGCACCGTGCAGGCGGTGAGCGCCATGCCCATGCTGCGGCCGTTGGCATTCACCCGGCGGCAGAGATCGGCGACTGCGGCGAGCGGCAGCCCCGCCTCGGCGGCGCCGCCGCAGATCTTCTCGGCCAGCACCGTCGTCGCCACCCCGCGGCGGCCGGCCGTGTAGAGGCTGTCCTTCACGGCGACGTCGTCGTCGATGACGACGCTGTCGACGGTCAGCCCTTCGGCTGCGGCTAGCTCCGCCGCCATCTCGAAGTTCATCACGTCGCCGGTGTAGTTCTTGACGATGAAGAGGACGCCGGCGCCGCCGTCGACCGCCTTGGCGGCGGCGAGCATCTGGTCCGGGGTCGGGCTGGTGAACACCGCGCCCGGGCAGGCCGCATCCAGCATGCCGCGACCGACGAAGCCGCCATGCATCGGCTCGTGCCCCGAGCCGCCGCCCGACACGAGGCCCACCTTGCCGCGCACGGGCGCATCGGCACGGACCACGAAGGCCGGGTCCGTCTCCACCCGGATCAGCCCCGGATGCGCCGCCGCCATGCCGGCGAGCGCCTCGGCGACGACCGCCTCGGGGGCGTTGATCAGCTTCTTCATGCCCGTCTCCCGGATCACTGGATGCCGACCGCCAGGATGGCGAGGCCCGCCACGAGCGCGCCGACGATCGGCCCGACCACCGGGATCGCAGCATAGCCCCAATCGGAGGAGCCCTTGCCGGGAATCGGCAGCAGCGCATGGGCGAGCCGCGGCCCGAGATCGCGAGCCGGGTTGATGGCGTAGCCGGTGGTGCCGCCGAGCGAGAGGCCGATGCCCCACACCAGCATGGCGACCATGTAGGGGATCATGCCGGGCGCCATGCCGCCGGTGCCGCCGACCGTCTTGGAGGCGATCGCCGCGATGACGAACAAGAGCACGATGGTGCCGATCACCTCGCTGACGAAGTTGGCCGGTAGATTGCGGATCGCCGGGCCGGTGCAGAACACCGCGAGCTTGAGGCCGGGATCGGGGGTCTTGGCCCAGTGCGGCAGGTAATGCAGCCAGACCACCACGGCGCCGAGGAACGCCCCGATGAACTGCGCCGGCAGATAGACCGGCACCTTCGACCAGGTGCCGCTCGACAGCGCGAAGCCGATGGTGACGGCGGGGTTGATGTGGGCGTCGGCGCTGCCCGTCGCGGTGGCGACGAACACGCCGGCCAGCACCGCGATGGCCCAGCCGGTGGTGATGACGATCCAGCCGGAGTTCTGGGCCTTGGACTGTTGCAGCAGCACGCCGGCGACGACGCCGTCGCCGAGGATGACCAGCATCATGGTGCCGAGAAGTTCGCCGAGGAAGGGAGAGGTCATGACCTGTTCCTGACGTCGTCTGAACGAGGTTCGGAGAGTACGCGCGGGCTCGCTCCGCGTCGATGAAGTGCCACGCCCGCCGGTGCGGGAGGGGGCGGTCCAGTCAGTCGACCCAGTCGAACGCGCGGGTGACGGCCTTGCCCCAGGCCGCGTAGAGCTTCGCCCGGCGCTCCGCCGGCATCGCCGGCGTCCACCGCTTGTCGACGCCCCAGTTGGCGACGAGATCGTCGGTGCCCTGCCAATAGTCGGTGGCCAGCCCGGCCGCATAGGCGGCGCCGAGCGCCGTCGTCTCGGTCATCCGCGGGCGCACCACCGGCACGTCGAGAATGTCGGCCTGGAACTGCATGAGAAGCTCGTTGGCCACCATGCCGCCGTCGACGCGCAGCTCCTCCAGGCGGATCGACGAGTCCTTCTCCATCGCCTCCACCACCTCGCGGGTCTGGTAGGCGGTGGCTTCGAGCGCCGCACGGGCGAAGTGGGCGCGGTTGGCGAAGCGGGTGAGACCGGCGACGACGCCGCGGGCGCTCTCCTTCCAGTGCGGCGCGTAGAGGCCCGAGAAGGCCGGCACGATGTAGACGTCGCCGTTGTCAGGCACGCTCGCGGCCAGCGCCTCGATGTCGCCGCTCGACCGGATCAGGCCGAGATTGTCGCGCAGCCACTGCACCAGCGCGCCCGTGATGGCGATCGAGCCTTCGAGGGCGTAGCAGGCCGGCTGATCGCCGAGCCGGTACGCTACCGTGGTGACCAGGCCGCAGGTCGAGGGGACGATCTTGGGGCCGGTGTTCATCAGCAGGAAGCAGCCGGTGCCGTAGGTGTTCTTGGCCTCGCCCGGGCGGAAGCAGGTCTGCCCGACCAGCGCCGCCTGCTGGTCGCCGAGGATGCCGGCGATCGGCACGCCGGCGATGGGGCCGTCGCGGACCTCGCCATAGACCTCGCTGGACGAGCGGATCGCGGGGAGGACACTGCGCGGAATCCCGAAGGTATCGAGCAGCGTGGCGTCCCAGTCGAGGGTGGCGAGATTCATCAGCTGGGTGCGGCTGGCGTTGGTCACGTCGGTGACATGCAGGCCGCCGTCCGGGCCGCCGGTGAGGTGCCACAGCAGGAAGGTGTCGATGTTGCCGAACAGCGCGTCGCCGGCCTCGGCCTTGGCGCGGGCGTCCGGCACGTTGTCGAGGAGCCAGACGAGCTTTAGGCCGGAGAAGTAGGAGGCGAGCGGCAGGCCGGTGGCGGCGCGGAAGCGGTCCTGGCCGCCGTCGCGCGCGAAGGCGGCGACGAGCTGGTCGACGCGGGTGTCCTGCCAGACCAGCGCGTTGTGGAGCGGGGCGCCGGTCCTGCGGTCCCACAGCACGGTGGTCTCGCGCTGATTGGTGACGCCGACGGCGGCGAGGTTCTTGGGCTCGAGGCCCTTGCGGCTCATCGCCTCGGCGACCACCTCGCGAGTGTTGCGCCAGATCTCGGCGGGGTCGTGCTCGACCCAGCCGGGCTTCGGATAGATCTGCCGGTGCTCCTTCTGGGCCATGGCGACGACCTCGCCCTGGCGATCGACGACGATGAAGCGGGTGCTCGTCGTGCCCTGGTCAATCGCCCCGACATACCTGGTCATGCTGACACTCCTCCCGATGCCGCCGCTCGTGCCGGCGGCTGTGCGACTGTGATGACGGTCCGCTGGCGGACGAGTCCGCGGGCGGACCGTTCAGGGGCCGTCCGCGGGGGTCGCGTGGCTCGCGGCGCGCGCCGGGGCGACGGTCGCGAGGTAGGAGTCGAGCGCGTCGGCGGTACCGTCGGGGACGTGCAGGCCGAGCTTGGTCCGTCGCCACAGGATGTCGTCGGCGGAGCGGGCCCATTCGTGGCTGACGAGATAGCGGACTTCCGCCTCGGTGAGTCCGGCGCCGAAGTCGCAGCCGAGATCGGCCATGCGGGTCGCCTCGCCGAGGATCAGCTCGACCCGGGTGCCGTAGGCGCGCGCCAGGCGCTGCGCCAGCGGGGCGGGGAGGAACGGCTTGTTCTTCTGCAAGGCGGCGACGAACAGGTCGAAGTCGCCGGCCGGCAGGTCGCCGCCGGGCAGGTGGCTGTGCTCGGTCCAGGCCGGCTTCAGGTCCGGCAGATGGGGGGCGAGCTTCTCCATCGCGTGCTCGGCGAGGCGGCGATAGGTGGTGATCTTGCCGCCGAACACCGACAGCACCGGGGCGCCGTGATCGCCGCCGTCGCCGGTGTCGAGATCGAGCACATAGTCGCGGGTCACCGCCGAGGCGTCGGCGGCCGCGTCGTCGTAGAGCGGCCGCACGCCCGCATAGCTCCACACCACGTCGGCGGGTGCGATGGGCCGCCGGAAGTAGCGGTTCATCGTCTCGCAGAGATAGGTGGTCTCCTCGGCCGAGATCGTCACCGGGCCGGGCTCGGCCGTGTAGGGCACGTCGGTGGTGCCGACCAGCGTGAAGGCGTCCTCGTAGGGAATCGCGAAGACGATGCGGCGGTCCGGGTTCTGGAAGATGAAGGCGTGCTCGCCCTCGAACATCCGCGGCACCACGATGTGGCTGCCCTTCACCAGGCGGACATTGGCGTGCTTGGCGATGCCGAGCTGCTCGGTGAGCAGCCGGCTGACCCACGGTCCGCCGGCATTGACCAGGATGCGCGCCATCACCTCCTCGCGCCGGCCGCTGTCGCGATCCTCCACCACGGCGCGCCACAGCCCGTCGCGGCGCCGCGCCGAGACGAAGCGGCAGCGGGTCCGGATGGTGGCGCCGCACGCCTGCGCATCGACCGCGTTGAGGACCACGAGGCGGGCGTCGTCGACCCAGCAGTCGGAGTAGACGAAACCCTTGGTGAGCCGCTCCTGGAGCGGAGTGCCGATCGGGGATGTTCGGAATCGAACAGTCTCGGTGCCGGGAAGCGTCTTGCGGCCGCCGATATGGTCGTAAAGGAACAGGCCGAGCCGCACCATCCAGGCCGGGCGCAGCCCGCCCACATGGGGCAGCACGAAGCGCATCGGGCGCACCAGATGGGGCGCCACGGCGAGCAGCCGCTCGCGCTCGATCAGCGCCTCGCGGACCAGGCGGAAGTCGTAATATTCGAGATAGCGCAGCCCGCCATGGATCAGCTTGGTGGAGGCCGACGACGTGTAGGCCGCGAGATCCGCCTGCTCGACCAGGAGCACCGAGGCGCCGCGCCCGGCCGCGTCGCGGGCCAGGCCGGTGCCGTTGATGCCGCCGCCGATGATCAGGAGATCGAAGGGATCGCGTGGGCTCATCGGACCCGTCCCGTTCGGTGCGCGCCGCTCCGGCGCTCTCACCCGACAGGATAGTCCGCAATCCGAAATGTTCGCAAGCGAAAATTCAACTTTCGTTTCCGCACCGCAACGCGAGGTTACTGCGTCGCAACATGGATCGCGATGCCGTGCGTCGCCAGCAGCGCGCGGATGCCGGGAGGCGGCGGCTGGTCGGTGAACAGGGCGCTGACGTCGGTTATCGCGCCGAGCCGCACCAGCGGCCGCCGGCTGAACTTGGTGTGGTCGGTGACCAGGAACACCTGCCGGGCATTGGCCAGGATGGTCTGGGCGGCGCGCACCTCGTCGTAATCGTAGTCGAGCAGCGTGCCGTCGGCGTCGATGCCGCTGATGCCGATGATGCCGATGTCGACCCGGAACTTGCCGATGGTGTCGCACGCCGCCTGGCCGACCAGGCCGCCGTCGCGGTTGCGCACCGAGCCGCCCGTCACCACGATCCGGAAGCTCGTCTTGTTGGCGAGCAGATGGGCGACGTTGAGGTTGTTGGTGATGACGTGCAGGTCCTCGTGATCGACCAGGGCGCGGGCCACCGCCTCGGTGGTGGTGCCGATGTTGATGAACAGCGACGAGTGCGCCGGCACATGGGCGGCGACCAGGCGGGCGATGCGCTCCTTCTCGGCCAGGTTCATCACCCGCCGCATCGAGTAGTCGATGTTCTCGACGCTCGACGGCAGCCCGGCGCCGCCATGGTAGCGGGCGACCTGGCCCTCGTCGGACAGGCTGTTGATGTCGCGCCGGATGGTCTGGACGGTGACGCCGAACTGCTGCGCCAGCGCCCCGATGGTGACGAAGCCGCGCTGGCGCACCAGCGCGACGATCTCGGCGCGCCGTGCCTCGTTCTTCTGCTGGTCGCCGGGCTTTTGCGGGCTGCTGGCCGAATGCGGGCGGGACATGCGGGAAAGCCCTCGCGGATGGCCCGGCGCCCATTGAGGCGCCCGGGCGCCTGCCGGTCGACCGCGCCGCCGCGGCCGCTCGGCGCCGGCGGCGGTCAGCGCGACCGCGGAGCGATCCCTATCACGCCTCGCGTCGGATCACACGTGCTGGCCGCCGTTGATGTGAATCTCGGCGCCGTTCACGTAGGACGAGGCCTCGGTGCACAGCACATAGATGATCTTGGCCACCTCGTCGGTGGTGCCGAGGCGCTGCATCGGGATCTGGGCGACGATCTTGTCGGTGCCGGGCGACAGGATCGAGGTGTCGATCTCGCCGGGCGCGATGGCGTTGACCCGGATGCCGAGGCGGCCGAAGTCGGACGCCATCTCGCGGGTGAGTGCCGCGAGCGCCGCCTTGGAGGTCGAGTAGGCCGAGCCGGCGAACGGATGCACGCGCGAGCCGGCGATCGACGTGACGTTGACCACCGAGCCCTTGGCGGCCTTCAGCTCCTCGATCAGGCCGCGCGCCAGCATGACGGGGGCGAAGAAGTTCACCTGAAAGACGGTCTGCCACACGTCGAGCGTGGTGTTGACGGTGCCGAGGCGGCCGCCCTCCTCGTCCTTGGGCGAGATGCCGGCATTGTTCACCAGCGCGTGCAGCTGGCCGTCGAGGCGCTCTTTCACCTCGGCGATCGCCTCGCGGGTCGAGACCGGGTCGGCGAGGTCGACCTGGAGGTGATCCTCCGGCCCGCTCGCCCACGGGCAGTTCTCCGGGAAGGCGTGGCGCGAGCAGGTGATCACCCGCCAGCCCGCGGCCGAGAAGCGCTTGACGGTGGCGTGCCCGATGCCGCGGCTGGCGCCGGTGAGCAGCAGGGTGCGGCGGGGCTGGTTGCTCAGCGGGGTGTTCATCGGGGCGGCCCTCGGGTGAATGGGTTCGTGGTTCGAAATCAGGGGTAGAGCCGGTACTTGGTCCACGGCGCGCCGGTGCGCTCGCGCTTGAAGACGATACGGTCGTGCAGCCGGAACGGCCGGTCGTGCCAGAACTCGATCGACAGCGGCGCCAGCCGGTAGCCACCCCAGTGGGGCGGCCGCGGCACCGGGCCGATCGCGTACTTGGCGGAGTAATAGGCGACCGCCTTCTCGAAGGCCAGCCGGCTCTCCAGCGGCGTCGACTGCTTGCTGGCCCAGGCGCCGATGCGCGACTGGCGCGGCCGGCTGGCGAAATAGGCGTCCGCCTCCTCGTCCGGAACCTGCGACACCGGCCCGCGCAGCCGCACCTGGCGGGTCAGCGACTTCCAGTGGAACACCGCGGCGGCCGACGGGTTGGCGGCCAGCTCCTGGCCCTTCTGGCTGGTCTGGTGGGTGTAGAAGACGAAGCCGCGCTCGTCGAAGCTCTTCAGCAGCACCATGCGGACATTCGGCATGCCGCCGGCGTCCGCGGTGGCGAGCGCCATGGCGTCGGGATCGGACGGCTCGCTGCGGCCGGCCTCCGCAAACCAGGCGGCGAACAGCGCGAAGGGCTCGCCGGCCTCGGTGAAATCACCGGCCGTTAACCGGATCGCGTGTTCAATCGGATCTGTGTCGGACATGCGTCGAGGTACCTCTTGGCAGACCAGCAGCCGGCCGATGCCGTCGCGTCCGCGGGCCGGACGTCCTACGGTGTCGCGCGTCCGTGGGGCCGTCGCGCACGGCGGGTGGCGAGCTTGAGCCTGGTGACGGCGGCGGCGCTGCTGGCCGGCGGCTGTAGCTTCTCCTACCAGTTGGGATCGCTGATGGGAAACGACGACGCGCATGGCCGCGGTGCGACCGGCGCGCTCGGCGGCCGCCGCGGCGGCGCCCCGGTGCCGGTCGGCAAGGAGACCGAGGGCAGCACCCACGCCGCCGGAAGCGGCGGCGAGCGGTCCGAGAGCGGCGCCGACCCGGCCGCGGCGGATGCGGCGAGCGCGCTGCCGGGCGAGGCGGACCTGGCGGTCGCCCGCACCGCCATCGCCGAGGTGCTGGGCAAGAGCGGCACCACCGCCAGCGCGTCCTGGGAAAATCCGTCGACCGGCGCCCGCGGCACCGTCACGCCGCTGACCGCCCCGCAGCGGGAGGGCGGCCGCACCTGCCGCGACTTCCTGGTCAGCCATGTCCGCGACGGCCGCGAGACCTGGCTGGAAGGTGGCGCCTGCCGGATCACCACCGGCCGCTGGCAGGTCACCCGGCTGAAGCCTTGGAAGCGGGCCTGACGGCGGGGGCGGGCGGTTCGCTCCCGCGCCGCGGCGCCCACGCGGAGCAGCATCGGGCCTCCGGCGCGTTGCGGAAATGCCCGATTCCCCCCACATTCGGCACGACCCCGGGCGCACCGCGCCCGACCCGAGTTCCGGAGTTTTCGATCGATGCGCAACCCCTATGACGTCCTCGGGGTGCCGCGGACGGCGGACGCGGCCGCCATCAAGGGCGCATTCCGCAAGCTCGCCAAGAAGCTGCACCCCGACGCCAACAAGGACGACCCGAAGAGTGCCAAGCGGTTCGCCGAGGTGAACACCGCCTACGAGATCCTCGGCGACGAGAAGAAGCGCAAGGCGTTCGATCGCGGCGAGATCGACGCCGAGGGCAAGCCGCGCTTCCACGGCTTCGAGGGCTTCGGCGGCCACCCGGGCGGCTTTCCGGGCGGCGGCGCCGGGGCGGGGCCGGGCGGCGCCCATTTCGAGAGCTTCTCGTTCGGCCCCGAGGGCTTCCGCCGGGCCGGCGGCGCCGGCGCCGGCGGCCCGCGCGGCTTCGGCGGCTTCGAGGACCTGCTCAAGGACGTGTTCGGCGGCGCCGCGGCGGGCCGCCGTGGCGGCTTCGCCGGCGGGTCCCATTTCGAGCCCGAGGACCTGCATCCGCAGCCGCCCGGCCGCGATGTCGAGGTCGCCGTCACCATCTCGCTCGCCGAGGCCGCCCAGGGCGGCACCCGAAGGGTGCATCTGCCGACCGGCAAGGAGGTCGAGGTCAAGATCCCGCCCGGCCTCGCCGACGGCCAGCAGATCCGCCTGAAGGGGCAGGGGCTGCCCGGCCCCGGCGCGGTCGGTGACGCGCTGATCACCGTCTCCATCGCGCCGCACCCGGTGTTCGAGCGCGACGGCGCCAACCTGCGGCTCGACCTGCCGGTGACGCTCTACGAGGCGGTGCTGGGCGGCAAGGTGCGGGTGCCGACGCTGGACGGTGCCGTCGAGCTGGCGATTCCGCCGGGAACGTCGAGCGGCCGCACCTTCCGGCTCAAGGGCAAGGGCCTGCCCGCCAAGGGCGGGCCCGGCGACCTGCTCGCCAGCGTCCGCATCGTGCTGCCGCCGGAGGGGGACCCGGAACTCGACGACCTGATGCGCCATTGGCGCGACGCCCGGCCCTACGATCCGCGCCGCGACCTGACCTGACCTCTGGCCTCAGTCGTTGCTCCGAAGGCCGCCCCGCCTCGGGGGCAGCCTCCGGAGCCGCCTCCGCCGGCCCGCCGGTCCCGACCAATTGCCCATTCGCGGGGCGGTGTGTGGCGCCTTGATGGTCATCGGGGGCTGTGCCATAGGTGCCGCCGCGCCGGTCTCCGGCCGCTTTGAGGACAACCATGCCGGATACTGCGGGGCTGCTGCGCGGCAAGCGCGGCCTTATCTTTGGAATCGCCAATAATCGTTCGATCGCGTGGGGCATTGCCCGGGCCGCGCATGCGCACGGCGCCGAACTCGGATTCACCTATCAGGGCGACGTGCTGAAGAAGCGGGTCGAGCCGCTGGCGAAAGAGCTGGGCGCCCGCCTGATCGGCCATTGCGACGTCACCGAGCCGGCCACCATCGACGCGGTGTTCGCCGAGGCGGCGGCCGTGTTCGGCAGCATCGACTTCGTCGTCCACGCGGTGGCGTTCTCCGACAAGGACCAGCTCGACGGCCGCTATGTCGACACCACCGAGGACAACTTCGCCAAGACGATGCTCATCAGCTGCTACTCGTTCACGGCGATCGCTCAGCGCGCCGAGAAGCTGATGACCAATGGCGGCTCGCTCCTCACCCTGACCTATTACGGCGCCGAGAAGTGGATGCCCCATTACAACGTGATGGGCGTCGCAAAGGCCGGCCTCGAAGCCTCGGTGCGCTACCTCGCCGCCGATCTCGGCGAGAAGAACATCCGGGTCAACGCCGTCTCGGCCGGCCCGATCAAGACGCTGGCGGCCTCCGGCATCGGCGACTTCCGCTACATCCTGCGCTGGAACGAGTACAACTCGCCGCTCAAGCGCACCGTCACCATCGACGAGGTGGGCGACACCGCGGTCTATCTCCTGTCCGACATGGCGCGCGGTGTCACCGGCGAGATTCACCATGTCGATGCCGGTTACCATGTGGTCGGCATGAAGCGGCCCGACGCCCCCGACATCACCGTCGTCAAGGAGTGAGCCGCGGGCGGCCGCGCCGCCCCGCCGCCACCGCTCGGCTGGCCCGTGCGCCGCCGAATTGACCCCCCGGGGGCCGCGCGCTACCAGACGGCAGCAGGACCCCCGGCGATGTCGTTCAACACCTTCGGCCACCTCTTCCGCGTCACCACCTTCGGCGAGAGCCACGGGCCGGCGCTCGGCTGCGTGGTGGACGGCTGCCCGCCGCGCATCCCGCTGGAGGCCGCCGAGATCCAGGAGCGGCTCGACCGCCGCCGGCCGGGCCAGTCGCGCTTCACCACCCAGCGGCGCGAGCCCGACGCGGTCAAGATCCTGTCCGGCGTGTTCGCCGATCCGCAGAGCGGCGCCCAGGTCACCACCGGCACGCCGATCGCGCTCCTGATCGAGAACACCGACCAGCGCAGCAAGGACTACGCGGAGATCAGGGACGCCTACCGGCCCGGCCACGCCGACTACACCTATGACGCGAAATACGGCCTGCGCGACTATCGCGGCGGCGGCCGCTCGTCGGCCCGCGAGACCGCGGCGCGCGTCGCCGCAGGGGCGATCGCCCGCAAGGTGGTGCCGGGCCTGGTGGTGCGGGCGGCGCTGATCCAGGTCGGCCGGCTGCGCATCGATCGCGCCCGCTGGGACTGGGCCGAGATCGACCGCAATCCGCTGTTCTGCCCGGACGCCACCGCCGCCGAAGCTTTCGCGGCCCATCTGGACGAGGTTCGCAAGGCCGGCTCCTCGGTCGGCGCCGTGGTGGAGGTGGTGGCGGAGGGGGTGCCGGTGGGGCTCGGGGCTCCGGTCTACGGCAAGCTCGACGCCGACCTCGCCGCCGCCCTGATGGGGATCAACGCCGTCAAGGGCGTCGAGATCGGCGCCGGCTTCGAGGCCGCCGCGCTGAGCGGGGAGGAGAACGCCGACGAGATGCGGATGGGCAACGACGGCGCCCCGCGCTTCCTCTCCAACCAGGCGGGCGGCGTGCTCGGCGGCATCTCCACCGGCCAGCCGGTGGTGGCCCGCTTCGCCGTCAAGCCGACCTCCTCGATCCTCACGCCGCGCGCCACCGTGACCCGCTTCGGCGAGGAGACCGACCTTCTCACCAAGGGTCGCCACGACCCCTGCGTCGGCATCCGGGCCGTCCCGGTCGCCGAGGCCATGGTGGCGTGCGTGATCGCCGACCATTATCTGCGCCATCGCGCCCAGGTGGGCGACACGCCGGCCTGGCCGTTCACCCGGCCCGCCGACTCGCCCGAGCAGGTGCCACTCCCGGAATCGAAAGCCAGCCGATGACCAACGAGAACAACACGCGGGTGGAGGCGGCGATCGCCGCCTTCGCACGGGGCGATCTGGTGATCGTCACCGACGACAACGATCGTGAGGACGAGGGCGATCTGTTCGTCGCGGCGTCGATGTGCACGCCCGAGAAGATGGCCTTCGTGATTCGCCACACCTCGGGCATCGTCTGCGCGCCGCTGTCGGTCGAGGAGGCGAAGCGCCTGCGCCTCGATCCCATGGTGGCCCAGAACGACGCGCCGCTCGGCACCGCCTTCACGGTGTCGGTCGACGTGCGCCACGGCTTCGTCACCGGCATCTCGGCCGAGGAGCGCACCAACACGGTGCGGGCGCTCGCCAACCACAACACCGCGGCGGGCGACTTCGTGCGGCCCGGCCACGTCTTCCCGCTGGTGGCGCGCGAAGGCGGCGTGCTCATGCGCTCCGGCCATACCGAGGCGTGCGTCGATCTCTGCCGGCTCGCCGGCCTGCCGCCGGTCGGCGTGCTGGCCGAGCTGATGAACGACGACGGCACCGTGATGCGCGGCCCCGAGGTGACGGCTTTCGCCGAGAAGCACGGGCTGGTGATCCTGTCGGTCGCCGACCTGATCGCCTATCGCCAGGTGCGCGACAAGCTGGTCGAGCGGATCAGCGAGTTCACGGTTCAGACCGAGATCGGGCCGCTGCGCGGCTACGCCTACGTCACCCCGTTCGAGGCGGTGCATCACATGGCGCTGGTGTATGGCGCGGTGGGCGACGGCAGGAGCGTGGTGACCCGGCTGCACCGCCACAACCTGCTGCGCGACACCTTCGGGGGCGCGCCGACCATTCACGCGGCGCTGCGCCGCTTCAAGGCGGAGGGGCGGGGCGTGCTGGTGGTGCTGCGCGACGGCACCGTCGGGGTGCCGGCGGCGGCGCTGCCCACCAACGGCGACGCCCCGACCGACTCGGAGGCCGCCCGCTCGCAGCAGTGGCGGGAGATCGGGCTCGGCGCCCAGATCCTCAAGGACCTCGGCGTGTCGTCGATCCGGCTGCTCGCCTCCTCGGAGCAGCGCTATGTCGGTCTCGCCGGCTTCGGCATCGAGATCGTCGCGACCGAGCCGGTCGACCACACGACGTAGCCGGTCGCGATATGCGCCACGCCGGCGGCGCCACGCCGTCGCAGCCGCGATAATGCGATCGTGAACGCCGGCCGCTTGCCGCGCCGCGACCCTGTGCGACCATCCCGTCTCCAGCATCGTGCGGAGACGGCCATGCGGGCGAGGCGAGCGGCAACAGCGCTGCGGGTGGTGCGACGGGTGGCGGGACTGGCGGCCGTCGCGGCCGCGGCCACCACCGCGGTGGCGGCACTCGGTGTCGCCGCGACCCTGCGGCTCGCCGATCTGCCCGCCGCCCAGGCCGGCAGCACCGTCGACGTCGAGCTGGTGCTCGCCGTCGACATCTCCTACTCCATGGACCCCGACGAGCAGGCGCTCCAGCGCGAGGGCTATGTGGCGGCGCTGACCTCGCCGGAGTTTCTCTCCGCGCTGCGCCAGGGCATGCACGGACGCATCGCGGTCACCTATGTGGAATGGGCCGGCGCCGCCGATCAGCGCGTGCTGGTGCCGTGGCGCATCGTCGACGGTGCGGCCAGCGCCGAAACCTTCGCGGCCGCGATCGCCGAGGCGCCGTATCGGCGCGCCTACCGCACCTCGATCTCCGGCGCGCTGCAATTCTCGGCCGAGCTGTTCGCCAGCTCGGGTGAGCGCGGCATCCGCCGCGTCATCGACGTCTCCGGCGACGGCGCCAACAATCAGGGGCCGCTGGTCGATCAGACGCGCGACGAGGTGGTCGCCAAGGGCATCACCATCAACGGGCTGCCGCTGGTGCTCAAGCGGCCCTCCGCCGCCACCCTCGATCTCGAGGCGCTCGACGTCTACTACGAGGACTGCGTCATCGGCGGCCCGTCGGCCTTCGTGGTGCCGATCCGCGATCGCTCGCAGTTCAAGGAGGCGACCCGTACTAAGCTGGTGCTGGAGGTGGCGGGCGCGACCCCGCCGGCGCGCCCGGTGCCGGTCTCGGCGACCACACCGCGCGTCGAGCCGCGCGTCTCCTGCACCATCGGCGAGCGCATGTGGCAGCAGCGCTGGGGCCGCGGCAGCGACTTCAACTGAACGAGGACGCCCGGCAGCTCGCGACACCGCCGCGGCCATACGCCGCGACGGGATGACGCCGCCCGACCCGGCCGGTAACAGGAGCGGCCCGCCACCACGGCACCAAATCGCGCGTCGTGCGTTGTCGCCGCGAGCCCGAGATCCCGCCGGAACCCCGTCGCCCGATGCCCGTTGATGACCTCGCCGTCCGTTGATGATGATCTCGCCGTCGTCGCCGACCGCATTCTCCGTCCCGGCCACAATGTGTGGCGGGTGGAGCCGACGCAGCGCGCCGCCGTCCTGATCGACGGCGAGCAGTATTTCTCGGCGCTGCGCCGCAGCCTGCTGCGGGCCAGGCACGCGGTGCTGGTGGTCGGCTGGGACATCCACAGCCAGACGCGGCTGCCGCGCACCGGGCCCGACGACGACCTGCCCGAGACGCTGGTGGATCTCCTCGCCGCCCTGGTGGAGCGCCGCCCCGCGCTGACCATCCGGCTCCTGCTGTGGAACTACTCGGTGCTGTTCGCCGGCGAGCGCGAGTGGTTTCCGTCGCTCGCCATCGACGACCGTACGCCGCCCCAAGTGATCCTGCGGCTCGACGACCGGCTGCCGTTCGGCTCGTCGCAGCACCAGAAGATCGTCCTGGTCGACGACACCGTCGCCTTCGCGGGCGGCCTCGACCTCACCATCCGGCGCTGGGACCGCTGCGCCCACCGGGCCGCCGATCCCGACCGCGTCGACCCCGACGGCGTGCCCTACGCGCCGTTCCACGACGTCCAGCTCGTCTGCGACGGCGCCGCCGCGGCGGCGCTCGGCGACCTCGCCAAGAACCGCTGGCGGCGCGCCACCGGCGAGACGCTGCCGAGCCATCCGGGCGATCACGACGTGTGGCCGGATGGCGTCGTGCCCGACATCCGAGACACGCGGCTCGCCATCGCCCGCACGGTGCCGTGCTGCGACGACGGCGAGCCCGAGGCGCGCGAGATCGAGGCGCTGTTTCTCGACAGCATCGACGCGGCGCGCCGCAGCATCTACATCGAGAACCAGTTCGTCACCGCGGCCGCCATGGCGGAGCGGCTCGCCGCCCGCATGCAGCGCATGCCGGAGCTCGAGCTGGTGGTGGTGACGCCGCGTCAGTATCACTCGTGGATCGAGGCCAACACCATGCATGCGGGCCGCGCCCGCTTCCGCCGCATCCTGGAGGAGGCCGGCGTGGCGGCGCGGGCGCGCTTCCTGTTCCCGCAGGTGTGCGACGGCGACAGCACGGCCGACACCATGGTGCATTCGAAGGTGATGGTGGTGGACGATCGCCTGCTGCGCGTCGGCTCGGCCAATCTCAACAACCGCTCGATGGGGGCCGACGCCGAGTGCGACGTCGTCCTGGAGGCGGAGACCGAGGCGGAGCGGCGCGCCGTCGCCCGCGTCCGCAACCGGCTGATCGCCGATCATTGCGGCGTCGGCGAGCAGGCGGTGGCCGATCAGCTCGCCCGCACCGGCTCGCTGCTGCGCACCGTCGAGACGCTGTCGGGCGGCGGCCATCGGCTGTGCCCGGTGAGCGATCCTGAGTCGCCGCCGAGCGTGCTGCCGCTGGCGATCGAGCCGATCGCCGATCCTGCGGCGCCGATCAGCGTCGAGGCGGTGACCCGCCAGGTGATCGGGCCGGCGCAGGCCCGCCGCTTGCCGGTGTTCGCCAAGATCGGCGCGGTGGCTCTCGTGCTGATCGGCCTGGTGCTCGCCTGGCGCACCACGCCGCTCGCCCAGTTCACCGATATCGAGCGGGTGCGGGCACTGCTCGAAGGGCTCGGCACCGTGTGGGCGCCGGTCGCGGTGGCCGGCGTCTATGTGGTGGCGGGGCTGCTCGGCTTTCCGGTGACGGTGCTGATCGCCGCCACCGCCATGGTGTATGGCGCTTGGCTCGGTCTCCTCTACGCGACGCTCGGCGCGCTGGTGAGTGCCGCGGTCGGCTTCGCGATCGGTGCCAAGCTGGGGCAGGAGCCGTTCATCCGTCTGCTCGGGCCGCGGCTCAACAAGATCCGGCGCAAGATCACCCGGCGCGGCGTGCTCGCGGTGGCTGCCATCCGGGTGCTGCCGATCGCCCCGTTCACGGTCATCAATCTCCTGTCGGGGGCGGGCGGCGTGCGCTTCGCCGACTTCATGGGCGGCACGCTGCTCGGGCTGACACCCGGTCTCGTCGCCATGTCGGTGTTCGGCGATCGGCTGCTCGCCGTGATCCGCGATCCGACGCCGGGCCGCATCGCGGTCGCGGTGGGGCTCCTGGCCGGCTGGATCGCGCTCGCCTTCGGCATTCAGGCGGTCGTGTCCCGCCGTGGCGGCCGCGACGAGGAGCGCGGTCGCGGGCGCGACGGGAGCCGCGATCCGTGAGGCCGGCCGGCACCGTCCGGGTGATGACGTGGAACATCCACGGGGCGCTCGGACTCAATCCCGATTTCGATCTCGCCCGGGTGATCGCGCTGATCGAGCGGCACGATCCCGACATCGTGGCGCTCCAGGAGGTCGACTCGCGGCGGCCGCGCGCCGCCGACGCCGATCCGTTCGCGGTGATCGAGCGGACGCTGGGCCATTACGGGCTCGGCGCCAAGTCGATCGTCACGGCGGACGGCGCCTACGGGCAGATGCTGCTCAGCCGATGGCGGCCGCGCGCCTGGGCGGCGCACGACATCTCCTATCCGGAGCGCGAGCCGCGCCGCGCCATCGTGGCCGACATCGACACGGCGCATGGCCCGTGCCGGGTGATCGCGACCCATCTCGGCTTGAGCTTCGGCGAGCGGCGCAGCCAGGCGCGCGCGCTGCTGGCCCTGATCGAGGAGAGCCCGTTCACCACCGTGGTGGTGGGCGACTTCAACGACTGGCTGTTCGCCGGCTCGGTGCGGGCGGTGCTGCGCGGCGCCTGCCCGGGGCGGACGCGCTTCCGCACCTTCCCGTCGCACTGGCCGCTGTTCCGGCTCGACCGCGTCTATTGCCGGCCGGCGTGCGCCCTGGTGTCGGCGTTCACCGACCGGGCGGCGCGCGGCCTCTCAGACCACCTGCCGGTGATCGCCGATGTCGCCGTCACGGTCGACGTCGCGGCCGATCAGCCGGCCAGCTCCTCACAGGACGAGACGATGGTGGCGAAGCGGTCGGCGAGCGCTGCCAGCGCATTGCGGTGAACCTCGGCGGCCGGCACCAGCGAGCCGTCGAGCGGGTGGCGCAGGTCGCGCGTCGCCGTCGCGGCCGCCACCACCGTGGGGGAGAGGCCGAGATCGACGGCCCCGCGGGCGGTCGCCTCCACGCACATATGCGTCATGAAGCCGACGAGGACGAGCGACGAGCGATGCAGCGCGTGCAGGCGATCGGCCAGATCGGTGCTGGCGAACGCATTGGGGAGGCCCTTGACCAACACCGGCTCGCCCGGCGCCGGCGTCGCCGGCGACGCCACCTCGACGCCGCGCGTGCCGGGCGCGAATGGACCGCCGCCCTTGCTCTGATGCACCACATGGATCACCGGCGTGCCGGCGCGGCGGGCGCGCGCGAGCAGGCGTCCGATCTCGTCCAGGGCAGCATCGATGCCGACGAGCGGCAGGCGGCCGTCGACATATTCGCGCTGGGCATCGATCACCACCAGCACGGTGTCGGTCAGGTTGGCCGGAGCCGGCGTCACGCCGGCGAGCTCGAAGAGGGTTTTGGGGGACATTGCGACGTCACGGCCTCTACGGAACACGGAGGACGGAAGCAGAGCACGGAAATGGGGGGAACGGAAATCAGGAAAGCGAGCCGGAAGCTACGAGTGGAGATCGAGCGCACGATCGCAGCGGCGCCCACCGACGGCCCTGCGGGCTGATCCAAACGGGCTCATAAAACGCAAACACCGGAGACGTCGTTCTCCGGTGTTCCAGGGTTCTCCGGTGTTACAGGATTGTCCGGTGTTCCAGATCTCTGCTCGGATTGCCTTGCTTCGGATATTGCCCGAAGGCTCTGGTTCTCGGCTCTGTTTCGCGGTTCTGGTTCTCGGGTGGCCGCTCTCGGCGAGCCGATGTGGTAATCGGGGCCGGTCAGAAGGCACCCAGAACAATGGCGGTCACGAAGGCGAACACCGCCACGATCGCCACACGTTCCAGGTCGATCGAGTAAGCCACATTCGTCTCCTTGGACTGGCGCATTTTCTGGCGGCGCAGACTCTGGTTCGCCGTCGACAATGCGAACGAGTAGACGTCTCTCGCGTCAGAACGTCTGGAGTGGAGGCGATCACCTTGGATCGAATTCCTCTCCAGTGAGCGGCGGCAACGTAGCACAACCGGCCGATGTTCTGAAGGCGGAAACAATTGCGCGCCGCAACATGGGTGTGCGCTGCGTGCGTCGATTTTATCAATTCATGCCACTGCTCAGTGGACGTCGACCACCAGCTTGTGCATGCGCACAGGCTGCCGCTCCCACGGGCGCTCATACACGAAACGCAGCTCGCATCGGCCCGGGGCTGCGGCCCGCAAGTGCCAGCGATGCAGCCCGGCGGCGCCCACATTGGCGCTCGTGCCGGCGCGTCGCCGATGGCCCAGATCGACGACGTCGATGCGGACGCCGGCGTCGCCCTGCTGGTCGACATAGCGCCAGACATACCCGGTGGAGATGTTCTCCTCCAGCACCACCGTGGTCTCCGCCCCGAGGGCGAGACGCAGGGTGGCGGTGGTGGCGTGGACCGGCGGCGTCTCGCCAGCGGCCTGCGTCGCACCGGGGCCTGTGCTGGCGGCGAGCGCCGTGACGACGGCGGCGGCCATGAGCCTGGCGCGTGCGAGGAGGCCGTGGGCTGGCGCCAGGGAGATGGGGCGAAGAGCCGGCATGGCGTCCCTCTTGGATGCGCGCCGACGCCTTGCGAGGCTCGCGGTCATCCGCCCGACTCGGTGGACACAAGTTGCTCGACGAACAGCGCCGCCTCGAGGGCCGCCCGGTCGCGTCCAAACCGGCCGACGATCTGGATGCCGAGCGGCAGGCCCGACTCGTCCTTCGCGCCCGGAACATTGATGCACGGTGTTCCCATAAGGGTCCATAACCTGTTGAAAGTCGATAGTCCGGTAGAGCCTAGCCCGCGCGGCGCCGCGCCGGGGGCCGATGGCGTCAGCAGCACGTCCAGGTCGTCCATCAGATCGGCGAGCGTCTGGCGGGCCCGCTTGGCGACCCGGCGGGCGTCGTCATACGCCTCCGGCCGGATCGTCGCGGCGGCATCGAGCAGGTGGCGCAGCAGCGGCCCGAGCTGGTCGCGGTGGTGGTCGTGCTCGTGGGCCAGGGCGCGGAACGCTTCGTAATCCTGCACCAGGGCGTGGGCCCGGAAGGCATCCTCGAACACCGGGGGCAGGGCGATCTCGCGGACCGTGGCGCCGGCGGAGGCTGCCACCTTCGCGGTGCGCTCGACGAGCGCCTGCATGGCGGCGCTCGCCTGCGGCCAGACATGGGTGCGGACGACGCCGACGCGGGGCGCCGCCGCGGCCGCGCGGTCCACCCGCAGATCGCGCCCGGTCAGGGCGGCCGCCGCGAAGGCGACGTCGGCGACGCCGGCCGCGAACACGCCGGCGGTGTCGAGCGACCACGAGAAGGTCTTGCAGCCGACCATCGGCAGCATCCGGAACGACGGCTTGTAGCCGGCGACCCCGCAATAGGAGGCCGGGCGGATCACCGAGCCGCCGGTCTGGGTGCCGATGGCGATCGGCACCAGCCCGGCCGCGACCGCCGCGGCCGAGCCCGACGACGAGCCGCCGGGCGTGTGCTCGGGATGATGCGGATTGGCGGTGCCGGCCGGATCGAGGAACGCGAAGGGCGTCGTCACCGTCTTGCCGAGGATCAGCCCACCGGCGCGCCGCGCCATGGCGACGAGCGCCGCGTCGGCGACCGGGCGGTGCCCGGCATAGATCGGCGTGCCGTATTCGGTCGGCAGGTCGGCGGTGTCGAAGATGTCCTTGATGCCGACCGGCAGGCCGCGCAGCGGCGCCGCCTCCAGGGTCGCGGCGGAGGCCGCCGCCCGCGCCCGGGTGCCGGCGAGGTCGAGCGCCGCGAAGGCCCCGATCGTCTCCTCGCGGGCCGCGATCGCCTCGGCGCACAGGTCCACCACCTCGGCAGGCGTCAGGTCGCCGGCCTCGATGCGGCGGGCGAGTTCGAGCGCCCTCAGGGGGCGGACCGGCGGCTGCGGCACGATGTGGCATCTCCTCTGCGGCTTCTGGTCCGGGGCAGCGCCTCGGCCGGCGCGGCGCCCGGACCGGCGGGCCGGGCGTGTTTGACGAAAAGGCGGCGCGCGATCAAGCGCCCTCTGGGCAGGGCTTCTCCGCGGCAGGCGCGGCGGCCGGGATGGTCGAGCGCGACGCCGGTTGCGCCGTGACGTGGATGCGGTCCGCCGGGCAACGGGCGAGTAACGTTGAGGGCTCGTTAAGGGAGTGTCCGGCAAGCTCCGGACATGACGCGCGACGTTCGTTGGTATCTCGTCGGCTCGCTCGTTCTCCTCACGCTCGCCGGTTGCGCCCGCAACTTCATGGCGCAGCGCGAGCCATGGCGGCGTGAGGCGGAGGTTCAGTGCCTCAAGTCGGGCTCGGTCAAGCAGGGGCCGGCCGTCGCTCTCCTATCGCCGATCGACGGTCCCGGCGCGTGCGGCGCCGACTTTCCTCTCAAGGTTGCGGCGCTCGGCGAGATCCAGGCGCTCGGCTACACCGACGAGCCGCTGCGTCCGCCGGGGGGCATCCCGCGCGGCACGCCGGCGGCTGCACCCGGTCGCGTGCTCGGCGCGCCGCCCGGCTATCTGCGGGTGCCCGACGGTCCGCCGCCCGCCACCCGTCCGGCCGCGGTGCCGGGGCCGACCCCGTTGTCGCCGCCCGGCAGCGGCCATGCTGGTCCGCCGCACCGTGTCGACGCCGATGCCGGGCCGCCACGCGGCCGCGCCGCCGCGATCGGCCGCGGGCCGTTGCCACCGCCCCGCGACGCCGGCCCCGACTACGAGGAGCCCGGATTCTCGCCGACCCCGATCGACCGCCGCTCGCCGTTCGGCGACGGATCGCCGCGCCAGGGCCGCGCCCCGGTGACGCGGGAGGTCGAGCCGCCGCGGCAGACCGCCTCGGTCTACCCGCCGCAGTATCCCGCCATGGGCGAGCCGGTGCCGGTCGGCCCGTCGCGGGCCGAGCCGCTGACCACCGCGGCCACGCCGGCCAGCGTGTCGCCGGCCGCGACGCTCGCCTGTCCGCTGGTGTCGGCGCTCGATCGCTGGGTGCTGGAGGGCGTGCAGCCGGCCGCGCAGCGCTGGTTCCGCCAGCCGGTGGTCGAGATCAAGCAGATCTCCGCCTATTCGTGCCGCGGCATGAACGGCAATCCGCGCGCCCGCATCTCCGAGCACGCCTTCGGCAACGCCCTCGACATCTCCGGCTTCGTGCTCGCCGACGGTCATGTGATCACCATCAAGCGCGGCTGGCGCGGCACCCCGGAGGAGCAGGGATTCCTGCGCGACGTCCAGGTCTCGGCCTGCGAGCTGTTCAGCACCGTCTTGGCGCCGGGCTCGAACGTCTTCCACTACGATCACATCCATGTCGATCTGATGCGTCGCGACAGCGGTCGCCGCATCTGCCAGCCGGCCGCGGTGCCGGGCGAGGTGATCGCGGCGCGCGCCCGTGCGGGGCAAGGTTACGCGGCGCATCGCTCCGACGTCGGGCCGACCGGCTCGGTGACGCCGCGGCGGCGCGCCGCCGCTCGCTCCGGCGACGATCGCTTCGACGAGGATCGCGACTTGCCGAAGGCCGTCCCAGGCGAAGATTAGGCTGTTCGAGCTAGTCGGGCCGACGGCTTGCGCAACCCCGTGAAAAGCGTGAGGGTGAAAGCCGGTTCGCGGACATAATCCGACGACACGGGGCCGGACCGGCTGCGCAGCGGGCGCCGGCGGCGGAACGGAGGAGCGAAGTGGCGGGGCCTGCGTCGGGCCGCGGGGTGAGCCCGCGACGGTCCAGAACCCGGCGGCGTCCCATGCCGTTGCGGGTCGCGCTCGCCCTCCTGGCGCTCGGCGTGCTGCTGCCGAGCCTCGCCTTCTTCGCGGTCGAGTATCGGGTGGTGCTGGGCGAGAAGCAGGCCGAGGTGGAGCGGCAGGGACGGCTGTTCGCCCGCGCCATCGCGGACGACATCACCCGCGAGATCGCCGTCAAGCGGGCGCAACTCGCGGTGCTCGGCACCTCGCCGCATCTCGTCGGCGACAATCTCGCGGGCTTCCACGCCCAGGCGCGCCAGAGCGTCGCCGCGGTGCCGGGCTGGATCGTGCTGTTCGCGCAGGACGGCCATCAGATTCTCAACACCCAGGAGCCGTTCGGCCGGGCGTTGCCGCCGACCCGCAACCCGGCGCTGATACGGCATGTCCACGACACCATGTCGTGCGCCACCACCGGCGTGTTCGCCTCGCCCCGCACGGAGCGGTCGGTGGTGGCCCTGCTGTGCCCGGTGCCCGGGACCGACTACGTGCTCTCCGGCCCGCTGCCGGTCGATCATCTCAGCAGCGTCGTCGCCCGGCAGACGCCGTCCGGCTGGGCCGCAACCCTGATCGACCGTGACGGGCTGGTGATCGTGCGCAGCGAGGCGTCCGACACCACGGTGGGCGACCGCCTGCCCGACGAGGTGCGCCGCCGCGTCGCCGCCGGCACCGGCGGCTGGACCGGCTTCATGCTCGACGGCGAGGAGTACCAGGCCGGGTGGCAGCGCCTCTCCAACGGCTGGACGGTGTTCGCCGCGGTGCCGCGCGCCACCGTCGATGCGCCGATGCGGCGCTGGAAGAGCGACGTGCTGTGGAGCCTCGTGGTGTTCTCCGGGCTCGCCGTCCTGTGCGCCGCGCTGGCGGGCGAGTGGATCATCCGCTCCACCCGCGACCTGTCGCGCGCCGCCGCGGTGATCGGGGCGGGCGGCGTGATCGACCGCGTCGACACCGGCATCCGCGAGGTCAACGAGGTCGGCCAAGCGCTGGCGCAGGCGTCGCACGACCGCGCCAAAGGCGAGATCGCCAACGCGCATCTGGCCGCGCTGGTCAGCTCGTCGGGCGACGCCATCATGAGCGTGTCGCTGGACGGCGAGATCCTGAGCTGGAACGCCGCCGCCGAGGAGCTGTACGGCTACCGCGCCGACGAGGCGGTGTGCCGGCCGCACGCCATGCTGGTGCCGCCGGACCTGCTCGGCGAGCTGGACGAGAAGCTGGCGGCGGCGCGCGCCGGCCGCAGCCTGCGGCTGGAGACCATCCGGCTGCGCAAAGACGGCACGCCGGTGGAGGTGTCGCTCGATGCCGCGCCGATCCGCAGCACCGACGGCACGCTGGTCGGCATCTCGGTGATCGCCCACGACATCAGCCAGCGCAAGCGCAACGAGGCGCATGTGCAGTTCGTGATGCGCGAATTGTCCCACCGCACCAAGAATCTGATCACCGTCATCATCGCCATGGCGCGCCGCACCGCGCGGCAGAGCGACACCTTCACGGATTTCGAGACCAAGTTCTCGGGCCGCCTGCAAGGGCTGGCGCGCTCGCACGATCTCCTGGTCCACACCGACTGGCGCGGCGCCACCCTCGAGGAGCTGGTGCGCTTCCAGCTCGCGCCGTTCGTGGGGGAATCCGCGTCGCTCGACACCGCGGGACCGGAGCTGATGCTGCGCCCCGAAGCGGTGCAGAATCTCGGCTTCGCGCTGCACGAGCTCGCCACCAACGCCAACAAGTACGGAGCGCTGGGGCAGGCCGGCGGCTGCGTGAGGATCGATTGGCAGGTGGGGCCGGGGCCGCACGGCGAGGATCGCGTGCGGCTGCGCTGGCAGGAGGCGGGCGGCCCGGCGGTGGAGCCGCCCGGGCGCGTCGGCTTCGGCTCGACGGTGATTCAGAAGCTCACCGAGGCGGCCCTCAACGCCACCGTCACGGTCGCCTATGCGCGCGAAGGCTTCCGCTGGGAGGTCGACATGCCGGCCGCCGAGGTGCTGAGCGAGATGCCGCCGCCGCGCGGCGTCGTCGAGACGGTGCCGGACCAGGCGCCGGCTGGTGATGCGCCGATGGGTGATGCATCGACGGGTGATGCGCCGCCGGTGTCGGCCGCCACGCAGGAGGCCGACACGGCGTCGTTGGAGTCGACATCGGCAGAGCCGGCATCCGCGCACACGGCATCCGCCGAGCCTGCGGTCCGCCCTCCGGCTCCGGCCGAAGAGGCCCGCGCCGGCTGACCCGCCTTGCCATGCGGGACCGCGGAAACGGGTGGCGGCACTCGCCCGCCTCGCCGACGGTCGCCTTCGATCCATTGCGAACGAAGGAGACCAGCATGGGACAACTCGACGGGAGAATCGCCATCGTGACCGGCGCCAGCTCCGGCATCGGTCAGGCGGCCGCCCTGCTGTTCGCGCGCGAAGGCGCGCGGCTCGTGCTGGTCTCGCGTCGCCGCGATCCGCTCGATGTGCTGAGCGCCGAGATCGCCGCGGCGGGCGGCGAGGCGATCGTGGTCACGGGCGACGTGCGCGACGAGGCGACAGCGGCCGCGGCGGTGACGGCGGCGGTCGCGCGGTTCGGCCGTCTCGACATCGCCTTCAACAATGCCGGCCTGATGGGCGAGGCCGCGCCGGTTCCGGAGATCGCGCCGGACACCTGGCGCGAGGTTCTGGACGTCAACCTGACCGGCGCCTTCTACGGGGCGCGCCACCAGATCCCGGCGATGCTGGCGGCCGGCGGCGGTGCGATCGTGTTCACCTCGACCTTCGTCGGGCACACGGTCGGCTTTCCGGGCATGGGCGCCTATGCGGCCAGCAAGGCGGGGGTGATCGGCCTGACCCAGGTGATCGCCGCCGAGTTCGGGGCGCAGGGCATCCGCGCCAACGCGCTGCTGCCCGGCGGCACCGACACCCCGATGGGCCGCACGGCCGCGCCGACCTCGCAGGCCCGCGCCGCCGTCGCCAACCTGCACGCTCTGAAGCGGCTGGCCGACCCGGACGAGATCGCCCGGGCGGCGCTCTGGCTCGTCTCCGATGCGGCCAGCTTCGTCACCGGGACGGCGCTCCTGGTCGACGGCGGTGTCTCGATCGCCCGCGCCTGATCCCACATTCCGGTCATCGCACCGGCCGTTCCGCGGGACCGAGCCGCGGAACGGCACGCGCGGGTTGCGGGGTAGGGCGCTGCGGCCCGTGGCCGCGGCAAGCCTGTCGGAATCGCGACAATGCGCCACTTTCCCGGGCGCCCGGGCCACCCGATATAACGCGGCGTGACCGCTCCCGCGACCGTGGGAGCCTGAGGAGGACATCCATGTTCGGTTCGCGCAAGCGCCCGATTTTCCTGTCCCTGGCCGTCGCCTCGGCCCTGGTGCTGCTGGCCGGCGACATCGCCTGGTCGCGCGCCGGCGGCGGCTCGAGCTCCGGCAGCCGCGGCAGCCGCACCTATTCGGCCCCGGCCCCAACCAACACGGCACCCGGCGCGACCGCCCCGATGGAGCGCTCGATGACCCAGCCGGCGCGGCCGAATGCCGCCCCCGGTGCGCCCGGCATGGCGCAGAACCGGCCGGGCGGCATGTTCGGCGGCTTCGGCGGCGTCATGGGCGGCCTCGCGGCCGGCTTCCTCGGCGCCGGCCTGCTCGGCATGCTGTTCGGCAACGGCTTCATGAGTGGCCTCGGCGGCTTCGCCTCGATGCTGGGGCTGCTGCTGCAAATCGGCATCGTGGCGTTCCTGGGCATGTTCCTGTGGCGCATGTGGCAGAACCGCCGGCGCCCGGCACCCGCCATGGCGAGCGGCCCGCAGGTCGACCCGCATCACGCCGACCCGCACCGTGGTGACGGCATGATGCAGCGCCAGGGGCTGGGTGGTGGCCTCGGCGGTGGCCTGGGTGGCCTCGGTGGCGGCATGAGCGGCGGCTACGGGGCCGCCACGGCCGCGGCGGCGCCGGAGCGCGCCGACGAGGTCGGTATCGGCCCGGCCGACTACGACGCCTTCGAGCGGCTGCTCGGCGACGTCCAGACCGCCTACTCGACCGAGGATCTGGCCAAGCTGCGCACCCTGGTCTCGCCCGAGATGCTGTCCTACTTCTCGGAGCAGTTCGCCGAGAACGCCGGCCGCGGCGTGATCAACAAGGTGTCGGACGTCAAGCTGGAGCAGGGCGACCTGGCCGAGGCGTGGCGCGAGGGCGACGCCGAGTACGCCACGGTGGCGATGCGCTTCTCGCTGGTCGACAAGACCGTCGATCGCGCCACCGAACGCCTGGTGTCCGGCGGTGACACCCGCGAGACGGTCACCGAGGTGTGGACGTTCCGGCGGCCGCGCGGCGGCAACTGGATGCTCTCGGCGATCCAGCAGGCGCAGTGATCCTGCGGCCGTGATCCCGAGACCGGACGCTAGGCGCTCCGGCTGGAATCGCGATCGGACAAAAAGGCCGCGGGAGTGATCCCGCGGCCTCTTCGATTCTCGGCCTTTTCGATTTGGGGATGGCGGCATCGTCAGCCGCATCGGCATCGGCCGGGCGAGAGGGCCGGATCGATCACTGGGCGTGCTGGTCCGCCTCGGCGTGCGTCACGGCGATCGGCGGCGGCTCGCACCGCACCAGCAGCTCGTAATCGATCAAGGCCCACTTGATGCCGTGGGAGCGCTGGAGCAGTCCGGCGCCGGAGCGGGCCGCGCGGATGATGACATGCCGGGGCTTGTGGTCGCACACCATCCAGCCGAACCGGCGCAGCGCGGTGCGCGCCGCTTGGCCGAGGGCCTCCATCGTCTCACGCGAGATCGCGCCGCCCCGCATGGCGGCTTCTGCGTCGAAGCCGTCGATCCAGCGGTAGAGCAGAATGTAGAGGCGCTCCCAGTCGTAGTGGATGCGCCGCTCCTCCGGCGTGTCGCGCTGCGACGCCTCGAGCCCCTTGTTCATGCGCCAGCAGATGCCGGCGTTGCGCCCGAGCTGCCAGTCGAGATAGCGCGTCGGCGGCGAATAGATCGCCAGCGGCTGCTTGGTCGGGATCGCCGATCTCGCCGCCGCACGGAGGCGGGCGACGTTGCCGAACTCCTCGAACGGCGACAGGAACTCCGCCTCCTCCACGCGCGCCTTCTCCTGCGCATCGAGATGGAGCCCGTCGTCCAGCACCGTGATGTTGGTGTCCTGCCCGGCGCGGCTGAACTTCACGACGAGCGCGAAGTCCGCACGCGCCCGGTGGGCCACCGGCACGCGATAGACGGCGCCGGTGGCGCCGGCGAGCGCGCGGCCGACCTTGCGGAAGCGCTCGTCGACGAACCACGCGTCCGGCAGGATCGACTCGATGCAGCCCCAGCCGTGGCGGGTGACGAACAGATCGCCACCCTGCTTGCCGCGCATATGGACATAGTCGACGCCGAACAGACGGACGCGCGCCCCCGCCGGGACCTTGTCGAAAGCCGGCTGGTAAACCTTGCGGAACCTGTAATCGAACTGCTCCAAGCCTCACTCCTCGGGATCGAAGAGCGGCAGGTCGAGCACCGAGAGATAGTCGGCGGCGGTGCCGCCCGACAGGCAGCACTCGATGATCCGGCGCCCGCTCGGCAGGAGATCCGGCACCAGGAACTGCTCCAGCTCGCGGCGGAAGAAGGCCGCGAGGATCTCGGCGCCGGCATCGTAGGCGGCGGTGCCGACCTCGGGCTGCTTCTCGACCCGGAAGAACTGGCTGCCGATGGTCTTGCCCTCGACCACGATCGAACCCGGCGTGAAGCCCAGCAGCGCGCAGCGGGAGGGCTTCATCTGGCTGGCCTGGAAGTGGGCGCCGCCGCGCCGCGCCAGATACTCGCGCGCGATCCATTGCGGCATGAAGCCGACCTCCCAGGTTCCGATGTGCTGGTTCGGCACCAGCACGTAGCGCACCTCCGGGGTCTCGATGATCTGGTTGAGCAGCAGGTTCGCCTGATCGACCCGGCGGCCGGTGGCGAACGGCCAGTAGGAGCCGACGCCCTCGGACGTCATGCCTTCGGTCTCGACGATCGACGGATTGGCGTGGCCGCGGGGCGCCACCAGCCGCCACAGCCAGGCGAGCGACGCCGGCAGCAGATGGAACAGGCCGATGATGCCGTAGGTCGGGCGCTCGGCCGTGCAGGGCGGCGTGCGCACGCCCATGCTGCGGATGTCGACGTCGACCGGGCCTTCCACCACCCGCGGGATGATGTTGCGCGGAATGATGACACGCGGGTTGGGACACGGCACGCCCGGGGCATCCTCGGTGTGCTCCCACAGCAGGCAGGTGGCGCCGGGATGGCCCTGCACGTTGAGGAACAGCAGCGGCTCCGGCGGGCTGATGCACAGCCTCTCGAGGTGCGGGTCGGTGCCGTAGTGGTCGAGATGGTTGCAGCGGACGAACCAAGCGTTCTCGGCGTCCATCAACGTCAGCTTGCCGCGGCCCTTGTCGAGCGAAGGGTGGCACAGCGCCATGTCGTCGGTGACCGGCAGCAGCTCGCAGGCTTGCGGCAGCGGCACGGTGATCTCCTCGTGGGTCACGAGGTTGTGGCCGAGCCGCAGCAGGCCGTCGCTGCGGCGGTGGACGTGCTCCAGCATCTCGCTCTTGCCGCCGCCGCTCGCACCCTCGTGCGAGATGACGAGCTTGTTGCCGTAGGGCGTCACCAGCCGCACGGTCGAGCAGTGCATCGTCAGCCAGTGCTCCTGCTCGCCGATATTGAGGAGCACCCCGTAGATGCCTTTCTTGGCGCTCGGGCCGGGATAGAGATTGTAGCTGTAGAGCTCGTGGCCGCCGGAGGTGCGGCGATGGACCACGATCTGCCGGCCGTCGAAGTCGGTGTGGCGGAACGGCGGGGCGACGTAGATCACCGCCTTCGGCGAGAAGTCGTCGGGGATCTCGTCGGGCCGGAGAATGCCTTGCAGCAGCGCGAGGCCGAGCGCGAAGAAGCCGGCATTGTCGGGTGCGACGACGAGGGCGTCGGTGCCCTTGCCGGGCCGGCCGGCATGGAACGCGAAGGCGGCGAGCGGCTGGGTCTTCAGCCAGTCGAGGGTGCGCTGGCGCAGCGGCTCGAACGGGCCGCCGAAGCGCTCCTCGAAGCGCGGCTTGTCGGTCGGGCGCTGGTCGCCGATCACCATGCAGTCCGGATCGCGGCGACGCATGTAGGGGTCGAGATAGTTGGCGACGATGCCGTTCTTGGCCCGGCAGACCGCGGCCTCGACGATCCGCCCGCGGCCGGGCACGTCATAGGCGACCTCCTGCCAGCCGTTGACCGCGTCGCGCGTGGCGAGCGCCGTCAGCTCCTGGACCGTGCCGGCGAAGGTGACCGATGGGGCGGCCGCGAAAATTTCCTCCACCTCGGGAGGCAGCGGGAACGGCGCGATCGGTGCGGGCTTGAGCTCGGCTTGGCGGATTTGCATGGCGTGACGTGACCTTCTGGTGGATCGCTACGGGCGCTCGGGCCTCGTGTGCGGGCCGCCGGGCGTGGCGAGCGCCGGCATGGTGCTGGGCGCCGACGAACGAGCTCCAAGCTCGGCCTTCCGGTCGGACCGTCCTGCGCGAGGACGAGCGTTTTCGCGGCTTGCGAGAACATGAAGACAGGTCCCAAGCCCGTATCGACGTAGCTTATGAACCATAGTTTCTTGCAGGCCGCATGACTATACGGTGAAATACAAAGATCATAGTTATGAACTCTGTGAAATAGGCGAGATGTATTGGAGAAGTAGTTCTGAATTTCTTGATCGACGGATGCAGAATTCGGAAATGCGCGGACCCGCGGTAGGCCGGCCCGGTAAGTCGAAAGCGAGATAATAATGAGCTAGCTAACAATAAACTTGCTTGTCGATGACCGTGGACGAACCGCCGCCGCCATGGCAGGTCGACGGAATGCCGAACGACATGGGCCTCGCGCATGATCATCGACGATAACGACAAGGGGCTCGGGTTCCTGATTGCCGAGACCGCGCGCCTGCACCGCAAGCTCCTCGACCGGCGCTTGCAGCCGTTCGGCCTGACCCGGGCGCAGTGGGCCGTGCTCGCCGTGCTGGTGCGGCGGGACGGGCGAACGCAGTCGGAGATCGCCGAGGAGCTCGAGATCGAGAAGCCGACCGCCGGCCGGCTGCTCGATCACCTCGAGCAGCTCGCCTGGATCGAGCGGCGTCCCACACCGGCGGACCGCCGCGTCTGGCGGGTCCACATCCCGCCGGCGGCGCGCCCGCGCATCGCCGCGGTGGCCGATGTCGTGCGCGACACGCGCCACGTCATGGTGCAGGGCCTGTCGGCCGACCAGCAGCTCCTGCTGGTCCGCCAGCTCGGCGCCATCAAGACCAACATGGTCGCGGCGCTCGGCGAGGCGGCCGGCGATCCGGGCTGAAGACGGGCTCAAGACGGGCTGCGACGAGGTGCGCAGACGCCAGCCGCGGGCGCGACCTATCCGGACCTGCGCCATTCTATCCGACGCCGAGCGATTGGCACGGTGGCGTCGTCCACCTGATGTTACTCCTTACGCGGGTCATCTGCGGCTGTCGACAGCACGGCGATGTCAATCACGGTCACCGGAATGAAGCGCATCGCCCGATCGGCGAAAGTGACCGTCGACGCAGCGATGCGAACGGGAGTATGATTCACTAACATTTCAGTTTCGAATGTGTGCCGGCCGGAGGGCCGGCAAGGTGCCGAGCCGTCGAGATCCCGATCGTCGAGGTGGACAGATGAGGCCGATGTCCTGTTTTGCCGTGCTCGCCGTTGCCGTCGCGTTGCCGATGTCCGCCGGCCCTGTGCAGGCGGGCCTCTTGCACGCGGGTCTCATGCAAGCGAGTCTCATGGGAACAGTGGCCGGCGCGCTCTCGGCACCGGACGACATTCACTCGATATCGTTCTGGGCCAAGCCTTATCCTTATGGATATCGCTGGCGAAAGACTCCCTGCTACAGGAAGGTGCCGGAATGCGTCCGTTACGTGCCGGAGACGGTCTGCGATACACGGTTGCGGCCGGTCTGGACCTGCCGCTGAGGCCGTAATCTGCCGTCGCGCCGGTCGGAACCGGACTCGGGTCTCGCCGATCAGCGCAATCGGATCTGACGCCGTAGTTCGACGGGATGGGGCGGATCGGTCCGTTCGTCCATTTCTCCGCGGCTGGTCGACGCCAGGGTGGCGATCGAGGGCGCCGCAAGGGAGCGGGCCTTGGATCGCGCGGTGTCGTGCCAGCCGCGAACGGCCTGTGCCGATCGAGACAGGGCGTCGAAGAGCCGGTCGAATCGCCCCACGGGTCCGCGATCGAGGCCGTCGAGGAACGCTTCGGCCGCATCTGTCGCGCCTTCGGCGAAACCGGCCGGCCAGCCCGGCCGGTCGAGTTTCTCGACGATCCGCAGGGCCAGTGTGCGGGCGATCTCGTCCGCGTCATGCCGAGCGACGCGGCGGAATGCAGGCCCATGTGCGGCCGCGACCTCGCAGATCAGGGTCTGGCCGAGCCAGTAGCCCGCCGGATCGGCGGGCTGAAAGATCGTCTCGTCGGCTGCTGCCGGAACCGCGCCGGAGGCACGAAGGAGGGCGTATTGCGCGGCCCCGCGGCAGAGCATCGCCGTGACGACGAGATCGGCAGCCCGATCGGGCTCCTCGATCTCGCAAAGCGCAATCGTGATACGAGAGGTCTCGTCGTGCGTCGCCTCGTTTTCGGCCAAGTAGACGTCGAGGTCGGGCCCCGTCCAGGCCGCCCGCAAGGCCTGTAACGACCGTGTGCCGATATGCGACACATGCCGCATCCCCTCGGTAGGTCGATTCGACCGGCAGAGGTCCACGACGACACCCCGGATGAACGAAGTCGACAACATTATCGCTGCATCTATATTTCTTAACATTGATAGCATGGAACGACAAGGTCCCGTCACGACGTATCGTCACGGCGGGGCCGATGGAGCGGAGATATGAATGCAGTTGTGCGGGCTTTTATTTGTCGAATGCCGGCGAAATCGTTAGCGGCTTCTTAAGACATTTCGTCGAACCCTCGTTCCTGTGAGGTGTTCGATGCTCGTCTGTGTCGTCGTCGCGGTCCTTACCGGTGCCGTCCTCGGCATGCGGTACAGCGTCTTGAGCCTCGTTCCGGTGACCCTCGTCGCCTGGATCGGCCTCGCGGCGTTCGCTGTCTCGAACGACCTTTCCATAATGACCGCCGTCGCGATTTGCGTCGGCGTGGCGCTCGCGCTCCAGTTCGGCTACGTGGTCGGCGTCACGGCTCAGTATTGTTTGGTCGTGTCACGCGCCCGATCGATGGCCAAGCCGGCGCCGGCCCGCATGCCCGCCGTGGAGCTGTGAGCGCCGTAAACGCGGCAGAACCGATACCGCACTGTGATCCGTCTCGTCCGCGATCGAGTCACGCCGATCGCGACGACGGTACATGACAGCGATCGCCGGTCCATGGTACCGAAGCGATGGTGCGGAGCCGGCAGCCCGAGAGGGATGTCGGCCGTCGCGCCGTGACGTGATCTCCGTATTTCGGATCGCTATCATTCTCGCTACGGATCGGTCGCCGTGACCGTCGCATCGCTCGCCGTCCTGGCGCTGGTCGTCTGTGTTCCGCTTCTGTTGGTCGCCGATGCCCTGCCGTCCGTCGGCGAACGCGGGCTGATGGGCGCGCTGATGCTCGCGGTCGGCTTCGGGCTGGCGATCATCGTGGCGGCGCTCCGGCCCGGAGAGACGGCCCGGCTTCGGCGGGCGCTGACGCCGGTCCTGCCGCTCGCGCTGTTGCCGGTCGTCTGCATCATCGTTCAGCTCGTTCCGGTCCCGGGGCTTGCGCATCCGATCTGGGCGAGTGCGGCGTCGGCCCTCGGGGCACCCGTGCACGCATCGATCACGATCGATCCCGGCGCGACCGTGGTGGCACTCTGCACCTGGCTTCTCGCGCTCGCCCTCGTCACCTCGAGTGCGGCCGCGACGATCAACCGCGAACGTGCCGAATGGACGCTGGCGGCACTGGCGGTCGCGACGGCCGCCCTGGCGGTTGTCGTCGTGTCGCACGATCTCTCCGGCGCGACCTTCCTGGGAGAGCTTCAGGGGCAGACCAGAGCGGCTTTCGATACCGTGTCGGCGCTCGGCGTCGTCACGACGCTCGCCTATGCGGATCTGGTGTTCGAGCGCTACGAAACTCGGCATCGCCGCGGGGCACTCTCTACGATCGCGCTGATCGAGCGTCTGTCTCTCGCCGTCGTGGCGCTTCTCGCTTGCGCCTTCGCGGTCGGGTTCTTTCGCGGGGGGGTGATGCTGGTCGCCGCCGTGAGCGGCGCCGCGACCTTCGCGCTCGTCGTCGTCGTGCGCCGCATGGGCGGCAGCCTGTGGCTGGGAGGGGGCCTGGCCGCCGCCGGCTTCGTCGTGCTCGTCATGAGCCTCGCGGCCCTCGGCGGCGCGCGGGATGCGCCGTTGGCGATCCGCTTTGCCGAAGTGGCGCACAGCCGCTTCGACGCGACGCAACGCTTGCTCGCCGACGTGACGGCGACCGGGAGCGGAGCCGGAACGGCGGCGCGCGTTCTCTCCGCCTATCAGGACGGCGCGGCGCGCGGGATGCCGGGGGCGCCCACCACCGCGGCCACGTTGGCGATCGAATTCGGCCCCGCGGCGCCGTGGATCGCTATCCTCATGGCGGCCATGGTCGCTGCGCTTCTGATCCGGGGCGCGCTGGGGCGCGGGCGGGATTCCTTCTATTCGGCCGCGGCCGCCGGCAGTGTGGTGACGCTCGCGATTGGTGCCTTCCACGATGCGAGCCTGCTCGGGCTCGGCCCGATGGTCCTGGCCTGTCTGGTGCTCGGCCTAGGTCTCGCGCAGCGCCTTGGGCAACACAGCCGCTAGACGGAGCGGTCCGGGCGGCCGATCGCGACCCTCGACCAGAACTGCGGGTTCTTCGGCGATTGCATGCGGACCCAGCGGTAGCGCGGCGTCGCCCAGGGCCGGATCGTGGGATGCAGATTGTCGGCGATGAAATCCCCGTCGGTCGTACGGATGACGAGGATCAGATGATGCTCGCCCGACGCCACCACCACCTCTGCGAGGAGAAGGTTGCGGGGTGCCCAGCCGCGTTTGATGAGCTCGTGTCGCTTGGTGACCGCGTAGTCGTTGCAGTCGCCGGCCGAGGGGCCGATCAGCCAGCGCTCGTAGGCGACGCCGCGTGTGTTCGGCTCGGGCGTGATGGTGCGGTTGACGTCGGCATTCACCTTCGCCAGCTCGCTCCAGCGTTCTGCCGTGAGCTTCATGGCGCCACCGCGGAACACGGTCCGGCGCACCTTGCATTCCTGAGTGTACTGGAGGCAGAAGCGCGTGTGAGCCATCGGGGCGGGAGCCGGCTCGTCGAGCAGCAGCCGGGCGACCTGCTGCTTGAGTGCGCGGGGGGCGCCGAAGAAGGCCGCCTGGGTCGTGGCCGTCCAGCCCAGAACCGCCAATCCCGCCAGGATCGTGATCGCTGTCGCCTTGACGCGCATGATGCTCGCTCCGCTCGTCCTCTCCGGACCAGAGATAGCGGGCGCGGCTTGCAATCACGTTCGGTCACATGACGCAAATTATTGAAAATGAAAGATGTTCTGGTTCGCTTTCGTTAACTCTCCGGCTCCCTGCGGGCCGGCCGGTGATGAGGCCGAAGCCGGGGAGGGGGAGGCGTCGGCAGCCGACGCTCACGTTCACACTCACTCACACTCACACTCACACTCACACATGACTGCGTGGCCCTCCCGGGCCGCCCATCCGCTACCGCAGGACGTGTTTTCAAGACGTTTTATCGGAGCTTCTCTTGCCCGCCACTGCGGTCGCATCGCGGCCATGACGGTCCGTAACGACAATCGCGGGTCGGCCGTGCCGCGACGTCGTCACGGTGGAGTGTGCTCGCCGAATTTGCTAACCCAATCACGATGAAAGCCTGCCTCGCCGGATCGGATTCTCACCGTGTGGACGCTCGAACGATCGAAGGATCTTGCATTCACATTGCCGGCCGGATACCGCATTTATGCGATCGGGGACGTGCACGGGCGCGACGATCTCCTGGGCGGCGTGTTCGATCGCATCGACGCGGATCTCAGAGGCCACCGTGCCCGCCAAGCGATTGAGGTTTATCTCGGCGACTATGTCGACCGCGGGCCGCGGTCGCGCGACGTGATCGATCGCCTGCTGGCGCGCGCGCGGCACCGCGACACGGTGTTCCTGAAAGGAAACCACGAGCGCTTCCTGCTCGACTTCATCGACGATCCCCAGGTGCTGCGGAGCTGGCGTCAATGGGGCGGGCTCGAGACGCTGATGTCCTACGGGCTGCGTCCCTCGCTCAATCCCGACGATGCGGAACTCGCCGCGCTCTCGGCCGCGCTACGCATGGCGATCCCGGACAGCCATTACGGGTTCTTCGAAGGGCTGGTGCCGTTCTTCACCCTCGGTGGCTATTATTTCGCTCATGCCGGGGTCCGGCCGGGTGTTCCGCTCACCCAGCAGGTCGAGCAGGATCTGTTGTGGATTCGCGACGAGTTCCTCGAATGGGAGGCTCCCTACGAGAAGATGGTGGTGCATGGCCACACGGCCGTGATGGCGCCCGAGTTCCGGCGCAACCGCATCAACATCGACACCGGCGCGTATGCGACCGGTCGTCTGACTTGCCTGATGATCGAGAATGACACCGCTTTCGTCCTCTAGTGCCGCGTCACCGTCGCGGGGTGGACACCGCAGCAGGAGCTTGCCGGTCCACAGCGGCCTGTTTGCTTTCGCCATCCTGATCATGGCCTGCGGCGGTTGGCTCCTCGTGCCGGAACTCGTCCGGCCGGGCGAGAGCGGCCGCCTGGAGACGACCCCGGAGGCCCGGGAAGCGAGTGCGTCACGGTCGCTGCTGGCCGCCCGCCTCGGCGCCATTCGCGGGGATCTGTGGGCCGACGCTGCGATGATACTCGTCGCGGCATTGCCGGGCGTCACCGAGGTTGCGAGTGGCGAGGCGTTCCCGAGGGCCATTCATCCGAAGGCCCGTGTGGCGGCCGAGCGGGCGGTCCGGCTCGCGCCGTACGATCCGACGGCCTGGTTCGCCTTTGCAGCCGTGCTGCCGGCAGCGCGGGCGACCGAGGACGGGCGCGGCCCGACGACGGCGACATTGCTGGAAATGGCATTTCTGACCGGCCCGGACGACGAGGCTCTGCGGCTTCCGAGAGCGGCGCTCGCGGTGCGGACCGATGCGATCGCGGCCGCCGGCATCCGGGACTTCGTCGCGCGTGATCTATACCGCCTCGCGGCCCGGGCCGATCGTGACCGGGTCTTTGCCGTCCTGTACGGCGAGGCGACGCCGATCGGGAAGCTGTTCCTCGAGCGCGTCGCCGTCGAGATCGACCCGGCACTCAGACGGGCGATGACCCGAATTGCGGGCTGACCGAGCACGGATCGGCGAGCGACGGCGGTCTGGGGCATCCGGGCCAGGGCGGCAATCGAGCGACCGGGACGCCATCGCCGAGCGTCTCATCACGAGCAGCAAACACGAACACTAAATCAAAATCGAATGTCGGGCGTCACTTCGGCTGGCATTCGTAGAGGGTCGGCCCGCGGCTGGTGCCGACGCTTTCGAGGCAGTGCGCCGGCTCGGTCACCGGACCTTCCACCGTGAAGTCGTAGGGCGTGCCGTTGATCATCATCACGTAGCGCCCGGCCGGGATCGGGCTGCCCGGGTGCTCGGGCTGCACCCAAATCATCTCCGGATTGCCGCGCATCGGGCGGACCCGGAACTCGAACCCGGTCTCGCGGATCACCCACCGCTCTTCCCCGGGCGGCGCGATGACGACCTTGCCGCTCGGATCGAAGGTCATGACCTTGGCGAGGCGCGCGGCGATGCGGACGGGCACGCGCTCGGGCGCGCTCGACATCATCTCGCGCCGAAACACGAGGAACCGGAGGTCACGATCGGGCAGGAGAGTCTTGGTCGGGGTCTTGATCTGTAGCACGGTCCGGACCCGCGGATCGACCGGGCTCGCTTGCACCTGTTCGAGTTCCGTGAACTGCGCTCCCTGGACGGCGTAGACGCCGTAGAGGGTGGGGAGCGTCGGGAGGGCCGAGTGGCTCGGATCGCTGGCCGCCTCTACGCCGGTCGTTCCGCTCCGGGCGGCGGCGAGTTCGGGTCCGATCGGTCCGGCATCGCGCCGCTGGGGCTCGGCCGTCGGGGGAGGGCGGTCCGCGATCGTCTCGACCACCTCGGGCTGACCGGCGCCGTCACGCGGAACGACCGCGGCATAAACAAGCAGCGGCACGACGGCGGCGACGGCGAGCTCACCCCAGCGACGGGCCGATCGACGCCGCCGGCGCGGCAACGAGCCTGGTCCCGCCACCGCGGCGATCGGCTCGACCGTGAAAGGGAGCAGCGGCATCGGCTCCGGGAAGGCGAGTATGGCCTCGCCGTCGACTGACAGACGACCGCGACCGCTGCGACTGTTCGTTCGAGGGGGGCCGGACCACGCGGCTGCGACTCCGTCGGCAATGTCCGCCGCAGCCGCATGCGACGTGGGCGGATCGCCCTCGGCCAGCGAAGCCGGCGGAGTGCGGCTGGCTACCGCGGCGCAGGTCGCAATGGCAGCTTCGAGCGCCGCCATATGGGCTGCGGCCTCGGCCGGGGCCAGGGTGCGGGCGTGCCGCTGGAGCTGCCGACGCAACGTCGCGCGTGCGAGCTCGAAAACGAACTCGCGGCGATGCGACGGGTCCTCGGCCTCGGCGATCATCCGCTCGAGAAGTGCGGCGAAGTCCACCATGTCGCTCGTGCCCGAACGTCGCATCCGATCACATCGATACCACATATCGGCACGCGACTGTATGGCGACCGGACTGCGGCCGGCGCTTCTGCCCTTGGAGGATGTCGATCCGATGGTCGGGGTGGCGGCGGCAAAGTGTCCGCGACGACACCTCATGATGCGCTGCCGGCAGCCAGACAGCGATTGCGAAGGCCGGCGCGGTATGACGACGGCGCTCGGGTGTTCAGTTGCGGAGCAGACGACGTAGCGTCTCGATCTCGGCCCGGGTTCGCGCGACGATACGGGTGAGCGCATCGTTCTCCCGCTCGAGCTCACGCAGGCGACGGGCCTGCGCGAACTCCGCGGCACTCAAAGCGTCGCGACGTCCCTGGCGCCCCGTCCTCAGGACATGGAGGGTGGCGGAGCGGGGCGCGGAAATGTCGATTGCACGAGGTTGTGTCGTCGTCGGTCTCATGTTTGTCGCATATGACGTTGTTGTAGCTTAAAAAAAGCATCGTTGGTTGGGTGAAAAAACCGCCCTGTTTTGACATTAGCGTTCGACGGAAAAACTGGAAAGTGACGAAAGTCACAGCTCTCGAAAATTGGCCCGGCTCAGCGGCGAAGTTCGTCGATCTCGCCGGCAATGCGGACGAGTTCGTCCGGCGCCAGAAGGGTCAAAGTGCGGCCGGTCAGGCTGATGATCCCGCCGGACGACCATTCCTTGAGTTTGCGATTAACGGTTTCGCGAGACACGCCTGAAAAGCCTGCGATCAGCCTTTGGCTGACCTCGACCGAAACGCTGGCGCCCGGCACGAGCTGTCGACCCGACCGCCGGAACTGGGACAGGATCCAGTGGGCGAGGCGTGCGCCCAAGTCGCGCGTCGCCAAGCTTTCAGCCAAGTTCGTCCGCGTGCGCAGGACCTCGATCAGGGCCTCGAAGGCCTCCAGCGCGACGACCGGGTCCGCCAGCACGACCCGTCGTGCGGTCTCCCGCTCCAGCGTTACGACCTCGCAGTCCGTGATCGTCTTCGCCTCGAAGATTGCGCTGTTGCGGGACGAGAGGCCGGTGAGGGCGAAAACCTCTCCAGGCCGAATTATGTCGAACGCGATCTCCCGGCCGCCGGGCGACGTCGTATAGAGGATTACTCGGCCGCTGATGATATAATACAAACGGGATATGGCGGACCCGCGTCGGATCACCACTTGGTCAGCCGGAACTTTCGAGCGTTGTCCGTAGGCCAGGAAGACGTCGGTCAGGGCGCTCATCGATCCGATCGTTGAGAGACGACAGAGACCCGAAAGAGCTCCAGTTCATATGTGAATGGACTCCGGGTATCAATCGCAATCGGATCGGCAGCATGGTCGAGGGCGGTACGGCGGCTCGCTGCCGACGGCAAAATGCCGTCCAAGCATCCCCGGACGGCTTCGGGTTTCAAAATAACATTGGAAACGCTGGCGCCGCCGGGATGCGGAATGTCAGTTCCGGGTGCGAGCCCCTCAGCCCTGCCGCGCGGCCACCTGGCGCTCGTCCGGCGCCTTTCCGAGCCGTTCCTCCAGCGCCATTTTCTCGAGCATGAGATCGATGACCAGACGACGCAGGCGCTGGTTCTCCACCTCGAGATTTCGGACGTCGGTCGCACCCTCCCGCGCCCGGCGTGCGGGGGTGATTCGAGCGGGCGCCGGCGGCTCGGATGCGACGCCATGCGGCTGACGCCGCGGCTCGTCAGGCACGTCGCTCTCGGGGTGCTGCTTACGCCAGCGGTGATAGGTCATCACGCTGACGCCGAGCGCCTTTGCGATCTCATGCTGGTTCTTGCCTTTAGCCGCCAATGCGCCCGCTTCGGCCAACTTCTCGGCAATTTCCTCAGATCCGTGCCGTCGCCCGACCATCTCGCTCGTCCCGATTATCTCAATCATTCTGGTGAACGATGTATCGTGCCTACACCTTCTTTGGTGACTCTTCAAATGAAAAAGAAATGCGCGGCACTTTACCAGCAATCGAGAAGCCTCGTCCGATCAGTTTCGAGCTAGTTTGTCGGCTAAATCAAATCCACTTCGTCGCGATCATTACAACTTTCTTGATTTATACAGAACGCTCTCAACCTTCTGTAATTATATTCGGCGGCATGTGATACAGATGCATTATGATTGCGTTTCTCACCAATCGTGAGCTCTGCCACATCGCCCAATGGAATCCGCCCGGGCCAGTCTCGCGGGCTGGACCGGGCCGCGGCGCATTGGTAACGCCGCGACACTCTCAGGATGTGGGCCCTCGGGATGATCGGTTCGTGCGGCTATGTGAAGTCAATATGCGTTATGATGTCGAAGGAGCTCGAAAGTAGTCTTGAGTAGGATGCGAAGGTCGAGCCCGAGATTCCAATTATTGATGTACCATATGTCCAAAGACACGCGCTTTTCCATCAAGGACACGTGCGGGGTCTCGCCGCGACAGCCGTTCACTTGAGCCCATCCGGTGATGCCGGGCTTAACGTGATGCCGGTAAGCGTACTGTCCGATGATCTTGCTGTACTCGTCGTCGTGGGCGATCGCGTGGGGGCGCGGGCCGACGATCGACATGTCGCCACGCAGCACGTTGAACAGCTGCGGTAATTCGTCGATGCTGGTGCGCCGCAGGAAGCGTCCCACCCGGGTCACCCGCGGGTCGCGTCGGGTCGCCTGGGTGACCACGGCGCCGTCCTCCAGCACCGTCATGCTGCGGAACTTGAAGATCAAAAACTCGCGCTCGTTGAAGCCGTTGCGCCTTTGGCGGAAGATCACGGGCCCGGGCGAGTCGAGCTTGATGGCGACGGCCGCGAGCAGCATCAGCGGCGCGAGAATCACGAGTGCGAGAGATGCCACGGCGAGGTCGAGGAGCCGCTTCATCCCACGCTCGATCGTCGACAAGGGACCCCGCTGAAGATCGACGAGCAGGCACTGCCGCGTTCCAAGCGTCTTCCGACGCAGGACCGTTCGGACAGCCCGGTCGGGGATCAGGCGGACCGGCAACGGTGATACCCGGAACCGTTCCGTGACGAACTCGATCTGCGGCAAGTTGGTCCAAGGCAGGACGAGCAGCACCTCCTCGATGGAAGTCCCACGGGAGCGCTCGATGGCCCGTGCGACGGCGGCCCGCTGAAGCGGCGACACGATCTTGCGGTTGACCAAGATCGGCAAGGCGACGCGGTCGACCTCTTCCGCTCCGAAAGTCACGAGGAGATCGCGGGTCCCGAGATGGGCGAGTTCATCGGCGGTTCCGACGACGAGGGCGCGCCGACCGAGAATTGTCCCGCGGACCAGGGCGAGGCGCAGGCTTCGTTTCGCCAGCCGTCGCCACGCCACGAGCGCCGCGGCCCCGACCACGGCAGCACCGACGACCCCACCGCGCGAGACCTGTGCGCCGATCTTGAACAAGAACAGGACCACCACGAAGGCGAGCACGGCGAGTGACCAACTGGTCAGAACCCGCACATAGTCGCGATGGCGTTGCAGCAGGTTGGTCAGCCGGTAGATGTCGAAATGATACCCGGCAAGCGCGTAGGAGACGCAGGCCACGAGGCCGAGGCCGACATAGGCGTCCATGTCGCCGACCTGGCCGTTCGCGACCAGATGATACGACACGCCGCCGACAAGGCTCGACACGACGATCAGGGTCGCGTCCGTCAGTGCGACGAGCGGCTCGATGATCGCGTAGGGCAGGCCGCTGCGCGGACGTTGCGCCTCGCCGGCCGTCGCGACACTCGCATCGACACTGGGCTCAAGGGCGTTCGACACGTATCATGATCCGCAATGTGATCAACGCCTGTATCGTAGCTGCTAACAGATCGATGCTAATTAACCAACAATTAAGCTCGGACTCGATGCGTTAGGGTTACCGGACGGAGGGGGCTCGTGACATCCAGGCAACATGTTGGGACGACGGCACTGACATCACATGATCGGATCGTTCGGATCGAGGATCCAAGCGGACCGTCGGGGCGACGAGAGCTTTCGCGGAAGCGTCTTTGCGAGCTCTCGTCCTGGGCCACTCCAGAACTCTGGTGTCGGCTAATGCATGCTGACGATCATAGGTCTGTCGCATCCGGGGAGCATGCCGGTCAGCGGCGGGACGGCACGTCGGCGGCTTGCGGTCGCCGCGATCTGGCTGACATTGCTGGCCGACCGTGGATGGAAAGGGCGCAAGACAGGCGAGCGCTCGCTGCAATCGTCGCAATCATGATCACCTGGGCGACCACGCTGCCCGGGAACGCGGAAGCCGCATACCCGGCGGTGCTGCGAACCCGCTACGAGGCCGTCGATCAGAAGGCCGGGGGGCACTTCATCATTTGGCTGGAGCGCGAGAAAGCGCATCACGGCCTCGATCCGAGGCTCTATCCGGCGGTCAGCTATGTCGATGTGACACATGTCACACCGTCGCCGGGCTCGCCAATCATCAGCATCGTCGAGGTGATGCCGATCAATTCGACGATATCAGAATTCTATCACCTGGCCGGCATCGCACGCTTCAAGGTGACGGGCATGAGAATCGTGTCGTCCGGTGTGCCGCCGCCCTGACCCCGTCCCTTGCGCCACCCGGCGACCCGGCCGCGATCTATCGGTTCGCGCACGCAGTCCTCAACGCCGCCAAAGCGGGGCCGAGCCCGTCGAGGCCGATCTTTCCCCTGATGGTGCGATCCGCATGGACAATCTCCAGGCCGATCGACGTCGCGCCGAACCACTTCGATTGCGCCGATGCTGTCGCAGGCTCGGGAAGCCGGATGGCGGAACCCGGCGGGGTCACGGCGCCTTCGAGCCGGGTGACGCTTGTTCCGGCCGTGAGGGTCACGAGCGGCGTCGCGCGCGGCGGCAAAGGCGGGATCACGACCGCGAGCACCTCGATGTCGGTTGCGCCACAGCGGAGCATGAGGCCGACGAGTTCCGGGTCGGAGCCGGCCAGTTCGGCGGAGCGCATGATCGAGATCGCATCGCTTGCGCCGGTCGGATCGGGTGTCCGCACGAGCCGCCAAGCTCCGATTGGCTCGGAGCGCCCCTTATCGCTGGGGGGCGTGGGAGGGCCGGAGTGCGAGGCGTGGCTCGGTCTCGGGGGGCCTGAAGGGGCCCCTGATGGAGCCGAAGGCCCAGGCGCCCGGGACGCCTCTGGTGTGTTCGAATGCGGCGCTGAACGCGATGGCTGATCGTCGTAGCATTTCAGTCGCGCCATCGGATCGGGCAGAGATCGACAGTCGTCGCGGCCGATGTTCTGCGCATGTGCCGAAGCCGCGAACGGACCCCATTCGATCACGGTCAGTGCCGAGGCCATGACCACCGCAGCAGCAGTCACGTGAAGGGCCATAACGGTGCGACGGAGTTCCATGTCCCGCATCTGATCGCCTGCTTGGCCTGTGACGTCGCGTCACTGAGCGATATGCCATTGCCGGAGCGTCGACGGAAGTTCTCGCCGTCAGGCGAGACGGGCGTCATTCGCGGTGTCGAGCTATTTGGAAAGGGAGCAACGAGTCGGCAGGGAAACGACCGTCCGGGCTCTCGCCGAGCGATCTTGGACGCCGCAATCATCCGACAGATCTGTATCGTCAGCGACAGGAGGAGCATTCCAGCATCTCACGTGGCATTTGCGGGCTAACAGAAACCGGCTTCAAGGCATACCTGCCGTGCTTATCGAAACCACAAAGAACTGGCCTTCAAGAAGGATCGATAGAAGAAGCTGACCGCCGGCGGGATGCGGATCAAATTCAAGTGCTGATCTCGCTCGGGCCGCAGAATGGTCCTCTCATGAGCGTCACAAGTCATCCAACATGTCGCTCATGGCCGTTTGCGACGCATATGTTTCTATGACATGAGCGGTGGATAGGTGTGGCGCGCGCGCAACGGCGCGCCTCTTTCTATGCCTTGGCGCCTCCATGTCCGCACGGTTGTTGTTGTGGCTGGGTAGAGGGTGGGGTTATCGATTTGAGAGGCTAGGTAACGAGTCTGTGATGTTATTGGGGCGGGGCGATGCGGAGATCATCTCTGGTAGTGGGTGCGGGATGCATCCTGGCCATGGTCGGTCTCGGCGGATGCGGGTTCATCCCGATGTCAGGTCCGTCCAGCCTGGAGATCCGGACCGAGCATAGCCCGACGCTTCCTTATGCGCTCGTGCGGCTCGACGCCCGAGCCGTGCAGGTCCTCGAATCCTTCGAGCCCAACATTCTCGGCGGCGTGTTTACGGACCGTCGGCAGCCGACCGGAATCAAGTTCGGGATCGGCGACGTCGTCAACGTCACGATATTCGAAGCCGCGGCCGGCGGCCTGTTCATTCCCATCGAAGCGGGTGTGCGGCCCGGAAACTTCGTCAATTTGCCGTCGCAGACCGTCGACAACGACGGCAACATCAGCGTTCCCTATGCGGGAACCATCCGGGCGGCAGGTCGGACCAATGTTCAGGTCCAGAACGAGATTGTGGAGAAGATCAAGAACCGCGCCATCGAGCCGCAAGTCGTCGTGTCGCTCGGCGAGCAGCGGACGTCGCTCGTCAGTGTCGTCGGCGATGTCCGCACCCCCACCCGCTATCCCATGCCGGCGACGGGCGCGCAGGACCGGATCACCGATGCGTTGACGCGCGCCGGTGGCATCAGCGGGCAGGGCTGGGAATCATGGGTCATGCTCGAACGCGACGGAAAGCGCGCGACGGTGCCGTTCGCGAACCTCGTCTACATGCCGGTGAACAATATTTTCGTGCAGCCGGGCGATCGCATTTACGTCTATCGCGAGCCGATGAAGTTCCTGGCGTTCGGCGCCACCGGTCAGCAAGGCGAGTTTAACTTCGACGCCTGGAAGATCAACTTGGCGCAAGCAGTCGCGAAGGCGGGTGGCCTGTTCGACCTTCAGGCCGATCCGGGCTCGATTTTCCTCTATCGCCGCGAGCCGCGTGAAGTCGCCGAGAAGCTCGGCGTCGATTGCACGAAGTTCTCCGGTGGCTTGATCCCGATCGTTTTCACGGTCAGCTTCCAGGACCCGGCTGGCTACTTTCATGCCACTAAAGTGGAGATGCGGCCGTTCGACATCATCTATGTGGCGAACGCGATCCAGGTCGATACGACGAAGTTCCTGAACTTCATCGACAAAGCAGTCGGCACCGCGGACAACGGTGTGAACCTGATCAACGACATCTATATCGCCCGCTACAACAGCCGACTCCACGGACGATAGGCTCTGCCAGGATGTTCATTGCACGACGCGGCCGGAACGATGGGTTCGTTCCGGCCCGGAGCTCGGTGACATGACCGCAGACCGGCCGCGTCCGCTGGCAGATCGGATCGCCTTCTGTATTTTGGCCGGTGTCGTCGCGTTGGCACCGCTGCCGTACGGATCACGTGACCTGCCGGTCGTGGCGGTCTGGTGCGGGCTCCTTGGAATCGGCCTCGTTTTCGCGCCGGTCCACGCCCTACAGCGGCATCATCGCCAAGTGTTGGCGGGCCTCTCCGTCGTCGTCGCCGGATACGTCTTCGTTCTCCACGAGCAACTGTCGGTAACGCCGTGGATGGCGACGTTCAATCCAATTTGGGAGGATGCATCGAAACTTCTGAAGGCGCCGATCCAGCCTTCGGTGTCGATCGTGCGAAACGAGCCATTCTTCGCCCTCGGCGCTCCATTGGCCAACGTTCTGGTGCTGACTCTCGGGATGCTGGTCGCCACCGACCGCAGCGACGCGCGCAAGCTTCTGACGGTCATCGCGTGGGCCGGATCATTCTACGCGATTTACGGCATTTACAGCCTCGTCCTCGACCCGCACACCATCCTGGGCCGCGAGAAGACAGCCTATATCGGCAATCTGACCGGGACCTTCATCAACCGGAACACGGCGGCCACGTATTTCGGGTCGGTGTCGATCCTGTGGTTCCTGTTTCTGCTGGAGGAGGTTCGAAAGCTCCTTCCGGCAGGCCCGATCGTCTGGGCTACGCTTTTGCGTGAGGTCTCCGAGGACCGCGCCGTGCGAGGTGCGCTGGCGCTTCCGTTCGCCATGCTGTTTCTCTGCCTGGTCGCGACCTTCCTCACCGTGTCGCGTGCCGGGTCGACGCTGACGATGCTCATGCTCACCGTGACGTTCGTGATCTTCTTTCGGCGCCGCCTCTCAGGGCGCAAGACCTTGATCATCGCGATGGTCGGAAGCCTCGCTGTGGCGCTTCTCGTGCTGCACCTTCTCGGTGGCCGGGTCGGAAGCCGCTTCGAGAGTCACGGACTGTCCGATTCCGGACGGCTGGCCGGGTGGCAATCGACACTTGAGATTATTTCACATCATCCATGGTTCGGTACTGGTCTTGGGACATTCGCATGGGCGTTTCCGGCCTATCGCAGCCCGGACGTGTCGATGTGGGGAGTGTGGGGGCTCGCACACAGCACGCCGCTCGAGCTCGTCGCCGAGGTTGGGATTCCGCTCGCCGTGCTGGTCGGGGTCGCGTGGGTCGGCGGGCTCGTGCTGCTGCTTGGCGGGTCGTTTCGTCGCCGTCGCGACAGGATCGTTCCCCTGGCCGGTTTTTCCGTCGCTTTGCTCGGCCTGCTGCATTCGACAGTGGATTTTTCGCTGCAAATCTCCGGCTACGCCATCGTGGCTTTCGGGATCATGGGGATCGGGCTCGGGCAGGCCATGCGCGGCACGGATAGCCCGTCAGGCATTAATCTTAAGTCCGAATCCTCTCGCGAACAGCCCCGCCCCGGCCTGCCCCGATCTGGGCGCCCCGGTCGCGACAGGGCGACGATAACATAACAACGATAAGACTTTGATCGACCGTAGAAGGCGGGACAGGTCTCGACATGGCGGATGTGATCCCGCTGTTCCGCGATGGTTTCACATATGCTAATGTCGCGGCGATTGTTCGAATGGAGCGCATCCGGATGAGCGACAGATCGGGCCTTCGGTACTTCGCCGCAGTGATATTTGCCGTACTGTCGACACAGGCGCAGTCGGCTTGTTACGAGGCCGGCCAAGGGCTCCCGCCGGATGCGGTCAATGCCTTCATGGCGAACCCGGCGCAACTCCTTGCCGGCAACCCCGAGGGCGGCGCCCGATTGATCTCGCAGGCGCGCGATCTCGTCGCCTCCGATCCGTCGACGCTGCCGGCCGTGATCGCGCTCCTCGCCCAGGCCAATCGCGACCAGCAACGCGGGATCGGCTCGGGACTCGGACAAGCCTATAGAATCTGCCTGCCGCGCGACCAAGCCTTCGCGACCCAGATTCAGCAGGCGACAGCGGCGTCGGCGAGTGATCTCGCCAAGGATGCCTATGCGCTCGTCAATCCGGACGTTCCGATCGGGGCGGCGGCGGGCGGCGGGGGAGGCGGTGCCGGCGGCGGCACCGGGGTCGGCGGGCCGACCGGGGGCACGACGACCATCGGTGTCGGAACCGCCGGTCCGACCTTGGGAACGAGCCCGACCGCGAACAATACGCCGACGAGCCTCACGGGTGGCCGCGCGGGTGGGGCAAGCGGTCTGTCCGTGACGATCGGAGGGACGGTACCGAATTCGCAGGTCAGCAATTTCTGATCGATCCTCCGCATCCCGATCGACTGCTCCCTTCGACGACCTGCAGCGGATCGCCGGCGAACGGGGTCGTCTCCGACCAAGGCGCGCGTCCGAGTGAACATCATGCGTCCTGTCGAGAACTATACCGAGCGCGATGTCGGCGCCGACCAGTTGTCGCCGCGGGATCTCGCGCTGTCGGTCATCAAGGGCGCACGGCGGCAGTACCCGATCATCCTGACGGTCGTCGCGGCCGTGGTGGTTCTCGGCCTGACCTATCTTCTCACCACGCCGGCGCGCTACACCGCGACGGCCACCATGGTGATCGACACCCGCAAGGTTCAGCTGTTCCAGCAGCAATCGGTGCTCGGCGACATCACGGTCGACGCCGGAACGGTCGAGACCCAGGTCGAGATCCTCAAGTCCGAGAACATCAGCCTGTCGGTCATCAAGGACCAGCGGCTGATCGAGGACCCCGAGTTCGTAGGGTCGAGCGGGGGGCTGATCGGGACGGTGCTGGGTGCAATCACGGAGATGTTCCAGTCCGCAGCCGCGCCGCCGTCGGAATTCGATCTCATGCGCCGGGCGCTGGGCCGCTTCGAGAGGGAACGCTCGGTCAAGCGGGTCGGTTTGACCTATGTGATGGAGGTCAAGTTCCGGTCGCTCAGTCCCGACAAGGCCGCTGCGATCGCCAACGCCATCGTGGACGCCTATATCGTCGATCAGCTCGAGGCCAAGTACCAGGCGACCCGTCGCGCGAGCGTCTGGCTGCAGGAGCGAATCCGCGAGCTGAGAACCCAGGCCTCGGCGGCCGAGAAAGCCGTCATCGACTACAAGGAAAAGAACAACATCGTCGACACGGGCGGCCGGCTGATCGGCGAACAGCAACTCGCCGAGGTCAACAGCCAGCTCATCATGTCGCGCGCATCGGTGGCCGAGGCCAAGGCGAGGCTCGACCGGATCAACGAGATCCTGCGTGAGGAGATCCCCAACGAGTCGGTTGCCGACGCTCTGAAGAACGAGACGATCATCAAGCTTCGCGGCCAGTACGTCGATATCGCCGCACGCGAGGCGACGTGGTCGGAGAAGTATGGCCGGAATCACCTGGCGGCGATCAATCTGCGCAATCAAATGGAGCAGATTCGACGGAGCATAAATTCGGAGCTCCAACGCATTCAGCAGGCGTATCAGAGCGACTACGACATCGCGCGGGCCCGCGAGGAGAGCATCAAGAACAGCCTGGCAAACGTGGTCTCCGAGAACCAGCTGACCAACCAGGCCCAGATCCAGCTCCGCGAGCTCGAGAGCAACGCCCAGACCTACCGGGCCATGTACGACAACTTTCTACAGCGCTACATGGAGTCGGTGCAGCAGCAGTCGTTCCCGATCACCGAGGCGCGGTTGATCAGCCCGGCATCCCGCCCTCTCGGCAAGAGCGATCCCAAGACGATGCTCGTCCTCGCCGTCGCGCTGGCCGGCGGCATGATCCTCGGCAGCGGAGCCGCTTATCTGCGCGAGGTGGGTGACAACGTCTTCCGAACCAGCAGCCAGGTCGAGCAGGTTCTGCAAGTGAACTGCCTCGCCGTCGTTCCTCTGGTCCAGGACGGAAACGCCAAGAAGGCGAAACCGGCGCTCCTGCCCGCGCAATTCTCGTTCGGCGGCTCTGGTCCTGGCACCAAAGCCGATGCCGCGACGAAAGCCGAACCAAAACCGAAACTCTCCTATGTGGTCGAGCAACCCTTCTCGCGCTTTGCCGAAGCGATACGCGCCGTCAAGGTGGCCGTCGACCTCAATGCGATGATCAAGACCACGAAGGTGATCGGTGTCACGTCGACCATGCCGGGCGAGGGCAAGTCGACGGTTGCGTCGAACTTCGCTCAGCTGATCGCCCACGCGGGGGCTCGGGTGTTGCTGATCGACGCCGATCTCCGGAACCCCTCGTTATCGCGCGCGATCGCACCTGCCGTGGAACACGGGCTTCTCGACGTCGTGGCCAAACGCAAGACTCTCGCCGATCTCGTAATCGCCGACCCGGTCACAAAGCTCGGCTTTCTGCCGTCTGGCGTGACTGCGAAGATTCTCCATACCAACGAGATCCTCGCCTCGCCGGCGATGCGGAAGGTCATCGATGTCGCCTGCCACAGCTACGATTACGTGATCGTCGATCTCCCGCCGATTGCGCCGGTGGTGGATGTTCGCTCGACGATCGGCATCATCGATTCCTATCTCTATGTGGTCGAGTGGGGGAAGACCAAGATCGACATCGTCGAGCACCATCTGTCGGGCGCACGGGCGATATACGATCGCCTGCTCGGCGTAATCCTCAACAAGGCCGATGTCTCGGCTCTCAGTCGCTACGAATATCATCAGGGCAAATACTATTATCAAAAGCACTATGCCCGCTACGGCTACGCCGAGCATTACGAGTAGCCGACATGGTGTCCCACCCCGAGCCCTCAGGTCCGATCATCCGCTCCTCCCTGGTGGTGATCGGGCTTGCCGCGATCACGTGGGCGGGGGTCGTGCTCGCTGCGCCGACTGCGACGGGACTTGACCCGGCGGCCGACAGGATCGTCGTCGGCGATCCCTTCAAGACGGATGATCTGAATCGCTTGGCGTCGGATCTCGAGGTGGCGAGACACGGAACACCGCCGCGCGCGCGTGCTCTGCGCAATGCCGTCATCGTCGCCGTGCGGCAGACCGAGGAGGCTGTTCGGGACGGTCGCCGGACCGAGATCGAAGACAGACTCGGCGCCCTCGGGCCGATGCTCGACCGCGCGACCGCGCTCGCACCGTGCGACGGCTTCCTGTGGCTCGCACGATTCTGGCACCGGAACCTTCGCGACGGCTTCGATGGCGAAAGCCTCGCGCTGCTCGCCGCCTCCTATCGAGTCGCGCCGCGGGAGGGATGGCTGGCGGTTCGCCGCAGTCCGCTCGCGCTCGCGGCCTTTTCGCGGATGGACGCGCCTCTGCGCGGGCTCGTCGTCGACGAGTTCGTCGGTCTCGTCAATTCGCATCTCGGACCGACGGCCGAAGTCTTCGTGACAGCTGGCTGGGCCGCTCGCGGCGCCTTGCTACCGGCGCTCGCCGGGGCGAGCGAGGTCAGCCGTAGGAACTTTGCAAGAGCCGTGTATCAGCTCGGCTATGACGTCGATGTACCTGGGATCGCGCGCCCGGATACGCGCCCATGGAGTCGCTGACCATGCGGGCGATCGGGGAGCCGAGAGGGGTGTCATTGTCGAGCAGGTACACCGTCGCGTCGAAGGGTACCGTAGCCTTGATCACGCTCTGGATCGGAATGTCGAGTCCACTGATCGGTGCTTCGGCCGAGCCCGCATCGAACAGCCGCCTGACGATGCAGTCCGGCAGTTATGCCGGCAGGGTGCCGGCCAGCAGGGATGCCTTCGGCAAGCTTTGCGCCGATGTCGAAGCGGCCTCTAAGGCTCGGGTCAGCAATCCAAATGTGTTCGAGCACATCGTCAGTGTCCTTAATCGCTGTCTGAAGCCAATAAAACTGCGTTTTTGCTATTTCGGCAGCGACCGTTGCACGGACGTCGACCTGCCTGGGCTCAAACGCAAGGACCTGGTGCTCGGGGTTTATCCGGGCCTGAAAACATTTCGTTACAGTTGGATAGAGGTCCGATGACGGTTCCTCCCATCAACGCCGCTGTATCATAACGGCGACCGCTGCTGATCGTCGGTGGTGAGCGCATATGCCGAGTGGCATAATTGTCGATGCTACCGATGGTGTTGTGTCGTGCTGACTCCGGATCGTTTCACCCGGAGTGCGGTAGCGTGGCCGAGATGCGTCGAACGACACCGTACTCGCAATGGTATGGGGCAGGGGGACGAGGCCGGCGAAATTCGTGACGGGGCCGGCGCTCCCGCACGATGCCACATCAGCGGCGTCGCCGAATGTCCTTGCAGATGTTTCGGCCCCTTTTCGACTCTCGAACAGGTATTCGGGCGGCTTATCGCTGCCGCGAGGGTTCAGCGCATAAGTGCCGCCATTCCGCTAATCCGGGTTTATAGAAATTGTATATCCCCGTGAGCGCAGGAACTTGAGGTATTTCAGTTAAAGAAATCGTTAGGTGTTAAAATGAACTTTTCCAGCCCTCATAATTCAACAGTCAATCATAGACGTGGGGACGACGTAATCGTCCCGACTGTTGGATGTTCATCAACTGTTGGGGGCGGTTCTGATGGCATCTTGCCTGTCCATTTCTCCGTTCAAGGAAAAAGCCTGTCCCGCGAAGTATATGGTGTCTTAGGGATTCCGATCGATTGTGTCGGTGTCACAACAATTCTAAGCTCATTCGAATCGGCAATACAGCATGGCCGCCCTTTTCTCATTTCCACGCCTAATCTCAATTTTCTGACCACGGCCTGGGTCGACCCCGAATTTCGCGAATCGCTCCTGATGAGCGACTTATGCCCGCCCGATGGAGTCTCGGTTCTGTGGGTTGCCCGCCTGCTTGGTCTTCCAATCCGCAAACGAATTGCCGGGTCCGATTTATTCGAGACGATCAAGGACGCGCGACGGCGAGACCCGCCCATGAAAGTGTATTTGTTCGGTGGGGCGGAGGATGTGGCGGCGTTGGCGGGCCAGAAGCTCAATGCTTCTAAGGGCGGAATCGTGTGCGCTGGCTCGTCCAGTCCACCGTTCTGCTCGGTCGAGGAGATGAGCACCGAATCCTATATCGAGGCGATCAATACATCCGGTGCGGATTTCCTGGTGCTGGCGCTGGGCGCGAAGAAGGGGCAGCTTTGGCTCCGGCGCAATCATCATAAGGTGCGCGTCCCCGTTCGATCGCATCTGGGCGCGGTCATCAATTTTCAGGCTGGGACGGTTAAAAGAGCACCTGCGGTATTCAGAAGATGCGGGCTGGAGTGGCTCTGGAGAATCAAGGAAGAGCCTCAGCTGTGGAAGCGGTATTTCGATGACGGACTGTCGCTGATCGTTCTTGTTTCGACCCACATCGTTCCAACCATGGTCGCGCACTGGCGGCATCGGCTGATGTGGAGGCGACAGAACCTTCAGGTTGCACTCCACCAGCAGAACGAGATCCTGGCGGTGACGTTGCACGGCGATGCGTGTGCCCGCCATGTCAATCAGGCCACCGGCTATTTCCAGCGTGCTTTGGCTTTCGAGAAACCCGTCGTCATCGATCTGAAGGGCGTTCGCTTCATTGATGCGCGATTCTTCGGGCTCCTTCTCATGCTCAGGAAGGAACTCAGGGAGCGCGGTCGCGACGTTCGGTTTCTCCGATGTCCTCCGAAGATCGCGAGGCTCTTCCGGCTCAACGGGTTCGACTACCTCATTGCTCAACCGATAACGGGTCGAACGTCGGTGATCGAAGACAAGATTGGTCAGGGCGCGATCTCTTCCGGTTGATTGCAGGGAAGACGAGGACTTCTGGCTCCGCCGGATTGGGCATCGCCTGTCGGCGCCCGCCCCGAGCCGCATGGGCAACCGTCAAGTCGTCGGTATCGCCCCGACAGACAGGCCATACCCGAGGAGCCAGCGGAGCCACTCCCAGAACGCGACCAACCCGAAGAAGGCGATGGTCGCTGCGAGATCCTGGGTGCCGAACGTGAAGCCGGCGCGGAGCTGGCCGACCAGGATCGGGATGTAGCGAATAGCGTCGCCGGCGGCTACGGCAGCAATCGCGCCCGCTGGCCCATAGGCCGCGAAGCCGAGCGGCAGGCCGATCAGCAGGGAGCCGAACTTGAGGCAGTTGGCGACCGCGCCGTAGGACGGCCTACCCAGTCCCATCAAGGTGGCGTCGTTGAGATCGCAGAGGATCGCGAACCAGGCGGCGACGAGCAGGATCGGGAGCATCCAGGCCGCGTCGTTGTAGCGGGAGTCGAATAGGACGCCCACGATGATGTCGGCGCCGGCGGCGATCAGCGATAGGCCGGCGGCGACGGCGAGCAGCAGCATCAGACGGATCGGGGCGAGGGTCGATCGCAGGCTCGAGGGCGACGCGCGGGATGATGCGACTAGCGGGAACACGATGACGTGGATCAACTGCCCGACCAATTGGCCGACAGGCTCGGCCAGCGACCGGGATACTCCGTAAACTCCGAGCAGGCTGAGTGGAAAGGCTTTAGCCAAATATAAGCGATCGAAATTCATTGCCAGAAAAGACACAATCGAAGAGAAAAAGATCCATTTTCCGAACGAGATGATCTGGCGAAGGTAGCGAATCGAAAGGCGTAGGTGGTGGCGCACGCTCGGAAGCAGCCAATAGCTCGCGATCATTCGAGTGCCGGATGCGAGCACCAGTCCCAAAGCAAGAGCCCAAATCGTTGGTGAAAGGAGGGCGAGCAAGATTGTTCCAGCATAGCCGACGAGATCCATTACAAGGTTAAAGACGTTCAATCGCTTGTACAACATGCGCCGTTGCGCCAACGTCGGTGCAAGAGATGTAAGGCCGACGAGCACGAAGGTCAGCCCGCCGATTGGAAAGATCAACGATAACGCATCAATTCGGTAATAACTTGCGAGTGGCTGCGCGATCGCCACGCAGACGAGCCAGAGAAGCACACACCGGATCAGATTGATCGTCCACGCCGTGTCGTAGAACTCCGGTGTGTCGGCGTTCTTGTTGACGACGAGGCTTTGTCCAATTCCGACATCTGAAATCAGCGTGACGCCAGTCCGGAAGGTGTTCACAACGACCATGATGCCGAACAATTCCGGCGCGAGCAGACGGGTGAGAACGATGTTGGTGCCGAGCCGGAGTGCTTGCCGCATTCCGAAGGCGGCGATGGTCCAACTGCCGGCGCGAACAATCAGTTTGATGAAATCCACGTTCGACCTGTCACGTCTGGTTGGCGAGCGGCGTCAACTCGGTCATAGGGCGGCTTGCCGAGCTAGTCAGTATCAGATGGAGGGGTGAGTTGGTCCATCCGTGAGTTGACGCTCGTTTGACAAACTGCGTCGCCTGCCAACTTAATCGTTTAAAAATGCTCATATCCATGTCGACAGCTATATCGAATATATCGAAGGCAGGCCTTGAGGGTGAATCGAGGGGTGCTGTGCAAATGCGGCCATCGGCGACACGGCGCGCGCCCCGTACTCCAACGAAGGTCGGAGACACGGCGCGACCAGCGAAAAGTACGTCATGAAATGGACCGTTCTCGTCTGCGCCCTGATCTGTCTCGTTCCATTCGCGGACTTCATTCACCGTCATCCGCGGTACGTGCCGGCCGTATGGGTCGTCATGGGGCTGCTACCGTTCGCCCAGTCCGCCGTGCCGTTCTTCGACATCGCATTGATCTCGTGGAATTTGTGGCCGGGCTATGTGAAGGGGCTCGAGATCTCGGCCCTGGATCTCTTCGCGATTGCGGCCTGGTTGACGCTGCCGCGCACGACCCGTCGGCTACCGTTCCGGCTGCCGATGGCCTTGTATCTCGCCGCGGTCCTGCTCTCGGCGTTTCAGGCGCAGGTTCCCGAGGCGGCGCTGTTCTATGCCTGGCAGCTTTTGCGGATGTTCTTTGTCTACCTGGTGGTCGCCAGGGCGTGTGCCGACGAGCGGAATGTCCGCGCGTTGCTGGCCGGCATGGCGGCGGGCATCTGCATCCAGGCGATCGTTGTCGTCTGGCAAAAATTCGGGCTCGGCATCGGCCAGCCGAGCGGCACGTTTGGGCATCAAAACACGCTCGGGATGGTGGCGCATTTCATCACGATCCCGTGCTTTGCGCTGCTGCTCGCGCGTGATCGGAGCTGGCCGTCCTATCTGGCGCCGGTGTCGGGATGGATCGTCGCGGCACTGTCGGGGTCCCGCGCCGCACTCGGGCTCGCCGCATTCGGCGCCGCGCTGCTTCTCGTCGTCTCGATGGCCCGCCGCCTGACGTCGTGGAAAGCGAAGGTGGGGACAGTCTTGGCGATCGTCGCCGTGGCATCGCTGCCGGTTTTCGCATCGCTTCAGACCCGAACCGTTGCCGAGTACGCGTCAAGCAATCTGGATCGCGCTGCTCACGACGCGGCCGCCGCCGCGATCGTTGCGGACCACCCGTTAGGCATCGGCGCGAACAACTACTCCTTCTTCTCCATCTCGCAAGCTTACACGCAACGCGCGGGGGTCTTGAGCGGCGCGATCGAGATTTCCTCTCACGTTCACGATGTCTATCGAGTGACGGCCGCAGAGCTGGGCTGGCAGGGTCTGTTCGCGTTCTCGTTGCTTCTGCTTTGGCCCGTGGCGACGGCTGCCGATTGCGCTTGGCGGGAGCGGGAGCAGCCTCGCGGAGAGATCGCGCTCGGATTAGGCGCCGCATTGTGCACGGTGTATCTGCACGCCTTCTACGAGTGGATTTTTCTGACCGCACAAGTTCAGTATCTTTTTGCCATGTGCATGGGGATGGTTGCTGGCCTTGCGGGACAGCTCGGTCATCCGCAAAAAGTGCGCCCCAATCGATTGTTTAGTAATGAAAAAGGACAGCCGAGTTGGACAACACTGAACTCGGTGTAAGCATAGACCACACACATTTATAAGCGGGGAGGTAGATCCGACTATGGCAGTCCAGGACGATGGCGCTCCAGAAGGGGTTCGATCTCTCCGATGCGTGCATGAGTACATCATCCGTCATGTCGGGAATTCGAAAGCAAGAATATACGAGGCTGGGGGAGGATCTTGCTCGTTCCTTCCTCTTGCGGAACTGAATAGCCCGGACGTGCTGGTCGTCGATATCGATGCTGATCAGTTATCGAGAAATCAGTACGCAAAACGAAAAGTTCTGGGTGACATTCAGAACTTTCCGGTCGAGCCGGCATCGTTCGATATCGTCGTCTGCTACAACGTCATAGAACATCTCGCCGCCCCGGACGCTGCAATACGCTCTTTCTTTGACGCGCTTGCCCCGGGAGGACTGCTGTTTTTGGCAGCGCCGGGTCCGCATTCGCTCACTGGAATGATAACAAAATATACACCACACTTTGTGCATGTGCTCGCTTATAAGTATATTCTCGGGAGGGTGACTGCGGGGCAGCCCGGTCGCCCCCCATTCAGAACAGTCTATCATCCACTGATTTCTCCGGTACGACTGCTTCGGTTCTGCCGGAACCTCGGCTTTGAAACTGTTTATTGGTGCGAATACGAGTCTCCTCATTACGCATGGGTGGTGGCATCACGGCCAATCATCGGGCGAGCGCTGCGGTTGACGGCGGCCGTTCTCAATCTTCTTTGGTTTGGAAAAAGAGACTTTACAAAAGGGGACTACCATCTTCTGGTCAAGAAGCCGGATGGTATATAGGCAATTGTAACTGTTCTATGGGATGTCGTTTTGCGGCGAGCTCCCGAAAATCTTATAGATGGCAAGGCGCGTCTCTGTCAAGAGTTTAATATAATAGCTTATTTTTTATTATGCGAGCAAAGCTAACCGCCGGCCGAATAAACGTCAGTCGATCCCAGAGACGCAAGTCGGCAATGTCGCTGCGGGAACTCTTCTGACGAGCAAGGTTGGGTACAGCCAAGTACACACGAATGTCGGGAGAAATGAGGCGGATGTGATTATAGGCCCCGTCTCGCCCCATCGGTCCGCCATCAGGATGGCCCACGGGCCGCATCTCGCATTGGTCCATGTATTCTCTCATTCGAGAGATAAATGGCCCGTTGACGGCGTAGAAGTGACCTCCGATGGTCAGGGGAGGATCTTTAAACAAAGGGCCTGAAAGGCCGCGGTCGGAAGGCGATAAATATCCAAAATACACAATGTCCCACTCGACTTCTGACAAGGCGGAGAGAATGCGATCGACCTCGCCCTCGGCAGGAGGGCGAAAGAAAACATCGTCCTCGAAGACGAGAACGTTTTTTAGTCGCTGTTTTTCTGCTTCTCGCAGAACTGATCGGTGGGAGCAGAATGAGCCTCTCGCGCCTATTGCATAAACCCCTCTCCTCTCGCTCGGCCTTTCGCCGTAATGGAGTCGAACCCTGTCGCTTGGAAATTCAACACCGATCTTGGCAAACTCGCGCTTTGCGCTCCTCAGTCGATCTGTCCGATCTGGGAGATTTATTAGATAAGCGCGATCAAAATACTCAATTAGCCGTTGCATGGACGAGTTTCTCGATACTGTTAATGCTTGCCACTTGATGGACATTTGCAATCGAACGCTTGAGCGGTGACTAATGAAGCGTGCCGTAAGAGCGTGCGCCAGAGTTCGGATTACTGTACGATAACTGTGGCGCAGTTTCTTTGCTTACGCAATAAAAATTACAGATATCCGCGCGGTTATCAGTCATCGCGGCCTTTTGCGGAAGGCGACCAAATCGTTTGCTCTGTCGATCGGCTCCAAGTACCGCTCAACAACATGGTACTCTGGCCGCGACACGTAATCGTGGATTAAAAGTATCGTGCTTGGTCCGACGCGCGATATGGCGGCCTGGGCGCACTCTACGCGGAATCTCCCGTCGATCAGGATCAGGTCGGGGAGGCAGTTAAACGTCGACCAAACGCCATCGAAATAGCTTGGGTAATAATCTCTTCTTGAGTTGTCGACCGGGATGCCCCAGTTGCCGACCGGCCCAATGTCTATCGTGCGGAACGAAAGGCAGCCTGAGGCAACAGCAACGGAAATGATCGGATCCTTCTGCAAGCGCTTTACCCACTTGGGATCTGACTCAACGGAGATAATGCGAGGAACGCCAAAGCGAATCGCAGAAAGAGTGCTGCCGCCGCAGCCGAACTCAAGAAGAAAACGACATTTTAAGAGGTAGCGACGCAGTAGCCACCGTTCACGTCGGCTCATTGCTGGATTGCCGTGCTCAAAACCACGGCGTCCGAAGAAATAGTTTATAGACGGGACTAGCTGCATTTTTCTTCTCCATGGCAACGATAAGCGTAGCTTGCTAGTAGTGAAACGAATTTGCGAAGTATCGCTTTGCGACAATTTCTTCCAACGGTCTATGTGCAGACGTTCAGTCCGCTGTTCTTCGGGATTGCCTCGCGACAACAATGAGGGAACCTCTTACGAAGTAAGCGTATTTGCAGAACCGTTCTTTGGTAATTTATTGCCGCCATCGCCCGTGCAGATAAGCCCACACCGCTGCTGTAGTCGCGATCGTCTGGTGGACGGTGTATTCCGCCGACATGCTCACGGAGGGATACTCGATCAGAGCCTCGTAAAGCGGGAGTGATGCAAGCGGCGGTTCGATCCGCCGGGTCGGGACCTCCCCCGAGAGCGCCGCCCATTTCGGTCCGAACACCCAGCCGTACTGGGCCGCGGCCTGGCCCGGCGACGCCCAGCCGTAGATGGTAATGCCGGCCGGCGGGGCTACCCCGGCTGCGCGCGAGTCTTCGTGCAGCGGGGCGACGGGCCAGCGCCGGCCGAGTCCGACCGTGAAGCTCATGCCGATCTGGTTGGCGCCCAGAATATGCGCCGATCCGTCCAGCATCGCGCGCACGAACGCGTCGTCGCCGGTAATCCGATGGGCGCGGATCAGGGCGGCGGCTTCCAGATGGGCCGGGGCGAGCCCTTCGCCCCATCCGATCGGGGCGTAGCGATGCTTCATGGTCCGGTAGGAGATCGGTCCCTGCTGCGGGCGGGCGATATCGTCGCGGGCGAGCGCGACGATGTCGCGGCGGGCCTTGTCCTGGACGGACGGATCGGTATCGGGCCATTGCGCTAGCGCGTAGTCCCAGGCGGCGTCCATGGTGCCGAGGCGAGGTCGGCCCTTCAGCGCCTCGCGGGCGACGGCGTTGAAGCGCTCCTCGCCGGTCAGCCGGAACAGGGCGGCGGCGGCCCAGGCGCGGAGGTCGCGGGTGCGGTCGAGGATCGGCGCAAGTTGGCGGTCGTAGGTCACGTCGTCCAGACGGATCAGTTGCCGGATTTCGCCGTAGCCGTGCGCGGGCTCGGCGCTGGCGCGGTCGGCCCAACTCCAAGCGCGGATCGCGCTGTCCCGGAACAGGTCGGCGAGCGCCGCCTCGCCGAGCCCGCCGAGGACGATAGCCGCCTTGGCGGCGCCGGCCGCATAGGTGAAGGTCGAAATCGGATCGGGTGCATAGGCGAACACGGTCTGCGACTCGAGCCAGCTCGGCTCGAGTCGGCGCGGCGTCCGGGCCGATTCGATGCCTCCTCGCACCGCGCCGTCCGGCCGCTGCAGGCGGCGGTAGAAATCGAGATTCCAGATCGCCTCGTCGACCAGATCCGGAAAATCCTTGCCGCGGTAGAGGGGATGGTTCAGCACCTCGCTGCTGGGCGGCAGCCCGAATGCCATCGCGCGGGACGCCGGCGGAAGCTGATCGAAGACGTCGAGCAGAAGAGAAGTCGCGTGGAGGTGAACGATTCTGCGGTCCCAGTCGCCGGCGTCGTGATATCCGCCCCAGGCGTCGGGGACAGTCTCGTCGGTGATCCACGGTGGCTTCACGGCGTCGGAGAACTCGACCAAACCTTGATCGCCGCCCTCCCGGCTGAAGGCGAGCGGCAACCTGCTCTGACGCACGACGATCCCGCTTGACTCGGTGAAACCCTCAGGCCGGCGATAGCCGAAGCGCCCGTCGAGCGCCGTGCCGCTGCGCTGATGATAAAGCCCGGCCATCGAGGTCCGCGCGGCCTGATGCCAGACGTCGTCGCCGATCTCGAACGGATCGGAGACGCCGAGGCCGGGGACGCGTAGACGATAGCGGCCGGGCGACGCGCCGCGCCACGCGCTGTAGTCGAGGCCGAACACGTAAGTGCCGGCGCGGTTCGCCTCGTAGGTGGTTCCGTCGGGCCGCGTATAGGTGAGGATATCGCCCTTCACGCCGCTGCCGGGCTCCTTGTCCCTCGGTCCGACCCGCAGCACGATCGGCCCGCTGAAGACCTCCGTGCCGCGGTCGTCGATCACCTGAAAGCGGTCCAGCCCATAGGCGCGGAAATCGACGGCGCCGTCGTCCGGCCCGCCCGGCAACCACAGCGCCAGATAGGCGGATTTCGCGGGGTCGTCCGCCCGGTGGCCGAGCTGCGTGGCGCGGATCGAGGAGCTGCGGGTGGCTTTCGGGTCGAAATCGAAGTCGGTGGGCGGCAACACATCAGCCGGCCAGCGTATCGTGTGGCGCCCGGGCGGCAGCGGGCCGTCGAGCCGAATATGGACGAAGTGCTTGAAGCTGACGATCGGCGTCCCGCCATGCGCCACGCCGGAACTCCAGGGGACCGATTTGCGATAGACCGCTGAGACTCGCCGCGGCCCGAGCGGACCGTAGCGCGCCGCGTCGTCCACCGTGGGGCGGGACAGCGGTGCAGCGTTGGTGGTGTCCGCCGTGCGAACATGGTCTCGCCGCGGCCCGATCACGATGCCGCGGAGGCCGCCGTCGGCCTCGATCCAAGATCCGTTGGGCGCATTCGATGGGGCCGGCAACGGCACAATGCGTCCGCGGATCACCGGCGCCTCGCGGACTTCGACCCGAACGATGTCCGGCGCCGCCATCGTGATCTCGTGCACGACCGGGCGCTCGGCGGCAATGGCTGCGTCGCTGTGGAGGCACACAATCATTATAATGATAATGAATGACAGCATGACGCTCTCTTTCGCCATGTTCCCGCTTGTCGTTATCGGCAATGATTCGATATGAATGATGCCGAATCGTTGCGTCAAGAATCTCCAGAGTTATAACGTTTGTGTACAGGCGTCTGTAATATCATTCTGTCTTCGATGCGATCAAATTACCGCGGGGAGCGGACGCGCGTGGGCGAAAGCGGCGCAAGTGCGGCAGAACAGCCGTATTTTGAAATCAGGCCACACAATATGAAGAAATATGCTGCCGTCGTGATCGGGCGCAACGAAGGCGAGCGCCTCAAGCGATGTCTCGCGTCGCTTTCGACGGCCGATCGCATCGTCTACGTGGATTCTGGTTCCAGCGATGGATCTGTCCAATGGGCTCGCAACAACGATGTGGACGTTGTAGAATTGGACATGAGCGCGCCCTTCACAGCAGCGCGTGCCCGCAATGCAGGCTATCGGCGCCTCCAGGAAGTAACTAACGGAATTCCTTACGTCCAATTCGTCGACGGTGATTGTGAGATCATAGCCGACTGGCCCAGTCGCGCCATTATGTTTCTATCGTCGAATGCTGAGGTGGGCGTCGTGTGTGGCCACTTACGCGAGCTATTTCCGGAACGCTCGGTCTACAACTGGATGTGCCAGGAGGAGTGGAACGGACCGGTCGGGGCCGTGCGGGCTTGCGGCGGCAACATGATGGTCCGGGCAAGCGCTTTTGAGGCAGTCGGCGGGTATCGGGACAAAGTCATTGCGGCCGAGGACGACGAATTGTGCCTGCGATTGCGCGTGGCCGGGTGGCTGATCTGGCGCCTTGACGCCGAGATGGCGGGGCATGATGCAGCGATGCTGCATTTCGGCCAGTGGTGGCGGCGCGCGCTGAGATGCGGTTATGCGTATGCCCAGGGTGCGCATCTGCATGGAGCGGGTCCGGAGCGGCATTTCGTCTGGGAATCGCGTCGCGCCTTGATCTGGGGACTCTATCTTCCTTTGACCTGCCTTGCTGCCGGTCTCGTGTTCGGACCTCCCGGCTGGCTGGCGTTCTCGATCTATCCCCTGCAGGTGACGCGACAGGTCGTGCGGAATTCCGGCTCGCTGCGGCGTCGAACGACATTGGCGCTGTTCGAACTCATTGGCCGTTTTCCGGAAGCCCTCGGCCAGCTGAAGTTTCAACGTGATCTCAGGCTGGCGCATGCACCGCAGTTGATCGAGTACAAATGAAGTTGCGTCCGGGCCAGCAGCCACCAGCGAACGCTTCGTTGATATCTCTGGATATGGAGCGATCCAACCGCCGGCTGGTCTCCGCGGCGACCGGGTCGCGCCGCAGTCATAAAGAGCTTTCAGGAATGTCCACGAACTCCCCGCCAGGTTTGTTCCGCGCCACCCAGTCGGGTGTGGACCGGCCCCCGGTTCGCGTGGCGCTCGTCGGGACCGGTTATATCGCCGAGTTCCACGCACTCGCCCTTCGCTCCATCCCGGGCGTGGAACTCGTGGCGGTTTGCGACACCAGTGAACGCCGAGCCCAGTCGTTCGCGGCCGAGTGGGGGTCAGCCGCAGTCTTCAGTTCATTGGAAGCGGTCGTCGACCGATCCTGTGTGGACGCGATCCATGTTCTGACGCCGCCCGACTCGCATTTCTCATTGACGAAGCTCGCGCTACGATCGGGCCTGAACGTGCTCCTCGAAAAGCCAATCTGCGCATCGGTCGAAGAAGCCGACGAGATGCTGGAGATCGCGCGCGTAAGAGGCTTGCATGTCGGTGTGAGCCACAACTTCCTGTTTTGCGGCGCCTACCGGACGCTGAGAGACGCGATCAAATCGGGCGGGTTGGGGCCGCTGGACTACATCGGGATCAACTATTTCTTCGAGCTGAAGCAAATCCGTTTCGGCCCATTCGATTCCTGGATGCTGCGGTCGCCCGAAAACACGGTGCTGGAGATCGGACCGCATCTCCTGTCGATCGTGGGTGATCTCGTGGGCCTACCGGAGGAGGTTTCAGTCGAGGTGGACCGCAAGATCGATCTGCCGGGGGGAGGTCGTACGTTCCTTCGCTGGCGGATCAGGGCAACCGTCGGTCGCGTCGCGGTGGACATCAACATCAACCTCGCCCCGGGATTCGACCAGCGCACCATTCACGTGCGCGGCCTTTTCGGGGCGAGTACGGCCGACATCGACGCCAACACTTGCACGCTCGACCGGCGCACGCCTTCCGGTATCGATTTCGACCGCTTCCGACGCAGCCGCTCCCAGGCACGGCAGCTCCGGTCGCAGGCGGTTTCGACGCTCGGCGACTACGTCCTCACCAAGCTGAAGCTGCGGCAGCGCGGCAATCCTTATCAGCTCTCGATCATCGACAGTGTCGCCGCGTTCTATCGCGCTCTGCGGGCAGGTGAGCCACTCGACGCTCGGATTGACGGTGCGTTTGGGCGCGATGTCATCGCCGCCTGTCTTAAAGTAGCGCGCGCCGGCCGAAGCGAGGTGCCGCCCGAACGCGTAGTGTCGCGGCAGATCAGGATTGCTCCGGCGAAGCCACCCACCGTCCTCGTGATCGGGGCGGGAGGGTTCATCGGTCGCGAGCTTGTCGGACAACTCCTGAAGGGCGGCTATTCCGTACGCGCGATGGCACGCCACTCGATCTCGGCTCTCGAACACCTTGAGGCCGAAGGATTGGAAATCGTTCGTGCCGACGTCCGCAGCGCCGACGACATCGCGAGATCGATGAGCGGCATCCGGCACGTGTTTCATCTGGCCACGGCCGAGACGAAGACCTGGCCGATGGCCATCGAGAACGTGGTCGAGCCGGCACGCCTGGTCGGCAATGCCTGCCTTGCGGCAGGCGTCGAGCGGCTCGTCTACACGGGAACGATCGATTCGTACTACGCTGGTTCAAGAGCGGGCATCATCACCGAGCAAACGCCGTTCGAGTGTAACATGGAACGCCGGAATTACTATGCGCGCGCGAAGGCCGCCGCCGAAGCCGTGCTGGTCGAGATGCATCGCAGCAGAGGTCTGCCGCTGGTGATTTTCCGGCCGGGAATCGTGATCGGGCGAGGCGGGAATCCGTTCCATTGGGGGGTGGGCAGGTTCTCCGAAAACGTCTGCGAGGTGTGGGGCGAGGGGACCATCATGCTGCCTTTCGTTCTTGTGGCCGACGTTGCGGCGGGACTCATACGGGGCATTCAGGTGCCTGGAATCGAGGGGCGTTCCTTTAACCTCGTCGACCGTCCGCTGCTCACGGCGCGCGACTACTTGCAGCAGATTGAAAGACTTGCGGGCATTCGGTTGGATGTGATCCACCGCCCGATCTGGCAGTATTTTCTCTCCGATCTAGCGAAGTGGACCATCAAGCTCGGGGTCGGCCATCCAGATCGCATCCGCATTCCGAGCTATCGCGATTGGGAATCGCGCACGCAAAGTGCCACGTTCGACTGTTCGCGCGCCCGAACAGAGCTAGGCTGGACGCCTGCGGCCGATCGGAGCCGGCTGATCAAGGAAGGAATCGGCGACGCTGTGGAGGGGTGGGCGGCGACGATCTGAACATTTCGATGTAAGTGCGGGTCATCGAATCAATCATGCGGCAGGTTTGGTTACGTCCTCTGGTGGTTGAGACAAATCAATGGAAATCTCCGCCAAGACTATGCTGTCAAACGAAATCGTCCCGAGTAGTTTGCTTCTTGTCACGCCCGTGAGTCTCCAACAGCGGGACGGCAGCGTGTGGATCGACGACCAGACCGGTGCGGGCCTCGTTCGTTGGCTCGAATCTTTCGACCAAGTGTCCTATTTTGGTGTGGCTGCCGACGAGAACGACCGATCCGCTTCGTCGGTTACCTGGGTGGATGTTCGGCAGTTGTCCGGTGCTTCGCGGTTGAGGGCAATTCCTCTCCCTCGTGCCTACCGAATAGAATTGGCTGTCCTGCGGACGGCCTCGATGCGAAGGCAGTTGGCCGAAGAGATACGGCGTCACCAGTATCTGTCTTTCGTTGTGGGAGGCTTATTCGGCGATTGGGGTGCTCTCGCAGCTTTGGAAGCGATCCATCAAGGACGGAAGTATGCGTGCTGCTTGGATGCGCCGGCGACAGAGCAGCTCAGGCGAGTGCTTCCAGAGATGCGGTACCGAAGGCGTATCAAGGAGGCAGTTGTTTTGCCCGTTGCGGATAAGCTTACGCGATGGTTGGTGAAGCGCAGCGCTGTTGGCTTGCTTCAAGGATCCGACACCTACAATTACTACAAATCGTTTAGTGCAAATCCGACGCTCATTTATGATACTCATACGAGCAGGGCGGACGCGATTAGTGTTCAGAATATAAAAACTAAGACTGAACAAGTGCTTAATGATGAAGCTGTCAGAATTTGTTACGTTGGTCGAGCCATATCGATCAAAGGTCCACTGGAGTGGATCGAGACCCTCGGCCTCCTGGATCGCAGCGGGGTGGAATTCGAGGCGGTATGGCTTGGAGACGGGCCCATGCTTCCGGCCATGAAAGAGGCAGCGCAGGAGCGTGGATTAGCAGACAGGGTGTCTTTTCGTGGATTTATCGGCGATCGGAAAGCAGTGCTCGAGGAGATGCGGAGAAGCCACATATTCCTGTTTTGTCACAAGGTGCCCGAATCGCCGCGATGCCTCGTCGAGGCGCTTGTCTCAGGCTGCCCGATCGTCGGATTCGAATGCGATTACGCGTCTGAGCTTGTGCGCGAACAGGGGGGCGGGGAGTTCGTGCCGGTGGGTGACAGCAAGGCGCTTGCCAGTTCGATTGCACGGCTCGTCAGGGATCGCAAGCGTCTCGCCGATCTGATCACGAGCGCTGCTCAGACAGGCCGCAAGTTCGACGAGGAAAGCGTTTACCGCCATCGGGCAGATACGATTAAGCGGTTTAGTTAAGAGAATTGTGTCCAGAATAATAATGTCTGCTTGATTTCATGAAAAAAGATTTGCTGCGGGGGGTGGTATGATTTCGGGAGAATTTCGCAACGGGGAGCGTATCGCCTACTTCACCAACAGCTACCCGGCGGTCAGCCATACCTTCATCCGCCGCGAAATCAGGGCGCTGGAGGGGCTCGGGCTCACGGTGGTGCGCTATGCGCTCCGCTCGGAACCGGACGAGCTGATCGACCCCGACGACATTACCGAACTCGACAAGACTCACTATGTGCTCCGCGTCGGTGCGTCCGACCTTATCAGCGCGCTACGTGCGATCGTGGTCGAGCGCGGCTCGGCGCTCGTGCCGATGCTTGCGCTCGCGCTGCGCATCGGCTGGCGGTCGGACCGCGGCCTCATCCGCCATGTCGCCTATGCGGCGGAAGCAATCGTGCTCGCGGCCTGGTGTCGTCGCGACGGTGTCGCGCATCTGCATGCGCATTTCGGCACCAACGCGGCCGCGATCGCCCTGCTGGCGAGCCGCCTCGCCGGCATTCCCTACAGCTTTACGGCGCACGGGCCGGACGAGTTCGAGCGGGCGCCCTACCTGGCGCTCGACCGCAAGTTGCGCCTTGCTGCCTTCGCGGTGTGCGTGAGTTCGTACGGACGAAGCCAGCTCATGCGCTGGTCGACCGCCGACCAGTGGAGCAAAATCGCGCTCGTGCGCTGCGGGCTAGACAATAGCTTCCTGGATGTTCAGCCGTCGAACCCGCCGACGAGGCCCCGGTTCGTGTGCGTGGGACGCCTCGTCGAGGCGAAGGCGCAGCTCCTGCTGGTCGACGCGGTGCGGCGGCTGACGGAGCTTGGTCGCGAAGTCGAGCTCGTTCTCGCCGGCGACGGCCCGATGCGCGCCGAGATCGAGCGGGCAGTCGCCGATGCCGGCTTGGAGCAGCGCGTCACGATCACGGGGTGGGTTCCGGCCGAACGTGTTCGTGCCGAGATTGGCGCCGCCCAAGTCTTGGTGTTGCCGAGCTTCGCCGAGAATCTCCCGGTGGTGATCATGGAAGCCATGGCTCTCGGACGTCCGGTGATCTCGACGTACATCGCCGGAATCCCGGAGCTCGTCGAGCCCGGCAAGAGCGGCTGGCTCATCCCTGCCGGCGACGGCATCGCCCTGTTCGAGGCGATGCAGGAGGCCTTGGCGGCGCCGAGCGAGCGGCTGAATGCGATGGGCGCCGCCGGTCGTGCCCGCGTCGTTGCTCAGCACGATGTGATGACGGAGGCGAAAAAGCTCGAGCGCCTGTTCGCAAACGCAGTAGGGACTGCTGAAGACCGCGATCCGGCACCGTCGTCGATTGGCCAAGCCGCCGATTGAGTCGTGAGATCGAGTCGAGGGGGCGGGTGAGCGGCTTGATGTGCGTCTCCGACCTGCTGCGCCCCATCCTCTGAGCCGGGAGTCGATTGGTCCATGCGACGGGGCCCGGTCCGTTGCGGCGCGGATCCACAGTGCAACACGGTCAACGCGAGCTGATGGGAGAGAGCGAGGTTGGATACCGTCATCTTCGCCCTGCTGTCGTGCCTGGCAGCTGTCGTCGCGATCCCGGTCGTCATCTTTCTGCTCGAGGTCGCAGTCGGTGTCGCCGCGCTGCATTTCGGTGATCATGATTCTCGGGCGGCATCGCGGATCAGGTCGCGCACAATGCCGGACGCCCGAGACATTCGTGTTGCTGTCCTCGTACCTGCTCACGACGAAGGAGCGAACCTGGTTCCGACGATCGAGGACATCAAAAGGCAACTGCGGACGGGCGACCGTCTGCTGGTCGTGGCCGACAACTGCAGCGATGACACCGCGTTGATCGCCTCGAGTGCCGGAGCCGAGGTCATCGAACGTATTGACGTTGCGAGGCGTGGAAAAGGCTGGGCGCTGGACTTTGGCGTCCGGTATTTGAAGCTGGATCCGCCCGACATCGTCATCATGGTCGATGCGGACTGTCGCCTCACAGCCGGCACGATCGACCAGCTGTCTGCAACGTGTGTAGCAACGCGCCGGCCTGTGCAAGCGCTCGATATCATGAACATGCCAGAGCCTGCTACGATAAGTCATCGCGTGGCCGCGTTTGCTTGGATTGTCAAAAACTGGCTTCGTCCGCTCGGCCTTCACTCTCTGGGCTTCCCGTGCCAGCTCATGGGCACCGGAATGGCGTTTCCTTGGAATACGATTCAGTCGGCTGATCTCGCGAACGGGTGGATCGTCGAGGATCTGAAGCTCGGGCTCGACTTGGCTGCGGCGGGCCATCCACCATTATTCTGCCCAGCTGCACGGGTGACGAGCACGTTCCCGTCCACCCCGGCCGCCACGACCAGCCAGCGCACTCGATGGGAGCATGGGCACATTGCGACGATCTTATATGTCGCTCCTAGTCTGGTTGTCCGAGCGGTCCGACGAGGGCACTGGCCGGTACTCGCGCTCACATTGGATCTCGCGGTGCCGCCACTCTCGCTTCTGGCCCTTGCAGTGACGGGATTGTTCGTCTTGGCGTGCATATCGGCGATGGTGGGGCTCTCCATCATACCGGCGGTGGTGAGCGGTGCCCTTCTACTCTCGTTCGTCTTTGCGGTGGCAATCGCCTGGATCTACGCCGGACGCGACATTCTGCCGTTTCGGGATATCTGGTCGATCGCACCGTATGTGGCCGCCAAGCTGGGCCTGTATGTCGGCATTTGCACGGGCAACCGAGTTTCGCATTGGGTGAGGACCGAAAGGGATGCCGGTGCCCACGACGCAAGTGATCGGAAGTCACGGGAGTGGCGGTCGAAGCAAGGGTGATTGGAGGCTTGGAGCCGGTCAAGGCAGCGCTTCAATCCAGCCCGGCGCCATCGACTACAACGCGGAACGGGCGCCGACGGGTACAACGGTCGCCGGAGCACAGGTGGCAGCCACCACCGCGGCAATGTCGATGCGGATCATCATGGGCCCGACCCAAACATGAGAACCGTAGACCCAGAGCGGCTGGAACCCAGCCGCGCACCCGCCGACCATGGCGCAACCTGAAATCCTCTTGAACCAACGCCAGTTGCGCCCCCGCGCACGGATCTCTCGAGCGTCAAGTGAACTAGGAACATAACAAGAACATATGCGTAGTTGGCACTTTTGTATCTGCAGGGCAGGGGCTTGCGGTTAACACAGACGAGAGCCCTTGCCGGAGTACGAGCGACCATCCTTGATCTCATTGAGTAATGTGATATCCGTTATAACGGTTGGTGTGTGGAGCTTCGTTCGGATGGTAGACACAACCTCCAGGATCGATGCGGCGTCGCTATTGTCGAGTGGCGGTCTATCGACTTGGATCGTGGTCAACACGCATCCTCACAAAGAGAGGTTTGCAGTAGAGAATCTCACGAACCAGGCATTCACAAGTTACTGTCCGATCATCAGGGCCCGGGTTCGCCACGCCCGCAAAACGATGGAGGTGAGCCGACCTTTATTCCCGGGCTACCTGTTCGTAGCGTTGGATCCGATCCGGGAGCGATGGCGACCCATTCTGTCGACCTTGGGCATTCGAACGATCATTCGAAACGGTGACCTGCCGAGCCGGGTGGACGGGCGGTTCATCTCCAGCCTCAAGGCCCGCGAGGTTAACGGGGCCATCGTCAAGCCGACGCAGCCCTACATAATCGGACAGGCTGTCAGGATCGCCGGTGGGGCATTTGACGGCTTGGCCGCGAAAGTCATTGCGATGAACGAGAAAGACAGGGTTGTCGTTCTCTTGGATTTATTGAATCGCACCGTGAAGGCGCATCTGACGATCGATCAACTTCGGTCGGTGTGAAGGCCGGGATTGTTCAACCCCTGACGGGGTGATGGTGAAGCGGGAGCTTTTAAGTCAGAGCCCACGACGGGGCAGGACCGCGAACTAGGCTTGATCGGGGGTTTTATTAAAGAAATTTCTTATAAAGGCTTTTTTTGCTGTCGGGCGATCGTCGAGAGTGTTTCGTTGATCCTGCGGGGGGCGATTGAAAATGAACAAGCTGAGCCGGACAGGTACCGCGCGATGAGAAGCCGCCTCGCCCAAGGCGCCACAGTCCATACATCAAAATCGAGAAACATAATTATAGTATCCGCTGCGATTGTCATTGCGGGTGGATGTTTGTATAGTATAAATCTCGGCTTAGCTATAGATTTTTGGGACGAAAAGGAGTACTTGGAGATTGCGCGCTCTCTGGCGGGAGGGTGGCTGTTCAGCAGGGATTCTGTCAATCCGACCGCATTTCGCCCCCCAGCCTATCCTGCGATGATGGCGCTGTTTGTGGAATTCGATTATGAAGTTGTTGTTTTAAGAATATTGAACTATGTGATTCTCGCCTGCACTCTGGTGGTCGCGGCGAAGGTTGCTTCCGAGATTGCGTCATCTCGAATGGCCGGCGGCCTCGCCGCCGGCTTCTTTTTCCTTTATCCTGTTTTATTTTATACAGCCGGGCGACTCTATCCACAAACTCTGGCTGCGTTCTTTCTGTTAGGTGCTTTATATCTTCTGAGAAATATTGACGACAACAATTTGCGTATTGGATTGTCAAGGAGTGTTCTCAGAAGTGTAGCTTGCGGAATTGTGTTTGGTTTGTTGATCCTCACGGTGCCGACATTCATATTCTCACTGCTTGTTTGCGTAATTTGGCTGGTTCTCAAGTTTGATAAAAAATCACTCTTGAGTGGCTGTGTGATTTTGGTGGTTGCGATTGGTGTAGTTCTGGTGTGGTCGGCAAGAAACTATTATGTATTCAATAGTTTTATATTTGTGTCGACAAATTCAGGACTCAATTTATTGCTCGGGAACTCAAAGAATACTTTACCGAATTCGGGTGTGGATGTGGATCTGTCCAGCTATGAGCCGCGTGAACCACTCGGTGAGGTTGAGTTAGATAGATATTATCGACGGGAGGCGATTCAGTTTATAGTCTCGAATCCAGAGCGGGCAGCATTTTTATATTTAAGGAAGCTTGTTAACTATTTTAACTACAAGGTGGGTCAGGTTTCGAAAGTCCGGACGGTCGGGATGCAAGACATTATAATGTTTGCTTCATATAATTTTCTGCTGGCTATTTTGGTTGTGCGGTTGATTTTTTCAAGAAGATATTTGATAGGACGTTATGAGGCGTTGTTGTTGGCCATATATTTCGGCAACGCTTTGTTCTCGGCGATATTTTTTACAAGAGTGCGGTTTCGATTGCCGTTCGACTGGCTCCTCATTGTGGTTGCGGCGTCGTTTTTGGCGAGTGTCTTCGAAAGGAAGTTTGTCGAGAGCAACGGAGGCGCGACTAGGGTCGGGCCACAGGCCAGTGGCGACGACCGCGACGAGAAGGACGGCGGCTCGCCGCTGCGGTCGCGATAATGATCGCGACAAAATTCTCGCTGTTCGCGTGTCGGCCAGACAGGGGCGGCCTGACGCTCCGGTTTCGGACGCGTCCGGGCTGGGACGGCACTGCGGGTCGAGAATGGCACTGTGGTGTGATAGATTCACATGCACCATGGGACGTGCGTTCCGCCGGTACGGTATCGCACCTTAGTCTCCGTGTTGGCCGCGCGTAACAGAATCTGAACCGGCACCTGGCACGTTTCGCGGATACGCCGCGGAGATGCCCCCATGCCACAGATCTGGCTGACCTACGACGAACTCGGTGCTCTCCTCGGCTGCGATGCCGCGGCCGCTCGCGAGGCTTCGGCCGCGCGTCCGTTGGACCGGCGTCGCTGCCACGACGGCCGCACCCGTGCCAAACTCGATCTGGTGTTGACCGAGCAATGGCTCGACAGGCTCGTCCGCCATTGGGCCGAGCGCCAGCTTGCCGCCTGTGTCGACGATCTCGACCGCGTGCGTCGGTTGATGGCGGCGCCGTCCTCCGGCGCCGTGGACGAGGTCGCGACGACGGCCCATAACATCGTCGCAGATCCGGGACCATCCACACGGACGCTCAGCGCCTGACAGGAAATCGTTCGCCGGCTATGATGATCGGTTTCGAAGCGCTTCACTGCTTCGGTCTGATGACTCTCTGCCGCGGGCGATAGGGCCGATAATCCGGAGGCGGGGGCGGGTACACGCTGCCAAGTTCGCCCATCCACGGGCGCGGGCCGGTCGGTACCGCAGTCGGTCGTCTCGGCTCGGGCGACGGCACGACATAGATGGTCGATCCCGGCGGCGGAGCTCCGGTGATCATCCGTTCGTTGACGCCCTGCGCCTGCGTCGTCGCCAGTCCGATCAGCAATCCAATCGACAGTCCGAGCAGCGCCGTCATGGTCCGATATTCCATGCGTCGTCCCTTCTCGGTCCCGGGTTCTCTCAACAGCCGTCAGGAATCAATACGCGACGAACGGGGATGGTTCGACGGTTCGGCGTGTCGCATCACCGGATGCAAGGTCTCGCGCGCCGCCCGTGCACCCGGATGCATGCCTCGCCGGCGGAACGCCTCACAGCCGGCACGTCTCACCGTGGAGCGTGACGCGGATGCCGAGGCCGGAGGTGGTGGTCGTCGCATCGATCGCGAGCAGGGCGGTCGGGGCTTGCGGCGTCAGAACCTTGCGCACGACGATCTCGTCCGTGGGCATGCGGCGCCCGCGCTGACGGACCAGGGCAGCCACCGGCGCCACATCGCTGCGGCCGTCGAGGGAGACGACGCCAACTTTCGGCGTCCCGCGCTCGCGATGACAGCGCGCCGCCTCCCACACGATCGTCTCGGACGTGCCCGTCCGCCGATCGACATCGGTCCATGTCTTGGCGACGATCCCGTAGAAGCGCAAGTCCGGGGCATGGTCGGAGATCTGAATTCGGAGCGTCAGCGACGACAACCGGGTTGCCGTGTCGCCCGGCTCATCCGCTGTGGAGCGGGCCGGATGCACGGATGCCGTGACCCAGTGCCGTACTCCGACCATCGGAGCGCTCGGTCCGGAGCCGCCCGTCGCGCCGGCCGGGGGGCCGATGTGGTGATCCTGTGCGATGGCGGCGAGGCCGGTCAGGAGCAGCAACGCCGGGGCGGCCAAGGGGCGCCCGGCGTCTCGACGGCGGAGAAATGTCTCGTTGACATACGTTCCCTTCCGTCGGACTTGAGCCCGCCAGGAGCTGGACTTCAGCCTCGTGAAGGTCGCCAAGGCGTGTGCGCTCCGTGTGCGCCGGGACTTCGACAACCGGAAAGTCGACACCCGGAAATGCGTCGCGCCGTGGCGTCGAATCGCGTGCACACGGAGCCCTACGCGCTTCAGTGTATATAAATAACGATGAAAAATCAAATACATAGATTCTCTGTCGCGCCGATGATGGATTGGACCGATCGTCACTGTCGGGCCTTTCATCGGGTGCTGACGCGGCGGGCGCGGCTCTATACCGAGATGGTGACCACCGGCGCGGTGCTGCGGGGCGACCGCGCCCGGCTGCTGCGCTTCGACCCGTGCGAGCATCCGGTGGCGGTGCAGCTCGGCGGCAGCGACCCGGCGGCGCTGGCGGCCGCCGCCCGCATCTGCGCCGACCTGGGCTACGACGAGGTGAACCTCAATGTCGGCTGCCCGTCCGACCGGGTGCAGGAGGGCCGCTTCGGCGCCTGCCTGATGGCCGAGCCGGGGCTCGTCGGCGACTGCGTCGCCACCATGAAGGCGGCGGTCGCGGTGCCGGTGACGGTGAAGTGCCGCATCGGCATCGACGACCAGGACCCCGAGGCGGCGCTCGACATCCTCGCCGACACCGTGGTGGCGGCCGGCGCCGATGCATTGATCGTCCATGCCCGCAAGGCGTGGCTGCAAGGCTTGTCGCCGCGGGAGAACCGCGAGGTGCCGCCGCTCGACTACGGTCGCGTCCATCGCCTCAAGGCGCGGCTGCCCGCCGTGCCGGTGGCGATCAATGGCGGCATCGGCACGATCGCGGCGGCGGCCGGCCAGCTCGCCCATGTGGACGGCGTGATGATGGGGCGTGCCGCCTATCAGGAGCCGTGGCGGCTGCTCGCCGTCGATCCTGAGCTGTTCGGCGAGCCGGCGCCGGCCGCCTCGGCCCGCGCGGCGGCCGAGCGGTTCCTGCCCTACATGGCGCGCGAGCTCGCTGCCGGCGAGCGGCTCTACGCCATGGTCCGCCACATGCTCGGCCTGTTCCACGGCGTGCCGGGGGCGCGCGCCTTCCGCCGCCACCTCGCCACCGAGGCGGTCAAGCCGGGGGCGGGGCTCGACGTGTTCACGACGGCGCTCGCCCTGGTGCGGGAGAGGGAGGCGCGGGAGGACGCCATCCTGCCGTCATAGCCGGGAAGAGCGCGGCGACCCGAAGGGTCGCCCGAGAGCCGGGGCGTGGCGGCCTCGGATTGCGCGGCGAGACCCTCCCGGATTTCGCTTCGCTCGATCCGGGCTACGGGGGTCTCCAGCGGCGACGGGCGCGAGGCATGCGCGGCCGCGTCCCTGGTTCCGCGACGCGACGCCTTGGCGGGCCCGCCCGGCGTGCTACTCTCCGGCGTCGCACCGGCCCGCCCGCGGGCCGGTATCGCGCCGCTGTCCGGCCGCGTCGCCGTCCTGCCCGTCGGCCGTCCTGCCTGTCGGCCGAGCGCCGGCCGGGCTCTGCTCCGCCCCGCAGGTCTCCCGCTTTCGCCGCCTGGCTGTCCGGGATACTCCCGGCATCCGGGCTGGCCCCGGTGCGGCGCGGGCCTGGGCGGCGGAGACGACGACGAGCGCCGGCCGCGAGGGGCTGCCGGCCAGACGGAGAGTTGCGGAATGATGGACGTGCCGGTCGGTGAGCTCGTGGTGCTGGCGGTCGCGATCGGGGCCGGCGGCGTGGTGACCGGAATTCTCGCCGGCCTGTTCGGCATCGGCGGCGGCGCCGTGCTGGTGCCGGTGCTGTTCGAGGTGTTCCGCCTGATCGGCGTCGACGACGAGGTGCGCATGCAGCTCTGCGTCGGCACCTCGCTGGCCATCATCGTGCCGACGGCGTTCCGCTCCTACCGCACCCACAAGGCGAAGGGCTTCGCGTTGCAGGAGGTGGTGCGGCTGTGGACCGTGCCGGTGGTGATCGGCGTGGCGATCGGCTCCGGCCTCGCCGTGGTGGCGCCCTCGGCGGTGTTCAAGCTGGTGTTCGCCGGCATCTCGCTCATCATCGCCGCCAAGATGCTGTTCGCCAGCGACCGCTGGTTCATTGCCGAGGAGCTGCCGGGCCCGGCGGTGATGCGGGTCTACGGCCTGATCGTCGGTCTTCTGTCGTCGCTGATGGGGGTGGGCGGCGGCTCGCTCTCCAACATGATCCTGACGCTCTATAAGAAGCCGATCCACAACGCAGTGGCGACGTCGGCGGGGCTCGGCGTGCCGATCGCCGTCACCGGCACGATCGGCTACATGCTGGCCGGCATCGTCCACATGGACGAGCTGCCGCCGCTGTCGATCGGCTTCGTATCGTTCGCCGGCTTCGTGCTGATGGCGCCGATCTCGAGCTACACGGCGCGCTTCGGGGCGCTGATCGCCCATCGGCTGGCGCGCCGCCAGCTGGAGATCGCCTTCGGGGTGTTCCTGATCGTGGTGTCGGCCCGCATCCTGTGGAGCATGCTCGACTGACACCCGGGGGCCTGGAGACTCGGCACCTCCGGAGGCCGGGCGCGCGAAGCCGCGCGCCGTCGGACCCGGCATCGGCGCCCGCTCGGGCGCCGCGCCGATTCAGGCGCCCGAAAGGGCGGCGGCCTGCTGCTGCGGGGCCGCCTCGTCGCCCACCGCCACGACGGTGAGCGAGCGGTCCTCGCCGGACGGCGTCTGCCACACGATCGACTGGCCTTTGGAGAGGCCCACCAGCGCGGCCCCGATCGGGGTCAGCACCGAGATGCGGCCGGCCGACACGTCGGCCTGATCGGGATAGACCAGCATGACGTGGCGGACCCGGCCGGTCGCCTCGTCGCGAAACGCCACCCACGAATCCATGGTGACGAAGCGGCTCGCGTCCTCGTCCGGCGCCAGCACGCGGGCGCGCTCGACCTCGCGGGACAGGTAGTCGGCGGTCTCCGGCACGCGCGTCAGGTTGGCCTGGGCGAGCTGCTCCAGGCGCTCGCGGTCGGCGGGGCGGAGGGTGATGGGCGGCAGCGGTTCGGTCATGTCTCGTCTCCTTCGAGGTCGTTCGGGGTCAGGCGGCGCTCGGTCCGGGGTCGTAGGGGTCGTGTTCGGCGGTCCGGGGTGCCGGGCGTCGCCACTGGGTCAGGCTGGTGACCTTGGGTTCGGGGTCGACACTCAGCGCCGTCACCACGCGCGGAACGCCCTCGATGGTGGCGAACGGCATCGGCTCGCCGACCGGGATGCCGACCAGGGCGGCGCCGACCGGCGACAGCACCGAGAGCTGTCGTCGCGCGTCCACATAGGCCTCGGGATGCACCAGGATGTGGCTCGCGATCGGCCCGTCGTCGATCCGATAGGTGACCCAGCGGTCGAGCACGACGACGTCGCCCTGCTCCGCCGCATCGTCGACCACCCGGGCGCGGTCCACCTCGGCGAGCAGGAACGCCGCCACCGGATGGTCGTCGCGAGACGCCAGCCGGGCGAGCTGAAGAAGACGGCCATGGTCGGCCCGTGGCAGGCGGACCGCCGGAATGACGGACTTGCGCATGGTTCCTCCCCGCCGGCTCGCCGCGCCGGTCGATGTGCCGGACCGCCGCTGCCGGCCTCGCCGGGCAAACGTTCAGCCGTGTCGGCGACCCGACGACGAATCGGGGGATCGGCCGGCGGCGTGCGACGGATGATCGTTCAGTCCAGCGGCTGGACGGTCTCGATTCGGGCGGCCTCGATCAGACGGCCTTCATTCAGACAGTCCTGCTCCGGACGGCTCGACTCTCGAGGTGGATGGTCGGGTCCGGCGCGGCGCCGCTCGCGCCCGTGGACGCCGTCACGCCCGGACGGGCGTACGAACGGCCGTCCGGGTCAGTCGCCCGTTTGGAGGCGACCCGCGCGAAACTGCTGGCGCTGTGCATGCATACCCATTCCACGAAGTTAGTGTCGGGCCGGCCGTTGTCAACCCGCCCGGGCCGCGCCGCGACGCCGCGCCAGGGCCCGTGCCGCCGTCCGGGCGGCATGCCGAACCAATGTTGTTGCATCGATATTGTTGCAATGCAGCAGAGGGGTGCGACCACGGCAGCCTAACCGTTCACGAAAAAATAGGGGCCGGCAATATCGCCGCCAACCACACCCCGGTGTAGTCTCGATTCGCGGGTCCTGGATTTCGAGGCCCGCTGTCGTGGCCGGAGTTTCGATGGCCCGCCTGTATTCTGTGACGAGGGACCCGAATCGCGTCCGGCCGCGCCAGGCGGCCGCGATGGTGATGACGGAGACGATCGGAGCAGGGAGCGGCGCGGGCCGGAGCCGCGTGGACGTCCGACCCTCGGCGTCCGCCGGCCGGAGCATCCGGGCGTCGGCGCAGCAACACGTCGGCGCGGGAGTCGGAGCAGGAATCGGAGCAGCCGGTCATCAGAGCCGCCGGAGCTCGAACCAACCGGAGCTCGAAGCAACCGGAGTCGCAAGGACCTGGACTGACGCAAGCTGACAGCAACATTCGCGGATTAGTTCCGTCGACAAGGTCAAGAGGTTGATCAGATGCCGTATTGGATTCTCGCATTCGCGGTCGCGCTCGTCGTCGTGATCGGCACCGCGGCCGGCCCGTTCGGCGCCGTCGTCGCGCTCATCGCGTTCTCGGTCGCCCTGTTCCTCCTGTGGGCCCAGAAGCTCGGCTACATGGGTGCGTGGACGACCTTCGGCCTCGATCGGTTCGCGGCGCCCTTCCTGGACGACGCCAACCGCGAGCGCTTCTCTGGAATCTTCTCCGACATGGAGAAGGTCGGCAAGGCATGCACCATCGCGGTGGTGCTGATCGCGCTGTCGCTGCTCCTGCCCGGCTATCAGGTCGGCATCCTGGTGATCGCGCTGGCGGCCTGGTGGCTCTACCAGATCCGGCTGGCCAATCGTCCGGCCAGCAAGGTCATCGAGGGGCCGCTCGGCGAGAAAGTGGTGTTCCCGCGGGCCGAGAGCCGCGACGCGGCGCGGGTGAACTGAGCCGTTCGGCGGGCGACCGGGCGCGCTGCGGAGCCGGCCTCCGCCGCGCCCGGCCGACTGCGCCGAGGGCTGGTGACGCTCTGCGACGAGTGACGGCGGGAGGCCGCTCCGCGCGGTGCGGCCTCGCGTGATCAGCCTCGCGTGATCAGTGTCGCGCGATTTGGTTCGCGTGATTTGGTGTTGCGCGGTCTGGTTTACGGGGTGCGATGTTGCCCGGTGCGGCGTCGGGGTCCGGCGTCGCGCACGACGGATGTCGTCGGGCGTTTTGGTATTTCGCCGGACGTTTTGCCGGCGGCTTTTTGCCGGAACGCTTTTGCAGGACATGGATGAAGGGCGCCGGTCGGCGCCTGCACTCGACGCCGCGGGGCTCGCCACGCCGCGGCGGGCCAGTCGCCCGCGATCGAGGGGCTGGTCCTCGCGTGGGGTCCTCGAGGCTGCTCATTCAGGCTGGTCCCTCGAAGCCGGACTCACGGGCGATATCGAGTGCCGATGTCGGGGCTGGTATCAGCGATGGTATCAAACTGGTAGAAGGCGGCGCCGCGCCGCCGCTTCGGCGCGGCCTCGCCCGATCTGCCTGCCTCGTCATGTCTGCCTCGTCATGCCTGCCTCGTCGGTTGTCGCCGTCCATGCCTTCCGTTGACGCCGTCCTGATCGCCGGACCGACCGCCAGCGGCAAGTCGGCGCTGGCGCTTGCGCTGGCCGAGCAGCTCGGCGGCGTGGTGATCAACGCGGATTCGATGCAGGTCTATGGCGACCTGCGGATCATCACGGCGCGGCCGACGCCGGGCGAGGAGGCGCGGGTGCCGCACCGCCTCTACGGCCATGTCGACGCCGCCGTGAACTATTCAGTCGGCCACTATGTGGCCGATGTCCGCGCCGTGCTCGCGGAAGCGACGGCGCGGCGATGGGTGCCGATCGTCTGCGGCGGCACCGGGCTCTACTTCAAGGCGTTGACGCAGGGGCTCTCCCGCGTGCCGCCGGTGCCCGACGCGGTCCGCGCCGCCGTGCGGGCCGATCTCGACCGGCTCGGGCCGGAGGGCCTGCACGCCGTTCTGGCCGAACGCGACCCCGCGGCGGCGGCCCGCCTCGCCCCGCGCGACCGCCTGCGCGTCGCCCGCGCCCTCGAGGTGCTGACCGCGACCGGCCGGCCGCTCGCCGCCTGGCAGGCCGAGAGCGAGCCGGCGGTGCTGGCCGGCGCCCGCGTGGTGCCGGTGTTCCTCGCCCCTGACCGCGCCGATCTCTATGCCCGCATCAATGCCCGCTTCGTCCGCATGATCGAGGCCGGGGCGCTCGACGAGGTGCGGGTGCTCGGCGCCCGCGGGCTCGATCCGCTGCTCCCGGCCATGCGGGCGCACGGGGTGCCGGGCTTGCTGCAATACCTCGCCGGCACGGCATCGCTGGAGCAGGCGATCACCAAAGGACAGGCCGACACCCGCCACTACGCCAAGCGGCAGCACACCTGGTTCCGCCACCAGCTTCCGGACTGGCCATGGGTCACGCCCGCGCGGGCGCTCGACGACGTGCTGGCCCGCGTCGGCGCTCTCGCAGCGTCCTGACCCCGCCCCACAGCGCCGCCGCCAGCGCCACGCCGAGGCCGACGACGAGCACCCAGGCGGCCGGCCGCAGCCCGAACGCCACGTCGAGATTGGCGGCGAGAACCAGCGTGGCGTCGACCCCGGTGGTCACGCCGTACCACGCCGCCTCGCCGAGCGCCGTCGCGGTGGCGGCCACCGCCGCGAGCAGCGCCAGGCGCCATGGCCCGAGATCGCCGGCGAGGGCGTAGGCGAGCCGGTAGAGCAGCAGCCAGGCCAGGAAGCCCGCCACCATGATCGACTCGGAGACGTCGAGCTTGGTCTGCATCAGGAAGTGCAGGACGGCGAGGCCCGCGATCGGATAGGCGAGCCGGTGCAGCGCCTGCCAGCGCGGGCCGCCGAGGCGGCGCACCATGCCGTCCGTCGAGGTGACGGCGAGGGCGGTGAGCCCGAGCAGAGCCACGAAGCCGATCGTCAGGTAGATGCGCTGCGCGATCTCGCTCGCGACCTTGACGAGATCGAGCTTCTGGTCGGCCACATAGAGGCCGAGATGGAGCGCCGCATAGGCGAACGCCGCCACCCCGACGATGCGCCGGGCGAGGATCAGCTTCGGCGCCCCGAACAGCCGCCGCGCCGGCGTGACGGCGAGCGAGGCCACCAGCAGCCGCACCGCCCACGATCCGGCCTGATGGATCGCCTCGTTGAGCGGCCGCGCCCCGAGCCCGCCGGTGACGGCCAGCCAGGCCAGCCACAGCGCCGGTAGCGACACCAGGGCGAAGGCGACGATCTTGGGCGGCGACCAGCGGCCGGAGCGTTCACGCAGAAAAGGCATCGGGACCTCGGTGGCGGGCCAACCTAATAGCGTCGGGTGGCCAGGACGAGCTTCGGCCGGGGCGGCGCGCCTTCACGGACGGTCACGATCGCCGGAGCGGCGCGCCGGCGCGGTACCGCGACACGGCACGGCTTCCCCGCGTCATTCGGGCGCCCGAAATGCCTTGTTACGTTCTTGACCACGAATCTCGGCTCCTCTATATAGCCGGCAACTTTTGACGCGAAACTGTGAGCCCATGCGTAATTTTATTTCGCTGCTCATCGTAGGAGAGCACGCCATCCGGGGATCGTGACGATCTCCCCCGGGGTGGCGTGCTGTGCAAAAGGGCCCAAGGAGGCCCTTTTTTCTTTTCCTGACGATCGTCGACCAGAGTGAGGCGCACCGCGCCGAGACGAGACACGAGGCGGAGAAGACCATGACCAAGGAGATGACCGGCGCCGAGATGATCATCCAGGCGCTGATCGATCAGGGGGTCGAGCACATCTTCGGCTATCCGGGCGGCGCCGTGCTGCCGATCTACGATGCGCTGTTCCACCAGGAGAAGGTCCGCCATGTGCTGGTGCGCCACGAGCAGGGCGCCGTGCATGCCGCCGAAGGCTATGCCCGCTCGACCGGCAAGGTCGGCTGCGTGCTGGTGACCTCCGGTCCCGGCGCCACCAACGCGGTGACCGGCCTCGCCGACGCCCTGATGGACTCGATCCCGATCGTCTGCATCACCGGCCAGGTGCCGACCCATCTGATCGGCAACGACGCCTTCCAGGAGTGCGACACGGTCGGCATCACCCGGCCCTGCACCAAGTACAACTACCTGGTGAAGAACATCGCCGACCTGCCGCGGGTGCTGCACGAGGCGTTCCATGTCGCCTCCTCGGGGCGCCCCGGCCCGGTCGTCATCGACGTGCCGAAGGACATCCAGTTCGCCACCGGCACCTACACGCGGCCGAAGACCTTCGCGCATCGCGGCTACGTGCCGAAGGTGAAGGGCGACCCCGAGCGCATCCAGCAGGCGGTGGCGATGATGCGCAACGCCAAGCGGCCGGTGTTCTACACCGGCGGCGGCGTCATCAACTCGGGCCGCCGGGCGAGCGAGCTGCTGCGCGAGCTGGTGCGCGTCACCGGCTTCCCGATCACCTCGACCCTGATGGGGCTCGGCGCCTATCCGGCCTCCGGGCCGCAGTGGCTCGGCATGCTCGGCATGCACGGCACCTACGAGGCCAACTTCGCCATGCACGAGTGCGACCTGATGATCTGCATCGGGGCGCGCTTCGACGACCGCATCACCGGCCGGCTCGACGCCTTCTCGCCGGGCTCCCGCAAGATCCACGTCGATATCGACCCGTCGTCGATCAACAAGAACGTCAAGGTCGACGTGCCGATCCTCGGCGACTGCACGCTGGTGCTGGAGGAGATGCTGCGGCTGTGGACCGCGCAGCCGGGCGAGGCCGACAAGCCGGCCCACAAGGCGTGGTGGAAGAAGATCGAGCATTGGCGCGCCCGCAAGTGCCTCGCCTACAAGCCGTCCCACGAGGTGATCAAGCCGCAATACGCCATCCAGCGGCTCTACGAGCTGACCAAGGATCGCGACACCTACATCACCACCGAGGTCGGCCAGCATCAGATGTGGGCCGCGCAGTTCTACGGCTTCGAGGAGCCGCACCGCTGGATGACCTCCGGCGGCCTCGGCACCATGGGCTACGGCATCCCGGCCGCGGTGGGCGTGCAGCTCGCGCATCCTGGTTCGCTGGTCATCGATATCGCCGGCGAAGCCTCGGTGCTGATGACCATGCAGGAGCTGTCGACCGCGGTGCAGTACCGGCTGCCGATCAAGATCTTCATCCTCAACAACCACTACATGGGGATGGTGCGGCAGTGGCAGGAGCTGCTGCACGGCGGCCGCTACTCGCAGAGCTACTCCGAGGCGCTGCCCGACTTCGTCAAGCTCGCCGAGGCGTATCACGGCGTCGGCATGCGCTGCGAGAAGCCCGGCGACCTCGACGCCGCCATCAAGGAGATGATCGCGGTCGACAAGCCGGTGATCTTCGATTGCGTGGTCGATCCGACCGAGAACTGCTTCCCGATGATCCCGTCGGGCCGCGCCCACAACGAGATGCTGCTGGGCGACGCGGCCGAGAATCTCGACGAGGCGATCACCGAGGAAGGCAAGATGCTCGTCTAGAGCGTGTCCGCGGCCGGCGCGAGACCGGCGCGACCGGCGGCCCTCCGGTACCGGAGGGCCGCGCCAGATTTCAGGGGCAGGGGCCTTTACGCAATGATGTCCACGAGTCCGTCCACCGCGTCGTCCAGCACGTCGCACTATCCGTCCGCCCATGTGGCGCAGGCGATCGAGACCCACACGCTCGCCGTCATCGTCGACAACGAGCCGGGCGTGCTGGCGCGGGTCATCGGCCTGTTCTCGGGCCGCGGCTACAACATCGAGAGCCTGACGGTGTCGGAGACCGAGCACCAGAAGCATCTCTCGCGCATCACCGTGGTGACGCGCGGCACCCCGATGGTGATCGAGCAGATCAAGAACCAGCTCGACCGCATGGTGCCGGTTCACCGGGTGGTCGACATGACCGTCACGGGCCGCTCCATCGAGCGCGAGCTGGCGATGGTGAAGGTGCGCGGCAAGGGCGACCACCGGGTCGAGGCGTTGCGTCTCGCCGATGCGTTCCGGGCGCGCGTGATCGACGCCACCGTCGAGAGCTTCGTGTTCGAGATCACCGGCGCGGCCGAGAAGATCGACCAGTTCGTCGCCCTGATGCTGCCGCTCGGGCTGGTCGAGGTGTCGCGCACCGGAATCGTGGCGATCGCTCGCGGTCCCGAGGGGATGTGAGGCTCGGCAGCCTCGTTCACGGACCGGCTCACCCTCTCCCCGCCAGGCGGGGAGAGGGTGGCTCGCCGCGCAGCGGCGAGTCGGGTGAGGGGCCTCGCGTGGATACGGAAGCGCCCCCTCACCCGACATCCGCGCTGAACGCGCGAATGTCGACCTCTCCCCGCGCGGCGGGGAGAGGTGAGCGGCGGCGCCAGCCATGGATTTCCAGCGATCTCGGATATACATTGTGTATCCGAAGAGGGCGCCATGAAGGTCAAGGTCTCGAAATGGGGCAACAGCCTCGGGGTGCGGCTTCCGAAGGCTGCCGCCGAGGCTGCGGGCCTGTCCGAGGGCAGCGAGGTCGACGTGGTGGTCGAGGGGCGCGAGCTGCGGCTGAAGCCTTCGGCCGCCGGGCTCGGGTATACGCGCTATCGCCTCGCCGATCTCGTCGCCGAGGCGAAGCGGCTCGGGCCAGAGAACGAGCCGCCGACCGTCGACTGGGGGCCGGACCGCGCGGAGGAGATCCTGCCCGAGGACGCGTATTCGCGCGGCGAGATCACGTTCGAGGATCTGACGAGAAACAATGCTGCCCGAAAGCGGTGACATCGCCTGGGTCGAGTTCGACCCTGCGCTCGGGACCGAGCAGGCCGGCCGCCGGCCTGCTCTGGTGGTGAGCGATCGCGCCTATCACGAGGTCTCGCGACGCAGCATCGTCTGCCCGATCACGTCGAAAGCGAAGCCGTGGAGCTTCAACGTCCCGCTCCCCGAAGGGCTGCAAACCCGAGGCGTGGTTCTGGTCGATCAGATCCGGAGCGTCTCCCGCGAGCACCGTATGTTCGGCGTCATCGAGCATGTTCCCGACCACGTCCTGCTCGATGTGCGCGGCGTGCTGGTCGCGCTGCTCGGGCTCGACAGCGTCCCGATCGCGCCAGGCTCGTCGCCGTGAGAATTCAGGACGGAACGGCATAGGACTTCCGCGGGTGCCGGGCTTGTTCCGGTCCGCCGATACTTCTACAAACCCACCCACGGCAGCCGTCCGCGGCCTGCCGGACCCACCACAACGAGGGCGGCCCACCGCCGAGCAGGGGAACCCACCGATGCGTGTCTATTACGATCGCGACGCCGATCTCAACCTGATCAAGACCAAGAAGGTCGCGATCGTCGGCTTCGGCAGCCAGGGCCACGCCCACGCCCTCAATCTGCGCGACTCCGGCGTCAAGAATGTCGCCGTCGCGCTGCGGCCGGGCTCCGCCAGCGCCAAGAAGGCGGAGGCCATGGGCCTGCCGGTGATGACCGTCGCCGAGGCCGCCAAGTGGGCCGACGTGATGATGATGCTCACCCCCGACGAGCTCCAGTCCGACATCTACGCGGCCGAGATCGCCCCCAACATCCGCGAGGGCGCCGCGCTGATGTTCGCGCACGGCCTCAACGTCCACTTCAACCTGATCGATCCCAAGAAGGACATCGACGTCCTGATGATCGCCCCCAAGGGCCCCGGCCACACGGTGCGCGCCGAATACGAGCGCGGCGCCGGCGTGCCGTGCCTGCTCGCCATCCATCAGGACGCCTCCGGCAACGCCCACGACATCGGCCTCTCCTACGGCTCGGCGATCGGCGGCGGCCGCGCCGGCATCATCGAGACGACCTTCCAGGAGGAGTGCGAGACCGACCTGTTCGGCGAGCAGGCGGTGCTGTGCGGCGGCATGGTCGAGCTGATGAAGGCCGGCTTCGAGACGCTGGTCGAGGCCGGCTACGCGCCCGAGATGGCCTATTTCGAATGCGTCCACGAGATGAAGCTGATCGTCGACCTCATCTACGAGGGCGGCATCGCCACCATGAACTACTCGATCTCCAACACGGCCGAGTACGGCGAGTACAAGTCCGGCCCGCGCCTGATCACGCCGGACACCAAGGCCGAGATGAAGAAGGTGCTGCACGACATCCAGTCGGGCGCCTTCGTCAAGGACTGGATGCTGGAGAACAAGGTCAACCAGGCGTCGTTCAAGGCGATCCGCGCCAACATGGCGAAGCATCCGATCGAGGAGGTCGGCGCCAAGCTGCGCGAGATGATGCCGTGGATCAAGCAGCGCGCCATGGTGGACAAGAGCAAGAACTGAGCGGACTCGTCCGCAGGCCGGCCTGGACCAGGCTTGCCTGGACCTGAGTTGTCGAAAGGGCCGCCGCGAGGCGGCCCTTTTTCGTGCCTGACGCTGCGAGGCGGCCCGTGTGCGAGGCCACGGGTCACCTCTCCCCGCGTGCGGGGAGAGGTAACCGGCGTGTGCCGCTGCCTGCAACGACATTGCAGCCTCGTAGCCCGGCTGGAGCGCGGCGACAGCCGGGAACTGCGGGTTCCACGCGGCCATGCCTCGTGTCGCGCACGCCGCGCAGGGCGAAGCGGTGCGACGCAGATGCGGGACCCAAGTCTCCAGTTGACCAATGGTCTCTCCAGTTGACCAATGGTCATGTAGCCCTGGGGCCCGGGTCGGGCGCATCACACCGCGATGCGGCGCGCTGCACCGCCCGGGACACGGTGCCGAGGAGCTGCAATTCCGATTGAATCGTCGGCCTCCGCCCGATATCGACGGAGATCAACAAGGGCTCGCCGAGGGTCCCCCAGACCCACGCGCCCGCCGAGCGTTCACGGGAGGACTTTGTATGAAGCTCACCACCCTGGCCGTCGCCGTCGCAACGGCAGTTGCCACCGTCACCGGCGCCATCGCGCCGGCCGCCGCCCAGACTGCGCCGGCGCCCGAGAAGCCGAAGCTGGTGCTCGGCGTCGGTGGCAAGAACCTCTTCTACTACCTGCCGCTGACGCTGGCCGAACGACTCGGCTACTTCAAGGAGCAGGGGCTCGACGTCACCGTGACGGACTTCGGCGGCGGCGCCAAGTCGCTCCAGTCGCTCATCGGCGGCTCCGCCGACGTGGTCACCGGCGCCTACGAGCACACCATAAGGATGCAGGCCAAGGGCCAGGAGATCCGCGCCGTCACCGAGCTCGGCCGCTTCCCCGGCATCGTGCTGGCGGTGCGCAAGGACAAGGCCGCGCAGGTCAAGTCGTTCAAGGACCTGAAGGGCATGAAGGTCGGCGTCACGGCGCCGGGATCGTCCACCAACTTCTTCGTCAACGCGCTGATCGCCAAGGACGGGCTGAAGCCGACCGACGTGTCGATCATCGGCATCGGGGCCGGCATGTCGGCGGTCGCCGCCATGAAGAAGGGCGAGATCGAGGCGATCTCCAATCTCGATCCGGTCATCACCAAGCTGGTGCAGGACGGCGACGTGGTGGTGATGGCCGACAGCCGCACCGAGGCCGACAACGAGCGGCTGCTCGGTGGCAACAACCCGGCCGCGGTGGTCTATCTCAAGGCCGACTTCATCGAGAAGAATCCCGAGACCACGCAGCGCATCGTCAACGCCTTCTACAAGACGCTGAAGTGGCTCCAGACCGCGACGCCCGAGCAGGTCGCCGATGTGGTCCCGCCCGAATACCATCTCGGCGACCGCAATCTCTACATGGCGGCCTTCGTGGCGTCGAAGCCGATGTACTCGGCCACCGGCGTGATCCCCGAGGCCGGCATGAAGAACGCGCTCGACATGCTGGTGCGCTTCGACGAGGAGATGAAGGACGCCAAGATCGATCTCGGTCGCACCTTCGACGGCCGCTTCGTCAAGAAGGCCGCCGGCGCGAACTGACCGGAGCGCGGCGCCGGGGCGGGCGGCCCCGCGCCGTCTTCGCCGGCGCGACCCGGCGACGCAGCCCATTCGGTGTCATTCCGGAAGCCGCGAAGCGGCTGTCCGGAATCCAGCCGAGAGTTCCGGGTTTGCCGCTGGATTCCGGGTTCGCGGCTTCGCCGCGCCCCGGAATGACAGCTAGAGCGGAATCCTCTACGGCCCGACCACCATGGCCTCGGGCTTGCTGCGCTGGCGCTTGATCATCAGCTTGTTCAGCGCCCCGAGATACGCCTTCGCGGACGCCACCAGGGTGTCGGGATCGGCGCCCTTGGCGGTGACGGTCTTCTCGTTCTCGGAGAGCCGCACCGACACCTCGGCCTGGGCGTCGGTGCCCTCGGTGACGGCGTGCACCTGATACAGCTCGAGGTTCGCGTCGTGCGGCACGAGCGCCTTGACGCAGTTGAACACCGCGTCCACCGGGCCGTTGCCCTCGCACTCCTCGATGACGGTGCGGCCGTCGATGACCAGCTTCATGGTGGCGCGCTGCGGTCCGCGGGTGCCGGCGATCACCGACAGCGACAGCAGCTTGATGCGGTCCTGGGCGGTGGCGATCTCCTCGTCCACCAGCGCCTCGATGTCCTCGTCGTAGACGTGCTTCTTGCGGTCGGCCAGCGCCTTGAAGCGGATGAAGGCGTCTTCCAGCTGGTTGGCGGCCAGCTCGTAGCCGAGCTCCTGGAGCTTGTGCATGAAGGCGTGGCGGCCGGAGTGCTTGCCCATGACGAGCGAGGTCTGCTTCACGCCGACGCTCTCCGGCGTCATGATCTCGTAGGTCTGGGTGTGCTTGAGCATCCCGTCCTGGTGGATGCCGGACTCGTGCGCGAAGGCGTTCCGGCCGACGATCGCCTTGTTGTACTGCACCGGGAACGAGGTGGCGGCCGACACCAGCTTGGAGGCGCGGGTGAGGCGGGTGGCGTCGATGCCGGTCCAGAACGGCAGCACGTCGCTGCGCACCTTCATGGCCATCACCACCTCCTCCAGGGCGGCGTTGCCGGCGCGCTCGCCGATGCCGTTGATGGTGCATTCGATCTGGCGCGCGCCGCCGCGCACGCCGGCCAGCGAGTTGGCCACCGCCATGCCGAGATCGTCGTGGCAGTGCACCGAGAAGCGCGCCTGGTCGGCGTTCGGCACCCGCTCGCGCACCATCTGGAACAGCGCGAAATACTCGTCCGGCGTGGTGTAGCCGACGGTGTCCGGAATGTTGATGGTGGTGGCGCCGGCCTTGATGGCGGCCTCGACGCAGCGGCACAGGAAGTCGTGCTCGGTGCGGGTGCCGTCCTCGCACGACCACTCGACGTCGTCGGTGTAGTTGCGGGCGCGCGTCACCTGGGCGACCACCGCCTCGTAGACCTTGTCGGGCTCCATCTGGAGCTTCCACTTCATGTGCACCGGCGAGGTGGAGATGAAGGTGTGGATGCGGCCGCGCTTGGCCGGCTTGATCGCCTCGGCGCAGCGGTCGATGTCCTTGAAGGCGGCGCGGGCGAGCCCGCACACCACGGCGTTCTTGGTGCGCTGGGCGATCTCGTGGACGGCGGCGAAATCACCCTCGGAGGCGATCGGAAAGCCGGCCTCGATGATGTCGACACCCATCTGGTCGAGCGTCTCGGCGACCTCCAGCTTCTCCTCGTGCGTCATGGTGGCGCCGGGCGATTGCTCGCCGTCGCGCAAGGTGGTGTCGAAGATGACGACGCGGTCCTTCTCGGAGTGCGAGGACGTGGTCATGGCGATGATCCTTCTCGAAATGCGTGCGCCGCGTCACGGGCGCGTCCAGGGTTCCGTCTCGCGACCCCCTGAGCGCCCAGGCGCGATGCGCCCTGCCGGCCCTCAGGGGCAGCTAAGGAGGAGGATCAGGCCGGACAGCAGGGCAGCCGCGGACGGAGCCGTGGCGGCCCCTCCGACAAACGCGCGATGATCACGGCGCGGCGACATGCCCAAATCCCTGGTTGCCCGTCACGGTAGCCGACGAATCGTTGACACGGCATTGACCGGAGACGCAACGGGGCTCGTTTTAGCGTAGCGGGCCCGCGAGGGCAAGGCGGCGGGCGGTGCCGGTTACGATAATCGCAGCGGCGCCGCCCCCGTCGACGGTTCGGCCGCCAGGACGTGGCGGAGGTAGGCGCGAACGAAGTCCGGCACCGCGCCGCCGAAATCGGCCTCGTCGAGATCCGCCAGGGCGCGAACCACGCGGATGCCGGCCAGCTCCGGCCGGGCCTGGCCGGTGAGATGCGCCGCGATACGCTCGGCCAGCACGGCGGCCGGCACCGCCGCTTGCAGCACCCGGATCAGCGCCAGCCGCGGCCCCGCCGGCACCATCGCCCACGGGCCGGGCGTGGTGTCCTCCGGCGTCAGCCCGGTCTCCTCGGCCACCTCGCGGGCGACGCTGCCGGCGAAATCGACGACGCCGTCGCGCACGTCGCTCGGGTCGGGCGTCCCGCACGGGAAGTAGACTCTGCCGGCATTGGCGGTGCCGGCCGCCATCTCGCCGAGCAGGAAGGCGCCGTCGCTGCCGCGCAGCGCCCCCATGGCGAAGGCGTTGACCACCGAGCGATCGGGACAGCCCCAGTCGCGCCACGCCAGGAAGCTGGCGAAATCGGTCTCGAACAGCGCCGCCCGCAGCACGCCGCCGGCGAGGGCGTGGCGATGCATCAGCAGCACGCGGCCGTTCCACAGCTGCGGCAGGCGCCGCCGCTCGGTCTCGAAATACGCCGCGATATCGCGCCGGCGCACCGCCGCGAAGGTCCAGGCATGCGGCTCCAGCACGAGATCGAGCCGATCGACCGCAAGCACCGGAAGCCCGTCCATCCGCGTTCCTCGTCCCGTCGCCGCGTCGGCTCGGTGGCGCCGCTCAGCTCCGTAGGCCCGGCGCCTCGTGGCCGGTGCGCGCCACATATTCGGTATAGCCGCCGCCGTAGCGGTGGACGCCCTCCGGCGTCAGCTCCAGCACCCGGTTGGACAGCGCCGCGAGGAAGCGCCGGTCGTGTGACACGAACAGCATGCTGCCCTCGTACTGCGCCAGCGCCGCCACCAGCATCTCCTTGGTGGTCATGTCGAGATGGTTGGTCGGCTCGTCCAGCACCAGGAAGTTCGGCGGATCGTACAGCATCAACGCCATCACCAGGCGCGCCTTCTCGCCGCCGGAGAGCACGCGGGCCCGCTTCTCCACGTCGTCGCCCGAGAAGCCGAAGCAGCCGGCGAGCGTGCGCAGCGAGCCCTGACCGGCCTCGGGGAACGCCTCCTCCAGCGTCTCGAACACGGTGCGCTCGCCGTCGAGCAGATCCATGGCGTGCTGGGCGAAGTAGCCCATCTTGACGCTACCGCCCACCGCCACGCTGCCGTCGTCCGGCTCGGTCGCGCCGGCCACCAGCTTGAGCAGCGTCGACTTGCCGGCGCCGTTGACGCCGAGCACGCACCAGCGCTCGCGCCGCCGCACCTGGAAGTCGAGCCCCTCGTAGATGCGGCGGCTGCCGTAGCTCTTGTGGACGCCCTTGAGGCTGACCACGTCCTCGCCCGATCGCGGCGCCGGCGGAAACTCGAACAGCACGCTCTGGCGCCGGCGCGGCGGCTCCACCCGGTCGATCTTCTCCAGCTTCTTCACCCGGCTCTGCACCTGCGCGGCATGCGAGGCGCGCGCCTTGAACCGCTCGATGAACTTGATCTCCTTGGCCAGCATGGCCTGCTGGCGCTCGAACTGCGCCTGCTGCTGCTTCTCGTTCTGGGCGCGCTGCTGCTCGTAGAACTCGTAATCGCCCGTGTAGGTGGTCAGCGTGCCGCCGTCGATCTCGATCACCTTGCGGACGATGCGGTTCATGAACTCGCGATCGTGCGACGTCATCATCAGGGCGCCGTCGTAACCCTGAAGGAACTGCTCCAGCCAGATCAGGCTTTCGAGATCGAGGTGGTTGGACGGCTCGTCGAGCAGCATGGCGTCGGGCCGCATCAGCAGGATGCGGGCGAGCGCCACGCGCATCTTCCAGCCGCCCGACAGCTTGCCGACATCGCCGTCCATCATCGCGTCGGAGAAGCCGAGCCCGGCCAGCACCTCGCGGGCGCGGCCATCGAGGGCGTAGCCGTCCAGCTCCTCGAAGCGGTGCTGCACCTCGCCGTAGCGGACGATGATGTCGTCCATCTCGTCGGCACGGTCGGGGTCCGCCATGGCGGCTTCCAGGGCACGCAGCTCGGCCGCCACCTCGCTCACCGGACCGGCGCCGTCCATCACCTCGGCGACCGCGCTGCGGCCCGCCATCTCGCCGACGTCCTGGCTGAAGTAGCCGATGGTGACGCCGCGATCGACCACAATCTGGCCCTCGTCGGGCGGCTCCTCGCCGGTGATCATGCGGAACAGCGTCGACTTGCCGGCCCCGTTGGGACCGACCAGGCCGACCTTCTCGCCGCGCTGGAGCGCCGCCGACGCCTCGATGAAGAGGATCTGATGGCCGTTCTGCTTGCTGATGCCGTCGAGGCGGATCATGTGTCACCGAGATGTGTGGCGCACGACGGCGCCACCCGGCGCGGGCGGCGCCGGCAGCGGCGCGGATGAGTGAGGTCGGTCTACACGGCCTCCGCCGCGAAGACGCGGGACGGCGAGACGAACTCGTCCTGGGCCGCGACGGTCAGGATCTCGCGCGAGCCGGCCGCGACGGTGCGCTGGAGGACGCCGAAGATCGACGACGCCGAGCGCGACAGCGCGGTCGCGGTCGAGCCGGTCGACAGGAAATGGAAGAAGAACAGCGCCGCGATGGCGTCTCCCGCCCCGTTGATCGAGAGATCGAGCTTGGGGGTGCGCAGCCGGAAGCAGCCGTCCGGACCGGAGGCGAGGAGATCGATGGCGTCGGCCGGCGTCTCGTCGGTGTGCAGCGAGGTGACGAGGATCACCTTCGGCCCGAGCAGATGCACGATCTCGACGGCGCGGCGCGCATCGGCGAGCGTGCCGGTGGTGCGCTCGGCGAGGTATTCGAGCTCGAACTGGTTGGGGGTGATGACGTCGGCGGCCGGCACGGCGCGCGCACGCATGAACTCCGGAATGCCCGGCCGCACGAAGACGCCGCGGCCGACATCGCCGATCACCGGGTCGCAGCAGTAGCGCGCCGCCGGGTTGGCGGCCCGCACCTTGCCGACCGCGTCGAGGATCGCCTCGCCGATGTCGGCGCCGCCCATGTAGCCGGACAAGACGCCGTCGCAGCGGCCGAGCGCGCCGCGCTCGGCGACGCCGTCCAGGACCTCGCCGATCATGCCGCCGTCGAAGACGCGGCCCTTCCAGGCGCCGTAGCCGGTGTGGTTGGAGAACTGCACCGTGTGGATCGGCCACACCTCGCAGCCGAGCCGTTGGAGCGGGAACACGGCCGAGGCGTTGCCGACATGGCCGTAGACGACGTGGGATTGTATCGAGAGGATGTTCATCGGGAGGTCGTGCGTTGCGAACGAGCCCGGAACACCTACAGCGTGCCGCGCCGCGGCGCAAAGAGATTCACGAGCGGTTCGCGCCGCACGTCACGCGGCGACGGCCATCGCCTGCATCGTATCGGGAACGGCGCCCTCACAGCTCCCGGACCATGACCAGGGCGTCGACGAAGCCGAGCGTCGGATGCCGGAAAGCGCCGGGCAGGCGGCCGACGATCTCGAAGCCCATGTGCTGCCACAGCCGCACAGCGCGGACGTTCGAGCTGATCACGAAGTTGAACTGCATGGCGCGGAAGCCGCGCGCCCTGGCGCGGGCGAGCGAGTCCGCGCACATCGCCTGGGCGACGCCGCGGCCGGCCGCGGCAGGCGCGACCATGTAGCCGCAGTTCGCCACGTGGTCGCCGCCGCCCGCATTGTTGGGGCGCAGATAATAGGTGCCGACCACCGCCTCGCGGCTCTCGGTCCTGGGGCCGTCGGACTTGCGCCCATCGGACTTGCGCCCGGCGGTCTTGCGCTCGTCGTCCCGATAGACTGCGACATGCACCTCGTGGGCCGGCGACAGCCAGTAGGCGAGGGCGTCCTCGCGCGTCATATCGCGCGGCAGCGGGTAGGTCTCGCCGGCACGGATCACGGGTTCGAGAATGCCCCACAGGGCGTCGTGATCGTCGGGCGTGGCGGGACGGATGTGCATGGTGAAGCCGAATCCGGGAGCTCGAAATCTGCCGCTGGGTTCCGGGTTCGCGGCGTTGCGGCGCCCCGGAACGTGGACCTCGGGTGACGGAGACGAGCACGGCCGGGACGAGCCCGGCCATGCCGATGGGTGCCGGCCGCAGCCGCCGCGCCTCGGCGGATCGGCACGTCCGGTGTCGCCTCAGTAGGTCATCGCCAGCGGCGGGCCGCCGACCATGTTGGGGATCTCGATCTCGATCTCCAGGGTCGACATGGTGGCGCCGCGGTCCATCTTCACCTGCACGCTGTCGGGATCGACGAAGACGTGCCGGGAGATCACCGCCAGGATCTCGTCCTGGAGCACCGCGATCAGATTGGTGCGGCCGAGCGTGGAGCGCTCGTGGGCCAGGAGGATCTGCAACCGCTCCCGCGCGACCGGCGCGGAATTGCGGCGCTTGAACCACGACCAGATCATGCTGCTCTCCGTCCGAACAGCTTGGTGAACAGGCTGCGCTTGTCGGTCGGCACCGTGATGTCGAGGTCCTCGCCCTCCAGCCGCCGGGCCGCCTCCATGTAGGCGCGCGCCGGGGCGCTGGTCGGGTTGCTGAGCACCACCGGGGTGCCGAGATTGGAGGCGCGCAGCACCTCCTGGCTCTCCGGGATGATGCCGAGCAGCGGCAGCGACAGGATCTCGACGATGTCGGCGATGCCGAGCATCTCGCCCTTGGCGGCGCGCGACGGATCGAAGCGCGTCACCAGGATGTGCTTGGCGATGCGCTCGCCGCGCTCGGCGCGCTCGGTGCGGGCATCGAGCAGGCCGATGATGCGGTCGGAGTCGCGCACCGACGACACCTCCGGATTGGTGACGATGACGGCGGCGTCGGCGTGCCGCATGGCGAGCTGGGCGCCGCGCTCGATGCCGGCCGGGCTGTCGCACAGCACCCAGTCGAAGCGCTGGCGCAGCTCGTCGATGACGCGGGCGACGCCCTCGTCGGTCAGTGCCTCCTTGTCGCGGGTCTGCGAGGCCGGCAGCAGCCACAGCGTCTCGATCCGCTTGTCGCGGATCAGTGCCTGCTGGAGCTTGGCGGCGCCTTGCACCACGTTGATCAGATCGAACACCACCCGCCGCTCGGCGCCCATGACGAGATCGAGATTGCGCAGGCCGACGTCGAAGTCGACCACCGCCACCGTCTGTCCGGACTGGGCGAGCGCCGTCCCCAACGCGGCGGTGGTGGTGGTCTTGCCGACCCCGCCTTTTCCTGATGTCACCACGACCACGTTGGCCATTGTCTGGTTCCTCCTCCCTGCCTCAGTCGAGTGCAGCAATCAGCATGGTGTCGCCGTCGAGCCACGCCTGGATCGGCCGGTGGCGCAGCGCGACGTCGAGATCGTCGACGGTCCGGTAGTAGCCGCTGATGGCGAGGAGCTCGGCCTCGATGCGGCGGCAGAAGATGCGGGCGCGGCGGTCGCCGCCGGCGCCCGCGAGGGCGCGGCCGCGCAGGGCGCCGTACACATGGATGGAGCCGCCCGCCACCACCTCGGCGCCCGACGACACCGCGCCGAGCACGATGATGTCGCCGTGCGGATGGTAGACGGTCTGGCCGGAGCGGATCGGCGTGTCGATCATCAGCGAGCCGGCCGAGGGAGCCGCCGCTGGCTGCGGGGCCGCGCGGGCTGCCGGCGTGGCGCTCGGCGGCGTGGCGTCCGGCGGTGCAGTGGCGGGCTCCGGCGCGGTGTCGACGGCGGTCAGCACCCGGCCGCTGGTCAGTACCGGCGGCAGGTCCGGCCCGTAGGCGGCCGCCTCCGCACCCTCCAGCCCCATGATGCGGATGCCGCGACCCTCCAGCTCGCGGATCAGCGCCGCGACCTCGGCGGGCGCCAGCGTCAGCCCGGCGAGATCGAGCACCGCCGGCCGGCCGGCGAAGAACCCGGCCGAGCGGCCGATGGTGCCGTCAATGTCGGCGAGCCAGTCGGACACCGGCAGCTCGGGGGCGAGCGCGAACGCCATGTAGGACCGGCCGCGGAAACGGACGGGGCGCGGGCGCAGCCTGCTCTGCACGGCGGTCCTCATCGGGTCCGGCTCCTGTCACGACATGAGGGCGGAAGGGCGGGGGACGCCGGACGAATCGCCCCAGCCTGGAGCGGAGCCGAGCAGTGAGGCAGGATTGAGTCGCAGCGAGATCGGGGGTGCACGGAGATCGCCTCTAGCCGGCCATGCGGGCATCGCCGCCGTGCGGCGCGGGCACCGGCACGCCCTCGGCCGCGTACTCGTTGAGCTTGTTGCGCAGCGTCCGGATCGAGATGCCGAGAATGTTGGCCGCGTGGGTGCGGTTGCCCAGGCAGTGCTTCAGGGTCTCCAGGATCAGGTCGCGCTCCACGTCCGCGACGGTGCGGCCGACCAGCGCTCGCGTCACCGCTTCGGCGGCGAGCGCCGCATGGGCGACGGCGGGCGGACGCGAGCGGTCGAGCCGCTCGCCGTCCGGCGACAGGATCGCCTCGGGGCCGATCTCGTCGCCGGTCGCCAACAGCACGGCGCGGTGCAGGGTGTTCTCCAGCTCGCGCACATTGCCGGGCCAGCGGTTGACGGTGAGCTGATGCTTGGCCTCCGCCGACAGGGGCCGCACCGGCACGCCGTTGGCCTGGGCGTATTTGCGCACGAAGTGTTGGGCCAGCTCGATGATGTCGCCGGGCCGCTCGCGCAGCGGCGGGATCTTCAGGTTGACGACGTTGAGGCGAAACAGCAGGTCCTCGCGGAACGTGCCGTCGCGCACCGCCTCGGCGAGGTTGCGGTTGGAGGTGGCGAGGACGCGGATGTCGACCGGCACCGGCCGCGTACCGCCGACCCGATCGATCACCCGCTCCTGCAAGGCGCGCAGCAGCTTGGCCTGGAGCCGCACCTCCATCTCGGAGATCTCGTCGAGCAGCAGGGTGCCGCCGTTCGCCTCCTCGAACTTGCCGATGCGGCGCGCCACCGCCCCGGTGAAGGCGCCCTTCTCGTGGCCGAACAATTCGGATTCGAGAAGCTGGTCCGGAATCGCGGCGCAGTTGACCGAGATGAACGGCCCGCGCGACCGGCTGGAGCGGGCGTGGACGTAGCGGGCCAGCACCTCCTTGCCGGTCCCCGATTCGCCGGTGATCAGCACCGAGGCGTCGGAGGGCGCGATCTGCTGGGCGAGCTTGACCACGTTGGCGGTCGCCTGGTCGCGATAGACCAGCTCGCGCGAGTCGTCGGCGACCGCCGCCAGCACCGCGGCGATCATCTCCGGATCGGGCGGTAGCGGGATGTACTCCTTGGCGCCGGCGTGGATCGCCGCCACCGCGGCGCGCGCATCGTTGCCGGTGCCGCAGGCGACGATCGGGACGTGGATGTGCTCGGCCTCCAGCCGCAGCACCAGCTCGCGGATGTCGAGAGCGACGTCGACCATCATCAGGTCGGCGCCGCGGCCGGAGCGCAGCACCGCCATCGCCTGATCGGTGCTCTCCGCGTGGGTGACGCTGGCGCCCTTGTCCATGGCGATCTTGGTCGCCACCGTGAGCTGACCCTTCAGGGTTCCGACGATCAGGAGGCGCATGGTGTCACTCCGAGGCTGCGGGGCGCGCGCAGGCGGGCGCCGAAACGGAAGAGAGCGGGCAGCGGTGGCGGGCGGGTATCATCAGCTTCGGTCCGCCTTGATGATCTCGGTCATGGTCACCCCGAGCTTGTCCTCGACCAGCACGACCTCGCCGCGCGCCACCAGCCGGTTGTTGACGTAGATGTCGATCGCCTCGCCGACCCGGCGGTCGAGCTCCAGCACGGCGCCGGGGCCGAGCTTGAGCAGCTCGCCGACCTCCATGCGGGCGCGCCCCAGCACGGCCGACACCTGCACCGGCACATCGAACACCGCTTCGAGATCGGCGGCCGAGTGGGTCGCGGTCTCCGGCTCGGCGATCGCCACGTCCTGCTCGACGACGCTCTGGTCGCTGTCGAGATTGGGGAACGGGACCTTCGATTCGTCTGCCATAGCTCCGTCCTCGCCGCTCCGTCCTCGCCGCTCAGGCCGCGCCGCGCCGGGCCGCGATGTAGCGCCCCACCGCCTCGTCGATCGCCGCCTCGATGGCGGCGCGATCCCGTATCAGGCCGCCGTCGGCCCATTCGATCCGGCAGTCGCCGGGCGCGATCTCGGCCTCGCCGAGCACCACCAGGCGCCCGTCGAAGCCGCGCCCGCGCGCCATCTCGCCGAGCTTCTCGCGCGCCACGTCGTACAGCGCCTCGTGCACCCGCACGACGACGTGGGGGGCACCGAGCAGCTCGCGCAGGCACGACGACACCAGGCCGCCGACCTCGCCGAACGGCTCGGCCGCGATCAGCGCCGGAGCGAGCTTGCGCGCGACCGCGGCGCCGAGCTCGGCCGCGTCGGCCTCGATCCTCGCGGTGAGAGCCGGAATCTGCGCCGCCACGATGCCGAGCGCGGCGGCGATGCGGTCGAAGGCGGCCGCGGTCTGCCGCTCGGCCTGGGTGCGCGCCTGCGCCTCGGCGGCGACGAGCCCCTTCTGGTAGCCGCGCTGCTCGGCCGCCGCGATCGCCGCCTCGTGCTCGGCCGGCGAGATGGTCGGCTCCGTCTTCGGCTTCACCGGGGCGGCGAAGTCGAGATCGAAGAGGAATTTTGCCGGTGCGCTCATGCCCGCCTCAGTACACCAGCTCTTCGTCGGTCCGGTTCTTGGTGATCATGATCTCGCCCTTGCCGGCGAGATCCTTGGCCAGGTTGACGAGCAGCGCCTGCGCCTCGTCGACCTCGCGCAGCCGCACCGGGCCGAGCGCCTGCATGTCGTCTTGCAGCATCTTGGCGGCGCGTGACGACATGTTCTGCATGAAGAACAGCCGCACCGGCTCGGAGGCGCCCTTGAGGGCGATCGCCAGCTTGTCCTTGTCGATGTGGCGCATCAGCGTCTGGGCCGAGGCGTTGTCGAGCTTGACCAGGTCGTCGAAGGTGAACATCAGGCTCTTGATGCGCTCGGCGCTCTCGCGGTTCGACTCCTCCAGCGCCGTCATGAAGCGCGTCTCGGTCTGCCGGTCGAAGTTGTTGAACACCTCGGCCATCAGCTCGTGGGCGTCGCGGCGGCGGGTCTGCGACAGGCTCGACATGAACTCGGTGCGCAGCGTCTGCTCGATCCGCTCGATGACCTCCTTCTGCACCGCCTCCATCCGCAGCATGCGGTTGACGACGTCCATCCCGACCTCCTCGGGCAGGATGCCGAGCACCTTGGCGGACTGCTCGGGGCGCAGCTTGGACAGCACCACCGCGACGGTCTGCGGGTACTCGTTCTTGAGATAGTTGGCGAGCATCTCCTCCTGGACGTTGGAGAGCTTCTCCCACATGTTGCGGCCGGCCGGTCCGCGGATCTCGTCCATGATGCCGCTGACACGCTCGGGCGGCAGATACTGCTGCAACAGCCGTTCGGTCGCGTCGTAGGTACCCATCAGGGCGCCCGACGCCGACAGCCGCGACACGAACTCCAGCATCAGCCCCTCGACCTCCTCGGCCGGCACGGTGCCGAGGGTCGACATCACGATGGAGAGCTGGCGCAGCTCGTCGTCGTCGAGGAGCTGCCAGATCTTGGAACCGTACTGGTCGCCGAGCGCGAGCAGCAGCACGGCGGCGCGCTGCGGGCCGCTGATCTTCCGGCTCGGTGCGCCGCTCTGGCGCGCCGCCAGGGTGGCCACCACGTTCTCGATGTCGTTGTTGGGTCTGCTGCTCATGATCTCGGGCCCGCGATCAGGTCTCGTTGAGCCACTGCCGCAGGATCGACACCGTCTCCTGCGGGTTGCGCTCGACGAGCTCGCCGACCTTCTGGATCGACTGGGCGTGGACGGTGCCCTGCACCTGGGCGAACTCGATCATCCGGGCGGTCTGGCTCGGGGCGGCGGTGGCTTCCTCCTCGCTGGTCGGGATGCCGGGCGGGATGGCGCCGGCCGGCAGAGCCGCCCCGGCCACCGCGGGCGTGGCGCCGGTGAGGGCGGCGAGATGCTCCGGCGTGATGATGCGGCGAACCAGCGGGCGGACCACGAACAGGAGCACCACCAGGGTGAGCACCAGCATCACGGCCAGCTCGATGCCGCGCATGAGGTCGTCCTTGGTGAATTGCAGCATGCCCATCAGGCCGGCCGGCTCCGAGACGGTGATGCCCGGGGTCTCGGCGAAGCGCAGGTTGATCACCTCGACCTGGTCGCCGCGCCGCTGGTCGAAGCCGATCGCCGAGCGCACCAGGGCGGCGATGCGGTCGAGCTCCTCCTTGGTGCGCTCCTGATAGGTCAGCTCGCCCTTCTCGTTACGGCCGTAGAGGCCGTCGACCAGCACGGCGACCGAGATCCGGTTCACCCGGCCGCCCTCGATCACCTTGGTCTCGGTGATGCGGGTGATCTCGTAGTTGTTGATCTCCTCGGTCTTCTTGCTCTGGTCGCGGGGGCCTTGTCCCTGCTGGGCCTGGGCGCCGGGCAGCTCGGTGGCGACGCTCACCTGGCCCTGCGGGTCGGCGGTGGTCGACATCTCCTCGCGGGTCTGGCTCGACCGCAGCACGCGGCCTTCGGGGTCAAAGCGGTCCTGCGTCTGGGTCACCCGGTTGAAGTCGAAGTCGGCGGTGAGCTGCACCCGGGCGCGGCCGGGGCCGACCACCGAGGAGATGATCGACTCGACCTGGTCGCGCAGGTTGCGCTCGTAGGCGAGCTTGCGCTCGTCGCCGGCCGCGCCGGTGCCGTAGGGGTCGGCATTGGCGCCGTCGGCGAGCAGGCGGCCGCTCTCGTCGACGATCGAGACGCGCTCCGGCTTGAGGCCGTTGACCGCGGAGGCGACCAAGTGGCGGATCGCCCGCACCTGCTGGGCTTCGAGCTGGCCGCGCACCTTGAGGGCGATGGAGGCGGAGGGCTCCAGCTTGTCGCGCGAGAACAGCGGCCGCTCGGGCAGCACCAGGTGGACGCGCGCCGCCTGCACCCGGTCGATCGACCGGATGGTGCGCGACAGCTCGCCCTCCAGGGCGCGCAGATGGTTGATGTTCTGGACGAAGCTCGTGGTGCCGAGGGCGTCGGACTTGTCGAACAGCTCGTAGCCCATGCCGCCGCCCTTGGGCAGGCCGCCCTCGGCGAGCTTCATGCGCAAGCGGCCGACCCGCTCGCGCGGCACCAGGATGACGGCGCCGTCGTTCTTCAGCTCGTAGGGGATGCTCTGGCGCTCGAGGTCCTTGATGATGGCGGCCGAGTCTTCGAGCGAGAGGTCGGTGAACAGCGGCGTCATCACCGGGGCGGTCACCCGCAGGATCAGGAACGCGAAGAAGCCGATCATCGCAGCCGTCACCGCGCCCATCGCGGCGAGGCGGGCGGGTCCGAGCGTCTTTACGAATGTGACCAGACCTTGCACGGGTCGACCCTGGACCGGGGGGACTTCCAAGCTGTTATTCCGCCGCGCGAAACTCGCCCGACCCGGCAAGTTTTGCCGGGTTCATGGTTTCGAAATGGTTAACGATCGGGTTAACCGGCCCGGGCTTCTGCAATTTTCCCGGTGGCGTGGCCGCCGCGCCTCGCCCTGTACGGGAGCCGGCCGGCCTCGACGGCCGGCGCGGGTGGGCGGCACGGGAGGGAAGGAGAGGGGGGCGGGGCGAGAGGGAACGAGAGCCGGCGTCGGCGGCGCGGTGTTGGCGCGCTCGGTGTCGGCGCGTTCCGTGCTCGCCGGGACGGCGCCGCGGGACCCCCGAAAAGAGGCGTAGCCCCCGAAAAGAAAAAGGCCGCCAGGGGAGGCGGCCTCTTGCCGGCCCGATGGGTGACACATCCGGGCGGCGCTCGTCGGGCTGATGGGGGGGCTGGGGGATATCGGCCCGACATCCATTCAACGTGACCAGCACGGTTCGGTTCCACGTCCCGGAAAAAAATTCGCGGGAAGGTGGTGCCGGGCCGGCTTCACTGCCGATACTGCTGCAACCTCGTGGTGCGCAGGCCGGCCAGGCCGTGGCGATCGATGGAATACTGCCAGGCCAGGAACTCTTCGACGGTCAGGGTGTACCGGCTGCACGCTTCTTCGAGGGAGAGCAACCCGCCACGGACGGCGGCGACGACCTCGGCCTTGCGGCGGATCACCCAGCGCTTGGTGCCCGGTGCAGGGAGGTCGGCGATCGTCAAAGGGCTGCCGTCCGGCCCGATGACGTATTTCACCCTCGGGCGGTGGGGTTCGGTCATGGACGAACTCACGCTACAGGAACTGAACAACACCTCGCCACCATAGAGGCGGCGACTTAAAATTTGGCTAAGCACCCGTAAAAAAAGGGGAAACATCGCTGTCGAGCGAACCCCGCGGAAAACTCTCGTCGGGGTGCCCGGACAACGGCGGCAAACTGTTTGTCGTCAATATGATGCGGGGTGTGCCGGGGAACCGCGGCGGGGGGCGGGCAGGCATCCCATCGAGATAGTGCGCGCGGGCTATGACGACGCGATGCGCTCCTCGATGGGCGACGGCCGGGGCGGGCCGGAGGCGCCCCCGGCGGATGCGGGTCGCCGGCTCACGACGACTTCGCCTTGGAGACGCGCTTGATCATGTCCATGGTGAAGTCGAGATTGCCCATCGACAGCACGGGCGGCTGCTTGGTGAGATCGACGGTGTCGACCACGCCCTCGACCTCGGTCGAGACCGCCACGGTCTGGCCCGAGGCGTCGGTGGCGGTGACCGACATCTTGTACTGGCCGGGCGGCCAGACGGTGCCGTCCTTGCCCTTGCCGTCCCAGGTGAACTGCTGCTCGCCCGCCTGCATGGTGAAGGTGCCGGAATAGACCGTCTGGCCCGCCGTGTTGGTGATGGTGACGGTGGCGCTCGCCGGCTTGCTGACACCGAAGCGCCACTTCGCCCCGCTCGCGTCGAGGGTCGCGGTCGAGCCGTCGACCGTCACGGTGGCGCCCACATAGTTCAGCGCCTGGGAGCCCTGGACGGTCTTCTGAAGGTTCACCAGCGTCTCGAGCTGCTGGTTCGACTTGAGCATCTGCTCGACCTGGGTGAACTGGACCAGCTGGGCGGTGAACTGGTTGGTGTCCAGGGGGTCGAGCGGGCTCTGGTTCTGCAACTGCGTCGTCAGCATTTGCAGGAAGGTCTGGAAGTTCTCGGCGATGGTCTTGCCGCTGGCCGAGTAGGCCCCGTTGGAGGCGGCGGTCGCTGACGTCCCCAGCGTCCCCGACGTGTTGGCGGCCCGCACGTTGGACTGGGTTCCGGACAGGATCGGGGTCGACATGGCTGAGCGCCTTCTGGTTCGGTTATGCCGTTACACCCGGATGTCGACGCCGCGGTTGCGGCCCATCATCCGTCCGTAGGTTGCGGTCACCTCGACCACGCCCTGGTCGGCCGTGTCGCCGAGGGCCGTGCGCGGGGATCGCGGTCCGCCGCTCTCGTCCCGGTACTGGCCGGCCCCGCTGCCCTGGTCGCGCAGCGAGAACTGCATGGCGCTCTGGTCGGCGTTGAGGCCGGCGTCCTGAAGGGCGCGCTGGAGCTGGCCGGCGTCGCGGCGCAGCAGGTCGAGGGTGTCCTGGCGGTCGGCGGTGAGGTGCGACACCACATTGCCGCTGGGATCGACGTCGAGCTGGACATGGATGCGGCCGAGCTCCGGCGGATCGAGCCGGATCTCGAAGCGCTGCTTGCCGGCCCGCGCCTGGGCGGCGATCTCGACCGGAACACCGGACAGCGGCACGGCGGTGCTCGCCTCGCCGCGGCCGGCGGCCCCGGCGGTGGCGGCCGCCGGTCCGGCACCCGTCAGGGTCAGGCCCTCGGCGCGGCCGATCCCGGGCGCCAGTCCGGCCGCCGGGACGCTGGGGCCGGCCGTCCCGGCCGCCTGGCCGGTGGGGAGCGTCGGCGTGCTGGTCGCGGTGGCGGCGTCGCTGCCGCTGCGCCGCTCGGCCCCGCCGCTCGTGGCGGTCTCCTTGGCGAAGGCGGGAGCGGCCGCATGGGGCGCCGTCGCCGGGCGGCCGGCCGCCCCGTCGGAGCCGGTGGCCGGGGTCGGGGCCGCGGCATCGTCGGAAGGGCCGGTGGTCGATGCGGGGGTGTCGGTCGAGTCGGTGAGGCCGGTGCCCGGGGCGGACGACTTGGCGGCGCCGCCGGGGGCATGAGCCGGTGCGCCGGCCTTGGCGGTGTCGCTCGCCGAGCCGTCGGGGTCGCCGGCCGCGGCCGGCGTGCCGGCGGCCGCGGGGCTGTTCGCGGCGCCGCTTGCGCCGGTCTCCGCCGGGGTGGAACTGCCGGCGTCCGCTGCCGGCGTCCCCACCGGCGCGGCCGGGCCCACCGGCGCGGTCGGGCCGGCGGTGGCATCGCCGGTGGGAATGGCCGGCGCGGGGGCGGCGGCAATGGGGTCGACAACCGGGACCGCGGTGGCGACGGCCACCGGGACGGGAGCGGCTCCGCCGTCGGCTCCGGCGGGCGGCGGCGCCTGGTCGGCGGTGGCGTCGTCGGCCGGGCTCGGCGTGGCCGGGTCGGTCTGGGCGGTCGCGTCGCCGGCCGGGGCGGCCTCCTTGCGGTCGGTCGTCGAAGTCGGCTCGGCGCAGGTGCGGTCGACCGGACCGAAATCCTTCTGGTCGTCGCCGGAGCGGGGGGCGCGGCCGGCGGTGTGCGGGCGAGTTCGGCGCTCGGCGCCGTTCTGGTCGGCGGCGGGGCGCGGCGTGCGCTCGGCCCGCGGCTCGGCTGCGGTGTCGGCGGCGCGCTGGCGCGTCCGCGCGTCCTGGCTCGCCGCCATGGTGCCGTGGGCGTCGTCGACCAGGCGGGCGAAGTCGGTGCCGGTGTCGGACGGCCCGCGCACCGCCCGGGCGGCGGCGTGGGCGGCCTGGGTGGCGGCGGCGAAAGCGGTCGGCTCGATGCTGACGGTCGGCACGGCGGCGGCCCCTCGATGTGGTCCCGCCTTGCCGTGCAAGCGCCGGGCCACTCGCGGGGCAAAATTTGTATAATTATATCAGAGGAGTAGGTCGGCCCAGGCGAGCCTGGTCCGGCCGACGACCGCCCGCCTTTGCCGCTCCGGGGCAAGATTTGCCGGGACGCGGCGGTGGTTCCCTTCGGGCTCGTGTGGCAAACGGGCCGCCGCGCCGCTGGCGGGCGCCCCCCCGGCTCCTTATAGTAAGGACGACGGTCGCGACGCGGGGAGCCAGCCCACCGCCGGCCGATGGGTGAGGAGCGCGGCGCCACCGCGACCACGATGCGGAACAGTCTCGATCTCGACACGCGGCCGGCCGACACCCGCGTGGTGGTCGCCATGTCGGGCGGGGTCGATTCCTCGGTCACGGCCGCGTTGCTGAAGGCCGAGGGCTACGACGTCGTCGGCATCACCTTGCAGCTCTACGATCACGGTGCCGCCACCCACCGGCTCGGCGCCTGCTGCGCCGGCCAGGACATCCACGATGCCCGCCGGGTCGCCGACCGCATCGGCATCCCGCATTACGTGCTCGACTACGAGAGCCGCTTCAAGGAAGCCGTGATCGACCGCTTCGCCGAGAGCTACGTCTCGGGCGAGACGCCGGTGCCCTGCGTCGACTGCAACCAGTCGATCAAGTTCCGCGATCTCCTGGAGACCGCTCGCGAGCTGGGCGCCGCCGTGCTGGCGACCGGCCACTACGTCGCCTCCCGGGTGGGGGCGGACGGCCGCCGCGCCCTCCACCGCGCCCGTGACGAGGAACGCGACCAGAGCTATTTCCTGTTCGCGACGACACGCGACCAGCTCGACCTGCTGCGCTTTCCGCTCGGCGAGCGGACCAAGGCCGAGACCCGCGATCTCGCCCGCCGGTTCGGGCTGGAGGTCGCCGACAAGCACGACAGCCAGGACATCTGCTTCGTTCCCACCGGCCGCTACACCGAGGTGATCGAGCGGCTGATGCCGGGGGCGGCCGAGCCGGGCGACATCGTCGATCTCGGCGGCCGGGTGCTGGGGCATCACCAGGGCATCATCCGCTTCACGGTGGGCCAGCGGCGTGGGCTCGGCATCGCGGCCGGCGAGCCGCTGTACGTGGTGCGGCTCGATGCGGCGACCCGCCGTGTCGTGGTCGGGCCGCGCGAGGCGCTGCGCACCGCGCGGATGCGGCTGCGCGACGTGAACTGGATCGGCGACGGCACCCTCGATGAGGCCATCGCGGCCGCCCAGGTGCCCGGCCGGCTGGAGGTGTTCGTCAAGGTGCGCTCGACCCGGCGGCCGCAGCCGGCCTGGATCGGCCGCGCCGGGGACGAGATCGAGGTGGAACTGGTCGACGGCGAGGAAGGGGTCGCCCCCGGGCAGGCTTGCGTGTTCTACGACGCGCTGGCCGGTCAGGCCCGTGTCCTCGGCGGCGGCTTCATCCGCACGGCGGCGTCGGCGGCCGAGACCGTCGCCACCGCCGGGACGGGACGGCGCGGAGCCGCGGCGGCCGGAGGGGCCGCGGCGGCCGGCGCGCGAGGATAGGGTTTCGAGTTTCGGGGGCGAAGGAATGGCGGACGATCTCGACCGCGACAAGGTCGCGAAGGCATATGCCCGGTGGGCGCCGGTCTACGACATGGTGTTCGGAACGGTGTTCGAGCGCGGCCGCAAGGCGGCGATCGCCGCCGTGGAGGCGGCGGGTGGCGGCCGGGTGCTGGAGGTGGGCGTCGGCACCGGCATCTCGCTGCCCGATTATCGGCGGACCAACCGGCTGTTCGGGGTCGACATCTCCGAGCCCATGCTGCGCAAGGCGCAGGAGCGCGTCGCCGCCGAGAAGCTCGACAATGTCGAGGTGCTGTCGGTGATGGACGCCACCAAGCTCGCCTTCCCGGACGGCTGGTTCGACGTCGTAGTGGCGCAGTACGTCATCACCGCGGTGCCGGACCCGGAAGGCACGCTCGACGAGTTCGCCCGCGTCGTGAAGCCCGGCGGCGAGATCATCCTGGTCAACCACATCGGTGCCGAGAGCGGCCCGCGCCAATGGTTCGAGGCGGCGTTCGCGCCGATCGCCCGCAAGCTCGGCTGGCGGCCGGAGTTCCCGTGGGAGCGGCTCGCCCGCTGGGTCGAAGGGGCGCCGGGCGTTCACGTCATCGACCGTCGTCCGATGCCGCCGCTCGGCCATTTCTCGCTGATCCGTTTCGGCAAGGCGGCCGTGGCCCCGACCGCCCAGGCGGCCGAGTAGGCGCTCCAGAGGACGAAGCGAGCTTCGGTGATCCGACCTCTCTCCCGCAGGTGGATAGGTGCGGGAGCCGAGCCGGCGATCAGACTTGGAGCATTATCCGCTCGCTCACCCGTGGGGCGCCTCCCGGCGCCCCGCGGAACTCCGTCGCACCCCGTCGGTTACCGAACGGATTCGCGGAGGAGCGCCATGGTCGCCAGGACAACCAACAAGACGGCAGCGAAGAAGCGGACGTCGGCCGGCAGGTCGGCACCGCGGAAGACGACCACCCGCCGGTCGGCCAAGCCGTCGAAGCCCCAGAAGGACACGATCGCCCGCGTCATGCACGAGTTCAAGCATGGCGAGCTGACCACGCAGGGCGGCCGCAAAGTGAGGAACCCCAGGCAGGCGATCGCCATCGGACTCTCCGAGGCCGGCGCGTCGAACCGCCGGAGCCCGGCCGAGAACCGGCGCAAGCTGACGCGCACCAAGCGCAAGGAGCGCCGCGGCGAGACCGGGCGGGCGGCGGCCGAAGGCCGGCGCAACGATCCGACCACCGGCAGCCGCCGCGACACCCGTGCGGCCCTCTATGCCGAGGCGAAGCGGCGCGACATTCCGGGCCGCTCGCGCATGACTCGCGACCAGCTCGCGCGGGCGCTGCGCCGCCGCTGAGGCGCGCTCGCGACGGCGCCGCAGTCCGCGGCGCCGCGGATCGTCTCGAACCGTCTCTCTTGCTCGGGGGCCGACCTTGGCCACATCCTCTCCGTCGTCCGCGGTGGTCTCTCCGGAGGCATCCTCCTGGGCGCCCTCGGCCCCTGCCGCGCCGGTGCGGGCCATGCCGATCGGGGCCGAGCCGCAGCCCGCCGGCGGTGTCCATTTTCGCGTCTGGGCGCCGCTGCCGGAGTCGGTCGTGCTGATGGTCGATGGGGTCGAGCACGAGCTGGCGGTCGAGGACGGCGGCTATCGCTCGGCCTTCGTGCCGGAGGCGCGCCCCGGCTCGCGTTACGGCTTCCGTCTCGGCGGCGGGCCGACGCCGCTGCCCGATCCCGCTTCGCGCCATCAGCCCGACGGTCCGCACGGGCTGAGCGCCGTGGTCGATCCGGCCGCGTATCGCTGGAGCGACGACGCTTGGCCGGGCGTGCGGGGCGAGGACGGCCACGTCGTCTACGAGATGCATGTCGGCACCTTCACGCCCGAAGGCACCTACGCGGCGGCGGCCGCCAAGCTGCCGCTGTTGAAGGACGTCGGCATCACGGTCGTCGAGCTGATGCCGGTGGCCGAGTTCTGCGGCCGCTTCGGCTGGGGCTATGACGGCGTCGACCTGTTCGCGCCGACCCGGCTGTACGGCACCCCCGACGACCTGCGCGCCTTCGTCGACACCGCCCACCGTCTCGGCCTCGGCGTCATCCTCGATGTCGTCTACAATCACTTCGGCCCGGACGGGAACTACCTCCCGTGCTTCTCTGACACCTATCTGACCGATCGCTATCCCAACGAATGGGGCGACGCGATCAACTTCGACGGGCCCGGCTCGGCGCCGGTGCGCGAGTTCGTCCGTGAGAACGCCGCCTATTGGGTGCGCGAGTTCCACCTGGACGGCCTGCGGCTCGACGCGACGCAACAGATCTTCGACGCCTCGCCGACCCATATCGTGGCCGAGCTGACCGCCGCGGCGCGTGTCGCCGCAGGGCGGCGCCATGTCTTCGTCGTCGCCGAGAACGAGCCCCAGGAGGCCCGGCTGGTGCGGCCCGTGGAGGAGGGCGGCTACGGCCTCGACGGCGTCTGGCACGAGGACCTGCACCACACTGCCCATGTGGCGCTCACCGGCCGGGCCGAAGCCTATTATTCCGACTATACGGGGTCGGCGCGCGAGCTGCTCGCCTGCGTCAAGCACGGCTTCCTGTATCAGGGCCAGCGCTCCGCCTGGCAGAAGAAGCCGCGTGGCATGCCGGCGCTCGACCTCGCGCCGCACCGGCGCATCACTTTCCTGGAGAATCACGACCAGGTCGCCAACTCGGCCTTCGGCCTGCGGCTGGTGGATCTCGGCGACCGCGCCCGGCTGCGCGTCCTGACGGCGCTGCTGCTGCTCGGGCCCGGCACGCCGATGCTGTTCCAGGGCCAGGAGTTCGCCGCGACGACGCCGTTCCTCTACTTCGCCGACCACAAGCCCGATCTGGCGACGGCGGTGGAGACGGGGCGGCGGGAGTTTATCTCGCAGTTCCCGAGCGTCGCGGCGGTTGAGACCGACCGGCCCGGGCTCGAGGCGACGTTCCGCAAATGCGCGCTCGACTGGTCGGAGCGCGACCGGCACGCCTGGGCGGTGGCGCTCCACCGCGACCTGCTGACGCTGCGGCGCACCGATCCGGTGCTCGCCGGCCCGCACCGGCTCGATGGCGCGGTGCTGTCCGACGAGGCGTTTCTGGTGCGCTTCTTCGGGGCCGGCGACGAGCGGCTGCTGATCGTCAACACCGGCCGCGAGGTCGCGTGGCGGATCTGGCCGGAGCCGCTGCTGGCGCCGCCGGCGGATCGCACCTGGCGTCTCGTCTGGTCGAGCGAGGACCCGGCCTATGGCGGCGAGGGCGCGGTGTCGCCGCTCGCTGCCGACGGGAGCTGGCGCTTTCCGGGGCGAACCGCGGCGCTGCTGGCGGCCGTGCCTGACAGCGCCGCATAGGTCGTCCGATCGAGCCGAGCCGGGCGTGGCATCGGGTCGGCCGTGCTCACCGGACGACCCGTTCGGCAGTCAGGCCGCTCGGACGGTAGCGAGGAACTTGCTCAGTTCGAGCTTGAGGCGGCCGCTCTCGGTCGACAATGCGCGAGCCGAGGAGAGCACCTGAGTCGAGGCCGAGCCGGTCTGCGCGGCCCCGCGGTCGACCTCGCCGATATTGGTGGCGACCTCCGTCGTGCCGCGGGCGGCCTGCTGGACATTGCGCGAAATCTCGCTCGTCGCGGCGCCTTGCTGCTCGACCGCGGCCGCGATGGCCGACGCGATCTCGGCGATGCGCCCGATGGTGTTGCCGATCTCCTTGATGGCGCCGACGGAATCCTGAGTCGCCTGCTGCATGCCGGCGATCTGGGCGCCGATCTCGCCGGTCGCCTTGCCGGTCTGGGCGGCCAGTGCCTTGACCTCCTGGGCCACCACGGCGAAGCCCTTGCCCGCTTCGCCGGCGCGTGCGGCCTCGATGGTGGCATTGAGGGCGAGCAGATTGGTCTGCTCGGCGATCGCCGTGATCAGCTTGACGACGTCGCCGATCCGCTGCGCGGCCTGCGACAGCTCGCCGATGCGCGCATCCGTCTTCTCGGCCTGATGAACGGCGTCTGCCGCAATGCGGCTCGACTCCTGCACCTGGCGGCTGATCTCCTGCACCGAGGCGGTCATCTCGTTGGTGGCGGAGGCGACCGACTGCACATTGCTGGACGCCTGCCCGGATGCGGCAGCGACCCGGGTGGACAACTGCTGGGTCGTCTCGGCGGTCCGGAACAGCGTGGTCGCCGCGCCCTCGAGATCCTTCGATGCCGACGACACGGTCTCGACGATGTCGCCGACCGCCGACTCGAAGCCGTCGGCGAGCCGGTGCATCTCGCGCTTGCGCTCGGCCACGGCCTGCTGCTCGGCCGCCTGCTGGGCTTGTTGCAGCCGCTTCTTCTCGATGCCGTTCTGCTTGAACACCAGGGCGGCGCGAGCGATGTCGCCCACTTCGTCGCGCCGGTCCTGACCCGAAATCTCGACCGTGAAGTCGTCCTTGGCGAGCGCCTGCAAGTTCGCCACCGACGTGCCGATCGGACGCGCGATACCGAACTGGCCGATGACGAAGCCGAATGCGAGCGCGCTCAGGATGCCGACCGCCGAGGCCGCCACGATGGTGGTCCGGCCGTTCGATGCGGTGGTCTCGGCGACCTCCGACAGCACCTGCATCCTATTCTCGAGAGCGGCGTAGTAGTCCCTGGCGCGCGCCCGCGCCTTCTCCTGAACCTGGCGGCTCACCAGCAACTCGTGGATCAGCTTCTCCGCGTCGGCCGGAGTGAGCGCTCCGGACAGGGACTCGGCCATTTTGACGGTAATCTCCAGCTCCTTGCGATAGTCGGCATACAACGCCGCCGCTTCGGCGATGAAGCGACGGTCGTCGTCGGACGAGGCGAGCCCTTTGAGCTTGGCGAAGCGAAGGTCGAACATGGCCCATTCGTCGGAGATCGTCTGACGGGCGTCGCGGATCACGTCCGGCCGAGGCCGAATGGCAATGTTGTGCTCTTCCCGGTTCAGGGCCAGGACGTTGACGTTGAGAAGCGAGGACATTATTCCCTTGGCCCCGGCGGCCGCCACCTCACGGCTCACCTCGTTCAGGGCCGTGATCGCGTTGACCGCGACCACGCTGACGGCGGCGGCGGCGAAGCCGAGCAATCCGATGACGGTGAGAATCTTCGGCAGAATGCCGATACGGCTGAGCAGCGACATGTCGATCTCCGATGCATGTGTCGACGGCGCACGCGCCGGCGCGGCGCGCACGGGATGCTCCTCGCGGGGGCGAGGCACGACATTCACGAATCGCGTGATTCCTCCGGCCCGACGCCGGCATGCAATCGCGGCCGTCGTCCTGGCGCCGTCGTGCGGGGATCGCGGTGCGAGGACATGAGCCTCTCGATCCCTCCTCATACTCTTGGGTTAGTTAATTTATAGTATAAACGATCTATTTAAAAGACGATAACCATATGAAATAGGCTATGAATTGGATTATTAGTCCAATCCAGATAAGGTCGCCATGGTTAGTCTGGTGCGATCCGGCCGATCGCTTCGGTGATCACGCCGCGTCGGCGCGACCGCCTCGTCCTACGTCGGTTCGCGGGGCGACGAAGAACGTCTGCTCGAAGGTCGCGGCGCGCATCGGCGCGCCGAACAGATAGCCCTGGCCTTCGTCACAGCCCATGCTGCGCAGCAGCCCGACGGTGTCGGTGTGCTCGATGCCCTCGGCGATCACCGACAGGCCGAGCTGCTTGCCGAGCCCGATGGTGGAGCGGACGATCGCCGCGTCGTCGGTCCCGATGGTCAATTCGTGCACGAACGACTTGTCGATCTTCAGCCGGTCGGGGGCGAACTTCTTGAGATAGCTGAGGCTCCCGTAGCCGGTCCCGAAGTCGTCGAAGGCGATCTGGACGCCGAGCTGGCGAATCTGTCCGAAGGTGCGCGCCGCCGCCTCGTCGTCGGCGATCAGGATGTCCTCGGTCACCTCCAGCTCGAGCCGCGACGGCGACAGCCCGGTGGTGGCGAGAACGTCGGCCACGGTGGCGGCAAGATCGCCGAACAGCAGCTGCGACGGCGAGAGATTGACGCCGATGCGGATGGGATGGCCGGCATCGCTCCACGCCGCTGCCTGCCGGCAGGCACGGCGCAGCACCCACAGAGAAATGGCGTCCGACACCGACGAGGCGTTGGCGACAGGCATGAAGGCGCCCGGCGTCAGCAGGCCGCGCCGCGGATGCCACCAGCGGATCAGCGCCTCGGCGCCGGCGAGGGCGCCGGTCGCGAGGTCGATCTGCGGCTGATAGAACAGCTCGAACTCGTCGTGCAGCAGAGCCCGCGCGAGACCCTGCTCGAGCTCCAGGCGTTGGTCGAACTCGGCGCGGAAGCTCGGCTCGAAGCGGACGCTGCATCCGCGCCCCGCCGTCTTGGCGCGATAGAGCGCGAGGTCCGCATTGGCGAGCAGCTCCTCCGGCGAAGCCGCGTCGGCCGGCGCGCAGGCGCCGCCGACGCTGACATTGATGCGCATCTCGCGTTCGCAGACCAGGAGCGGCGTCGCCGCGAAGGACGACGCGATGTGCTCCATCAGGGCCGTGGCGCGGGCCGCGACGGTGTCGCCGATCAGCACCACCGCGAACTCGTCGCCGCTCACCCGGGCGACGAAGTCCGGCGTCGCGACGAAGGAGGCGAGCCGGTCGGCCACCGCGCACAGCAGCGCATCGCCATGACGATGGCCGAGCGTGTCGTTCACCTGCTTGAACTTGTCGAGGTCGATGATCAGCAGCGCGACCTGACGACCGGAGGCGAGCGCCGCCGCCGTCGCGTCGGCGAGCCGCGCATGCAGGACCTGCCGATTGACCAGGCCGGTCAGTGTGTCGTGCTCGGCCAGATAGCGGATGCGCTCCGCCTCGCGACGCTGGACCGAGACGTCGCGCAGCACCAGCCCGAACTGCCAGCCGTCGGTGCCCTGCCAGGCCGACAGCACGCCCTCGATCGGAAACGTCTCCCCATCGCGCCGCCGTCCGACCAGCTCGATCGGCTCGCGCGCGGCACGGTGCACGGCCTCCGGCGACAGCTCGCCGAGCGCGAACGGCTCGATCGCGGTGGCGGTGCGGCGCTCCGGGCAGACGGCGGCGAACGGCTGGCCCACGAGGTCGTCCGGCGCGCACCCGAAGAGCGTCGCCGCCGACGGATTGCACAACGTGATTACGCCCGCCTGATCGGTGCAGATCAGCCCGTCACCGAGCGACATGGTGACCTTCTGGAAGCGCAGATCGGCGATCCGCCCGAGCAGGCCGCGCAGATCGAGCTCCGACATCACGAGGGCGGCGAGCAGACCGGCGAGGGCGATCTGGACGAGCGCGGTGTCGACGATGATCGGCCACGTCGCCTGGACCAGCAGAGCGCCGGCCTCGATCGCCAGCGCCAGGCCGATCACGACGCCGCCGAGCGCCGGGGCGGACACGCGGCCCCACAGCAGCGACACGAGCCCCGCCAGCCCGAGCAGCCCGAGCGTGGCGACGACGGGGCCGCTCATCGTCAGGGCGCGGCCCTGAAGGATCGACTCGCCGGCGATTGCTTGCAGCAGCACCCCCGGGATGACTCGGCCGTTCGGCACGGTGAAGCGGTCGCCGAGCTCGATGGCGGTGCCGCCGATGATGACCTTCTTGCCGGCGAGCTGCGCTGCCGCGGTCTCCGCGTTGGCCAGCACGTCGATGTAGCTGATCACCGGCACGGTGGTCGCCGCGATGCCGAAATCGATCCAGAACGCATCGTCGCGCCCAGCCGTCGGACCGCCCAGATAGGCGCCGACGGTGGGCACGGTGAGACCGTCCATGTGATCCTGATACAGATAGCGCCGGACCCGTCCGTCGGCCTCCACCGGCACCGTCACCACGGCGGGCCAGGCGATATCGCGGAACTGCCGCAGCGGCATCGTCACCCGGTCGGGGCCCTGATAGCCGTGGCTGGCGGTGGGCTGCTTGAAGGTCGGCAGCACCACCGAGCCTTCGGCCTGGCGCAGGGCAGCCGCGAACGCCGCGTCCTCGGCCGGCGCAGAGCGCGAGCTGAAGTCGATGTCGAAGACGATGTCGGTGGCGCCGAACTGCTCCAGCCGGCCGATCAACGCGGCGTGCAGCCGGCGCGACCACGGCCACACGCCGATCGCTTCGATGGAGCGGGCGTCCATCGCCACCACCGCGATGGAGCCGGTCGCCGGCCGCGACAGCACGGCGAAGCGGAGGTCGGTGAGGGCATCGCGCAGGATGTCGCGGGCGCCGGTCAGCAGCCCGACGGTGACCAGGGCCGCGACCAGGAGGATCACGCGAGAGCGATGCACGTGCCCCTCCCTCGGTTCGCACGGCTTGCCACCGGCGCGGGCCGCAGGGGGATCACTTGCGCCGGCGCCGCCGTCGCCGCTCGATCGCCACCCCGAAGGCGACCAGCGTGCCGACCGACGAGGAGACCGCGATCGTCATGGTGGCGTCCTCGTGGTAGCGCAGGCTGTCGGCCGCGGTGACGACGTCGCCGAGATGCTCGAAGGCGCTGCGCAGCGGGTTGTACCAGCCATGCGCGCGGTCGTCGGTCGGCAGCAGCTCGGTGCCGTCTCCTCGGGTCGGCCAGGAGAGGGCGAGGCGCATGTCGGTCGTCGCGGCGGTCGCCGGCGCGGCGCCGACGGCGCCGTCGCGGTGCTCGCTCGCATCGGGCGCATCGGAGGCGTCGGGGGCCGGGCGGGCCGGCGGTGCGGCGGCCTGGCGGGCGCTGCGGTCCGTGGGCGGCGCCACCAAGGACGGGCGGGGTTGACCGGGCAGGATCGGGCTCAACCGGCCGGAGCCGCGCAGCGAGAGGTCGACGGGTCCGGCGGACGACACGCTGGCGCTCTGCTCGGCCAGCACCACGGCGTGGCGGCCGGTGGCGAGCGCCGTCACCTCGACGGCGCCGTTCACCACCTCGACATCCGAGCTTCCGGAGCCGACCGTGACGCGAAACTGGGTGCCCTTCACGACGGCGGCCAGATACGGCGTCTCGACCGAGAAGTGCTGCACCGGCTGCTTGTCGACGTCGAGCAGGAGCGTGCCGGCGCGCTGCAAGATGGTGGTCGAGCCATCCTCGGCGGTCGCGTCCGGAAGCGCCATCACCGAGCCCGGCGACACCAGGATCGACTCGCGGCCGCGGACCAGGAGGACACGGCCGTTGCGGCCGGTCGCCACCACGGTGCCGGGGCCGAGCACCGCGTCGACCGCGAGTGCGACGGTCGTCGTGGACGCAGTGCCGACACGGACGTCGCCGGACATCTTGGCGACGCGCCATTGCGGCTCGGCGGCCGCCGCGCCGGACACGACGGCGAGGCTCGTCACGAGGGTCGCCATCATGGTCGTGGCGAGAGAGATGAGCACGCGGAACGGGAACGATCGTCGCTCGAACATGGCCGAGGTCCCACGGTGAGCAATGGTGCCGCTGCGGCAGCGCCGGTAGTAACTCGATACTAAAAAGGTGTCTCAACTTGCTTATCGGTGATCGACGTATTTCGATGGGGGCCGAAAACGCATTGTTAACCGCGAGGCTCGCCCGCCGAGCCGCGATCGAGCACAGGGCGCCGATCGCTGCGGATACGTGGGAGTCACGCACCGGATTGCGCGAAAGTCTGATCTTTCGCGCGCATGAGGTGTGGCGAGCCGCGCGGCTCCAGTCACCACCCGTCAACCCTGTTCCGAAAGACAGTTGCAGCGCTGCGCCGCTGCGACGACGCGCCGTCAGGGGCGGAAGAGATCGAGCGGGCGGTGATCGACCGTGGGCGATCGATCGGGCGAGAGGGGGGATCGATGGTAGCGGAGGAGGGACTCGAACCCCCGACACGCGGATTATGATTCCGCTGCTCTAACCAGCTGAGCTACTCCGCCCCGTCCGGACGTGCGACCTGTAAGAAGCGCGATCCGGTGCAAGACCCCGCCGTGCAACACGCGCTCGGCCGGCGCGAGGCCGTGCGGCGCGTCCGCCGATCGGACCGCGAGGTCCGACCCGCCGGGGACGGCTCCATAGCACACCGCCCGGGCGGCGCGCCAGACCCTACGAGACGCCTTTTTGGCGGTCGCCGGGCCACGTCGCGCCCGCGGTCGACCCCAGCGTGCCGGCGAGACGAATCGACGAAGGAGGACGAGGCCACCTGAAGGCGCTCGCCCGCGTCGCCCGCATGCTGCGCGAGCCGGAGATCACCCGGCGCCACTCCTGCGAGTAAACGATCGGTTAATGTCGATCGCTGGTCGATGTTCGGCAGTGCAGCGAGTATCGGGGCTGACACCATCAGTACTTCTTCGAAGCCTATCGGTTTCTCTCACCGCTCCGTCACCATCTCGTCACCTCGCGAGACCTGTCGACCTGCTTCCGGCGGCGCGCTGTCGATCCTGCATGCCTCATTCAGCCGGCATTCATGTGGCGGGCGCCATGGTCCGCGCCGAACGAAGCTCGCAGCTCCATCGGTCTCACGGGGGGACCCGGCAGGCTCGCCATCATCGCCGATCGGTCGCACCGTCGCTCGCGCGGCGGACAGGCTTGCTCGGACCGACGATACGCGATCGTGCCGCGCCACTGCTGTCCGCGCGACATCACAGCCAGAGCACCATCATGGCCCATCGAATCGAGTTCGGCAGCGCCCTCGGCGGAGCGACCCACGGGGTCGACGGCACCGCGGCGCTTCAGGCGCTGGTCCAGCGCCGCGCAGACGATCGGCCGGGCCATGCCGAGGTGCTGTTCTGCCGCTCCGCCGACAAGGCGCCGCGCTGGCGGCCGGGCGAGCGGCTGCACCACCTGATCGAGGAGGCCGCCGACCGCTTCGGCGGCCACGCCGCCGTGGTGATGGGCGACGTGGTGCTCACCTATGCGGGCCTCGACCACCGCGCCAACCAGGTGGCGCGCCATCTGATCGCCGAGGGCGTGCGCCCCGGCGACCGCGTCGGCCTGCTGTTCGACAAGTCGATCGAGACCTATGTGGCGCTGCTCGCCGTCCTCAAGGCAGGAGCCGCCTATGTGCCGGTCGACGCCGGCTTCCCGGCCGATCGCGTCGGCTACATCCTCGAGGATGCCGGCGTCCGCACCGTCCTCACCATGGAGGCGCTGGCGGCTCGGCTCGCGAGTCTCGACGTCCGACCGATCGCGCTCGACGCGGCCCGCCCTGCCATCGATGCGCGGCTCGACCATCGCGTCGGCACCGACGAGGTGACGCCGTCCGACGATCCGCTCTGCTACGTGCTCTACACGTCCGGCACCACCGGCAATCCCAAGGGCGTCGCGGTCGAGCATCCGAGCATCTGCAATTTCGTGCGGGTGGCGGCGGAGACCTACGGCTACCGGCCGGGCGACCGCGTCTACCAGGGCATGACCATCGCGTTCGACTTCTCCATCGAGGAGACCTGGGTGCCGCTCTCGGCCGGCGCCACGCTGATTCCCGGGCGCGCCGGCGGCGGGCTGGTGGGCGAGGAGCTGGCCGACTTCCTGCACGATCGGCGGGTCACGGCCATGTGCTGCTGCCCGACGCTGCTGGCCACCATCGAGAAGGACCTGCCGCATCTGCGCCTGCTGATGGTGGGTGGCGAGGCGTGCCCGCAGAACCTGGTGACGCGCTGGAGCCGGGCGGGCCGCACCATCCTCAACACCTATGGGCCGACCGAGGCCACCGTGACCTGCACGGTGACGGAGCTGGTCGCCGAGAAGCCGGTCACCATCGGCGTGCCGATGCCGACCTACGCGATCGTCATTCTCGATCCGGCGGAGCCGCGCGCCCTGCCGCGCGGCGAGCTGGGCGAGCTCGGCATCGCCGGCATCGGGGTCGCGCGCGGCTATCTCAACCGCGAGGATCTCACCGCCCAGAAGTTCATTCCGGACTTTTTGGCGATCCCCAACAACGCCTCGGGACGCATCTACCGCACCGGCGACCTCGCCCGCATCAACGAGGACGGCGAGATCGAGTATCTCGGCCGCATCGATACGCAGGTGAAGATCCGCGGCTACCGCATCGAGCTGGTCGAGATCGAATCGGTGCTGATGGAGCTGCCGCAGATCGCCCAGGCGGCGGTGTCGACCTACGAGCCCGAGCCCGGGCTGGTCGAGCTGGTCGGCTACTACACGCTGAAGCCCGGCGCCGGCGAGCTGCCGCGCCGCGACATCGTGCAGGCGCTGCGCCGTCGGCTGCCCGCCTACATGGTGCCGGCCTATCTGGAGGAGCTGGACGCGATCCCGATGTCGGCCTCCAACAAGGCCGACCGCAAGCGCCTGCCGAAGCCGCGCGGGCCGCGCTGCCAGGCCGGCGACAAGGTGGTGGCGGCGCGCACCGAGAACGAGCGCCTGCTGGTCGAGGCGATCGCCGAGATCCTCACCGTCGAGCGGGTGTCGACCGAGGACCACTTCTTCGACGATCTCGGCGCCAACTCGCTGCTGATGGCGCGCTTCTGCGCCCGCATCCGGCGCAACCGCGGCATGGAGAACGTCTCCATGCGCGACATCTACATGAACCCCACCATCGCGCGCCTCGCCAAGAGCCTCGGCGACGCGGCCCCCGAGGCGGAGCCGGCGACGGCGCCCGAGCCGTTCCATCAGCCCTCGCGGCTCTCCTACTACTCGTGCGGCGCCCTCCAGGTGCTGTTCTACGCGGCCTGGAGCCTGCTCGGCCTGTGGGTGTTCGACACCGGGCTGGAATGGGCCTATGCGGCGACCGGGCCGGTCGACCTCTATCTGCGCGCCGTCGGCGCCGCGGTGGCGAGCTTCGTCGGCCTCACGGCGGTGTCGGTGATCGGCAAGTGGCTCTTGGTCGGCCGCTTCCGGGCCGAGCGCATTCCGATCTGGAGCCTCCGCTACTTCCGCTTCTGGGCCGCCAAGACGCTGATCCGCAACGCGCCCGTGGCGCTGTTCGCCGGCCACCCGATCTACAACCTCTATCTGCGGCTGCTCGGCGCCAAGATCGGCCGCAACACCATGGTGAAGTGCCGCTTCGTGCCGGTGTGCACCGACCTGATCGCGATCGGCGACGACACCATCCTGCGCAAGGACTCGATCCTGCTCGGCTACCGGGCGCAGTCGAACTTCATCCACACCGGCCCGGTCACCATCGGCGACCGCGCCTTCGTGGGCGAGGCGAGCGTGCTCGACATCGACACCGCGATGGGGAACGACACTCAGCTCGGCCACGCCTCCTCGCTCCAGAGCGGCCAGCGCATCGCCGACGGCGAGCGCCGGCACGGCTCGCCCGCCGTGGCGACGACCACCGACTACGTCCGCGTCGACGCGGTGCCGTGCTCGACGCTGCGGCGGGGGCTCGCCGAGGCGGCGCAGCTCGCGCTCGTCCTCGCCGTGGCGGTGCCGCTGCCGATCGTCGCGCTCGCCTTGTGGGACCAGCACGGCGGCGCGGGCTCCGCGGCGGCCGCGGCCGGCCTGTGGGGCAGCATCGGTACGGTCCTCGTGGTCTCGGCGGTGTCGTTCTTCGGCTCGATCGTGGCCGGCCTTCTCGGCGTGTGGGCGGTGCCGCGCCTCACCCGGTTCCTTCTGACGGAAGGCCGCACCTACACGAATTTCGGCATCCATGCGTGGTTGCAGAGCATCACCGCCAAGCTCACCAACGTGCCGTTCTTCAACGTGCTGTTCGGCGACTCCTCGGCGATCGTGCACTACATGCGGTTCGCCGGCTGGAACCTGAACACGGTCGAGCAGACCGGCTCCAACATCGGAACCAACCAGAAGCACGACAACCCGCTGCTCTGCGACATCGGCTCCGGCACCATGGTGTCGGACGGCCTGTCGATGATCAATGTGGAGATGTCGGCCTCGGCGTTCCGCCTGCGCACCACCCGCATCGGCGACCGCAACTATCTCGGCAACAACATCTGCTATCCGCCCGGCGGCCGCACCGGCGCCAACGTGCTGCTCGGCACCAAGGTGATGATCCCGATCGACGGCCCGGTGCGCGAGAATGTCGGCCTGCTCGGCTCGCCGCCCTTCGAGATCCCCCGCATGGTCGAGCGCGACAAGTCGATGCTCGATGCGCTGCCGCCGGAGGAGCGTCGCCGCCGCCTCGTCGCCAAGAACCGCTACAATGCCGTCACGGCGGTGCTGTTCCTGGCCACCCGCTGGCTCCTGGTGTTCGCCTCCCTGATGGTCTGGCAGGCCGGCCTGCTGGCCTATCCGGAGTGGGGCGTGCTGGCGCTGTTCGCGGCGGGTGCGGTCAGCTCGGCCGGCGCGGTGCTGTGGTTCACCCTCCTGGAGCGCGCCTCGATCGGCTTCCGCGACCTCAAGCCCGAGATGGTCACCATCTACGATCCAACCTTCTGGGCGCACGAGCGGCACTGGAAGCTGTCCGACTGGCCGCATGTGCAGCTGTTCGGCGGCACGCCGATCAAGAGCCTGATCCTGCGCCTGATGGGCGTGAAGGTCGGCCGCATGGTGTACGACGCCGGTTGCTCGATCACCGATCGCTCGCTCACCCAGGTCGGCGACTGCGCCAACCTCAACGAGGGCAGCGTGCTCCAGGCCCATTCGCTGGAGGAGGGCGTGTTCAAGTCCGACCACATCCGCATGGGGCGTGGCTGCACGCTCGGCCCGGCCGCCTTCGTGCACTACGGCGTGACCCTTGGTGATCATGTGGTGCTCGATGCCGATGCCTTCCTGATGAAGGGCGAGGTGGTCGAGGCGAACACCGCGTGGCGCGGCAATCCGGCCAAGCTGTGCCGCCGCCATGGCGAGCCGGCTCTTGCGCAGCCCGCGCCGGCGGCGCCGGTCGCGCCGCACTATCGCATCGCGGCGGAGTGAGGGCGTGCCGCGCGATGCCTTGAGATCGTTACGAGAGGCGGCCGGGCGCGTCCCGGCCGCTGGCGTTTCGACGGATGCAGGCGGCGAGGGCGTCCATGGATCGTCCGGGAGGCGATGCCGATGACCCGCGACCTCGTCGTGCCGGCCGCATCCGCGGGTGACGACGTCTCCCCCGTCGAGGTCCGGCTCGCCGACGTAACGGCCGACAACTGGCGCGACGTCGTCGCTCTCGAGGTGGAGCCGGAGCAGCGCCATCTGCTTGCCAGCAATGTCTACTCGCTCGCCGAGGCGAGCTTCACGCCGGCGGCGCGGCCACGCGCCATCTATGCCGGCCCGCGGCTCGTCGGCTTCCTCATGTACGAGCCGGGCGACACCCCGGAGGAGCGCCACCGCGTGTCGATCTACCGCTTCATGATCGACCGCCGCGTCCAGGGCCGTGGCTACGGCCGCGCCGCGCTGCTGAAGGCGATCGACGAGATCCGGGCGATGCCGGGCATCACCACGGTGTCGATCTGCTACGCCGCCGACAACCCGGCGAGGGTGCTGTACGAGAGCCTCGGATTCGTGCCGGTCGACCGCGACGAGGACGGCGACGTGATCGCCGACCGCCCGCTCGAAGGGGCGCGCTGATGCAACCGCTCGGCTCCGATCCCGGCCCCTTTGCGGCGCCTGCCGACCCGGTCGCGGCGGGCGTGCGGGTCGATGCGGCGCTGGAGCGGGCGCTCGACCGGCTCGGCGACGAGCTGCCCGACCTCGGCATCGCGGTGGGGCACCGGCTGATCGCGGCCGGCGACGAGCAGGCGCTGGACGACGCCGAGGCGCGCTCGATCGCCTCCATGGTGGTGGCGGTGCGGCGGGCGAGCGGCACCGCCCGGCTGGTGGCGCGCGATCTCATGGCGCGATTCGGCCATCGCGGCTGTGCCGTGCCGAAGACGGCATCGGGCGCGCCGGCCTGGCCGGCCGGGCTGATCGGCTCGCTCGCCCACGACGAGCGGGTGGCGGTCGCCGCCGTGGCGCTGCGTCGGTCGGTCGCCGCGCTCGGCATCGACGTGGAGCCGGCTTCACCGCTGCCCGACGAGGTGCTGGAGCTGGTGGCGACCGAGCGGGAGCGACCCGTGGTGGCCGGCGAGCCGCTGCGGGCGCGCCTGCTGTTCGCCGCCAAGGAAGCGGTCTACAAGGCGGTCTATCCGCTCGATGGCCTGTTTCTCGATTTCCATGACATCACCGTCGACCTCGCCGGACGGACCGCCCTGGTCACCAATGGCCGCCGGCTCGACCTGCGGTTCGCATGCGCGACCCATGTGGTGGCGCTCGCCTACACGGCGGCGGCCGACGACGGCCCTGCGAGCCGCTCCGGAGCCGGCTGACCCGCCTTCGCACGCGCACCCGAGACGCTGCGCCGCCCCCGTCGCCTGCTGGGCTCAGCACGTCGGCGTGGCCGGCGCGCGCCGCCTCGCCCGAGCCGCCGGCCGATCGCCGACGCTCTGCCGGAGACCCCGATGATCATCGTGTACAGCCCCGACCACGCGCTCCAGGAGGGCCGCTCCGAGCTGCACGACGGCAAGATCGTCCCCTGCTTCGAGTCGCCCCGCCGCGCCGCTCTCGTGCTGGCCGGCATCGAGGCCGCCGGCCTCGGCCCGGTGGAGGCGCCGCAGCGGTTCGGGCTCGATCCGGTGCGGCGCGTGCACGCAGCCGACTACGTCGCGTTCCTCGAAACCGCGTGGGGCGCCTGGGTGGCCGAGCACGGCGACCACGACGCGCTGCCGTTCACCTGGCTGGCGCCCGACATGCGGCGCGTCCTCCCCGATCACATCGACGGCAAGCTCGGCTACTACGCCTTCGACGCCGGCACGCCGATCACCGCCGGCACCTTCCGGGCGGCCGGGGTGGCCGCCGACGTGGCGCTCACCGGCGCCCATCGGCTCGCCGACGGCGCGCCCTGCGCCTTCGCGCTCGGCCGTCCGCCCGGCCACCATGCGGGGCGCGCCCACTATGGCGGCTACTGCTTCTTCAACAACGCCGCAATCGCCGCCCAGGCGCTGCGCGACCGCGGTGCCGCCCGGGTCGCCGTGCTCGATGTCGACTACCATCACGGCAACGGCACCCAGGAGATCTTCTACGATCGCGGTGATGTGCTGTTCGTGTCGCTGCATGCCGATCCGAAGCAGGAGTATCCGTATTTCCTCGGCTTCGCCGACGAGACCGGCAGCGGGGCCGGCGAGGGCGCCACCGCCAACTATCCGCTGCCGTTCGGGACCGGCTGGGACACCTATGCGGAGGCGCTCGACCACGCGCTCGGCCGCATCGCCGCCTTCGGGGCGGAGGCCGTCGTCGTCTCGCTCGGCGTCGACGCCTACAAGGGCGATCCGATCTCGCGCTTCCGGCTCGATACGCCCGACTTCGCGGCGCTCGGCCGCCGCCTCGCCGGTCTGCGCCGGCCGACCCTGCTGGTGATGGAGGGCGGCTACGCGGTCGAGGCGATCGGTCTCAACGTGGTAGCGGTGCTGCGGGGGTTTCTGGACGCCGCGTGAGGCGGGGCCGCCCGCGCGGCTCGCGCCACACCCTTGCCGGCCCGCACCGCGTCGTTGCGCCGCGTGCGGCGCCGCGGCCGCCATGCCGAACCGATCGCATTGGTGGTATGGTGTGGTCGCCACCGAGGTGGCGGCCGCTTCGCTCTCTTTCGCGTGAAGCGGCGCGAGGCTTGGTCGCCCGCCGAGGCGACGTGATCGATTGCATCTCTATTCGGGAGTTGATGACTATGTCGATCTCCATGTTGTTCATCATCGTGGTGGTGGGGGCGGCCGCGGGCTGGATCGCCGATCGCTTCGCCACCGGCAAAGGTTTCGGTCTCTCCGGCGACGCGATCGTCGGCATCGTCGGGGCGATCGCCGGCGTGCTGGCGGCCCGTCGGTTCGGTGTCGCCCTGATGCCGGGCATTGGTGGCACCGTCATCCACGCGGCGGCCGGCGCCATCGTGCTCCTGGCCATCGCCCGGGTGTCGCAGAGCGGTTTCGGCCGCGGCGCGTCGGCCGGCAAGCCCGTACCCACGCCGTCCACCAAGCCGGCGGCCGCCAAACCGGCCGCCAAGCCGGCCGCAGCGAAGCCGGCGTTCCGGTCGGCTCTGCGCCAGGCCGCCGCGGCGGCCCCTGTGCCGGCCGTGCGGCCGGAGCGGCCGGAGCCGCGGCAGGGACGCTGAGCCGCCGCTGTCCCTCGTGCGCTCCGCCTGGAGCGCACTGGAGGCAAGCCCGACCATCGAAACTACGCCGGCGCGACCTCGCGTCACGCCGGCGGCGCTTGATGTCACGCCGGCGGCGCCTCAGTGATCGCCGTCATGCTCGCCGGTTCGCCGTTGCGGATGAAGCGATGGCGGCTGGATCGGTGGTCGGCCCCGACGTCGATCCGCGCTTGTCCGCCGGCGGTCGGCTGCGCACGAAGGCATCGACATCCGCCAGCACGGGCGCCAAGCCCCGGAACGGGCGCACGAATGCGCCGATCAGCCCGACATGCCCGGGTCGCGGATAGACGGTCGCACGGACGTCGCCGCCGGCCGCCCGCAGGCGCGCCGCGAAGCGGGCCGTGTTGCCCGGATGGACGGTGCGATCGCGGGCGCCCGTCAGCAGCAGGGCCGGCGGCTCGCCGCCGCGGACGTGATTGATCGGATAGGTCTCGGGCCGGTGGGGCCCGCCGAAGATCTCGACCAGGACGGGATCGCGGAGGGGACCGAAGTCGTACGGGCCGGCGAGGCCGACCAACCCGGCAAGGTCATGCTCCGGACCAAGGCCGACGGCGGCGAGCCAGCGCCGCTCGGTCGCCAGCATGGCGGCGATATGGGCGCCGGCCGAATGCCCCATCAGCACCAGGCGGCGCGGGTCGGCGCCGAAGCGCCGCGCCTGCGCGGCCGCCCACGCCACCGCGGCGGCGCCGTCCTCCAGGAACTCGGGAAAGCGCGCCTGCGGGTGAACGCGATAGTCCGGCACCACCACCACATGGCCGCGCCGCGCCAGCGGAGCCGCGACGAAGCGGTAGATCTCTTTGGCGCCGCTCTGCCAGCTGCCGCCGTAGAAGAAGACCACCACGGCGGCGCCCGCTGCCCGCGGCGGCGCGTAGACATCGAGGGTATGGCGCGGGCCGTCGCCGTAGCGCAGCCCCTGCACGGCCGAGAAGCCGCCGAATCCGGTGAGCAGGTTGGCGGCACCGGCCGGCGACCAGCCGAGGCCGCGCCGGGCCATCCACGAGGGAGGTTCCGCCGACGCGGCCCGCCGCGACAGCGGCTCGACAGTATCGGCGGTCGCATCGGCATCGGTCATGCGGAAACTACGCGGCACGGCGGCGGCTGGATCAAGAGGGCCGGCCGCAGACCCGGGCGGCGCCCCGCTCAGGGCGGGCCACCCCGGCCGACCGTCATGGCCGGCACGGTCTCGACGGCGGGCGGCACCTGCGCGGCGTCCACGGCCGGCCCGTCCGTGCCCGGGTTTTCGCCGCGAATGCTGCGCTGTTCCGCACGGGCCGGCTCGGCGGCCAGCCGGCGCTCGGCCCGGCGTGCCTCTCGCTCGGCTCGTCTCGCCTCCCGCCTTGCCTCCCGCTCGGCCCGGCGCGCGGCGCGCCGCTCGGCCCGGCTGTCGGAGCGGGTTTCCTCCACGCGGCTCGCGGCGCTGCGGTCGGAGCCGGCGCCGACGCGGGCGAGGCGGGCGGGGGCGTTCGCATAGGCGCGGTCGATCTCGCTCAGATAGGCCGTCAGCCCGGCCGGCAGCCGCCGCGCCTGTCGATAGGGCGTGAAATCCCGGACATCGTGGGGTGGACGGCCGCGGCCGGTGAAGACGTGGACCCCGGCCTCGGTCACCACGATGTCGCCACGCACCAGCGTCGGATCGCGGCGGAGCTGCGCCAGTCCGCCGGCCGGCCGTGCCCCGCAGCCGCAGGTGGGAGCGCCGGCGGTGCGATAGGCGAACGCGGTGGCCAGCGCGCCGTAGCGGCGGCCGCCGTCGGTGGTCGCCTCGCCGATCCCGTCGGGGCCGTCGTCGCCGCCGCGATAGATCGCCGTCTGGGTGCCGGGGCACAGGCTCTCGCAGGCGCGCCGCGCCTCGGTGGTACCGAGGGCGCTGTCGAGCGGCACATAGAAGCCGTCGCAGGTGCGCACGCAATAGGCCCGGCCGCCGCCGGAGGCGCGGCTGCTCGACCGCCGGCCCTGGCTGCCGTCGCGGCGCGGCGTGACCGTGATGGCGGTGGGCGGCGCGCCCCAGGGATCGACCTGCGGCGGGGCGGGCGGCACGGCGCCGGGCATCGCGGGCGCTCGGCGCGCCCATTCGTCACGCCAGAAGTCGAGGGCGTCGTGGGCGCTCGGCGCTGTGACGGCGAGGCCGACGACCGACATGACGCCGAGAGCCAGGACGATGCGGACCAGCATGGGGGACCTCGGGGCGCGCGGGGGACGGGGAGGGAGACCGACACGGCGTCGTGCCGTCGTTGCGGCAACCGCATGACGTCGAGCTGGTTCCCTGGTGGTGCCTCAAGGGCCGTCGCCCGCGGTCACCGCCGCCGGAACGGCGGCCGACTCCGACGGTTGATCCACGGGCGAGGCACACCCGGACCAGCCCGCTTCACCACAGCCACGATCACTGGAGACTGCCATGACGCCGCAAACCGCCCGCGACCTGTTCGTCACCGGACTGCGCAACGCCCACGCGATGGAACGCCAGGCCGAGGAGCTGATGGAGCGCCAGATCGAGCGCACCACCGACTATCCCGAGGTGCAGGCGCGTCTGCGTCAGCATCTCGACGAGACCCGCCGGCAGATCGACCGCCTCGATCGTTGCCTGGAGGCGTGCGACGCCTCGGCCTCGACCCTCAAGGACGCGACGCTCTCCTTCATGGGCAACATGGCCGCCCTGGGGCACGCCATGGCGGGCGACGAGATCCTGAAGAACACCTTCGCCAACAACGCCTTCGAGCACTACGAGATCGCCGCCTACAAGTCGCTGATCACGTTGTCCGAGCGCGCCGGCGTCGATGCGGCCGCGCTGCTGCGCCAGTCGTTGAAGGAGGAAGAGGACATGGCGGCGTGGATCGACGCTCATGTGAGCAACGTGACGCTCGCCTATCTGGCGCGCGAGTCGACCGCGGCGTGACGATCCGCCGGTCGTGCGGCGCGGGCGCGTGCCGCACGATCGCGCCGGGGCCGAACCGCTCGAGGACGCCTGGCGCGCAGCCCGGGTCGCGGTCGAAAAATGCGATCATGCAGGGACTTTTAGAGCGGAGCCCGATCCCGTTGGATGGGGTCTGCTTCCGTCAGGCGGGCTCGCCACCTTGCAGGATCGCCAGGCGTGCCACGGCGACGGCTGCGAGATCCTGCAAGACACCGAGGACCGCCTCGTCGCGTGCCTGCTCGGCGGCGGCCAGATAGGTCTCGACCAGGAACTCGGCCGTCGCGATCAGGTCGTCGGCATCGGTCGCGGCCGGGCCGAGCGGCGCCACTGCGAGCGGCAGGTCGCCGTGATCGGCCGCGAGGGCTTCGAGACGATGCGCCGCGTCGGGCCGTGGCCCGACGACGCGATCGATGGCGAGTCGCAGCGCCGGATCGGCCGCCGCGGCGAGCTGCGCCGCCAGCTTCCGCTCCCGGGCGGCGAGATCGGCCAAGCCGATCACCAGCGGTCGACCATGCTCTCCACGCTCGGCATGAAAGGCGCGCCGCCGCTCCTGACGAAGCAGCGACACATGCTCGAGCTCCTCGTGGGCCATCCGCTCGGCGGCGTCGCGCACCTCGCGGGCGGGCGCCTGCGCGGCCACATAGGCCCAGAACGCGAAGGCGCGTTCCTCCTGACGCACCGCCGCGGCCAGCGCCGCATAAGGCGTGATCAGACGCGAGCGCGCCGCCTCGGCGGCCGGCGCGTCGAAGATGTCGGGCAGCGGCCATGGTGGCTCGGCGTTCATGGCGGTGTCGCCGAGATCGCTGCGACGCCAGGCTCCGATCTCGGCGACATGGCCGCGCTCGATGTCGGCGAGGCGCTCGAACACCCGCGCGAGCTCGCGGTCGTCGCGGGCGTGCATGGCGGAGGCCATCGCCGCATAATAGGCGACGGCGTCCCGCTCCATGGCGTCCGCGACGGCGAACAGCTCCGCCAGCGAGCGGAGCGGTGCAGGTGGGATCGCCTCGACGCGGGTCATGCGTGGTCTCCGGTTTCGGACCGCGGCACGGCGACAGCGGGACTTCGTTCGCTGCGACGCCGAGGTTCATGCCTTAGCTGATGTCGTCAGCGTACGTCGCCGCGCCGGCGGTGCGGCTGCACCTAAACACCGTTCGTGCGCTTGTTTGCGATCGCGCAACGAGACCCGCACGGGCCGCCGCCATGGTCAGGCCACCCACCGAGGTCGTTCCGGACGAACAGGAGCCCGCCCGTTCCGATGCATGTCTCGATCCCGCCAGCGCGCAGTATCTCCGGTACTGTCGTGCCGTCTGCACGCGAGCGATCATCACGAGTTTGGGACGATTATTCTCGGACGGTATGTACCTGCCGGAATCTCGCGCGTGTCGGGTGCGGACAACCGTGACTCCGTTGACAGCGGAGTATCCTGATTGTCGAGTGGCCGACACCGACTCGTCGGACATCGTGCACCGGAGCATCCGGTACTCTCGCGGCCGCGGGCGCGTCGATCGCACCGCACTTCAACATCTGAGCAGGATGCCTGACTTCGTTCGCTTCCGATCGTTCGGTCACCGTGTTCTTGGTCTCGTCGTTGTGGTCCTCGTCGCCCTGTCGTTCGTGGTGGCGTCCATCGGCGAAGCCGCGGCGGCTGGGCCGCCGTCGCGTATCACCGAGTTTCTCGCCAAGGTAACACCGCAGCAGCTCGTGCCTGACGCCGATCGTTTCGGCGCGCCGATCGGCGAACCGCCGATCGTGCCGGCCTATGCGGGCGATCGGATGGTCGGCCACGTCTATCTGAATTCCGACTTCAGCAGCTCGATCGGCTATTCGGGCAAGCCCATCGACATGCTGGTCGGTCTCGACCGTGACGCCGTGGTGACAGGGCTCGCGCTGGTGGAGCACAAGGAGCCGATCGTGCTGATCGGCGTGCCGGAGAAGAAGGTCGTCGAGGCCGTCAACAAGCTGATCGGCACCAAGGTCGGTCTGATCGCCGGCGGGAAGGCGAAGGCACCCCAGCCCGACATCGTCAGTGGCGCGACCGTTACGGTGCTGGTGATGGCCGACAGTGTCGTCCGCTCGGCCGTCAAGCTGGTGCGCAGCGGCCGGCTCGGCGCTACGCCGGCCGCGACCGCGGCAGCCCAGCAGGCACCCGAGATCCGCACCATCGATGCCGATCGGAAGGAGGTGCGCGACTGGGACAGCCTGGTGGGGGACGGCTCCGTGCGCCGCCTCCATGTTTCGGTCGGCGACATCAACGCCGCCTTCGTGCGAACCGGCAACACCGGCGCCGCCGCCAACCCGGAGCCGGGTGCCGCGGACGAGACCTTCATCGATCTCTATGCCGCGCTGGTGAGCGTGCCGACCATCGGGGCGAGCCTGCTCGGTGAGGCCGGATGGGCGCAGCTCCAGCGCCGGCTCGCGCCCGGCCAGCACGCGCTGCTGATCGCCGGTGACGGGATATATTCGTTCAAGGGTTCCGGCTATGTGCGGGGCGGCGTATTCGACCGCATCCAGATCGTCCAGGACGGAGCCTCGGCGCGATTCCGTGATCGCAACCACGAGCGCATCGGTGCCATCGAGGCGGCCGGCGCACCGGAGCTGCGGGAGATCGGGGTCTTCGTCGTGCCGGCCGACATGGATTTCGATCCGACCGAGCCGTGGCAGCTCCAGCTCCTGGTGCAGCGGGAGATCGGCGCGCGCGACAAGGCGTTTCTCTCTCTCGATCTCGGCTACACGCTGCCCGCCACCTATGTGCGACGCGAGCGGACCGCCGCGCCGCCGCCCGCAGCGGCCGCGACATCGGCCCCGCCGCAGGCGTCCGGCACGCCTGCACAGCGCGCCACGGCACCCGACGCTGTGGCGCCGGCCGCGACCGACGTCGACCCGGCCGATCACGACGAGCCCTTCTGGAAAAAGATGTGGCAGCGCGACATGGCGTCCACCGCCATCACGCTCGCCGCCCTGCTGGTGCTCACCGGCATCTTCTTCTTCCAGAACGCGCTGGTGCGCCGGCCGGTGGTCTACACCTGGGTGCGTCGCGCCTTCCTGCTGTTCACCCTGGTCTGGCTCGGTTGGTATGCCAACGCCCAGCTCTCGGTGGTCAATATCCTGACGTTCACCAACGCACTGATGACCGGCTTCTCGTGGGAGTACTTCCTCACGGCGCCGCTGATCTTCATTCTGTGGTCGGCCGTGGCGGCGTCGCTGCTGTTCTGGGGGCGCGGCCCGTTCTGTGGCTGGCTGTGCCCGTTCGGCGCTCTCCAGGAGCTGACCAACACGATCGCGAAGTGGTTGCGCATTCCTCAGATCCGCGTCCCATGGGGCCTGCACGAGCGGCTGTGGCCGATCAAGTACATCATCTTCCTCGGCCTGTTCGGCGTGTCGCTGCATTCGGTGGCGCTGGCCGAGAAGCTGGCCGAGGTGGAGCCGTTCAAGACCGCCATCGTGCTCAAGTTCGTGCGCGACTGGCCGTTCGTGCTCTTTGCCGTGGCGCTGCTGGTGGCCGGGCTGTTCGTCGAGCGGTTCTTCTGCCGCTATCTGTGCCCGCTCGGCGCCGCGTTGGCGATTCCGGGGCGGCTGCGCACCTTCGAATGGCTGCGCCGGTGGCCCGAATGCGGCTCGCCGTGCCACCGCTGCGCGGTCGAGTGCCCGGTGCAGTCGATTCATCCGGAAGGACATATCAACGTCAACGAGTGCATCTACTGCATGCACTGTCAGGAACTCTATTTCGACGACCAGCGCTGCCCGCACATGATCCAGGTGCGGCTGAAGCGCGAGCGGCGCGAGGCGCTGACCTCGCCGTCCATGCGGGGCGGCAAGGGACCGACCCCGCCGGTGATCACGGCCGGCGGCCGCACCGTTCCGGTGCCGGCCTCGACCGCAGACTGACATTTGCCCACGCCATCGTCGTATCGGAGGAGACGCCATGAGTGCCGACGACACCAGCAGCAGCACCTTCAATCGCCGTGACTTGATCAGGACGGGTGCGGTCGCGACCGTCGCCGGCGTGGCTGGTGCCGCGACCGGCGCCGGCCTGAGCACCGGAGTCGGCCCGGCCGAGGCACAGACCCGGGCGCCCGCCCAGGCGCCGGCGCCGCGCGGCCCGGCGAAGTACGAGGTGAAACCGGGCGAGCTCGACGAGTACTATGTGTTCTTCTCCTCGGGCCAGACCGGCGAGATGCGCATCGTCGGCCTGCCGTCGATGCGCGAGCTGATGCGGGTGCCGGTGTTCAATCGGTGCAGCGCGACCGGCTGGGGGCAGACCAACGAGAGCCTCAAGGTGCTGACCGAGGGGCTGACGCCCGAGACACGCGAGTTCCTCAAGGCGACGGGCGGCACCTATCTGAACGGCGATCTGCACCATCCGCACATGTCGTTCACGGAGGGCACCTACGACGGTCGCTATCTCTACATGAACGACAAGGCGAACACGCGCGTGGCGCGGGTGCGCTGCGACGTGATGAAGTGCGACAAGATCATCCAGCTTCCGAACCAGCATACCGTGCACGGGTTGCGGGTGCAGAAGTATCCCCGCACCGGCTATGTCTTCGCCAACGGCGAGGACGGTGTGCCGGTCCCGAACGACGGCAAGGTGCTCAACGATCCGAAGCAGTACCATTCGATCTTCACGGCGATCGACGGCGACACCATGAAGGTCGCCTGGCAGGTGATGGTCGACGGCAATCTCGACAACGTCGATGCCGACTATCAGGGCAAGTACGCCTTCTCGACCTGCTACAACTCCGAGAAGGGTGTCACGCTCGCCGAGATGACGGCGAACGAGCAGGACTGGATCGTCATCTTCAACCTCAAGCGCATCGAGGAGGCGGTCCGCAAGGGCGACTTCAAGGAGATGGGCGGCGTGCCGATGATCGACGGCCGCAAGGGCTCGCCCTACACCCGCTACGTTCCGGTGGCCAACGGCCCGCACGGCATCAACACGGCGCCCGACGGCATTCACGTCGTCGCCAACGGCAAGCTGTCGCCGACCGTGACGGTGTTCGACGTGCGTCGGTTCGACGACCTATTCGACGACAAGATCAAGCCGCGCGACACCGTGGTGGCGGAGCCCGAGCTCGGCCTCGGCCCGCTGCACACGGCCTACGACGGCAAGGGCAATGCCTACACGACGCTGTTCATCGACAGCCAGATCGTCAAGTGGAACATCGAGGCGGCGCGCCGCGCCTTCCAGGGCGAGAAGGTCAACCCGATCATCCAGAAGCTCGACGTCCACTATCAGCCGGGCCACAACCACACCTCCATGGGCCAGACCAAGGAGGCGGACGGCAAGTGGCTCATCTCGCTCAACAAGTTCTCGAAGGATCGGTTCCTCAACGCGGGTCCGCTGAAGCCCGAGAACGACCAGCTCATCGACATCTCGGGCGATCGCATGGTGATCGTCCACGACGGCCCGAGCTTCGCCGAGCCGCACGACGCCACCATCGTGCATCGCTCCAAGGTCAATCCGCTGCACGTCTGGAAGCGTGACGATCCGTTCTTCGAGGACGCCCGCAAGCAGGCCGAGGCGGACGGCGTCAAGCTCGAACGCGACTCGAAGGTGGTTCGCGACGGCAACGTGGTGCGCGTCTACATGACCTCGTCGGCGCCCGCTTTCGCGCTCGACTTCTTCGAGGTCAATCAGGGCGACCAGGTCACCGTCTACATCACCAATGTCGACGATATCGAGGACCTCACCCACGGCTTCGCCATCGTCAACTACGGCATCAACATGGAGGTGGCGCCGCAGGCCACCGCCTCGGTGACGTTCACGGCGTCGCGGCCCGGCGTGTACTGGTACTACTGCTCGTGGTTCTGTCACGCCATGCACATGGAGATGAAGGGGCGCATGCTCGTGCACCCCCGCAACGCATGATGGCTGATCTCCATCATCGCATGACGGTCGCGGCGGCGGTTCTCTCGACCGCCGTCGCGACCCTCCTCGCCGGGGCGGATCACCACCGCCCCGCGCGGGCGGCGACGCTGGCGGTCGAGGCCGGCGACGACGTGCAGGCTGCGATCGACCGGGCGGGCCTCGGCGATACCGTGTTGCTGCGGCGGGGGGCTCACCGCGGTCCCGTGCAGATCGCCGTGCCGCTCACGCTGCGGGGCGAGCCTGGCGTCGTGCTGGAGGGCAGCGGGGAAGGTAACACGGTCACTGTCACGGCGGCGGACGTGGTGGTCACCGGGCTTACGCTGCGCGGGTCCGGCAGCAGCCTCGAACGGATGGACTCCGCCGTGTTCCTGGCGCGGACAGCGCTGCGCGCCCGCGTCGCGGAGAACCGCATCGAGGACAATCTGTTCGGCGTCTATGTGCACGGCGCCGCCGAGGCGGTGGTGGAGCGGAACGTGATCATCGGCCGTCGTGGCGGCCGCACCAGCGAGGCCGGCAACGGCGTCTCGGTGTGGAACGCGCCGGGCGCCCGCATCGTGGGCAACGACATTCGCCATGGCCGCGACGGCGTCTTCGTCGTCACCAGCCGGGGCAACGAGTTTTCCGACAACGTGTTTCGGGATCTGCGCTTCGGCGTCCACTACATGTACGCCGACGACAGCACAGTGGCGCGCAACGTCTCCATCGGCAATCACGTGGGCTACGCCGTGATGTTCTCCAAGCGGCTGACCATCACGGACAACCGCTCCGAACGCGACCGCGACCACGGCCTGTTGTTCAACTACGCCAACGGCTCGACCATCACGGGCAATGTGGTGCTGGGCGGCCCCATCGCGGCTGGCACCGAGATTGCCGCCGAGGACGACCAGCACTCCGCCATGCTGGCGCGCGCACGGGAGAGCTCGGGGCTGGTACGGCGCGCCGGGCCGGAGAAATGCGTGTTCATCTACAACGCCAACGCCAACCGCTTCAACGGCAACCACTTCGAGGGCTGCGAGATCGGCATCCACTTCACGGCGGGCTCGGAGCGCAACGAGATCGTCGGCAACGCCTTCGTGCGCAACCGTCATCAGGTCAAGTATGTCGGCACCCGCGCGCTCGACTGGTCGAAGGACGGTCGCGGCAATCACTGGAGCGACAATCCCGGCTTCGATCTCGACGGCGACGGCATCGCCGACACCGCCTATCGGCCGAACGACGTCGTCGACAAGGTGCTGTGGACGGCGCCGGCCGCCAAGATCCTGGTCGCCAGCCCGGCCGTGCAGATGCTGCGCTGGGCGCAGTCGCAGTTTCCGGCGCTCTATCCGGGCGGCGTCGTCGACAGCCGGCCGTTGATGAAGCCCCCGGTGGAGGCGGCCGCCGGCGGCTCCGCCGCGACGGGCTCCGTCGCGACCGATGGACGCGCCGGCACCGGGCCGGTTCCCACGAGGATGCCATGAGCACGGAGAGAACGGCCGGCGGGCGCATCGTCGATGTCGTCGCGGTCGCCAAGCGCTACGGGCCGGTCGAGGCGGTGCGCGACGTGTCGCTGGCGGCGCAGGCCGGCGAGTGCGTCGCGCTCGTCGGCCACAACGGCGCCGGCAAGACCACGCTGATGAAGCTGATGCTCGGGCTGATCCGGCCGAGCGCCGGCCGCGTCGCGGTGCTCGGCGCCGATCCGGCGGCGCGCGATCCGGCGGCACGGCGCCACATCGGCTTCCTGCCCGAGAACGTCGCCTTCAACCCGGCGCTCACCGGGCGCGAGCTGCTGGGCTTCTATGCGCGGCTCAAGGGCGAGCCGGCCGGCGAGGTCGACCGCCTGCTCGGCGTCGTCGGGCTCGCCGAGGCGGCCGACCGCCGCGTCGGCACCTGGTCGAAGGGCATGCGCCAGCGGCTCGGCCTCGCCCAGGCCCTGCTGGCGCAGCCGGCGCTGCTGCTGCTCGACGAGCCGACCTCCGGCCTCGATCCGGCGCTGCGCGGCAGCCTCTACGGCCTGGTGCGAAGCCTCGCCCGCGACGGCGCCGGCGTGCTGATCTCGACGCACGCGCTGAGCGAGCTCGAAGGCGTCGCCGATCGCGTCGTCATCCTCGATCGCGGCCGCGTGCTGGCGAGCGGCTCGCTCGCCGAGCTGCGCCGCCTGGCGCGGCTGCCGATCCGGGTGCGCGTCACCGTCGAGGAGCCGGCCACGGCGCCCGACTGGCTGCGCCGCGAGGGCGCCCGGGTCAACGGTCACGCCTTCGATCTCACCTGCGCGCCGGACGACAAGATGGCGTTGCTACGCCGCGTCGCCGCCGGGGAGGGCGCGATCCGCGACGTCGAGGTCGCGGTGCCCACCGTGGACGAGCTGTACGCCCACTTCCTGGCGCGCGGGCAGGATCGGGAGGGTCTGCGATGAGAAGCCTCGTCGTCATCGCCGGCAAGGAGCTGCTGGAGTCGGTGCGCAACCGCTGGGTCGTCGCCGCCACCTTGCTGCTCGGCGCGCTCGCGCTCAGCCTGACGCTGGTGGGCGCGACGCCGACCGGCACGGTGGGCGTCGCCCCCCTCGATATCGTCGTGGTGTCGCTGTCGAGCCTCGGCATCCTGCTGCTGCCGCTGATCGCGCTGCTGATCTCGCACGATGCCCTGGTGGGCGAGATCGAGCGCGGCACCATGCTGCTGCTGCTCACCTATCCGGTGGCGCGCTGGCAGATCGTGCTGGGCAAGTTTCTCGGCCATCTCGCCGTGCTGGCGATCGCCACGCTGATCGGCTTCGGGGCGGCGGCGCTCGCCGTGCTGGCGACCGCCGAGGTGGACCGCCAGAGCTGGCAAGCCTTCGCGGCCATGACGGGGGCCTCGGTTCTGCTCGGCGCCGCCTTCGTGGCGATCGGAAGCTGCGCCAGTGCGCTCGCCCGCAGCCGGGCGGCGGCGGCCGCGGTGGCGATCTGCCTGTGGCTGGTGTTCGTCGTCGTCTTCGACCTGGCGCTGCTCGGTCTCCTGGTCGCCGACCAGGGCGCCCGCATCGGCGCCGGCGCCGTGGAAACGGCGCTGCTGTTCAATCCCACCGACGTCTATCGCCTGCTCAATCTCACCGGCTTCGCCAATGTCAGCCTGTTCTCCGGCATGGCGGGGCTCGGCGGCACGGTGTCGCTCGGTCCGGCCGTGCTGGTCGCCGCGCTCGCCGCCTGGGTCGCGGTGCCGCTCGGTATCGCCACCCTTCTGTTCGCCCGCAGGGAGCTGTGACGATGCGCCGTCTCGTTCTCGCCGCCGCCCCGCTGATCGTGCTCGCGCTCGCCGGCTGCAACGAGCGCGCCGCTGCGCCGCCGCCGCCCCCGCAGGCGCTCACCGCCGCGGCGATCGGGCGCTACTGCGGCATGAACGTGCTGGAGCATCCGGGGCCGAAGGCGCAGATCCTGCTCGACAGCCGCATCGACCCGGTGTGGTTCTCCTCGGCCCGCGACGCCGTCGCCTTCACGATGATGCCCGACGAGCCGCGCGACATCCGCGCCGTCTACGTCTCCGACATGGGGCGGGCGCCGAGCTGGGACAGCCCGGGGGCCGACAACTGGGTCGAGGCCCGCAAGGCGGTGTTCGTGATCGGCAGCCGCCAGCGCGGCGGCATGGGGGCGCCCGAGACGGTGCCGTTCGCGACGCGGGCCGCCGCCGAGCGGTTCGTGGGCGAGAACGGCGGCCGCGTCGTCGCCTTCGCCGAGATCCCGCGCGACTATGTGCTGGGCGAGGCCGCCGAAGGCGCCGCGACCGAAGCGCCGCAGGCCGGCCTGCCGCCCGCAGGAGTGACCGATGGAAGCCGTGCCCATGCGCATTGATGTCCCGCTGGCCCGGCCGACCCGTCGTCGGGTGCTCGCCATCGCGGCCGCCGTCGCCGGCGTCGCCCTGCTGCCGCGGCCGGCGTGGTCCGGCGTCGGCCGACCAGGCGATGGCGTGCCGGAAGACCTTGCGCCGGTCACCTGGACCGGCATCGCGCTTGGCGCCGTGGCGAGCCTGCGGATTCATCATCCGGACCGCGCCGTGGCCGAGCGGCTGGTCGCCGCGTCGGTCGCCGAGATGCGCCGGCTCGAAGCGGTGTTCAGCCTCTATCGCGACGATTCGGCGGTGGCGGAGCTGAACCGCACCGGCACGCTGGTGGCGCCGCCGCCCGAGCTGGTGACGCTGCTGGCGCGCTGCGACGACGTCGTTCGCCTCACCGGCGGCGTCTTCGATCCGACCGTGCAACCCCTGTGGCGGTGCTATGCGGATCATTTCGCGACGAACGGACCGCAGGCCGGCCCGCCGCCCGCCGCCGTGCTGCACGAGGCGCTGGAGCGGGTCGGTTGGGACGGGCTGCGCCACGGCCGTGACCGCATCGCCTTCGCGCGGCGCGGCATGGCGCTGACGCTCAACGGCATCGCCCAGGGCTTCGTCACCGATCGCGTCGTCGCGCTGCTCCGCGACGCGGGCCTCTCGCATGCGCTGGTCGACATGGGCGAGATCCGGGCGATCGGCGATCGGCCCGGGCGCCGACCCTGGCGCGTCGCCATCGAGCCGGCGGAGGGGAGCGACACGGCGACGCCGCGCGCGGCGATGCCGCGGCAAGTGATCGACGTCGTCGACCGGGCGGTGGCGACCTCGGCGGCGGCGGGCTTCCGCTTCGATCCCGCGGGGCGCTGCAACCATCTGCTCGACCCCCGCAGCGGCGGCTGCGCCGGCCCGACTCGCCGCGTCACCGTGACGGCCGACGATGCGACGACCGCGGATGCGCTCTCCACCGCCTTCGGCCTGATGGACGAGCCGGGAATCGCGGCGGTGCTCGCGGCTTGCCCGGGTGTCGCGCGGATCGCCTGACGCGCGCCGGCGGCGGCGCGCAGCAGGGCGGGCGACGTTCGGCCGCGGCCGCGGTTAACCGCCTGTTGACGGCTGGTCTCGAAGCTGAGGCGTGGTCTCGTAGCGCGTCCGGGTGATCAGGTCGCCGTCATTCCGGGGCGCGGCGAAGCCGCGAACCCGGAATCCAGCGGCAAGCGTCGAGCTCTCGGCTGGATTCGGGACAGCCGCTTCGCGGCGTCTGGAATGACCGCCGCGTCGATCAGCCGGATCTCGTATCAGGGAATCCGATCGCCATGCCGAGGCGCAGTCCGCCCGTCGCGAAGAAAGCCGCTCAGGCTCGCCGGGTGGTGCTGATCTGCGTCGCGTTCGTCGTGATGATGGCGATGGCGACGATCGCCGATCGCACCTTCGACGGGCCGATCCGTCAGCTCCTCTCCACCGCGCCGGTCGAGCGGCAGGTGAGCCATGTCGGGTCGATCCGGCTGGCGCCGGGCCGTGACGGCCGCTGTCCGGAGATGCAGTTCGACAACGACAGCGGGATCATCGTGCCGATCGGCAGCGCGGTGTGCGAGATCGACGAGACGCCGCCGGCCTGGGGCAGTGGCGGCACCAACCGGATGGACTCGATCCGCGAGGGCTTCCGGCGCCGCTGAGCGTCCAATTCGGAGCTGCGCGGGCGACGGCAGGTCGGCGCGCGGTGGCGCGCCGACGATCGTGTGGCTGCGACGGCGAGGATCAGAACAGCCAGAGCAGCAGCAGGATGAAGATCACCAGGCCGATCAGGAAGTTCTTCTGCTTGGTGGCGAACTTCACGAACGGCGCCTTGATCTCGACGAGCAGCACCCGCATGTCGGCCCACACATACTGGGCGTAGGCCTTGATCGTCTCGATGGCCTTGTCGACGATGGTGGTCGGCGGCTCGCGGCGCGGCGGCGTGCTGCCGCCGGAGCTGCCGGGGCCGGAGGTGCCGAGACCGGCGCTGCGCGGCGTCTCACCGGGGCGCGGGCCGAGGACCGGATCGGCGGGCGCTGCGGACGACGGCTCGACGGAGGGCGTGGGCTTCGGCGTGATGGGATCGGACATGGAACACTCCTGGTGCGCGATCGGCGATGGCGTGACGCTCCGCCGCGAGGACGGCGCGTCGGGATGCAGGCGGGAGGTCGGCAGCGGCGGGGTGACCGGGCGGGGCGACCATGCGGGACGACCAGGCGGGCCGCCAGCCCGCCGGAGACGGCGGACGTCGATCGGCGGATCGGGTCATCGCATGGTCCAAAATCGACAATCCAAATTAGACGCGAACGTCTGCGGCTGCCGGGCGGAATAATCACCCGCGCGCGACCAACGGCCACGCCGCACCTCATCGTACCTCGGATGACCGCGCGATTCGACGAGAAGCGTCAAGAAAAGGCGGCCGGGCCGGGCGGCTGTCCACTGTCATGTGGGCCGCGGGCGCGGCGAGCCGTGCCCACGGCGGACCGCCCTGATGCGTCGCGCAAGTGGATGTCCCGGCGCGTCGCGCCGATCGCTCCGGGCGAGCCCGGCCGTGGGCCGGTCTCGATCGGCGGGGCCGCCACCGGCCGGTGGCGCCACCCGGGTCAGTAGCCGCCGCCCTTCCGGCGCTCCTTCTTGGCCGCCTTGCGGGCCGCATAGCGGGCGTCGCGGGCGGCCTTCTGAGCCGCCTTGAGGGCGGCCTCGGCCTCGGCGGCCTCGGCGGCTTCCAGCGCCTCGCGCTCGGCTCGCTCGGCCGCCTCGCGGGCGGCGATCTCCTCGGCCTCGCGGCGGGCCTTCTCGGCCGCCTCGGCGGCGATGCGGGCCTTCTCGGCAGCCTCCGCCTCGCGCTTCGCCCGTACGGCGTCGCGTTCGGCCTTGCGGGCGAGCCGCTCGGCCTCCAGGGCGGCCCGTCGCTGCTCCAGCGCCGGATCGGCCGTCGCGGTGCGAAATTTATCCAGAAGCGCCTTCTTGGCGGCGACCGCATTGCCGCGGCGGTCCTCCAGGTCGTTGTCCTTGAAGCGGCCCATTCGATCTCCGGTGACATCGGGCGACGGCCGGTCCCCGGGGCGTCGCGCGACGCCCTCCGGCCACGAGGATAGTTCGCGGGGATGGCGCCCATATAGGCTCCTCCGCGATCCGCATCAACAATTCAAAGGCGAAAGGATGGTCCGCAATGCGGTGCGGCGGTCTCGCCGTCCGCGGGAGCCAAGGGCGCCACGCGGGCGGCTCAGCGTACCGTCGGGCTCAGCGGGCGCTCTGGCGGGTCGGGGCCGGCTGCTCGGCCGGCGGATCGAAGGAGAACTCGTCCGTCATGGCCGAGAACACGGCCGGTACCTGGGCGCCGCCCGTGGCGCGGGCGACCGCGAGCCGCGTGCGGTTGAACGCCTGCTCGACCGTCAGCCCGGCGGCGCCGAGCTGGGCGACCAGCTCGCGGGCGAAGACGCTGGGGCCGTCGCCGGTCTGGTCGGCGACCTTGCCGGGCGCCACCGCGTAGAGGACCAGCGTGCCTTCCGGCCCGGCGATCGGGGCGAGGCCGGACGAGAAGCCGCGCAGGCGGCGTTCGAACGGATTGCGGCGGGCGGCGTCGACGACCACCAGCTTGCGAGCGGCGCCGCGGGCGCTCATCTCGGCGACCAGCGGCTCCAGGCTCACGGCGTCGCGGCGGACATCCTCGGGCCGCCAGATCTGGGCGGAGACCGGGATCAGGAAGCTCTCGCGGCCGATCTGGGCGCCGTGGCCGCTGTAGTACAGGAGCGCGGTGGCGCCGGGCACCAGCTTGCCCTGGAACCGCTCGACGGCGCGCTCCATCGCCGGCTTGCTGAGATTCTCGCCCAGCTCGACGTCGAAGCCGCGTCGGCGCAGGGTGTCGGCGACCATCCGGGCATCGGCGACCGCTGCCGCCAGGGGCGCATCACCATCCGGATAAGCCGCGTTGCCGATCACCAGGGCGAGCCGCGGGCCGGCCTGCTCGGCCGTGCCCTCGACGAGGCCCTGGCCGGGCGAGCCGTTCACGGGCCGCGCCAGCGCCTCGGCGGTGGCGCCACGGTCACCGTTCGGGCCGGCGGCATGGCCCGATGCGAGCGCCACCCGGGTGGCGGCGGGCTGGGCGGAATCGACACGGGCGGAGTCGAGACGGGTGGAATCGAGACGGGCGGATTGGAGCTGCTGGCCGACCGCGGTCCGGATCAGCTCCGCCGAGACCAGCGTCAGGCCCACGCAGGCGAGCGCCGCCGCCCCGGCGAATTTCACTGTCCGCATGCATCCTCCGCGTCCGTGCGATGGTGCGACCCCATACAGACAAAGAGCCGGCAAGGCAAGCTCTTCCAAAATCCGGCAGGATTGCGGCATGCGGGGCGAGCGATATCACGAAGAAGAGGTGACGATGGCCTCGGGTCGATGAAAGTATAGGATCGTTAAATTGCGTTCACGAAATCGAGAGCGGCAGACATTCTTCAGAAGCGTGTCTGATCTGTTCGATGGAGCGCGACGACAGGTCTGGGCCGCTCGGCTCCGTCGCGCCGGTATCTTGCCGAAACGATGAGCAGAGCGCCCGGCGAGGGCGCCTTATCGCGATGCAGCAAGAACTCGCGCCGCGCTCAGCCGCCCAGCACGCGGACCGGCGCCCCGTCCAGGAAGGCGCGGATATTCTCCACGGTGTCGCCGAAGTAGCGCGCGTAGTTCTGGCGGGTGACGTAGCCGAGATGCGGGGTGGTCACCACGTTGGCGAGCGACCGGAACGGATGGTCGACCGGCAGCGGCTCGACGTCGTAGACGTCGAGCCCGGCGCCGGCGATGCGGCCGTCGCGCAGCGCCGCGACCAGCGCCGCCTCGTCGACGATCGGGCCGCGCGCCGTGTTGATCAGCAGCGCGGACGGCTTCATCAGGCCGATCTCGCGGGCGCCGACGAGGCCGCGCGTGCGCTCCGACAGGCGGACATGCAGGGTGAGGATGTCGCTCTCCGCGAACAGCGCGTCGCGGTCGACCCGGGTGGCGCCGGCGGCGGCCGCTGTCTCGGCGGTGAGGTTCTGGCTCCAGGCGACGACCGACAGGCCGAAGGCCCGGGCGATGGCGGCGACCCGGGTGCCGAGCTTGCCGAGGCCGAGAATCCCGAGGGTCTTGCCCTCGATGTCGTCGCCGATGGTCTCCTGGAGGGCGGCGCCAGCCTTCATGCGGGCGTTCTCGTAGCCAATCCGGCGGGTCAGCTCCAGGATCAGCCCGAACACGATGCCGGCCGTGGGGGTGCCGACGGCGCCGGTGCCGCAGACCGTGACGCCGCGCGCCCGCGCCGCCGGAACATCGATGGCGCTGTTGGCCATGCCGGTGGTGATCAGCAACTTCAGATTCGGCAATGCCGCGATCAGCTCGGGCGGGAACGGCGTGCGCTCGCGCATGGCGCAGACGATGTCGAACGGCGCCAGCGCCCGGGCGGCATCGGCGGCGGATGCGAACGGCGTATCGAACACCGTGACGTCGACGTCGGCCATGACCGCCGACCAATCGGCACTGGTCAGCGCCACCTTCTGATAGTCGTCGAGGACGGCGCAGCGGCGGCGCATGGGACGGGGCTCCCTGGCAGGGCGTCGGCAGGAGGAACCGCGCTATCGCGAGGTCGGCCGGGGAGCAAGGGAATTCGTTCGCGTGGCGCACCGAAGGGGGCGCGCGGCCGGTCGCGGACCGCGCGGTCGGTCGCCGGGCCTTCCTGTCAGATCCGGATGCGGATGCGGGCGGGCGTCGACCGCATGCTGCGGTCGGGGCGGATCACCACGATGTTGACCAGGTTCTTCTCGCGCCATTTCGGCCCGGGACCGCGCATGTAGTGGCGCTCGGGGCGATAGGGGTGGAAGAGGTCGGACAGGATCGATCGCGCCACCGACACGAGCGTGGTGGTGAGCGAGGGACCCGAGGAACTGGAGGCGTTCATGACACGCTCCACGGTTGGGGCGATCCTGATCCGGCGTGCGGACGGCGCATTCATGGACCGCTGTAGAGCTTTTTCTCGGCCATAATCGTTAAAACTGCGTTCATTTTCCGGGCTGAGTGCGACTTCGTGGGGCACCGTTACCGGACGGTTACAGTCGACCCCGGCTTTCCGTCCGCATCGGCACAGAATACCGGCCGAGCCGCAAAGACTAGACGTGACGGGTGATGGCGACGACACGACCGTTACTCCGATCCGGACTTGTCGATTGGTGCGGGGGGCGGCGAGGTCCGTTCGTGAGGTGGATCACGCTCGGGCAGGGGCGTTCGGCGGGGCCGCCGGGCCGGCGGGGCGCGAGGCTGTGCCACGGGCGGCCCGGGGACCGTCCCGGCAGACCGCCGCCTTGCCCTGAACCGCGGCGGTCGCTACATCAGCCACGAATCCCGACAACCCGAGACGAGGGCGAGCCGCGATGGCCCGGCAGTTCATCTACCACATGCAAGGTCTGTCCAAGACCTATCCGGGCAACCGCAAGGTGCTCGACAACATTCACCTGTCCTTCTACCCGGACGCCAAGATCGGTGTGCTCGGCGTCAACGGCGCCGGCAAGTCGACGCTTCTGCGCATCATGGCCGGCATCGACAAGGACTACACCGGCGACGGCTGGGTGGCGGAGGGCGCCCGCGTCGGCTACCTGCCGCAGGAGCCGCAGCTCGATCCGGACCTGACGGTGCGCGAGAACGTCATGCTTGGCGTCGCCGCCAAGAAGGCGATCATCGACCGCTACAACGCGCTGATGATGGACTACTCGGACGACACCGCCGAGGAGGCCGCCGCGCTCCAGGACAAGATCGACAGCCAGAACCTGTGGGACCTCGACTCGCAGGTCGAGCAGGCCATGGACGCGCTCGGCTGCCCGCCCGACGACTGGGGCGTGGAGAAGCTCTCGGGCGGCGAGCGGCGCCGCGTCGCGCTGTGCCGGCTGCTGCTGGAGCAGCCCGAGCTGCTGCTGCTCGACGAGCCCACCAACCATCTCGACGCCGAGACGGTGAACTGGCTGGAAGGCCATCTGCGCAGCTATCCGGGTGCCATCCTGATCGTCACCCACGACCGCTACTTCCTCGACAACGTGACCGGCTGGATTCTCGAACTCGATCGCGGCCGCGGCATCCCCTACGAGGGCAACTACTCGTCCTGGCTCAAGCAGAAGCAGAAGCGCCTGGAGCAGGAGGGCCGCGAGGAGGAGACCCGCCAGAAGACGCTGGCGCGCGAGCAGGAGTGGATCGCGGCCTCGCCCAAGGCGCGGCAGGCCAAGTCCAAGGCGCGCTATCAGCGCTACGAGGAGCTGCTCGCCAAGGCCAACGAGAAGGCGCCGCAGACCGCCCAGATCGTCATCCCGGTGGCCGAGCGGCTCGGCCAGAACGTCATCGCGTTCGAGAACCTGTCGAAAGCGTTCGGCGACAAGCTGCTGATCGACGGCCTCACCTTCAAGCTGCCGCCGGGCGGCATCGTCGGCGTGATCGGCCCCAACGGCGCCGGCAAGACGACGCTGTTCCGCATGATCACCGGCCAGGAGCAGCCCGACGCCGGCACCATCGAGATCGGCGAGTCGGTCAAGCTCGGCTATGTCGACCAGTCGCGCGACTCGCTCGATCCCAAGAAGACCGTGTGGGAGGAGCTGTCCGGCGGCCTCGACGTGCTGATGCTGGGCAAGCGCGAGGTCAACAGCCGCGCCTATTGCGGCGCCTTCAACTTCAAGGGCGCCGACCAGCAGAAGAAGGTCGGCAACCTGTCGGGCGGCGAGCGCAACCGCGTGCATCTCGCCAAGATGCTCAAGTCGGGCGCCAACGTGCTGCTGCTCGACGAGCCGACCAACGATCTCGACGTCGACACCCTGCGGGCGCTGGAGGAGGCGCTGGAGGACTTCGCCGGCTGCGCCGTGATCATCAGCCACGATCGCTGGTTCCTCGACCGCATCGCCACCCACATCCTGGCCTTCGAGGGCGACAGCCACGTCGAGTGGTTCGAGGGCAACTTCCAGGACTACGAGACGGACAAGATGCGGCGGCTCGGCACCGACTCGATCATCCCGCATCGCCTCAAGTACAAGAAGTTCTCGCGCTGACGGCGCGCCCCGGCTCCGTCCGGGGCGGTCCTCGCCCGGTCGGTCGTCGTCCGGTCGGTCGTCGTCCGGTGGGCGGCCGGCCACCGGGCGCGACGGGCGGGGCTCGTGTCACCTCGGCAGGGTGGGCGGCCGGCGCCGGCCAGGGCGCTGCTCGCCATCGCTTCGAACGCCCACCTGCGGCGATGCGTCCATCGGACCGTCATGCGGCCGCCATTGTACTCTGGTGTCCCGTGTCCGCCACGGACCGCCGCCGGCGGCCGTGCCTTCGGACACCGAACCCGCGAGACCTCGCCGCATGACCCAACCCCATCCGCCGCTGCCGCGCGAGCTGCGGCCGCTTCCGATGCTCATCTTCAGCTCGCGCTGGCTCCAGCTCCCGCTCTATATCGGCCTCATCGTGGCCCAGGGCGTCTACGTGTTCCTGTTCCTCAAGGAGCTGTGGCACCTCGTCACCCACGCATTCAGCTTCTCCGAGCTCCAGATCATGCTGGTCGTGCTCGGCCTGATCGACGTGGTGATGATCTCGAACCTGCTCATCATGGTGATCGTCGGCGGCTACGAGACCTTCGTGTCGCGTCTCGGCCTCGAAGGGCACCCTGACCAGCCGGAATGGCTGAGCCACGTCAATGCCAGCGTGCTGAAGATCAAGCTCGCGATGGCGATCATCGGCATCTCGTCCATCCATCTGCTGCGCACCTTCATCGAGGCCGGCGCGCTCGCCTCCGGCCGCGGCACGCTGACCGAGACCGGGGTGATGTGGCAGACGATCATCCACTGCGTGTTCATTCTCTCGGCGATCGGCATCGCCTATGTGGACCGGCTGAGCCAGCCGCCCGAGGGCGCTCACCACTGATCGCCGGCGCGCCGCCACATGGCCGGCCCGGCCACGGGCCGTGCCGCCGCGGCTCACGCCTCCGCGGGTCCGGCGGCGGGTCGCTCGATGATGGCGCGGATGCGTGCTGCCAGCGCCGGAACGGCGAACGGCTTGGTGATCAGCTCCATGCCGGGGGCGAGGAAATCGCCGCGTGCCGCCGCCTCGCCCGCATAGCCGGTGATGAACAGAACCTTCAGGCCGGGGCGGCGCTGGCGTGCCATCTCTGCGACCTGGCGGCCGTTGAGCCCGGGCAGGCCGACATCGGTGATCAAGAGGTCGATCCTACGGTTCGAATCGAGGATCACCAGCGCGCCGCGGCCGTCCATCGCCTCCAGCGCCTCGTAGCCGAGCTCGCGCAGCACCTCGACCACGGTCTGCCGCACGGCGGCGTCGTCTTCGATCACCAGCACGGCCTCGCCGTCGGCCGGGGCGGCGCTGGTCTCGATCGGCGCCGCCGGCACGGCCGGGGCGTCGGCGCGCGGCAGATAGAGCGTCACGGTGGTGCCGCGGCCGACCGCGCTGTCGACCTGGAGATGGCCGCGCGCCTGCTTGGCGTAGCCGTACGCCATCGACAGCCCGAGCCCGGTGCCCTGGCCGATCGGCTTGGTGGTGAAGAACGGATCGAAGACGCGCTCCAGCACGTCCTTCTCCATGCCGATGCCGGTGTCGATCACCCGCAGCACCACATAGTCGCCGGGCGTCGTCCCGATCCGCAGAGCCGCCGTCTCGTCCAGGGTGACGTTGGCGGCCGCGATGGTCAGCGTGCCGCCGTCCGGCATGGCGTCGCGGGCATTGATGGCGAAGTTCAGCAACGCGCTCTCGGTCTGGTTGGGGTCTCCTTGCGCCGGCCAGGTGCCATCGTGGCGAACCACCTGCAACCTGATCTGCTCGCCGAGGGTCCGGTGCAGCAGGTCGCCCATGCCGGCGATCAGTGCGTCGACGTCGATCGGCCTCAGATCGAGCGACTGGCGGCGCGAGAAGGCGAGCAGCCGGTGGGTGAGCCCGGCGGCCCGATGGGCCGATCCGACCGCTGCCTCGAAGAAGCGGTCGAGGTCGTCGGTGCGGCCGGCCGCGATCCGGCGGCGCAGGATGTCGATGCTGCCGATGATGCCGGTGAGGAGATTGTTGAAGTCGTGGGCGATGCCGCCGGTGAGCTGGCCGACCGCCTCCATCTTCTGCGCCTGCCGGAGCTGATCCTCGGCGGCGCGCCGCTCGGTGACGTCCACGGCCTCGGGCACGAGGGCGATGATCCGGCCGGCGGAGTCGTGCATCGGCCGCAGCGAGAAGTCGAGCACGCGACGGCCGATCGGCAGGTCGAGCACCATCTCGCGCCGGATCGACTCGCCGGCCGCCACGCGAGGGATCGTGGCGGCGATCTCGTCCGCCATGCCGGGCGTCCCGGAGAACCAAGGAGTCTCCCAGAACGGCCGTCCGAGCACGTCGTCGCGGCGGGCCCCGATGCCGGCCAGCGAGGTCGGATTGGCGTCGAGCAGCATGCCGTCGGGCGTCAGCAGGCCCTGGTACTGATAGCTCGTCTCGAAGATCGAGCGCAGATACGTCTCGGATCGCTCCAGCGCGGCGGCCTGCTCCCGCTGGCGGGTGATGTCGCGGCCTGTGGCATAGATCAGTCCAGCCTCGGACGAGGCGCGCCAGCCGATCCAGCGGAACGAGCCGTCCCGGTGCAGGCAGCGCGATTCCCAGGCGAGTCGTTCGCCGGCGTCCAGGCGGGCCCGGTGGCCGTGAAGGGCGGCGCGATCGGCGCGATGGATCAGGTCGACCAGGCGCCGTCCCACCACGGTGTCCGCCCGGCGGCCGAGCACCGTCTGCCAGGCCGGATTGGCGGCCCGGATGACGCCGTCGTCGCCGATCACGGCCAGCAGATCCTGGGCGTTGTTCCAGGCGCGATCGCGCTCCCGCGTGCGCTCGGCGACCTGCTCCTCCAACGTCGCGGCGAGATGCGCCAGCCGCTGCACCGCCAGCACCCGCTCGGTCGTCTCCGAGACCACGCAGACGACGCCTTCGACGGTGCCGTCCTCGCCGCGGGCCGGCGAGTAGGAGATGTCGAACCACACCGATTCGAGAAAGCCGTTGCGCTCGATCACGAATGGGCGGTCGGCCGCCACCACCGTCTCGCCCGCGCGGGCGCGCTGGAGCAGCGGTTCGAGATCGTCCCACAGCTCGGCCCAGTTCTCCCGCGCCGGGCGGCCCAGGGCCCGCGGATGCTTGTACCCGATCGTCGGCGCATAGGCATCGTTGTAGAGGGCGACGAACTCGGGTCCCCAGAACATCACGATCTGGGCGCGCGACGGCAGGATCAGCGTCACGGCGGCGCGCAGGATGGGCGACCACTGGTCGATCGGGCCGAGCGGTGTCGCAGCCCAGTCGATCGCCCGTATCAGGCGCCCGGTTTCGCTGCCGTCGTTGGGGAAGCCGGCCGCCGCCGGCGCTGCCTCGGGCGAGGCGATCGCTCCTCCGCAGCCGTTGGGATCGTCGAAAGGATCGAGCACGCGATGCCTGTTTGTGCCTGCCGGTGCAGCCGCCAGACAACCACGCCGTCGGTAAAAAGTTCCTCTCCCGGCCGCCGGCCGGCGCTGCTCAGATCCGCCGCAGCGGATTGGTGAGAGCGAGCACGAAGCCGACGGTCGAGAACGCCGCGATGGCCACGAACACCGCCCGGAAGGCGTCGCGGATCTCGGCCTGCACCACCGCCGAGGCGATCGTGCCGCCGCCCGTCGCCGGCGTCCGATGCACCAGAGCGGACAGCACCTGCACGGCCTCCGGATCGCGCAGCGCCAGCGCCCCGAACAGCACCGTCGCGACCAGCGCGGTGCCGAGCCCGGCCCCGATCGAGCGCGAGAACTGCACCGAGGCGGCGGCCTCGCCGAGGCGCAGCGGGCCGGCGGCGCTCTGCACCATCACCTGCACCACACCCATCACCGTGCCCATGCACAGCCCGTTCCACAGCATCAGGGCGGCGAGCGCCGGCATGGCGAGCATGTCGGCCCACATGGCGAGCACCAGCAGGTTGACGGTGGCGAGCACCAGCCCGACGGCGGGAAACACGGTGGTGCGCCCGGTCCGCGCCACCAGCCGCCCGGTGAGGAGCGAGCCGGTGCCGATCCCGATGGTGAGCGGCACCAGCAGCAGGCCGGTGGCGGACGGCGAGGCGCCGCGCACCACCTGGAGGAACACCGGCAGGAAGGTGATGAGCGACACCAGCGCGGCGCCGTGGCACGCCGCCATCGCGTCGCTGCGCCAGATCGCCGGCTGCCGCAGCAGGGCGAGCGGGATGAGCGGCGAGGGGGTGCGGCGCTCGTGCACGATGAGCAGCACCAGCGCCAGCGCCGCGGCGGCGAGGAGCGCCCCGGCGGCCGGCAGCGCCGCCACGTTCGCCCGCTGCACCTGCTCCAGCGACAGCAGCGTCGTCGTCACCAGCACGGCGAACAGCACGAGCCCGCCGGGATCGGCGCGCCACGGCAGCCGCTGCGCGGCGCCCGCCGGCAGCCGCCGCGCCAGCCACAGCGCCACCAGCGCGACCGGCAGGTTGACCAGGAAGATCGCGCGCCAGCCGAAATGCTCGGTGAGCAGCCCGCCCACCACCGGGCCGAAGCTGTTGGCGGTCACCGCCACGGTGGCGATCCAGCCCTGATAGCGGGCGCGCTCGCGCGGCGGCACCGCCTCGCCGATCAGCGCCTGCGACAGCGTCATCAGGCCGCCGCCACCGAGCCCCTGGAGCACGCGGGCCACGGTGAGGAGCTCGATGGTCGGCGCCGCCGCGCACAGGAGCGAGGTGACGAGGAACACCACGAGCGCGATCTGGAGCATCCGTCGCCGGCCGAACGAATCGCCGAGCCGGCCGTAGAGCGGCGCCGCCACGGTGGCGGCGATCAGATAGGCGACGACGATCCACGGCGCGCGCTCGATGGCGCCGGTCGAGGCGGCGATCGCCGGCAGCGCCGTCGCCACGATGGTCTGGTCCACCACGGCGAGGAACATCGGCAGCATGATCGAGGGAAACACCACCAGGAAGGCCGGCCGGGCCGGGGGTGTGCCGGCGGGTGGCGGGCCGGCCGGGACCCCGGATGCGGGCGGCGGATCGGTCGGCGGCGGGGCGGGGCTCGTCGGCACGGGCTTCGTCCTCGGCGGGGAAGCGGCCACGAGACGCCGGCCCGCGCGGTGGGGCGGCGGGCCGGCGCGGGGGCGCTCGCCTCCAGTTAGAGCATTTTTTGGCCGAGGGGGAGCGTGCGCGTGGGACGCCGGGCCGTCCGCGGCGTGCGTCACATGGCGGCGCGGATGCGTGCCGCGGTCTGGCGCAGCAAGGCCAGGAACTCGCGCCGCGCCCGCGCCTCGCTGAAGGTGCCCGACGGCAGGCTGACATTGAGGGCTGCCACTACGGTGCCGTCGGGATCGCGGACCGGAACCGCGAGCCCGCAGATCGCCTCGTCCAGCTCGGCGTCGACCCAGGCGACGCCGGTGGTCCGCACCGCCTCGACGGCGGCGCGCAGGCGATCCGGCTCGGTCACGGTCGCGTGGGTGAGGCGGCGGATCGGTGCGCTCGTGAGATACGCATCGAGCGCCGCGGGGGGCGCTGCTGCGAGCAGCACCCGGCCCATCGACACCGCATGCGCGGGCAGGCGGCTGCCCAGTGTCGGCCCGGCGCGCAGGATGCGATAGGTCGGCACCCGCACCACGTAGACGATGTCGTGGCCGTCGAGCACCGACATGGCGCAGGACTGCTTGATGTCGGCCGACAGCTCCTCGACGGCCTGCTGGGCATGGCGCCAGAACGGCAGCGCGTAGAGATACGACAGGCCCAGCGTCAGCACCTTCGGGGTGAGCCAGAAATGCTTGCCGTCGCTCGCCGTGTAGCCGAGCTCGGTGAGCGTCATCACGAACCGCTTGGCGACGCTGCGTGGCAGCCCGGCCGCCTCGGCGATCGCCGCCACCGTCTGGCGCGGCGCTCCTTGCCCCAGCACCTCGACCACCCGCAGGCCGCGCGCCAGCGCACGCACGAAGGTCTCGCTCTCGGCCGTCGCCATGGGGCGCTCCACATGCGGTGCGGCGGCGGCCCCTTGACAGCGTGCCGGGACCTCCGCCAGAGTTCGCTTAGCGATCAAAAAGTTCGCTAGGCGGTTATAAGCTGATCCGACCGTCCTGGCAAGCGGATCGTCGCGGCGGAGTGCGCGGCCCTCGTGGCCGACGCGGGGCGGTGCGAACGGCGGGGGGCGCGTGCACCAACGGCGGAGTGCGCCGGCCACCAGGCGCCGCGGTCCGCCGGCGCGGATCGTGAGACGAGCGGATCAGCCGAGAGGGAGCCCGACGGGAGCAGCATGACCAGCAACGCCCAGGCCGCGGTGGCGGTCGATTTCTGGACGGACGAGAAGCGGCGCAAGGTGTGGGACGACATCGTCCCCGGCGCGCCGCGCAAGACGATCCCCTACGTGCTGACCAAGGAGGCGATCCAGGCGTACTGCCGCTCGGTCGGCGACCTGCATCCGCTCTACATGGACGAGGACTACGCCAAGGCGTCGCCCTATGGCGGGCTGATCGCGCCGCCCTCCATCCACATCCTGCTGATGTTCGCCTGCACCCCGATGGACGACTGGATGCGCAGCCCCGGCACCGTCAATGCCGGCCAGTCGTGGAGCTACAACGTTCCGGCGCGGCCCGGCGACACCATCCGGATGGATGCTCGCGCGCTCGACAAGTTCATCAAGAAGGACCGCCTGTTCGTGATCCACGACAACGTGTTCTTCAATCAGAACGACGACGTGATCTGCTCCGGCCGCGGCTGGACCATCCGGCCGATGTGAGGACCCCCATGAGCTTCGACACCATCGCGATCGGCCACACCGTCACCGGCACGCCGTTCTCGCCGACCCGCGAGACCATCCGGGAGTTCTGCGACGCCTCGCTCGACTACAATCCGCTGCACTGGGACGACGAGTACATGAAGGGCCACTTCGGCAAGACCCAGTTCGGCGGCATCATCATGCACGGCATGACCAATTTCGGGCTGATCACCCGCATGCTGACCGACTGGCTGTATCCGCTCGGCGGCGTCCACCGCCGGCTGGAGACGCGCTGGAAGGCGCCGGTGAAGCCGGGCGACACCATCGTGCCGCACGCCACCGTGACGGCCAAGAAGGAGACCGGCAAGAGCCGCTGGGCGGTGCTGGCCGTCGAGGTGAAGAACCAGCACGGCGTCGTGGTGGCGCAGGGCGAGGCGATGGCCGAGTTTCCGCACTGACACAGGACCGCCGGCCGAGCCGGACCGGCGGCCTCACAACAATAATGTTCGAGGGAGAGACCCCATGATCAGCCTGCTCACCGCCGTTCGCGCGGCGTCGTCGTCCGTCGCCGTGTCGCTGGTCGCCGCATCGCTCGTCGGCTTGTCGCTCGTCGCCGCCTCGCCGGCGGCGAGCCAGCCCGCCGCGAGCCAGACGGCACCGGCCGGCTGGCCGTCCCAGCCGGTCAAGATCATCGTGCCGTTCCCGGCGGGCGGCACCACCGACATCCTGGCGCGGGTGCTGGCCGATCAGCTCGCCGCCAAATGGAGCCAGTCGGTCGTGGTCGACAACCGGCCGGGCGCCAGCGGCACCATCGGGTCCGAGCAGCTCGCCAAGTCGGCGGCCGACGGCTACACCCTGATGGTGACGGCGACCCATCACGTCATCAACCCGTCGCTGTTCAAGCAGCTCCGCTACGACACCCGCACCGACTTCACCCCGGTCGCGCTGGTCGCCTCGGTGCCCAACGTGCTGGTGGTGCATCCCTCGGTGCCCGCCAAGACGGTGCGCGAGCTGATCGAGCTGGCCAAGCGCGAGCCCGGCAAGCTCAATTTCGGCTCGGCCGGCACCGGCGGCGCCAACCATCTGTCGGGCGAGCTGTTCGCCTATCAGACCGGCATCAAGATCACCCACGTTCCCTACAAGGGCGCGGCGCCGGCGCTGAACGATCTGCTCGGCGGCCACATCCCGATGATGTTCGACTCGCTGCCCGGCGTCGTCGGCCACATCCAGTCCGGCAGCCTGCGGGCGCTCGGCGTCACCAGCCCGAAGCGGGCCGCGGCGGCGCCCGACATTCCGACGCTCGACGAGGCCGGCGTGCCCGGCTTCGACGCCACCGCGTGGTTCGGGCTCTATGCGCCGGCCCGCATGCCGGCGGGTGTGCTCGCCAAGATCGCGGCCGATGTCCGCGAGGCGCTGCGCGCACCCGCCGCGGAGGCCAAGCTCAAGGAGCTCGGCGCCGAGCCCGGCACGCTGTCGCAGCCCGACTTCGCCGCCTTCGTGCTGGCCGAGATGGAGAAGTGGAACGGCGTCGTCACCCGCGCCGACATCCGCGTGAGCCAATAGGCGGCCTCTCGCGACGCGCGGCGCCCTGCGGCGCCGTGCGGCCGCGGCCCTGTGCTATGCGATGGTGATCACTGCTTCATCCGGACCGTCTCGACCCATGACCCGTGCTCTCTCCCATCTCCGCGTGCTCGATCTGTCGCGCGTGCTCGCCGGTCCCTGGTGCACCCAGAACCTCGCGGATCTCGGCGCCGACGTGATCAAGGTGGAGCGCCCCGGCAGCGGCGACGACACCCGTGCCTGGGGGCCGCCGTGGATCGCCGGCGCGGACGGTGCGCCGTCGCGCGACTCGACCTATTTCGCCGCCGCCAATCGCGGCAAGCGGTCGGTCGCCATCGATCTGGCGCAGCCGGACGGGCAGGCGCTGGTGCGGGCGCTCGCCGCGACCAGCGACGTCGTGGTGGAGAACTTCAAGGTCGGCGATCTCGCCCGCTACGGTCTCGACTATGCGTCGCTCGCGGCCGTCAATCCCGGGCTCGTCTACTGCTCGATCACCGGCTACGGCCAGGACGGCCCGTACGCCCACAAGCCCGGCTACGATTTCGTGTTCCAGGGGCAGGGCGGGCTGATGAGCATCACGGGCGAGCGCGACGACCGTCCCGGCGGCGGCCCGCAGAAGGTCGGCATCGCCATCGCCGACGTGCTCACCGGCATGTACGCCTCGATCGCCATTCTGGCGGCGCTGAGCCACCGCGGCGTCAGTGGGCGCGGCCAGTACATCGACATGGCGCTGCTCGACTGCATTGTGGCGCTCGGCGGCAACCAGGTGACGGGCTTCTTCGCCTCCGGGCAGGTGCCGCACCGCTACGGCAACGCCCATGCGAGCCTGGTGCCCTACGAGGTGTTCGCCACCGCCGACGGCCATGTGGTGCTGGCGGTCGGCAACGACACGCAGTGGCAGCGCTGCTGCGAGGCGCTGGAGCGGCCCGACCTCGCGGCCGATGCGCGTTACGTCACGGTGACGGGGCGCATCCTCGGGCGCGACGCGCTCACCGCCGAGATCGCCCGCACGCTGCGCGAGCGGACCACGGCCGCCTGGATCACGGCGCTGGAGGCGCGCGGCGTGCCGTGCGGGCCGATCAACGACTACGCCCAGGTGTTCGCCGATCCGCAGGTGCAGCACCGCGGCATGCGGGTCGATCTGTCGCGCGACGACGGCGGCACCGTGGGCACGGTGGCGTCGCCGCTTCGGCTCGCCGGCACGCCGCCGGTCTACGAGCGGGCGCCGCCGCGGCTCGGCCAGCACACCGACGAGGTGCTGCGCGAGGTGCTGGGGCGCTCGGCCGACGAGATCGCGCAGCTTCGCGCCGCCGGCGTGGTGGGGTGAGGCGGAGGCACGTCACCTCGATGTGGCAGCCTGCGGGCGCACCAGCTCGGGCCGGTACTCGAAGTGCATGGTGTCGTAGTGATACCACTTGCCGCCCCACACGAAGCCGTGGCGCTCGAACACGTCGACGATCTCCTGCGGCATGCGGTTCTTGTAGGGGATCGGATCGGTCTTCTTCTGCCACAGCCAGTAGTCGGAGACGTCGAGGTTGAGATCGATGGCGGCGCCGTAGCCGTGCATGCTCATCCGGCCGGTATCGGCGACCGGCCGGCAAGCGAGCACGCCGGCGATCGGGTAGGCGGCCTTGCGGATGTCGGCCGGCAGCGCCTCGATGGCGTCCGACACGGCCTTCAGCTTGTCGGCGACGCCGTTGACGCTGGTCACCTGGACGCGCTTGCCCCACGTCTTCGGCAGCCAGACCATCGACACCATGCGGGCCTGCACCTCGCCCTTGCGGCAGTCGCCGTACATCTTCAGGAAGAACGTTTCGTTGCGAAAGCGGCCGGGATCGTCGTCGCGGGCCGGGGGCCGGTCCAGCCGCCCGGTGCGGTAGGGCAGCAGGAGCTGGTCTCGGATCGAGGCGGTCTTCAGCCGCTCCGCGAAGGTCTTGTCGGTGCGGCCGTCGGAGACCGGCATGACGGTGCCGTCCCGCCAGTAGAGCTTGTCGCCGTCGTGTCGCGCGAGCTGGTCCGGATAGGCGGCCACGAGCGCATCGAGGCGCTCGTCGGCCCGCGCGAGGCCGGGGCCCGCCAGGGTGGTCACGACGCCGACGAGCGCGAGAGCGAGCACGACGCCGGGATGCGGGCGCACCGCGAAGCCGGTGCGCAACGGCGGCGCCGACGTGACGAGAGGTCGAGACATGGCGGTCTCCCGATCGATTCTGCCGAGCAGAGGCGGCCCGGTGTCGCGCACCGCGGCGCCGTCCGGGTCCTGCCTGTCGGCAACCTTATCTTAACCGGCCACGCTCCGTTTCCGATTCGTGTCGCGAGGCCGAAGCGGGAACGCGGCCGTGAGTCGCGGCGAGCCCGTGCGGATGCGTCGCGACCGGCCGATAATCTTTTGTTTACCGCCCCCTATCGGTTTCCGATTCGTGCCGAGCGGCCGAAGCAGGAACATCCGTGCGAGGCCGCGAGAAAGCCTTGTGCGACCGCAACAGCGGTGAATAAACCTTTTGTTTACCGGCCACTGTCCGTTTCCGATTCGTGTCGAAAGGTCGAAACAGGAACGAGGTCGCGATCTATCGAAAGGGGATTTTCGGCAGAAATTTCGTCGATCGAAACCTTTCGTTAACCGCCCCCTCTTGGTTTCCGATTCGTCCGATTTTCGCGCATTGTTCCGCGCACGCATCGATGCGGCCGCGGGTGCCTGGTTCGACCAGAAGCCGGGCACCTTCAAATTAAAACCGTGTTTGCGCACTCTGTGTGTCGCTCGTCCGCCATCGCCGATCTCCTGGAGCCCTCCGGATGACCGTCCTGTCCACCGTCCGGCCCGCGCCCGTCCGGCCCGCGCCCGCGCGCCCGCGCCACGACCGCCTGCGGCACGTCGCGGTCGCGCTGCTCGCGGCCGTCGCGATGCTGCTGCTCGCGCCCGTGCCCGGCCGCGCCGCCGATCCGGCGTTCCAGCAATGGCTCCAGGCGCTGTGGCCAGACGCCCAGAAGCTCGGCGTGTCGCGCGCCACCTTCGAGCAGGCGATCCGCGGCATCGAGCCCGACCTGTCGCTGCCCGATCTGGTGATCCCGGGGCGTCCGCAGGCGCCGCCGCGCGGCCAGGCCGAGTTCGTGCAGACGCCGGCCGAGTATCTGCGCGAGAAGACGCTGGCCAGCCTCGCCGGCCAGGGCCGCAGCCTACTGGCCCAGCATCGCGAGACGCTGCGCCGCATCGAGGAGCGGTTCGGCGTGCCGCCCGCCGTGGTGCTGGCGATCTGGGGGCGCGAGACGGCGTTCGGCAATTACAAGCTGCCGCACGACGCGCTGCGGGTGCTGGCGACGCAGGGCTTCTACGGCCGCCGCAAGGACATGTTCCGCACCGAGCTGCTCTACGCCATGAAGATGATGCAGGACGGGGTGCCGCGCGCCGACATGCGGGCCTCGTGGGGCGGCGCCATGGGGCTGACCCAGTTCCTGCCGTCGGAGCTCTACAAGCACGGCGTCGACTTCGACGGCGACGGGCGCCGCGACATCTTCCGCTCGGTGCCCGACGCGCTCGCCTCGGCGGCCCAGCAGCTCGCCGCCAAGGGCTGGCAGGCCGGCCATCATTGGGCCTACGAGGTCAGGCCGCCGCGCAATCTCGACTGCACCATCGCCGACCCCGACAACGTCAAGCCGCTGCGCGAGTGGCAGGCGCAGGGCTTCGTGCCGGCGGGCGGGCGGCGCTTCGCGGCAGCGGATCTCCAGGAGAACGCCTCGCTCCTGATGCCGGCCGGCACCCACGGGCCGTCGTTCCTGATCCTGCGGAACTACTACGTGATCAAGGACTACAACTTCTCGGATCTGTACGTGCTGTTCGTCGGCAATGTCGCCGATCGCATCGCCGGCGGTGGCCCGTTCGAGCGGGCGTGGGACCCGGTGGTGCAGCTTCGCACCGCCGACCTCGAGGCCATGCAGCAGCGTCTCACCGCGCTCGGGCTCTACAAGGACAAGATCGACGGCAAGGCCGGCATGCGCACGCGGCTCGCGCTCGGCGCCTACGAGAAGGCGAACGGGCTGCCGCTCGACTGCTGGCCCGACGCCGCCGTGCTCGATCACATGCGCGGCCGCACCGCGGGGCGCTGACGTCCGCGCCCGCCGAAACGACGACGGCCGGCGCAGGCGCCGGCCGTGAATTGGTGTCTGGGCGGATTGTCGGGCTGCTTCGGGCAGGCCCTACGGGCAGAACCAGCGTGGCCGCGAGTAGCCGACGAACTCGCCATAGGGATCGTACAGCGGGCGGCGCGCCCAGTAGCCGCCCGGGCAGCCGACCGGAATCGGACCCGCATAGGCCGGGTAGGGGGCCCAACCGGCCACCGGCGCGTAGCCCCCGTAGGCGGGCGGTGGGGGCGGCGGAGGCGCGACATAGACCGGGCCGCCATAGGCCGGCCGCGAGTTGGCGATGGCCCCGCCGATGATGGCGCCGGCCGCGAGCCCGCCGAGCAGGCCGGCCGCCGCGGCGCCGCCGCCACCGTGATGATGATGGTGATAGTGCTGGGCGCCGGCGTTGCCCGCCGGCATGGCCAGCACGGCGGCCAGCGCGGCCGTCGCGACAGCAGACAGGGTTCTGGTCATCTTCCCCTCGTGAAGCACTGAGGCGACCCGTACCCCGTGCGGAGGTCGGTTTCGGGTCGTCGCCGAGGCTCAGCCCCGTGCGGCTGGCGGCACCGCGCAGCAAGCACGGCCAATTTGTCGTTAGTTGGGCGGCCGGCCTTACGCCTTCGTGCTAACGCATTGATGAACAGGCGTTAATAACAGACTGGGGCGACCCGCCAGCGCCATCCGTACTCGGTCCACAGGCGCTGGCGCTGAAGCCAGCAGCCGGGCTGCACCGGCAGGGCCGGCCCGTACAGGGGGCTCCACGGCAGGGGGCCGCCGGTGAGCCCGTACGGCCCGTAGGCGTAATAACCGTTATTGGCCGCGACGCCGCCGACGATCGGCCCGGCGACGATCGGTGCCGCGACGATCGGTGCCGCGACCCTGTGGGCACGGTGCGCCGGACGGGTGTCGGCCGCCGCGGCGAGCCCGGGCATAAAGCTTGCGGATAGTACGATGGTGTAGAGCAGCGCCGCGGTCGCCGCTGCTCCGAGCCCACCCGCGGAGCATCGAAAGGTTGTAGCTGGTATTGCGGAGCAATCACCGGAATGCGCGCGATCGCAGTAAAGGTCGCTTAAGTGGTCATCCCTAAAATTGAACACATCCTCGATTGCTCGGCGCGGCGCGGCTCCCATGATGGCTTACCTCATCCTGCTCGTCGTCTTGGTCCTGGCGGCGGCGCCCGCATCGGCGGGTCCGCTCTGCACCAGCGCGCCACCGGCGACCTGGCTGCCGCTCGACACGCTGCGCGCCCGGGTCGAGGCCGAAGGCTATCGGATCGTCGTGCTCAAGACCACGGCCGGCAACTGCTACGAGATCTACGGCCGCGACCGCGACGGCCGGCGGGTCGAAATCTACTTCGATCCGGTCTCGGGCGACGTCGTCAAGGCGTCGATCCGTTGACCGCCCCCCGGCCCCCCATGCCGCCGCTCGACTCCCGGCAGGGCATGCGGGTCCTGATCGCCATTGCCCTGCTGATCGCCGCCATCATCGGACCGGCCGGCCTCTATTCTTATCAGCTCGGGTTCGGCCGTGACCAGGCGGAGACCATCAAGGTCGACATCAGGCGACTCGCGCTGGTGCGCTCGGTGGACCAGAACTTCGTCCGCATCCTGTTCGGGCTGGCGGGCGCGCTGGCCGGCATCGACTCGGGCGAGCGGGCGCTGCTTCTGTCGAAAGCCGCCGAGGATGTGCGCGCCGCCACCGCGGTCGGCTCGCCGCTCGACAAGCTGATGAGCGCGAGCGCCGACCTCCAGACCGCTGCCGACCAGATCACGCTGTGGGCCACCATCACGGCGCTCGGCGAGAGTCTCGATCACGTCGCCGAATGGCGCAGCGACGGCGCCTCCGACGAGGAGCGGTCGTTCCATGTGCTGCGCGCCCACGACAGCATCGGGGCCGCTCGCGAGGTGCTGGAGCGGCTCGAAAGCGTTCTGGAGGCGCGCATCAAGCAGGAGGTCGACGTCTCCACCGGGCTGCTCGATGCCGCGGTGCCGATGCTGTGGACCATCGAGGTCGCCGGCGCGCTGGTCGGCGCCGCCATCGTGTTCTTCATGCTCGCCACCATCCGGCGGCTGGAGCGGGCCCGCAGCGAGCTTCAGGACAGCCGCACCGAGCTGTCGCAGCAGAACGCCCGCTTCAAGGACGCACTGGAGAGCATGGGCCAGGGGCTGGTGATGTTCGATGCCGACAACCGGCTGATCGTCTGCAACGCGCAGTTCGCCCGGCTGTACGGCATCGGTCCGCTGCCCCCGGGAACGCCGTTCCAGTCCATCGTCGATCACTGGCGCGACACGGGTGTTCTGTCGGAGGGCGGCGGGCCGCTCCAGATCGTCCCGGAGCGCGACAGCAATTGGATCGCCCGGCTGCCCGACGGGCGTGTCATCTCGATCAACCGCCGCGTCCGGCAGGCGGGCGGCTGGATCGGCACCCATACCGACATCACCGAGCTGAAGCGGGCCGAGGACGAGCGGCTGCGTGCCGAGGCGGAGGCGACGCGGGCGCGCGACCACGAGCGTGCCATGCAGGCGACCAGCCGGGCCAAGGCGGACTTCTTCGCCACCATGAGCCACGAGATCCGCACTCCGCTGAACGGACTGCTCGGCCTCGCCTCGACCCTGCTGGAGACCGGCCTCGACGCCGATCAGCGCAAGACGCTGGAGGCGGTCAACCAGTCGGGCGAGAGCCTGTTGGCCATCCTCAACGACATTCTCGATCTGTCCAAGCTCGATGCCGGGCGGGTGCAGTTCGAGCAGGTGGCTTTCTCGCCGCGCGAGCTCGCCGACGCGGTGGTCGGCGTGATAAGGCCGCAGGCAAGGGCCAAGGAGGTCTCGCTGTTCCTGTCGGTGGCCGGCGACGTGCCGGAGCTGATGCTGGGCGACCCCGGGCGGATTCGGCAGGTGCTGCTCAACCTGGCCGGCAACGCCGTCAAGTTCACCGATCCGGGCGGCGAGGTGGAGCTCACTCTCGCGTGTCGTGCCCGCGATGCGGAGCGCGCCGTGCTCGAATGGTCGGTGCGCGACACCGGCATCGGCATCGCGCCGGAGCATCTCGCCTCGCTGTTCACCGACTATGTCCAGGCCGACTCGTCGATCAATCGTCGCTTCGGCGGCACCGGCCTCGGTCTCGCCATCAGCAAGCGCCTGGCCGAGCAGATGGGCGGCGACATCACGGTGATCTCGGCGCTCAACCAGGGTTCGACCTTCACGCTGTGCCTGCCGCTGCGGGTGACCCACGAGCGCCGCACCGCGGGGGTCGCCGGTCCGGTGTCGCACGCCGCCTTCACGGCGGCGCTCGGTCGGCTCGGCCGGCCGCTGCGGCTTCTGCTCGCCGAGGACAACATCACCAATCAGCTCGTCGTGACGCGCATGCTGAGGACGTTCGACATCGCCATCCGCATCGTCGAGGACGGCGAGGCGGCGGTCGCTGCGGTGATGGAGCATGCCTGCGACGTGGTGCTGATGGACGTGCGCATGCCGGGCATGGACGGCCTCGCCGCGACCCGGCAGATCCGCGCGCGCGGCGGCCGCTTCGCCACCCTCCCGATCGTCGCGCTCACCGCCAATGCGTTTCCGGAGGACATGGGGGCCTGCCGCGAGGCCGGCATGACCGGGTTCGTCGCCAAGCCGGTGCGCAAGGCGGTGCTGGTCGAGGCGCTGGCGCAAGCCGTGCAGGCGGTCGTCTACGGCGGCGCCGGGATGGAGGACCGCGACGAGACGGTCGACAATCTTCCCGTTCCGGCGGTGGTGCTGCGCGCCGCCTCCGGCGAGGAGAAGGCGCCGGTGCTCGATGGCGCCGTGGCGGCGGCATTGTGCGACGAGATCGGCGAGGACGGCGTCGCCGCGACGGTGACCTGCTTTCTCGCCGACACCCGGCAGCGCCTCGACGGCCTCGCCGGGCTGGCCGCGGCGGCCGATCGCCGCCGTCTCGGCATCGAAGCCCATACGCTGAAGAGCGCCGCGGGAGCCATCGGGTTCCGCCGGCTGGCGGGGCTTGCTCTCACCCTGGAGCGCGAGGCCGCCGACATCGCGCCGGAGCGCGCCGCCGATCTGGTGGCGGCCCTCGCCGCAGCCTTCCGCGACGCCGAGGCGGCCGCCGTCGCGCATCGGCTCGCGCGGGTCGCCTGATCCGCGACATCGACACCAAGCCGCACCGGACCGTCGGTTGCCGGTGCGCTCGCGACGTCAGCGTGCCGCCGGGCCCGACGGCTGTGGCGAGCCCGAGGGCTTCGGCGCGAGACCTTCGACAGTGTCGGGATGCGGGGTCGGCGATCCCGGCGTGGGTGCATGATTGGAGGTGCCCGTGAAGGCGCCGCCGGTGCCGCCGGTCCAGCCGGTCGAGCCCTCGTTACCGGGCGCGGTGCCGGACGACGGCCCGGTGGTGGGCGGCGTGGCCGGTGGCTCGGGGGTCGCCTGCCCGGTGGCTGGTGCCGGGTTTGGCGCTGTGGTCTGGGCGCTCGCGAACGTGGCGGCGAGCAGCAGGGGCGTGGCGACGATCAGCAGCAAGCGGAGACGGGGGCGGCGCATGCGCGTTCTCCGGAGGAGCGGGATGGGTGGCCGAAGAGCGATCACCACGGCAATGCCGTACCCCGCGCCGTGTTCCCGACGCGCCGGCGATCACATCACCACGGTGAGGCGGCGCGCCGCCCGGGTGATGCCGGTGTACAGCCACCGCTCGCGCGTCTCCTGGAACGCGAAGCTCTCGTCGAACAGCACGACGTCGTCCCACTGCGAGCCCTGTGACTTGTGCACCGTGAGCACGTAGCCATAGTCGAACTCGTCGTAGATCTTGCGCTGCGCCCAGTCGATCTCCTCGATGGCGCCGAGGAAGCACTCGGGCCGCACCGTCACCTTCAGGGGCTTGGCCCGCGCGGTGACCTCCTCGTCGGGGGTGATTCGCATGGTGACGAGCTTTTTGGAGCGGCCGACGGCGCGCTCCTTGACGCTCCACAGGCCGCCGTTGAACAGGCCCTTCTTGCGGTTGTTGCGCAGGCAGACGAGCTTGTCGCCGGCGAGCGGCAGCGGGTCGGTGAAGCCGCGGCGCTCGCGCAAGCGGCCGTTGTAGGCGCGGCGCGTGGCATTGCGGCCGACCAGCACCTGGTCGGCCTCGAGCACGTCGGCGGGATCGAGATCGGCGCGGCGCACCACGCGGCTCGCCCCGTAAGCGCCCGGCCGCAGCCGGCCGCCCTCGCGCACCTGCATGGACATCTGCACGATCGGGTCGTCCTGCGCCTGGCGATGCACCTCGGTCAGCATGGCGTCCGGCTCCTGCGCCGTGAAGAAGCCGCCGCCCTGGATCGGCGGAAGCTGGGCCGGATCGCCGAGCACCAGGATCGGCACCCCGAACGACATCAGGTCGCGGCCGAGATCCTCGTCCACCATCGAGCACTCGTCGATGACGATCAGCTTGGCCTTGGCGGCCGGCGCGTCGTCCCACAGCGTGAAGCTCGGCTGCTCGCTCTCGGTGTCGAGCGGGCGGTAGATCAGGCTGTGGATGGTGGAGGCATTCCGGCAGCCCTTGGAGCGCATCACCTGGGCGGCCTTGCCGGTGAAGGCGGCGAACTTCACCTCGCCGTCGACATCGTCGGCGATATGGCGTGCGAGGGTGGTCTTGCCGGTGCCGGCGTATCCGAACAGGCGGAACACCGGCGGCGTGCCGCGCGAGCCGGGCCGGTCGGCCAGCCAGCGGGAGACGGCGGCGAGCGCCTGGTCCTGGTGCGGAGTGAAGACGGGCATGCGGGCTTCTAGCACGGTCACGCCAAGAGGGTCAGACTCGAGGGTCAGGCTCGAGGGTCAGGCTCGAGGGTCAGGCGCCGGATCAGGCGGGGGATCGGTCACGCCGATGGCGGGCCCCGGCCCGACGTCGCGATGCGGGGCTCGCCCGTCGCGGGGCCGTCGGCGCCGCGGCGCGCCCGGCTGCGGCCGCGCGCTTCCTCGGCGCATTTTTCGACGTGGACGTCGCGGTTGATCACCTGGAGGTTGGGCAGGCCCCAATAGGCGAGCAGGTCCGGCCACGGCGTGTCGCGGCGGTCGCGCCACACCTCGAACAGCGGCACCCGATGGTCGATCTCGGCGGTCCGCCACAGCCGCTTGCCGCGTGCCGCGCAGCGGCGCTGCTGCAACCGGCGGAGCAGGGCCACATGGGCGGTGGGAGCGGTCCAGAACTGCCAGGCGGCCACGCAGGCGGCGTGCCATTCCGCGTTGCGGTTCGGCCCGCGCGCCCACAGGTCGACGTGCCAGCCGAAGCGATAGACCGGCTGGCCGCACACGCAGCACCAGCCGCCGCCGCGCGCGAAGGCGGCCTCGCGCCAGGGCGCCGGCGGAACCCGGAAGCTCGCCGGCAGGCCGCTCCGGGGCTCTCCGCGCGTGCGGACAGCCTCGGCGAGCCGCCAAGTCCAGCCCTCCGGCGCGCCGCTGACGGCCGCCAGCGCCCGGGCGAGACGGTCGGCGCGCAGCGGATGGGCTCGCCAATAGCCGTCGACGGCGAGCCGCGGCAGCGGCGGGATCAGCGGTCGGGAGAGGGCGCGGTCGAGCACCGGCACCGGGAAGACAGCGGGCAGCGCCTTGGTGAGCCGCGCCCGCGATCGCTCGTTTCGCTCCGCGCGCCAGCTCGACCCCGTCGTCATGCTCCCCCTCCGCGAGCCGCGCCGAATCGTGCCGGCCCGCCGCCACTCTGCGGCCGAACCGTAAACGATTCGGGCCGCGGCCCGCGGTCGGCGGCAGATGACGCACGCGGCGCCAGCCCCTATGCTGCCGGCCCCGCCGGTCCGCCACCCCGCCGACATCGGAGATCGCCATGGCCCTCGTGTTCGACCACGTCCATCTGCGCAGCCGCGACCCCGAGGCGACGGCGCAGTGGTTCGCCGACATGCTCGGCGCCGAGATTCAGCGCAGCATCGAGCAGGGCAAGCCGCGCATCGATCTCGTGCTCGGCGGCGCCCGGATCTTCATCGCCTCGGTGAGCGAAGGCGACGGCGTGAACCCGCCGCCGGCGCTGCCGTGCCGCGGGCTCGATCACTTCGGCCTGCGGGTCGAGGGGATCGACGCCGTGGCGGCCGAACTGAAGCGGAAGGGCGTCGTGTTCACCAAGGAGCCGCACACGCCGCGGCCGGGCATCCGCATCTGCTTTCTGCGTGGCCCGGAGGACATCTCGATCGAGCTGTTGGAGCGCAGCCCCGCCTACGCCTGAGGCGTATCCTCATCGCGCCGCCGCGGATCGACCCGCGGCGGCGGGCAGCGGGCACGCCTCCAGCACCGGCGCGATCGCGGTGGCGGCACCGGCGATGCGGAACTCCGCCACCGTGTTGCCGGCGAACAGCGAGGCGGCCCGCAGCAGCAGCAGCGTGCCCGCCGAGATGTCGGCGATGAAGCGGGTCACCGCGGCCGGCTCGTCGATCACCACGGTGCGCTGGTCGGGCAGGAATGTCGCCTCGATCTCGCCGCCGGGGCGGTCGTCGACCCGGTAGGCGAGGGTGGAGCTGCGGTCGGCCCCGACCCGCAGATCGTAGGCGATGCGGACGATCGGCCGGCTCTCGAAGCAGGTCAGTTCCAGCGTGGCGGGGCGGATCGCCGCGTTCTTGCTGTTGGTGACCATGGCGACCACCGAGGCGATCGGCGCCGGGCGGGCGGTGATGCGATCGACGCGGTGCTCGACCCGCCAGGCCCCGGACGTCTCGCTCGGCCGCGCCCGCACATAGGAGCGGTCCTGAGCGACGCACGCGACCGCCGTGGCGGCCACGACGAGGGCGATGACGAGCCCGGCTCCGCTCCGCATGACGCCCCCCGGCACGCCACCACCTGCACGCTCACTCCATCCGAGGCTGGCATGGGCAGGTGTCGACCTGCAACCATAAAGTGTTGTGCAATTGTATGACGGCCCGGCGTCGTGCCGGTTCGATCGGGGGCTTCGCTCTCGGCAGGAACCCGTTGCCGCCGCGGCGCGTTCGAGCCGGGCGGTTCCGTGGAACCGTGCGGCGGAGCCGGTCCGCGCCGCGCGGGTGGTCCGCCGTGCTTGCGGACCCAGGAGGCCCCGATGCTGAAATACGCGATCCTGTTTCTCGTGCTCTCGCTGATCGCCGGCGCGATCGGCCTCACCAACATCTCGCGCCTCGCCAAGCGCATCGCGATGGTGCTGTTCGCGCTCCTGTTCCTCGGCTTCCTGGCGCTGCTCGGCTTCGCCTATCTGCTCGGCGAGGCGTTCGAGGCGGGGCGCGCCGCCCTGCCGCTGCTGCCGACCACGCTGCTCGCCTGAGCGGCCGCGCCGACGGGCGCCGCCGGCGCTTGCGCCGGACGCCGCCGCCGTCGTATCGCATGCCGTCATGCGCGAGGTGGAGACCATCGTGGTCGGCGGCGGACCGGCGGGCAGCACCTGCGCCCGCCGCCTAGTGCAGCACGGCCGCGACGTGGTGGTGCTCGACAAGGCGCAGTTTCCGCGGCTCAAGCTGTGCGCCGGCTGGATCACCGACAAGGTGCTGCGCGACCTCGACATCGCGCCCGGCGACTATCCGCACCCGATGCTGCGGCTCGACATCCGCGCCCATGTGCCGGGGCTGCCGTTCGGGCTGCGCTGGTTCCCGACGCCGGGCGCCAACTGGTCGATCCGTCGCATCGAGTTCGACGCCTGGCTGCTCGCCCGCGCGGGTGCCGAGGTGGTGGCCCACGAGGTGCGCCGCATCCGTCGCGACGGCGACCGCTTCATCGTCGACGACGCCTTCGCGTGCCGCTGGCTGATCGGCGCCGGCGGCACCATGTGCCCGGTGCGGCGCGCGCTGTTTCCCGAAGGGCGCAACAAGTCACGTCAGATCGTCACGCTGGAGAAGGAGTTCCCCTATCCGGCGCGCGAGGACGTGTGCCGGCTGACCTTCTTCCGCCGCGGCCTCGTCGGCTACGCCTGGGTGGTGCCCAAGGGCGACGGCGTGGTGAACATCGGGATCGGCGGCAAGGCGAAGTACTTCCGCACGTCGGGCACCAACATTCACGATCACTTCCGCGCCTTCCTGGACGATCTCGTGCGCGAGGGCCGGCTCGACGCCGCCACCGTGGCCGATCTGAAGGAGACCGGGCACCCCTACTACCTGTTCTCGCGCGACGGCGCGGTACGCGACGGCCGTTGCCTGCTGATCGGCGACTCGGCCGGCCTCGCCACCATGGATCTCGGCGAGGGCATCGGCCCGGCGGTGGAGAGCGGCCTGATGGCGGCCGACGAGATCCTCGGCCGCGGCACCTATCACAAGGGCGAGGTGACGCTGTTCTCGCTGTCGGGCCTGACGCAGCGGCTGATGCGGCGGGCGAACCGCCGCCATCTGCCGACGCCGACCGCCGCGTGAGAGCGTCTCACGCCGGGTCCTGATCGGGTCGTGGCGCCTCGATGCGGCCGCGGCTCTGGAGCCACAGGCCGACCTGCCAGCACAGCATCGCCCAGGCGGCGCCGAGCGACCAGCCGGCCAGCACGTCGCTCGGCCAGTGGACGCCGAGATAGACGCGGCTCGCCCCGACCAGCAGCGTCAGCGTGATCGCGGTGCCGAGCACATACGCCTTTAGGCGACGACGGCCGAGCACCCGCCCCAGCAACGTGCCGAGCGTCAGGAAGGTGACGGCCGAGGCGGTCGCATGGCCGCTCGGGAAGCTGTAGGTCTGCACCTGCACGAGATGCGCCACGAGATCCGGCCGCGGCCGTGCGATGAAGAGCTTCACGGCATCGACCAGCAGGGCGCCGCCGGCGACCGAGACGAGCACGAACAGCGCCGCCGAGCGTTTGCCGTCGATCAGCAGATAGCCGAGCACCACCAGGGTGACGACGGTCAGCACCGTGATGCTGCCGAGCGCGGTGAGATCGCGGAACACGATCTCCAGCCAGGCCGGCCCGATCGGGTCGCCCGGATCGCTGGCGCTGCGCAGCGCCCGCAGGATCGCCTCGTCGAAGGCGTGCGTCTCGCCCTCGACGATCTCCTCGGCGATCGCCACGAAGCCGAGCAGGCCGGCCGCGACGACGAACAGCGTGGCGATTGGTCCCAGCTCGGCGAGCGTGCGCGGACGCAGCCGGCGGATGAGGCGGAGCGGGCGCGCCAGCCACCGCGACGGCGCGTCCGCATCGGAATGCGGCGGAGAGGTGCTCACGATGCGTCAGATCAGGCAGCGGCCGGCGCGGAACAGGCGGGTCTTGGCGCGGGTGGCTGCCGCGAAGCTCGGCAGCGGGCCGGTCAGCACCCGGTAGTCGTAGGGGAACGGCCGTGTCGGCAGGCCGAAGTTCCACACCTGGCAGATGCCGGTCGACCACTTGATCACCCGGTAGGCCGCATGAGCGGGCTCGGCCACCGCGACGGCGGCGAGCAGGGTGGCGGCGGCGATCGGCAGGCTCCAGCGCGTCATGGCGTGCTCCTCGTGTCTCCCCCCGGAGCCGAGGGTGTATCAGGCCGACCGGCGGCTCGACAACATCGACCCCGCGTCGGTTGCGGCGGACGCGAACAGGCGGCGCGGCCATCCCACCGCCGCCGTCACTTGCGCGGCGACGCTCTCCAGGAACAGCTTCTCGTGCAACTGGGTCAGGGTCTCGATGGCGCGCGGCAGCGGCAGCCAGGTGACGTCGCGGATGTCGGGTGTCGGCGGCTGGACGGCGCTCCCGATCGGCGTCATGCGCCAGAACCGGGCGATCTTGGGGGTGCCGAAGGACTGGTAGCTGATGACGCCGAGGAACTCGTGGACGGCGACGTCGTGTCCGGTCTCCTCCTTCACCTCGCGCACTGCCGCTTCGATCGGCTGCTCGCCGGCTTCGAGCTTGCCCTTCGGCAACACCCACACGTCGTCACGTCGGCGTTGAACGAGGGCGATCAGCGGCTGTGGGCCGCTGCGGGTGAGAATGCCGCCTGCGGCGGCGATCGGCGATCGGGTCATCGGTGTCGTCGTCGTGGGGATGCTCTTCCCGAGGCGAGCTTACGAGGTGCCGTTGTCACAATCCATCGTCACATCTGTCGCCTGATGCGGGCTCAGCCGCTGCGCGATGTCGTCCAGCCCTGGACGAAGCGGCGCAGCAGCCCGGGGGACGGCGCGCTCGCCGATCGGTCGCGCGGGGCGGCCGGCTCGACCACCATGGCGCGGAGCTCCGCCATCGCGTCGGTCGCGGTAATGCCGGGTCGGGCCCGCAGGCCGATGGTCGCAGCCGCCACCGCGCTCGGGCCGACGCCGCCGAGAAAAGCCTTTTCGTGCGGATTGGACAGCCGCGCCACCGCCTCGACCAGCGGCAGCCAGTCGACCGCGCGGATGTCGCGCGCCGGCGAGCGCACCGGCGCGTCGCCGGCCTGCATGCGCCAGAACTGCGACAGCTTGAGCGTGTCGTGGCCCTGGTGGGAGGTGACGCCGAGGAACTCGAACACCTCGACCTCGTGGCCGGTCTCCTCCATGGCCTCGCGCAAGGCGGCGGCGATCGGCGCCTCGTCGGGCTTGAGCTTGCCCTTGGGCAGCACCCAGCCGCGATCCTTGCGCCGCTGCACGACGGCGACCAGCGGCGCCGGCCCGTGCCGGACCACGATGCCGCCGGCGGCCAAGACGTGCATGCGTGCCATCGCGGCTCCCGGCAGACGTGAACGAGCAGATATGGGCGAATCGGCGCACAATAGCGCAACCGCATGTTGCGACGAAGACATGCCGACGGGTGCGCCGGTCTCTCACAGGCGCAGATCGCGTTTCAGCCGGTCGATCACGGCCTCCACCTCGGGCGGCAGCGTCTTCAGGCCGGCGGCACCGGCACTCGCCAGCACCGGACGCAGCCGCGAGTCGGCCAGGAAGGCCGGCTGGAGGTGAGGTGGAATCAGCCGCTCGAACACCAGCACGAGCACCACGGCGACGAGGCCGATGCGGCCGGCGCCGAGCAGCGCGCCGAGGAGCCGGTCCGGCAGCGAGACCAGCGGACCCGCGAAGGCCGCCACCAGCAGGCGGAGCACGCGCCCCAGCACCAGCCCGCCGACCACCACGAGCCCGGCGACCAGCGCGGCCGGCGGCACCGGCGGCGTGGCGGCCGGACCCGCCAGCATGGCGTTGATGGACGGGGCTGCCGCGACCGCCAGCGGCACGGCCGCCAGATAGCCCAGGACGGTCGCCAGGCTGCGCAGCAGGCCGCTGACGAATCCCATCAGGGCGGCGAGCAGCATCAGGGCGCCGATCACGGCGTCGAAGCTGTTGACGTCGATCGTGTTCACGTCTCGGTCTCGGTCGGTGGCGCGGGGCCGGTGGTCCGCGGCCGGCCGCATCCTAGCCGAGCGGTCGCCCCGCGGCGCCTGTGCGGTCGCGGCGATCTCCGAACAGGGTTTATGCGGGAGCGGCCGGCGAGCCCGGCGGATGGCGCAGCAGCAGCCATTGCACCAGCACCGCGCCAAGGGCCGGCAGCAGCACGGCGGCGTCGACGAACAAGGCGAGCGCCAAAGGCAGATGGCCCAGCGCGCCGGGCTGGACCAACATGAAGCCGGCCACCGTGAGGCCGAGGCCGAGCACCACCAGCACGGCGACGAGGGCGGCGGCGGTGCGGCCGATGCGGGTGGCGGTCCAGCCGCGCCATGCCACCACTCCGAACACCGCGGTGATCAGCGCCGCCAGCGGCACCAGGATCAGCAGCGCCGTATCGGCGTCGCCGTCGCCGAAGGCGGCGACGACGCCGCGCTGGGCGAGGGCGCCGAGCGCCACCGAGACCACGAAGCCGAGAGCGAGGCGAGCAGGGGCGCGCATGGTGTGCGGTCCGGGTCCGGCGGTGTCGGCGACGGCTGCGCCGCCGAGAGGGCTCGACCGTCAGGGCAGGGCGGCGGCCGGCTGGTTCTAGCGGGATGCGCCGCCGCGTCCGCAATGGTTAGCAGAGCCGAAACGCTATGCCACCGCCTTCGCGGGCCGTGCCGTCGCCGGAACGGCGAGCGTGCCGCTGTGATCGGCGGTGGCGCCGCCGTATCCTCGCAGCCGCCGATTCGCCGCGATGCCGTGATGGCACCCGGGCCATCGGAGCACGGCCGGGCACCCGCGCACGGGACCGCGCCGGACAAGGGGACGAACCATGCGACTGATCTCTGGACTGCGGATCGCGCTCGTCGCGCTGGTGGCCGTGCTGGGCACCGTTCCGGCGGCGCTGGCCGACAGCGGCTCGGTGTCGATCACCATCTTCAAGGGCGGCTGGTTCATCGGCGGCTCGGGCGGCTCCGGCACGCTGACTTTCCAGGGCCGGCGCTATCCGCTGTCGATCGGTGGCCTGTCGGCCGGCCTGGTGTTCGGCGCCTCGAAGGCGAACCTCTACGGCCGGGTCAGCAACATCCGCCGCCCTTCGGACGTCGCCGGCGTCTACGGTGCGGCGGGAGCAGGCGGGGCGCTCGGCCCGGGCGCCCAGGCCATCGTGCTGCGCAACGAGAAGGGCGCGGTGCTGGAGCTGCGCGGCCGCCAGGTCGGCCTGATCGCCAATCTCGACCTCAGCGGCATGGCGGTGGCGCTGCGCTGAAGCGGGCCGCGATGCTTGCATGACGTCGGCCGCGTCGCATCCGACCGGGTGCGCGGCGACAGCCAGGAGGGAGCGATGCGCGTGCCGACTGTGCTCGCTGTGGCCGCGCTGCTCGTCGCCGCCGAGACTCCGGGGGGCGCCCAGACGCCGCCCGCCACCGCCGAGATTGCCGGCTACACCGGCCTCCATGCGGCGGCCGCCGCCGGCGACGTCGCCGCCGTGGAGGCTGGGATCGCCGCTGGCGAGGCGGTCGACGTCCGTGATCAGAACGATCGCACGCCGCTGCATGTGGCGGTGTTCCGCGCGCACGCCGGAGCGGTGCGGGCGCTGGTGCAGGCTGGCGCCGACGTTCGCGCCCTCGACCGCCAGAGCTACGACATCGTCACCATCGCGGCGGTGGCGAACGACGTGCCGATGCTGCGCCTCGCACTCGCGCTGGGCGGTGACGCCCGGCTGGTGACCAGCCCGTATCGCGGCACGGCGCTGATCGCAGCCGCCCATCTCGGCCATACCGAGGTGGTGCGGCTGCTGATCGCCGCCGGCGCGCCGCTCGATCACGTCAACAATCTCGGCTGGACGGCGCTGATCGAGTCGATCGTGCTCGGCGACGGCGGCGCCGCGCACCGTGCTTGCCTCCGAGCGCTGCTCGATGCCGGGGCCGATCCGAACCTCGCCGACCGCGATGGCCGTACGCCGCTGGCGCTGGCGGAGGCGCGTGGCTACGCCGAGATGGCGGCTCTTCTGCGGGCCGCTGGCGGGCGGTGATCGCCGCCGGGCGTCGACCCGACGACGGCGGTCCTGGATGGGCGAGGCCGGCAGAGATCATCGGCGGAGCCGCTCGGCATCGCGAGCCGTCCCGCTCTCGCGTTGACATAGATTTGGTTCTGATCGTCGGCACGTCGGGCGTGCGAGCGTCGGACTTTTTCAATCTTCGATTGCGTCGACCATTTTCGTCGACTAAGAATACATATCGTTTCAAGCAGCATTGCAGGATTTCAGATGGCCTCCAAGACCTGTTTCGTCATTGCACCGATCGGCGACCCCGGCACCGACACGAGAACCGAATCGGACGCTCTGCTGTGGGTCATCAACAGCGCGCTGGATCGCTTCGGCTTCAAGGTCATCCGCGTCGACCAGATTGCCCGCTCGTCGATCATCACCAACGAGATCGTCCAGCTGATCCAGGAGGCCGACCTGTGCATCAGCATCCTGACGGACAACAACCCGAACGTCTTTTACGAGACCGGGCGCCGTCATGAAACCGCAAAACCATTCATCCAGTTGATCAAGAAAGATCAGACGCTTCCCTTCGACGTCGCTGGTATTCGGACCATCATTTACAACAACATCGATACCCTCGCCGGAGCGGCCGAAGCGATCGCCAATATTCGCGAGTTCGTGGAAGAGTTCGAAAAGTCCGGCTATGGGACGTCCGGAGCGGGTGTCTCGCTGGCCTCGCTGGCGTCGGCCATCGAGCGGATCGAGAGAAAGCTGAACGCGATGCCCTTGGCGCCGCACGCGACGGGGGGAGCGTTCGGAGGAGTGGGGTCCTCGGTCGGGCTCGAAAAGATGTTCCGGCCGAAAGAGGCTCTGATCGAGGCGCTGATGCAGGGGAACCTGAGCGAGGCTGCGGCCCTGTTGCCGTCGATCGTTCAGCGCTCCGGCAAGAGCGAAGACGTCTTGATGATGGCTGCGGTCCTCGCCAGCGCCGGCTTCGAGGTCGGCGTGAATGTCCTGTGGGATGCGCTCGGCAACCTCGACGGGCTGAAGTCCGAATTCATCGGTCAGCTCCTGGGGTCCATCGTTTCGTTCTATCTCGAGACCGACCGAGAGAAGGAGGTCATCGATAGGGTCCACGAGCTGGTGGAAGGGCTGATACGATCCCGCACGATCGGTGCCCAGGAGCTGGCTGCGATGTACAATCAGGAGCAGCGGCTTCTCTATGGTGCCGGCGATTACGAGAAGGCCCTGAGCGTCGCCGAGAAGGCCATCGAGCTCAGTCCCGGAAATTCATCATACCTCTACAATTGTAGCCTGATCTACGAGCGGCTGAAGCTGCCGAAACGAGCCGTGGAGTTCATCGACAGGGCGCTGTCCGTCGCCGACAAGGAAGATCCGGACCACCTGAGGCATGCGGTCGAAATGTATGTCGAGTGCGACCGCGCCGCAGACGCGCGAGCGGCATTCGAGAAGTTGGCACGGATCGCCTCTCACCAAGCCAGAATGCTTCTCCTCAACGACGAGGTCAGACGAGTCGTGTCCTGAGAGACTGTTTGGAAACGATCTCTGAGCGCTCTGTCGCCGCCGTGCGACCAGGCACGTCGGCGTGTCCGACGAGAGCATTTTCCGGCGAAGTGGACTCCGGTTCGCCGTCGAAAATGCGATCATGCAAAGACTTCTAGAGCGGCACACGATCCAGTTGGATCGGATTCCGCTCTAGAGCATTTTCCGGCGAAGTGGCCCCCGGTTGGCCGTCGAAAATATGATCAAATAAGGACTTCTGGAGCGGAGTCCGATTCCGTTGGGTCGCATTCCGCTCTTGCGCAACCTGACGTCCTGAACGCGGTGGCGAAGGGGATTGAGGACAGCGGGGCGGTCCCCAGCCACGCCGCGGGCCTTGCCCCGAGAAGCCCGCTCTCGCGGGCTTCTCGGGGCGGAAGGTTCCGTCGAAGGCGCGCCCGCCTCACAGGACCCGGTTGCTCGCCTTGACCTTGTCGGCGTCGACATAGACCTGCTCGCCCATCGCCCGGAATGTCTCCGACATCTTCGCCATGCCGTCGAGCGCCGCCCGCTCGTTGTCGCCGAGGCCGGCCGCGTAGTCGCGGACATCCTGGGTGATCTTCATGGAGCAGAACTTCGGCCCGCACATCGAGCAGAAATGCGCGACCTTGTGGGCCTCCTTGGGCAGCGTCTCGTCGTGGAAGGCGCGCGCCGTGTCGGGATCGAGGCCGAGGTTGAACTGGTCCTCCCAGCGGAACTCGAACCGCGCGCGCGACACCGCGTCGTCGCGGATCTGGGCGGCCGGATGGCCCTTGGCGAGATCGGCGGCGTGCGCCGCGATCTTGTAGGTGATCACGCCGGTCTTCACGTCGTCGCGGTCGGGCAGGCCGAGATGCTCCTTCGGCGTGACGTAGCAGAGCATGGCGCAGCCGAACCAGCCGATCATCGCGGCGCCGATGCCCGACGTGATGTGGTCGTAGCCCGGCGCGATGTCGGTGGTGAGCGGGCCGAGGGTGTAGAACGGCGCCTCGCCGCACTCCTTCAGCTGCTTATCCATGTTGATCTTGATCTTGTGCATCGGCACATGGCCGGGGCCCTCGATCATCACCTGGCAGCCCTTGGCCCAGGCGATCCGGGTCAGCTCGCCCAGCGTCTCCAGCTCGGCGAACTGGGCGCGGTCGTTGGCGTCCGCGATCGAGCCGGGGCGCAGGCCGTCGCCGAGTGAGAACGACACGTCGTAGCGCCGCATGATCTCGCAGATCTCGTCGAACCGCTCGTACAGGAACGACTCGCGGTGATGGGCGAGGCACCACTTCGCCATGATGGAGCCACCGCGTGAGACGATGCCGGTGACGCGGTCGGCGGTGAGCGGCACATAGGCGAGGCGCACGCCGGCGTGGATGGTGAAGTAGTCGACACCCTGCTCGCACTGCTCGATCAGGGTGTCCTTGTAGACCTCCCAGTCGAGCTTCACCGGATCGCCGTCGACCTTCTCGAGCGCCTGATAGATCGGCACCGTTCCGATCGGCACCGGCGCATTGCGGATGATCCACTCGCGGGTGTTGTGGATGTTGCGGCCGGTGGAGAGATCCATCACGGTGTCGGCGCCCCAGCGGATCGCCCACACCATCTTGTCGACCTCCTCCTCGACCGACGAGGTCACCGCCGAGTTGCCGATATTGGCGTTGATCTTGGTGAGGAAGTTGCGGCCGATGATCATCGGCTCGAGCTCGGCATGATTGATGTTGGCCGGGATGATGGCGCGGCCGCGGGCGATCTCGTCGCGCACGAACTCGGGTGTGATGAAGGGCGGGATGGCGGCCCCGAAGCTCTCGCCGTCGGCGAGCGCCGCCTCGGCGCGGTCCAGCATCCGCTTGCGGCCGAGATTCTCGCGCTCGGCGACGTAGATCATCTCCTTGGTGATCACGCCGGCCTTGGCCCATTCGTACTGGGTCACCGGGTGTCCGGGCAGAGCGCGCACCGGCACGTGGACGGTCGGGAAGGCGCGCGCGAGATGCTGGCCCGACACGTTGCCGTTGTCGACCGGCTTCACCTCGCGTCCGACATAGGTCTCGACACCACCGCGCTCGGCCACCCAGGCGGCACGGGTGCGCGACAGACCCTTCTCGACGTCGATCGCGGCGGCCGGGTCGGTGTAGGGGCCGGAGGAATCGTAGACAGGCACCGGCGGCTCGCCCGCCGCCTCGCTCAGCACGATCTCGCGCACCGGCACCGCCAGGTCGGGCGCCGCCTCGGGCGCCGTGTAGACCTTGCGCGAGCCGGCGATCGGGCCGGTGGTGACGGTCGGGATCGAGAGGGCGGTGGCGGGGGTGTGCTTGTTCATGCGGATCTCCCGTGATGGGCATCCGGTACCAGCATGCGTCGGTTGGGATGAGTCCCTGTCCCTTCGCCGGCATGACCCGGATCAGGTTCAAAGGGTTTCCGCGGTGCCGTCGCCCGGATGGGCGAAGGCCGGCGGTGTCTCAGCTCCTTCCGGAGCACCCCTCGGAACGAGCCGCCACTCTAGAGGATGACGGAGACGTGTCAACGCGAGGCGCCGCATGTCGCGCGGCGACGGGCGCGCCGGCGCCGGTGTTCGCCGTCGGGACGCGCGGCGGTGTGCTCGGAGTGGTGGGCGAGCACCGCGCGTGTCGTTCGGCGAAACAATGCGGTCGGCGCGATCCGCGCTCTCAGGCCGCGACTCCGCCGGGCGACGGCGCCGCGATGGACACGTCGGGCGGCGGCCCGAGTGCCCGGTCGAGCGACAGTGCGCTGGCGAAGCCGGGCCGGCCGAACAGCCAGCCCTGTGCCTCGCTACAGCCGGCGGCGCGCAGCAGCGCCACCTGGTCCCAGGTCTCGACGCCCTCCGCCGTGGTGGTCATGTCGAGCGCCTTGGCGAGGTTCATGACCGTGCAGACGATGGCGGCGCAGTCGGAGCGGCTCGACAGCTCGCTCACGAAGGAGCGGTCGATCTTGATCTTGCTGAACGGGAAGAGCTGGAGATAGCTCAGCGACGAGTAGCCGGTGCCGAAGTCGTCGAGCACGATGTGCACCCCGAGGGCGGCGAGCTCGTGCAGCACCGCGAGGGTGCCCTGATCCTTTTGCAGCAGCACCGATTCGGTGATCTCCAGCTCGAGCCGGTTCGGAGTCAGCCCCGAGGCCGCGATGGCGCCGCGCACCACCTCCACCAGGTTGCCGCTGCGGAACTGGACGGCCGACAGGTTGACGGCGAGGCGGATGTGCGAGGGCCACGCGGCGGCGACCCGACAGGCAGCGTCGAGAATCCATTCGCCGAGCGGGATGATGAGACCGATCTCCTCGGCCACCGGGATGAACTTGTCGGGCGGCACCAGGCCGCGCTCGGGGTGGCGCCAGCGCACCAGGGCCTCGACCGCGCAGGGCCGGAAGGTGGCGAGCTCGACGATCGGCTGAAAGTGCAGCTCGAACTCCTGCCGCACCATCGCCTCGCGCAGTTGGAACTCGAACTCGCGCTGCTGGCGCACGTCGGCGTCCATCTCGGGCTCGAAGAAGCGGAAGCAGCCGCGGCCGTCCGCCTTGGCACGGTAGAGCGCGAGGTCGGCACTCTTCAGGATTTGGCTCGGCTCCACGCCGTCTTGCGGCGCCACCGCGATGCCGATGCTGATGCCGATGACGATACGCTTGCCCTCGATCTCGTAGGGGGCGCGCAGCTCGCGCAGCAGGGTGGCGGCCAGCGTGGCGGCGCCAGTGCGTGGATCGCCCGCCGTCACGTGAATGACCGCGAACTCGTCGCCGCCGATGCGGCCGAGCGTGTCGGCCCGGCCGCCATGCCGCCGCAGGCGGTCGGCCACCGCCTCCAGCAGCGCGTCGCCGGCGGTGTGGCCGAGCGAGTCGTTCACCGACTTGAACAGGTCGATGTCGAAGATCAGCACCGCGAAGCCGACGCCGGTCGCCTCCATGCGGGTGATCGACTCCGCCATCCGCTCGCGCACCAGCGTCCTGTTGGCGAGGTCGGTGAGCGCATCGTGCCGCGCCATGTGGGCGATGCGGGCCGCGGCGCGGGTCCGCTCGGTGATGTCCTCGTGCACCGACACCCAGCCGCCGTCGCCGGTCGGGTCGTTGAGCACGGCGATGACGCGCCCGTCCGCCATCTCGCTGGTGAACTGGCCGGATCGGCGGCCCGAATTGGCCCGCATCACCTCGACGAGGGTCTGCTCGACATCACCCGAGAAGGTGCCGATGGCGCGCCTCTGTTGCAGCAGCTCGCGCAGCGTCGCGCCGGGCCGGGTGACGTCGCGGGACAGCCGATACATGGCGCGATAGCGATCGTTGCAGACCAGCAGGCGCCCGTCCCGGTCGAACATGCACAGGCCGTGCGACATGCTGTTGAGCGCCGCATCGAGGCGCCAATTGACCTGCTCGAGCTCGCGCGACTTCTCGTGCAGGCGGGTCTCGCGCTCGGCCAGCGACGCCTCCGAGGAGAGCACGCGGCTGAACTGGCAGGAGAGGGCGTAGAGCAGGATGGTGGCGCAGATGACTCCCAGCAGAGTCCCGCCGCCGATCACCATGGCATTGGCGCGCCACGATTCGAGCGCCGTCTCGAGGAGGATGGCGGTGCTCACCGCCATCGAGGTGCCGGGCACCGGGTGAACGGCCACGATGCGCGCCCGGTCGTCGGAAACGGTGCGGGTCAGGAAGCTGCCGCCGCCGGTCGCAATGATGTCGTACCAGCCGGTGTCGCGGGGAATCCACGGCCCTTCCAGGCCGGTGAGCTTCGGCTGGTTGCTCAGGATCGCGCCGTCCGTGCGCGAGACGATGAAGGAGCGGCCGTTGAAGGACGCGAAGGCGCTTTCGATGTGCTGGAGCAGCCGCAGGTCGACCCCGACCGACACGAAGCCGACCGGCTCGCCGGAGGCGTTGTGGATGCGCCGGCTCATGTAGAACAGGGTGATCCCGTGCGACGTGAACGGCCGGCTGACGATCAGCCCGCTGGCGTCCTGCACCCGGCCGGGTGCCGCGACGTCGTAGGCCGGACCGGGATCGACCGGGCCGGTCTTGTCGTGCACGGACGCCAGCGTGCCATCCACGGCACTGATGCGGATCACCTGGGCCGCCGGCACACGGACCAGGCGGTCATGGAAGAACTGCACCATGTGGGGCGTGGCGAAGTGTGCCCGCAGCTGCTCGGGCGTGACGATGCCGAGCTCCGGCGCCACGTCGCGAATTTCGATCAGCAGGCTGTCGATCGGCGCGATGGTGTCGATCAGCTCGGAGGTGATCAGCCGCGCCACCGTCATGCTTTCGCGCTCGGCGCCCCGAATGGACTCCTTGCGCAGGAAGTCGAGCGTGATGCCGACGGCGCCCGCCGCCACGCAGATGGCGAGGCCGGCCAGGGCGATGAGGATGCGGAACGAGAGCGGTGGCTTCGGAGCGATCATGACCGGGCGGCGCGGACCAATACTCCCTGCCATTTAGCTGAATTGGATTAATGGAAGCGAAAGCCGAAAGGTTTTTTCCAGGCTGCCGCACGTCGTTCTGCTTACTTATGCTTTCGGGCGAGGCTAGTCTATTTTGATGTGGCTAGTCGTCGGCGTCGCGCCTGCCGGCGGTCGCGCTCGCCGCGGCGTGGCGGCCAAGCAGAGAGCGCGGCGTTGCGGTAAAGAAAAAACGGCCGGTTCCGAGGCATTCGGAACCGGCCGAGATGGAGAGAGGCTCAGGGAAGTGGTGGAGCGAGAGGCCGGCGGAGGCGAGCCTCCGGTCGGCGTGACGATGGCGGCCGATCAGCCGCGGGCGTCGCGCGCCGTCTCCACATGGCGATCGCGCGACGGAAGAACGATGACCCGGGTGCCGACATTGACCCGGCCGTAGAGATCGATCACGTCGGCGTTGATCATGCGGATGCAGCCGGAGGACACCCGCGTCCCGATCGTCTCGGGCGCGTTGGTGCCGTGGATGCGATAGATGGTGTCGCCGAGATAGAGGGCGCGGGCGCCGAGCGGATTGTTGGGACCGCCGGCGACGAAACGCGGCAGATAGGGCTGGCGGCGCACCATCTCGGAGGGTGGCGTCCAGTCCGGCCATTCGGCCTTGCGGGTGACCGACTGGGTACCCGACCAGCGGAAGCCGTCGCGGCCGACCCCGATGCCGTAGCGGACGGCGCGGCCGTTGCCGAGCACGTAGTACAGATAGGTGTTGGGGGTATCGACGATGACGGTGCCGGCCGGCTCGCCGGTGCGATAGTCGACGATCTGGCGGCGGAAGCGGGCGGCCGGCTCGGCCGAGCCCTCGTGGCGCGAGATCACGCCGTCGGTCGTGGCGGCCGCCGGCGGCGGCGCCATCACGGGCGCGAACAGCATGAACGGATTGGCGGCGGCCGCCGTTGAGACGAGCGCGAACGCCGCTGCGGCGACGAGGACGCGACGAGACGATGTCCGTGTCATGATTCCACCCCCGTGTTCCCCGCCTTTATGTCGGCTCATCTCTTCAGGCGGTTCGAACACGGGCCGAGCATTTTTAATTGCAATTTAAGATATCTCCGAGCGCCCGAGCGGCAGGCCCCGCGGGCGCCCGCGAAACCTGGGCACACCCCCGATTTGCTGCGATTTTGTGCGGTTCGACGCAGGCGCGAGCCGGCGGAGGACGGTGACGAATCGTCAACCATGCCGACAGATCGCACGCCCCGGCCGTCATCCTCGGCGGTGCTGCGGCCGGCGGCCAATCGGCGCTCCCGGACGGCGCTCCCGCTCGGCGCTCGCGCTCAGCGCTCCGGCGTGGCGTGCCAGCCCACCACCGCGCCGGCAACCGCGTCGGTGGAGGCGAAGTAGGGCTTGATGTCGACGAGCGGTGTGCCGTTCAGGCAGTCGAGGCCGACGACGGAGAGGCGCGTGCCCTCGAGGCCGACGAGGCGCACCACGCTGGCGGCGACCGGGTTGGGCCGCACCGGCGAGCGCAGCGCGAAGGTGCCGCGCGCCGTGCCGTGACGGCGCGGCACCTGGACAACGAGGTCGCGGCGCGCCTCGTGCATCCAGTACAGCACCAGGAGATGGCTGCACGTCTCCACCCCGGCGAGGGCGGCGGCCCAGCGCGGATCGACCACCACGGTGCACACGGCGTCCGACTCGCGGGCGTTGCGCGGGCACGCGGCGCGATCCCGCCACGGGGTCTCGATATGGCCGATGAAGTAGAGGCCGGCGTCGAAGCGCTCCGGCAGCGGCACCGCGATCTCGCCCGGCCGCGGCGTGTCGGAGGTGTCGACGGCCGTCTCGGCAGGAGGTGGGGAGAGGCTGGTATCGGGGGCGGGCGGGTGAGCCATGGCGAGCCTCGGGGCGGATGGGATCGCGGAGCGGCAAGCGTCCGGCCGGCGGACACGGGGCCGCCTCGCTGGGCCGTAGCGTCGGCCGTCGCTGGTCGTGTTGCCGGAATATTAGCAGAATCCGGGTTTTTCGATGAGCGAGGCAGCCGATGCCGCCGCCGCCCGGACCTTCCCTGTTCAAGGCATAAAGATATCTTTATGTCTTTCGCGAAGTGTGCCTATATGCGGGGGTGCGGCCGGGCGCTCCGGCCGGCACATCCCGGTCCGGAGATCCCGGCTCGGACACCTCGAAGGACCGATCGGCCATGGGCCAGCGCCTGAGCTTCGACGCCCTCAACGCCGCCCTGAAGGCGGCGGCGGAGGAAACGCGGCTGCGCATCCTGGCGCTGCTCGCCGAGAGCGAGCTGACGGTCTCCGACCTCACCGACATCCTGCGCCAGTCGCAGCCGCGCATCTCGCGCCATCTCAAGCTGCTGGCGGAGGCCGGGCTGGTCGAGCGGTTCCGCGAGGGCTCGTGGGCGTTCTTCCGGGTCGCCGAGCAGGGCGAGGCGGCCGCGCTGGTGCGCGCCCTGCTGGCCCGGCTCGATCCGGCCGACCACACCCTGGGACGCGACCGCGAGCGGCTCGCCGCCGTGCGGGCGGCCCGCAACCAGGCCGCCCAGGAGTATTTCCGCCGCCACGCCGCCGAGTGGGACCGCATCCGCCGGCTGCACGCCGCCGACGCGGCGGTCGAACAGGCGATCGTCGAGGCGCTGGCGGAGCGCCCGTTCCGCTCGGCGCTCGATCTCGGCACCGGCACCGGCCGCATGCTGGAGCTGTTCGGGCACGAGATCGAGCGCGGCCTCGGCATCGACCTGTCGCGCGACATGCTGGCGCTCGCCCGCGCCCGGCTCGACCGTGCCGGCCTGCGGCACTGCTCGGTGCGCCACGGCGATCTCTACGATCTCGCCATGCCGCCGGATTCGTTCGATGTCGTCATCCTCCACCAGGTGCTGCACTTCCTCGACGACGGCGCCCGCGCGATCCGCGAGGCGGCGCGGGTGCTGCGGCCGCAGGGCCGGCTGCTCGTCGTCGACTTCGCGCCCCACGAGCTCGAGTTCCTGCGCGCCGAGCACGCCCACCGGCGGCTCGGCTTTCCGCGCGAGACCATCACCCAGTGGCTGGAGCAGGCGGGCCTGGAGCCCACCCTGCACCGCGTGATTCCGCCCGAGCCGGGCTCCGACGGAACCCTTGCGGTGACGCTCTGGCTCGGCCGGGACCCACGCATCGCCATCGCTGCCCAAACCCGAGAGGTCGCCTGATGTCGCCGCCGACCGAGCCCCGCCAGAGCCGCGTGTCCCACGAGCGCAACGGCATGCGGGTGTCCTTCGAGTTCTTCCCGCCGAAGTCCGACGAGATGGAGCGGACCCTGTGGGAGTCGATCGAGCGGCTGGCACCGCTGCGGCCGCACTTCGTCTCGGTTACCTACGGGGCCGGCGGCTCGACCCGCGAGCGCACCCACGCGACGGTGAAGCGCATCCTCGACGCGACGCCGCTGACCCCGGCCGCGCATCTCACCTGCGTGGCGGCGACCCGCGACGAGGTCGACGACGTGGTGCGCAGCTATGTGGTCGCCGGTGTCCGCCACATCGTGGCGCTGCGCGGCGATCCGGTCGGCGGGCTCGGCACCGCCTATGCGCCGCATCCGGGCGGCTATCTCAACGGCGCCGATCTGGTCGGCGGCATCAAGCGGCTCGCCGCCGTCGAGCACGCCGACATCGAGGTGTCGGTGTCGGCCTATCCGGAGCGCCACCCCGAGAGCCCGTCCGACGCCGTCGATCTCGACATGCTGGCCGCCAAGGTCGATGCCGGCGCGAGCCGCGCCATCACCCAGTTCTTCTTCGACAACGATCTCTACTTCCGCTACCTCGACCGCGTCCGCGCCCGCGGCATCACGATCCCGATCGTGCCCGGCATCCTGCCGGTGCAGAACTTCAAGCAGACTCGCGTGTTCGCCGAGCGGGCGGGCGCCTCGATCCCGTCGTGGCTGGCCGATCGCTTCGCCGGGCTCGACGACGATCCGGCGACCCGCAAGCTGATCGCGGCGGCGGTGGCGGCCGAACAGGTGTTCGACCTGGTCGATCGCGGCGTCACCGAGTTTCACTTCTACACCATGAACCGCGCCGATCTCGTCTACGCGGTGTGCCATCTGCTCGGCCTGCGGCCGGTGGCCTCGCCGGCGTCCGCCGGCGCTGCCGCCACGGCCGAGGCGGCGGCGTGAGCGGACGTCGTTGTCGTGACGCGAGGCGCCGACTCTCCCTCTCCGGGTTCTCCCTCTCCCAGCGTGCGGGGAAAGGGTCGGGGTGAGGGGCTCCTTCGGTGCTCGAGAACCGGAACTGATTCACCTGTTCAGCCTTCAACGAACCCGCTCCGCCGCGGGAGAGAAAGCCGAAAGAATGACCAAGCCCGTCGCCGCTCCGTCTGAGACCGAGACCGCCCTTCGCGCGCTGGCGCGTGAAAAAATCCTGGTGCTCGACGGCGCCATGGGCACCCAGATCCAGGAGCTGAAGCTCGACGAGGCGGCGTTCCGCGGCGAGCGGTTCGCCGACACGCCGCGCGACCAGCGCGGCAACAACGATCTCCTGATCCTGACCCGGCCGGACGCCATCCGCGACATCCATCTCGCCTATTTCCGGGCCGGCGCCGACATCGTCGAGACCAACACCTTCTCGTCGACCCGCATCGCCCAGGCCGATTATGGGCTCGAGGACGTCGTGTTCGAGCTCAACCAGCAGGGCGCCCGGCTCGCCCGCGAGGCCGCGGTGCTGGCCGAGAAAGAGGACGGCCGCCGCCGCTTCGTCGCCGGCGCCATCGGCCCGACCAACCGCACCGCGTCGATCTCGCCCGACGTGTCCAACCCGGCGTTCCGCGCCGTCACCTTCGACGAGCTGCGCCTCGCCTATGCGGAGCAGGTGCGCGGCCTGCTCGCCGGCGGCGCCGACCTGCTGCTGATCGAGACGGTGTTCGACACCCTCAACGCCAAGGCCGCCATCGTGGCGATCGAGGAGATCGCCGAGGAGACCGGCCGCCGCGTGCCGCTGATGATCTCCGGCACCATCACGGATCTGTCCGGACGCATGCTGTCGGGCCAGACCCCGGAGGCGTTCTGGAACTCGGTGCGCCACGCGCGGCCGCTGTCGATCGGTCTCAACTGCGCGCTCGGCGCCAAGGAGATGCGCGCCCATATCGCCGAGATCGCGCGGGTCGCCGACACGCTCGTCTGCGCCTATCCGAACGCCGGCCTGCCCAACGCCTTCGGCCTCTACGACGAGAGCCCGGAGTTCATGGCGGAGCTGATCGCCGAGTTCGCCGATGCCGGTCTTGTCAACATCGTCGGCGGCTGCTGCGGCACCACGCCGGCCCATATTCGTGCCATCGCGGCGGCGGTCGCCGGCAAGGCGCCCCGGGAGGTGGCGCGGCCGAAGCCGTTTCTGAGGCTGTCGGGGCTGGAGCCGTTCACGCTCACGCCGGAGATCCCGTTCGTCAATGTCGGCGAGCGCACCAACGTCACCGGCTCGGCCAAGTTCCGCAAGCTGATCAAGTCCGGCGACTACGCGGCGGCGCTCACGGTGGCGCGCGAGCAGGTCGAGAACGGCGCCCAGGTGATCGACGTCAACATGGACGAGGGCTTGCTCGACGCCCACGCCGCGATGACCACCTTCCTCAACCTGGTCGCCTCGGAGCCCGACGTCGCCCGCGTGCCCGTGATGGTCGACTCGTCGAAGTTCGACGTCATCGAGGCCGGGCTGAAGTGCATCCAGGGCAAGGCGATCGTCAACTCGATCTCGCTCAAGGAGGGCGAGGAGGCGTTCGTGCAGAACGCCCGCACGGTGCGCCGCTACGGCGCTGCCGCCGTGGTGATGGCGTTCGACGAGCAAGGCCAAGCCGACACGGTCGCCCGCAAGACGTCGATCTGCCGGCGGGCCTACGACATCCTTGTGAACAAGGTCGGCTTTCCGCCCGAGGACATCATCTTCGATCCGAACGTGTTCGCGGTGGCGACCGGCATCGAGGAGCACGACCGCTACGGCCTCGACTTCATCGAGGCGACCCGCTGGATCAGGCAGAACCTGCCGGGCGCCCATGTGTCGGGCGGCGTCTCCAACCTGTCGTTCTCGTTCCGCGGCAACGAGCCGGTGCGCGAGGCGATGCACTCGGTGTTCCTCTATCACGCCATCCAGGCCGGCATGGACATGGGCATCGTCAATGCCGGCCAGATGGCCGTCTACGACGATCTCGATCCGGAGCTGCGCGACGCCTGCGAGGATGTGATCCTGGCCCGCCGGCCGGATGCCTCGGAGCGGCTGCTGGCGCTCGCCGAGCGGTTCCGTGGCCAGACCCGCGAGGCCGAGAAGGCGACCCAAGAATGGCGTGGCTGGCCGGTCGAGAAGCGGCTGACGCACGCGCTCGTCCACGGCCTCACCGAGTTCATCGCCGAGGATGTCGAGGAGGCGCGCCGCGCCGCCGCGCGTCCGCTGGACGTGATCGAAGGTCCGCTGATGGACGGCATGAATGTCGTCGGCGACCTGTTCGGCGCCGGCAAGATGTTCCTGCCGCAGGTGGTCAAGTCGGCCCGCGTGATGAAGCAGGCGGTCGCCTGCCTGATGCCCTACATGGAGGAGGAGAAGGCGCGGTCGGGCGGCGGGGGCCAGAGCGCCGCCGGCAAGATCGTGCTCGCCACCGTGAAGGGCGACGTCCACGACATCGGCAAGAACATCGTCGGCGTCGTGCTCCAGTGCAACAACTACGAGGTGGTCGATCTCGGCGTGATGGTGCCGGCCGCCAAGATCCTCGATGCGGTCGAGGCCGAGAAGGCCGACATCGTCGGCCTGTCGGGCCTGATCACGCCGTCGCTCGACGAGATGTGCCATGTCGCCGCCGAGATGGAGCGGCGCGGCCTCGACGTGCCGCTCTTGATCGGCGGGGCGACGACCAGCCGGGTCCACACCGCCGTCAAGATCGATCCCAACTATCGCCGCGGCCAGGCGGTGCATGTCAACGACGCGAGCCGTGCGGTCGGCGTGATGGCGTCGCTGTTGTCGAAGGAGCAGCGCGGCTCCTACGTGGCGGAGATCCGCCGCGAGTACGAGAAGCTCGCCACCGCGCATGCGCGCGGCGACGCGCAGAAGCGCCGGCTGTCGCTCGCCGACGCGCGCGCCAACCGCCTCGCGCTCGACTGGTCGGGCGCCTATGTGCCGCCGCGGCCCGGCTTCCTCGGCCGCCGCGTGTTCGAGAGCTACGATCTCGCCGAGCTGGTGCCCTATATCGACTGGACGCCGTTCTTCTCGACCTGGGAGCTGGCCGGCCGCTATCCGGCGATCCTCGACGACGCCATCGTGGGCGAGGCGGCGCGGGCGCTCCATGCCGACGCGCGCAAGATGCTCGACACCATCGTGCGAGAAGGCTGGTTCAAGGCCGCCGGCGTGGTCGGCTTCTGGCCGGCGGCGTCGCAGGGCGACGACATTCTCGTCTATGCCGACGAGGAGCGCGGTGCGCCGATCGCCACGTTGCACACGCTGCGCCAGCAGCTCACCCGCCGCGAGGGCCGCGCCAACTTGGCGCTCGCCGATTTCGTCGCGCCGGTCGGGAGCGGCCTGCGCGACTACGTGGGTGGCTTCGCGGTGACGGCCGGTCTCGGCGAGGACGCGGTGGCGGACCGTTTCAAGGGCGCCAACGACGACTACTCGTCGATCATGGTCAAGGCGCTCGCCGACCGGCTGGCGGAAGCGTTCGCGGAGCGCATGCACGAGCGGGTGCGCCGCGAGCTGTGGGGCTACGCGGCCGACGAGGCGCTGTCCAACGAGGCGTTGATTGCCGAGCAGTATCGCGGCATCCGGCCGGCACCCGGCTATCCAGCGCAGCCCGATCACACCGAGAAGGGCACGCTGTTCGGCCTGCTCGATCCCGGCGCCCTCGGCCTGACGCTCACCGAGAGCTTCGCCATGTGGCCGGGCTCGTCGGTGTCGGGGCTCTATTTCAGCCACCCTGAGGCGCACTATTTCGGCGTCGGCAAGATCGAGCGCGACCAGGTCGCCGATTACGCGGCCCGCAAGGGCTGGTCTCTCGGCGAGGCGGAACGCTGGCTGGCGCCGATCCTCAACTACGTGCCGGCGGCGCGCGAGCCGGCCGCCGCCTGATCGGCGCTCCGCCGCCGCGTGTCGCGCCGGCGCTCCCTCGCCCCGCGAAGCGGGGAGAGGGTGGGGGTGAGGGGCTGCGGTGGCCTCGGTGTCTCAATGGCGGTGACGCCCCCTCACCCGCCGCGCTTCGCGCGTGGACCTCTCCCCGCCCGCGGGGAGAGGTGGTGCTGGGGGTGGCCCGCCAGCCATGCCCATGCACCCGCTCCAGGTGGATCGGCTGTCGCTCTAGAAGTCCTTGCGTGACCGCATTGTCGACGGCGAACCGGCGTCCACTTCGCCGGACAATGCTCTAGCGAACGAACCGCGCCACGATCTCGACGTGGTACGAGAAGCGGAACTGGTCGACCGGCGTCACGTCGGTCAGCCGGTAGCCGCCCGCCACGAGGATCGCGGCGTCGCGCGCGAAGGTGGCGCTGTTGCACGAGACCGCGACCACCACCGGCACCTTGCTCTGGGCAAGCGCCCGGGCCTGCGCCTCGGCGCCCTGGCGCGGCGGATCGAACACCACCGCATCGACCTTGCCGAGCTCGGCGGCGACCAGTGGCCGGCGAAAGAGATCGCGCGCCTCGGCGGTCACCGGCTTGAGGCCGGACGTGGTGGCGGCCGCCCGCGTCAACGCCGCCACGCTGGCTGCATCGATCTCGGCGGCGCGGACCCGCATGCGCTCGGCGAGCCGCAGCGTGAACGGCCCGAGCCCGGCGAACAGGTCGACGACGCTCTTCGCCTCGCCGACATGGCGGTCGACCAGGCGAGCGAGCTGGCGCTCGCCCTCGGCGGTCGCCTGGAGGAACAGGCCGGGCGGCAGCGCCACGGTGGCGCGCCCGATGGTCACGGTCGGCGCCGTGCGCTGCACCACCAGCTCGCCGTGGCGGGTGAGGCGGGCGAGCCGGCGGGTCTCGGCCACCGCGGCGAGCGCCCGGGTGCGGCCGGGCGTCAGCGGGCCGGAGCCGCGGACGTCGACGTCGAGGCCGCCGTCGGTGGCGGTGATCTGGATATCGAGCGGCTTCTTCAGCGGCTGCACCGCCTCGGTGATGGCCCAGGCGGTTTCGATGGCGCCGGCGAGCGCCGGGGCGGTCACCGGGCAACGATCGATGGGCACGATGTCGTGGGCGCGCTGGGCCGAGAAGCCGACCTCCAGGATGTCGTGGCTGCCGCGGCGGGCATGCAGCACCACCCGGCGGCGACCTTCGCCGTGGGCGTCGATCAGGTCACCGACCGCGGCCTCGAGCCCGGCGGTGCGCAGCGCCTCCACCACCAGCCCGCGCTTCCAGTCCCGGTAGAGGTCCCAGCCGAGATGCTGGGTGGCGCAGCCGCCGCAGACGCCGAAATGCGGGCAGATCGGCGCGATGCGCGCGGGACTCGCGGTCTCCACCCGCACCAGCCGGCGGCGGTCCGGATGGCCGGGGATCGGCTCCACCGTCACGGTCTCGCCGGGCAGCGCGAACGGCACGAAGACGGGCTCGTCCGGCAGGTCGACGACGCCGTCGCCGCGGCGGCCGAGGCGGTCGATGGTGAGGCGCTCGGTCATGAGTCACTCGCGGGCGTCGAGGCCGCCGGCGTGCCGCGGCGGGCCACCAGCAGGAATTCGTGGTTGCCGTCGCCGCCGGTGATCGGCGAGGGCAGCAGCGGGCCGACGACGCAGCCGAGCCGACGCACCAGCAGGGTGACGCTGTCGCACACCGCCGCATGGACGGCGGGATCGCGCACCAGCCCCTTCTTCACATGCTCGCGGCCGGCCTCGAACTGCGGCTTGATCAGCGCGACGAGGTCGCAGTCCGGCGCGGCGAGCGCCAGGGCGGCCGGCAGCACCAGAGCGAGCGGGATGAACGAGACGTCGACGGCTACCAGCGACGGCGGTGCGTCGAAGGCGGTGGGGACGAGGCTGCGGATGTCGGTGCCCTCCAGCGACACCACCCGGGGATGCTGGCGCAGCCGCGGGTGGAGCTGGTCGCGCCCGACATCGACCGCATAGAGCTTGCGGGCGCCGCGCGAGAGCATCAGCTCGGTGAAGCCGCCCGTCGAGGCGCCGACGTCCAGGCACACCCGTCCGGCGGGGTCGATGCGGCCGGCATCGAGCCCGGCGGCGAGCTTCAGCGCCCCGCGGGACACGAACGGATGGGCCGGTGCGGCCTCGATCACGGCATCGGGGCGCAGCATGTCGGAGGGCTTCGCCACCCGGGCACCATCGGCGGAGACGAGGCCGGCCGCGATCGCCGCCTGGGCGCGGGTGCGGCTCTCGAACAGGCCGCGATCGACCAGCAGGCGGTCGGCGCGCAGGCGAGGGGCGCGCAAGCGAAGGGACATGGGCAGCGGTCTCGTTCGGTCGGCGGAGTCGCCCGGGGGCAGGGCGAAACGCCGCGTCGGAGCGGATGCTGTTCTTGCGGGGGACGGGAGGCCGGGTCAAGCCCGTGCGTCGCACGGTGGCGCGGGGCGAACGACGAGCCGAAAACGACGACGGCCGGGCGAGCCCCGGCCGTCCGGAGAATTGCCGGGCGAGGCACCGGCCGGTGCCTCCGCCATGCGGATCAGGCGCTGCTCTTCACCGTCTCCTTGGCCATGTCCTTGCCGAGCGCCTCGAACACCTTGGCGACGATGCCGCGGCGGTCGAGCCCGGCCACGGCGTACATGGCCGCCTGGGTGTCGTGATCGATGTAGATGTCGGGCAGCACCATGGCGCGCACCTTGAGGCCGCGGTCGAGGGCGCCGTGATCCGCCAGGGCCTGGAGGCAGAAGCTGCCGAAGCCGCCGACCGAGCCCTCCTCGATGGTGATCAGCACCTCGTGCTCGCGCGCGAGGCGGAGCAGGAGGTCGGTGTCGAGCGGCTTGGCGAAGCGCGCGTCGGCGACCGTGGTGGAGAGGCCGAGGGCGGCCAGCTCGTCGGCGGCGGCGAGACACTCGGCCAGCCGCGTGCCGTAGGAGAGCAGCGCCACCTTGTGGCCCTCGCGCACGATGCGGCCCTTGCCGATCTCCAGCGGCTGGCCTTCGAGCGGCATCGGCAGGCCCATGCCCTCGCCGCGCGGGTAGCGCAGCGCGGTCGGGTGGTCGTCGACGGCGACCTGGGTGGCCACCATGTGGACGAGGTCGGCCTCGTCGGCGGCCGCCATCAGGATCATGTTGGGCAGGCAGCCGAGATACGCCACGTCGAAGGAGCCGCCGTGGGTGGCGCCGTCGGCGCCGACCAGCCCGGCGCGGTCCATGGCGAAGCGCACCGGCAGCTTCTGCAAGGCGACGTCGTGGACGACCTGATCATAGGCGCGCTGAAGGAAGGTCGAGTAGATGGCGACGAACGGCTTGTAGCCCTCGGTGGCGAGACCAGCCGCGAAGGTGACGGCGTGCTGCTCCGCGATGCCGACATCGAAGCAGCGGGTCGGGAACAGGTTGCCGAACAGGTCCAGCCCGGTGCCGGACGGCATCGCCGCCGTGATGGCGACGATCTTGGAGTCCTTGCGGGCCTCCTGCACCAGCGCCTCGGCGAACACCTTGGTGTAGGACGGCGCCTTGGCGTTGGACTTGACCTGCGCGCCGGTGGCGACATCGAACTTGACGACGCCGTGATATTTGTCGGCCGACACCTCGGCGGGCGGATAGCCCTTGCCCTTCTGGGTCACGCAGTGGACCAGGATCGGCCCCTTGCGCTTGGCGTCGCGCACGTTCTTCAGCACCGGCAGCAGGTGGTCGAGATTGTGGCCGTCGATCGGCCCGACATAGTAGAAGCCGAGCTCCTCGAACAGCGTGCCGCCGTGGGTGATCATGTTGCGCGCGAACTCCTCGGCGCGCACCGCCTGCTCGTGCAGCCGGCGCGGCAGATGAGCGGCGACCTGCTTGCCGATCTCACGCAGCGACAGATACGACTTTCCGGTCATCAGCCGGGCCAGATAGGCCGACAGCGCGCCGACCGGCGGCGCGATCGACATGTCGTTGTCGTTCAGCACCACGATCAGGTTGGAGTCCATGGCGCCGGCATTGTTGAGCGCCTCGTAGGCCATGCCGGCCGACATGGCGCCGTCGCCGATCACCGCGACGACGTGGTTCTTCTTGCCGCCGAGGTCGCGTGCGATCGCCATGCCGAGGCCGGCCGAGATCGAGGTCGACGAGTGGCCGGCTCCGAACGGGTCGTAGTCGCTCTCGCTGCGCTTGGTGAAGCCGGAGAGGCCGCCGCCCTGGCGCAGCGTGCGGATGCGATCGCGCCGCCCGGTGATGATCTTGTGTGGATAGGCCTGATGGCCGACGTCCCAGATCAGGCGATCCTCGGGTGTCGAGAACACGTAGTGGAGCGCGACCGTCAGCTCGACCACACCGAGCCCGGCACCGAGGTGCCCGCCCGTCTGGGATACGGCCGCAATCATCTCCTGGCGCAGCTCGTCGGCGAGCTGACGCAGCTCGCTCGTCTCCAGACGACGCAGGTCCTCCGGGAAGATCACGCGATCGAGCAACGGAGTATTGGATGACTGGGGCAAATGACTACCTCCCGCGGGGGTCGACAACGAATTCCTGTCAAGGGCTTACACCAGATCGGCGCAGTCTGACAAACGGCGCCGGCCAGTTCCGTCGGCGACCGAAGTCGCCGCGGAGGGGCGGAACCGGGTGCCACTATTCAGCGTTCACCCTCGTCCTCATGTCAACAGCTGTTGACATGAGCTCTCCGATCCCAGGTTCGCGTTTACGAGAACCGCGCCGACCCGGGCTCGCCGTCCTCGATGTTCTTCTCGACGTCGAAGTGATGATCGTCGGGACCTTCCGAAACTCACGTGCGCCCGCACCTTCGCTTCCACTTCACGGCAACCCGGGTTCGAGATGGCTCTACGTGCATATTGGACGGGTTACCTGACGTACTCCTCGGTGTCCTGGGCGGCCGCCTTGGTTCCGGTCGTCTCCACATTGCAGCGCATCCGTTTCAACAGTGTTAGTCGCACGACAGGCCATCGGGTTCGCACCGACTTGGTCGACGCGGAAACCGGCGATCCGGTTCCCGAGGAGGATCGGATCAAGGGTTATCCGCTTGCGCGGGGACGCCGCATGCGCCCGTGTCTCGGTCGATGAAGAAGGTCGGCTGAGGCGCCGCCGGCGGCGACACGAGTGGGAGTACGTCGGACATGGCGCTCGACGTCTATCGGAGAAAGCGACAGTTCGACGTGACGCCGGAGCCGCGCGGCCGCAAGGCGCGTCGCCGCGGCGACAGCTTCGTGGTGCAGAAGCACGCGGCGCGGCGTCTGCACTACGACTTTCGTCTGGAGCTCGACGGCGTGCTCAAGAGCTGGGCGGTGACCCGTGGCCCCAGCCTGGTGCCGGGCGAGAAGCGGCTCGCCGTCGCGGTCGAGGATCATCCGCTCGACTACGGCGGCTTCGAGGGCACCATCCCCAAGGGTCAGTATGGCGGCGGCACCGTGATGCTGTGGGACCGCGGCCGCTGGGTGCCGGACGGCGACCCGCATGCGGGGCTCGCCAAGGGCCATCTCGGCTTCACGCTCGAAGGCGAGAGGCTGAAGGGCCACTGGAATCTCGTGCGGATGGCGCCGCGCCGGGGCGAGCGCACCGAGAACTGGTTGCTGATCAAGAGCTACGACGCCGCGGCGCGCACGCCGTCCGATCCGGATCTGCTGGAGGAGGCGACCCTGTCGGTGGCGACCGCGCGCTCGCTCGACGAGATCGCGGCCGGCGCGAAGCCGAAGCGGCGATCGGCCGTGAAGGCCGCCGCGGTGTGGCACTCGTCGCGCCGCGAGGCGTCGCCCGACACCGAGCCGGCGCCGGCATCGGCGCGCCCTGGCGCGAGCCCACCGCGGCGACCCAAGACGACCCCGCCGCCGAAACGCTCGTCGCGCGCGGCGCGAAAGGCGGGCGCCGACCCGCTGCCCGATGTCGTGCCGCCGTGTCTCGCGACGCTCGTGGCGGCGCCGCCGGACGGGCCGGGCTGGATTCACGAGATCAAGTTCGACGGCTACCGCATCCAGGCGCGGCTGGACCACGGGCGCGTGACATTGCTGACCCGCAAGGGGCTCGACTGGACCCGTCGGTTCTCCGCCGTCGCCCGTGCGGTCGCGGCGCTACCGGCCGAGACGGCGCTGATCGACGGCGAGGTGGTGGTCGAGAACGCGGCGGGGCTGTCCGACTTCGCGGCGCTTCAGGCATCGCTCGAAGCCGGGCGCGACGACTTCGTCTACAACGTCTTCGACCTTCTGCATCAGGACGGACGCGACCTCACGGGGCGACCTCTGGCGGAGCGCAAGGCGGCGCTCGCGGCGCTTCTCGGCGCGGCGCCGGTAGACGGTGTGCTGCGCTTCAGTGATCATCTCGCCGACTCCGGCGCCGTGGTGCATGCCCATGCGTGCCGCATGGGTCTCGAAGGCATCGTGTCCAAGCGCGCCGACGCGCCGTACCGCTCCGGGCGCGGCCACGACTGGATCAAGAGCAAGTGTGCGGACCGCCGGGAGCTGGTGGTCGGCGGCTTTCGTCTGGCCACCGGCTCGACGCGCGCGGTCGGGGCGCTCGCGGTGGGCGCCTACGAGAACGATGCCCTGCGCTATCTCGGACGGATCGGCACCGGCTACACCGAGAAGACGGCGCGTGAGCTGTTCCGCCGCCTCGATCCGCTGCGGCGGAAGACCATGCCGTTCGCCAGCCTGCCGGGCGACGAGCGCCGTCGCGACATGGTGTGGGTCGAGCCCGCGGTGGTGATCGAGGCGGAGCTGCGCGGCCGCACCGGCAGCGGCTTGGTGCGCCACGCCGCCTTCAAGGGATTGCGCGAGGACAAGTCTCCGCACGAGGTGGTGGTGGAGACGCCGGTCACGGCGTCGCCGGTGCCGGCGACCGAGGTGGAGGATGTGATGGCATCATCGAAGTCGGCGTCGTCGCGGGACGGGACGACAGGTCGTCGGCCTGCCAGCAGATCGTCGTCACGGTCCTCGTCTGTCTCCGCGGAGCCCCGGCGGTCTTCACCTCTCCCCGCGGGCGGGGAGAGGGAGAGCCGCGGCCGTGCTTCCCGTCCTGACCTCTCCCCGCGAGCGGGGAGAGGTCGACCGAGCGCAGCTCGGTCGGGTGAGGGGGCGCCTCCGCATCGCCACATCTCGCCCCCTCACGAGATCTGGGGGCCCCCCCCCCCCCCGCCCCCCCCCCCGCCCCCCCCCCCCCCCCCCCCCCCCGCCTCCGCATCGCCACATCTCGCCCCCTCACGAGATCTCTGCCCCTCACCCCGACCCTCTCCCCGCAGGCGGGGAGAGGGAGAGCCGCGGCCGTGCCGCGGGCACGAGCGGGAAGAGGGAGAGCGGCGGCCGGGCCGCGTCGGCAGGCGCCCCCAAGCTCACCAATCCGCAGCGGGTCTACTGGCCCGACCTCGACATCACCAAGCAGGACCTCGTCGACTACTACGCCACCGTGTGGGACTGGATGGCGCCCCATGTGGTGCGGCGGCCGCTGGCGCTGCTGCGCTGTCCGAGCGGCGTCGGCTCCGAATGCTTCGTGCAGAAGCACGCCCATGCCACCTTCGACCGCAGCCGCATCCTTGCGGTCGACGACGGCGGCGAGGAGCTGATCGCCATCGACAGCCTCGACGGCCTCGCGGCGTTGGTGCAGGCCGGCGTGCTCGAGGTGCATGTGTGGGGGTCGACCATCGACCGTGTCGACGTCTGCGACCGGCTGGTGTTCGATCTCGATCCCGGCCCGGAGGTCGGCTGGCCCGCCGTGATCGATGCCGCCAAGGAGGTGCGCGACCGCCTCGCCGCCGACAAGCTGGAGAGCTTCGTCAAGACGTCGGGCGGCAAGGGCCTGCATGTCGTGGTGCCGTTCGATGGGGCCGACTGGAGCACCGCCAAGGCGTTCTCCAAGCGGCTCGCCGAGGCGATGGCGACGGACGCGCCCGACCGCTACGTCGCCAAGATGACCAAGAGCATCCGCACCGGAAAGATCTTCGTCGACTATCTGCGCAACGGGCGCGGCGCCACCGCGGTGGCGGCGTTCTCGCCGCGGGCGCGGCCGGGGGCCGGCGTGTCGACGCCGGTGGCGTGGCGCGAGGTGACGGCGCGGCTGTCGCCGGCGCGCTGGACGCTGCTCAATCTCGGGGACCGGCTGAAGCGCCTGAAGGCCGATCCGTGGTCGGGGTTCGGCGCCGTGCGGCAACGCCTGCCGGGGACGTGAAGCGCGCGCCCGATCAGCCGATATCGAGCGGCTCGGTGCCCTTGGGCTTGCCGGCGGCGTCCAATGTGATCTTCTGCACCCGCGCCTCGGCCTGGCTCAGCAGCTCCTCGCAGCGGCGCTTGAGCGCCTCGCCGCGCTCGTACATGGCGACCGATTCCTCGAGCGGTACCGCGCCGCTCTCCAGGCGTCCGACGATTCCCTCCAGCTCGGCGAGGGCGCGCTCGAACGACAGCGTGGCGACGTCGGCGGGCTTCTTTTCGCTCATGGGCGGGCGACTCCGGAAGGACGGACGGGCAGGCGACCGGGATGGGCGGGAGGAGCCGGCCGGATGGGGCGGAGAAAACCCCGACCCGCGGAAAATGTCCACCACCAAGCCCCCCGCCGCGGCGGGCCTCGCCTCAACCCGCCGGCCGCCCGGCCGCTTGGTCGGCCGTTCGTCCGGCCGCCTGGCCGGCCGGCACCGAGGTGTCGGCGTTGAACGGCTCGGCATGGCCGATGGCGCGGCGGACCTGCGGCTGCACCCGGCGCAGATCGCGCTCCAGCTCGTCCACCGCCCGATGCGCGGCGAGCACGCTGCGGGTCGGATCGACATGACAGTGGAACACCACGAGGTCGCCGTCCGGGGTCTCGCGCAGCCGCACATCGTGGATGTTGCGCAGCGCCGGATGCTGCCCGACCAGCGCGCCGAGCGTGTCGGCCACCGCTGCGACCCGGGCGGGCGGGGCCTCGCGTCCCTCGGTCAGGGGCGCCTGCAACGGCTCGATGTGGGTCTCCACCTCGACCGCGGGACCGAGCTCGGCCACGATGGCGTCCTCCAGCGCGGTCGCGATCTCGTGGGCGGCGCCCATCGGCATGTCGCCGTCCACTTCGAGATCGAGGGCGACGGTCAGTCGCTCGCCGATCGACTGGACGGTGAGGTGATGCACCGCGAGCCCGCGGTTGCGGGCGATCACCATGATACGCTCCTGCACCGACTCGTCGTCGAGCGCCACCGGCGTGGTGCTGATGGTGACGTCGGCCTCCGCGTCGTCGAGGGCGCTCGCCACGGCGGTGTGCAGGCGGGTCTTGAGGGCGGCGACGCGATCGAGCGGCAGGGTCCGCGGCACCGCGAGCGCGACGTCGACGAAGTGCCGTGCGCCCACGGTGCGGACCCTCAGCCGGTCGACGCGCACGATCCCCGGCATCGCCGTGATGGTGCGGGCGACACGGTCGCGCACGCCCGGCGGTGCGGTGTCCATCAGCGACTCGATGGTGCGGCGGCTCATCCGCACGCCGAGCGCCGCCACGATGACGGCGACCGCCAGTGCGGCGGCGGGGTCGCCCCACGCCTGGCCATAGGCGGCGAGCACCAGCCCGATGATCACCGCGACCGAGCCGTAGAGATCCGAGGCGAAGTGGAGCGAATCGGCCTCCAGGGCGTGGCTGCCGGTCTCCCGCGCGGTCTTGCGCAGCACATGGGCGCGCCAGCCGTTGACCACCATCTCGACCGCCAGCACACCGAACGGAATCCACGAGAACACCGGGGTCGAGCCGCCGTGAATCAGCCGCTGCACGCCTTCGACCGCGATGCCGCCGGCGAGCAGGAACAGGAGCGCCGTCTCGGCCAGCGCCGCCAGGCTCTCGACCTTGCCGTGGCCGTAGTGATGGTTGGCGTCGGGCGGCCGATCGGAGACGCGCACCGCGTACCAGGTGACGAGCGTGGCGCCGAGATCGATCAGGCTGTGCAGGGCGTCCGAGATCAGGGCGAGGCTGCCGATCGCGATGCCGATGGCGAACTTGGCCAGGGCGAGGCTGCCGCTCGCAAGCACCGAGACCGCGGCGACCCGCTCCTTCTTGCTCAACATGAGAACGATCCTTCGCGACGGTCCTGCGTGCGACGGCTCCGCGTGAGGTGGTCCCGCGCGGACGTCGCCTCCTCGTCCGCCGCAGCGGCAGGCTCACCAGCAGACGCGCCCGCGGAGGTCCGGCGAGCGCGCGACGCCATGGCGGCAAGATAACCGAAACGGGCTGGAAAAAATACGGCGGCCGCCCACGCCCGCCGTGACCGTGCCGTTGGGACCTCGGGATGAGACGGCAGCGGATACGGACGAGCGAGGCGACCGCCCTACAATCGTCTCGCCTGCAATTGCGGCATCAACGTGCCGCGCCACTGCGACTTCACGGCAATTTCGGTGCGACATCCGACCGATTCGATCGCCCCGCGGGGTCCAACCTTTCCGCATATTTCGGAACGACGGGGCGAAGTCGGCGGTCTTGCCTCACAGCATCTCGAGCGGCACCTTTCGTCGCGGCGGCGGGAACGCTTGGTCCAGCGCCGCGAGATCGTCGGCGTCGAGGTGCAGATCGAGGGCGCCGCGGTTCTCCCGCACATGCTTCTCGTTGCCCGAGCGGGGAATCGCGATGACGTCGTCCCGTCGCAGCACGAAGGCGAGCGCCACCTGGGCCGGGGTCGCGCCGTGCCGGTGGGCGACGGCGGCGAGCACGCGATGCTTCAGCACCCGGCCCTGCTCGATGGGCGAGTAGGCCATCACCGGGATGTGGCGCTCGGCGCACCACGGCAGCAGGTCGAACTCGACGCCGCGGCGAGCCGGATTGTAGAGAATCTGGTTGGTGGCCACGGCGTCGCCGCCGGCGAGCGCCGCCAGCTCCTCCATGTCGTCGACATCGAAATTGCTGACGCCCCAATGGCGGATCTTGCCGGCCGCCTTCAGGGTCTCGAACGCCTCCAGGGTCTCGGCCAGCGGAACATGGCCGCGCCAGTGCAGCAGGTAGAGGTCGATGCGGTCGGTGTCGAGGCGCACCAGGCTCGATTCGCAGGACGCGATGGTGCCGGTCCGGGTGGCGTGGTCGGGCAGCACCTTGCCGACCAGGAACACCTCGTCGCGGCGTCCCGCGATGGCCTCGCCGACGATCTCCTCGGCGCGCCCCTCCGCATACATCTCGGCGGTGTCGATCAACGTCATGCCGAGATCGAGACCGAGCCGCAAAGCGGCGACCTCGCGGTCGGCGGGGCGCAGGTTCTCGCCCATGCCCCAGGTGCCGAGCCCGAGCACCGGGACGGTCTCGCCGGAGGGCAGGAGGGTGGTGGGAACCGGAGAGGCGGGAACGGACGGCACGGTGGGACTCGCGGCACGGAACAACCGGACGCCTCCTGTACAGCACCGGCCGCCGCCCGGCCAGACTTGGAGGCCGGGGGCCGTTCCCCGAAAGCCGGGCCGTGCCATGGTCCGCATGGCCGGATCGCCGCCGTCGCATGGCGCCGGCTCGGGCCGGGTTCGGCGGGCTCCTCCCGACCCGTGCCGGAAAACCGAAGAGGGCGCCGTGGCGCCCCGCTCCGTCGTGCGTCCGATCGGTGCGCCGCCGCCTCAGGCGGGACGTGCCGCCTCGGCCGTCTTGTCGGACGCCGCCTGCGCGGCCTTGGCCAGCACGCTGCGGCGTTCGCGATGGATCATGTAGAGGGTCGCCAAGGCGCCCAGGATGCTCGTCCCGATGCCGAGATACCAGATGCCCAGGAACTCGGTGTAGAAGGCGCCCCCCTTGACCGAGTAGGTGGCGGCCATGAAGCCGCTGACCGACAGCGCCGTGGCGCCGGCGAACTGTCCCACCATGTTGATGATGCCCATGGTGAAGCCGGCCGAGCGGACCGACCAGATCTCGGCCGCCGAGGCATTGACCAGCGGGAAGATGTTGATGATCACGCCGGCGAAGAAGGCGAGCAGGCCGAGCGAGATGGTGTTGGGGATGTGCAGCGTGAACAGGAAGAACACGCAGGCGATGATGGCGAGCCCGGCGGCGATCACGGCGGCCCGCGGGATGCCGCGCTTGAGCAGCCGGTCGGAGATCCAGCCGACGCCCGGGGTGCCGACCACGCGGCCGATCACGTACATGGTCGCCATGCCGCCGCCGGCGATGATGGCGGCCTCCTTGGTCAGGCCGTACTCCTGGATGTAGAAGTCGGTGGCATAGAGCGGCAGCCAGCCGGGCACCAGGCGGGTGGCCACCATGTAGGCGGACCACACCAGCGACATGATCCACAGTGCCGGGTCCTTGGCGATGATGCCGAGAGTCTGGCGATAGGGCAGGGTCTGGTGCTCGTCCTTGTCCTCCTGCTTCTCGATCGAGGGCAGGCCCAGGTCGGTGGGCGAGGAGCGCAGCATCAGCAGGGCGAGCATCGCGAACAGGAACACGACCATCGCCATCAGCAGGGTGGAGGCCCGCCATCCGGTGACGCCGAACAGGCCGCCCTTGGCGAGCACCACGGCGAAGATCGGGATGAGCAGGAAGGTCAGCACCTCGCCGAGCCCGCCGCCGGGCCCGGAATACATCTCCATCGCGAAGCCGCGCTCCTTGATGGAGAACCACTTCGCCAGCGCCGAGGTGATCGGCACATAGCCGGCGGCCGCCACCACGCCCATGGCAGCCCGCCAGATCACCGCTTCGGTGAAGGTGCCGCTGAACGCGAAGCCGGCCAGGAACAGGGACAGGATGCCGATGCCCACCGGGATGACCCGTCGGGTGCCCCAGACATCGGCGGCGGTCCCCCATGGGATCTGGGCGACCGCGTAGGCATAGAAGAAGGCGGAGCCGAGAAGGCCCAGCTCCGGCTTCCCGATGTGGAGGTCCTCCATCAGATATTTGGTGATCGAGGCGTAGTTCCAACGCACGAGCTGCGACGTGCAGTAGACCAGCATGCACGCCAGCAGAATGACCCAGCGATAGTTCGCTTTGTTCTTCAGGAACGTCGTCATGGGAAGGTACTCGATCTGCGTCGAAGGGATGGATGGTCGGTGAGCAGGTTCCCTCGTTTTTCGTAGGTCGGGGCTTTCGGTAGAATCCTCCCGGATCGAAGCGGCTGATCGGTCGTCACACCCGCTCGATCAGCATGGCCAGTCCCTGGCCGACGCCCACGCACAAGGTGCACAGGGCGTAGCGCCCGCCCGTACGGGCGAGCTGGTGCACCGCGGTGGTCGCCAGCCGGGCGCCGCTGGCGCCGAGCGGATGGCCGAGCGCGATGGCGCCGCCATAGGGGTTCACCCGCGGATCGTCGTCGGCGATCCCGAGCTGGCGCAGCACCGCCAGGCTCTGGGCCGCGAACGCCTCGTTCAGCTCGATCACGTCGATGGCCGCGAGGTCGACCGACAGGCGGGCGAGCAGCTTTTGCACGGCCGGCACCGGGCCGATGCCCATGACGCGCGGCGCGACGCCGGCCGACGCCATGCCGAGGATGCGGGCGCGCGGCGTCAGGCCATGCCGTTGCGCGGCCGCCTCGCTCGCCACCAGCAGGGCGCAGGCGCCGTCGTTGACGCCGGAGGCATTGCCGGCCGTGATGGTGCCGTCCGGCCGCACGATCGGGCGCAGCTTGGCGAGCGCCTCGATGGTGGTGGCGCGCGGATGCTCGTCGCGCTCGACGCGCAGCGGCTCGCCCTTCTTCTGCGGCAGCTCCACCGCGACGATCTCGTCGGCGAGCGTGCCGTTCTCCTGGGCGCGCGCCGCCTTGTCCTGGCTGCGCAGGGCGAAGCGATCCTGGTCGGCCCGCGACACCGCGAAGTCGGTGGCGACGTTCTCGGCGGTCTCCGGCATCGAGTCGGTGCCGTACTGCTTCTCCATGCGCGGATTGACGAAGCGCCAGCCGATGGTGGTGTCGTAGACGCGGGCGTCGCGCGCGAACGGCGTCGCCGCCTTGCCCATCACGAAGGGCGCGCGCGTCATGCTCTCGACGCCGCCCGCCACCGCGAGGTCCATCTCGCCGCACGCGATCGCCCGCGCCGCCTGGCCTACCGCCTCGAGGCCCGAGGCGCACAGGCGGTTGACGGTGACGCCCGGCACCGTCTCGGGCAGGCCGGCGAGCAGCGCCACCATGCGGGCGACGTTGCGGTTGTCCTCACCGGCCTGGTTGGCGTTGCCGTAGAAGACGTCGCCGACCGCCGCCCAGTCGACCTGCGGATTGCGCCGCATCAGGGCGGTGATCGGCGTGGCGCCGAGATCGTCGGCACGCACCGACGCGAGGGCGCCACCATAACGGCCGAACGGGGTGCGGATGGCGTCGCAGATGAAGGCGGAAGTCATGGACGTCTCCTCTTGGCGGGTCAGGTGCCGCGTCGCAGCGGCACCCCGCACAGTTTTTCGAGTGCCTCGAAGGTGAGGCCGGGGACCAGGTCGTGGGCGACGGTCCCCTGCGGCGTGATGTCGAAGATCGCGTGGTCGGTGTAGACCCGCTTGACGCAGCCGATGCCGGTGAGCGGGCTGGTGCAGCGTGACACCAGCTTGGATTTGCCCGCCTTGGTCAGCAGGTCCATCATCACGAAGACGGACTTGGCGCCGATCGCCAGGTCCATGGCGCCGCCGACCGCCGGGATCGCGTCGGCGGCGCCGGTGTGCCAGTTGGCGAGATCGCCGGTGATGGAAACCTGATAAGCACCGAGCACGCAATAGTCGAGATGGCCGCCGCGCATCATCGCGAAGGAGTCGGCGTGGTGGAAATAGGCGGCGCCCGGATTGGCGGTGACGTACTGCTTGCCGGCGTTGATCAGATCCGGGTCCTCCGCGCCGGGGGGCGGGGTCGGTCCCATGCCGAGCAGGCCGTTCTCGGTGTGCAGGATGATGGTGATGCCGGACGGCAGGCAGTTCGCCACCTCGGTCGGCGCCCCGATGCCGAGATTGACATAGGAGCCGTCCGGAATGTCGGCCGCGATGCGGGCGGCGATCTGCTTGCGGGTCAGGCGCTGGATGACATCGCTCATGCTGGCGGTCTCCGCGGGGGATGCGGTCAGGCGCGGGGGTGGTCGGGCTTCACCGCGACCACCCGCTTGACGAAGATGCCGGGGGTGACGACGGCCTCGGGATCGAGGTCGCCGACGGCGACCACCTCGGCGACTTGCGCGATCGTGCAGGCGGCCGCCGTCGCCATCACAGGACCGAAGTTGCGGGCGGTCTTGCGGTAGACGAGATTGCCGAGCGGATCGGCACGGTCGGCCTTGATCAGCGCGTAGTCGGCGGCGATCGGATATTCGAGCACGTAGTTGCGGCCACCGATCTCGCGGGTCTCCTTGCCTTCGGCCAAGAGCGTCCCGTAGCCGGTCGGCGTGAAGAAGGCGCCGATGCCGGCACCGGCCGCGCGGATGCGCTCCGCCAGATTGCCCTGCGGCACCAGCTCCAGCGTGAGCTCGCCCGACAGATAGCGCTCGTCGAACGCCTTGGAGTCGGCCTGGCGCGGGAACGAGCAGACGATCTTCCGCACGCGGCCGAGCCCGATCAGCGCCGCGATTCCCTGATCGCCGGTGCCGGCATTGTTGGAGATGATGGTCAGCTCCTTGGCGCCTTGCGCGATCAGGGCATCGATGGCCTCGAACGGCACGCCGGCATCGCCGAAGCCGCCGATCATGATCGATGCGCCGTCGGGCACGTCGGCCACCGCCTCGCCCAGCGAGTGGCAGATCTTGTTCATGGAACCTCCCCAAGAACCGGAAGCATACAGATATCGAACGATCGTGCGATAACCGCGCAAGCGTGCGCCGGCTTGTGCCCCACGTCAAGTGCTGTAATCGCACGACTGTGCGAAATACCGCGGTCGCGTGTGTGCGCCGCTCGATGCGCGTGCTGGCGATGGCGGCTGGAACCCGCTAGTACGGTGCGCGATAATCGAACGATCGAGCCGCGGGGTTGGAGAGACCCCGTCGGCTGCAACCGGGCTTCCAGATGCGACGAGACGCGGCGGCGACCACGAAGGCGAGGACGGGGACGCGGGGCGATGCGCCGGCTGCCGATCCGGAGCTGGGTGGCGGGGGGCCGGACGGGGTGGTGCCGTCCGATCCCAACATCATGACGTCGCTGGTGCGCGGCCTTCAGGTCATTCAGGCGTTCTCGCGCGACACCCCGGCGATGACCATCGCCCAGCTCAGCCAGAGGACCGGCATTCCGCGCGCGGCGGTGCGGCGGGTGCTCTACACCTTGCGGGCGCTCGGCTTCGCCGATGCCGAGGACGATCGCCGCTACGTGCTGCGGCCGCGCATCCTGGCGCTCGGCCATGCCTATCTGGGGGCGCTGCCGCTCACTCGCGTGGCGCAGCCGGTGCTGCGGCGGATCAGCGATGCGCTCGGCGAGTCGTGCTCCGTCGCGGTGCTCGATGGCGACGACATCGTCTATGTGGCGCGCGCCTCCGCGTCGCGGATCATGAGCATCGACCTGCATGTGGGCAGCCGGCTGCCGGCGGCTTTCACGTCGATGGGGCGGGTGCTGATCGCCTTCCGGCCCGACGATCTCGACGCGCGGCTCGGCCGCATCACGTTCACACCGTTCACCCCCAACACGCTGCGCGACGCGGCGGCGCTGCGGGCCGAGATCGCCCGCGTGCGCGAGACCGGCTATTCCGTGGTGGACCAGGAGCTGGAGCTCGGCCTGCGCTCCATCGCGGTGCCGGTGATGGCCCCGAGCGGTGTCGCGGTGGCGGCCGTCAATGTCGGCGTGCATGCGTCGCGGATGTCGGTCGCCGATCTCGTCGAGCACATCCAGCCGCGGCTGCGCGAGGCCGCCGCCGAGCTGTCGCTCTGCATCGGCTGAGCGGCCGCAGAAGTGCCGCACCGCGCCGGGCAGGGAGCGGCCCTGCGCCGGCGGCGGAACGCCCTCGCTGGACCTCGGCGTTCCGCGAGGCGACAATCCAAACCGCCTCTACGGTTCGCGTCCGCCGACCGTTCCGCCGACCCACCCCCGCCACTACCGCAAGCTGTAAAGCGAGGAGATCATCGTGAGTCTGACCGCAGCCATCAAGGGCGTCATCCCGATCTCGCCGACGCCGTTCCACGCCGACGGTCGCGTCGACGAAGCGTCGATGGACCGGCTGACCGACTACTTCACCGGCTGCGGTGTCGACGGCATCACCATCCTGGGGCAGCTCGGCGAGGCGCCGAAGCTGGAGTTTGCCGAGGCGCGCGCCATCGTGGCGCGCGTCTGCAAGCGCACCACGGTGCCGATCGTGGTCGGTGTCTCGGCGCCCGGCTTCGCCGGCATGCGGGCGCTCGCCCGCGAGGCGATGGAATGCGGCGCCGCCGGTGTGATGATCGGCCCGCCCAACACGCTGCGCACCGACGACCAGATCGTCGGCTACTACCGGCAGGCCGCCGAGGCGATCGGCGCCGACGTGCCCTTCGTGCTCCAGGACTACCCACTCACCTTCTCGGTGGTGATGACGCCGAACGTCATCAAGCGGATCGTCACCGAGAACGCCTCCTGCGTGGTGCTCAAGCATGAGGACTGGCCCGGTCTCGACAAGATCACGACGCTACGCGGCTTCGAGGCGGACGGCTCGATGCGCCACATCGCCATCCTGGTCGGCAATGGCGGCCTCTTCCTCGACTTCGAGATGGAGCGCGGCGCCGACGGCGCCAACACCGGCTACGCCTTCCCGGAGATGCTGGTCGATGTCGTGAAGCTGTCGGCGGCCGGCCATCGCGACGCGGCGCACGACCTGTTCGATGCGCATCTGCCCTATCTGCGCTACGAGCAGCAGCAGGGCTCGCTCGGTCTCGCGGTGCGCAAGTACGTCTACATGCGCCGCGGCCTGATCAGCTGTGACGCGCAGCGCAAGCCGTCGGTGGCGCTCAACGCTCACGCCAAGCAGGAGGTCGAGTACCTGCTGGCGCGCATCGCCCGCACCGACAAGCGGGCGGTGCTGAAGGCGGTGTGATCTGACGAAACGTCATGCGCGGGTGCAGACCCGCGCATCGACTTGTTCGCATGATGGATGGCCGGGTCGCGGCGCTCTGCGCCGGCCCGGCCATGACGGAAGATGCAGTCCGAGAGTGCTGCCGTGGTCATTCCGGAAGCCGCGAAGCGGCTGTCCGGAATCCAGCCGAGAGCTCCGGGTTTGCCGCTGGATTCCGGGCTCGCCGCTGCGCGGCGCCCCGGAATGACGGCGCACTGATCACCCGAAAACAGTATGACGCGCAGCGCCCGGGCCGCGCGGTCTACTTCACCCCGGGCAACGCCTGGACCAGCTTGCGGAAGGCGTCGCCGCGCACCTCGAAATTCTTGAACTGGTCGTAGGACGCGCAGGCGGGCGACAGCAGCACCACGGCGTGCTGGAGGCCGGCCGCGGCGGCGTCCTCGGCGGCCTGCGCCACCGCCTTGTCCAGCGTGCCGGCGATCGTCCACGGCGCCTTGCCGTCGAGCGTGCGCGAAAACTCCTCGGCCGCCTCGCCGATCAGATACGCCTTGCGGACGCGCGGGAAGAAGCTCTCCAGCGGCGTGATGCCGCCGGCCTTCGGTCGTCCGCCGGCGATCCAGAACACGTCCGAGAAGCAGGCCAGCGCCCGTGCGGCGGCGTCCGCGTTGGTGGCCTTGGAGTCGTTGACGAACAGGATCGAGCCGTAGCGGCCGACCTCCTCGATGCGGTGGGCGAGGCCCGGATAGGTGCGCAGGCCCGCCTGGATCGCCTTCGGGTCGGCGCCGAGCGCCAGCGCGGCGGCGGTGGCGCAGGCGGCGTTCTGGGCATTGTGGGTGCCGCGCAGGGTGGCGATGCCGCCGAGCAGCGCGATCTCGCGGCTGGCGGCGTTCTCGGCCTGCACGATGCGGCCGCCCTCGACGAAGAGGCCGTCGGCCAGCGGCCGGCGCACCGAGACGCGGACCACCCGGGTGCCGGCGCGTGCCACCCGGTCGGCGGCGGCCTGCGACCACGCGTCGTCGACGCCGATCACCGCGGTGCCGCCCGGCTGCACGCCGGCGACCAGCCGCTCCTTGAGCCCCGCATAGGCCGCCATGGTGCCGTGGCGGTCGAGATGGTCCTCGGTGACATTGAGCAGGATGCCGACGGACGGATCGAGGCTCGGGGCGAGATCGATCTGGAACGACGACACCTCGATGACGTGGACGAGCCCCGGCTGCGGCGGCTTCAGCGACAGGATGGCGGTGCCGATATTGCCGCCGATCTGCACCTCGCGGCCGGCGGCGGCGAGCAGATGCGCCGTCAGCGTCGTGGTGGTCGACTTGCCGTTGGTGCCGGTGATGGCGACGAAGTGAGCATTGGGGGCGTGGGCGGCGCGCTCGCGGCAGAACAGCTCGATGTCGCCGATCACCTCGACGCCGGCCGCGCGGGCGAGCCCGACGGTCCAGTGCGGCGCCGGGTGGGTGAGGGGGACGCCGGGAGCGAGCACCAGCGCGGCGATGCGCGACCAGTCGATGCCGCGCAGGTCGGCGGTCGGGATGCCGGCGCTCGCCGCGTATTCGATGCGCTCCGGGCTGTCGTCCCAACCGACCACGTCGGCACCGCCGGCGAACAGGGCGCTCGCGGTGGCCAGCCCCGAGGTGCCGAGCCCGAAGATCGCGACCTTGCGGCCTTTGAGCGTGGTGACGGGAACCATGGCCTCACCTCAGCTTCAGGGTCGACAGGCCGGCGAGCGCCAGCACCACCGAGATGATCCAGAAGCGGATCACGATCTGCGGCTCGGTCCAGCCGAGCTGCTCGAAATGATGGTGCAGCGGTGCCATCTTGAACACCCGCTTGCCGGTCAGCTTGAACGACACCACCTGGACGATCACCGACACCGCCTCCAGCACGAACAGGCCGCCGATGATGCCGAGCACCACCTCGTGCTTGGTCACCACGGCGACGGCGCCCAGCATGCCACCGAGGGCGAGCGACCCGGTGTCGCCCATGAACACCGAAGCGGGCGGCGCATTGAACCACAGGAAGCCGAGCCCGGCTCCCAGGATGGCGCTGCACAGCACCGCCAGCTCGCCGGCGCCGGGCACGAAGTTGAGCTGGAGATAGTCGGCGAACACCGCGTTGCCGACCACCCAGGAGATGCCGCCGAAGCTCGCCGCCGCGATCATCACCGGCACGATGGCGAGGCCGTCCAGCCCGTCGGTGAGGTTCACGGCGTTGCCGGCCCCGACGATGATGAAGGCCCCGAAGGCGAGGAAGAACCAGCCCAGATCGACGACCAGGTCCTTGACGAACGGGAAGGCGAGCGACGTCGTCAACGGCGCGCGGCCGAGATTGGCGAGGGCGAAGCAGGCCATCACGGCGATCAGCGTCTCCAGCGCCAGGCGGGTCTTGCCCGAGAAGCCCGCATGGGTCTGCTTGGTCACCTTCAGGTAGTCGTCGTAGAAGCCGATCATGCCGAACCCGAGGGTGACGCCGAGCACCACCCAGACATAGGGGTTCGCCGGGTTGGCCCACAGCACCGTCGACACCACCAGGCCCGACAGGATCATTAGCCCGCCCATGGTGGGGGTGCCGACCTTGGTGACGAGATGCGATTTCGGCCCGTCGGCGCGGATCGGCTGGCCCTTGCCCTGCTTCACCCGCAGCAGCTTGATGATGGTCGGTCCGAACAGGAACACGAAGGCGGCCGCCGTCACGATCGCGCCGGCGGCGCGGAACGTGATGTAGCGGAACACATTGAAGGCGCTGAACAGGTCCGACAGATCGGCGAGCCAGTAGAGCATGCGGGTCAGCCTCGCACCGGGAGGTCGTCGCGCGCCGCCGCAGCGGCGTAGCGGCGCACCAGGGACTTGACGATCGGCCCCATGCGGGACCCGAGAGAGCCTTTCACCATCACGGCGTCGCCGGGATGGACCGCGGCCAGCACCTGCGCCTCCAGCTCCTCGGCCGAGGCGGCGACGCCGCCGTGCCGCTCGGCCGGCAGCGCCTCCCACAGGTGGCGCATCAGCGGCCCGGCACAGAAGACGAGGTCGATGCGGTGCTCGATCACGGCCTCGGCGAGGCCGCGATGCAGCGCCTCGGCGGTGGGGCCGAGCTCCAGCATGTCGCCCAGCACGGCGATGCGGCGGCCGCGCGGGCCGACCGGCGCCTGGCCCAGCACCGCGAGGGCGGCGCGCATCGAGGTCGGGTTGGCATTGTAGCTCTCGTCGATCAGCAGCGCCTCGCCGGTTCCCATCGCGAGGGTGAGGCGGGTGCCGCGGCCGGCGGCCGGCCGCTGCGCGGCGAGCGCCAGGGCGGCGAGCGCCAGGTCGGCGCCGAGCAGCGTGGCGGCGGTGAGCACGGGCAGCGAGTTGAGCACGAAGTGCCGCCCCGGTGCGCCGATCCGGTAGTCGACGAGGGTGCCGAGGATCGACGCCTCGGCGGTCGAGCCGTCGTCCTGGAGCGCGTGGCGGACGAGCCGCGAGTCGGCCTCGGCGTGCTCGCCGAAGGTCACCACGCGGGCGACCCCGGCCTCTTCGGCGCGTTGCTTCAATTGCTGCCAGTACGGATTGTCGCGGTTGATCACGGCGGCGCCGCCGGGCTCCAGGCCCAGGAAGATCTCCGCCTTGGCATCGGCGATGCCGGCGACCGAGCTGAAGTTCTCGAGATGCACGGCCTCGACCGTGGTGACGATAGCGACGTGCGGGCGCACCAGCTTCACCAGCGGGGTGATCTCGCCGGCATGGTTCATGCCGATCTCGAACACGGCGTATTCGGCCGTCTCGGGCAGGCGGGCGAGGGAGAGCGGCACGCCCCAGTGATTGTTGAAGGAGGCGAGCGAGGCGTGGGTCTCGCCGTCGGCGCCGAGCGCGATGCGCAGCGCCTCCTTGGTCGAGGTCTTGCCGACCGATCCGGTGACCGCGACGATGCGGGCGGGCGAGCGGGCGCGCGCCGCGACGGCGAGATCGCGCAGCGCCGCCAGCACGTCGTCGACCACCAGCAGCGGCGCATCGGTCGGAGCGGCATCGCGCCGCGCGGCCGACACCACGGCGAGGGCGGCGCCGTTCGCCAGCGCCTGGCCGACGAAGTCGTGGCCGTCGAGCCGGTCGCCCGTGATGGCGAAGAACGCCTCGCCGGCCGACACGGTGCGGCTGTCGATGGAGAGGCCGGTCACGGCCGCGGGCAGCGGGCCGCCGCGCGCGGCGCCCATCGCCTCCGCCATGGCGGCGACGGTCCACAGGGGCGGTGTGGTCATGCGTTGATCTCCCGCAGGGCCGAAAGGACCGCCTCGTGGTCGCTGAACGGCAGGGTGGTGCCCTGGATGGTCTGGCCGGTCTCGTGGCCCTTGCCGGCGACCAGCAGCACGTCGCCGTCGGCGAGCGACGCGATGGCGACGTGGATGGCACGGCGGCGGTCGCCGATCTCGACGGCGCCCGGCGCCGCCTGAAGGATCGCGGCCCGGATGGCGGCGGGGTCCTCGCTGCGCGGATTGTCGTCGGTGACGATGACGCGGTCGGCCTTCTCGGCCGCGATCGCGCCCATCAGCGGGCGCTTGCCGGTGTCGCGGTCGCCGCCCGCCCCGAACACCACGACGAGCTTGCCGCGGGCATAAGGGCGCAGGGCGTCGAGCGCCTTGGCGAGGGCGTCCGGCTTGTGGGCGTAGTCGACGAAGATCGGCGCGCCGCAGCGGTGGCCGACCAGCTCCAGCCGGCCTTTGGCGCCGGTGAGCCCTTCGAGCTGCTCGAACACCGCCGTCGGCTCGTCGCCCGTCGCGATCGCCTGGCCGGCCGCGACCAGCGCGTTGTCGACCTGGAAGGCGCCGACCAGCGGCAGCCGCACCCGACAGGTGCGGCCCGCATGCGCGATGGTGACGGTCTGCGAGAAGCCGTCGATGTCGACCGCCGCGGCCCGGATGTCGGCGCCGGCCCTGCGGCCGACGGTCAGTACGCGGACGCGGCGGGCGCGGGCGGCGGCCACCACGGCGTCGGCATGGTCGTGGTCGATGTCGATCACGGCGGTGCCGTCGGCGGCCAGCAGCCGCTCGAACAGGCCGAGCTTGGCGGCCAGATACGCCTCGAAGGTGAGGTGATAGTCGAGGTGGTCGCGGGTGATGTTGGTGAAGCCGGCGACCGCGACCCGGACGCCGTCGAGCCGGCGCTGCTCGATGCCGTGCGAGGAGGCTTCGAGGGCCAGATGGGTGACGCCTTCGCCGGCGACGCGGTCGAGCGTCATGTGCAGCGCTACCGGGTCCGGCGTGGTGAGCGAGCCGTACTCCTCGGTGTCGGGGGTGACGAGCCCGATGGTGCCGATCGAGGCGGCGCGATGGCCGAGCCCGGTCCAGATCTGGCGCGTGTAGGCGGCCACCGAGGTCTTGCCGCTGGTGCCGGTGACGGCGGCGACGACGGCGGGCTGGCGCGGGTGGAGGCGGGCGGCGGCGACCGCCAGCGCCCGGCGCACATCGTCGACCAGCACCAGCGCCACCGTGTCGGGCAGGGGGGCGGACGGGGGGCGCTCGGCCAGCACGGCGGCGGCGCCCTGGGCCACCGCGGCCGGCACGAAATCGAGCCCGTCCGCCCGGGTGCCGGGCACCGCCGCGAACAGGGCGCCCGGCGTCACGGCGCGGCTGTCCGCCGTCACCGCCGTGATCGGCCGCTCGCCCTGCGGCGCTTCGACCCGAGCGCTCGGTTCGACAAGATCGCTCAATCGCATGGTGGTTCCGCCGTGCTCTTGCCGGAGCACCGCTCCGGCCGCCCGGAGCTCTGCTCCGGCGGCTCCGGTTTAGCATGTTCGCCCACGGGAGAAAGCAAGGCGGCCGATCGAATGCTGCGACGCAACATCAGGAATTCGTCCCAAGCCTCGGAGCCTAAAGATTGAGCGGGATTTCGATGTGCTCAATTCGCCATCACGATCGACTTCTGGTAGCATTCCGGCGGGATCGCGCCGGACGTCACGCGGCCGACCCGGGGGAAGCGCGGCCGAGGAGACTTTCAGTCGAAGAATTTGAGTTGAGGAGTTCGAGACATGGCGACGCTCGCGACCGCGACTTTGACCGGACGGTCGGGCTGCGAATATCCGTTCCTGGCCTATGCGCGCGACACCGAGTTCAAGGCGATGGGGGCCGTCTACGTGGTGGCCATCCGGTACGAGGCGCCGATCGGGCCGACCTATCGCTACGTGTATGTGGGCGAGACCCGCGACCTGTCCGACAATCCGCTGACGCATTGCCGCACCGGGTGCTTCGAGCGCATCGGCGCCAACAGCCTGTTCGTCCGCATGGAGGGCAATGCGCAGCGCCGCGCCGAGATCGTCCAGGATCTGCGCGAGCAGTACGATCCGTGCTGCAACAGCAACGGCCGCGGCATCTGCGATTACCCGACGATCGAGTGCCCGCTGGTCTGGCCGCTGGGACTGTAGGGGGATATCGCGTCCGGCGCCGGCGAGGGCGGGCGTGCTTCTGGAGCCTGTCGTCCGGAGCGAGCGTAGCAAAACCCGGTCTACTGCCCGAGCGCCGCGCCTCTGATGCCAACGGCAGCGCGCTCGGACTGCATCCTCGGTCATGGCCGGGCTTGTCCCGGCCATCCACGTCCTTGTCGCTGCTCGGCGTAAAGTCGTGGATGCCCGGCAGGCCGGGCCTGACTCCCGCGCAGCCTCGTCGGCATTTTCTCTGCTCGCCAAGCAAGAAGGGCGGCGCCCGGAGGCGCCGCCCTGTGGCGTGGTCCTGTTCTTCTGACGCCTATTCGAACCGTCCGGCCGCGTGGGCCAGCATGGTGTAGACCTTGCCGGTCTCGGAGGTCAGGTAGGTGCGGGCCACCACCTGGCCGCGATCGTTGCGCGACACCTCCTCGAGCAGCCGCTCGAACTCGTCCACATAGCGGTCGACGGTCTGCTTGAACTCCCGGTCGGCCCGGTAGCGCTTGCGGATCTCGTCGAAGGTCTTCTGGCCCTGCATGGTGTAGAGCCGCCGGGTGAAGACGTTCCGCTCGCCGCGATTGTAGCGGTCCCACAGCTCGGCCGCTGCATCGTGGTCGATCATGCGGGCGATGTCGACCGACAGGGCGTCGAGCGACTCGATGGTGTAGCGCGCGGCCCGATCCTCCCCACGGCCGTCTCCACGCCCGTCCTGGCGCGAGCCCTCGCCGCCGCGCGGCAGGGTCTGCGGCTGGCTCTGGTCGTCGTCGTCCCGCGAGGCGCGGCTGAGCAGGTCGGAGAGCCAGCCGCCACGGCCGCCCTTGCCGTCGGTCGGTGCGGTCGGCGGTGCCCCGGTCGGCGGCTCGGGCAGACGCTCGACCACCCGGCGCGGTGCCGGCGGCGGGGCGGGCGGCCCCATCGGCATCTCGGCCCGCGGCGGTGCCTCGCGCATCGCCTTGCGCGATCCACCCTCGCCACGTCCACCCTCGCTGCGTCCGCCGCCGACGGCGGCGACCGCCGGCTCCTCCCGATAGGTGCGCCGCGCCGGCTCCACCGCCGCCGTGTCGAGGCTGCGGCCGTGGCGGGCGACGATGCGGTTCAGCTCGGCCAGCGCCTCGATCTGGTCGACGATGACGCGCCGCATCTGGGCCGCGCTCTCGGCGGTCTCCTGCGGCAGCTCGAGGATGCCGCGGCGCAGCTCCTGCCGGGTGCCCTCCAGCTCGCGCTGCATCTCCGCCGTCATCTGCTTCATGCCCTGGAGCACCTCGGTGAAGCGCGTGCTGGCGGTTTGCAGCATCGACTCCGCCTCGTTGGCGGTCTGCCGGAACAGGGCATGCGCCTCGTTCGACGCCTGCTCGTAGACGCCGCGCAGGCTCTCGGCGGTGCGCTGACGCTCCTCCTCGGCGGTGAGGCGGACGCGCTCGTGGTTCTCGGCGATCGAGCGTGCCCCCTGCGAGCTCGCCTCGGCGACCAGCCGGGCGATGTCGCGGGCGCGGCCCTCGGCGGCGCCGAGCGACTCCTCCAGGAGATCGGAGAAGCGCTTGAGCCGCTGGTCGAGATCCTCGGTGCGGCCGTCCAGGGTGGTGACGATCGCCTCGAGGTCGGCACGCCGGTCGGACAGCACCTCCTCGCTGCGCCGGTTCGAGCCCTCGATCAGCTCCACCATGTCGGCGAGCGAGCGGCCGTGGCCGTCGAACTGGGCGACGATCTCGCCGAGCTCCGACATCACCTTGCCGCTGATGTCCTGGAACGACACGATGTGCTCGTTGACGCGGTCGGTGGTCTGGCTGGTGCGGGCCAAGAGCTCGTTCATGGTGGTGACGAACTCGCCGACGCGCGACGACAGGCCCTGCTCGATGGCGCCGAGATTCTCCTGGGCGCCGCCCAGCACCTCCTGGATGAGGCCGTTGGCCTCGCGCAGCCGCTCGAACAGCGCCGTGGTGTCGGAGCGCAGCATGCCGTGCGTCTCCAGGATCTCCGACACGGTGGCGACGGCGGTCTGCTTGGACTGCTCGATCGCTCCCTCGGAGACCTTCTGAAGCTCCTCGATCCGCTCGAGGATCGAGGCGGTCGACTGCTCCACCGCGGCCCGGGTCGCCTGCTGAAGCTCCTGGGCGCGCTGGGCCAGCACGGTGCCGGACTGGCCGACCGTGCGGGTGGTGGCGTCCTGAAGCTCCTGGGTCTTCTGGGCGAGCAGGGCGGCCGACTGGCCGACCGTGCGGGTGGTGGCGTCCTGGAGCTCCTGGCTCTTCTGGGCGAGCAGGGCGGTCGACTGGCCCACCGCGGTCTTGGTGGCCTCCTGGAACTCCTGCGCCTTCTGGGTGAGGGTCGCGGCCGACTGCGCCACCGTGCTGCGGGTGGTCTCCTGGAGCTCCTGGAGCTTCTGGGTGATGCCGGCGGCCGACTGGGCGACCGTGCTGCGGGTGATCTCCTGCCAGTCCTGCATCCGCTTGGTCAGCGCCGCGGCCGACTCGGTCACCGCGCTGCGCGAGGTGTCCTGGAGGTCCTTGAGCGACTTGTTGACCGAGTCGGTGGCCTTGACGCTGGCCTCGGTGATGACCCGGGCGAGCTCGTTGGAGTTGTCCATCATGGTCTGGGTGAAGGCGAACGCCTTCGCCTCGATGGACTTCACGGCGTGGTCGGTGACCCGGCTCATGCCGGCCGTGAACTCGTTGCCCTTGGCGGTCATCGCCGACAAGAGGCCGCTGCTCTTCTCGTCGAGCACATGGTTGAGCTCGCCGGAGCGCTGCTCGATCGCCTGGGCGATCTCCTCGGCCTTGCCCACGAAGGTAGCGGCGACCTCGGTGCCGAGGCCGACCAGCGTCTGCTGCACCTCGGCGGCGTTGCGCTTGAGCGTCTCGGCCACGTTGGCGCCGACCGCCGACAGGGTGCGCTCCACCTCGGCGGCGTCGCCCCGCAGGGTGCCGCTCACCTCGTTGGAGAGCCCGGTCAGGGCGTGCTCGATTTCGGCGGTGTCCTGGCGCAGGCGGCCGCTGATGGTGCCGGCGACCGTGGTCAGGGTGCGCTCGAACTCGCTGGTGTCCTGGCGCAGCGTGCCGCTGACCCCCTCGACCGCGCCGGAGAGCAGCCGCTCCACCTCGGCGGCGTCCTGCCGCAGCGTGCTGCTGAGACCGGCCGACAGCGCGCGCAACAGGCGCTCGATCTCGGCCGCATCCTGCTTCAGCGTCCCGCTGACGCCGGACGAGGTGGTGGTGAGCAGGCGCTCCAGCTCGGCGGCGTCCTGGCGCAGCGTGCCGGTCATGCCGGACGACACCGTGGCCAGCAGCTCCTGGATCTCGCCGATCACCTCGCGCAGCGTGTCGGTCGACACGCCGGCGGCGCGCAGGATGGTGGTCTCGGCGTCGGCGGTGGTGCCGCGGATGGCGCCGGTGGCCGAGGCGGTGACGCGCTCGATCGCGACCTCCGCCTCGGTGGTGTGGGTCTTGACGGCGTCGGCGAGCTGCTCGATGCGGCCGGCGAGCGTCTCGGTGGTGGTCCGGCTGCGGCTCTCGACGTCGCGCACCGCCGCGTCGAGCCGGGTGGCCAGCATCTCGGTGACGGCGTTGCTGCGGGTCTCGAGGTCGCGCGAGGCGGTGTCGAAGCGGCTCGCCAGCAGCGCGGTGGCGGCGTCGCTGCGGACCTCCAGCGACCGGGCGGCCTCCTCGGCACGGGCGACCAGGAGGGCGGTGGCGGTGTCGGTGCGGCTCTCGATCGCGTGAGTGACCGAGACGGCCTGCTCGGCCAGCGTCGCGGCGAGGCCGGTGGAGCGGCTTTCCATCTCCGACCCGAAGGTCTCCATCCGCTCGCTGAGGAACGAGGCGGCGGTGTTGCTGCGCACCTCGATGTCGCGGGCGAAGCCGTCGAAGCGCTCGAACAGCGACGTCGCCGTGCTGCCGGAGCGGGCCTCGATCTCGGCGGCGAGCCGATCGATGCGGGCCGCGAACGTCTCGGCGGCGGTGCCGGTGGACAGGGTGATGTCCTGGGCCAGCGCGGCGGTGCGGGCGACGAGCTCGTCGGCGGCCGTGCGGGTGCGCACCTCGATCTCGGCGGTGACGCTGTCGGCGCGACCCAGCAGGGCGTCGGCGGCGGCGCGGCTGCGCGTCTCGACCTCGGCCGAGGCCGCGCCGATGCGCTCCACCAGCGTGCCGGCGGCGGCGAGCGTCCGCGTCTCGACGTCGCCCGTCACCGCGACGGCGCGATCGAGCAGCAGATCGGCGACCGCCTGGGTGCGGCTCTCCAGATCCGTGGTGGCGGTGCCGATGCGGCCCACCAGGCTGCCGACCGCGGCCTCGCCGCGAACCTCCAGGTCGGTGGTGGCGCCGGCGAGGCGGTCCACCAGGCTGGAGACGACGGTCTGGCTGCGGCCTTCGAGGTCCGCGGTGGCGATGCCGATGCGGCCCGCCAGGGTGTCGACGGCGGCCTCGCCGCGGGTCTCCAGGTCGGCGGTGGCGCCGGCGAGGCGGTCCACCAGGCTGGCGACGACGGTCTGGCTGCGGCCTTCGAGCTCGATCGTGGCGCCGGCGACGCGATCCACCAGGGTGGTGACCACCGCCTGGCTGCGGCCTTCGAGGTCCGCGGTGGCGGTGCCGATGCGATCGACCACGGTCGCCACGGCGGCCTGGCTGCGGCCTTCGAGTTCGGCGGTGGCGGTGCCGATGCGGTCCGCCACCGTCGCGACGACGGCCTGGCTACGGCCTTCCAGCTCGGTGGTGGCGGTGCCGATGCGGTCCACCAAGCCTGCGACCACGACCTGACTGCGGGTTTCGACCTCGCCGGTCAGGGTCTCGACCCGGCCCAGCAGCGCGTCGGCCGCGGTGCGGGTCCGCATCTCGATCTCGTGGGTGACCGCCTGGGTGCGATCGAGCAGTGCGTCGGCGACCGCCTTGCTGCGGTTCTCGATGTCGCCGGTGAGCTGCTCGGCGCGGCCGAGCAGCAGGTCGGAGGCCGCCTTGCTGCGCGCTTCGATCTCGCCCGTCAGGGCGACCGCGCGGGTGACCAGCAGATCCTCCAGGCGCGCGATGCGGCTGTCGAGGGTGGCGGCGACCTCGGTGGAGCGGGCCGCCAGCGCGCCGTCGATCTCGCCCATCTTGCTGCCGATGGTGTCGACGAACTGCTGACCGCCCGAGTTGATCAGGTCGGTGATGGCGTCGACCCGGCGCTCCAGCGCGGCGACGACCTCCTTGCTGCTCTCCCCGACGGTCTTGCCGATATCGGCGACGCGGCTCGTCAGGGTCTCGCCGATCGTCAGCGTGCGCTGATCGAGGGCATCCTGGAACCGCATCAGGCGGCTCTCCAGCAGGTCGGCGACCTCGGTGGACTTGGTGCCGACGCGGCTGTCGAAGCCGTCGAGATAGATCTTCAGGGTGTCGTTGACCTCCTGGGTGCGCTGGCCGATGCGCTCCACCAGGTCGCCCCCGTAGGTCTTCACAGTGCGGTCGAACTCGGCGAGGTGGCGGGTGATCAGGCTCGCCAGCGTGGCGCTGTCGCGGCCGATGCGCTCGGCCAGCTCGCTGCCGCCGGTGGTGAACATCTCCTCGAAGGCGCGCAGACGCTCCGACAGCATCTCGCGCACCTGGTCGCCGCGCGAGCCGAGCTGATCGGCCAGCTCGCCGGAGCCGGTGGTGAGGATCTCCTCGAAGGCGCGCAGGCGCTCCGCCAGCAGCTCGCGCACCTCGTCGCCGCGGTTGCCGACCGTGTCGGCCAGCGCCTGGGCGCTGTCGGTGAGGGTGCGGGTGAACAGCTCGCCGCGGTTCTCGAGGGTGTCGGTGATGTGCGATCCGGTCTCCTCCAGCTTGGAGACGATGTCGCCGCCGCGCAGGCTGAGATCGAGGACGATCGAGTCGCCGGTCGCCTTGAGGGTGTTGTTCACCTCGTCGACCCGGGTCGCGATGGTGTCGGCGATCTGGCTCGAGGTGTCGACCAGCGTGCCCGCGATGGCGTCGGAATGCTCGATCACCATGGTGGTGATCTCGCGCGAGCGGGTCTCCATCAGCTCGACCAGCGAGATGGTCTTCTGGGCGAACTCGTCGGCCACGTTGTCGAGGCGGCCGCCCAGCATGTCCCGCATGTTGTCGGCGATCTCGATGATGGCGTCGTTGAGATGGCCGGTCTTGAGGTTGAGCCCGTCGGTCAGGCGGTCGCTGACCGCCTCGATGGCGCGGGTGGCCTCGTCGCTAGTGCGCTCCAGACGCTCCAGCAGATCGCCGCCGCGCTCGCCGAGCGCCGCGATCATCGAGTCGCCGGCCTGGCCGAGCGCCAGGGTGATGTGCTCGCCCTTGTCGGCGAGCGCCCGGGTGATGCGCTGGGCGACCTCGCCGACCCGGTCCCCGACCACCTCGCTGACGGTGAACAGCTCGTGCGACAGGTCGAGATGGACGCTCGAGATGGCGTTGCGCACCTGCTCGGCCTCGCTGACCAGCGTCTCGCGCTGCTGGGCGATGCCGTCGAGCAGGTTGCGGATGCGCACCTCGTTGTCGTTGTAGGCGCGTTCCAGCGCCGCCACCTCGTTGTTGACGAGGGTTTCCAGCTCGACCGCGCGGGCGATGGCACGCTCGACGCCGTCGCCCATGGCGGCGACCTCGCGGCGGATCGCCTGGCCGACATTGACGACGCTGTCGTAGGCCACGGTCTCGGGCTCGGCGAACCGCATGGCGGCGCGCGCCATCGCCTGGGCCACGATGCGCAGCTCCTGCGAGCGCGCCACCATGTGGGCGAGGACGAAGAAGAAGACGATGGGGGCGGCGATGCCGGAGACGATGCCGAAGACGAGCGGCACCGCGACGGCGCCCTGGCTCATCAGCGCGCCGATCTCGCCCGCGTAGCCGAGCACCAGGCCGAGCGCCGAGATCGCCCACGCGGCACTGAACAGGGCGGCCACCAGGTAGGGGGTGCGGGCCGGGCGGCGCTGGAGCGACTGGAGCACCTGGCCGATGGTCTCGCGGTCGTCGTTGGCGGGCAGGGCCAGCGTGTCGTCGAGGCGCCGCGGCGGCGTGTCCGGGAAGTCGGGCAGGGGGTCGGTCGGGCGCGCCAGCGGGCGGTCGACCCGGACGTCGGTCGGGTTCGCAGGACTGTCCGAAGTGGTCTGCGTCGACGGCTCAGTGCCGCCGACGTTGAGGGCCTCCTGGATCGCCGACAGAGCGACCTCGGTCGGGTCCTTGGCCTTTTTCGGATAGTTCGCCATGTCGATCGTCGCCTCGTGCGCTACGCTGAACAGGACTGAGGCCCTGTGGATAAGGTGGCCGGACGGGCGATCACACGATCCCGTGACCACGCTCCGCAGGTGGGAATGACAATGCCGCTGGGATTCCCCCCCGTGGTGAGGCTATCCTAACGGCCTGCTAGCCCCGAGGAAACCAAGTTTGGTAACCCAATTTTAATCATCGTTAACGGTGCGCCCATGCCCGCCACTCCCGTACGCACGGACGACCGCCTGCCTCTGAGCCCTCTTCATCATGAGGGCGACAATGCGGCGTCTCTGCGGCCGTCCGAGCCGCAGCGGCGCTACCTCCTGCGCGGCCTGGACGAGCCCGGGGGCAAGCTCCCCCTGTTCGACGCCGATGGTCGCGCGGTGCCGCGCAAGACCGTCGAAGCCTGCGTGGCCCATGGTTGGGCCCGGCCGTGGTTCGACAATCCGCTGAAGCCCGATTGGCTGGTCTGCCGGCTGACCGCCGACGGCTACCGGGCACTCGGCCGCGAGCCACCGACCCGCTGACGCGGCAGCGCGTTCGCGACGCCGAGCTGCGCCCGGCGGCGCCACCCGCGTGCTCGTGCGTGCGTCGTTGCTCAAGCTTGGATCGTTGCTCATGCTTGGGTCCCCACCCGTCGCGCTCTCCCCGCGTCTCCGCGCGCCACATCCGGTTGCGCCAGGGTGGCGTCGGCCGGCGCGCTGCGGCGATCCTCGCCGTGATCCCGTCCCCCATGACGGAATGCTCATGTTTTCAGGGTCATAGCGCGAAGCGTCAAGGCGCGGTCGCAACCGTGGTCGAGAAAGCCTCGCCAAGTTGGCTCGAATTGTAGCGATCCCGCCGGGCCGGCGCGGCGGGCCGGCCAGATCGCCTGGGGTCCGGCTTCGCCGGGATCGCGGCTCCGGAAGCGCGATCGCGGCGGCTTGCGATCCGGGTGTTTACCCGGCGGTGACGGACCCGGCCGCACACTCGGGCAACAAAAGAACGTGCGGCCAGAAAAGACCGGGGCGTCACATGCACAAGCTGTCCGTTTGGGACCTCGATGTCCCGCCGGCGTCGCCGACCATCGCGACGGAGCCGATCGATCGCGTTCACCTGTTCCGGATGACCCTGGGCGACGCCCGGCTCCAGGCCGAGGTGCTCGCCCTGTTCGATCAGCAGATCGAGCTGCTGGTCGGTCGGATGGACACCGCGCCACCCGCGGTGGTGGCAACGCTGGCTCACACCCTCAAGGGCTCGGCCCGCGGGGTCGGCGCCTGGGCCGTGGTGGAGGCCACCGACGCCATCGAGACGGCGGTCGCGGCCGGGGCCACCTTGTCGGGGCCGATGGCGGCGCTGGCGCAGGCCGGGGCCGCCGTCCACGCCGCCATCGCACGAATGCGGCAGAGTGAAGCGGGCGAGGGGACCGGCTTGTAACCGGCGCCCGCGACCCCATCTAGGGGAGGAAGCTGGACGAGCCCCCCTCCCCCCCTCACAATCGTCCGGCCGACAGTGGCCCCGGTCCAAAAGCCGGGGCCATCTGGTCTCCGAGGCCCCGGTCGAAAGCCGGGGCCATCGGATGTTCGGCCAGGGTGATTCCTGGCCACGGGATCGAGATCGCCTCGTGCAGGCGACGGCCGCGCCGATGTGGCAGGTCGGTTTGCAGCGCAGGTCCGGACTTCGGTCCGAGACGGCGCGCAGCCGGGCCGCCCGTCCGGCACCGTGGCTGGCGCTGCACGAGGCGACCCTCTATAGAGGGCCGCCGGTCATTCCATTCGATCGTTTCCCTCCCCCGGCGGCGTGGGCCGCGCCCGCGCCGCGAGCATTCGAGCGACCCGTACGGCTTCCATGGTCAAGATCACCTTCGTCAGCGTCACCGGATCGTCCCAGACGGTCGAGGCCCAGCCGGGCGCGACCGTGATGGAGACCGCCATCAAGAACCGGGTGCCCGGCATCGAGGCCGAGTGCGGCGGCGCCTGCGCCTGCGCCACCTGCCACGTCTATATCGACGAGGCGTGGCGCGAGGTGGTCGGGCCGCCGACCGCCATGGAGGAGGACATGCTCGATTTCGGCTACGACGTGCGGCCGAATTCGCGCCTCTCCTGCCAGATCAAGGTGCGCGACGAGCTGGACGGGCTGGTGGTGCAGACCCCCGAGCGGCAGGCCTGAGCGGGCCGCGCGTCAGTCGATTTCGGGCACGGCCCCATCGCCGGCGCGCAGCCGCGCCGCCAGGTCCTCCGGAAGCGGCCGCGGCCGCCGCGTCTCGCCGTCGATCAGCACCACCGTGCTGTCGGCCAGCGCCGTGCAGCGATCATTCACGAACAGCGCCTGCCCGAAGGTGAGCGAGCTGGTGCCGAGCCGCGCCACCCGGGTGCCGATGGTGACGTCGGCGGGCCAATGCATCTCGCCCAGGAAGTCGATGGCGAGCCGCGCCTGCACCCAGGACGCGCCCGGCACCAGCATGGCGTGCCGCGGCCCGCGCAGCAGCACCACCCGGCCGGCCTCGAAGAAGGTGGCGAACACCGCGTTGTTGACGTGGCTCTGCAGGTCGAGATCGCGGTAGCGGATCGTCTGCACGACATGGTGCGGGAAGTCGTCCGGTCGCGGCGGGGAGCGGCGGCGCGCGGTGGTGTCGTCGGTCACGGGTTGCGGTCCTCGGGAGGGTGCCGTAAGGGGCGGGGAACATCGAGCCTGCGCCGTTAGACGACGCGCTGCCGGCCGCCGCAAGCCGGGCCGACCGTCGCCGACGCGCATCAGCAGCGGAACCGACCCATGTCCGACGTCATCGCCACCGACGCCCTCGTCATCGGGGCCGGGCCGTGCGGCCTGTTCGCCGTGTTCGAGCTGGGCCTGCTCGACATCAAGGCGCATGTGGTCGACGTGCTCGACAAGGTCGGCGGCCAGTGCGCCGAGCTCTATCCCGAGAAGCCGATCTACGACATCCCGGCGGTGCCACGCATCACCGGGCAGGGGCTCACCGACGCCCTGATGGAGCAGATCGCGCCGTTCGGCCCGACGTTCCGGCTCGGCGAGATGGTGGTGTCGGTGGAGAAGATCGGCGATCCGCTGTTCCGCTGCGTGACCGACCATGGGACGGTGTTCCAGGCCAAGGTGGTGGTGATCGCGGCGGGCGGCGGCTCGTTCCAGCCCAAGCGGCCGCCCATCAAGGATATCGAGGCGTTCGAGGACACCTCGGTGTTCTATGCGGTGCGCCAGATGGAGGTGTTCCGCGACAAGCGGCTGATGATCGTCGGCGGCGGCGACTCGGCGCTCGACTGGGTGGTCAACCTGCACCCGATCGCCCACCGCATCACCCTGGTGCATCGGCGCGACGAGTTCCGCGCCGCGCCCGACACCGTCAACAAGATGCGGGCGCTGGTCGAGCGCCGCGCCATGGACCTGATCATCGGTCAGGTGATGGCGGTGGAGGGCGAGGGCGGCGCCCTGGAGGCGGCGCTGGTGAAGACCAACGACGGCCGCATGATCGAGGTCCTGTGCGAGGCGATGCTGCCGTTCTTCGGCCTCACCATGAAGCTCGGGCCGATCGCCGACTGGGGCGTCGCGCTGACCGACGGCCTCGTCGCGGTGGATACCGAGAAGTTCGAGACCAGCGTGCCGGGCCTGTTCGCCATCGGCGACATCAACACCTATCCGGGCAAGCTCAAGCTGATCCTCTCCGGCTTCCACGAGGGCGCCCTGATGGCGCAGGCCGCCGCCCGCTACGTGTTCCCGGATCGCCGCCCGGTGTTCCAGTACACGACCTCGTCGACCAGCCTGCAAAGGAAGCTCGGGGTCGAGTGACGGAGAGCATCGTCCGCCGACGTGGGCTCCGGTTCGCCGTCGAGAATGCGATCCAATATGAACTTCTGGAGCGCGAGGCCCCGGGCGCGCCTCGCGGAACCCGGGACGGGCGCGCAGGTGCGCGCCGGCAGAGCCCTTGTTGTTTCAGGGGTTTTTCGTGGGACCCATGCTGGAAAATCGCCAAGTCCATGATGTAAAAGGCGAAAACGCCCTGCGATGGGGGCTCGTTCCGGGTTTGTGCAAAACCCCTTGACGGCTTCGGCCGGGGCTTGCTGGAAACGCCACCCAATTCCTGAGCTTGACGCGAGGGTTGCAGAGGATCAGTCTGGCGACCCTCCGCGACGTGAAGCGGATTGAAACCTTCGTGGGCGAACGTGAGGCCCAAGGCCTCGGCGTCTGGCGACCCTCCGCGACGTGAAGCGGATTGAAACACGCGGCCGGAGTAGGGGTTCACCTCGTAATCGGCGTCTGGCGACCCTCCGCGACGTGAAGCGGATTGAAACCTTCGTGGGCGAACGTGAGGCCCAAGGCCTCGGCGTCTGGCGACCCTCCGCGACGTGAAGCGGATTGAAACACGCGGCCGGAGTAGGGGTTCACCTCGTAATCGGCGTCTGGCGACCCTCCGCGACGTGAAGCGGATTGAAACTCCCAGTAGAAGTTGGGACGATTTCCTCCTGCGTCTGGCGACCCTCCGCGACGTGAAGCGGATTGAAACCTTGGCGGCCTTGTTCACCAGCTCGGCGAGGAGGTCTGGCGACCCTCCGCGACGTGAAGCGGATTAAAACGCCGCTGCCATTGTGGCGAGCGCGATAGCCTGTCTGGCGACCCTCCGCGACGTGAAGCGGATTGAAACCGGCGGGGGGTGGCGGGGGTGGCGCCGGGGGCTGTCTGGCGACCCTCCGCGACGTGAAGCGGATTGAAACCCTTTCTCATGAATCCCATGACCGACGATCGTCTAGCGACCCTCCGCGACGTGAAGCGGATTGAAACGTTCAAGAACGGGTCCATGGTGGTCTCCTTGGTCTAGCGACCCTCTGCGACGTGAAGCGGATTGAAACTGTTCGTCGCGGCATCGACGCACGACGCCGTCTCGTACCAGTCTGGCGACCCTCCGCGACGTGAAGCGGATTGAAACGCTCACCCCCAGCATCATGCGCCGCATCCGAACTCGGTCTGGCGACCCTCTGCCCAATACCAACGGCAGCACTCTCGGACTGCATCCTCCGGCACAAGGCCGGGCACGACGAGTCAGCATCAGCGGCTATCGGTATGAGAGAGTATGTCGCGAGGCCTCGTGCCCCGGACGCGGCGCGCAGTGCCGCGAGCCGGGGCCCAGAGCCGCAAGCGCCGTGATCGCCGCTCCTGGGTCCCGGGTCTCTGGCGCGTCGCGCCTGCGCCCGGGACACGCGGGATGCGACCAGATAGCTCGAGTCTGCCAGCCCTCCGCGACGTGACGCGGAGGGTCGCCCGGCGTGGCTCGCGCAGCGGGATGGCCGGGACGAGCCCGGCCCTGACGAAGAGAGCGGTCGGAAACCGCTGCCCGGTCAGTACACCTTGCCGATCATCTTGATGTCGGCCCACACCTCGCGGACCGTCTGGGTCATCTCGATCTTGCGGTCGGTATACCAAGTGTGCAGCAGGTGGTGCGCCTTCTCGGAGTTGGGCGCGCCGAGATAATCGCGATAGAGCGCCTGGACCTGCTCGTTGCGGTGCGACTGGCGCACCGGGCGGTCGCGGTCGATGCCGAACAGGGTGGCGCGCCGCTTGAGCGCGTGCGGCAGATACGCCTTCTTGGAGCGCAGCGTGCCGCCGCCGTCGACGCAGCCGCCCGGGCACGCCATCACCTCGATGAAGTCGTAGTCGGCGGTGCCGGCCCGCACCGCCTCGACCACCTGGCGGGTCGGCTTGAGGCCGTGGCACATCGCCACCTTCACGGTGCCGATGTCGCCGCCGAGATGCACCTGGGCGGCCCGCATGCCGTCGAAGCCGCGCAGCTGCTCGATCTCGGCCTGCTCCAGCTCGCGGCCGTTGACGACGAAGTACATGGTGCGGATCGCCGCCTCCATGACGCCGCCGGTGGTGCCGAAGATGGCGCCGGCGCCCGAGTACTCGCTCATGTACGGGTTGTCGAAGGTGGACGGCGGCAGCGACTTGAGGTCGATGCGCTCGCGTTGCAGCAGGCGGGCGAACTCGCGGGTCGACAGCACCACGTCGACCTCCGGCACCCCGTCGTGGATGAGCTGCCGCCGGGCGATCTCGTCCTTCTTGGCGATGCACGGCATGATCGAGATGACCCGGATGCGGGCCGGATCGATGCCCATCTTCTCGGGCAGATAGGTCTTGGCGAGCGTGCCGACGCACTGCTGCGGCGACTTGGTGGTCGACAGCATCGGCATGATGTCGGGATAGTGCCGCTCGACGAAGTTGATCCAGGCCGGGCAGCACGACGAGAAGGTCGGCCGCTGCTTCTCGGCCAGCCGATGCAGCAGCTCGGTGCCTTCCTCCATGATGACGAGGTCGGCGCCCCAGTTGGTATCGAGCACGATGCCAGCGCCGAGCATCTTCAGCGCCGTGATGATCTGGCCCTCGACATTGGTGCCGGGCGGCAGGCCGAACTCCTCGCCGAAGCCGACCCGCACGGCGGGTGCGAACTGCACCACCGTGACGAGCTCGGGATCGTACATCATCTCCAGGGCGCGGTCGGTCTCATCGCGCTCGCCGAGCGCGCCGGTCGGGCACACCAGCACGCACTGGCCGCACGTCACGCAGGCCGAATTCTTCTGAGTCAGCCCATGACGCAACCCGACCGCGGTGTCGAGCCCGCTGCCGATCTGGATCAAGGCGTCGACGCCCTGGCCGTCACGGCAGATGGCGATGCAGCGCTGGCAGCGGATGCAGCGCTTCATGTTGCGGATCAGCGCCGGCGACGAATTGTCGACCGGCCGCGCCTCGACGCGGGCGGGATCGTAGAAGCGGTTCTGCCGCAGGCCGACGAACTGGGCGACGTCCTGGAGATCGCACTTGCCGTGGCGGATGCAGGTGGCGCAGTCCTGGTCGTGGTCGGCGAGCAGCAGCTCGACCTGGAGCCGCTGCATCTCGCGCAGCTCCGGCGTGCGGGTGCGGATCTCGATGCCGTCCTGCATCGGCGTCGTGCAGGAGGCGACCAGGTGGGTCTTGTCGGAGCCCTTGGTGCGGATCTCGACCAGGCACACCCGGCAGGTGCCGGGCGCGTGGTCGATGTCGGACAGCTCGCACAGGGTCGGGATGTAGACGCCGTGGCGGCGCGCGCAGTCGAGGATGGTCTCGTCCGCGCGGCCGTCCACCGCGGTGCCGTTGATGGTCGCGGTCAGCGCGTCGGATTCCGGCTGGGTGATCTCGAAGGGGTCCATCGTCATGCTCCGTTCGCGATCGCCCGCTCGGTGATCACCGAATAGGTGCGATAGCAGCGCATGCAGCGCTTGGCCTCGCGATACGCCTGCTCGGGGCTGATGGTCTGCTCGACCTCCTCGAACATCTGCCGGCGCACCGAGGGGTCCAGCTCGGGATGGTGCACGCGATACTGCGGCTTCACCGGCACCTCGACGGCGTCGTCGGCCAGCATGCGGTTGTCGTTGAGGAGCTGGCGCATGCGGGTGCGCGGCTGGAACATCACGCGGCCGAAGCGAATCCAGTCGTCGATGCTGCGGCTCGCCTTGAGGCCGTTGGACATGGCGTGAATCAGGGTCGACGGGCCGGAGGCGCAGTCGCCGCCGGCGAACACGCCGGGCCGTGAGGTGGCGAGGTCGACGGGATCGACCGCGACGCAGTTCCAGCGGTCGAACTTGATGCCGTCGTCGGGGGTGAGGCAGCCCTTGCGCACCTGCTGGCCGATGGCCGCGATCAGCGTGGTGCACGGCATGATGCGCTCGGTGCCGCCGAGCGGCTCGACGCCGCGACGGCCATGGCCGTCTGGTGCGGTTCGGCGCATGTCGGTGACCTCGATGCCGGCGATCTGGCCGTCCTCGGCGACGATGCGGACCGGGCTGGTGAGGAAGTGGAACACGATGCCCTCGGCGATCGCCGCCTCCACCTCCTCGCTGTCGGCCGGCATGTCCTCGCGGGTGCGGCGATAGACGACATGCACCTTGTCGGCGCCCATGCGCAGCGCCGAGCGGGCGCAGTCCATGGCGACGTTGCCGCCGCCGACCACGATCACCTCGCCTTCCAGCGCCACGTTGCGCAGGCCGGCGACATGGTCGTGGACTTCGAGCAGGAAGCCGATGCCGGACTTGTAGCCGGGGAGGCCGGGGTCCTCGCCGGGCACGCCGAGCCGGATGCCTTGCTGGCAGCCGATGGCGAGGAACACGGCGCGGTAGCCGCGGGCGAACAGGTCGTCGATGGAGAAGTCGCGGCCGAGCGCCCGGCCGAACAGGAAACGTCCGCCCAGCTCGGTGATGATGGCGGTCTCGGAGTGGAGAACGTGCTTGGGCAGCCGGTAGGCCGGAATGCCGATCGCCGCCATGCCGCCGGGCTCGTCCATCGCCTCCAGGATGTCGACGTGATAGCCGTGCAGCAGCAGGTGGTAGGCGCAGGAGACGCCGGCCGGCCCGGCGCCCACGACCGCGACCCGCATGTCGGCGCCGCGCGGCTGCGAGATCAGCTCGCGGCCGAAGGCCAGCGCATTGGGGCCGGACTGCTGGTCGGCGACGTAGCGCTTCAGCGTCTTGATGCCGACCGCCTCGTCGACGAACTTGCGCCGGCACGCCATCTCGCAGAAGCGCACGCAGACGCGGCCGCAGGTCGCCGCCATCGGGTACTTCTGGAGGATGACGCCGAGCGAGTGGGCCGGCTTGCCGTCGCGGATGTAGTCGATGTAGCGCGGCACGTTGATGCGCGACGGGCACGCCTCGATGCAAGGCGCCGTCATGTAGGCCAGGCCGTGCTGCTCGGGCTGCGGTCCGCGGGCGATCTCGGCCTCGATCACCTCGCGGAAGCTGCGCAGCGCCGCCAGGAGCGCGCGGGCGCAGGTCTGGCCGAGGCCGCACATGGAGGTGGCGGTCATCTGGTCCGCCAGCATCTCGATGTCGTCGAGACCGAGCTGGCTCCTGGTGCCGCGCCGGAGCGCACCGAGCGCGTCGCGCAGCAGCACGGTCCCCATCCGGCACGGCGTGCACTTGCCGCACGCCTGGTCGGCCGCCTCGTCCATCTGGCGCCACAGGGCGTCGATCAGGCTGACGCTGGGGTCGAAGATGAAGAAGCCGCGGTCGCCGAAGAAGGCGCGGATGCGGTTGTGCTCGTCGAACGTCTCGAAGTTCGTGAGCATCGGAAAGGGATGATTGGTCCGGATCGGTCCCGCACCGTCGCGGTTGTCGTAGACGATGCCGTCCCAGACGCCGTAGCTGACCTCGGTCATGGGCTGCCCACTGCCTTGCGTGCGGAGGGCCGGCAAGGGCGTCGGTCGCCGCGACACCCCGGTATCATATCCCGGTGGGCCTGGGGACCAATCCGGGCGAACCCGGGTCTCGGCCTGCATAGGTGTTCTGCGGCGGCCGCGGCCGTCGTGGCGGCCGTGCAGGTCTCGTTGGGCGCAGTCTCTCCGGACCGGCGTCAGCGGGGCGCCAGGCCGGTGGAGCCGGGCGGCGGGCCGGGGGGCGCGAGGGTGGGCAGCGGCTCGGCGACGATCGACGAGTCGGGCTGCGGCAGCCGCAGCACCGTCCGGGCCGCCGGCAAGGCGGCGTCCGCCATCGCGGCATGGCCCTCGGCGGTCGGATGCACGGCGCCGCCATAGACCGCCGACAGCACCCCCCAGGTGGCATCATGCAGGTCGCTCGGCTGCATGGTGGGCGACACGCCCTCCGGGAACGTCATGGCGGCGAAGTAGCTGTCGTTGGCGGTGCGAATCCAGCGGGCGCGCGGCGCATAGGGGCGGAACTCGCTCGGCCGCACCCCGCAGGCCAGCGGCTGGGCGGCGCCGTCGACCGGCCCCTCGGCGAAGCTCGTGCCCTCGGTGGAGAAGCAGGTGCGATCGAACGGCGGATCGTCGGCTGCGCGGGCGCAGAAGCCGTGATTCGCGAAGGCGGGCTGGTGCTGGTTCACGAAGGTCATGCGGTCGCGGGCCGGGTCGGCGCAGACGACGCCGCCCGTGCAGGTGGCGAGCGCTTCGACGCGCGGGAAGAAGCCGTTCTGCACGAAGCGGGCGATCGGGGCGAGGCGGGGGCCGTCGACCCCGAAGGCGGGATGGACGTCGAAGCCGTCGCGGCTGGTGGAGCAGGCGCCGCCCTCCGGGCTCAGCGCCGGGTGGCCGTAGGAGACGTAGACGACCCGTTCGAGGCTGCCGCCGACCAGCGGCTTCAGGGCGGCGCGCAGCTTGTGAAAGCCGGTCGGCAGGGTGGTGTCCATGGCGGCCTGGGCGGCCGCGAGGCTGCCGATGACGCCGGCGCGCTTGAACAGCGTGCGCTCGCCCGGCGACTCGATGATGACGTCGGCGACCAGGCCCGAGAAGTCGATGTCGTTGGCTCCGACGGTGAGGAACATCAGGTCGAGGGTGCGCTGGGGATGGCTGCGCTGCGCCCGGGCCAGGAGCTCGCGGAGCTGGGCGAGCTGGCCCGGCACCGATCGCGGGCACGACGCCGTGCCGGCGGCGCCGCAGTTCAGCTCGCGGGCCTGCTGGGGGCCGAACAGGCCGGCCTCGATGGTGGCGCCGGTGCAGGCGAGCGGCAGGAAGGTGACGGCGATGCGCGGATTGTCGATCGCCAGGGCGAGCGCGGCGCGGAGCTGGTAGCCGTAGAGCGAGCGGTGGCAGGGCGCGCTCATCCAGCGGGCCGAGAGGCGCGACCATTCGGTGCGGTCGGTGTCGGCGCCGCGGCCGGAGTCGCACGCCTTGTCGCCCTTGAAGCCCTGGCGGCCGGGGCGGAAGAACTCGCTGCGTCCGGCGGCGATGAAGCGGCGGAAGCAGAAGCCCTCGTCGCTCAGCACCACGGGGCGGTCCGGATTGCCCTCGCCGGCCGCGATCGAATCGCCGAGCCCGGCGATCAGCAGGTCGTGGACGAGAATCTCCGTGGTGGCGCGGCGGGGCGGGGCGCCGGACGCATCGGTGATGTCGACCACCACCACGGTCGGCTTGCCGTAGACGGCGCGCAGGTTGACCGGCTCGCGGCAGCTCGCGGCCAGCGACCGCGGCAGGCTGTCGCCGTCCTCGAACGTCCAGGCGCACTGGGCGCTCGGGTCGACGGCGCCGGCGAGCCGCACCTCGATGCGATGGTCGGCGGGATTGAGGTAGGATTCGCGCACGCCGTCGCGCACGCAGTCGTCGATCACCCGGCCGGCCGCATCGCTGCACAGCCGCACGACCGTGTCGCGGGCCCAGCCGCGCCCGCCGGTCTCCACCGCCAGCGTCTGCTCGGCGGCCAGTACGCTGCGGCCGCGTCCGGCCGTGACATGGCGCAGGAAGTCGCGCTCGTCGCGGAACAGGCGGAAGCGGTTGCGCACCTCCCAGTCGATGACGACGCCGACGGCCGGCTCCGGCAGCGGTGCCACGGTGGGGGCGGACGGATCGGTCGCGGGGGCGCCAGGCGGGGCGCCGGGCAGGGTGGCGGGCGGGGCGAGGGGGATCTGCGTCGGGCCGCTCTGGGCGAGGGCCGGATGCAGGGCGGCCCATAGGATCACCACCGCCGTCGCCGCTCCGTTTCGCCACGCCATCGTGATTCTCCCGCCGCTGGTCCGCCCGGCCACTCTCGCCAGGAAGACCCTGGGAAGCCCCCGGGACGGCGCCGTAACAAGGCGGCGAAAACGTGACGGCCGGGCCGGCGCTCCAGCGCACCGCCGCACGGCTCCTTCCTTTGTGGCGATCGTGTCGTCGTAATTGGATACCGTTTCGGCCCTTGGCAGGCCGCGCCCGCAATGGCAACAATCGCCCGCTCCGGCCGGCGGCCGGACGACCGAAACGCCGGTCCTCGGAACGCGCGGACGGCCCTTGGAGTGTTCTCCGTGACCGCGTCTCCCGCACGGGTCGGCATCGTCGGCGCCGGGCCGGCTGGCCTGACGGCCGCCTATCGGCTCACCCGGCACGGCATCGCGGCCGAGGTCTTCGACGCACTCGACCAGGTCGGCGGCATGGCTCGCTCGTTCCCGCTGTGGGGCCAGACCGTCGATCTCGGCCCGCACCGCTTCTTCAGCACCGATCCGCGCGTCAACACGTTGTGGCTCGACGTTCTCGGCGACGGCTGGGACATGGTCGACCGCCTGACCCGCATCTTTTATCGCGGCCGGTTCTTCGACTACCCGCTCAAGGCCGGCAATGCGCTCCATGGGCTCGGCCCGGTGGAGGCGGTGCGCTGCGTGGCGAGCTATGCGGCCGCCGTGGCGCGCCCGGGCCGCGACGAGAGCACCTTCGATACCTGGGTGAGCAATCGATTCGGACGGCGGCTGTTCGAGATCTTCTTCCAGTCCTATAGCGAGAAGCTGTGGGGCATCCCGTGCGATCGCCTGGATGCCGATTTTGCGGCTCAGCGTATCCGCAAGCTGTCGCTGCTCGAAGCCGTGAAGGCGGCGCTGATCGGCAGCGGTGGCCGCCACAAGACACTGGCCGATCGGTTCGCCTATCCGCGGGCCGGCTCCGGCGACGCCTATGTGCGGATGGCGGACAGAATCCGCGAGCAGGGCGGCGTCATCCATCTCGGCCGCCCGGTCGGCCGGATCGATCTCACCGGCGAGCGCCCGGTGATCGAGCTCGCGGACGGCGAGCGCCGGAGCTACGATCACGTCGTCTCGTCGATGCCGCTGACGCAACTCGTCGAACGGCTCGATCCGCCGACCGACGTCCGCGCCTGTGCCCGCCGCCTCCGATTCCGCAACACCATCCTGGTGTATCTGGAAATCGCGGGAACGGGACTGTTCCCGGACCAGTGGATCTATGTTCACGATCCGGCGCTGGCGACCGGGCGGGTCACCAACTTCCGCAACTGGCTGCCGAGCCTGTGCGGCGACAGCCCCAACACCATCCTGTGCCTGGAGTACTGGTGCGGCGATCGCGATGCGCTGTGGACCCAGCCGACGGCGGCGCTCGGGGCTCTCGCCCGCGACGAGATCCGGCGGACCGGCCTCGTCGGCGACCGCGCGATCCTGAACGACCACACGGTGCGGCTCGCCCGCAGCTACCCCGTGTACGAGCACGGTTATCGGGACGCGGTCGAGGCCATCGCGGCTTGGCTGTCGCGCCACCCGCGCCTCTCGGTAATCGGCCGCTACGGCGCGTTCAAGTACAACAACCAGGATCACAGTATCCTGATGGGCCTGCTGGCGGCCGAGAACATCCGCGGTGTCGCCTCGCACGATCTGTGGCGGGCCAACTCCGACGACGAGTATCAGGAGCGCAGCGAGATCACCGAGACCGGCTTGCAGAAGCGGTGATGCATGGAGCGCGCGATCGCGAGGGTATCCGAGACGCCGGCCGATGGTACGGCCGGGCGGGGGCCGGCGCGCCGGGTGGTGATCGTCGGCGGCCTCGCGGCGTTCCTGCTGATGGCTGCCGCCGTGGTCTGGCTGATGCCACCCAACATGGACGAGATGTTGCCGTTCCATGTGCTCGCCTGCCGGACTCATCCGGCTTCGGTGCTCAACAGCTTCCGCGAGCCGTGTGACGGAAGCTATCTCCTGCACGGCCCATTCGGCCTGACCGTCCAGCGCGCCTACGGTTATGTGGGCGGCCTCAGCTCGTTCCTCTACGCGCCGTTCCACGCGGCCGCCCCGGGGCTCGTCACTCAATACCTCGTCGGGCTCGGCTGGCTCGGGCTGTTCGCGGCGCTGCTGTCCCGGCTGTCGTCACGGCCGGGACTGGCGTTTTGGCTGACGCTGTCGTTCTTCCCGTTCGTGTACCAGTTCACCCACGACACCGGGCCGATCCGCATCGCGGCCGTGGCGTTTCCGGCGGCCGCACTGCTGGTGCGGGCGGTCGCCGGACGCGGCCTGATGCTTCAGGGGATCGGCGGTGCGCTCACCGGCGTGCTTTTCACGCTGGCGCTCGAGGACAAGCCGTTCTTCGTCTATCTGCTCCCGGCCGCGGTGATCTTCGCGGCGACGGGGCTGGTGACGCCGGCCGCGGCGTTGCGCCCGTCGTCCGCGGAGGAGTGGCGCACGGTCCTGCGCCGGGCCGTCAATGCCTGGCCGTTCGGCTTGGGGTTTACGATCGTGTTCGCGATCGGTGCCGCCCTAGTGCTGTTCTCGACCACCGCGGACGGCAGCGTCTATCTGGATGCGCTGAGGCGCAGCCGGCAGGCGCTGCCGACGTCACTGATCCTCGACCTGAACATCGGCTATCTGGGCGCGTGGTCGACCTTCGCGCACCGCGTCTACGACGCGCCGCCGAAGACCATCCTCACGCTCCTCCAGGTCGCCACGGTGGCGTTCTATGCCGCCTCTGCGGCCGCGGCCGTCATGTGGATGGGGCGCGCCCTGCTGTCGGTTCGGATCGTCCTGCTCGGCGCCTGCTTCGCCGCGCTGGCGGTGGTCTTTCTTGCCACCGGCAATGTGTGGGCGGGCCACCATGCCGTGTTCCTGCTGATTCCGCTGGTGGCGATCCTGATCGAGATCGTTGCCGCGGCGCCGCGCCGGGCGGCTACCGCTCTGATGGCTGCGTATCTCGGGCTCGGCGTCGTCTCGGCTGCCGCCGTCTTCAGCCGGGCTCCGCAGATCCAGTCGTCGCCCGAGCGCGATCGGATCATCGCGGCGGTGAACCGCGACGAGGAGGCGGCGGGATCGATCGTCAACCATTCGGCCTGGGGAATCTATTACATCCACGCACTCTATGCGCCGCGCCCGGCGCTGGTGGTCTACACCGAGCCGCTGGTAGAGAAGGACGCTCGGGCGATCCTCGACATCGCGCGGCGGACCGGACGGCGCACGCTCTATCAGACCTGCTTCGGGCCGGACTGCACGGTGCTGTCCCTCGATGCGGCCTTCGGCGGTGCCGTCAGTTTCCGCGAGGTGCCGCTCGGCACCCGCCACTGGCGTCTCTTCACGGCCACGGTGGCGCCGTGACGGCGGAGCCGTGGCGTCTCAGGTGAGCTTGTCCCCGCGGGGCCGTGTCCGCGGCACCGTCGGGTCGCGGTCCTCCAGCTCGGCGTCGAGCTCGGCCCCCACCAGGATGACGATCGCCGAGATCCAGATCCAGGTCATGAAGCCGATGGCGGCCCCGAGCGTCCCGTAGGTCTTGTTGAAGTTGCCGAAGTTCGAGGCGTACCACGAGAACAGCACCGACGCGGCGAGCCAGGCGAGCGACGCCGTCGCGCTGCCCCAGGTGATCCACCGCCAGCGCGCCGTGGTGCGGCTGGGGCCGAAGCGGTAGAGCACCGCGAGCGCCAGGGCGAGCGCCACGAGCAGCAGCGGCCAGCGGCCGATCCGCAGCGCCATCTCCAGCTCGTCGTCGAGCCCCACATAGCCGAACACGATGGGCAGCACCACCACGGCCGCGAGCGCCATCAGGATGAACAGCAGGCCGCCCAGCGTGAACAGCAGGGACGTCGCGTTGAGCCGGAAGAAGCCGCGCTTCTCCGGCTCGCCATAGACGATGTTGAGGGCGTCGAAGATCGCCTTCATGCCCGCATTGGCGCTCCACAAAGCGGCCGCCACGCTGATCAGGAAGGCGATGCCGAGGCTCGACGAGCCTTGCTCGGCGACCCGCCGGAGCTGGTCGCCGATCACCTCGAGGGCGCCGCCCGGCAGCACCGTCGCGAGCGCGTCGAGCTGATCGGCCAGGCTGCGCGGATCGGTGAACAGGCCGTAGATCGACACCAGCGCGGCCGCCGCCGGGAACATGGCGAGCAGGGCGAAGAAGGTGACGCCGCCGGCGATCGAGGTGACGCGGTCGGCGGAGATCTGCCGGTAGACGCCCATCAGCACGGCGCCGAGGCTACGGCGGCGCGGCGGGTCGGCCGCAGCCGTGGGGCTGGCCGCCGTGTGGCTGGGCTCTTCGATGTCGACGGGACGCCGGCGGAAGCCGGCGGCCAGGAGAGCGGTGGACAGGCCGAGCATCAGCAGCGGCCGAGCGATGGAGCGAGAGCGTGGTGGGGTCATGGCTCGGGGAGGAGCCCCGCAGCCTGCACGGCGCCACCGGACGGCACGCCGTGCAGTTCCGCGGGGGCGGGGGCGTTGGTCAGCTTGGGCGCGGCTTGCCGGACTGATCGAACGATCCTCCGGAGGGAGCGGACGTCCGGCCCGGTGAGGCGAACCGTGTCGCGCCCGATGGATCGGCGGAGCCGCCGGTAGCGGCCGCGGACCCCGATGCCGAGCCGGACGACAGGCCGGGGCTGCCGGCGCCGCCCGGGCTGCCGGACGACGGGCCGGCACGACCGCCGCGGCCCGCGTCGGCACCGCTGTCGGCCGCCGCCTTGCCGTCCGGCTTGCTGCCGCTCTTCTCGTCCCCGGCGAGGCGGTCCTTCATGGCACCCATCTCGTCGCGGGCGGCGTCGCCGGCGGCCTCCGCCACCGCCGCCACCTTCTCGCCGAGCTTGCTCGCCTGGTCGCCGATGTCGCGCACCAGATCGTCGGTCGAGCCGCTCTTGAAGCCCTGGCGCTCCGCCTCGCGGCGGACGTCGTCGGCGACCCGGCCGGCGGCCTGCTTGGCCTCGCCGTAGTAGGAGCGCACGGCCTCTGACGCCGCCTCCTTCATCTCGTCGGCGGTCTGGCCCATCAGCTCGTCTTCGGTGCGCGAGCGCGGCATCGCGGCGCCGATCAGCGCCCCGAGGGCGAGCCCGAGAGCGCCGACCACGAGCGGCTGCTCGCGGATCAGCCGGGAGAGCGATGATTGCGCCCACTCGGCTTGGTCGGCGAGGCTCTCGCCCATGGCGCGGGCCTGCTGGTAGGTGTCGTGCCCCAGGTCGGAGGCGCGGCTGCCGAGGTCGTGGGCGCCGCGACGCAGGCTCTCGGCGGTGTCGCCGGCCATACGAGCGGTGCGGTCGGCGGCTTCCGCGGCCGTCGCATAGGCGCTGCCCGCGGCGTCCCGGGCCTTGGCGGCGGCATCGGCCGCGGCGGAGCCCGCCGAGGTGGCGGCGCCCCGCATGCCGTCGGCGGCCTCGCCCGCCATGTGGCTCGCGGCATGGCTCGCGGCATGGCCCATGTTGGTGCCGAGGCCGGCGCCGTCGGTGCGCGTGGTCCGGGTGGTCGGACCGCCATAGGGCGACGCCTCCGGCACGATCGACGGGGCGGGCTGCGGCGGGCGACGCGGCGACAGCATCAGCCAGGCGAGGCCGGTCGCCACCAGCGCCACCGGCAGCGGGGCATTGCGGACCTGCTGGCCGAGATTCTGAACGAACTCGCCGCCGCCGTGACCGCGAGCGAACGCCATCGCCTGGTCGACGATCTCGCCCGGCGTCATCCGCTCGCGCAAGGCTTCCAACGTGTCACTGAGCTGGGCGCGCTGGCGCTCGGCCTCGGTCTCGATCTCCCGTGCGGTCGTCATCGGATCACCTCGCCTGGTTGCGTGCGACGGCCGCGTCGCTGCGGAGCTGGGACAGGGTACGGTTGGGGGTCAGGTTCTCGGCCTTGAGGCGGCTGGCGCCGATCAGCGCGAGGACGAGGCCGACCACCAGGGTGGCGCCGCCGACCGCGAGGGCAGCCCAGTGCGGCTCCATGCCGCTGTCCACCAGCGCGGCGACGGCGGCCTGGAGCAGGATCACCAGCGCCGGCATCAGCAACACGGCACCGACCACGATCAGGGCGACGCCGGTGCCGACCTGGCCGACCTTCTCGCTCATCTCGGCGCGGGCCAGCCGGGTCTCGGTGCGGACCAATGTGGTGACCTGCTGGACGAGGTCGGTGAACAGCTCCGGCACGCTGCGATGCTCGTGCAGTCCCATGGCTCTCTCCGCTCAGAATTCGTTGTTGGGGAAGGCATCTTGCCGGGCATGCGAGGCCGGCCGCGGAGCCGTCGACGCGCCGGGTCCGGCACCCTTGCCGACGCCCTGGCCGGGATGCGGCTGCAAGGGCGGGCTGGCGGTGCGGCGGGTCGGTGGGCCGCCCGTCGCGGTCGCGCCGGCTGGCGTGCCGCTCTTGAGGAAGCGGGCCAGCGCAAAGCCGGCCACCAGCGACAGGCCGAAGAACGCCGCGGTGTTGTTGCGGGCGAAGCGGTCGGTGTCGTGGGCGAGGTCTTCCAGGCTCTTGTGGCGCACCGCCTCGGCGACATGATCGAGCTGCGCGGCGGCATCACGGATCAGCCCGGCGGTCTGCGGCATCTGATCGTCGAGCTCGTCGGCGGCCGAGGAGATCGCCCGGGCCACGCCGCCGATGCGGGCGGCACCGGCCCGTTTCTGGTCCTCGGCCATGCTCCGCGCCTTCTCCTGGAGCGGCTCGGCCAGGGCGGCGGCCTCGTCACGCAGCGCCGAGGCGGTGGCGCTCGCCGTGTCGGCGACGCCGCTCGCCGCCTCCTTGACGGAGCTCGCGACCCGCTCGGCCCCGCCGCGCAGATCGTCGGTCGGTCCGGACCGGCTCCCGGTGCCGCCGGGGGCGGCACCGGCCCCACGGCTTCCGCCGGCCGCGCCGGTGACCGGCTGGGCGCCGATCGGCTGCACGCCGGCCGGTGGGGCGCCGAGCGGCTGGGTGCCTTTCGGCGGGGCGGCGGTGGATGCGCCGGGCGAGGCGGAATCGGTGGACGGGTTCGGCGACGGGGAGCCGGGTCGGGTCGGGGTCTGCATGGCGAAGCCGCTCCTGTCGGTCGCGGCGGGGCCGCGCCGGGGCTGAAGATCGATCGACGCGGGACGCGACGAGCCGTAGGTTCAATGAGCTGCTCGGATCGGGCGCGGCGAGGGGCCGCGCGATCCTGGGCTCAACGTCAGGACTCTGGGGGAGTTCCGGCAACGGCAGGCGCGGCGGAGCGCGCCTCGACCACCGATCTACGGCCGCTATACTCGGCGGCCGGATTCATCGTCGCCGCCCGTGGCGGGGCCGGCCGCCGTCCGGGGCGGCCCGCAGGAGACCGCGATGTTCGTGAGCTTCTTCCATGCGCTCAAGAGCGCCGGTGTGCCGGTGACGCTGCGCGAGTACCTGACCCTGATGGAGGCGATGGACGCCGACCTGGCGTCGCGCCGGGTCGAGGACTTCTATTACCTCTCGCGCGCCCTGCTGGTGAAGGACGAGCGCAATCTCGACAAGTTCGATCGCGTCTTCGGAACCGTGTTCAAGGGCTTCGAGAGTACCGGCGAGGCGATCTCGGCGGAGATCCCGGCCGACTGGCTGACCAAGCTCGCCGAGAAGTACCTCACCGACGAGGAGAAGGCGCAGATCGAGGCGCTGGGCGGGCTCGACAAGCTGCTGGAGACCATCAAGCAGCGCCTCGCCGAGCAGAAGGGGCGCCATCAGGGCGGCAACAAGTGGATCGGCACCGGCGGCACCTCGCCGTTCGGCGCCTACGGCTACAATCCCGAAGGCATCCGCATCGGCCAGGACGGCAACCGCAACTTCCGCGCCGTGAAGGTGTGGGACAAGCGCGAGTTCAAGGATCTCGACGACACCGTCGAGCTGGGCACGCGGAACATCAAGATCGCGCTGCGCCGCCTGCGCAAGTTCGCCCGCACCGGGGCGCCCGAGGAGCTCGATCTCGACGGCACCATCAAGGGCACGGCCCACAAGGGCTATCTCGACATCCACATGCGCCCGGAGCGCCACAACGCCGTGAAGGTGCTGGCCTTCTTCGACGTCGGCGGCTCGATGGACTGGCACATCGCGCTGACCGAGGAGCTGTTCTCGGCGGCGCGGCTGGAGTTCAAGCATCTCGAATACTACTACTTCCACAACTGCCTGTACGAGCGGGTGTGGAAGGAGAACAAGCGGCGGTGGGATCACACCACGCCGACCTTCGACGTGCTGCACACCTATCCGCACGACTACAAGGTCATCTTCGTCGGCGATGCCTCGATGAGCCCGTACGAGATCGTCGCGCCCGGCGGCTCGGTGGAGCACATGAACGAGGAGCCCGGCCAGGTGTGGCTCCAGCGGGTGACGCAGACCTATCCGGCCTGCGTGTGGCTGAACCCGGTGCCGCAGGAGCACTGGGACTACACACCCTCGATCAAGATGGTGCGCCAGCTGATGGGCGGCCGGATGTATCCGCTGACGCTGGACGGCCTCGACCGCGCCATGCGGGAGCTGCTGAGGTAGGTTAGGCGCTCAAGACTCCCTGCGCAAACTCCGATAACGTTTTACGGTTGGGCTCAGCAACAGCTGCAAAAAGAGCCTTAAATGAAGCCACGGCAGATTGCTGCCTTTCTGAAGTAATTCGGTTTCCAGCAAACCCGCCATTTAAGTGAGAGCTTAAAGGAAGGGCAATCGGTAAAATTTTCGACCAGTGCGTTTCGGCATCGCGTAGGGTGTTTTTCTTTTTGAACTGGAGAGAAAATCTATCTGGGATGCGCCTGCCCAATATCGTTTCGAGGCATTCAGCGATGGCGCAGCAAAGTAGGAAATTTGCCCCTTTCTGCTCGAAAAAATCTACTTGTGCTCTTTCGATGTCGGTGAGGGTAGAGGGGGCGTTTTTCAGTTTTGATTTGAGAGTGGTTTTAATTAAATTAACCTGCTTAAACAAAGAATACGCGAACACGATGTGTGCGGCGGTTGTTTTCTCATGGAAATATCTTGAATAGAGAGTGTCGTTGATCCAGATCTGGGCCTTACGATTATAGGCCACCACTGGATCGGAGTGAAATGCCGCGAGAGCTTGTCCTACCGTGAGGGAGGGAAGTAGGCTGGGACGACGCCGTATTGCGTCGCTTGCGCCACCACGGCGGCCTCCATCATATTCAACGTCACGCATGACGCTGAATTCTGATTTCAATCGGCGCTGTATAGAATCCGAACTTCTAAAATCCGAAGCGGAAATCTTGTTCTGGCTGTTGTTAAATCTAATAATATCATCGACTAGATCGCTGCTTTCCGTTTCAATGAATCTGGCTGGTACAAAAAGGGTTTCTGCGGGAGCTTTGTCTAGGGACCCGATGGCTCCGGTTGTCTGCGCGCCATTAACAATTGAAATTCCTTCCAAAACAAGCTCTTTTCCTGATCTGGTTTTTCTAATGCGGCCTTTGTTGACGATGGCAGTAATGCCATTGTTGAACACCCAGAAATTATCAGAGTTTCGTTCCGCAGTACCTTTGATGGCGAAATTAATGTTGGAATCGCTCGCCCGTGAGCCCAAATAGTCGCGAACGTTGGCCGAAAATAGTTTTGTTCCATATGTTTGATAGAGTTGGTAGAAAAACGAGCCGGGCAAGAGAGTTACGATAGCCCTCCATGCATTTCCGTTAACGTTCATTGCTTCCTTGCATTTGACGGTAAATTTGTCAGTGACAAGGATTGGTGACTGGCTTTCTTCGTACCATTGTTTAAAAGTGCCGCTCCCAACTTCGCTGGCACTTATTCGAATATTTTCTTTACCGTTTAGCTCTCGAACGTGAGTGGCTGCGGATGTCTCCACGGTTTTTAGTTCTTTCTCGCAATTTGACGATTCAGGCAAGTTGTGAGTATACCAAATAAACAACTCTCTAATCTCATCGCTCTTTATTGCGTCACGAAGTTCTTCCGCATAAGGCCGTAGTTCTTTTGGCAAGCTGGAAATTGATGCGCAAAGAAGCCAATTAATTGCAGTGTTTAGATCGGAGGCTTTATTGGCCGGTGCTGACGCTCGAGTCTTTTCAGAAAGATAGCACTGGCAAACGACAGCGCGTTGTTCGTCTCTGTCAATGAATACAATGTCGCATTTCTTGTCGTCTCCGCCACCTGTTATCACTTCCGAAGCAAGGGTGTCCAGGTCTTCTGCTCCGAATCGAAGGCCAAGTGCGAAAAGTCCGAGCGCGTCCGAGCCATATTCACTGCCTTCGAAGCGCGCCAAGTAGGCTTTCACCCATGGTTCTTCTTTCGACATGACCCTTCCCCCGCGGAAATGAGCGCGCCTCACTTGGACGGGCGAGCACAATCGGCTAACAATAATACTAGCTCTTAAAGCCATGTCTCGCAAATAGCGATGCCGCACTACATCGCCCTGATCCACAAGGAGCCCGACAGCTCCTACGGCGTGTCGTTCCCGGACGTGCCGGGGGTCGTCACGGCCGGCGACACGCTCGACGAAGCAATGCGGAACGCGGCCGCGGTGCTGGCGTTTGCGGCCGAGGACTGGTCGGACCTCGAGGGTGCGGCGTTCCCGTCGCCGCGCACCATCGACGAGCTGCGCCGCGAGCCGGAGTTCCAGGAGGACAGCGCCGACGCGATCGTGGCGGCGGTGCCGTTCCGGGTGGCTGCCGCGGCGGAGTGACGGCGTCTCGTCCGGCTCCAGCCCGCAGCATCCATCCTCTTCGTGAGTAATCGGTAGCCCCGATTGAGCGGAACGAAATCCGGGGGCCTTCGCGCGGCGGAGCCGGTGATGCTTGTCCCGGGTTTCGCTGCGCTCAGCCCGGGCTACGGTCCGTCCTGCGCGGGCTCGACCCCGCGCCCTGTCTGCTCATCATTTCACCGGCGGCACCGGCGTGCCGTGCGTCGGAACAGCCGGCGCGGTCGTGGTCGTAGGTGTGGCCGTGGGCGGCACCGCGGCGCGGCGCCAGGCGTCGAGCATGTTGAAGAACACGCCGAGCAGCGTCGGGCCGATGAACAGGCCGAGGAACCCGAAGGCCAGGAAGCCGCCGAGCACGCCGAAGAAGATCAGGGTCAGCGGCAGCGCCGCCCCGAAGCTCACCAGCCACGGCCGAATCACATTGTCGACGGTCGAGACCATCACGCCCCAGACCACGATGAAGATCGCCCAGCCGGTGTGGCCGAGCCCGAACAGCCACCAGGCCGCGCCGCCCCAGATGATCACCAGCAGGATGCCGAACTGGCTGAGCGCGATCAGCATGGTGACGAAGCCGAGCACGCCGGCGCCCGGCACCCCGGCGAGCAGCAGGCCGAAGGTCATCACGCCGGCCTGCACGGCGGCGGTGCCGACGATGCCGTAGGCGACGCCGCGCACCGAGTCGGCGGCCGAGTCGAGTGCGGCCCCGGCGGTGGCGCCGCCGAGCCGCACCGCGATCTCCTGCATCATGCGGGCCAGCACGTCGCCGCGCAGCCAGAACAGCGTCGCCACCGCGAGCGACACCAGGAGCTGGAAGATGCCCTCCGCGAAGGCCCGCGCGATCTCGACGAGCGCCCGCTGCACCTCGCCCGAATAGGTCTTCCACACCTCCTGGACCACGCTGGTCGGATCGGCGAGGTCGCCCCAGAGCTGGCGCAGCGGCTGCTCGATGAACGGAATCTTGGCGAGCCAGGCGGGCGGCTCCGGCATGCCGGCGAAATAGGTCTGGGCCTGTTGCAGTCCGCGCACCAGGCGCTCGGCGAGGCCGGGCGCCAGGAAGACCGCCGGCATTCCGATGGTGGCGATGGCGGCGAGCAGCAACAGCGTGGCGGCGAGCGCGGTGGAGCGGCCGTGCCGCACCAGCGCTTCGCGCAACGGCCAGGTGGCGATGGCCAGGATGCCGCCGAACAGGATGCCGGTGACGAACGGGCGCACCACCATGGCGGTGCCCACCAGCAGGCCGACGAACGCCGCGATCGCGGTCATCCGCTCGATCAGGCTGGTGGTCGAGGCGAGCCGGACGGCGAGCGGATCGCCGGTGCCGTCTCGGCGCGCCGCGTCGGTGAGGGCACCACTCGCGTCTGAAGGATCTCCGGGCGTCGTCATCAGCTCATCCCCGCCGAGGTGGTCGTGTCCGGGCGACCATAGCGGAGGTGGGCGGGTCTTGCCCACCGGCGGGCGGCGTCATGACGGCCGAGCGACGACCGCCCGGGCCGCCCGCGGCGCCTCGCATCGGCCACCGCCGGGGCATTGCCCGGTCGCCGCCGCCGCAGTCTAATCGTCGGGTCACCACCTGCCCCCGACGTTCCTTTTGTCCATGACAACCAGAACGGAGCCGCCATGACCGGCCAGGCCGACGCGCGAACCCCATTCAGGCTCGAGGAAGCCACCATCGCGGCGATGCACGCCGCCATCCGGGCCGGCGAGATCACCTGCGTGGAGATCGTGCAGCACTACATCGACCGCGTGCGCGCTTTCAACGGCCCGGCGAGCCTGCTGGTGACGGCGGACGGTGAGCCGGTGGCGCCGGCGACCGGCACGGTGCGGGGCGGTGCGCCGCTGCGCTTCCCGACCGCCACCGTGAAGGCCGCCGACCTGCTGCCGGATCTCGATCGCTATGCCGGTCCGCCGCTCGACTACGGCCGCATGGAGGCGACCGCATCCGATCCGTCCGTGCAGCAGCAGTACGGCATGGTGGTCGGTGTCGCCGACGGCGGCCAAGTCAACGCGCTCGCCACCCTCAACCTCCGCGGCGAGCGCTCGGTGACGTTCCGCGGCGACTTCGACCGCCATCCCGACGACGGGCCGTTGCCGCCGGATGCGCCGGCGGGGGCCGAGATCTTCCGTCGCTATCCGGACGCGCTGGAGCAGGCGGCGGCGCTCGACGCCCGCTGGGGCCGCGACCCCGATCTCGACGCGCTGCCCCTCTACGGGGTGGTGTTCTCGTTCAAGGATTCGTTCGACACCAAGGATATGCGCTCCACCGGCGGCGGCGACGCCGCCTACGACATCGACGTGCCGGCGCGCGATCACATCGTGGTGGAGCGGCTGCGCCAGAAGGGTGCCATCATCTTCGCCAAGGCGGTGTGCACCGAGTACAACGGACGTGCCGGCAATCCGGGTGGTCGCCACGCGCCCGACCGGGTGCTGGCCTCGACCCTCGGCTATCAGCGATCGAGCTGGGGCGGCAATCCGGCCAACCCGTACGACACGCGCCGCTCCGCCTCGCTCGGGTCGAGCTCCGGATCGGGGGTGTCGGTCTCGACCAACATGGTGATGGCGAGCATCGGGGAGGAGACGCGCGCCTCTTGCCGCGGGCCCTCCAATCACAACGCCGTCGCGCTGATCCTGCCCCACAAGGCGATGCTCGGCTTCGACGGCGGCGCCATCGGGGCCGATATCTATTGCGACCGCACCGGCATCCACGCCCGCACGCTGGCCGACTGCGCCACCATTCTCGATGCGCTGAAGGACGAGCACGGCGGCTATTACGACCCGCGCGATCCTTACACCACGGTGCCACGCCCCTCGGTGCTGTCGGGCTCTTACGCGAGCCATGTCGCGGTCGACGGCCGCGCGGGTGCCCTGCGCGGCGTGCGGCTCGGCGTGATCTGCGAGTCGATGCGGGTGCCGGAGGGCTCGCTCGCCGAGGTACCGATCGTCACGGCGGCGGCGCGCGAGATCAAGACGGTGCTCGGCGAGACGCTCGGCGCCACGCTGGTGTGCTCACGCGAGCCGACCTGCGCGCCAGATCCGGATCTCGAAGCCATGACGGTCGACTTCCGCACGGCGCTCGCCCGGCTCGTGCCGGTGTTCATGCCCGATCTGCTGTTCCGTCTGCGTCCCGACGGGCAGCCGCTGTTCGAGGAGTTCGCCGCCGCGGTGCGGCCGACCGCGTTCGCGCCGGGCAAGGTGTTCGGTAGCGGCACCATGGCGCCGATCGACTATTGCGTGGCGCTCGCCGAGGGACGGACCGTGCCGCCGAAGAATCTCGACATCGGCACCATCCAGCAGCAGGAGCTGGCGATGGCGTTCCGCTTCCACATCAGCCAGTACCTGATGCGGCGCGCCGCCGACTGGGCCGCGCAGGGCGTCACCGAGACGCTCGCCGACTGGCCGACGCTCAATGCCCGCTCCAAGTTCTGGGGTGACGATCAGCGTGCTGCCTTCCGGAACTGGGAGGAGGTGGCCGATCCGCGCAATCCGCTCGGCGGACGCCAAGGTGTCGACGAGCGCATCATGCTGCGCGAGCTGCTGCGTCGCGTCGACATGATGGTGATGCTGGAGAACCGGCTCGACGCGCTGGTGCGGCTGCACACGCCGTGGCCGCCCGGCCTGATCGGTCATCCGCATCAGCACGACATCCTGCACAATCTGGCCCCCGAGTCGCTGTACGGGCCGAACGCCGGATTGACCGAGGTGCTGGTGCCGGCCGGCTTCGTCACCACCGTGTACGATCCGGTGTTCGCGCTGGCGCCGGACGGGCGGCGCTGGGTGTCGACGCCGTCGCGCATTCCGACCACGATCCCGGCGCCCGGCCTGCCGTTCTCGTTGGTGTTCCGCGCCGAACCCGGCAAGGAGGACGTGATCCTGCGCATCGCCTCCACCTACGAGGCGGCATCGCGCCGACGCATCCCGCCACCGGCCTTCGGGCCGATCGCGCGCAGCCACCGGGCGCAGGCGTCACACGACTCACGGTCCACTGCGCCGGCCGCGAGCGGAGCCGTTGCCGATTAGAGCATTGTCCGGCGACGTGGAGGCCGGTTCGCCGTCGAGAATGCAATCAGCAAAGACATCTGGAGCGGCATCCAATCTAATTAGATCGGATGTCGCTCTAGCCCGACCAGGCGAGGTTAGGCGGTGGGCGTCGATCGAACAGGTGATGCAGGCACGCTTTGCACGATTGCACCCGGCCGTCGAGCATGTGTCGAAGTTAACTCGATTTGCACGAGTCCCAGACGATAAGGGAGGTGATTTCCTTTCTCGTCGGATCGCACCCCATGACCGAGCCGGTTCAAGATGTGTCGTATCGCACCGAGCATGACTATGCCGGCTTCGATGCGGAGAGTGCCGAGCTGCTCCGCTCGGTCAAGCCGGCGCTGATGGCAGCGCTGCCGGGCATTCTCGATCGCTTCTATGAAAAGACCGTGGCCATCCCGCCACTCGCGGCGATGTTCAAGAGTGCCCAGCGGATGCTCTATGCGAAGGAGGCGCAGGCACGCCACTGGGCCCATCTGTTCGACGGCCTGTTCGACGAGGCGTATCGCGAATCGGTGGCGCGGATCGGCCAGACCCATCACCGCATCGGGCTGTCGCCGAGCTGGTACATCCTCGGCTACGGCATGCTTCAGGCCGAGCTGATCGCGGCGGTGCTGGCCGATCGCGGCATCCTGCTCACGCCGGCCCAGCGCCACCGGATGGCGCGGGTCCAGCAGGCCGTGAGCCGCGCCGTTATGATCGACATCGATGCGGCCCTGTCGTCCTACTGGACGGCGATCGAGGGAGATCGCAAGCAGGATGCCGAGAACACCACCGAGCGGATCAACCAGCAGGTGATCGAGACGGTGTCGAGCATCGGCAACTTCAACAAGACTCTGCTCGACAGCGCCGAGTCGGTTCAGCTCGTCAGCAACTCGGTCAAGACGAGCGCCCACGCCGCCTCGGGAGCCGCCGAGACGGCGCTCGCCTCGGCCCAGACGGTGGCCGCCGCGTCGGAGGAGCTGCATGCCTCCATTGCCGAGATCGCCCGCCAGGTCGGGCGCGCCTCGGAGGCGGCGCGGGCCGCCGACGATCGCATGAACCAGACCCGCGGGGTCGTCGCCAATCTCGGCAAGGCGGCCGAGGAGATCGGCCAGGTGGTGGGTCTGATCGGCGATATCGCCTCGCAGACCAACCTGCTGGCCCTCAACGCCACCATCGAGGCGGCACGGGCCGGCGAAGCCGGCAAGGGCTTCGCCGTGGTGGCCCAGGAGGTGAAGTCGCTGGCCAATCAGTCGGGGCGCTCGGCCGAGCAGATCTCCGGCCAGATCGCCAAGATCCAGGAGGTGGTGCAACGCACCTCGGCGGCCATCGAGTCGGTTGCCGGAACCATCCGCGAGGTCGAGGGCATCTCGTCGTCGATCGCCGCCGCGGTCGAGCAGCAGTCGGCCGCGACCAGCGAGATCGCCCGCAACATCGGTGAGACCGCCGGCCATGTGGGCGAGGTCACCAGCCTGATGGCCGGCGTGCTCGACAGTGCCGCCCAGGCGAACGGCGCCTCGCGCGCCGTGCACGACACCACCCGCGGCCTCGACGACGAGCTCGGCACTCTCGGGCGCATGCTCACGCGGGCGGTGCGCACTGCGTCTGCCGCTGCGCAACGCCGGCGCCTGCGCCGTCGCGGCGTTCTGATCGATGCGCAGCTCACCGGGTCCGGCCGCGCCGAGGCGGTGCGCATCTTCGACATCTCCGAGGCCGGCGCCCTGGTGCAGGTGGCGCGGTCGCTGCCGAACGATGCCAAGATCGAGCTGATCATCGCAAACGAAGGAATACGGCTGCCGGGCACCGTGGTGGCGTGCAGCGAGTCCATCCATCACGTCACCTTCGCCGAGGAGCTGACCACCGTGCGGGTCGATGCGCTGGCGCGCAAGTACTTCGCCAGCCTGATCGAGCTGGCGAAGTCCGATCACCGTGCCTTCGTCGCCGCGATCGCCGATCGGGCTCGTCGTCAGGGCGGACCTGGTCGCGACCGGATCGCGACCCATCACACCTGTCGGTTCGGAAGTTGGTACCATAATGTCGGTGACGACATTCTGGTCGAATTGCCGGCGTTCAAGGCGATCGCCGAGCCGCATGTGGCGCTCCACCAGGCTGCCTTCGTGGCGGTCAGCGCCGCCCAGGAGGGCAACGGCACGCTCGCGGAAGCCAAGCTGGCCGAGATGGAGGCGCTGTCCCGGCGCATCGTCGACGCCATCGATGCCCTCGCGGCGGAGCTGAAAGCCTACGAGGAGCGACAGCCGGCGAGCGCCGCCGTCGCCTGACGGCTTGGCCGAGACGCGGATCACTTCGCCGCGGCGTCACCGCGGCGAGGTGCCGGTGCGCCGCCTCGGCACACCGCGTCGGCGCACGTCGGCGGACCACCTCTTCAGACGATCTCGTCGGAACACCTCGTCGGCGTATGTCAGCGCGCCTCGGCCATCGCCTCGCGGCGGCTGCCGGCAGCGCGATCGGCCACCAGGGTGCGCTTGGCGCGCAGCGCGCCGGCGATCTGGCGCCAGTTGGCCCGCGCCTGGATGTGGGCCGGATCGTAGCCGGGCATCGGCCGGGCGATGGCGAAGCGGGCGCCGTTGCGGTCGATCCACCGCCACACCTCGGAGGCGTCGCCCTCGGCCAGGGTGATGTCGATGGCGCGGCCGTTGCCGTAGCCGCCGGTGCGGCGGCTGCCGCCGTGCAGCGAGTTGCCGACCGATGCCTTGAAGCCGGAGGCGAGGCGCTGGCGGAAGTCGTCGCGGAAGGCGCTCAGCATCGACCAGCGCAGGCCGTCGGCATCGAGCGCCTTGCCCATGTGATAGAGGGTCTCGCGGAAGTCGCGGTCCATGCCGCGGATGACATATTCCTTCAGCGACATGCCGAGGCGCTTGGCGGCCGCCGGGTCCTTCCAGGTGAAGTCGCCGCTGCCGTCCTTCTTGATCGGCGCGCGGCGGTAAACCTCCCAGAGATAATCGTCGATCTCGTCGGCGACCTCGGCGGAGCGGCGGGGCGGTACCGCGATGTCCGGGCCGGTGGCGGCGCCGCCGAGGCTGCCGGTCGCCTCCGCGTCGTCGACCTCCATGCCGGGCATCGACAGCGACGCGAGCGCGAAGGTGGGCTCCCAGGAGAGAATGTCGGCCGGGCTGCCATGGGCGCCTTCGGGGCCGGACTCGCTCTCGACGTCCGCCTCGGCCTCGATGGCGTCCTCGGCGTCGCGGCCCATGGGCACCAGCGCGGCGGTGCGCACCGGCCGGTCTTCGACGATCCAGGCGCGATCCTTGGCGGACGGGAAGGGGCTCGACAGGGCGAGCGGCAGCGCGACGAACAGCACGAGCCCGCCGCACCCCGCCGCAATCAGACCCGACCAGAACGAGACCGTGTCGCCGGACGGCGGAGCGGAGAACGCACGCATATCGAACCCGAGCCTGGAGAAGAGACGTGGTGCCGCGGGGCACCGATGGCGCGTTGTGCAGCGTGGGGGAGGCGCTGCCGCGCGCCGACCAGTCCATCCTGGTCGCGCACGGTTAGCGCGAGGTTAACTGCCGACGGTCACGTCCCCCCAGCGGCGAAACCACTTGGAAGCAACAATGCGGCACCGGCGTGGCAGCCCGGACGGCCGTGAGAGTATCCCGGATACGACGGCGCCGGGCCTCGCGGCCCGGCGCCGATCGTCACGATGCCGGCGCGCTCAGCGCACCAGAATGTCGTCGCGCAGGGTGTAGGAGCTGAGCACCTTCATGTAGTTTCCACGCTCGTAGGCGGACGGGTTCGGCACTGCCCGAAGGCTCATGCTGCCGCACATCTCGGCCACCGACTCGTACTCGTGCGCATCGAGCCAGCGATCGAGATCCGCCACTACCGTCTTGGCGTAGCCCGGGCCGTTCTGGAGCAGTGCCGACGTCATGCAGGCGACGCGGGCGCCCGCCATCATGCTCTTCACCACGTCGGTGGCCGAATGGACGCCGCCCGTGATGGCGAGATCGGCGTCGACGCGGCCGTAGATCACCGCGACCCAGTGCAGCCGCATCAGCAGCTCGTCCGGCCGGCTGAGCGCCAGCGAGGCGACCACCTCGCGCTCCTCGATGTCGAAGTCGGGCTGATAGAAGCGGTTGAACAGCACCAGCGCGTCGGCACCCGCGGCGGCGAGACGGTGCGCCACATTGGCGGGCGCGCTGAAGAACGGCGACAGCTTGACGGCGACCGGGATGCGCAGGCGCTGCTTGAGCGTCGACACCAGCTCGACATAGCCGCGCTCGACCTCCTCGGCACTCTGGGCCGGATCGACCGTGATGGAGTAGGTGTTCAGCTCGAGCGCATCGGCGCCGGCCTCCTGCATCAGCGTCGCGTAGTCGAGCCACCCCCCGATGGTGACCCCGTTCAGGCTGGCGATGATCGGGATGTCGACCCGGCGCTTGGCCTCGCGGATCAGCTCCAGGCAGCCCTCGGGACCGAGATTGTAGGTGTGCAGGTCGGGGAAGAAGCCGGCGGCCTCCGCGAAGGTGTCGGCGCCGCGCTCCAGGTCGGCGTGCAGCGCCAGGCTTTCGAGCGCGAGCTGCTCCTCGAACAGCGACGGCAGCACCACGGCGGCGACACCCGCCTCGGCGAGCCGGCAGATGCCCTCGATGGAGTCGCACAGCGGCGAGGCCGACGCCACCAGGGGAGACTTCAGCGTGAGCCCGAGATAGCGGGTGGTCAGGTCACTCATGCGGCGTTCCTCCGCGCGGTCGGGTCGGTGATCGGGTTGGCGTGTCGTCGGTCGTGGTGGCGGGCGGCGCGTGGGCGGCCCGGCCGTCGCGCCGGTGCGGACCCGCGTGCCGCATCGGGTGCCGCCTCATTCGTCGTCGCTCCCGCCGGCGACCTGCGGCGCGTCGTCGTCCGGATCGCGGGGCGAGATGTCCGGCGTCTCGGCGCGGCCCGCCATGGCGGCGCGGTTGGCATAGACTCGCCACTGCCGCTCGACATCGTCCTGGGCGATCTTGAACAGCTCGCGCGCCGCCTGCGGGTTGGAGCGCACCAGCATGGTGTAGCGCGCCTCGTTGTAGGCATACTGCTTGAACGGGATCGACGGCGCCTTGGAGTCGAGCTGGAACGGGTTCTTGCCCTCGGCCCGCAGCCGCGGGTCGTAGCGCATCAGCGGCCAGTAGCCGGACAGCACCGCCGCCTTCTGCTGGTCGAGGCCGATCGCCATGTCGTAGCCGTGCGCGATGCAGTGGCTGTAAGCGATGATCAGCGACGGCCCGGGATGCGACTCCGCCTCCTGGAAGGCACGCACCGTGTGCATGTCGTTGCCCCCCATGGCGACGCGCGCCACATAGACCGAGCCGAAGCTCACCGCCTCCATGGCGAGGTCCTTCTTGCCGGTGAACTTGCCGCCGGCCGCGAACTTCGCCACCGCGGCGCGCGGGGTCGATTTCGACATCTGGCCGCCGGTGTTGGAGTACACCTCGGTGTCGAGCACCAGCACGTTGACGTCGCGGCCCGAGCCGAGGACGTGGTCGAGACCGCCATAGCCGATGTCGTAGGCCCAGCCGTCGCCACCGATCATCCACACGCTCTTGCGCACCAGGCTGTCGGCGAGGCCGAGCAGGGCCTTGGCCTCGTCGTCGTCGGCCGCGGCGAGCAGCCGCTTCAGCTCGGCGACCCGCTCGCGCTGCGCCGTGAGGCCCGCCTCGTTGTGCTGATCGGCCTCGATCAGCGCCGTGGCGAGCACGCCACCGATGCGGCCGGACAGGCGGCCGACCAGCTCGCGGGCGAACTCCATCTGCTTGTCGGCGGCGAGCCGCATGCCCAGACCGAACTCGGCATTGTCCTCGAACAGCGAGTTCGACCAGGCCGGGCCGCGGCCACAGCGATCGACCGTGTAGGGCGTGGTCGGCAGGTTGCCGCCGTAGATCGACGAGCATCCGGTGGCATTGGCGATCAGCAGGCGGTCGCCGAACAGCTGGGTCAGCAGCTTGATGTAGGGCGTCTCGCCGCAGCCCGAGCAGGCGCCCGAGAACTCGAACAGCGGCTCGAGGAGCTGCACGTCCTTGACGTTGTCGTGGCGCACGCGGTCGCGGTCCACCTCCGGCAGCGACAGGAAGAACTCCCAGTTGCGGTTCTCGGCCTCGCGCAGCGGCTCCTGCGGGGCCATGTCGAGCGCCTTGTGCTTGACCTCCTTCTTGCTCTTGGCCGGGCAGATCTCGACGCACAGGCGGCAGCCTGTGCAGTCCTCGGGCGAGACCTGGAGCACGTAGCGGGCGCCGTCGAACTCGCGCCACTTGGCCTTGGCGGACTTGAAGCCCTCCGGCGCATCGGCGAGCAGCGCCGCATCGACCACCTTGGCACGGATGACGGCGTGCGGGCACACCAGAACACACTTGCCGCACTGGATGCACAGATCGGTGTCGAGCACCGGGATCTGCTGCGCGATGTTGCGCTTCTCCCACTGCGCCGTGGCGGTCGGGAAGGTGCCGTCGACCGGCATGGCGCTCACCGGCAGCGCATCGCCGCGGCCGGCGATCTGCTCGCCGAGCACGTCGCGCACGAAGGCCGGGGCACGTCGCGAGACCGGCGGCAGCATCTCGGCGGTGGCGGTGGCCGCGGCCGGCACCGGGATCTCGTGCAGGCGGGCGAGGGTGGTGTCGACCGCGGCGAAATTCTTCTGCACGACGGCGGCGCCGCGTTTGCCGTAGGTCTCCTCGATCGACTTCTTGATCGCCGCGATGGCCTCCTCGCGCGGCAGCACGCCCGAGATGGCGAAGAAGCAGGTCTGCATGATGGTGTTGATGCGGCTGCCCATGCCGGCCTCGCGGGCGGTGGCGTAGCCGTCGATGGCGAACAGGCGCAGCCGCTTGGCGATGATGGTCTGCTGCACCTCGCGCGGCAGCTTGTCCCACACCGCGTCGGGTGCGCCCGGCGCATTGAGCAGGAAGGTGGCGCCGTCCTCGGCGGCGGCCAGCATGTCGATGCGCGAGAGGAACTGGAACTGATGACAGGCGACGAAGTTGGCGCGGCTGATCAGATAGGTCGAGCGGATCGGGTCCGGGCCGAAGCGCAGATGCGATACGGTGACCGAGCCGGATTTCTTGGAATCGTAGACGAAGTAGCCCTGCACATGGCTCGGCGTGTACTTGCCGATGATCTTGATCGAGTTCTTGTTGGCGCCGACGGTGCCGTCCGCGCCGAGGCCGTAGAACAGCGCCCGCACGGTCTTCGGATGCTCGGTCGAGAAGGTGGTGTCGACCGTCAGGCTGGTGTGCGAGACGTCGTCGACGATGCCGACCGTGAAGTGGTTCTGCGGCGCCGGGCTCGACAGCGCGTCGAACACCGCCTTCACCATGGCGGGCGTGAACTCCTTGGAGGAGAGGCCGTAGCGGCCGCCGATGATGCGCGGCATCGTGGTGGCGCTGCCGGACGCGATACGCTCCGCGAAGGCGGACAGCACGTCCTGATAGAGCGGCTCGCCGAGCGCGCCCGGCTCCTTGGTGCGGTCGAGCACCGCGATCGACTTCACCGAGGCCGGGAGGGCGGCCAGGAAGGTCTCGGTGGCGAAGGGGCGGAACAGGCGCACCTTGAGGAGGCCCACCTTCTCGCCGCGTGCGCGCAGCACCTCGACCGCTTCCTCGGCGGCGCCGGCGCCCGAGCCCATCAGCACGATCACGCGCTCGGCGTCGGGATCGCCGACATAGTCGAACAGGTGGTAGCACCGTCCGGTCAGCCGCGCGAAGCGGTCCATCGCGTCCTGCACGATGGTGGGGCAGGCGCGGTAGTACGGATTGCAAGCCTCGCGCGCCTGGAAGAACACGTCGGGGTTCTGGGCGGTGCCGCGCAGCACCGGGCGGTCCGGGGTCAGCGCACGGGCCCGGTGGGCGCGCACATGGGCGTCGTCCACCATGGCGCGCAGCTCGTCGTCGCTCGGCAGGTCGATGACGCCGACCTCGTGCGAGGTGCGGAAGCCGTCGAAGAAATGCAGGAACGGCACCCGCGACTCGAGCGTCGCGGCGGTCGAGATCAGGGCGAGATCGGCGGCCTCCTGCACCGAGCCGGAGGAGAGCAGCGCGAAGCCGGTCTGGCGCACCGCCATCACGTCCGAATGGTCGCCGAAGATCGACAGCGCATGCGTCGCCACCGCGCGGGCCGCCACATGGATGACGACCGAGGTCAGCTCGCCCGCCATCTTGAACATGTTGGGGATCATCAGCAGCAGGCCCTGGGAGGCCGTGAAGGTGGTCCCCAGCGCGCCGCTTTGGAGAGCGCCGTGCAGCGCGCCGGCGGCGCCGGCCTCGCTCTGCATCTCGATCACGTCCGGCACGGTGCCCCAGATGTTGCGGGCGCCCTCCGACTTCCACTGATCGGCCCATTCGCCCATGTTGGACGACGGCGTGATCGGGTAGATCGCGATCACCTCGGCGAGCCGGTAGGCGACCGAGGCGGCCGCCTCGTTGCCGTCCAGAATCGTGCGCGTCCTCGTCGTGCCGTCCGCGTCGCCGGCTCGTTGTCCGCCACCATGCATGATCGCCTCCGTCACTCGCCGGACCGTGATGTGACGAGCACCCTACGCAGCGTTCGGCACGGGCGGATTGACCTGCATCATGCGAAACCGCTGTTGCGCATGGCTGGGTCGGTGTTTTCGCGGGGTCTCGTCACGGACTTGATGACGGTGTCGGAGTTCGTGACAATAACGATCGCAATGCAATACCATGACGCCCTGCGGCGAAACCATGAAACAACGGCGACCGACTCGACTGACGAAACCGGCGTTTCGAACGAAACAGACGAAATCGGCCTCGTGACAAACGTGTCGGGGGCACCGCACGGCAACTTCGGCGCGGCGTCGATCCGCCGCCCCCTCGGTTCGCCGATTGACAACGGCGGGGTCTGCACGGCCCAATTGCGACGTCGTTCGACAGCCATGCCGGCACTCCTCCGGCGTTCGGCTTTCCCGTCGTCTCTCCCGGCCCGTTTCGCCTGCCGCTCCGCGGCCTCCCTCCCACGCGACCTATCGAGTCCCACCCGACTCATGATGCGAGGATCATTGTGACAGCCATCTCGGACGACGAGCGGCGCATCACCATCGATGCGACTGCGCTGCATGACCACTGCGTCGCGCTGCTCCGAGCGCTCGGCGTCGCGCCGGCGGATGCCGACGTCACCGCGGCGGTGTTCGTCGAGGCCGAGCTGATGGGGGAGGAGTCGCACGGGTTGCGGCTGTTCCTGCACGTCCTCGGCCGTCTGGAGGCGGGCGGCGACCGGGCCGCCACCTCCATCACGGTGGTGCGCGATCGCGGCGCCATCGCGCTGTGGGACGCTGAGCGCAGCCTCGGCCAGGTGACGGCCGTGCGGGCGATGGCCAGGGCGATCGAGAAGGCGCGCGAGCACGGGATCGGCCTCGTCGCGGTGCGCAACGGCAACTCGCTCACCTCCGCCAAGCACTATGCCTTGCAGGCGGCGCGCGCCGGCCTGATCGGCATTGTCACAACCAACACCAGCCGGCGCCTGATGCCGCCGCCCGGCGGCAGGACGCCGGTGCTCGGCAACAATCCGGTGGCTGTGGCGGCGCCAGCCGGCCGCCACGGCTGCTTCGCGCTCGACATGGCCTGCACGGCGGCGGCGGTGGAGCGCATCCTGCGGGCGCGCGATCTCGGCATCCCGATCCCGCCCGGCTGGGCGCTCGATCGCGACGGCCGCGACACCACCGATCCGGCGGCGGCGCTGGAGAGCCTGTCGCTGCTGCCGTTCGGCGGCTACAAGGCGTTCGGCATCGCCATGGTGCACGAGATCATCACCAGCGTGCTGGCCGGCGGCCCCATGCGGGGCGGCGGCGGAACCGGCTTCCAGCCCTATGACGGGCCGATGCATACCGCCTTCACGCTCCAGGCGATCGACATCGAGGCGTTCCAGCCGCGTGCGGCGTTCGAGCAGCGCATGGAGGAGTTCCTGGACGCCATCACGGCGGTGGAGCCGATCGAGCCCGGTGGCCGCATCGTGTTCCCCGGCGAGCGGGCGCAGGCCGAGCAGGCGCGGCGCCGCCGCGATGGCATCCCGGTGGTGGCCCAGACGGTGGAGACGCTCGGTGCCTGGGCCGCGAAGCTCGGCGTCGAGGCGCCGCTCGGAGCGTGAGCCGCGTTCCGTTAGGCCGCGAGCGGACAGCCGTCGTCAGATCGTCCCGAGCGCCGTCAGAATGCGCTCCGGCGTGCACGGGATCTGCGCGATCGAGGCGCCGCGGGCCGCCAATGCATCGTCGACCGCGTTGAGCACCGCGGCGGCGGCGCCCACCGTGCCGGCCTCGCCGACGCCGATCAGCCCGAGCCCGTCGCCCTCCGGCGGTGCGGCGTGGACATGCACCAGCTCGATGTCGCACAGGTCCGCCGCGGTCGGGAGCAGATAGTCGGCGAGGCTGCCGGTGAGGAGCTGGCCGTCCGTGTCGTAGATCAGCTCCTCGAACAGCGCCGCCCCGATGCCCTGGGCGACGCCGCCACGGATCTGCTCGTCGACCAGCAGCGGGTTCACGACGCGGCCGCACTCGTGCACCACGACGAAACGGTCGAGCCGCACGGCGCCGCTGTCGGGATCGATCTCGACCACGGCGAGCTGGATGCCGCTGCCGGCCCGGAACGGACCGTCGAGCGGCCCGAAGCTGGCGCTCGCGACGAGCTGCGGCTGCGGCCCGGCCGGCAGCTCGTGCGGGCGGAAGTGGCCGACCGCGGCGATCTCGGCGAGCGTCAGCCGCGCCGCGCCGGTCGCCGCCTCGACGATCACGCCGTCGCGGAGATCGAGCGCGGCGGCATCGGCCTGGAGAAGCCGCGCGGCGAGATCGAGGATCTCGGCGCGCAGCGCCCGGCCGGCGCGCCACGCTGCCTCGCCGCCGATCGCCATCGACCGCGAGCCCCAGGTGCCGCCGCCGTGGAACGTCGCCGCGGTGTCGCCGGTGATCACCTCGACGGTGTCGAGCGGCACGCCGAGCGCCGCGGCGATCACCTGGACGATGCCGGTCTCGGTGCCCTGGCCCTGCTCGGTGACGCTGGCGAGCGCCCGCACGCCGCCGCCAGGCTCCAGCCGCACCGTGCAGCCGTCGCGGCTCGACACCGGCACGCCGCCGGCGCCATAGAAGCCCGGGCCGCGCGAGGTCAGCTCGACGAAGGTGGCGAGGCCGAGCCCGCGCATGCGGCCGGCGCGGCGCGCGTCGTCGCAGTCGCGGCGCAGGGCCGCGAGATCGACATGCGCGTCGAGCGCCGCCATGCAGTCCGCGACGGCGAGCCGCGGATAGACGAGCCCGGTCGGTGCCCGCCACGGCAAGTCGGCAGCCCGCACGAGGTTGCGCCGGCGCACCGCCACCGGATCGAGCCCGGCTTTTCGTGCAGCTCTGTCGACCAGGGCTTCGGTCACCGCGCAGGCGATCGGCTGGCCGACGCCGCGGTAGTGGCCCGCCATGCCTTTGGTCTGGAACACCGCGGTGGAGCGGGCGCGCAGCGCTCGGTAGCGGTAGGGCGCGCCGGTCTGCGCCAGCACGGCGCGGCCCTCGCCGGCGCTCGACCGTGGATACTGTGAATACGGACCGATGGCGTGCAGGTCGTCGACCGCGAAGGCGAGGATGTCGCCGTCGGCCGATAGCGCGATGCGGCCGCGCACCACGTGCTCGCGGGCGTGGATGTCGGCCGAAAACGACTCCAGCCGGTCGGCGATCCACGCCACCGGACGGCCGAGCAGGAGGCTCGCGGCGCACACTGCGATCTCGTCGCCGTAGAGCTGCTGCTTGATGCCGAAGGCGCCGCCGACGTCCAGGGCGATCACTCGCACGCGCTGCTCGGCGAGGCCGAGCAGGCGGGCGAACTCGTGCTGCATCTGGTGCGGGCATTGGTGCGAATGATGGACGGTCAGCCGCCGCTCGCTCGGATCGAAGTCGGCGACGAGGCCGCGCGGCTCCAGCGGCACGCCGGTGTGGCGGCCGAACCGGAACGTCTTCTCGACCACCACGGCGGCGGCCGCGAATGCGGCATCGACGTCGCCGGCCTCGTGCGCGGCGGTGAGGCACACATTGGTGCCGAGATCGGGGTGCAGCAGCGGGCCGCCGCAGCGCGCCGCCTCCGGGTCGGCGAGCGCCGGCCGCGGCGTGTAGTCGACGGCGATCAGCGCGGCGGCGTCCTCGGCGACGGCGCGACTGGCGGCGACCACGAGGGCGACCGGCTCGCCGCTCCAGCGCACCGTGTCGACCGCGACGGCGTGCTGGAGCGGCGCGGCGAGCCGCGGATAGAGGCCGTGGGTGCCGCGCCACGGCGCGCAGACCGGGGCGATGTCGGCCCCGGTGAACACCGCCACGACGCCCGGCACGGCGGCCGCCGCCGCGGTGTCGATCGCGTCGATCGACGCATGGGCATGCGGGGCGCGCAGCACGGCGGCATGCAGCAGGCCGGGCAGCCGGATGTCTCCGACATAGCGGCCGCGCCCATGCAGCAGCCGCCAGGTGCGCCGGTGCGGCACCGGCTCGCCGGCGGGAGCGGGGAGGTCCGTGCTCATCGGCGAGATCCTGCTCCGGTGGCCGCCGCGGCGGTGGCCTCGATCGCGTCGACGATCGCCTGGTAGCCGGTGCAGCGGCAGAGATGGCCGGACAGCGCCGCGCGGATCGCGTCGCGGCTCGGGGCCGGATGCTCCGCCAGGACCTCGGCCGCGGCGAGCAGCAGGCCGGGCGTGCAGAAGCCGCATTGCAGGGCGCCGCGGTCGTGGAAGGCGCGCTGGAGGGCCGCGATGCGGCCGCTGGCGCTCGCCCCCTCCAGGGTCTCGATCACGGCGCCGTCGGCCTGGGCGGCGAGCAGCAGGCAGGCGCGGGCGGTGCGCCCGTCGTACACGATGGTGCAGGCCCCGCAGGCGCCGTGCTCGCAGCCGAGATGGGTCGCCGTCAGCCCCAGCCTGTCGCGCAGCAGGTCGGCCAGCATCTCGCGCGGCGACACGGAGAGCGACACCGTCTCGCCGTTGATCGTGCAGGTGATCGGGACCAGGTTCGGGATCATCGGCATGCGACGGCCTCCGGCCGCAGGAGTGCCGCGATGGCGCGGCGCAGCGCCACGCCGACGAGATGGCGGCGGTAGCGGGCGCTCGCGGTGGCGCTGTCGCGGATCTCCAGGGTGTCGAGCGCCGCCACGGCGGCGTCGATCCGCGCTGCGTCGATCGGTCCCGACTCCAGGATCGCGGCGGCCGCGCCGGCGAGCAGCGGCGTATCGCCGACGCCGAAGACGGCGAGGTGGATGTCGGCGAGGCGGTCGACCGCGGAGTGGTCGCCGGCGGCGCGCGCCACGGCCGCGAGGCCGGCGACCGGAAAGTCGCCGTGCCGGCGCGCGAACATCACGAAGGCGAAGCGCGATATCGCGGTAGCGACCGGCAGCGCCACCTCGACCAGCAGCTCGTCGGGCCGCAGCGCCGTCTGATACAAGCCTTCGAAGAACGCCGCGGCCGGCACCTCGCGGCGACCGCCCCGCGACGCGAGGGTGAGCGTGGCGCCGAGCGCCAGCGCGCAGGCCGGGAACGCGGCGGCCGGGTCCGCATGGGCGAGGGAGCCGCCGAAGGTGCCGCGGTTGCGGATCGCCGGATGCGCCACGTGGACGGCCGCGCGGGCGAGCAGCGGCGCCGCCGCCGCCATCAGCGGATCGGTGGCGAGCCGGTGATGACGGACGAGGGCGCCGATCACCAGCCGGCCGTCGATCACCTCCAGCCGCTCCAGCGCGGCGAGCCGGTTGATGTCGACGAGCCGGGCCGGCGCGGCGAGCCGCATCGCCATCAGCGGCACCAGGCTCTGGCCGCCGGCCAGCACCCGGGTCTCGCCGTCCGGGTCGGCCGAGGCCAGCAGGTCGAGCGCATGGGTCAGCGAGGTGGCGCGCACATAGTCGAAGGCGGCCGGCTTCACGGCGGCGGCCCGTCAGCGGCCGGTGAACAGGCGGTTGGCGCCGACATCGGCCGCCCAGATTTTCCGGTGCGCCTCGGCCAGATAGGGTTTGAGCTTGTCGACCCGCGCCGCGATGGCGGAAAAATCCTCACGGAAGCGCGGCACCACCGCCATCACCTCGTCGAGCAAAGCCTCCTGATCCATGGTGGCGAGGCGGCCATGGCGGATCACCACCCGGCCGTCCACCACCACGGTGTCGACGCCGCGGCCGCCCTCCGTGTAGACGAGCTGGCGCGTCGCGCTGTTGAGCGGCACGTAGGACGGGTCGGTGAGATCGATCAGCACGAGGTCGCCGCGGCAGCCCGGTGCGAGGCGCCCGATGTCGTCGCGGCCGAGCGCCCGCGCGCCGCCCGCGGTCGCCGCGTCGAGCGCGCGGGCCGCCTGGTCGGGACCCGGATCGGGGTCCGAGACATGCACCATCAGGGCGAACAGCTTCATCGCCTGGAACATGTTCTGGGCGTCCGAGCACGAGCAGTTGTCGCAGCCGAGCGCCAGCGACACGCCCGCCTCCTGGAGCGCCCGGATCGGCGGGATGCCGCTCTTGAGCTTCATGTTGCTCAGCGGGTTGATCACCACCTTGGTGCCGGTGCGGGCGAGCATCTCGATCTCGTCCGGCAAGAGCCACACCGAATGCGCGAGGTTGAGGCGCGGGCCGAGCAGTCCTTCCCGCTCCAGCCGGCGGATCAGCGAGCCGCCGTGCTGCGGATATTCGAGCCGCGCCTGGAGCGCCATGCCCTTGGACTCGTAGATGTGGGTGAAGATCGGCAGGTCGTAGGTCTTCGACAGCGCCGCGGTGCGGGCGATCAGGGCGGGCGTGCAGCGCTCCGGCGCCGACGGGCCGAGCGCCCAGGTCACCCGGCTGTCGGGCTTCGCGTGCTTGAGCACCGTGTCCTCGAACCAGGCGAGTTGGTCGATCCTCTTGTCGGGCTCGGCCGCGGTGGAGAGCTGCGGATGCAGCTCGGCCGGGAAGATCTCCTTCCAGAACGGGATGGTCTCGATGCCGCGGATATCGGCGTATTGCAGCGCCACCACGGCGCGCACGCCGATCTCCTCGTACGCCTCCACCGCCGCCTCGAAGTGCTCGGGGTCGAACGGGTACAGCGTCACCATGTCCTGCACGGTGGTCATGCCGGAGCGCAGGCATTCCAGCGCGCCGATCAGGGTACGGGCGCGGATCTCGGCGCGCGAGCGCTTCGGATATTGCGGCGGCAAGGCGAGCAGCCGCCAGGTCTCCAGCGGCGTCTCGTCCATGGTGCCCTTCGCCAGGGTGTCGTGCGAATGGTAATGGGCGTTGACGAAGCCGGGGATGACCAGCCGATCGGTGGCGTCGAGCGTCTCGGTGGTCTGGCCCGCCGCCGCGAGCTGCGACGCGAGGCCGGTGCCGATCCGGGTGATCGTGCCGTTCTCGATCAGGATGTCGCAGCGCTCGCCCTGATGGGGATCGCCGCCGGGCAGGAGGGCCCGCCCGTTGACGACCAGCAGGCGGGACGGACCATCGGACATGGGAAAAGCCTCGACCGGGAGGGAAGTGCGTCCGGCTCACCGCGAGCCGGCGTAGAAGTCGAAACGGCGTTCGACCAGCCCCACCGCCTCGACCAGCACGAAGGCGAGGGCGAAGACGACGAACACCAGCGCCCAGAACTCCTCCATCAGGAAGTTCTGGAGATACAGCTCGAACAGCTCGCCGAAACCGAGCAGCGCGATGATGATCTGGCCGATCACCACGCCCTTGACGCCGCGCACCACGGCGAGCCGCAGGCCGGTCAGGATCTCGGGAAGCGCGCCGGGCAGCAGCACCTTGAAGAAGATCTGGGTGCGGCTGCCGCCGAACAGGCGCGCCATGTCGAGGAGCGAGCCGCCGACATGGTGGATGCCGGCGCGGGTATCGATCACCAGCACCCACACGGCGAACAGGAACACGGTCGCCACCACGGTGGTCTGGCCGATGCCGAGCAGCGGCATCAGGGCCGGCACCAGGGCGGTCAGCGGCGCGCTGATGAAGATGTTGACCCAGACGTCGAGCAGCCGCTCGGCCGGCCGCCACACGCCCATGAGGACGCCGAGCGGGATGCCGACCACGATCGCCAGCGCCATGCCGATGCCGAATGCCTGTGCGGTGACGGCGAGGGCGGTGACGAACTTCTCGGTCTGCACGATGTCGATCGCGGTGAGCGCGATCTGGGACATCGGCGGAATAAGGTCGATGCCGCCGAAGCGGCCGACGAACTCCCAGAGCGCCGCCCACACCAGGAGCGAGACGCCGGAGGGAACGTGGTCGAGGATCGAGCGGGCGGTCATTGCAGATACTGCTTCAGCGTGTCCCAGATCTCGTCGACGGTGTCGAGATAGCGCCGGTCGCGGCGAATCTGGTCGGGCGGCTGGTCGTGCGCGATGCCGGTGTCGCGGATGGCGGAGACGCGCGAGGGCCGGCGCGACAGCAGAACGATGCGGTCGGAGAGATAGACCGCCTCCTCGATCGAGTGGGTGACGAAGATGACGGTCTTCTTCTCCACCTGGAGCAGCGACAGCAAGTCCTCCTGGAGCTTGCGCCGCATCTGCTCGTCCACCGCCGAGAACGGCTCGTCCATCATCAGGATGTCGGCGTCGACGGCGAGCGCGCGGGCGAGGCCGGCGCGCTGGCGCATCCCGCCGGAGAGCTGGTTCGGATACTGATGCTCGAAGCCGGAAAGGCCGACGTCGCGGATGTACTTGGCGGCGATCGCCTCGCGCTCGGCCCTCGGCACGCCGCGCAGCTCCAGCCCGAAGGCGACGTTGCGCAGCACCGTCGCCCATGGCAGCAGCGCGAAGTCCTGGAACACCAGCGCCCGGTCGGGGCCGGGGCCGGTGACGACGCGGCCGTTCACCGCGACGGTGCCGGCGGTCGGCGGGATCAGGCCGGCGATGATCTTCAGCAGCGTGGTCTTGCCGCAGCCGCTGGGGCCGAGCAGGGTGGTGAGCCGCCCGCGCGGAATGTCGAGGTCGATGCCGTCGAGCGCCGAGACGCCGTTGGCATACCGCATGGTGACGCCGTCGACGCGGACGATCGGGGTGGCGTCGGCCACGCCGCCGGCGGGGTGGCCGGCGTCGCGGGCGGGGCAGGCGTCGCGCGTCGAGGCATCCATCAGGGCACCGCGTGGTCGGGCCGGAACAGCCGGTTTTCGAGCCGCTGCAACAGCGACAGCGTGACGGTGGCGAGCGCCAGGATCGAGACGATCGCGGCGAACATCTTGTCGTAGCGGGCGATCGAGCGGTTGTAGCTGATCAGGTCGCCGATCCCGGTGGGGGAGATCAGAAGCTCCGCCAGCACCACGCCGATGAAGCCGGCCGAGACGCCGAGCCGCAGCCCCGCGAAGATCATCCCGCTCGCATGCGGCAGCATGATCTTGGTGACCTGCTGGCGCCTCGTGCCGAGGAAGCTGCGGCACATGTCGACCAGCGAGGCGTTGGTGTTGCGGATGCCGCGATACGAGTTGAGCACCACGATGGGCGCCGCCAGCAGGATCACGGCGGCGATCTTCGAGGTGGCGCTGACGCCGTAGAAGTAGGTGAGCAGCGGGATGATGGCGGCGATCGGCGCGGTCTGGAGCACCACCATCAGGGGCAGCGCGAACCACTCGAAGGCGCGCGACAGCCCCATGGCGATGCCCAGCGCGACGCCGGTGATGCCGACGATGCCGATGCCGGCCACGAGCGGCGGCAGCGTCACCGCATAGGCGCGGCCGAAATCGCCGGCGAGCGCCATCTCGGCGGCGGCGGCGACGACGCGCGAGGCCGGTGGAAAGGCGAGGCTGACGGGCCAGTGGCCGGCGATCTCCCAGGCGGCGAGCACCAGCACGAAGGAGGCGAGCTGCCACGGCCATGCCGCCTCGCCGAGGCCGCCGGCACGGCGCGCCTGGGCCGGTGCGGGAAGCGGAGATGCGCCCTCCGCGGCGGGCGGGGTCGCGATGCCCGGCGCGGCGAGCGCCGCCCTCGGCAGCACGGCCGCGTCCGTTCCGGGCGGCGGGGAGGGGGCGATCTGTCGCATCGGGGGCCCGCCGGTGTGGGAGTGATGGTTATTTCTTGTCGACTTCGGCGAGAGCCGCGTTCAGCGGTCCGAGATCCCAGAAATCCTCGACCTTGTAGTCGTCGACCGAGCCCTTGAAGCGGCCCGCCGCGATCAGGAAGCCGAAGTCGGCCTTGGCGGCCGCGATGCCGCCGCCGTCGGTGGGAAACAGGCCGCCCGGCACCGCCAGCTCGAAATAGGGCGTGATGTCGTCGGCGAGCGGCTTCGGTAGATCCTTCAGCAATCCGAGTTCCTGGCGCAGGCGTGCCGGTGCCTTCGGATCGGCGTTGACGGCGCGCAGCGACTTCAGCAGCTCCTCGCACAGCGCCTGGACCAGCGGCTTGTTGTCGGCGATGAACTTGGTGGTGGCGTAGAAGATCTCGTCGCTGGCCGATTGAGTCTCCACCGGCAGCACGATGAACTTCTTGGGGTCCTCCTCGGTCAGCTTGCGGCTGTTCGGCAGGTCGAGCAGCGTCGCCTTCATGGTGCCGCGGCGCATCGCGATAATGCGCACCTCGGAGCCGGGCACGAAGCTGATCTGGCCGAACTTGATGCCGTTGGCCTTCTCCATCTGCACCGCCATCGCCTCGGTGGCGGAGCCGCGCGCGTGGACGGCCATGTCGGCGCCGTCGAGATCCTTCCAGGTCTTGTAGAACTCGCTGTTGACGACCGGGAAGTAGGCGACCCGGCGCAGCAGGAAGAAGTGGCGCACCGGCGCCTTCAGGGTGTCGATGCCCTTGTAGGCGTCGCCGATGCCGATATCGATCTCGTTGTTGATCACCGCCTGGAACACGACGTCGTCGGACTTGAGCGCCACGACGTTGAACTTCACCCCCATCCGCTTCTCGGTGTTGGTGAGGCCGATCAGCTCCGGGAGATTGTGGCCCGTCAGGGTGTCGGCCTGGCCGACCCGGATGACCCGCTGGGCCGCGGCCGGGTCACTCCACCCGGTCAGTGCGAGAGCGACCACCAGTGCGGCATGGCGGGCGAGACGACCAAGCTTGGGCATCACAGTCTCCGTCGCAGGGTGTGCACCGGCCGTGCACGCAGCGGGGTCCGGACCCGTGACGAATTCCGCCGGCTTTTGATCGAGAGAGCAAATCAAAACTACTGATTGATTGATCCAGATGAATTATAGATGCCGATCAGCATCGGTCCGGGCTTCCATCACCATTGTGCGGCATCGCAAGACGCGAGATCAAGGGCGCGTGCGCGCAAACCGCGACCTGCGACGCGATGCGCAGGGGACGCGCCGGGCCATGCGGTGAGGGGCGGCGTCGCGAGCCGGCCACGCCGCGCAAGCGTCGGGACGCTGCGCAAGCGTCGGGACGCTCCGCAAGCGCCGGGGCGGGGAAGCGTCTACGTGGCGCGGTCGAACCGGCGACGTGATCACGTCGCGGCACGCCGCGCCGCCGGCGCACCGTCGCCGCGCCGTCACGCAACGCGAAACAGGCGAGCTCCATGGGGCGCGCGACAGCACCGCCGCGCCGGCATGTATCTGATCAGATCGTGGCCGCGACCGACATGATCGCCCGAGTCGGAAGCCGGACTCGACGCCGCCCCACCTCGGTTGCGGCCGAGATGTCGTCGTCGAGAGTGCAATGGTGTGGACAGGCGCAACCCGCAGTGGATCACCTCCGTCGTTCGCATTAGTATGACGGTTGGGGATCACGGGCAGAGGCGAGGACGTGACATGCGCCGGTCGCCGCGGAACACATTGCTCGATGCCGAGCAGCACCGCCGAAACGCTTCCGCATTCGCGGTGCGGGCGGCATCGACGACGTCGGTCGACGAGCAGGATCACTTCGCCCGGATGGCGCGAACATCGGAACTGCTCGCCAAGAATGCCGACTGGCTCAAGTCGATCGACGGCTTCCTGGCGGATTGGCGGCCGAAGCCGACGACAGCCCGTAGCCCGGGTTGAGCCGGGCGAAACCCGGGAGCATCGGCGGCGCCGCGGCGAAGACCCCGGATGTCGCTTCGCTCCATCCGGGCTACGATCCCCGACTGGCGGACGACAGCCCGTAGCCCGGGTTGAGCCGGGCGAAACCCGGGAGCATCGGCGGCGCCGCGGCGGGCTCGGTCCGCTCCATCGCCTCGAAGGCGGCCAGGCGCGCCTCCATGGCCGCGAAGGCGGGGCGGATGGCGGCCAGCTCGTCGGCGCGCCAGACGAGCTGCTGCCACGGGCGCGCGAACTCGAGATCGCCGCCGATGCGGTGCCCCGCCTCGATCAGCGCCCGCGCCGGGCTGTCGCCCTCGTGGTCTGGCGGCACGAAGATCTGATAGCGCACGCGCTCGTCGTGGCAGGCGAGCATCAGCGGGTCGGACATCACGCCCATCACCAGGAAGGCGCGCTCGTAGAGGCCGAGGCGCAGCTCGATGTCGAGGCTCGCGGCCGGGCACACGGCGTGGCGGGCGAGCGCCGCCGGGATCGGCGCCGCGGTGGCGCCGTCATGCACGAAGATCACCGCGTAGCGGGCCGGATCGAGCCCGTCCGCGAACGCCACCCAGTCGTCGATGCGGCTGTTGTGGGCGGGCGACAGGGCGTCGGCCCGCAGGGTGATCACCACGGTGCGCCGGCCACCGGCGACACGCCCGACAAACTCGTCGGCCAGCCGCAGGCCCTGGGTGGTGGCGCCGAACAGCGGCCACACGGTGGCGCCGTCGCGGGCGAGCGCGCAGAGTGCCGCCGGGTCCGGCCGTCGCGGCAGGAACACCCGATAGTCGTCCGGATAGAGGCGGGTCGGATCGTCGGTGATCAGCGACCATGCCTGCTGGCGGTCGGCACAGAACGCGACGCCGCGCACGCTCGGCAGCATCGCCAGCGCCGGCACGAGCTGATGGCGCAGCCGCCACGTCCGTGCCGCGGCATCCTCGGCCATCTCGTGGGTCGGCGTCTCCCGCTTCACCCCGTCGAACGGCCCGGCCAGCAGAAGCACGTTGATTCCGGCGAGGCCGCGCCGCCGCCGCTCTACCTCGGCGGCCGCGAGGGCTCCGGCGAGCGCGAACGAGACCGGCGCCACCGAGAGGTCCCACACCACCTGGAGGCAGTCGTCCGACCACGCGGCGCTCGCCGTCGTGGTACGGCGGAAGCGATCGCCGACCGCCGTCACGGTGCGGCGCAGCCGGCGCGTCAGCGCCAGGCGCGGGGCGGCCAGCTCGTTGCGGGCGAAGCGCAGCAGGCCGCGCGGACCTTCGGTGCGCAGGCCGTAGATGAATCCGCGGAACGTCGACATGGCTCGATCGATCTGGTGAGGCGGGATCACAGGGCGCAATGCGCGTAGCAATGGACCCCGGCGGGCGCCCTCGCAAGGACTCTTCCACCGGCCGGTGGCGGGGCTGCCGGCGGCTCGTGCGACGGTCCGCCGCAGGGCGCGGCCGCGCGCCGCAGCCGGCCGTCATTGTCCTGCGTTGCAAGGAGCTTGCGGAAGAACCTTGCGGCTGTTCCGCAAGGCCGATCGATGATCGCGGCAAGATCCGGTCAACGATTCCGGCGCCTATTGGGCGGGCATCCGGCCCACGCACCCGGTGCTGTCTGACGAGAGAGCCGCTCGGCACCCTGGGGTGCCGAGCGTTCTTTTTCGTGTGGCCGGGTGATCGGCGTCGCCGCGGCGGACGGCTTCAGCGCGTCGCGGTGCCGTGGGTCTCGGCCGCCGGCCGGGCTGCCGGTGCGGCCTCCTCGGCGTCCGGTACCTCGCTCACGAACGGGCTCGCGCTCTTGCCGCGGTCGACGCCGGTCTGGAACAGCGCCTTCATGTAGGCGGCGTCGAACATGCCCCGGCTCGGGTGATCGAAGCCCTGGTCCACGAAGGCGAGGTTGAAGGGAATGCCGTTGCGCTTGGTCGCGGCGGCGGCCAGCACCGAGGCGCTGCGGCTCGCCCGCTTGACCCCGATCGACAGCGAGCGGCCGAGCACCCCGATCAGGCTGCGGTCGGTGACCCCGAAGGCGGAGCGCAGCTTGCCGTTGACCAGGATGGTCAGGCTGTCCATCGGCAGCCGGCCGGCGGCGCCGGCGAGCAGCATGGAATCGGGCGCCGCGTAGATGGTCGCGGCGAGCCCGCCGTCGACATGCATCTCGTGCAGCCGGCGGCCGCCGCTCTCGCTCTCGATCATCACCGGCGGGAACAGGCCCGGGATGGCGCTCGACGCCGCCAGGATGTCGCGGAACAGCTTCACCGACGCTTCGGTGCCGGCTGCCGCGATGGCGCCCATGTTCCACGCCACCGGCCGGGCCGCATCGATATTGGTGGTGATGACGACGAGGCGGCGGCCGCGCCGGTGCTCGGCCGCGATGTCGGCGAGCAGCGCCGGAGTGATCCGCCGGGCGATGAAGTCGCGCAGCGGCCAGGTGTCGAGCAGGCTCTCGGGCGTGCGGCGATCCTCGAACACCTCGGCGGCGCTGAGCGACATCAGGCTCTCGCGCATCTCGGCGTCGCGGCTCTGCCCGAGGAACACGAACGGCGCCAGCAGGGCCCCGGACGACACCCCGGTGACGACCCGGTAGTCGGGGCGCCGGCCGCTCGCCGACAGGCCGGTCAGCAGCCCGGCCCCGAAGGCCGAGTCCTCGCCACCGGCCGACAGCGCCAGCCAGTCGCCGCCGGTGCCACCGAGCACGCGCAGGTAGTCGGTTTCGGAGTCGGCCCAGAAGCGGGCGTCGACAATGCCCGGGATGGTGGCGACCGTCTGCTCCGACACGGTGAAGCTCTCGCGCGCCGGCGCATGAGTCTTGCCGGTGGTCTCGTGCCCGGCCGCCGCGGCCGTGGCGGCTGCCGCGGCTGGAGGGACCGCCTGGGGCTTGGCTCGGGCCCGGCGCGCCCGGGCGGCCTGGCGGGCGCAGGCGGCGGCGCGGGCGTGATCGGCCGGGGTGGCGAACGGACCGAGCGGCGGCGCCGGGCAGACGAGGCGCGGCCGCGGCGCGGCCTCGACGCTTCCGGTCGGCAGCAGGGTCGCGGCAAGGCCGAGCGCGAGGGCGCCGGCCAGCATCGGGAGGCGCCGGCGGTCGCCGCGGAGGGCTGGCGCCGACGCGATCGATCTCGTTTCGACCGATCTCGTTTCGATCGAATGCGACGTCACCGCGCTCGCTCGCATCTCGCCCCCTGTCGTGGATGGCGGCGCAGCGGATCACTGCGCCCGTCGGGTCCGACCGTCTCGCTCCGCACGGCCGCAGGGGGGCCGACTCGGGGCACAGTCGCACCTCCTCAACGCTAACACGCGCGCGGTGTTCGTTTTATGATCGTCGTCTCTTGACGGAAATGTGAGCGGGGCGCCCGTCAGCCGCGTCGGCCGCGGCGCTCAGCGCCGGGTGGCGAAATAGGCGCCGAGCAGGGCCAGGAGGCCGGCGACCGTCAGCGAGGCGAGTCCGAGCATCGCGCTGGCGCCCGGACCGAGATCGGACGGCGCCGCCGCCATCCGCCCCGCCACCGCGAGCCCGGCGACGAGCGCCGCGCCGGCGATTCCGTACAACGCCGGCGAGCGGATGCCCGCCGCCGCGAGCCCACGCATCGCGGCCGCGATGGCGAGCCCGGCCACGAAGGAGACCAGCGCGATCGCCCACCAGGCGAAGGCGGCGCGCATCTGGCCGCTGCGGGCGCCCATCAGGTCGCGCCACAGGGCGCCGAGATCGAGCCCCAGCCGCATCAGCGCGAGCTGCGCCACCACGGCCATCATGACGCCGCCCACGATGGCGACGCAGAGCACGAGAACGCGCGGCAGAGGAAGGGGGGAATGGTCGGACATCGGTTCGTTCGGGCATGCGGGCGCCACGAACGACTCGCGGCGCGAGCCGGCATCCTGCGCATTTCCGCCAGCGATTCAACTCGTTCGCCGGCCCGATCACGGAACCTGCGCCATCGATGCGTCGTTGGTGGCCAGATTGCGGCCGTCGCGGCGACCGCACGAGAGGTCGCGACGCCCGCACGCGCGGTCACCGCGGCCGCCGAACGGCCGTCGCACCACCCCCCGGGCTTGCCCCAAGGAGCCTCCAGAATGGCGATGTTTTCCGAAGAGATCCGCACCATGGACGACCTGTTCGTCCATCAGCTGGCCGACATCTATTACGCCGAATGCCGGATCGAGAAGGCGCTTCCCGAGATGATGGAGAAGGCCGCCGACGTCGAGCTCAAGCGCGGCTTCAAGCAGCATCTCGCCGAGACCAAGAAGCAGATCAAGCGGCTCGAGCAGGTGTTCAAGAAGCTCGATCAGGAGCCCAAGGGCACCGAGTGCCCGGCGATCGACGGCATCATCGAGGAGGCCGAGGACATCGCCGGCGAGATCGAGGACAAGGAGGTTCTCAACGCCGCCCTGATCGCCGCCGCCCAGGCGGTCGAGCATTACGAGATCACCCGCTACGGCACGCTGGTGGCGTGGGCCAAGCAGCTCGGCCGCAAGGACGTGGCCACTCTCCTGACCCAGACCCTCAAGGAGGAGGTGGCGACCGACAAGAAGCTCACCATGATGGCGAAGAAGTCGGTGAACCCGAAGGCGTCGCGCAAGGCGCCGGCCCGCAAGAGTGCGGGGGCGAGCGCCGCCCGGGGCGGGGCGCGGACCAAGGCGGCGCGCTCCGGCGGCGCCAATGGCCGCCGCGGACGCCGCGCCGCCTGATCGGCCGTCTTCGAAGAACGGTCGTTCCCCTGCGCCGACGGCCGAACCGACCCGAAACGAAAAGGCCCGCGCGAGCGGGCCTTTTTTCTTGCTGTGCAGGGCCTCTCGCGGCCGCCGGGACGGCGACGCGGTCGGCGGTGCGCCGCGCGCGTTATACCGCCACCGAGTGGCGCGAGCGGTTCTGCGGCAGATAGGCGTCGAACGCCGCCGCGACGAGACGGACGAACGGGCGCCCTTCCTCGGTGATGCTGATGCGGCGGCCGTCGATGCGCACCATGCCGGCGGCGACGAGGCCGTCGAGATCGTGCAGCTCGCGACCGAAGCTGGTGTCGAGGCTGTCGGTCAGCTTGCTGGCCGGCAGGGTGTCGAGATCGACACCGAGATCGCACATCAGCCGTTCGATGATCTCGGCCCGCAGCACGTCGTCGCTCGACACCGCCACGCCCTTGATGGTGGCGAGCGAGCCGCTTTCGATCGTGCGCGAGTAGCCGGCGATGTCGACGGCGTTCTGGATGAAGCCCTGCGGCAGCTTGCCGATGGCGCTGGCGCCGAAGCCGATCAGGCCGTCCGCCTCGTCGGTGGTGTAGCCCTGGAAATTGCGGCGCAGCCGGCCGGCGCGCTGGACGGTGGCGAGATCGTCGTCGGGCCGCGCGAAGTGGTCGAGGCCGATCGGCACGTAGCCGTGGCTCGCCAGCGTGCGCGAGGCGGCCCGCGCCTGCTCGATGCGCTCGCCCGGCCCGGCCAGGGCGGCGACGTCGATGAGCTTCTGGTTGCCCTTGAACCACGGCACATGGGCGTAGCCGAACAGCGCCAGGCGGGCCGGATGCAGCGACGCCGCCAAGCTGGCGCTGCGCTCGACATCCGCGATGGTCTGGCGGGGCAGGCCGTACATCAGGTCGATGTTGATGCGTTCGATGCCGGCCTCGCGCAACAGGGCGGCGGCGTCGCGCACCGTCTCGAACGGCTGGATTCGGCCGATCGCCTCCTGGACATGGGGCGAGAAGTCCTGCACTCCGAGGCTCGCCCGGGTGACGCCGATGGCGGCGAGGCCCTGGGCCAGCTCCTTGTCGAGCCGGCGCGGGTCGAGCTCGATGGCGTGCTCGCGCAGCTCCGAGAGGTCGAACGACGCCTCGATGCTGGCGACGATGCGGGCGAGGCGGTCCTTGCCCAGGATCGACGGCGTGCCGCCACCCCAGTGGATATGCACCACCTTGCGGCTGCCGACGGTGGCCGAGACCAGGCCGATCTCCTGCACCAGGCGGTCCGTGTAGGCGTCGAGCGGCTCGGCCCGGCGCACCGCCTTGGTATGACATCCGCAGTAGAGGCAGATGTCCGTGCAGAACGGCACGTGGATGTAGAGCGACAGGGTGGAGCCCGCCGGCATGGCGGCGAGCCAGCCCGCATACGTCTTGGCGTCGACCGTCGGCGTGAAGTGCGGCGCGGTCGGATACGACGTGTAGCGGGGAACGTTTCGTTCGGCGAGCGCGATGACACTGTTCATGGCGCGGACTGTAAAGCGGGATTGACGTCCACAACCTTGATCAAGGTCAAACTGCGCGGCGTTCGCGGCGCCGCGATGGCGGCCGGAACCGCCCCTTGGTTGCGCCGTTGGTTCGACGAGCCGCGCCCGCGCGCAGGGGGCCGGCACCCGGCGAAGCGGCAGGGCCGCACCCGCCCGCTTCCCCACCCTCCCGACACAGCCGCAGAGGATCACCGCTCATGGGCTTTTTCTCCAAGGATATCCGCACGATGGACGATCTTTTCGTGCATACGCTGCGGGACGTCTACTACGCCGAGAATCGCATCGTGAAGGCGCTGCCCGAGATGATCGAGAAGGCCGAGGACAGCCAGCTCAAGCAGGCGTTCAAGGCGCATCTGGGCGAGACCGAGAACCACATCGCGCGGTTGCAGGAGGTGTTCCGCATGCACGGCGTCGAGGTGCGCGGGGTCGACTGCCCGGCGATCGACGGGATCATCGAGGAGGCCGACGACGTGGTCGGCGAGGTCGACGATCCGAAGGTGATGGACGCCGCCCTGATCGCCGCCGCGCAGGCGGTGGAGCACTACGAGATCACCCGCTACGGCACGCTGGTGGCATGGGCCAAGCAGCTCGGCCGGCACGATTGTGCCCGCGTGCTCGAAAAGAACCTCGAGGAGGAGAAGGCCACCGACGCCAAGCTCACCGCCATGGCGGAAGGCAGCGTCAACATGAAGGCGCGCGCGGCCGGCTGACGCCGGTATGGCGACCGCCCAGGTCGCCGCTGATGCCGCGATCTCCGAAGCCCGGTCGAGCCCGCGCATCGCGCGGGCTCTCTTTTGTGGGGTCCCGAGGGGGCGGGTCCGGTCGCGCGTGCGCGCCGGTCCCGACGGCTGTCCGAGCTACTTCGGCTGCGGCCCCGGCTCGCCGCCCGGGGTGCCGGGCGGCGGGATCACCTTGAGGGCGCCGCCGGCCGGGGGCGGCTCCACCAGACCGGGGTCGGTGCCGGCCGGCGGACAGACCACGCCGCCCGTGTGGGCGAGCTGCTCGCTGAGGCTCTGGCCGGATGCCGAGCCGGTGGTCCCGCCCGCCGCTCCGGCGCCGTCGCGGCCGACGGTCGGGGCGCGGTTGGGATCGACACCCGGCGGACAGTCGAGACGACTCGCCGGCGGGGCCGGGGTGGCCGAGCTGCCGGGCGCCGGCCGGTCGGGTGAGATCGGCGGCTGCGGGCTCTGGGCCGCGACCGGACCGAGGCCGGCCAGCCAGGCCAGCAATCCCGCGGCGAGCCAAGAGGCGGCGAGGCGCGGCATGGCATCCTCCTTGGGGCGGTGTGAGGGGGGGGCGGACGGCCGGAGCTGGCCCCAGGGGCGCCCCGGACCGCACGCGGCGGTCAGGGGCTCAACGCCCCTATACTCGGCGCCGTTCCGCCTCGAGAAGGCTCGACCGAAGAGCGGCCATCTGTCCGCCGGCGCCGGCCGCGGCCGTCAGCGGCGTTCGGCCCTCCAGCGCCCCGAGCACGCGCCGGTCGAGCCCTGGCCCTGCCAGGTGCCGCCCCCATAGCTTTGGCTGAGACGCCCCCGCCCGTCGGCGCGCGAGCCGCCCGACGCAACGCTGACCGAGATGGCGCCCCCGCGTCCCACCCGGCCCCGGAAGTCGAGCCCCATCTCGCCGGCATAGCGCACGATCCCGTCGACGATCTGCACGCTGTAGCGATAGGCGCGGTCGCAGGTGCCGCGATCGGTGATGATCAGCACGCTCCATGCTCCGTCGTAGGGTGTCCGGGCCGACGCCGCTGTGGCCGAGATCGCGGTCAGGGCGAGCAGGGCCGCTCCTGCCGTCATTGCATGACGCATCATGGAGTCCTCGTGTGGCTGGAGTCGTTGAACGCGCATGGAACAGGTGAGGCGGAGACGGGATGCGAGACGCTGCGGCACCGAAGGCGCGACCCGCCGGACGGCGAGACGCGGTGAGCCATGCCCCGCGGGATGGGCTGTGCCACCGCGGGCCGTGCCCCGCCAGATGACGGAGCCGGCAACCGGCGGACCTGAGCGTTAGGCAGCCGGCTCGGCAACAAAACGGCGGATACCCCAAGGGCACCCGCCGCCATGACGTCCAGAACTGTCAATCCAATATCCGATTCGCCTGTCGGCGCGAAGCGGGTCGTCCCCCGCGCCCGGCTTCCGTTTGGCCTCACGAGCGATCCACCACCCACCAGGGCCGATACGGCGGATCGTCGTCGGTCGGCTGCGGCAGCTTGTCGAGTTCGCGCGCGTCGAACGGCATCGCGAGCCTTTGCCGGCGAGCTTCGATGCAGTCCAGCTCCCGGCTCTCGTCGAAGGGAGTATGGTCGATCTTGAAGGTCATCGCACAGCAACCACCGGAACGGTTAGAGCACCGATACAACGCGGCTTCAGCCCCGCGGTTCCATCGCGAGACCCCGCCATTGCGAAAACGCCGGGAGCGAATCCCTCACGCTCGGCTTTTTCGCCCTGTTCGGCTGCAACGTGCTGCTGCGGCGGCCGGTTCCCGGATTGCGGGAAGCGGTCGGTTAAATCTGAGCAATTTGGCTTAACGGGCCGTAAAGGAAGGGCTTCCGGGCGAGGGAGGCGGCCGGATCAGTCGGTCGCGTCGTCCAGGCTGCGCGGCGAGACGAAGCGATCGAGGCGGCCGCCGTCGTGATGGACCTCGTCCCAGCCGTCGACCGCGAAGTCGATCACCACCAGGCCGCCGGTGGGAAGCTTCTCGCGCAGGCGCTCGCGCTGCTCGACGTCGCCGGCCGCGATGAGGAGGATGGCGAGCTGGTGCAGGCCCGGATTGTGGCCCACCACCAGCACGGCGTGGGCCTCGGCCGGTGCGTCCTGGAGGAGAGCGAGGAGGCGCTCGGGCGGCGCATCATAGATGCGGCGCTCGAAGGTGGCGGCCGGGGGGGCGCCGAGCTGCTGGGCCACCCGGGCCCAGGTGTCGCGGGTGCGCTGGGCGGTGGAGCAGAGCACGCCGTCGGGCACCAAATGGTGCTTCGCCATGTAGGCGCCGATGCGGTCGGCGGCGACGATGCCGCGGGGATTGAGCCGCCGGGCATGATCTGAGGTCCCGGAGACGGGCGGGTCGGCCTTGGCGTGACGAAGCAGAATCAGGCGGCGCATGGCTTGCAAATATCTTGTGGCGTCGCACAAAGTCTAGGCCGCGACGGCCGGTGGGGAAAGCCGGATACGGTCCGGACGAATGCGGGTGCGACGATCGGCCGGAAGCATCGGGTCGAGAGCGTGCCCGGTGCGCCGGCGGCGGCGAGAGAGGCAGCATGGACGAGCGGGTGGCGGAGGACTATGGGCGAAGCTGGTACGCCGCGACGGCGATCGCGGCACCGGAGCGGCCACCGCTCGGCTTCGACGTCGATGCCGATGTGTGCGTGATCGGGGCCGGGCTCGCCGGGCTCACCACGGCGTTCGAGATCGCCCGGCTCGGCTGGTCGGTGGTGCTGCTGGAGGCGCGGCGGGTCGCCTGGAACGCCTCGGGCCGCAACGCCGGCTTCGTGCTGCCGGGCTTCGCCTGCGATCCCGCCGTGATGATCGAGCGGGTGGGGGCCGTGCAGGCACGGCGCCTGTGGTCGCTGTCGGAGGCCGGGGCCGCCTATGTGCGCACCGTCATCCGCGAGAACGCACTGGCCGGTGTCGAGCCGCGGCGCGGCTGGCTCGACGTGTCGAAGATCGACGATCTCGGCGAGATGCAGGAGACCCTGAACATCCTGGTCGGCGAGCTCGGCGCCGCGGTCGAGGGCTGGTCGGCCGACCAGGTGCGCGAGGTGCTGCGCAGCGACGCCTACTTCCATGCGCTGCACTTCCCCGACGCCTTCCACATCCATACGCTCAATTACGCCCTTGGGCTTGCGGCCGCCGCCGAAGCGGCGGGCGTGCGCATCTTCGAGGGAACGCCGGCCTGCGAGATCGACCCGGCCGGTGTCCGCAAGCGAGTCACCACACCGGCCGCCAAGGTGCGGGCCGGCCATGTCGTGCTCGCCGGCAACGTCCAGCTCGGCGCGCTGATGCCGGCGCTCGCCGCCACCGTCATGCCGCTGACGAGCTACATCGGCGTGACGGCGCCGCTCGGCGAGCGCCTGAGCGAGGCGATCGGCTATGCGGGCGCGATCAGCGATTCGCGCTACGCCAACCACCATTACCGCGTCGTCGATGGCGACCGGCTGCTGTGGTGCGGGGAGGGGACCTGCTTCCCGGGCGACGCCCGCAGGGTGGTCGACGGCTTCGGCGCCGCCGTCGCGGCGGTGTTTCCCCAGCTCGGGCCAGTGGAGTTCACCCACGCCTGGGCCGGCACCATGGGCTTTGCGATCCATCGGATGCCGCAGATCGGCGAGATCTCGCCGGGCCTGTGGGTGGCCGGCGCGTTCGGGGGCCACGGGCTCAACACCACGGCGATCGCCGGCAACCTGATCGCGCGGGCGATCGTCGAGAACGACGACACCTGGCGGGCGTTCGAGCCGTGGGACCTGGTGTGGGCCGGCGGGCTCGCCGGCCGGCTGGTGCAGGAGGCGCGGATGCGGGTGCGCAACCGCCGCGAGGCGGTCGAGGCGCGCTTTGCCCGCCGCCGCGATCAGAAGCGCCGCGCCGCCGCCCTGCCGCTCTATCGGCGCGGCGAGGACGGCGCCGATGCGCCGCCGCCACCGGCCTGGAACGAGGCGCGCGCCGTGACGGGGGGCGGGGCCGAGCGGTCGACCCCCGGCCCGGCGGCCGAGCACGATCCGCGTCCGCCGGCGTCGGCCGGCTATGGCGGGCGGACCTATGCGGACCCCTCGTTCGGGGCCGTCGCGGTGCCGGAGCCGCCGAATGCGCTCGACTGGCGGCGCGCCAAGGCCGCCGAGCCGGGCGGCGCGGCGGCACCGGCATCTCGGCGTGTCGACGAGCGGCTTGTCGACGAGCGGCCCGCCGACGAGCCTCCCATCGAGGCGCGGCCCGCCCGACCGCGCGGGGTCGACGGACGCCACGGCCGCGCCGGCGGTCGCTAGAGCGGAACCCGATCCAACTGGATCGTGTTCCGCTCCAGATGCCCTTGCGTGATCGCATTTTCGACGGCGAACCGGGTTCCACTTTGCCGGAAAACGCTCCAGGCGGCCGCTCAGTCGCCGGCGGTGCCGCCGTCCTGGTCCTCCGGCCCGGGCCGGAACTCCAGGATGTCGCCGGGCTGGCAATCCAGCACGGCACAAATGCGGGCCAGCGTGTCGAAGCGCACGCCCTTCACCTTGCCGGATTTCAGCAGCGAGACGTTCTGCTCGGTGATGCCGATGCGCTCGGCCAGCTCCTTGGAGCGCATTTTCCGGCGCGCCAGCATGACGTCGAGATTGACCACGATCGGCATCGTCAGATGAAGCTCGCATTCTCGTCGGCGAGCCGCACCGCCTCGCGCAGCACGGCCGCGATGGCCAGCATGACGCCGCCGACCACCAGCGCGACATAGTCGTTGATCGACAGGGTGAGCACCAGGAGACGCTGGCCGGGCGGATTGCCGAGCGACAGCGCGAGCCCCAGCAGCGTCGCCGTGAGGGGGCCGAGCGGGCCTTGCAGCAGCACCGACAGGCCGAACAGGCGCAGGTGCCGCGCCGCCTCGATGGTGAAGATCCGTCCCGCCGCGAAGTCGCGGAAGAGGGCGCGGACGTGCCACAGGCCCCACACCATCAGCCCGACCGGCACGGCGTAGATCAGCGCGACGGCGATCTGCCCGCCCGGCTCGATCGGCAGGCCGGCGCCGGTCTGGCCCAACCGGCTGGTCAGCAGGTTGCGGCTCCAGTCCGGGATCGCGACGGCGAGCCCCATCAGCACCACGATCAGCACGATGCCGAGGGTGGTCACCCACTCCATGCGTCGCGACAGGCGAGCGAGCCGGACCTGGGCGGCGGTGACGGCGGCGTCCGCAGGGGCCGGAGAGGCAGGGGGCATGGACGACCTCATTAAGATGACCTTGTTGATCAAGGCGCGATGATGAATTAATGTAAAACAATAATTCATGATCGTCAATCGAGGTCTTCATGATGCTGGGTTCGGTTCTCGGCCACCGCGTTGCCAAGCCCTCCCGTCCGCCGGACGCGCGTCTCGGCGGGCTGCGCTCCCCCCGGCTCCGCCGCGGCGGCGCTGCGCTCCTCGCGGTGTACGGGCTGCTCGCGGGCGGCTGCACCACGATGCCGGTCGCCTCCATGGTGAAGCTCGCCCGCACCGACTTCACCACCGTCGATCCGGCCGCCCTGCGGGTCGCCGTGAAGCTGCCGGAGGGCATTCGGCCGCGGCCGAACGGGGTGCGGCTGAAGCTCACGACCACGATCGACGGGGCGACCGAGACGCGCGAGTTCGTGCTCGCCGACCCGGCCGATCCGGGCGAGTTCGTCTCGTTGCGGGGCGAGGTCTCGAAAGGGGCGGCCGTTCATGCGTTCCGGCTGGCGCCCGCGGACGTCGCCAAGATGACGGAGTTCCGGGCCGCGCAACTGGCCCGCAAGGCGGCGGGCGGGCGCGGCTCGCTCGGCCTCGGCGTCGCGGCCGACGGCTGCCGCACCGGCGCGCTGCCGTCGAAGGTTCTGCTCACCACCTATCTGCGCACGGAGCCGGACGGTGCCTTCTTCCCGCTCATGCGCGACGTCGACCTGCGTGACGCGATGCCGGGCCGGGACCTCGCCGCCGAGATCCCACCCTGCGGGTGAGGGTGCGCAGCGCCTCAGCGCGGGCCGGCGATGATCACCACCGCGCCGGCGAGGCAGAGGGCGGCACCGAGGAGATCGAAGCGGTCGGGCCGGACCCCTTCGACCGACCACAGCCAGGCCAGCGAAGCGACGATGTAGACGCCCCCATAGGCCGCATAGGCGCGCCCCGCCGCCGCGCTCTCGACCAGCGTCAGCAGCCAGGCGAACAGCAACAGCGACAGGATACCGGGCGCGAGCCACCAGGCCGGCTTGTCGAGGCGAAGCCAGGCCCAGAAGGCGAAGCAGCCGGCGATCTCGGCGATCGCCGCGGCCATGTAGGCGAGAGGGGTGCGCACGCAGCTCGTTCCATCGACGATGGGGCTGCGACGGCATCACGTCACCGCCGAACGACACCCCGCGCCCGTCTCGTCGACGGGCCGGCCGGCACCGTACCGTCCACCCTCGCCGAGGGACACCCCCGGCGTCTCTCGATCGATCCGGACGTGACACGGCCGGCCCGCCGCGCCGGCGCGGCCGGCGCTCATACGTGTTCGGGTGATCAGCGCGGCGTCATTCCGGGGCGCGGGAAACCGCGAACCCGGACTCCAGCGGCACACGCGGAGCTCTCGGCTGGATTACGGACAGCCGCTTCGCGGCGTCCGGAACGACCACCGAATCGATCAGCCGGGCTTCGTGTCAGATGTCTTGTGCCGCGTTCCGCTTGTCGAACTCCGTGGCCGCCGCCTCCAGGGTCGTGAACACCGCGCCCATGTCCTTCAGGGCCAGGATCAGCTTTTCGAGAAAGATCATGCGGTGTCCCCGGCCGATCACGTAGGGGTGGAACGTGAAGGTGAGTACACCCCACTCCTCCGTCTCGTGCATGTAGCGAAAGTCGTCCACCCAGTTGCCGAGCACCGCGCTCGCCGGCATCAGTCCCGGCATCAGCTGGGTCGGCATGCGCAAGAACTCGAAATGCGGAAAGTCGTCGAGATTCCAGCTCACCGGCATCTCGATGAGGCGTGTCTGCTTGCCGAAGAGCAGCGGCCCCTCCGGCTGGAGCTTGTCGCCGATCCGGACCCGGTACGGATGGCAGTCATGTCCCATCATGCTGCTCTCGTAGACGTAGCCGTGCTTCAGCAGGAGTTCGGCGGTGACCGGGCTCAGGTCGAAGGACGGGGATCTGTAGCCGCGGGGCTGCCGGCCGCTCAGCCGCGCGATGGCGTCACCGGCGCGCAGCAGACCTCTCTCCTCGTCCTCGGCACTGAGATTCGCGGGCGGCACATGCGTCCAGCCGTGATTGCCGATCTCGTGCCCGGCCTCGTGCACCGCCTTGCAGATCTCCGGATAGGTCTCCATCACGATGCCCGGGATGAAGAAGGTGGAGGTGATGCCGTGCTTCGCGAGCAGGGGGAGAATGCGCGGCACCGCGACCGCGCCGAACTCGCCGCGCGACACCGGGGTCGGCGTCGTCAGCCCGCGCGCCGTGAGCCCGGACCACGCATCGAAATCGAATGTGAGACAGGCGATGTGACGTGGCATGAGGATCTCCTCACTTCAGCTTCTCGAATGCCGTCTCGCGCAGCGACCAAGCCGCCGCCAACGACACGATGGCGGCCCCGATCAGGTAGAAGGTCGGCGCGATCGGAGTGCCGGTGACCTTGATGAGCCAGGTCGAGATGTAGGGTGCGAACCCGCCGAAGATGGCGACCGCGAGACTGTAGGCCGTCGACATCCAGGTTGCCCGACCCGCCGTCTGGAAGATCTCGACCAGCGCCGCGGGCCCGGGACCCGAGAACGCCGCCAGCATGACGGCGAGCACGAGCTGTACGGCGACCACCGCGGCCAGCGACTTGGCCGTCAGCATCAGCGTGAACAGCGGATAGACCAGCACCAGGAAGGCGACGACGGAGCCGATCAGGACCGGCTTGCGGCCGACACGGTCGGACAGATGGCCCATCAGCGGGATCACCAGGGCGAAGCACAGCAGCCCGAGGGTGTTCGACCACAGCGCCTCCGTCTTGCTCAGGCCCACCTGCCGCTCGGTGAAGGTCGGCATGTAGGTGAGCACGATGTAGAAGCCGACCGTCCAGATGATCGTCAGCGCGAACGCCTTGACGGCGAGACGGGTGGTGCTCTCCGGCGCCTTCGCGGCGTGGGCGTGCTCTTCGCGGAAGATCGGCGTCTCGTCGACATTGTTGCGGAGGTACATGCCGATCGGCAGCAGGACGCCGCCGATGATGAACGGAATCCGCCAGCCGAACGATCCCATCTGCTCGGCCGTGAGAACGGTCGAGAGCAGCGCGGCGGTGCCGGAGCCGAGGAGCAGGCCCAGGCCGACGCTGACCTGTTGCAGGCTGCCGAAGAAGCCGCGGCGCTCCTGCGGAGCCCACTCGACGATGAAGGCGGCGGAGCTGCCCCATTCGCCGCCGGCCGAGAACCCCTGCAACAGTCGCAGGACGACCAGACAGGTGGGGGCCCAGATGCCGATGGCGGCGTAGGTCGGAAGCAGCCCGATGGCCACCGTCGATACCGCCATCATGAACAGCGTCGTGATGAGCGCCGACTTGCGGCCCACCACGTCTCCCATACGGCCGATCAGGATTCCGCCGAGGGGGCGCGCGACAAATCCGATGCCGAAGGTCGCGAACGCGGCGAGGAGGCCGGTGGTCTCGTCCTCCGAAGGAAAGAAGTTGCGCGCAATGATCGTCGCCAGGAACCCATAGATGGCATAGTCGTACCATTCGACGATCGTGCCCCAGATGCCGCCGGCGAGGGCGCGGTTTCTCGTCCTGTCGTCGATGGCGATCGTACCGGACATGTCGTCACTCCCACGGGCTGCTGTGTGAACCGGCGAGTACGCGGCAAATCGTCAGTGCGAGGATCTTGGCGCGCGGAATGATGGTATCGACGTGGACGAACTCGTCAGGCGTATGGGAGCCGTCACCGACGGCGCCGACGCCGCACAGGGTGGGGACACCGCGCGCGCTCGTGAACCCGGAATCGGCGCACGAGCCAGTGAACTCACCGTCGAGCGCGACGCCCAGATCGCGGGCGGTCGTGCGGTAGAGATCGAACAGCGCGAGCGATCGCTCGGTGGCGACCATCGGCAGGAATTCGCCCTTGAGGTGGAGCGTCGCCGAGACTCCTTCGATCTCGCGCTCCGCCACCACGGCGTCGATATGGGCGATCGCGGCATCCCGCGCGGCCGGACTGGCGAACCGAAGGTCGATCTCGCAGGCGGCGCGCGGCGCGACGGTGTTCACCGTCTGGCCGCCGCGCACCAGGCCGACATTCAACGTGGTGCCGGTTCGCCTGTCCGTCGCCTGCGACAGGCGCACGATCTTCGCCGCCATGGCGTGGATCGCCGAGGCGCCGTCGAAGAAGTTCACGCCCGCATGGGCCGCCTTGCCTTCGAGCTCGAGCAGCATGAAGCGCCCGCCCTTGCGGGACGTGACCACGTTGCCGTTGGCGCGCGCCGGCTCCGCGTTGAAGACCACCCGGGCGCCGTCCGCGAGCTCCTCGATGATCGGCCGGGAGAACGGGGAGGCCAGCTCCTCGTCCCCGGTGGTCAGGGACCAGAGCGGCGGGGGTGAGGAGCAGCAGGATCGGAAGGCGGCCATCACCAGGGCTATCGACGCCAGGCCCGCCTTCATGTCGTTGACGCCGGGGCCGGTCGCCTTGCCGCCCGCGATGCGGAACGGCCGTCGCCCCGCCTCGCCGGGAGGGAAGACCGTGTCGCGATGGCCCATCAGCAGCACCGGGCGCGCCTCGGTCCCCAGCCGGGCAATCAGCGCATCCCCGTAGGTGTCGCTTCGCCGAGACTGGATCGCGATGCCATGCGACTGGTAGAATGCCGTCAGGACATCCCCGGCGCGGTCGACGCCGCCCTTGTCGGCCGAGAACGAGTCGATGTTCACGAGCCGTTCGAGCAGATCCAGCAGTCCCGGACCGCTGGCCTCGAGATAGCTCAGGATCGCCTGCTCATCGAGCACTGCCGCCTGCCTTTCGTGTGACGCGGAGCAGGGGCGACGTTAAGCCAGGCGAACCGGGCGCGTCCCCAGGCCGTATCGGGCTGCGATACGGAACACGCAGTGGCGACCCCATGACCGATGTGGCCCCGCCGGACAAACAGACGCTCGCCATCCGGTCGGCGGAGCGCACCCTGCTGGTGCTGGAGGTCATCTCGCGGAACAGGCGGCGAACGAGCCTGGCAGGGATTGCGCGGGACACGGGGCTCGACAAGTCCGCCGTGCAGCGGTGCGCCGCCACGCTCGTCAGCGCGGGCTATCTGCGGCAGACCGCCGACCACAAGCTGGAGCTGACGCCGAAATGCCTGGAGCTCGGCTACAACTTCCTGATCTCGAATGCCTTGATGGAGCGGGCGTATCGCGTCCTGATGCGGCTGCGGCGCGAGGTCGGCGAGCGGATCAATCTCAGCTTGTTCGCCGGCAGCTATCTGGTCTACGCCATGCGCCTGACCGGCAAGGGCGAATGGGAGCTGCCGATGTCGCTGGTCGGTCGGCGGATGCCGACCTACTGCACGGCGGGCGGGCGCGCCATGCTGTCCAAGCTTTCCGACGACGAGGTGCTCCGGGTGCTGGAGACATCGACCCTCCATCGCCGGACCCCGATGACACTGACCTCTCCCGCACTCATCCTCGACGCCGTGCGCACGGCGCGCGCCGATGGTTATGCCGTCGTGGCCGGCGAGGCGGTCGCGCGCGAGATCGCCATCGCGGCGGCCGTGACGGACTCCCATGGCAAGCCGATCGCCGCCGTCCACGTCTCCTCGGAGCTGTCACGGTGGGACAAGGCCGCGTTCGCCGATCACTTTGCCGAGGCCATCGTGTCGGCGGCGGGACGGCTGAGCTTCGATGCGGTCCCCGTCGACCATGCACGATCGTGAACGCCGGCGGAGCGTCCGCGGCGATCGGTCCAACCCCGGGACTCGTGGCCACTGGACGAGCAGGTCGATGACGGGCATGTGCGAGCGGTCGTCCACGGCCGCTTTCGGAGTTCCGCCATGACCGTCCCCGGCGCGTCCCTCTCGATCAGCATCGATCCGGCCGTGAGGGCGGCCTGTCCGGGGCTCGCGCTCGGCGTCGTCACCGCCGACGTGGTGAACGGCATCGACGACGTCGCCCTCGGGGCGGAGCTCGACGCCTGTGCGGACGCCGTCCGCGCCGCCCTCACGATCGAGGGCATCGCGACGCTGCCGGCCGTGCAGGCGCTGCGCCGCGCCTACCGGACCTTCGGCAAGGACCCGGCCCGCTATCGCGGCTCGCAGGAGGCGCTGCTGCGCCGCATCCTCAAGGGGCTCGCGCTCTATCGCATCAACACGGTGGTCGACATCAACAACCTGGTGTCGATCGAGAGCCGGCAGTCGCTCGGCGTCTACGATCGCGACCGCATCGACGGGGACGCCGTGGTGATGCGGGTGGCGGTGGCCGGCGAGATCTACAAGGGGATCGGCAAGGACGTGCTGAATCTGGAGGGGCTGCCCGTCTATGTCGATGCGGCCGGGCCGTTCGGCAGCCCGACGAGCGATTCCGAGCGCGCCATGGTGACGGCGGCGACCCGCCGCATCCTCCTCGTCGTCACCGCGTTCGGCGGTGCCGACGGATTGCCGGCGGCGCTCGACCGCGTCGCCGGTCTGCTGCGGCGGTATGCGCAGGCGCAGCTGATCGAGACCGCGATCGTCGCCTGACGCTGGGGCGCCCGTGGGCACCCGGTCGAAGTCGTGCTACGCTCCGGCCATGACGGTCGTGCAGCGGCAGAAGATGCGGGTCGCCGATTTCCTCGCCTGGGCGGAAGGCCGCGAGGGAAAATGGGAGCTGCTGGACGGGGCGGTCGTCGGCATGGCGTCGGAACGCCTGGGCCACGGGACAACGATCTACCGGGTCGTCGGCGCACTCGACCGCGCGATCGCAGCCGGCTGCGGATCGTGTCATGTCGTTCCCAACAGCGTCCTCGTCCGCATCGAAGAGCACACGACGTTTCAGCCGGATGCTCTCGTGTATTGCGGCGCCCGTCTTCCCGACGACACCCTGGTGGTGGAGGCTCCGGTCGTCGTCGTCGAGGTGCTGTCGCCCGGCACGGCGATCCGGGATCTTCGCGACAAGCTCCTTGGCTACTTCCGTGTCCCGTCCATCCATCACTATCTCATCGTCGATACCGAGCGCCGGATCGTCATCCACCACCGTCGCGGCGACGGCGACCTAATCGAGACGCGCCTGTCGGCGGGCGGACCGCTGGCGCTGGAGCCGCCCGGGCTGACGGTCGCGATCGAGGACTTTCTCGGGCCGCCGGCAGAGTAGTCGCGACCAGGCCGTGTCGACCGCGATGCCGGCGACGGCCGTCACGCCGGTGGCGGTCGGGACGGTTTCGCGCCTGTGCCGATCTCCGTTACCGCCCCTCCCGCCGCGCCATGAAGGCGAGGCGCTCGAACAGGTGCACGTCCTGCTCGTTCTTGAGCAGCGCCCCGTGCAGCGGGGGGATCAGCCGCTTGGGGTCGCGCTCGCGCAGCGTCTCCGGCCCGATGTCCTCGACCATCAAGAGCTTCAGCCAGTCGAGCAATTCCGAGGTCGACGGCTTCTTCTTCATCCCCGGCACGTCGCGGATCTCGTAGAACAGCTTGAGTGCCTCCGACACCAGCCGCGGCTTGATGCCCGGGAAGTGCACGTCGACGATGGCCCGCATGGTGTCGGCATCCGGGAAGCGGATGTAGTGGAAGAAGCAGCGGCGCAGGAAAGCGTCCGGCAGCTCCTTCTCGTTGTTGGAGGTGATCACCACGATGGGCCGGCGGCGCGCCCGCACGGTCTCGCCGGTCTCGTAAACGTAGAACTCCATGCGGTCGAGCTCTTGCAGGAGATCGTTGGGGAACTCGATGTCGGCCTTGTCGATCTCGTCGATCAGCAACACCGGCCGCTCGTCGGCGACGAACGCCTCCCACAGCTTGCCGCGCTTGATGTAGTTGCGGATGTCCTTGACCCGCTCGTCGCCGAGCTGGCTGTCGCGCAGGCGCGACACCGCGTCGTACTCGTACAGCCCCTGCAACGCCTTGGTGGTCGACTTGACGTGCCATTCGATCAGCGGCGCGCCCACCGCCTTGGCGACCTCGACGGCCAGCACCGTCTTGCCGGTACCCGGCTCGCCCTTCACCAGCAGCGGGCGTTCGAGCGCGATCGCCGCGTTGACGGCGACCTTGAGATCGTCGGTGGCCACATAGCCGCTGGTGCCTTCGAAGCGCATGGAAACCCTCGTGTCCGGAATCTCTCGACAGTAGGGCGCCGGTTGCGGCGCGGCAAGCGAGTGTGGCGCCGCTCCCCCTCCGTCTGCCGCTCGCCGCCCCGGTCTCCGCCGGGGCGACCCGGAATCTTTTGCCGCGCCGGGCGCAATTTGCCCGGGCCGGGCCGCGGCGAGCCCCCGTCCGATTCACCCATGCACCTGAAATCACGAGCCTTCGCGACTCGGCACGGGGCTTGCTGAGACGCCTCCGAGGTGCGGCGCGCACGAGTCCCGCGTGAAAGCCGCTCGGCCGAGTGGAGACGACCCATGGGTATTTTTGGCGCGCTGACCACCGCTGTCACCGGCATGCAGGCGCAGTCCTTCGCGTTGCAGAACATCTCCGGCAACATCGCGAACTCGCAGACCACCGCCTACAAGCGCACCGACACGAGCTTCCAGGATCTGATCCAGGACGGGCAGCCTTCCAAGCAGGTCTCCGGCAGCGTGATGCCGTCGTCGCGCAGCACCAACACGGTGCAGGGCGACATTCAGACCAGCTCGATCGGCACCTTCATGGCGGTGAACGGCGATGGCTTCTTCGTGGTGATGAAGCCGACCGGGTTGGTCGACAACAATCCGGTGTTCAGCGGCATCAACCAGTTCACCCGGCGCGGCGACTTCCAGCCCAACAAGGACGGCTACCTGGTCAACGGCGCCGGCTACTACCTGATGGGCATTCCGGTCGACTCCACCACCGGCAACCTCGCCGGCAGCGTGCCCACGCTCCTCAAGTTCAAGAACGACTTCCTGCCGGCCCAGGCCACCACCGAGATCGACTATCGCGCCAACCTGGCACGGCTGCCGCTGACGCCGTCCTATGACAAGTCGGTGCCCGGCTCCGAGCTGCTGAATCCGGTCGACTTCATCGCCAATCCGCTCGCCATCTCGCCGCAGCCCGCCAAGATCACCGGCAGCGGCGCGGCGCTGAAGCCGGACGCCAATGCGCTGCTGACCGGCACCAAGGTCCTGCCGGGCACGATGACCAACAGCGGAACCTTCACGATCAACGGCACCACCGTGACGGTGCCGGCGAGCTGCACACCGGCGCAGCTCGTGACCGCCATCAACACCGCGGCACCGCCCGGCCTCCAGGCCGCCACCCTCGATGCGTCGGGCCACCTCGTCTTGCAGAGCAACAATGCCACCACGGCCATCGCCATCGGCGGCTCCAACGCGGCGCTGATGACCGAGATGGGCATTCCGGTCGGCACCACTAATCCGACCAACCTGCTGACCCAGTCGGCCGCTGCACCGGGCCAGACGCTCACCATCACGGTCGGTGCCAATCCGCCGCTGACCGTGACATTCGGCACCGGCGGTCTGCCCAATGTCGCGACATTGGCTGATCTCAACACCCAGCTCGCCACCCTGACGGGCGGCATCGCCTCGGCCAACTCGCTGAACGGCAACATCAGCATCACGGCGTCCAGCCCGACCGACACCATCACGGTGAGCGGCACCGCCAACCCGCTGATCTTCGGCATGCGTACCACCTCGGCGCTGCCGTCGAGCCAGACCGTGGTGGCGAACGACCTGTCCACCTTCCTGTCGCAGTCGATCGGCGGCGGCGCCATCACGGCCTACGACATCTCCGGTTCGCCGGTGAACATCCAGATCCGCTGGGCCAAGACCGACAGCGCGACCCTCGGGACCGGACACACCGACACCTGGAACATGTTCTATCAGGTGAACTCCAACGCCACCGGCACCCAAGCGGCCTGGAAGAACGTCGGCACCGACTTCACGTTCGACTCGAGCTTCCAGATGAATCCGCTGATCTCCACCTGGACGCTGCCCGGCGTCACCGTTGACGGCGCCTCGCTCGGCGATCTCACGATGAAGTTCGGGGCCGGCGGCATCACCCAGTACTCCGACCCGAACGGCAACGTCCAGGTGAACCTGCTGAACCAGAACGGCTACGCGGCCGGCAGCCTGCAAACCGTGTCGGTCAACGACAAGGGGCGGGTGGTCGGCTCCTACTCGAACGGCCGCACCATCGATCTCGCCGAGGTGACGCTCGCCAAGTTCAGCGGGGCCAACTACCTCAAGCGCATCGACGGTGGCGCCTTCGAGGCGACCGACGAGTCCGGCGTCGCCGTCTACGGCGCGGCCGGCAAGATCGTCGGATCGTCGCTCGAAGGCTCCAACAGCGACATCGCCGACGAGTTCACCAAGCTGATCGTCACCCAGCAGGCATACTCGGCCAACACCCGGGTGATCACCACCAGCAACCAGATGGTGCAGGATCTCCTGAACATGCTGCGATGACGGCCGGCACGTGCGCGCCGGCGGAGGGTAGGTCATGAGTCTGACCCAGGCGCTCGGAACTGCTGCGGCCGGCCTGCGCACCGCGCAGAGCGGGCTGTCGCTGGTCGCCGCCAACGTGGCCAATGCGCAGACGCCCGGCTACAGCCGCAAGAGCCTCGAGTCCACGACCGTCGCGGCCGGCGGCGATCTCGTCAGCGTGCGGGTCGCCGGCGTCAACCGGATGGTCGACCAGTACGTTCAGCGCCAGCTTCGCACCGAGTCGTCGGGCGGAGCCTATGCGGAACTGCGGGCGCAGTTCTTCGATCGCCTGCAAAGCACCTATGGCGACCCGAACTCGGCGACGTCGATCGAGTCGGTCTACAACAACTTCACCAAGGCGATTCAGGCGCTCACCACCAATCCGTCCGATTACTCGACCCGCGCCAATGTGCTGAGCACCGCACAGGCGCTGGCCCAGCAGCTCAACAACATCACGTCGGACATCCAGGCACTGCGCGCGAATGCCGAGCAGGGGTTGAGCGACAGCGTCCGCAACGCCAACACCTATCTTCAGGGCCTCGCCCAGATCAACACGCAGCTCGCATCCGCGCATGTCGAGGATGCCTCCCGGGCCTCGCTGCTCGACCAGCGCGACTACTACCTGGACAACTTGTCCAAGCTGATGGACATCCGCGTCAACGAAGACGCCTACAACTCGGTCTCGGTGTTCACCAGTTCGGGCATCCAGCTCGTCGGGGTCGGCGCCACGACGCTGACCTTCGACGCGCAGGGCATGATCACGCCGGGGTCGCAGTGGAGCGCCGATCCGACCAAGCGGCAGGTCGGCACCATCACGGCGACGAACTCGACCGGCGCCACCATCGATCTCATCGCCACCAAGTCGTTTCGCTCCGGCGACATCGCCGCCTATCTGGAGATGCGCGACAAGGTGCTGGTCGAGGCGCAGACGCAGCTCGACGAGCTGGCGGCGGGCATGTCGCGCGCGCTCTCCGACATCACCACGCCCGGCACGCCGGCGACGGCCGGCACGCAATCCGGCTTCGATCTCGATCTCTCCGGCCTCATCGCCGGCAACACCATCTCGGTGACCTGGACCGACACGCTGACCGGCGGCAAGCACACCGCGACCCTGGTGCGGGTCGACGATCCCAAGGCCTTGCCGGTTCCGGACTCGTTCACGCCCGATCCCAACGACCGGGTGATCGGTATCGACTTCTCGGGCGGATTCGCGGCGGCGATCGCCCAGATGAACGCGGCGTTCAACGGCCAGCTCCAGTTCTCGAACCCGGCCGGCAACACCCTGCGGGTCCTCAACGACAGCGCGCTCGGCACCTCGACGATCGACGCCGCCTCGATGACCACCACGACGACGGCGCTGTCGGCCGGCACGCCGGAGCTGCCGTTCTTCCTCGACGGTGCCGAGTTCTTCACCGGGGCGCCGGGAGCGAGCCGGCCGCAGTCCGTCGGTTTCGCGGGGCGGATCACCGTCAACCCGGCACTCATCGCCGATCCGAGCAAGCTCGTGGTGCTGGGCAGCGGCACCGCGTCGGGCGACCAGACGCGGCCGGCGTTCCTGTACGACAAGCTCACCACCGCGACCCGCACCTTCGGACCAGCGAGCGGCATCGGCTCGGAGACGGCACCCTATTCGGGATCGCTCTCCTCGTTCCTGCGCCAGGCGATGAGTCAGCAAGGCGAGAACGCGAGCGCCGCGACGCGGCTCGCCGAGGGCCAGGCAATGGTGGTCGATGCGCTTCAGCAGCGTCTCAACGAGGGCTCGGCCGTCAACATCGACGAGGAGATGACCTCGCTGCTCACGTTGCAGACCGCCTACGGGGCCAATGCGCGGGTGTTCTCGGTGGTCAACGAGATGCTCAAGACGCTGCTGCAAATGATGTGAGGACGCCATGGCGATCTCCGGACTGGGTACCCAGAGCCTGTTGCAGGTCGAGCGTCTGGTGTCGATGCGACGCCAGCTCGACGATCTCCAGCGCCAGCTCGGCACGCAGAAGCGATCGGACACCTATGCGGGCATCGGTCTCGACCGCGGCCTGACGATCTCGCTGCGCACCAAGCTCGCCGGCATCGCCGGCTTCGACGGCTCGATCCAGCAGGTCGACAGCCGGCTCAAGCTCGCCCAGACGGCGCTGGCCGACCTCGACTCCGCCGCCCGCACGGTCAAGACGGCGATCCCCAAGGCCACCTACGTCATCGACCAGGGCGGCCGCACCCAGGATCAGGCGACCGCCAGGGGCCAGCTCGATCGCATGCTCGGCGCCCTCAACACGCAGTTCGGCGACCAGTACATCTTCTCCGGGCTGTCGCCCGACAAGGCCGCGGTGGCCACCACCGACGAGATCCTGAACGGCGTCGGCCCGCGGGCCGGCCTGATCCGGCTGATCACCGAGCGCAACCAGGCCGATCTCGGCGCCAGCGGGCTCGGCCGGCTGGTCATTCCCGCCACCACGTCGACCAGCGGCAGCCTCGCCGGCACCACCGCGACGCTGGCACCGGATGCGCCGGCGGTCGCCACCGGCACCGCCAATCTCGGCGCGCCCTACGCCTCGGCGGGCGGCACCCTCGACCTCAACGGCATCACCGTGTCGATTCCGCCCGGCGCCGACGGTGCGGCGGTGCGCGATGCGATCAACACCGCCATGGCGGCGGCGCCGCCCGGAACGCCGCTGGTCACCGCGTCGCTCGACGGCAGCAACCGGCTGGTGCTCACCGGCGCCGATGCCGACACGGCGGTCGCGATCGGCGCCGGCAGCACGCCGGCGCTGCTCGCGGAGCTCGGCCTGTCGACCGGCACCACCAATCCCACCAACCTGCTCACCCAGGCGGGCGGTGTCACCGCCGGCCAGACCCTGACGGTGGCGATCGGAGCGAGCACCGTCGCGGTGACGTTCGGGACCGGCGCCGGCCAGGTCTCGACCATGGCGGAGTTGAACGCGGCGCTCGGCGCGCTCACCGGCGGCACCGCCGCCGTGAATCCGGCGAACGGCAATCTGACGGTCACGGCATCGAGCTCGACCGGCGTGATCAGGATCGGCGGCACCGCGACGGCCGCGACCTTCGGGCTCGCCGCCACCTCGGCCTCACCCACCAATGTGGTGTCGATCGGCGAGGACGTCGCCGGCTCGGTGTTCGGCTTCAAGCTGTCGGCGATCGCCACCACGGTGGCGGGCGCCAGCGTGACCCAGCCGGCCGGCTCGCCGAAGACGATGTCGGTCGATCTCGGCGGCACGCTGCCGAAGGCGGGCGACACCGTGACGCTCAGCTTCACGCTGCCGGACGGCACCAACGAGAACCTGGTGCTGACCGCCGTCGCCACGCCCAAGAGCCTGGTGGGGGCGGGCGGCTTCGCGGCGCCCGGCGCCGTGCTCGGCGGTGCGCCGGGGCCGATCACCATCCAGGCACCGACACTCAACGGTGGCGTCCCGGTCACCATCTCGACGCTGACCGCGAGCGACACCGCGAGCACCGCGTCGGCGAAGATCTCGGCCGCGCTGGCGGCGCTGCCGGGCGGCAATGCCGGCGTCACCGCCACCAATGTGGGCGGCCAGGTGGTGCTCAAGTCGACGGCCGGCGAGCAGGTGGTGGTCGGCGGTGACTCGCCCACCCTCGACGGGCTCGGCTTCCCGGCCGGCAACCGCATCGCCACGGTGGTCGATGCCCCGACCGAGGCGAACCAGTTCGCCATCGGCACCACCCAGGCCGAGACGCTCGCCAACCTGCACGCGCTGGTCAACACGTCGGTCGGCACGCTGGCGCGCACGTCTCTCGCGGCGGCCTCGGCCGTGCAGGCCGCCAACGAGTTCTTCAATGCGGACGGGGCCCATCCGGTGAAGCGGGTGGCAGGGCCGCCGTTCGACAGCGCCACCGCGCTCGTCGACGGCACCGACGCCGACACGTTGAAGTGGTACACCGGCGAGGCCGGTCCGACCTCGGCGCGGAGCACCTCGACCGCACGGATCGATCCCGAGATCACGGTCGCCTACGGCCTGCGGGCCAACGAGCAGGCGTTCCGCATCCCGCTCGCCAACATCGCCGCGATGGCGGCGGTGTCGTTCTCGCCGTCCGACACCGACGGGCAGGGGCGCTTCATGGCGCTGATGCAGCGGGTGGGCACCAATCTCGGCAACGAGCAGGGCGTGCAGAAGATCGGCGACGTGATGGCGGATCTCGGCGGTGCGCAGGCGTCGGTGAAGACCGCCAAGGAGCGCCACACCCAGGCGAGCGCGACGCTCACCGACCTGCTGGAGTCGGTGGAGGGTGTGCCCATGGAGGAGACCGCGTCGGTCATCTTGGCCTTGCAGACGAGCCTGTCGGCGTCGCTCCAGACGACCGCGATGCTCTCCAAGCTGAATCTGACGAACTTCCTGTAGGGGCCGGGCAGCGATCCGCTCAGGCCCGGCCGAGCAGGCCGGCGGCGATGTCGCGGTTGAGGCCGATCAGGGCCGTCAGGTGTTCCGGTCGGGGATCGGCCGCGATGGCGACGGTGCGGTGGTCGACGAACAGGCCGAGCGACGCGATGCTCTGGCGCACCTCGGTGGGCAGCGTCGGCTGCCGCGTGCAGACCGTGTCGACGAGATCGCTCCACAGGCGGCGATTGTAGGACAGTGCCGCGTCGATCTCGTCCTTGCTGCCGTCCCAACGCCGCTGCACGGCCTGGAGCCGCAGCGCGGCATCCAGCAGCAGATGGGCACCGAGGTCAGGCGCGAGGTCAGGCGGTGGAGTCGCAGGACTCCCCGACGGGCTGCTCGTGGCTGCGCTTCGCATGGTCCACCAGCTCCTTCTCGTAGGCGATCAGCTTCTTGGCCTCCTTGAGGGCCTTGTACATCTCGCCTGCCAGAATGTGGTTGTTCACGCTCTCGATCAGCGGCCAGGTGCTCGGTGCCGCCTTGAGGATGTCGCTCACCAGCTTGAAGTAGATCTCGTGACAGGAGCGCGGGTCCTTGGAGGTGTACATGAGCTGCACCGCCAGATAGACGCGCTTCGCCGGGGTGTCGGCCGTCTCGGCCGTCAGGATGTCCTTCTCGCGCAGGATGGGCGTCTCACCTTCGATCAGCAGTCGCGCCCGCTGGTCGGTGTTGGTGATGACGCAGTCCCCCAGGATAATCCGCTCGCCGGGCTTGAGTTCGACCTTGAGGGCCATGGGACGCTCTCCGCGTGAGTCTCACCGATCGTTAACCATAGGCTTTAACGAACCGTTAAGGCCATGCCGGATTGCGGGCGGGGGCGGCTCGCCGCCGCGCACCCGCCGTCGAAGCGACCGACCTTGGAAGTGTGACCAGCCGTTGGAGCGACCCGCGGGGGAGGCTGCCGGACCGGGATCGAATCGCTGGCGCGTCGGGGGCTCTCAGACCAGCGCGCCGGTGACGTCGTCGAACAGCGCGTCCACCGCAATCTGCTCGGGAATGAGCTTCTGGCGATACGAATACGCGATGATCAGCTCGAGCGAGCGGCGGTGTGCCTCGACCCCGAAGCGCAGCGCCCCGGCCGGGTCGTCGACCGCGATTCCGGCCGCCGCGGTGCTCTCGCGCAGCAGACGGAACACCTCGCGGACCACGTCCGGGCGGCGCGCCGCGATCTCCTCCCGGATCACCAGCATGTGATTGACGGGCACGCCGCCATGCGTCTCGGCCCAGCGGCGGTTGGCGGCGTCCGGATCGGGCACCAGGGGAGCGAGGCGGGGGTCCGGGAACGTGTCGCCGACGATCGCGGCGTCGAGCTCGCCGGCGAGCAGCATCGGCACCAGCTCCTGGCCGGGCGCCGCCCGCACCACATGGGGCGGGTCCTGATAGCCCGCCACATGGGCGTCCTCGAAGGTCACCCAGCGGATGCTCTCGGGGTCGACGCCGTACAGCTCCTGGAGCATGCCGCGCAGCCAGATGCCGGTGGTCTGGCTGTAGGCGCGCACGCCGACCCGCTTGCCGGCGAGATCGCCGGGCGCGAGCCGTCCGCGCTCCGGCACGCAGGCGAGGGTGTGGAGCTGGCCGCGGCCCATCACGGTCACCGGCAGCAGCCGGTAGGGGGCGCCGGCCACCCGGGCCTGGAGGAAGGTGCCGATGGCGAGCTCGCCGCAATCGTAGACGTGCTGGCGGACCATCGGCTTGAAGCCGCGATTGGGCACCGGCACGTCGGCGAAGTCGAAGGCGACCAGCGGCGACGCAACGGCGCCCGACTTGAGCGCCTTGGTATTCGAATAGGTGCCGAGCAGCGTATGGAGCCGGACCTGATCGATCCGGGTTGCGTCATCGGCCATGGTGTCCTCCCGCGGCGGCCCGGCGGTTCTGCCCAAATCGCGGCGCAAACGCAAACCCGCGTGCGACAGGGCTGAAATGCGGGAGGGAGGGCCGCCCGGCCGGGCTCGACCCGTTTGGGCCGCCGGTGTCGACCGGGCGGGTTCGCTGGAGGCGGGCGTCAGGGCTGGCCGAGCAGGCCGGCCGCGATCTCGCGGTTGATGTTGATGAGCGCCACCAGCGCCTCGGGGCGGGGATCGCGGGAGATCTCGATCGTGTGATTCATCACGAACAGGCCGAGATTGGCGATGTTCTGCCGGATGGCGGCCGGCATCTCGTGATCCGGGCTGGTGACCGAGGTCAGGAACACGCTCCAGAGCTTGCGATTGTAGAGCAGCGCTTCGCCGAGGTCGGAGGGGTCCTTGTCCCAGTCCTCGCGCACATGCTGGAGGCGGGCCGCGGCCTTGAGCAGCAACCGGGCTTCCAGCTCGCGTGGATTCGCGATCTGCTGCGCCACCTGTCCATAGGCTTTCGCCGCGCTGTGCATCTGGAGAGCTCCCGCTGCCGTCAACCGCCGGCACGTCGCCTCTGGTTGTAACGGACCGCCGTTAAGACATGATTATTGGTGGCCTCGGGAGAACGCCGGATGGCCGGCCGCGGCGCGACGCGGTGGACATCGGCGCGGCCGCTCCCGCGGCGGCTGCGCCCGGCGGCGGCGCCGACCGGACGAGCCGATGCGCCGCCCGGCCGAGGTCGAAGGCCGGCGCGGCGCGCCGGCGATGCGGACGGGGCCGGGGTCCCGCCCGCCGGACGAGGGGCTCAGCCGAACAGCCGCAGCACTGCCTGGTTGGCCTGGTTGGCGAGCGAGAGCGCCGTGGTGGAGAGCTGCTGACGGGTCTGGAGGGCCAGCATGTTGGCGCCCTCCTCGTTGGTATCGGCCAGCACCAGGTTGTCGGCGCCGGTCTGGAGCGTGTTGACCATCTGCTTGGTGAAGTCCTGCCGCACCTGCACGGTGGACAGGTTGGAGCCGAACTTCGACGCCTGGGTGCGCAGCGTGGTCAGCGCGTTGTTGATCGAGTCGATCACCTGATCGACCAGGGTGTTGTCCTGGAAGGCGTTGCCGTTCTGCTTGTTGAGCCCCAAGTTCGAGGCGTTGTAGGTGACACCCGTGATGGTCAGCGTGCTGGTGCCGCGCTCGTTGAAGGTGATCTTGAGGTTGTCGCCGTTGAGCAGGTTGATGCCGTTGTAGGACGCATCCTTCGACAGGCCGTCGATCTGGCTGAGGACGTCGTTGAAGTCCTTTTGCAGGCTCTCGCGGGTCGAGTTCGGCGTGCCCTCGTGCTTGGTGCCGGTCTTGGTCTGGGCGCTGGTGCCGAGCGCCTGCAAGGTGTTGGTCGAGCCGCCGATGGTCAGGGTCGTTTGGCTGGTGCCGGCGGCGACGCCGACCTGGAAGGCCGATCCGGTGACGCTGGTGGTGACACCGGACAGGTTGCCGAGCGCCAGGGTGAACTCGGCGAGGGTCGACACCTGGCCGATGCCCTGGCCGAACGTGATGGTCTGGGCCGCGCCACCATTGGCTGCCACCGTCATGACGTCGCCTTCGGCGCCGCCGCCCGCGATGATGCGGTCCATCAGGCTGGTGGAATTGTAGGCGCCGGCGGTGAGGTTGAGGGCCGTGGTGGTGGCGCCGGCGGCGATCGAGAAGTCGACGTCGGCGGTCTTGGCGACGATCTGGAGCTTGCCCGCCACGTTGGTGATGTCGAGATTGGCGCCGAGGCTGGCATTCGCCTTCAGCTTGGTCACCACGTCGTTGAGATTGTCGCTGCCGGACAGGCCGACCGTCTGGGTCTGCGGGCCGGTGCCGTCGTTGGCGTCGACCGTAATCGAGATGTTGCTTCCGTTGGCGAGTGAGGTGTCGAGCTCGCCCAGCGTCAGGTCGCTGTGGAAGGTCTTGCTCAGTGCCGACCCCATGCCGCCGCGGGCGCCGGTGCCGAAATTGTAGTTGGCGGCCGCCGCGTCGAGACCGAGCGCCTTGGCGACGCCCACGTCGGTCACATTGAAGCCGATGCCATTGCCAGTGCCGGCGCCGAGGCTCAGGCTGAACGTGCTGCCGGCGATCGAGCCCGTCGCGGCGCCGCGATTCGAGTTGATCCAGCTGTTGAGCTCGGAAATGGTCGAGATCTGACCGCCGGTGTGGCCGAACGTGACGGTCTTGTCACCCTGGCCGGAGACGCTGAGGATCAAGCTCGACGTGCCGGCAGCACCGCCGTTGGAGACGATACGGTCGAGCAGGCTGGTGGAGCTGTAGGAGCCCGCCGTCAGGCCGGCCGCCGTCAGGGTGGCGCCGGTCGACCCGTTGCCGGCGGCGCTGATCGAGAAGTCGACGTCGGCAGTGACGGCGTCCAGCTTCAGGTTGTGGCCGGCCGTTTCGGACAGGGTCAGGTATTGATCGAGGGTATCGCCCGGCGTGCCGGAGGTGGTGGCGTTCGCCTTGGCGATCACCGCCGACGCATCCGCCTCGGTGCCGTCGAGGACGACGTTGAAGGTCTTGGCGACGCCGCTTGCGGTCACGCGGATCTGGATGGTGCCGGCATTGCCGGCACCGCCCATGCCGGTCGACAGGTCGGCGGTGCCGGTGTGGGTGCCGATCGACTCGGTCAAGTTGGTGAACGACAGGTTGATCGGCTTCGCCGAGAGATCGTTGGCGCCACCCGCGATGGTGGAGCCGATGGTCTCCGAGGGCAGGGTGCCGGTGACGTTGAGAGCGTCGTAGGTGGCGGCCGATGCGGTGGCGGAGCGGGCCTGCTGGGCGATCGACTTGGCCGACTGCACCAGCTTGGTCAGCGAGGTGATGCCGTTGTTGGCCGCCTCGATGGTCTTGACCGCTTGGCCGATCGAATCGAGCAGCGAGTTGAGGTCGCCGGCGCGATCACCGAGCGATTGCGAGGTGAAGAAGTTCGACGGGTTGTCGAGGGCCGAGTTGACCTTCTTGCCGGTGGCGAGCCGGTTCTGGGTGGTCGCCATCAGGTCCGCGGTGTTCTGCAACGAAAGCAGATTCTGGCGGACGCCGGCCGACAGCGTGATGTTGGACGACATGGTTGCCTCTCCGTCGAATCTCCAAGGCGCTGGAGCGTTGCCCTGACGACGCGCCGATTCGATCCCTGTGTGGTCCGAGGCTAGGAGCCGATTGTTAACGTTTCGATAACGACGTTGACAAAATTGGCCTTCGGCGGCCCGATCTTCATGGTTTCTCAACCGACGTCGGGATCTTGTCCGGGGCCTGGAGCGGGGGTGGCTCGAGCCCACCAATAGCTTGAATCAAAAAAGGAAATCGTCTCCAGCCGCGGCGGGTCGGCCGGGTCCGGGCCGGCCATCGATCGCGGGCGCCTGAGAGACGGGCGGCGAGCCGCCGGCCGCCCTGCCGAGTCGATCATTAACGAATCGGTGACGCCGATGGCACCCGGCGGCTGACTCCGCCGATGGACCCAGGGCGGCAGTTCGGTCGGAGGGGGCGGGGCGTCGGTCAGACGGAGAGGACGCCGGCGGGTGCGATGCCGCGGGCTTGCGCGCCGAACGGGTGCTGCGACGGCCGGAGGCGCGGGCCGTCGGGATCGACGGGCCTGACGTGTCCCCCCAAAAGAAAACGGCGGGGCCGAAGCCCCGCCGTCCTGTCCGACTGCGGATCGGATCGATCAGAACAGCCGCAGCACCGCCTGGTTGGCCTGGTTGGCCAGCGACAGGGCCGTGGTGGAGAGCTGCTGGCGGGTCTGGAGGGCCAGCATGTTGGCACCTTCCTCGTTGCTGTCGGCCAGCACGAGGTTGTCGGCGCCGGTCTGGAGGGTGTTCACCATGCTCTTGGTGAAGTCCTGACGGGTCTGCACCGTCGACAGGTTCGAGCCGAACTTCGACGCCTGGGTCCGCAGGGTGGTCAGGGCGTCATTGATGGCCGAGATCGTGGCGTCGATCTTGGTGTTGTCCTGGAACGTCGTGCCGTTCTGCTTGTTCAGGCCGAGGTTCGAGGCGTTGTAGGTGACGCCCTTGATGGTCAGCGACGAGGTGTTCTTCTCGTTGAAGGCCACCTTGAGGTCGTCGCCGTTCAGCAGGTTGATGCCGTTGTAGGAGGCATCCTTCGACAGCGAGTCGATCTGGTCGAGGACGTCGTTGAAGTCCTTTTGCAGGCTCTCGCGAGTCGAGTTCGGCGATCCCTCGTGCTTGGTGCCCGTCTTGGTCTGGGCGCTGGTGCCGAGGGCCGTCAGCGTGTTGGTCGAGCCGCCGATGGTCAGCGTCGTCTGGCTGGAGCCGGACGCGACACCGACCTGGAAGGCCGAGCCGGTCACGCTGGTGGTGACGCCGGACAGGTTGGACAGCGCCGTGGTGAACTCGGCGATCGTCGAGACCTGGCCGGAGCCCTTGCCGAAGGTGATCGTCTGGGCCGCACCGCCGTTGGCCGCCACCGTCATGGTGTCGCCCTCGGCACCACCACCGCTGATCACCTGATCGAGCAGGCTCGTCGAGTTGTACGAGCCGGCCGTCATGTTGAGGGCCGTGGTGGCGGAACCGGCGGCGATCGAGAAGTCGACGTCGGCGGACTTGGCCACCATCTTCAGCTTGCCGGCCTGGTTGGAGATATCCAGGTTGGCGTTGAGGGTCGCGTTGGCCTTCAGCTTGTTCACCACCGCACTCAGATTGTCGGTGCCGGACAGGCCGACCGTCTGGGTCTGCGGGCCGTTGCCGTCGTTGGCGTCGACCGTGATGGCGATGCTGCTGCCGCTGGCGAGCGAAGTGTCGAGCTCGCCCAGCGTCAGATCGCTGTTGAAGCTCTTGCTCAGTGCCGAGCCCATGCCGCCGCGGGCGCCGGTGCCGAAGTTGTAGTTGGCAGCCGCCGCATCGAGGCCGAGCGCCTTGGTGACGCCGACGTCCGACGCATTGAAGCCGAGCGCATTGCCGGTCCCGGCGCCGACACTCATCGAGAAGGTGGTGCCGGAGATCGAGCCGGTGGCCGCGCCACGGTTGCTGTTGATCCAGCTGTTGAGCTCGGAGATGGTCGAGACCTGACCGCCCGAGTTGCCGAAGGTCACCGTCTTGTCCGACTGACCCGTGACGCTCAGCACCAGGCTGGAGCTGCCCGCCGTGCCGCCGCCCGCCACCACGCGGTCGAGAAGGCTCGTCGAGTTGTAGGAGCCCGCCGTTAGGCCGGCCCCGGTCAGGGTCGCGGCGGTCGAGCCGGAGCCGGCGGCGCTGATCGAGAAGTCGACGTCGGCGCTGGCCGCGTCGAGCTTCAGGTTGTGGCCGGCGGTCTCGGACAGGGTGACATAGTTGTCGAGGGTGTCGCCGGGCGTGCCGGAGGTGGTGGCGTTCGCCTTGGCGATCACGGCCGCCGCATCCGCCTCGGTGCCGTCGAGCGCCACGTTGAAGGTCTTGTCGACGCCGCTGGCGGTGACACGAATCTGGATGGTACCGGCATTGCCGGCGCCGCCCATGCCGCTCGACAGGTCGGCACTGCCCGTGTGGGTACCGATCGATTCGGCCTGGTTGGTGAACGACAGGTTGACGGCCTTGGCCGACAGGTCGTTGGCACCGCCCGCGATGGCCGAGCCGATGGTCTCCGACGGCATCGTGCCGGTGACGTTGAGGGCGTCGTAGCTCGCCGCCGGAGCGGTGGCCGAGCGGGCCTGTTGGGCGATCGACTTCGCCGACTGCACGAGCTTGGTCAGCGAGGTGATGCCGTTGTTGGCCGCGTCGAGGGTCTTCACCGCCTGGCCGATCGAGTCGAGCAGCGAGTTGAGGTCGCCGGCGCGATCACCGAGAGACTGCGAGGTGAAGAAGTTCGACGGATTGTCGAGGGCCGAGTTGACCTTCTTGCCGGTGGCGAGCCGATTCTGGGTGGTCGCCATCATGTCCGCGGTGTTCTGCAACGAGAGCAGATTCTGACGGACGCCGGCCGAGAGGGTGATACCGGAAGCCATGGAACTCAACCTTTCTGGTTGTGGTGCCTTACTGGCACAGAGATTCGACCATCATGGTCGCCGGCCGTGATCGCACGGCGGGGTGTAAACAACCGTAAAGAGGATGGGTTAACGGCGTAATAACGAACCGCATCGGCGCCGATTCCACGGGCCTTGGTTTCGATTGCGTTGCCGCTGATCGGAGTAGTCGGGCGGCGGCGCGCCGGGAGGCGGATCGCGAGGGGGCGTGGCCGGCGATCCGGTGATATCTTCATCGTCGCGCGAGCGGAAGCGCGGTGAGGTGGCTCAAGCCTGGACGTCGGCGCGCGACATCACGTCGGCGGGCGTCCTGCCCTCCTGCAACGCCTTGTTGTAGGCGCGCATCCGCATCAGCGCCTCGTCGGGCACCTGACGCAGCACCTGGCGCGAGCGTTGATCGATCACCCGGAACACGACCTCGCGGGTGGCGGGGTCGAGGATCACCTCGCGGGTGATCTGGGGCGAGGCTTGGCGGGCGAGAGCTTCGGTCGGCTGGCTCTGCGCTGGCGGGTTGCCGTTGCGCGCGAGGTTCGGATCGGTGGTGGTGGCGTTCATCCCGCTCGCCGACGGCACCGTCTTGGCGATCGGCAGGACGCTCGGGGCCGCGGGAGCCTCGATCGCCACGGGCCGCACAGTGTCGGCGCTGGGAGCACCGATCTGCGGCCTTATGGTGAGGCTCGTATCCATTTTGATTCTCGGCCCTCGACGGTCGGCCCCTCCGATTCCCGAAACGCTTTCCACCGTTCAATCCAGAATGTGTAAGCTCCTCGTGTTAAGGTCTTGTTAGGAAAGATGGTTACCGAGAAATACTGAAGTCGCTAAAGTTTTAACGATTGCTCGGAGCACGGCGGCGCGCGGCGGTGGAGCCGGCGAGCCGCACGGCCGGGTTGCCGGCGCGGCGTTCGTGCCCGTCCTCCGACGGCGGCACCCGGTCACGCCGAAAACCCTTGGTGCCGACCCGGGACGGCGGCACAGTCCCGATGTCGGCGCCGGATCGGCGCCAGCAGAGGTGGGCAGCATCATGAATGCGACCAGCGGTCAGCGGTGCGCGATCGTCGTGGGCACCTGCGATACCAAGGCGGAGGATCTCGACTATGTGAGGGGCGTGGTCCAGGCGGCGGGCGTGCCCGTACGGCTGGTCGACGTCGGCACCAAGAGCGGCGACACCGGCGCCGATGTCTCGGCCGCCGCGGTGGCGGCCTGCCACCCCGAAGGCGCCGCGGCGGTGAGCCGGTCGGACGATCGCGGCCAGGCGATCGCCGCCATGGCGACGGCCTTCGAGGGATGGGTCGAGCGCAACAAGGACGACATCCTCGGGATGATCGGCATCGGCGGCTCGGGCAACACCGCCCTGATCACGCCCGGCATGGGCCGGCTGCCGATCGGCGTGCCGAAGATCATGGTGTCCACTGTCGCGTCCGGCAACGTGGCGCCCTATGTGGGGCCGAACGACATCGCCATGATGTACTCGGTGGTCGATGTCGCCGGCATCAACGCGATCTCGCGCCAGGTGCTCGGCAATGCCGCCAACATGCTGGCAGGCGCCGTCCTGCGGCCGATCCCGGCCGCCGCCGGGACCGACAAGCCGGCGATCGGCCTCACCATGTTCGGCGTCACCACGCCCTGCGTGCATCGCGTCGTCGATCTGCTCAAGGGCGAGTACGAGTGCTTCGTGTTCCACGCCACCGGGGCGGGCGGCCGCACCATGGAGAAGCTGGCCGACAGCGGCCGGCTGGTCGGCCTGATCGACACCACCACCACCGAGGTCGCCGACCTGTTCATGGGTGGCGTGATGAGCGCCGGCGAGGACCGGCTCGGCGCCGCCATCCGCACCCGGCTGCCCTATGTGGGCTCCTGCGGGGCGCTCGACATGGTCAACTTCGGCGGCCTCGACACCGTCCCGGAGAAGTACCGGGGACGTAAGCTCCACGTCCACAACGCCCAGGTGACGCTGATGCGCACCACGCCCGAGGAGAACCGCCGCATGGGCGAGTGGATCGGCGCCAAGCTCAACCAGATGGAAGGGCCGGTGCGCTTCCTCGTTCCGGAGCGCGGCTTCTCGATGATCGACGTCGCCGGCGGGCCGTTCCACGATCCGGAGGCCGACGCCGCGCTGATCGACGCGCTCGAACGCACCATCGTGCAGACCGCGCAGCGCCGGCTGATCCGGCTGCCGCTGGCGATGAACGATCCGCCCTTCGCGGATGCGCTCGTCGCCCACTTCCGCGAGATCGTGCGCCGCTGAACCGGCGCATCATTGCTTTCGATCTGCGACTGGAGACTGCCATGTCACGTTTCGACCGCCGAACCCTGCTGAGCAAGTTTCATCAGATGGTCCGCGACCGCATCCCGATCGTCGGCGGCGGCGCCGGCACCGGCTTGTCGGCCAAGTGCGAGGAGCAGGGTGGCATCGACCTGATCGTCATCTACAACTCGGGCCGCTACCGCATGGCGGGCCGCGGCTCGCTCGCCGGCCTGCTCGCCTACGGCAACGCCAACGACATCGTGGTCGAGATGGCGCGCGAGGTGCTGCCGGTCGTGTCGAAGACGCCGGTGCTGGCCGGCGTCAACGGCACCGACCCGTTCATGATCCTCGATCACTTCCTCGACACGCTGCGGGCGCTCGGTTTCGCCGGAGTGCAGAACTTCCCGACCGTCGGCCTCATCGATGGCGTGTTCCGCCAGAACCTCGAGGAGACCGGCATGGGCTACGGGCTCGAGGTCGAGATGATCGCGGCCGCCCACAAGGCCGACCTGCTCACCACGCCCTATGTGTTCAGCGCCGAGGACGCCATCGCCATGGCCAAGGCCGGCGCCGACATCCTGGTGCCGCACATGGGGCTGACCACCGGCGGCAGCATCGGGGCCGAGACCGCCAAGAGCCTCGACGACTGCGTGACCCTGATCGACGAGTGGGCGGCGGCGGCCCGCACGGTGCGCGACGACGTCATCGTGCTGTGCCACGGCGGCCCGATCTCGTCGCCCGAGGATGCGAGCTACGTGCTCGGCAAGACGAAGCACTGCCACGGCTTCTACGGCGCCAGCAGCATGGAGCGGCTGCCGACCGAGCGGGCCCTGGTGGAGCAGACCCGGACCTTCAAGGGCATCCGGTTCTAGAGAGTTTTCGCTACAGCGAGCGGTACACCGCCAGCGGGCGGGCCGCCTGGCGCGGATCGGCCGTGCTGGTGCGGCCCGAGGCGCCGTAGGTCTGCGGCGCGGTGGTGCGCGCCACCTCGCCGGCGACGCCGCGGACGATGCCCTCCGACACGGCATGCGCGGTGGCGAGCGCCGTCAGGTTGGCCTGAAGCTGCGTCTGGAAGGCGGCATGGCGCGCCTTCGCCCCCTCGATGTCGCGACCGAGCGCACCGCGCAGCCGCGGCAGCGCATCGCGCAGCCGCTGGCTGTCGGTGAGATAGGCGCGGGCGAAGTCGGTCTTGCGCGGTGCCAGCCGCGCCACCTCGGAGAGACGGCCGGCGCGCACCAGCCGGCTCTCCTCCTCGATCACGGCGGAGAGCGCCGTGACGGTCTCGTCGAGCATGCGGATCACGTCACGGGCCTCGTCGGCGGAGGCGATCGGGCGGAGCGGCGTCTCTTGGGCAGGGGCCGAGAAGGTCATCGGGTGCTCACGAGGTTCCGGGTTGCGGTTGCGCTGCGGGCTTCCTGCTGGCCGAGCAGGGTGGCGTAAACTTGATCGGCGAGACCGACGCCGCCCGCCTTGGCGAAGCTCTTGGCGTACTCGTCGACCAGGAACGAGCGCCACACGCCGGTGCCCGGCGAGTTGCCGAGCGGGCCGTCGCCGCCGGTCTCGGTGAACATGCTCTGCATCATGGTGTTGAGGAACATCGCCTCGAAGTCCTGGGCCTGGGCGCGCGCCGTCTCGGCGGCGCTCTTGGCCGGCATCGCGCGGCTGCCGATCGCGACCGCCCCGGCCGTGCCGGCAGCGGGCGCGCCGCGCCGGCCGGCGTCGAGCGCCACGGTGGCGGCCGGCGACAGGCCGGGCAGGGCGGCGGTCATCACATCACCTCCAGGTCGGCCTGGATGGCGCCGGCCGCCTTGATGGCTTGCAGGATGGCGATGAGGTCGCGCGGGCCGATGCCGAGCGCGTTCAGCCCGTCGACGAGCTGCTGGAGCGACACGCCCTCGCGCACCACCGCGAGCTTGCGGCCGTCCTCCTGGACGCCCACCGAGGTGCGCGGCACCGTGGTGGTGCGGCCGCGCGAGAACGGCGCCGGCTGGCTCACCTGCGGGGCCTCCGAGATGGTGACGGTGAGGTTGCCCTGCGCCACCGCGACGGTGGAGACCCGCACGTCGCGTCCCATCACGATGATGCCGGAGCGCTCGTCGACGATGATGCGGGCGAGCTGGTCGGGCTCGATCTGGAGCTGCTCGATCTCGGTCAGCATGCCGACGACGTTGCCGGTGTACTCCTTCGGCACGGTGATCTGCACGGTCGAAGGATCGAGCGGCTCGGCCACCGGCATGCCGAGGAAGTCGTTGATGGCGGCGGCGATGCGCTTGGCCGTGGTGAAGTCGGGATTGCGCAGCGCGAGGCGCACCTGGGTGAGCCGATTGAGGGCGAAGTCGATCTCGCGCTCGATGATGGCGCCGTTGGCGATGCGTCCGACCGTCGGCACGCCGCGGGTGATCTTGGCGGCCTCGCCTTCCGCCTGGAAGCCGCCGATGGCGAGCGAGCCCTGCGCCACCGCGTAGACGTTGCCGTCGGCGGCGAGCAGCGGCGTGATGACGAGGACGCCGCCTTGCAGGCTCTTGGCGTCGCCGAGCGCCGACACGGTGACGTCGACGCGGGTGCCCTGGGTGGAGAACGGCGGCAGGTTGGCGGTCACCATCACGGCGGCGACGTTGCCGGTGCGCAGCGTCTGGCCGCGGATGTTGACGCCGAGGCGCTCCAGCATCGCCTGCAACGACTGCCGGGTGAACGGCGAGTTGTTGATGGTGTCGCCGGTGCCCTGGAGGCCGACCACGAGGCCGTAGCCGATGAGCTGGTTCTGGCGCACGCCCTCGACATTGGCGAGGTCCTTGATGCGCGAGGTCGCGGCGGCCGGCGTCGGCGCCGCCGCCAGGATGGCGACGAGCAGAGCGGCCAGAGCCGAGGTGAGGATCGCCCGCATCGCATGCTCCCGGGACGGCGCGACGGCGCCATCTCGGACCTTGCGGTGCGAGGACCGTGCCAGCCGGACGGTGCCGGCGAGTCGTTGATCGAAAACGTGTTTTTGGCTCGGTGCCGCCGATGCCACGGCACAATTCGGCCCGTCGCGGCGGCAACCCGGCAAAGTCTGCCGGGTGTTTACCAGTTGTTAACCGCTCGCGGCGCCAACTCGCCGGGCGCGCCGCCGCGTCGTCGGAGACCGCTCCGGGTCCGCCCGCCGCGCCGTCGTCGGCCAGCGCCGGCGAGCGATCGTCGACAGGGCCGCCGCCATGCGCATCACCGGACCGAACGGACCCACCGCCCCGACGCCGGGATCGACCCCCCGCCGCACCAGCGCGGGCGGCTTCGCGCTGCCCGACTCGAGCGGCACGCCGGCGCCGTCGGGCACCGCCGCGCCGCGCACGCTCACCGGCATCGACGCGCTGCTCGCCCTCCAGGGCGTCGAGGACCCGACCGAGCGTCGCCGTCGCGCCGTGGTGCGCGGGCGGCACGCCCTCGACGTGCTCGACGAGATCAAGCTGGCGCTGCTCGCCGGCACGCTCGACCAGAGCTTGCTGGCCCGCCTCGGCGTGATGGCAGCGGGTCTCAAGGAAAGCTCCGGCGATCCCGGGCTCGACGCCGTGCTGGCCGAGATCGAGCTGAGGGTCGAGGTGGAGCTTGCCAAGATGAAGCAGCCGGGCGGCTTCTGAATACCGCCATCGCGCGCTTGCGACCCCGCTGTTTCGACGATCGATTCGGAGACCGAGAGACGTGCCGCCGCCCCGACATGCGGCGTGGCCGCGGCATTGCGAAACGACACTGCCGAGAGCGCGCGGAGCAAATCACCTACCGGAATGCCGCCGCTCCACCCGTTTTGCGATCGCGGCGCGTATACTTCGCTTCCCCAAGGCTGCGCGGCATTAATCCAATCTGTTGTTGTCGTTATGTCGCAACGCTTGTATATAGCGACCGCAACCGAGAGTGAATCGACCAAAGAAGTCGAATGGAAGCATACGGGACGGCCGCGTGGGAGTGAGCGAGTCATGCGCCTGGAGACCAGCAGGATCTATCGGCCTACGGACAAAGAACCCTTCATGAACGAGCGGCAGCGCGAGTATTTCCGAAACAAGCTGCTTGCCTGGAAAGAGGATATTCTGCGAGAGGCGAAGGAGACACTCCAGCACTTGCAGGACGAAAACCAGAATCATCCGGACCTCGCCGACCGTGCCTCCTCGGAGACCGAGCGGGCCATCGAGCTTCGGGCCCGTGACCGCCAGCGCAAGTTGATCGCCAAGATCGACGCTGCACTGCAACGGATCGAGGACGGCACCTACGGGTACTGCGAGGAGACCGGCGAGCCGATCTCCATCAAGCGACTCGAGGCCCGTCCGATCGCGACTCTGTCGCTCGAAGCGCAGGAGCGGCACGAGCGCCGCGAGCGCGTCTATCGCGACAACTGATCGGCTGGCGGTCCACGAACCCACCAGACGCTGTATGCCAGATGCGAAACGCCCCGCCGGTCGCGGGGCGTTTTCTGTTTGGGGGGTGGGCGGGATTGCGCTGCGCGGTGTCGGCGTCATCGCGCTCCGCGGTAGGTACGCACCCGAACGGTGGGGGCGGTTCGCACCGCGCGGGCCGGCACGGCGCCCGGATTGGCGAGGCCGGGCACGTAGAACGACACCATAGACGGCGCGTGGGCGGCGAACGGCGCCCGCACGCAGGTCTTCACCGGCACGCAGGTTCCGTCCGGGCCGCACACCGGCTGGCAGTAGGTCGCCGGAGCAGCCCAGGTGTAATCGTAGGTCCCATAGTAATGACGGTAATCACAGAACGGCGCACAGTCTGCTGCGGTCTGGGCCGCCGCGGGACCCGGGAGCGCCACCCCGAGCGTCAGGCCGAGCAAGGCGGCGAGAGGCGCCTGCTGCACCAGGCGGCGCATGATCTGAAAGCGCGACATCGGAACCTCGCTTTATCGGGACGCGGAGTCTTGCACCACCATAGCGCGACGACGGCCCGGGTGGGAACCGACGGCGGTTTCCATCCGGCCCGGCGGCCCGGTCGGGCTGTCCATCAGATCGTCAGGGTCCCGGCGGTCGCGGCGGCGTAGCGCTCGCCGACCTTCCCCCAGTTCACCACGTTCCACCAGGCCGCCAGGTAGTCGGGCCGGCGGTTCTGGTAGGTGAGGTAGTAGGCGTGCTCCCACACGTCGTTGCCGAACAGCACGCGCTTGCCGTCCATCAGCGGCGTGTCCTGGTTGGGCTTGGACTCGAGCGCCAGCTTGCCGCCGCGATCGACCGTGACGAACACCCAGCCGGAGCCGAACACCCGGCCGCCGGCCGCATTGAAGTCGGCCTTCAGCTTGTCGAGGCCGCCGAGGTCGCGCTGGATCGCCTCCGCCAGGGCGCCAGCGGGCGCGGCGCCGGCGCCGGCCGCAGTCGGCGGCCCCATCACCTGCCAGAACATGGTGTGGTTGGCGTGGCCGCCGCCATTGTTGCGCACGGTCGCACGGATCGCCTCGGGCAGCTCGCCGAGCTTGGCCAAGATGTCGTGCAGCGGCATCGCCGCGACAGTGCCGTGATCCTTCAGCGCCGCGTTGAGATTGTTGACGTAGGCCTGGTGATGGCGGCCGTGGTGCAGCTCCATGGTGCGGGCGTCGATGTGGGGCACCAGGGCGTCGGCCGGGTAGGGCAGGGGATCGAGACGGAACGGGCCGCTCGGGGCGGGCGTCTGAGCGAAGGCCGGGCGGGCCAGAGCGGTGGCTGCGGCGGCGAGGCCGCCGGCCAGGATCAGCCTGCGATCGATCTGCATCGGGGGTGTCTCCGTTCGAGGTCACGGGGCGCGGCATGGCGACGCCCGGCCGGTCATGGCGGCGGGAACGGCCGCGGCCGCGGAGCGTAGCCGAGGCACCCCGACGGGAGCGAGGCGCACCGGAGGGGAACACCGAAGCGTGATGTTGGTTCGCCTGCCCGCCGCGACCGGCTCAGTCGTCGCCGGCGGGGGCCGCCGCGACGTTGCGGAACGCCGTGAGGTCTTCGGCGAGGCAGGCCACGACGCTCGCCCAGTCGCCCGTCGCCGGCTGCCGGAGCAGGCGGGCGGTGGGGTACCAGGGGCTGTCGTCGCGGTCGAGCATCCAGCGCCAATCGGGTGACCGGGGGAGTAGAATCCACACCGGCCGGCCGAGCGCCCCGGCCAGATGCGCGACCGCGGTGTCGACGCTGACCACCAGGTCGAGCGCCTCGATCACGGCCGCCGTGTCGGCGAAGTCGGCGAGCGCCCCGCCCACTTGAACCAATCTCGGAAGTCGTTCGAGCATGGCCGCATCGTCCGGCCGTAACTCCTTCTGGAGACTCACGACGGTGAGGCCCGGAAGCCGCACGATCGGAGCCAGCGCCGCGAGCGGGACGGAGCGGTGGCGGTCGTTGGCGAAGCCCGGATTGCCGGCCCAGACGAGGCCCACCCGCGGTCGCGGCAGCGCCGCCAGGCGCGCCGCCCAGGCGGCACGGCGGTCGGCCGGCGCGGCCAGGTAGGGAACGGTCGCCGGGATGGTCTCCAGCGTGGTGCCGAAGGCGCGCGGCAGGCCGAGATAGGGGCAGTGGAGGTCGTGGGTGGGCGGCGCGGTGCGATCCCACACCACCGTCTCGACACCGGCGAGACCGGCGAGGAGCGGCGCCAGCGGCGCCGTCACGGCGGCGATCACCCGGGCGCCGCGAGCGGCGAGCAGCGGCGCGTAGCGCACCATCTGGATGATGTCGCCCATCCCCTGCTCGGGATGCAGCAGCACGGTGCGGCCGGCGACCGGCGCCTCGCCGCGCCAGGCCGGCGTCGGGAAACGGCCGCGCAGCTCGGCGAATTCCGGCTTGTCGAGCCGGTGATCGTAGCCCGCGAACCCCTCGGCGAGCCGGCCGCCGAGGAGATCGAGCAGCGCGAGGTTGAAGCGCACGTCGGTGCGGGCCGGCGCCAGGGCGAGCGCCCGCTCATAGGCGGCGCGTGCCTCGTCGTGGCGGCGTAGCTCGCGCAGCGCATTGCCGAGCCCGTACAGCGTCTCGGGGTTGTCGGGGTCGAGCGCGAGGGCGCGCGCGTGAGCGGCCGCCGCCTCGGCGTGCCGATCGAGATCGAACAGCGCATTGCCGCGGTTGTGGTGGGTGAGGGGGTGGTCCGGCGCGACCGCGAGGGCGGCGTCGTAGCTCGCCAGCGCCTCGTCGTGCCGCTGCATCCCGTGCAGCGCGAGGCCGAGATTGCACAGCGCGTCGGCCGAGTTGGGCCGGGCCTCGACGGCGGTCGCCAGCAGCAGCACCGCGTCGGCGTAGCGCCGGCGGGCGCAGCAGATCACCCCGAGCTGGTGGAGGGCGTAGAAGTCGCGCGGATCGTCGCGCAGGACGGCCAGGAAGGCGCGCTCCGCCTCGTCGAGCCGGCCGGCCTCTTGCAGGGCGACGCCCCGCAGCACCGCCTCGCGCGGCGGCATGTCGCCTGTCTTGGAGATCGTCCGTGCCATCGTGGCTTCACCGGCGATAGGTCGCGTCGCGCGGACGCCCGGACGCCGACCACGCGCCTGCCGGGCGGCCGAACACGATGGATGCCGCGGCAGGGTTAACGAAGGCTTGCGGCGCGCGACGGTACTTGGCAACGGCCGACGAGAACGCGATGCTGACCGCCTCCGGTCGATCCGGCGCGCGCCGGCTTCACCGCGTGTCGCCGTCTTCGTCGTCTCGTCCTCTCGTCGTCTCGTCCTCTCGTCGTCTCGTTCCGTCCTCGTGCACTCCTCCAGGGTGATCGCCATGCCGACCCGCAGGGTTGCGGCTCGTCCGCTCGCTGTCCCGTTCCGTCTCGCCGGTCCGCTCCGCCTCGCGGCGGCCGTCGCCGGTCTGCTGGTGGCCGTCGCCGCGGTCGCCACCGCCCAGACATTCCCGTCGCGTCCCATCACCTTCGTGGTGCCGTTCGCGCCCGGCGGCTCCACCGATACGGTGGCCCGCATCGTCTCCCAGGCGGCGGGTCCCGGGCTCGGGGTGCCGACCGTGGTGGAGAACCGCACCGGCGGTGCCGGCGTGATCGGCTGGGGCGCGGCGGCGCGCGCCGCCCCGGACGGCCACACGCTGCTGACCCTGGAGATGTCCTACACGATCGCCGCCGGGCTGATGCCCAGCCTGCCGTTCGACCCGCTCAAGGGCTTCGTGCAGGTGACCACCGCGGTCGAGAACCCGCACGTCATGGTGGTCAACCCGAAGCTGCCGGCGCACACGCTGGGGGAGCTGATCGCGCTGTTCAAGGCCAATCCCGGCAAGTACTTCTTCGGCTCGGGCGGCAACGGCACCAACACCCATATGGGGGGCGAGCTGTTCAAGAGCCTGGCCGGGGTCGATCTCGTCCATGTGCCCTATCGGGGCGCCGGCGCGGTGCTCCAGGATCTCGTCGCCGGCCAGGTTCAGGTGCTGGTGACGTCGCTGCCGACGGCCCTGCCGCTGATCCAGTCGGGCCAGCTCCGGCCCCTGATGGTGGCGTCGGAGACGCGCTCGCCGGTGCTGCCCGACGTGCCGGCCGCCGGCGAGGCGGGCCTGCCCGGCATGGTGATGAAGTTCTGGGTCGGGTTCGCGGCGCCGGCCGGGACGCCGCCCGCCGCGATCGAGCGGCTCAACCGCGACATCGTCGCGGCGCTGGCCTTGCCGGATACGAAGAGGCGCCTCGCCGAGCTCGGCATGGAGCCGGTCGGCAACACGCCGGCCGAGGCCCAGCGGCTGATCGAGGCCGAGATCGCGCGCTGGAGCGGGATCGCCAAGGGCGCCGGCATCACGCTGCAATAAGCGGGCGGCGCGCCGAAGAGGCGGCGGCCGGGCCGCCACGCGGCCCGGTGGGATCGGGGCAGCCGATCGGGGCAGCCGATCAGGCGGCCCGCACCGACGACAGGAAGCGCGCCACCTCGGTCTTGAGCCGCGAGCTCTCGCCGGCGAGCGACTGAGCCGAGACCAGCACGCGGGACGAGGCGGAGCCGGTCTCGGCGGCGCCGTGGTTGACCTCGGTGACACTGCCGGCCACCTCGGTGGTGCCGTGGGCGGCCTGCTGGACGTTGCGGGCGATCTCGGCGGTCGCCGCGCCCTGCTCCTCGACGGCGGCCGCGATGGTCGCGGCGATCTCGGCGATGCGCCCGATGGTGCCGCCGATCTCCTTGATGGCCGCGACCGAGTCCTGGGTCGCCTGCTGCATGCCGGCGATCTGGGCACCGATCTCGCCGGTCGCCTTGCCGGTCTGCGCCGCGAGCGCCTTGACCTCCTGGGCGACCACCGCGAAGCCCTTGCCGGCCTCGCCGGCCCGCGCCGCCTCGATGGTGGCGTTGAGGGCCAGCAGGTTGGTCTGCTCGGCGATCGCCGTGATCAGCTCGACGACGGCCCCGATCCGGTTGGCCGCCTGCGACAGCTCGCCGATGCGGCCGTCGGTCTTCTCGGCCTGCTTGACGGCCTCGCCGGCGATGCGGCTCGACTCCTGCACCTGGCGGCTGATCTCGTGCACCGAGGCGGTCATCTCGTTGGTGGCCGAGGCGACCGACTGGACGTTGACCGATGCCTCCTCGGAGGCGGCGGCGACGCGGGTGGACAGCGCCTGGGTGACCTTGGCCGTCTTGCTGAGCGACCCGGCGGCCGACTCCAGCTCGGTCGAGGCGGTCGTGACGGTGACCACGATGCCGCCCACCGCCTTCTCGAAGTCGTCGGCGAGGGCGTTCATGGTCGCCTTGCGCTCGGCCGCGATCCTGCGGTCCTGCGCGGCCTTCTCGGCGACCTCCTGCTCGGCCTTCTCGGCTGCCTTGATCTTGAACGACTCGACCGCGTCCGCCATCTGGCCGATCTCGTCCCGGCGGCCGAGCCCCGGCAGCACCACCGAGAAATCGCCCTGGCCCAGCTTGCGCATGGCGGCGACCAGGCCGACCAGCGGCCGGATGGCGCCGAACAGGGTGGTCCACAACGACAAGGCGAAAGCCACCGCACCGACCAGGAGGCTGGCGACCATGCCCCACTTGGCGGCCGCGAAGCTCCGGTCCGAGATGGCGTACTCGTTGGCGGCCTCGGCGATCTGGAGGTCGACGATCTTGCTGACCGCCTCGGTCACCGGATCGATGGTCTGGTAGAGCCGCTCGATCACGAAGCGATCGAGCGCCGCCTTGTCGCGCCGGCGGACGATGTCGAGCAGGTCGGACTTGCCGCTGTCGGCCGCCGCCATCAGGCGTCCGGCCTCGCCGGCGAGCTGACGCTCGGTCGGGTCCATCTTGGTCGCCGCATAGTTCGCCCAGGATGTCTTCAGGTTGGTGCTGGCCCTCTCGATCGCGACGAGGGCGGCGTCCCAGCCGATATTGCCGTTGCGCACCTTGTGGGCGGTGTCGACGATGTTCACCGCATAGAGGTCCGACACCGCCTTGAGGTCCCGCAGCGGCTTGACGCGATCGTTGAACACGGTCTGCAAGCCGTCGTTGGCGACCCGCGAGGCGTACCAGCCGATGCCGGCCGCGAACACGAAGGCCGAGAACAGCAGCAGCATGGCGGCGAGGAGCTTGAACTTGATCGAATGCATGGGAGACGATCCGGAGCGTCGGCTCCGGGATGCGAGGCTCGCCCCGAAGCAGCGGGTTCAATTTTCCTCACATTCGATAAATCAGAGCCCGTAATGATTTCGTTAGCTCGCCCGTCAGTTTTTCCGTTATCGACGCGCGGAATCCCAGGGCGGTTCTTTCGTTTAGATCCTTTGTATGAAATTCCGGTACCCAATCTAGTACGGCTGGGTGTGCCGTGATGAGGATCTGCCGTGGAAGCTCGCCGTGCCGGCGTGCGGCCGCGATCGCGAGAGGGGTGACACGCGCGGCCATCCGGCGAACGCCAGGCCGGCATGCCCGAGCTGCATGAACGCGGTGAGGGAGGTAAGCGGGAGCATCGGCTCGACCGCCTGAAAAGGATCGGGCCGCCGAGCGGCCCGATCCGATCGTGGAGACGGCTTATACGAGATCCGGCTGATCACTTTGGTGGTCATTCCGGAAGCCGCGAAGCGGCTGTCCGGAATCCAGCCGAGAGTCAAAAGTCTGCCGCGGGATGACGTGTGTCGCTGGGTTCCGGGTTCGCGGGCTGATCGCCCGCGCCCCGGAACGACGGCGAACTGATCACCCGAAAACAGGCTCAGGCGGCGCGGACCGAGGCGAGGAACCGCGCCACCTCGGCCTTCAGGCGGGCGCTTTCGCCGGCCAGCGACTGGGCCGAGACCAGCACCTGCGAGGACGCCGAGCCGGTCTCGGCGGCACCGTGATTCACCTGGGTGATGCTGCCGGCCACCTCGGTGGTGCCCTGGGCGGCCTGCTGGACGTTGCGGGCGATCTCGTTGGTCGCCGCGCCCTGCTCCTCGACGGCCGCCGCGATCGACGAGGCGATCTCGGCGATGCGATGGATGGTCGAGCCGATCTCCTTGATCGAGACGACGGAGTCGCGGGTTGCCGCCTGCATGCTGGAGATCTGCGCCTCGATCTCGCCGGTGGCCTTGCCGGTCTGGGCCGCCAGCGTCTTGACCTCTTGGGCGACGACCGCGAAGCCCTTGCCGGCCTCGCCGGCCCGCGCCGCCTCGATGGTCGCGTTCAACGCCAGCAGGTTGGTCTGCTCGGCGATGGCGGTGATCAGCTTGACGACGTCGCCGATGCGTTGCGCCGCCTGCGACAGCTCGGTGATGCGCATGTCGGTCTGGCGAGCCTGCTGGACCGCCTCGTCGGCCACCCGGGTCGACTCCTGCACCTGGCGGCCGATCTCGGTGACCGACGACGCCATCTCGTTGCTGGCCGAGGCGACGGACTGGACGTTGACCGACGCCTCCTCGGAGGCGGCCGCGACCCGGGTCGAGAGCATCTGGGTGTTCTCGGCGGTGCGGCTGAGCGAGGTGGCGGCCGACTCGAGCTCGGTCGAGGCGGCCGTGACAGTGGCGACGATGCCGCCGACCGCCTTCTCGAAGGAGTCCGCCATGGCGTTCATGGCGGCCTTGCGCTCGGCGGCGGCGCGGCGATCGGCCTCGGCCTTCTCCTCCGCCTCCTGGGCCGCCTTCTCGGCGGCCTTTACCTTGAAGGCTTCGACCGCATCGGCCATCTGGCCGATCTCGTCCTTGCGGCCGAGGCCGGGCAGCACCACCGAGAAGTCGCCGTCGCCGAGCTTGCGCATGGCGGCCACCAGGCCGAGCAGCGGCCGCACGACGCCGATCAGGGTGGTCCACAGCGAGATGACGAGGGCGACCACGCCGACCGCGAGAGTCACCATCATGATGATCTGGGCGAGCGAGAAGCTGCGATCGGACTCGGTGTACGCGGCACCGGCCTCGATGATCTGGAGGTCGACCGTCTTGCCGATCGCCTGGCTGATCGGATCGATCATCTGGTAGAGCCGCTCCAGCACGAAACGGTCGAGGGCGGCCTTGTCCTTGCGGCGCAGGGTGGCCAGCAGCTCGGCTTTCGCCTCGTCGGCGGCGCGCATCAGCCGTTCGGCCTCGGTGGCGAGCTGGCGCTCGGCGGCATTCATCTGGGTCGCCGTGTAGGCCGACCAGAACGTCTTGATGTTGGCGGTGGCGGTCTCGACCGCGGTCGCGCCGGCGTCCCAGTCCATGTTGCCGTTGCGGACCTTGTGGGCGGTGTCGACGATGTTGATGGCGTAGAGGTCGGCAACGCCCTTGAGGTCACGCAGCGGCTTCACGCGGTCGTTGAAGACGGTCTGGAGACCCTGATGGGACACCCGCGATGCATACCAACCGACACCTGCGGTGCACATGAAGGCGACGAAAAGCAGAAGAATCGAGGTGAGCAGCTTGCTCCTGACCGAGGTCATGGCATTGCCTTTGCTGATAATCGGAACGGAAGTCGCATCGAGCGGAGGGGCACCAGTGAGGTGGGCTGACCCGGAGGGGGGCGATTAGCCGAACTAAGCAGAGTTCCGTTTCTTTTTCGTTAGTATTGACAATGCCTTATCGGCTAGTCGTTTGGATCTAGCCGTCCCGGTCGTGTTCGTGCTCGACGAGCGTTGGTGCGGGTGCGGTCGCGGGGGGGGCCGTGGGCGGGTTGCCGGCGGAACGCGCCGGCTCGGCCGGCCCGGACGGCGCCGCATGGTGGGCGACCCGGGCTGTGGCCTCGATGCTCGGCGGGTGCCGGGGGCCGGATCGCGCACGGAGCTGGTCATCGGCCCGGCGGGAGGCCGCGTCCGCGGGGATGCCCGGCATGGTCACATCGGCCCGGCGCCGTCTCGTGCCGGCGCGCGCCATCGGACGGCGAGCGGTTCGCTCGCCCGCCGGCCGGATCAGACGTCCAGCATCTCGTCGGATGCGAAGGCCGCCTTCTCCTGGATGAAGGCGAAGCGCGTCTCGGCCTTGGTGCCCATCAGGCGCTCCACCGTTTTGGCGGTGTCGGCGCGATCGTCGGTGAGCAGCTTGACGCGCAGCAGCGTGCGTGTCTTGCGGTTCATCGTGGTTTCCTTGAGCTGCGCCGGCATCATCTCGCCGAGGCCCTTGAAGCGGCCGATCTCCACCTTGGCGTTGCTTCTGAACTCGCGCGCCAGGATCTCGTCCTTGTGGGCGTCGTCGCGGGCGTAGAAGGTCTTGCCGCCGTGCGACAGCCGGTAGAGCGGCGGCACCGCGAGATAGAGGTGGCCGTCCTCGATGAGCTGCGGCATCTGCCGGTAGAAGAACGTGATCAGCAGCGACGCGATGTGGGCGCCGTCGACGTCGGCGTCGGTCATCACGATCACCTTCTCGTAGCGCAGATCCTCCTCGCGGTAGCTGGCTCCGGTGCCGCAGCCGAGCGCCTGGACGAGGTCGGCGATCTGCTGGTTCTGGGCGAGCTTGTCCTTGCCGGCGCTGGCGACGTTGAGGATCTTTCCGCGCAAGGGCAGGACGGCCTGGGAGGCGCGGTCGCGCGCCTGCTTGGCGGAGCCGCCGGCCGAGTCGCCCTCGACGATGAAGATCTCCGAGCCCTCCGCGGCCGTGCCGGTGCAGTCGGCGAGCTTGCCGGGCAGCCGCAGCTTCTTCACCGCCGACTTGCGGGCGATCTCCTTTTCCTGGCGGCGGCGCAGGCGCTCCTCGGCGCGCTCCACCACCCAGTCGAGCAGCTTGTTGGCCTGGGCCGGGTTGCCGGCGAGCCAGTGGTCGAACTGGTCCTTGACGGCGCTCTCGACGATGCGCTGCGCCTCGCCGGTGGAGAGGCGGTCCTTGGTCTGGCCCTGGAACTCCGGCTCGCGCACGAACACCGACAGCATCACGGCGGCGCCGCTCATCACGTCGTCGCTGGTGGCGGCGGCGGCGCGCTTGCCCTGGCCGACCCGCTCGGCGTGGTCCTTGAGGCTGCGCAGAAGGGCGCCGCGCAGGCCCGACTCGTGGGTGCCGCCCTCCGGCGTCGGGATGGTGTTGCAGTAGGAGGAGACGAAGCCGTCGCCGTCCGCCGTCCAGGCGATCGCCCATTCGACCGCGCCGTTCTGTCCGGGCCGGCCCGACAGGCCGGTGAACAGGTCCGGATGCACCAGCGTGTGGCCCTCGACGGCGACCGCCAGATAGTCCTTCAGGCCCCCGGCGAACCGGAACGTCTCCTCGGTCGGCACGCCTTCGACGCCGGCGAGCAGGCTCGGGTCGCAACGCCAGCGGATCTCGACGCCGCCGAACAGGTACGCCTTGGCGCGCGACATCTTGAACAGCCGCTGCGGGCTGAACCGCGGCTTCGGGAAGATCTGCGGGTCCGGCTTGAATCGCACCTTGGTGCCGCGCCGGTTATGGACCTTGCCGAGCCGCTCCAGCCCGCCCGTCGGCTTGCCACGCGCGAAGGTCTGGCGGAACAGCTCGCCGCCGCGCGCCACCTCGACCTCGACGGTCTCCGACAGCGCGTTGACCACCGAGACGCCCACGCCGTGCAGGCCGCCCGAGGTCTCGTAGACCTTGGAGTCGAACTTGCCGCCGGCGTGCAGCATGCACATGATCACTTCGAGGGCGGACTTCTTCGGAAACTTCGGGTGCGGGTCGACCGGCATGCCGCGGCCGTTGTCGGTCACGCTGAGAAAGCCGCCGGCTTCGAGCGACACCTCGATGAAGGTCGCGTGGCCGGCCAGCGCCTCGTCCATCGAATTGTCGATCACCTCGGCGAACAGGTGGTGCAGGGCGCGCTCGTCGGTGCCGCCGATATACATGCCGGGCCGGCGGCGCACCGGCTCGAGCCCCTCCAGCACCTCGATGTCCTGCGCCGTGTAGCTCTCGGCCACAGCGCCGCGACGCGGCTCGGCGCGGGCCGGATCGGTCCGTGCGGGCTCCGACTTCGGCTCGGCCGGGCGGTTCGGCTCGGCGGCTCGGCGCGCCGGTGTGCCGGCGAACAGGTCGGGGGACTCTTTCTTGGATGCGCTCTTGGCCATCGGACTGTCGTGTCGGGGGGAGCGGACGAATCGGAGGCCGCACTATGCCACGCGGCCGGGCGAAGGTGTGGCGCGATCGATGCGGGCACGATCTGGCGGTCCGCAACCTGTGGTGTGCAGGGTTCGCGTCGGACCCCGGACCGGGCGTGCGGCGATCCTTGGGTTGTGATTTGCCGTATTCTGCAACCACCGCAGAATGCTTCTCCCACCGTGGGAGGAGGACCGCATGCAGAACCCGTCACCCCGTCGCCCCATCTCGGTGCTCGCCGTGCTGCCGAGCCAGGAGCCGCTGATCGACTCGGCGATGGCGACCCTTGAGCGCCGACCGCCGCGCATCCCCCTGGAGGAGGCTCGGACCCCGCCGGGGCTCGTTCTCGATCCGAACTTCGCCGCCGTTCCGATCGGCACCGGCGTGCCTGGCGAGATGTCGCTCGAAGCCGTGGCGCCGACGCAATCGCGCGACTTCGTGGTCCGCGCCTTCGTCGAGGTATCCGATCCTTCCGAGGTGCCGGTCGAGCAGAACGGCCGCCCGCTGTTCGCCGACCCGCTGATCGCCACGTTCCCGACCTGCCCGAACAGTCTGGCGGTCGGCGCTGTCGCCGACGTCGAGGCCAGGCTCCGCACGGCGGCATTGGCGGGGCGTGGTCTGGATGGGCAGGGCGTCGCGATCGCGGTGCTCGACACCGGCATCAACCTCGCACATCTGCGATCCAAGCTCGGCACTGTGCCGCTCTTCGATGCCGGCAACTCGTGGACGCCGCCGCGCGGCACCACCGCGCCCGGCACCTATCCGGTCGATCACGGCACCATGTGTGCCTTCGATGCGCTGATCGCCGCCCCGAAGGCGACGCTGCTCGATTTTCCGATCCTCTCCACCCGGGTGCCGGGCGGCGCCATGACGGGCTCCACGCTGGCGGTCGCGGTCCAGGCTTTCGCCCAGCTCATCGCCTTCTGGGGCGTCGCCTTCGCGCCGGGCGGAGCGCCGCGCTACAAGGCCCTGGTGGTGAACAACAGCTGGGGCGTCTACCACCCGAGCTGGGATTTTCCGCCGGGCCATCCAGGCCGCTACATCGACAATCCGCGCCACCCGTTCCAGGGCCTCGTCTCGGTACTGGCCGGGGCCGGCGCCGACATCCTGTTCGCGGCCGGCAATTGCGGGGCGGATTGCCCGGCGAACCAGTGCCAGGGGCGGGTCACCGGGACCATCATGGGGGCCAATGCGAGCCCCGACGTGCTGACGCTCGCCGGCTGCGATGTCACCGACACGCGGGTCGGCTACTCGTCGCAAGGGCCGTCGATCGCCGGCCTGTATCAGCAGAAGCCGGACCTCACCGCCTACACGCATTTTCTCGGCTCGGATGCGTTCGGGCCGGGCGTGCCCGACAACGGCACCTCGGCGGCCTGCCCGGTGGCGGCCGGCTGCGTCGCGGCGCTGCGCACCAAGCTGACACCGCACGCGGTGCCGCCGCCGAACCTGTTCGCCCAGCTCACCGCCACGGCCCGCCAGGTCGTCCCGAGCCCCGGCTGGAACGGCGACTATGGGTACGGCATTATCGACCCGGACGCGGCCGCCGCGGGCTTCGGGGTCTGATGGCCGGACCGCCGGCGCCGGCGTGCCGCACCGGGAGAATGGCCCGATGGGCGCGCCGAAGACCGCCCTGATGACCGTGACGGGGGCCGAGCGGCCCCCGAGCTTGGCCGAAGCCGCGGTCGAGCTGGGGCTGACGGCGGACGCCCTCAACCCGGAGTTCGGCGTGGTGCCGATCGATCCGGCGCGGCGGCTGTTCGCCGTCGAGGTGTGGGCCGACCGGCTGGCCGTGCCGGGTGCGCCGGCCGCCGGCCACGATGCGGCCGGCCAGGATGCGGCCGACGACGACTATCGTGGTCCCTATGCCAATCCCGAGATCGCCCCGTTCGGGCTCGGCCCCTGCCGCAAGCCGGACCCCCCCGGGGAACGCTGAAGGGCGGGTCAACCGCTGCCGCCCTGCCGGAACGATGCCGGCCTGTCGGAAGCGGCCATGCATCGTCATCGGGCCGCGCGCGTGACAAGCGGCCCGTGCCGTGAAATCATCCGCCCCAAGTCGATCTCGTCCCGGCCATGGCCGGGCGGCGGGCGAGGCGAGGGCGGCGCGTCATGCTGACGCATCCCATGCGTCCGCCCGGGTCTACTCCCGCTCATGCTCGGCTCCCATCTCTTCCCGGATATGATGGAACAGTACGTCCAGGCCCTGATCGATTTCGTGCGCGACAACCAGGTCTGGGCCGCGCCGGTGGTCGGCGTGCTGGCCTTTCTGGAATCGCTCGCCTTCTTCTCGCTCATCGTCCCCGCCTGGGCGGCGCTGATCGGCATCGGCGCCATGGTCGGGCTCGGCGGCCTGGAGTTCTGGCCCATCTGGGTCGCCGCCGCGGTCGGTGCCGCGCTCGGCGACTGGCTGTCCTACTGGCTCGGCTTCACCTTCAAGGACAGGGTCGCCCATGTGTGGCCGCTGTCGCGCCATCCGGACCTGCTGCCGCGCGGCGAGGCGTTCGTGCGCAAGTTCGGGGTCGCGGCGATCTTCATCGGCCGCTTCTTCGGGCCGCTGCGCGCCTCGGTGCCGCTGGTGGCCGGCATCTTCGTGATGCCGTGGTGGCACTTCCAGGCCGCCAACTTCTCCTCCGCCTTCGTCTGGTCGGCGGTGCTGCTGGTGCCGGGCAGCCTCGGCCTCAAGTGGTTCACCGGAGCGTGAACGGCGGGGACGTGCCGATCCCGCCTCGTTCTCGTACATTTTGGTCGCCCACCTCGTCGGTTCGGGCGTGTCCTGCATGGGGGATGTCCTGCATGCGGGAGGCGCGTCCGCCCCGCCGGTTCCCCTGATCGAGACTCGCGACGGTCCGCGTCCGCGGACGGCCGTCGACACGACCATCGAGGAGCAAAGGATGAACGACATGACCCGACGCACCGTTCTGGCGGCGGCCGCCCTCGGGGCCGCCGGCGCCGCTCTGCCGGCGTCCGCCCAGCAGGGGAGCGGCGCCGCGTCGAGCCCAGCTGCGGCATCCAGTGCCGCATCCGCTGCCGCATCCGGCACGCCGCCCGGCTTTCACCGCTACAAGGTCGGCAGCATCGAGGTGACCGTGGTGGCGGACGGCGCCCGCACCTTCCCGATGCCGGACAACTTCGTGGTCAACGTGCCGAAGGAGCAGGTCGTCGCCGCCGCCACCGGGGCCGGCATGGAAGCCGGCAAGATGACCATCGTGTTCAACCCGCTGGTGGTGAGCACCGGCGGCAAGCTGGTGGTGATCGACACCGGCAACGGGCCGGCGGCGTTCCAGCAGTCGAACGGCGCGGTCGGACGCTTCCACACCAACCTGGCGGCCGCCGGCATCGACCCGGCCAAGGTGGATGCCGTAGTGATCTCGCACTTCCACGGTGATCACATCAACGGCCTGCTCGGCGCCGACGGCAAGCCGCTCTATCCCAATGCCGAGGTGCTGGTGCCGCAGGCCGAGTGGGCGTTCTGGATGGACGACGCCAACATGGGCCGGGCGGCGGGCGGCCCGACCGAGGGCAACTTCAAGAACGCCCGGCGGGTGTTCGACGGCCTCGGCCGCAAGCCGACCCCTTACGTCCACGACAAGGAGGTGGTCGGCGGCATCACCCCGATCGCGACGCCGGGCCACACGCCCGGCCACACCTCCTTCATGCTCGCCTCCGGCAACGACCGCGTGCTGGTGCAGTCCGACGTCACCAACCACCCGGCGCTGTTCCTGCGCAATCCGGGCTGGCGGATCATGTACGACATGGACGCCGCCCAGGCGGAAGCGACGCGGCGGCGCGTCTTCGACATGGCGGCGGCCGAGAAGATGCGCTTGCAGGGCTTCCACTTCCCGTTCCCGGCGTCGGGCTTCGTCGAGAAGGACGGCGCCGACAACTACCGGCTGGTCGTGGTCACCTGACGGTGCGACGCCGCGGGCCGGCGCCGCCGGCTGGCCGCCTGCCATGCGACGCGAGGCCGCCCGCGGGCGGCCTTTTGCATCGCCGCGGCCTTTTCGGGCGGGCGCCCAGGCGCTATCTGTGCGCCGCAGCGTTCATGCGGAAGGACGGACCATGGCGGAACGGGCGAACATCGGCATTCTCGGCGCCTCGGGCTACACCGGGTCGGAGCTTCTGCGCCTGCTGCTGCGCCACCCGCGCATCGACATCGCGCTCCTCACCGCCGACCGGCGCGCTGGCCAGACCATGCGGGACGTGTTCCCGCAGTTCTCGCCCTATGCGCTGCCGCGGCTGGTCGCCATCGACGATCTCGACTGGCCGAGCACCGGCGTCGACCTGGTCTTCTGCGCGCTGCCGCACGGCACCACCCAGACGGTCATCGACGCGCTGCTGACGGCGGCGCCGCACGTCAAGGTGGTCGACCTCTCGGCCGACTTCCGGTTGTTCGACGCGGACGCCTATGCGAGGTGGTACGGCCACGCGCACCGGGCCGAGGCGTTGCAGCGGGAGGCCGTCTACGGCCTCGTCGAGGTCTACCGGGAGAAGATCAAGGGTGCGCGGCTCGTCGCCAATCCGGGCTGCTACACCACCTGCGCGCAGCTGCCGCTGCTGCCGCTCATCCGGGCCGGCGCCATCGCGGTCGACGAGATCGTGATCGATGCCAAGTCGGGCGTGACCGGCGCAGGCCGCGCCGCCAAGGAAGCGAACCTGTTCACCGAGGTGTCGGAGGGCTTCCATGCCTACGGGGTCGGCCATCACCGCCACATGGCGGAGCTCGATCAGGAGTTTTCGAAGGCGGCCGGCCGCCCGGTGGTGCCGACCTTCACGCCGCATCTGGTGCCGATGAATCGCGGCATCCTGTCGACCATCTATGTGCGCGGCAGCGCCGGGCAGGGCGCCGAGGAGCTCCACGCCATCCTGGTCGACGCCTATGCGGACGAGCCGTTCGTGCACGTGCTGCCGTTCGGCGAGATGCCGCAGACGCGCCATGTGCGCGGCTCCAACATGACCTTCATCGGCGTCGCCAAGGACCGCGTGGCCGGCCGCGCCATCATCGGCTCGGCGCTCGACAATCTGGCCAAGGGCGCATCGGGGCAGGCGGTGCAGAACATGAACCTGATGCTCGGCTACCCGGAGACGCTCGGGCTCGAGCAAGTGGCGCTGTTCCCCTGAGAGAGCGTTCTCCGCCGGAATCGCGGCTGAGGCGTGCGGGTGGCGAGGCCGAACAGCCGCGCCGGAGATGTCCCGGCTCGGCGTTGCGGCCGGGGTTTCCCGGGCGCGGCGCACGAGGCCGTGCGGGTCGCCGGTGCTCGTTGCCTTGCGGTAGACTAGCCGCCGAGATCTAGTGACTAGTCTTTCGGGCGATTGCCTGGCGACCATGGATTATAGACCGCTCAGAAAGTGAGAATTCTGCGCGCATCCTCCGGCCCTCAGCGCGGGTTCTTTCGTTTTGCTTTGGCTCAAGCAGAAGGGCACGTTCATTTTAATTACTCCTTAAGTGGTAGTTGCGACAATTTCCGTGTGCCGAAAAATCCCGCGACTCCGCTTGTGGGTAGCTCCCGCTGTGCGGCTGCTGTCGCCTTCTGCCGTCGATTGGAGCCGCCACATGCTGGCAAAATTCAATTTTACCATTTCCCGTAAGATCTACGCTCTGATCGCCTTGGCGTTCGCGGGCCTCATCGGCATCTCGTGGCTCGACTCGCGCGAGCTCGCGGTGAGCCTCAAGCATCAGAAGCAGGTGGAGCTTCAGCACCTGGGCGAGATCGCGCTCTCGATCATCAAGGACGAGCATGCGGCGGCCCAGAAGGGGACCGTGTCGGACGCCGACGCCCGGCAGCGGGCGATGACGCGGCTCGCCGCCCTGCGCTACGCCGGCAACGAGTACTTCTTCATCAACGATCTTCAGAACCGCTCGTTGATGCATCCGACCTCGCCGAAGATCGTCGGCTCCGACATGACCAACGTGAAGGACCCGAACGGCAAACAGTTCGTGGCCGAGATGTCGGCGCTGGTCCGGCAGAAGGGCGAGGGGTTCCTCGATTACGTCTGGCCCCGGACCGGAGCCGACAAGCCGCAGCCGAAGATCTCCTACGTGGTCGGCTACGCGCCGTGGGGCTGGGTGATCGGCACCGGCGTCTATGTCGACGACCTCGACGCCCAGGTGTGGATCTCGACCGAGCGGTCGCTGATGGCGGCCGGCCTGCTGCTCGCGGTCACGCTCCTGGTGTCGATCCTGATGGCGCGCAGCATCACCGGCCCGATCCATCGGATGACGGCGGCGATGCGGACCCTGGCCGGCGGCCGGCTCGATGTGGAGATCCCGGGCGTTGGGCGGCGCGACGAGATCGGCGATATGGCCGACGCCGTCGCCGTGTTCAAGGCCAATGCGGTCGAGCGCACGCGGCTGGAAGCGGAGCAGAAGGAGGCGGAGGCGCGGGCCGTGGCGCAGCGGAAGGCCGACATGGTGCGCCTCGCCGACCAGTTCGAGGCCAAGGTCGGCGGCATCATCGCCACCGTGTCGTCGGCCGCCACCGAGCTGGAGGCGACCGCGACGACGCTGACCCGCACGGCCGACACCACCCAGCAGATGTCGTCGACGGTCAGCACCGCCTCCGAGGAGGCGTCCACCAACGTGCAGGCGGTGGCCGCGGCCACCAACGAGATGACCTCGTCGATCGGCGAGATCTCGCGCCAGGTCCAGGCCTCGAGCCGGATCGCAGACGAGGCGGTGCGGCAGGCCGGGCAGACCGACGCACGGGTCGGCGAGCTGTCGCAGGCGGCCAACCGCATCGGCGACGTGGTGAAGCTGATCACCGCGATCGCCGAGCAGACCAACCTGCTGGCGCTGAACGCCACCATCGAGGCGGCGCGGGCCGGCGAGGCCGGCAAGGGCTTCGCGGTCGTTGCCCAGGAGGTCAAGGCGCTCGCCGCCCAGACCGGCAAGGCGACCGGCGAGATCGGCGCCCAGATCTCCGCCATGCAGCAGGCGACGCAGGACTCGGTGGTCGCCATCAAGGCGATCGGCGGCACCATCGGACAGATCGCCGAGATCGCCTCGGCCATCGCGGCCGCCGTGGAGGAGCAGGGGGCGGCGACCGCCGAGATCTCGCGCAACATCCAGCAGGCCGCCCACGGCACCACCCAGGTGGCCGAGAACATCTGCGAGGTGAGCCGCGGAGCAGAAGAGACCGGCGCGGCGTCCGGTGAGGTGCTCAGCGCCGCCGGGCAGCTCGCCGGCGAGAGCAGCCGCCTGAAGGCCGAGGTGGAGACCTTCCTGGCGACCGTTCGGGCCGCCTGAGAGCGGCGGCATGCCCGGGCCGCCGAGACCGGCGGCCGTCTTGCCGAGCCCCTTCCACATCTCGGAGTTCGTGCACGGCCGCCTTCGGGCGGCCGTCGTTCGTCATGGCCTCCCTTCAGGGGTGGAGACCGTTCGGCAGATCGGACAGCGGCTGCGTCGTTCCGCGCCCCGCGCAGGTCGGCTCTGCCGGCTTTGCGGACCTGACGCACCGAACTCGGGCGGGACCCGAGTTCGGCGGGGCGGCGGGCCGCTTCCGGCCGCCGGCTCTCCTGATCGCGTGCGGAGGCGGCCGCTTCGGCTGCCCCCTCTGGCACGCCCTTGGATCGGCTGCCGACGGAGTGATTGTATCGAATCGGCTCGGCGCAGCCCCGTGGAGTGTCCTGGCGGATCGTCGTCGCGCCGCGCGCCGACGCTCCTCGGTTTCGGTGCGAAGGCCGGAGTGGCGGCCTGTGGCTTCGCGACTAGCTATCGACGACTAGGTAAATACGACCATTGGCCTGATACGGTCTGGCTAAATACTGCGATGCTTGAGAATATTGCCTCGCGTTTATTCAATATTAGGAGGATCGCGGTACCTAGATGATGTGATCAGCGTACGCAAGTCGATGTGTCCTGTGCGGGCGGGCATCGGCCTTGGCCAATCGGATCGCTAACGCGACTGGAGACGGCCGGCTCCCACAGGTTGGCAAGTGAGTCCGACGGCTCCGCCGTCTCGTGCGGTGCATGTGCTCGCCTCGACCGGAAGCGCGTCGGGGGGCACCGGAGCCTCTCCGGAGAGTGCAGAGCGTGTTTCGTCTGCCGGTTCTCGCGACCGGCGCGTTGCCTGCTGGCGGCACGGCGAGCGCACCGACAGGTCCGCTCGTGCCGTCGTGTCTGTCACGGTCGATTCTCGACCCGAGCCATGGACTGGAATCGCCATGTCGATCGCCAACATCAAAATCCTCTACAAGATCATCGCCTGCTTCGTGCTGCTCGGCTGCGTCGTCGCGGGCGGGCTGTGGTACGCGACCTCGCAGATGAAGACCATCGACACGGTCTACTCCGACATCATCGAGCGCGATGCGAGGGCGACAGTGGCGGCCGCGCGTGCCAATCAGCGCGTCTACAACTTCATCGGCCTGACCTGGCGCCTCATCGCCGAGCCCGATGCCGAGTCGATGAAGAAGACCAGCGCCGAGATCGCCGACAACGCCAAGGTGTTCCAGAGCTTCATGGAGACGGTCGCGAAGCAGAAGCCCGAAGTACGTGCCCAGACGGACGAGTTTCTCCGCAGCTTCATGGCGCTCTACACGGTCGATTATCCGCCGATCGAGAAGTTCGCCCTGGCCAACGAGAACGCACAGGCGTCGCGGCTCGCCTATCTCCTGGCCGGCAAGGTCGAGGAGCTGCGCAAGCGCATCTTCGATTTCATCAACGTGATCGAGAAGGAGACGCTGCGGCAGTCCGACGATGCCACCGCGGTCGTCAACCACACCGTCTGGCTGACCTACGCCCTGGTGGGCGGCGCCTTCCTGGGCGTGCTGGGACTTGCCTTCGCGGTGGTGCAGTTCGGCATCACCGGACCGATCGGGCGGCTGATCGGCGACCTTCAGGCGCTCGCCCGCGGCGAGCAGATTCAGATCGCCGGCACCGAGCGCAAGGACGAGGTCGGCCAGACGGCGCGCGCCGTCGGCGAGATCCAGGCCATGCTGGCCGACAAGGCGGCCCGTGAGGCGCGCGAGAAGGCCGAGGCGGATGCCCGCCTGGCGACCGAGCGCAAGAACGACATGCGGCGCCTCGCCGACGGCTTCGAGGCGGCGGTGGGCGAGATCGTCGAGACGGTGTCGTCGGCCTCCACCGAGCTGGAAGCCGCAGCCGCCACCTTGACGCGCACGGCGGAAACCACCCAGCAGCTTTCGACGCGGGTGGCGGCGGCCTCCGAGACGGCCTCGACCAACGTGCAATCGGTGGCCTCCGCCACCAACGAGATGACCGCCTCGGTGCACGAGATCAGCCGCCAGGTGCAGGAGTCGAGCCGCATCGCCGGCGAGGCCGTCAAGCAGGCCGAGAAGACCGACGGGCGTATCGGCGAGCTGTCGCAGGCGGCGAGCCGGATCGGCGACGTCGTCAAGCTGATCACCGCGATCGCCGAGCAGACCAACCTGCTGGCGCTCAACGCGACGATCGAGGCCGCACGCGCCGGCGAGGCCGGCAAGGGCTTCGCGGTGGTGGCCCAGGAGGTCAAGGCGCTCGCCGCCCAGACCGGCAAGGCGACCGGCGAGATCGGCGCCCAGATCGCCGGCATGCAGCAGGCGACCCAGGACTCGGTCGTCGCCATCAAGGAGATCGGCGGCACCATCGGCCGAATCGCCGAGATCGCCTCGACCATCGCGGCCGCCGTGGAGGAGCAGGGCGCGGCGACCGCCGAGATCGCCCGCAACGTCCAGCAGGCGGCTCACGGCACCACCGAGGTGGCGAGCAACATCGGCGAGGTCGATCGCGGCGCCGCCGAGACCGGCTCGGCCTCCTCGCAGGTGCTGTCCTCGGCGCAGTCGCTGTCGAGCGAGAGCAACCGCCTCAAGCTCGAGGTCGGCAAGTTCCTGAACACCATCCGGGCCGCCTGACGCACGGACCGGCCGACGGGTGGCGTCGTCAGAGGCGCGGGCCAAAAGCCCGCGCCTCGTCTTCATCCGGTGCCGTGCTCAGTTCGCGCGATCGGTTCGCCGGCCGGTCGCGTGCCGCTGCTTCGCGTGCGACGCCGCCGACGATCCGAGGACTCGATCGCTCGTCCGCGTGGCCCCTCGGGCCGTGTCGCGCCGGCCTCAGACGCCGGCCACCACCGGGCGGATCACCAGGTTGTCGTGCACGGTCTGCACCCCGGGGGTCGACTCGATCGCCACCCGCAGGGCCTGCTTCTCCGCGACCGAGTCCACCACGCCCCAGGCGTCGACGACGCCGCCCGTGACCGTGACGTTGATCAGCGTGGACGACACCCACGGCTCGGCCTCGAGCCGTGCCATGATGTGCTTGCGCAGCTCGCTGTCGGCGACCGGGCTCGGCGGCGCTGGCCGGCGCAGCGTGGCCAGGGCGTGCAGCAGGTTGGCGCGGCTGACGATGCCGACCAGCCGGCCGTCGCGGACGATCGGCACGCGCTTGATGCGGTGGCGCTCCAGCAGGCTGGCGATCTCGGCCACGGGCGTGTCGGGCGCCGCGGTGACGAGCTCGCGGGTCATCACGTCGCCCGCTCGCAGTGCATGCTCCTTGACGTACTCGGCCGCCAGCACGTCGCGGCCCATCAGCAGCTTCAGCCACCAGGACCGCTCGTGGCCGGTTCCCGCCTCGGCGCGGCGGATGAGATCGCCCTCGCTGACGATGCCGATCGGCCGGCCGTCGGGGTCGACCACCGGAACTGCGCTGATCCGATGCTGGAGCAGCAGCGCGGCCACCTCCTGCACGGGGGTGTCGGGTGTCACCGTGACGACGCTGGTGGCCATGATGTCGGAGGCGTTCATGACGGGGGAATCCTCTTGTCCATGCTTCTTGCTCGGACGAGCAGGGCAGGCGCCCCGAGCGTCCGGGAGAACGAGCGGGGCGATCATCGGCCCGGGCGTGGCGGTCGCATTGATGCGGCGCAACTCTTCGGCTCTCGACGGAGCCGGCTCCCGACGGAGCCGGCCGGAGCGGGGCGGGCTGTAACGCCCCCGTGAGGACGTGCGGGCGCGATGCCGCCGATCAGGCCCGCACCTTGACGTAGCTGCCGGGTGCATCCTCGATCGCCGGATAGCCGGCGACGCTGCCCGGGATGCGGGCCGGCACCTCGCTCGGATCGAAGTGCCGCACCCAGCCGAGCCAATGCGGCCACCACGAGCCCGGATGCTCGGTGGAGCGCTTGATCCACGCCTCGACGTTCTCGCCCTGCGGGCGCGCGCCGGTCCAGTATTGGTACTTCTTTCCGGCCGGCGGATTGATGATGCCGGCGATATGCCCCGAGCCGGCGCAGACGAACTCGACCTCGCCGCCGAACATCGAGGCGCCGATATAGACGGACTCGGCCGGTGCGATGTGATCCTCGCGCGTCGCCACCGTGTAGATCGGCACCAGGATCTTCTTCAGATCGAGGGTGACGCCGTCGATCTCCATGGCGCCCTTGCTGAGATTGTTGTCGAGATAGCAGTTGCGCAAATAATAGGAGTGGTTGGCGGCCGGCATCCTGGTCGAGTCGGAGTTCCAGTAGAGGAGATCGAACGGGAACGGCTGCTCGCCCTTGAGATAGTTCGAGATGATGTAGGGCCAGACCAGATCGTTGGAGCGCAGGAAGTTGAAGATCATCGCCATCTTGCCGCCTTCGAGATAGCCGTGCTCGGCCATCTGGCGCTCGATCGCCTCGATCTGGGTCTCGTCCGACGTGAACAGCTTGAGATCGCCGCCGCGCTCGAAGTCCACCTGGGCCGTGAACATGGTGGCCGAGCGGATGCGCTCCGCCGTGCTCACCGCCGACAGGTACGCCATGGTGATCGACAGCATGGTGCCGCCGACGCAGTAGCCCAGCGTATGGGCGGACGGCGCGCCGGTGATCTTGAGGACGATGTCGAGCGCCTCCAGCGGGCCTTCGCGCATGTAGTCCGCGAAGGTCTTCTGGGCGAGATGCTCGTCCGGGTTCACCCACGAGATGGTGAACACCGTGATGCCGTTGTCGACGCAGTACTTGATGAACGACTTCTCGGGATTGAGATCGAGAATGTAGTACTTGTTGATCCACGGCGGCACGATCAGCAGTGGCGTCTTCAGCACCGTCGGCGTGGTCGGCGTGTACTGGATGAGCTGCATCAGCTCGTTCTGATACACCACCTTCCCGGGCGTGATGGCGAGGTTGCGGCCGACCTCGAACTTCGAGTTGTCGGACTGGCGGATCTTCAGCTCGCCGTGGCCCGCCTCGATGTCCTCGGCCAGCATCTTCATGCCGCGCACCAGGTTCTCGGCGTTCGACTGGAGCGTCAGACGCAGCAGCTCCGGATTGGTGAACACGAAGTTGGAGGGGGCGATCGCGTTGACCACCTGCTTCATGTAGAAGTCCGCCTTGCGGCGGGTGACCGGATCGAGCCCCTCGGCGTCTTCCACGAGGTGATTGGCGAGCCGGCTGGTGACCAGATAGGCCTGCTTGAGGAAGTCGAAATAGGTGTTGCTCGACCACTCCGGATCGGAGAAGCGGCGGTCGCGCGGGTCCGGCACCGCGATCGGCGGCGAGGTCTCACCGGCGAGACGCCGCATGGTGTTGGCCCACAGGTCCAGATAGGCGTGGCCGATCGAGGTCTGGAGCTCGATGGCGCGCTTGGCGTCGCGCATCCAATACTCCATCACCTTGCCGAAGGTGGTGACGACGTCGATGACCTGCTGGGGCGGCTCGTCGTGGATCTTGCCTTCCTCGCGCGGCTTCATGAACGCGGCCAGCGCCCGGCCGCCTTGCTCCATCATGCGGGCCACGTTGGTGGCGAACTTCTCGATGTCGACATGCGGCACCTCGTGGGCCGCGTCGGCGTCCGGCTTGGCGGTCTTTTCAGACTTCGCCTCGGATTTCGCCTCTGCGGGTTTCGCCTCGGGCTTCGCCGCCGCTGCGGCTGGAGGCTCCACGCTCTTCGGCGGCTCCACGAAGGCCGGCTGCGAGGCTGCGGCTTCGGTGGCGCCGGGCGGCGTCGGAGCCGCGGGCGTGGCGGGAGTCGCTGGCGGCGCCGGCTCGGCCGCCGCCAGGACGGGCTGCGGGGCGGGAGAGGAAGCGGGCAGGGGGGCCGAACGAGGGGGGGCCGCCGCATCGCCGTAGCTCAGGGGAGGCAGGCCGCTCTCGCCGCCGGATGCTGCATCACCGTCGCGGCCGGGGTGGGCGCCGTTGCCGGCGTGACCGACCTCGCCGGCGATGTCCTGCGTCGGCGCCTCCGTCGATGCCTCGGCGATCGCGGCGGGCAGCGGCGGGGTACCGGGGGCGGGCGTCACGGGCGAGTCCTCGGCGGTGTCCATCGGTGGCGCTCCTTGGTTTGGACATATTATGACTGTACCGCAGCCGTCGGCCCAGCCGTCACGTTCGTCCGCCGATTAAGATGTTGGTCAGTGCGCGCGATGTCTAGAACCGTTCCCCGGCATCGGCGTGACACGCGGTCCCGTGACGCGCGCTCCCATCACATATGCTCCCGCGACATTGGCTCCCGCGACACCGGCTCCCGCGACATGCGCGATCTGCTGCATCGTGATGCGCTGCACCATGCCATGCCGCGTCGCGTCATGCGCCTGATCGCGGTCGCGGCTCTCGCCGGCGCGCTGGTAGGCTGCTCGTCCATTCTGTCCGAGATGCCTCAGGCGGTCGGTGGCCTCCCCGAGGGTGTGCCCGATCGTCCCGCGACGGCGCCCGGCTTTCCGTCCGTGAACGACCTGCCGCGCCAGCGCTCCGACGCGCCCCTCACCGAGGCCGAGCGCAAGAAGGTGGTCGACGATCTCGCTGCCGCCCGCGCCGCCGCCGCGCGGCGCGCCGCCGGCGCGCCCTGAACTCCCGGTCCCTTCCTCCATCCGGGACCGTCTCCGACACGGCGCCCGACGGACCATCGACTCCCGCCTGACGCCAAGCTTTTCCGAACCGGCAGTCCTCGTGCTAGAACCCCGCGGACGAGCCGGTCAGGACCGATCTCGCAGCCGAGGTTTTGACATCATGGAAGAATTTCACCGCATCCGCCGTCTGCCCCCCTATGTCTTCGAGCAGGTGAATCGCGCCAAGGCCGCGGCGCGCAACGCCGGTGCGGACATCATCGACCTCGGCATGGGCAATCCCGACCTGCCGGCCCCGGCCCATGTGGTCGACAAGCTCAAGGAGACGGTGGGCAAGACGCGCACCGACCGCTACTCGGCCTCCAAGGGCATCGCCGGCCTTCGCCGCGCCCAGGCCGCCTATTACGGCCGCCGCTTCGGCGTGAAGCTCAATCCCGACACCCAGGTGGTGGCGACGCTCGGCTCCAAGGAGGGCTTCGCCAACATGGCGCAGGCCATCACGGCGCCCGGCGACGTGGTGCTGGTGCCCAATCCCAGCTATCCCATCCACGCCTTCGGGTTCCTGATGGCCGGCGGCGTCATCCGCTCGGTGCCGTGCGAGCCGGGACCGGAGCTGTTCCACGCCATGGAACGCGCCGTGATGCACTCCATCCCCAAGCCGCTCGCGCTGGTGGTGTGCTACCCGTCGAACCCGACCGCCGAGGTGGCCGATCTCGACTTCTACAAGGACGTGGTCGCCTTCGCGAAAAAGCACGGCCTCATCGTGCTGTCCGACCTCGCCTATGCGGAGGTCTATTTCGACGACAACCCGCCGCCGTCGATCCTCCAGGTGCCGGGCGCCTTCGATGTCGCGGTCGAGTTCACCTCGATGTCGAAGACGTTCTCGATGCCGGGCTGGCGCATGGGCTTCGCGGTCGGCAACGACCGGCTGATCGCCGCGCTGGCGCGGGTGAAGTCGTATCTCGACTACGGCGCCTTCACGCCCGTCCAGGTGGCGGCCACCGCCGCCCTCAACGGGCCGGAGGACTGCATCCGCGAGATGCGCGAGATCTACAAGCGGCGCCGCGACGTGCTGGTGGAGAGCTTCGGCCGCGCCGGCTGGGACATCCCGCCGCCGCGCGCCTCGATGTTCGCCTGGTGCCCGATCCCCAAGCCGTTCGACACCCTCGGCTCCATCGAGTTCGCCACCATGCTGGTCGAGAAGGCCGAGGTGGCGGTGGCGCCGGGCCTCGGCTTCGGCGAGCACGGCGACGGCTATGTGCGCATCGCGCTGGTCGAGAACGAGCAGCGCATTCGCCAAGCGGCCCGCAACTTGCGCCGCTTTCTTGAAAGCGGACCTGAAAAGTTGCACAACGTCGTGCCGCTGGCGCAGTCGCGCTGAGGCAGCAGTCCCGGCGCGGTCGCCGGTCTTCGGCGGCCGTCTCCGGGATTCGCTTTTCCGGCGGGTTTCTTCAGCGAAACGAAACCCGCCCGTGGTTGACGTCTTTCCGAACATTCGCCGCGAGGTTTCTCTCACATGGTTGCGCCGCTCAAAGTCGGTCTCGCGGGACTGGGTACCGTCGGCGGGTCGGTCGCGCAGCTTCTGCACCGGCAGGAGTCGAACGCCCCGGAGTCGAACGTGCTCGGCGCGCGCTGCGGCCGGCCCGTGCGGCTCGTCGCGGTCTCGGCCAAGGCCGAATCCGAGATGCAGGCGCTCGGCATTCCGGGCCTGCGCTGGGTGGCGAGCCCGCAGGCGCTGGCCACCGATCCGGAGATCGACGCCTTCGTCGAGCTGATGGGCGGTGAGGGCGATCCGGCCAAGTCCGCCATCGAGGCGGCGCTGTCGTCCGGCAAGCCGGTGGTGACCGCCAACAAGGCGCTGATCGCCCGTCACGGCGTCGCGCTGGCGACGCTCGCCGAGCGCAGCGGGGCGGCGCTCAACTTCGAGGCGGCGGTGGGCGGCGCCATCCCGGTGGTGAAGACGCTGCGCGAGGGCTTCGCCGGCAACTCGTTCGACCGCGTCTATGGCATCCTCAACGGCACCTGCAACTACATCCTGTCGCGCATGGAGAGCGAGAAGCTGTCCTTCGCGGACTGCCTGCGCGAGGCGCAGCGGCTCGGCTATGCCGAGGCGAATCCGACCTTCGACGTCGACGGCCACGACACCGCGCAGAAGATCGCCATCCTGGCGAGCCTCGCGTTCGGCGTGCAGGTCGATCCCGATGCCGTCTATGTCGAGGGCATCTCGTCGATCACCCCGGAGGACCTCGCGGCCGCCGCCGAGCTCGGCTACCGCATCAAGCTGCTCGGCGTCGCGGTGCGCACCGAATCGGGCATCGAGCAGCGCGTCCACCCGACCATGGTGCGCCTCGATTCGCCGCTCGCCCAGGTGATGGGCGTCACCAATGCGGTGACCATCGATCCCGCCGGCTTCTCGCCGATCACCCTGGTCGGCCCCGGGGCGGGCGGTGCCGCCACCGCCTCCGCCGTGGTGGCGGATCTCGCCGACATCGCGCGGGGTGCGCGGGTGCGGCCGTTCGCCCGGCCGGTGGCGGATCTGGCCGGCAGCCGGCGCGCTCCCATGCAGCGGCACGAGGGCGGCTATTACATTCGTCTCCTCGCCGTCGATCGTCCGGGAACTTTCGCGACCATCGCGCGTCATCTCGCCGACGAGCAGATCTCCCTCGAATCCATCGTGCAGCGGCGTCGCAACGGCGGCCCGCACGGCGGCGACGATCCCGACGGCACGCAGTCGCCGGCTCCCATCATTCTGGTCACCTACGCGACGACCGAGGACGCGGTGCGCAAAGCCTTGCGCGAGATCAAAAACCGCGGCGTGATCGCAGGTAACCCTCAGGTCATCCGCATCGAGAAGAACTGACCGGACCGCGCCGCGGTCCGGTCGCAGTGAAAAGGACGTGGTCGTGAGCATGAGCGAGCTCGTCAGGGGCGATCGAAGCCAGACCGCCGCACTCCGTCAGCGCGAGACACTGGACCGCGTCCTCTCGATCGAGATCGTGCGGGTGACCGAGCGGGCCGCCGTGGCGGCCGCCCAGTGGCGCGGTCGCGGCAACGAGAAGGCCGCCGATCAGGCCGCCGTCGATGCCATGCGGCGCGAGCTGAATCGGCTGCCGATCTCCGGCACCGTGGTGATCGGCGAGGGCGAGCGCGACGAGGCGCCGATGCTGTTCATCGGCGAGCATGTCGGCAACGGCAAGGGGCCGAAGGTCGACATCGCGGTCGATCCGCTCGAGGGCACGACGCTGTGCGCCAAGGCGATGCCGGGTGCGATCGCCACCATGGCGATGGCGGAGGGCGGCTCGCTGCTCAACGCCCCCGACGTCTACATGGACAAGATCGCCATCGGTCCCGGCTACTCGAAAGGCGTCGTGGATCTGGACGCGCCGCCCGAGCAGAACATCCGGGCGCTCGCCATGGCCAAGGGCGTCAAGCCCGAGGAGATCACGGCGCTGATTCTCGATCGGCCGCGGCACGCCGATCTGATCGCCGCGGTGCGCCGCACCGGCGCCTCGGTGCAGCTCATCACCGACGGCGACGTCGCCGGCGTCATCCACACGGCCGATCCCGACACCACCGGGGTCGACATCTATCTCGGCATCGGGGGCGCCCCGGAAGGGGTGCTGGCCGCGGCCGCGCTGTCGTGCATCGGCGGCCAGTTCCAGGGCCGGCTGATTCTCGACAACGAGGAGAAGCGCGAGCGGGCGCGCCGCATGGGCATCCGCGATCCGAAGAAGAAGTATCAGCTCGAGGACCTGGTGATGGGCGACTGCGTGTTCGCCGCCACCGGCGTCGTGTCGGGCTCGCTCCTGCGCGGCGTCCGCTTCCGCCCGGGCCTGATCGAGACCGAGACCGTGGTGATGCGCTCCACCACCGGCACGGTGCGCTGGATCAGAGCCGAGCACCGCCAGTTCCAGAAGTTTCAGATGGGGTGAGGCGGGCTTTCTCCGTGTCATTCCGGGGCGCGCCGAAGGCGCGAACCCGGAATCCAGCCACGGGGGTGGAGCCTGCCTCTGGATTCCGGGTTCGCCGCTGCGCGGCGCCCCGGAATGACCAAGCCCCCTCATGACCCCGCCTCCCTTCCTCGGCGTCGAAAAATCGGTCACCGGCCGCGTCTGGCGCGACCGGCTGGACGAGCGCGGCGCCGCGCGGGCGCTCGCCATCGTGCAGCGCCACGGCACGCCGGAGCTGCTCGCCCGCGTGCTGGCCGGCCGCGGTGTCGAGCCCGATGCCGTCGAGGCGCATCTCGACCCGACCATCCGGCGGCTGATGCCGGACCCCGACCGGCTCACCGACATGGCGGCGGCGGCGGCGCGGCTCGCCGACGCGGTGCTGCGGCGCGAGCGCGTCACCGTGTTCGGCGACTACGACGTCGACGGCGCCACCGCGAGCGCCCTGATGACGCTGGTGCTGCGCCAGTGCGGGCTCGATCCCGACATCTACATCCCGGACCGCATCTTCGAAGGCTACGGCCCGAACGTCGAGGCGATCCGCCAGATCGCCGCCCGCGGCACCGGGCTGATCGTCACGGTCGACTGCGGCACCGCCAGCCACGCCCCGCTCGCCGAGGCGAAGCGACTCGGGTTGGATGTCGTCGTCGTCGACCATCACCTGGCCGACGAGACGCTGCCGCCGGCGGTCGCTCTGGTGAATCCGAATCGTCAGGACGATCTCTCCGGGCTCGGCCATCTCGCCGCCGTCGGCCTGGTGTTCATGACCGTGGTGGCGCTGGTGCGCGAGCTGCGCCGCCGCGGCTTCTGGACCGACGCGCGGCCGCAGCCCGATCTGCTCGCTTATGTGGATCTGGTGGCGCTCGGCACCGTCGCCGACGTGGTGCCGCTGGTCGGCCTCAACCGCGCCTTCGTGGCCAAGGGGCTGATCGGCATGCGGCGGCGCGAGCGGCCCGGCCTGACGGCGCTGATGGACGTGGCGCGGCTCTCGGGCCCGCCGGAGGCGTGGCATCTCGGCTTCCTGCTGGGGCCGCGCATCAACGCCGGCGGGCGGATCGGCCGCGCCGATCTCGGCGCCCGCCTGCTCACGCTCGACGATCCGGTGGAGGCCGGCACCATCGCGGCCGAGCTCGACCGGCTCAATCGCGAGCGTCAGGCGATCGAGCTCGCCGCCGTGGCGGAGGCCGAGGCGGAGGCAATGGCGGCGCTCGGCCACGACGAGAAGGGGGCCGTGGTGGTGACGGCGGCGGCCGGCTGGCATCCGGGCGTCGTCGGCCTCGTCGCGGCGCGGCTGAAGGAGCGCTTCGGCCGGCCCGCCTTCGCGATCGCGCTGGAGCCGGGCGACACCGGCACCGGCTCGGGCCGCTCGATCCCGGGGGTCGATCTCGGCCGCGCCGTGGTGCGGGCCGTTCACGAGGGCCTGCTGGTGAAGGGCGGCGGCCACGCCATGGCGGCCGGCGTGACGCTGAAGAAGACCGCGCTCGCCGCCTTCCGGGCCTTTCTGGAGGAGGCGCTGGCGCCGGCCGTCGAGCTGGCGCGGCGCGATCAGGCGCTGAAGATCGACGGCGCCGTCTCGGGCGCCGCCGTCACGCCGGAGCTGTGCCGCACGCTCGCCCAGGCGGGGCCGTTCGGCTCCGGCAATCCGGAGCCGGTGCTGGCGCTGCCGTCCCATGTGGTGGCCTATGCGGACGCCGTCGGCCAGGCCCATGTGCGGCTGCGGCTGAAGGCGGGCGACGGCGCGATGGTGGAGGCGATCGCCTTCCGGGCCGCCGGCCAGCCGCTCGGCCGCGCCCTGCTGGAGAGCCGCGGGCAGCGCGTGCACGTGGCCGGCTGCCTGGCGGTGGACCGCTGGCAGGGCGCCGAGCGGGCGCAGCTCCGCGTGCTCGATATCGCCGGCGCCGATCCCACCGGGCTGCCCTGAACGACCGTCCGCCCGGGTGGTGGCGGACGGCCGGCATCGGCCCCCGGGCCGGTTGCTCCTTGCCTCCGTGGCGTCTTTCCGGCCGCGTGACGAACCCCTGTGGCGACAGGGCGTTGGCCTCCTGACCGTCCGTCGTCGGCGCCCGCGCCGGCGCCGGTCGAGACCCACGAAGGAGGCACCGAATGACCGCCAAGCCCCCGCCCGTTCCTCCCGAGAATCAGAGCCCGAAGGGCACCGGCGATCCCAAGACGCCGAGCACCGACGACGCCGCGCACGGCCACACCGCCGAGGTCGCGGGTCGCAACGTCGATCAGCAGGGCCGCCAGGGCAACAGCAAGATCAACACCACCAACCAGGGTTATCAGCAGGACCGCTGACCCCGCGCAGGAGCGGTGATGTCGACTTCCAAGAAGATCCCCAGCAGCATCCGTCAGGGCGGGCCGGGCTCCTCCCACCAGGATGCCCACGAGCCGCGCCGCGATCTGAAGCCACCGCCGGACGATCCGCAGCGCACCCGCAGCGACGTCTCCGGCGGGGGTGGCGTCGCCGACCGCCATCACACCCACGAGCCGGAGCGCAAGGGCGGCGGCACGCGCCCCGCTCACTGAGCCGCGTCGTCACTTCACCAATCAGGACAGCGCATGAGCAAGCATCTCAAGACCAGCCGCCCGCTCGACAGCGACCTCCACCGCAATCCGCTGATCGGCGGATCGAAGGGGCTCGGCATGGCCCAGGTCACTCCGGACGAGCTGGAGGAGCTGGCCGGTGCCAACACCATCGAGGGCGATGTCGAGAACGACACCAACCGCCAGGGCGGCATCGACAAGGCGGTGGCGCGCAGCGGCCGCGGCGCCCCGCACAAGTGATCGGATCGCCCGCGCCGTGGAGCCGCCCCAGAGCGGCCGCGGCGTCTCGCACGTGACGTGCGATCAGGAATGACCCGCCAGACAATGACCCGCCAGACGAGGACAACAGATGGCCAATGCGAGCAAGAAGCACTTCGGTCCGGGCGTGCAGGGCAAGGGCGACGGCACCGGCGGCACCACCGATATCGTGCCGGAGCAGATCCCGGAGAACGGCGTCCTGTCGAACCGTGACAAGGCGCGCCATCCCGAAGGACGCGGGCTCGACGGCAAGTTCGTTCAGTCGGAGCAGTTTCGCGACCACAGCATGGACCGCCAGATCGACGACTGACGCAGAAGGCCCGCCCCCAAGAGGGAGGCGGCGGTTCTGAATGCAGAGCGCCCGGGCCGTGAGGTCCGGGCGCTTCGTCGTCGGGGGATCGGTCGCGGCGGTGGCCGCCGGCTGTGTCGTCGTCAGGCCGCCCGGATGCTGGTCAGGAACTGCACCAGCTCGGTCTTCAGCCGGGTGCTCTCGCTCGACAGCGAGCGCGCCGACGCCAGCACCTGGGAGGAGGCCGAGCCGGTCTCGGCGGCGCCGCGGTCGACCTCGGCGATGTTGCCGGCCACCTCGGTGGTGCCCTGCGATGCCTGCTGGACGTTGCGGGCGATCTCGCTGGTCGCCGCGCCCTGCTCCTCGACGGCGGCTGCGATCGTCGCGGCGATCTCGGCGATGCGCCCGATGGTGCCGCCGATCTCCTTGATGGCCGCGACCGAGTCCTGCGTCGCCTGCTGCATGCCGGCGATCTGGGCGCCGATCTCGCCCGTCGCCTTGCCGGTCTGGGCGGCGAGTGCCTTGACCTCCTGAGCCACCACGGCGAAGCCCTTGCCGGCCTCGCCGGCGCGCGCCGCCTCGATGGTGGCGTTCAGGGCCAGCAGGTTGGTCTGCTCGGCGATCGCCGTGATCAGCTTGACGACATCGCCGATGCGCTGCGCCGCCTGCGACAGCTCGTTGATGCGGCCGTCGGTCTGGCGCGCCTGCTGCACCGCCTCGCCCGCGATGCGGGTGGATTCGTGCACCTGGCGGCCGATCTCCTGCACCGACGAGGCCATCTGGTTGGTGGCGGAGGCGACCGACTGCACGTTGGTCGAGGCGTGCTCGGAGGCGGCCGCCACCCGGGTGGACAGGCGCTGCGTGGTCTCGGCCGAGCGGGTGAGGGTGGAGGCGGCGGCTTCCAACTCGGTGGAGGCCGACGACACCGTCTCGACGATCTCGCCGACGGCCGATTCGAACGTGTCGGCGAGGCGCTGCATCTCGCGCTTGCGCTCCGCCGCGGCGCGCTGGTCGGCTTCGGCCTGCGCGGCGGCGTCGTGGCGGGCCTTCTCGGCGGCGCGCAGCTTGAAGGCTTCCACCGCCTCGGCGATCTCGCCGATCTCGTCCTTGCGGCCGACGCCCTCGAGCACGACCTCGAAATCGCCCTCGGCGAGCCGGTGCATGCCGGTGGTGAGTCGGCCGACCGGACGCGAGATGCCGAACTGAGCGATCGCCACCCCGATGGCCAGCGCAATGGCGATGCCGATCCCGATGATCAGGTAGGTGGCGGTGACCGAGCGGGCGCTCGCCGCCGTCAGCGCATCGGTGCCCTCGGCGATGGCGCGCTCGATCTGGCGGCCGGCGGCGATCACGTCGGCCAGGGTGGCGTTGATCAGCGGATCGACGCTGGTGCGCAGCAGGGTGGTGGCTTCCTCGTTGCGGTTCTCCAGGGCGAGCGCGATCACCGGCTGGCTCGCCTTGTCGATGGCGCGCACGTCACGTTCGAGCTTGTCGAACAGCTCGGCGTGGCGCGGCATCTTGGCCTTGCCGATGGCGAGCTGCTCCAGCGCGAAGTTGAACGCCTCGGTCACCTTCGGCGGAATTTTGCGGTACTCGACCTCGTTGGTCTCGGCGATCATCCGGTAGAGATACATCTCGTACTGGTAGAGCCCGCGGTTGAGCCGGATGGTGGCGGTGCGGGCCGCCGAGTCGTTCTCGATGAACTGCGAGTAGCTCTGCTCGAGATGCTGAATCTGCGTGCCGGCATACCAGGCGCCGAAGCCCGCGATGCTGGCCAGCATCACGATGACGGCGAGAATTTTGGGCAGGATACGAATGCGAGTCAGTAGTGACATGACGTTCTCCGGCCGTCGACGGAATATGCGACGGCAGACACTCGGTGGAACGGCTGCGTTCCACCGTCGCGAGGTGACGGGAGGTCGAAAGGTGAGGTCGGGCGTTGGTGGATCGACGGAGGGCTCGAAATCGCGCCGGGGATGACGGGCACGTGCGTGTCATCTCCGTTGCGGCAGACGATACTGGCGGCCAAAACTTAACAATGAATTTCGCCAAAAGTCCCATGAATATGGGCACATATCTAGTCTTCTCGGGAAACCAAATACCTCTAGGCTAGGCTTTAAACCTGAGGTTTTCCGCCGCAGGGTTCACACTGCTGAACAGCGGTGGCGCACCGGCTCGGCCTTCAACGTCGGGACGTGTGTGCGGCCGAGCGCCGGCGCGTGGCCGCGACAGGGGGCCGCAGCATCACCGTCGGGCCGGCCACCCCTGCGCCGATGTCGATGAACAAAGATAACGCCCGGCAAGAAAACGCCCTGCAACAAAAACGCCCGGACTTGGCGTCCGGGCGGAGGGGGTGAGCGGGATGTGCCGGGTGATCCCCGGTCTCGGTTGTCGGCGCATCGACCGGCGCGGCCGGCCGAGCGTGTCGGTTCGCCGGCGCGGGGGCGCCGGCAACGAGCCGCGTCAGGCGGCCCGGATGGTGACCAGGAACTTCGAGAGCTCCAGCTTGAGGCGGTTGCTCTCGCTCGACAGCGACTGCGCCGACGACAGCACCTGCGAGGAGGCCGAGCCGGTCTCGGCGGCGCCGCGATCGACCTCGCCGATGTTGCTCGCCACCTCGGTGGTGCCTTGTGATGCCTGCTGGACGTTGCGGGCGATCTCGCCGGTCGCCGCGCCTTGCTCCTCCACGGCGGCCGCGATGGTCGAGGCGATCTCGGCGATGCGCCCGATGGTGCCGCCGATCTCCTTGATGGCGACGACCGAGTCCTGGGTCGCCTGCTGCATGCCGGCGATCTGGGCACCGATCTCGCCGGTCGCCTTGCCGGTCTGCGCGGCCAGCGCCTTGACCTCCTGAGCCACCACCGCGAAGCCCTTGCCGGCCTCGCCGGCGCGCGCGGCCTCGATCGTCGCGTTGAGTGCCAGCAGGTTGGTCTGCTCGGCGATGGCGGTGATCAGCTTGACCACATCGCCGATGCGGCTCGCCGCCTGCGACAGCTCGTTGATGCGCCCATCGGTCTTCTCGGCCTGCTTGACGGCCTCGCCGGCGATGCGGCTCGACTCCTGCACCTGACGGCTGATCTCGTGCACGGAGGCGGTCAGCTCGTTGGTGGCGGAGGCGACCGACTGCACGTTGGTCGAGGCGGTCTCGGAAGCTGCCGCCACCCGGGTGGCCAGGTGCTGGGTGGTCTCGGCCGTCTGGGTGAGGGTGCCGGCCGCCGCTTCCAGCTCGGTCGAAGCCGACGACACCGTCTCGACGATCTCGCCCACCGCCGCCTCGAAGTTGTCGGCGATGCGGTGCATCTCACGCTTGCGCTCCGCCGCCAGCCGCTCGTCGGCCTCGGCCTGGGCGGCCGCCTCGGCATGCGCCTTCTCGACCGCCTTGCGCTTGATCGCCTCGACGGCGTCGGCGATCTCGCCGATCTCGTCCTTGCGGCCCAGGCCGGCGAGGGCGATGTCGAACTGGCCGTCGGCGAGCTTGCGCATGCCGGCCGTCAGGGCTGCGATCGGCCGCGAGATTCCGAACTGCACGATCGCGAAGGCGAGCGCCAGCACGCCCAGAAAGGCGCCGCCGACCAGTGCGATGGTGAGCCAAATGGTGCTGTTCACCGCGGCGGTGGCGGCGTCCGAGCGCGCCTGCAAGGTCTTCTCGATGTCGGCGGTCACGTCCACCATCTGCCGGCGCAGCGCGGTGTTCTTCTCGGCCATGGCCTTCGACAGCCGCAGGGCCTCGACATTGTTGTCCGCCATGGTGGCCTTCTCGATCACCGGATAGTCGTTTGCCGTGACGTCGGCGAACGCCTGCTCGACCCGGCGCAGCCGGTCCGCCACTCCGGGCAGCAGCTCTTCCGCAGTCTTGATGTTCTTGTTGAACTCCTGGATCGATGCCCGGACCTCCTCGCTGGTCCGCTTCATGTCGGCCATCTCGGTCTCGGCGATGATGCGCCAGGCGAGGCGGCCGAAGTCGAAGATGCGCTGGTTGGCGCGCAGCCCCGCCTTCATGCCCTGGACGTCCTTCTCCAGGATCGACGAGTACTCGGCGTCGATCGCCCGCATTTGGGACGTCGCGTACCACAGGCCGCCGCCGACGACGGCACCCAGCAGCAGGAAGCAGGCGACGATCTTGTAGACGATCTTGAGGTTCGAGAAGTTCATGTCGGGGGCTCCGATCGGCTAGGGCTGAGGAAAGAACGAAACGGGCAAAGCGCGGCAGGCCGGGCTTGAGTCGATGGCAGTGCTGATGACGTCCGGAGCACCTCAGGCGTGAACGGTGCTCAGAAACTTCGACAACTCCAGCTTCAGGCGGTTGCTCTCGCCGGAGAGCGACTGCGCCGACGCCAGCACCTGCGAGGAGGCCGAGCCGGTCTCGGCGTTCAGGCGATACACGCCGAGACCGACCTGGATGGGCGCACGGTTCCGCCGCGCCGACGCCACCCGGGCGTCGGCATCCTCCTCGATGAAGCGGGAATCCTCGGTGTCGATCGCCAGAAGCTTCGCCCCGGAGTGCCACGCCGCGGCACCCGCAACGGCAGCGAGGAGCAGAACGACGGAGAGAATCTTGGGCAGGATGCGGATGCGGGACAGGAGGGACATCACGGTCTCCACGGCAACGTACTCTGCGACACCGCCTCCGGCGGGAGGGGGGTGTATCGATGAATGGAACGTAATACACTGCGTTTGGCCGAGCGGACGCGCCGACCAAGCCGGACCTGCCGCCGCTCCGAGCGCCGACCCGGAGCAACGCACCATCGGAGTCGGTCACCAGGCGAGTGCCTCGCTGGGCGAGAGCTGCACCCTGGTTATGATGCAAACCAATTAAAATTCTATTATAAGAAATAAGTGCCTGATTTATAGTTGGCGATTATTGACGAGACTGTCGAAAAGAACGTTAGAGCCGCTTAATAGACATCTTGGGCTAGAAGTGGTTAAGGAGGCTCGCTCATCCCTTAGCCCAAGGCGACAGCCACATTGAGGTAATTAAATCATGAAATTCTCCACTTGGTGGCATTTCTGTAACTCCTTGGAAGGCCGATGCTGCGCGGTGGTGTGAGGTCGGGGAGGGCTTGTGTAATGTTGGTGTCAGCAACGAGCCGATCGATCTCAGTAAAACTGTAGATTACAGATCGGCAATCTACGGTAGAGATTCACGGGCCGCTGAGCATCGGAGGCGCGGCGCCAGAGCGGTCGGAGACCGCGCCTCGCGGTGAACCCCGCCGGACGGATCGGTTCTGCTACCGCAACACGTCCGTCCCGGGCCACAGCCAGGCGGCGCCGCGCACGCCGCTCGAGTCGCCGTGGCGGTTCTTCACGATGGTGGTGTCGAGCCGATCCGTGAAGGCGTGCCGGGCCACGCGGGACGGCAGTGCCTCATACAGCTCGGCGATGTTGGACAGGCCGCCGCCGAGCACGATCACGTCGGGATCGAGGACGTCGATCACCATGGCGAGGCCGCGCGCCAGCCGGTCCAAGTAATCGTCGAAGCAGCGCCGCGCGTCGGCATCGCCCGATCGTGCCGCCGCCACGATGGCGTCCGGCGTCGCGTCGCGGCCGGTGGCGCGGCGAAAGGCAGCCGCGAAGCCGGGACCCGACAGGAAGGTTTCGATGCAGCCGTGGCGGTCGCAATAGCAGGGCGGCCCGGGCCGCTCGTCGTCGCGCGGCCAGGGCAGGGGCGCATGGCCCCATTCGCCGGCGATGCGATTGCGGCCCGAGACGACGCGCCCGTCGATCACCACGCCGCCGCCGACCCCGGTGCCGAGAATGACGCCGAACACGACGCGGGCGCCGGCCGCGGCGCCGTCGCTGGCCTCCGACATGGCGAAGCAGTTGGCGTCGTTCTCCAGCCGCACCGGCCGGCCGAGCGTCCGCGCCAGGTCGTCGTCGAGCGGCCGTCCGTTGAGGACCGTGCTGTTGGAGTTCTTGAGCAGGCCGGTCGCCGGCGAGATGGCGCCGGGCGTGGCGATGCCGACGGTGCCGTGGCGGCCGAGCGTGCGCTCTGCCGTGGTCACCAGGTCGGCGATGGTGGCGAGAATGCCGTCGTAGTCGTCGGCCGGGGTCGGCACGCGGCGGCGCCACAGCTCGCCGCCATCGTGGTCGAGGGCGATGCCCTCGATCTTGGTGCCACCGAGATCGATGCCGATGCGCATGGCCGGGACGCCCCACCCGCCGCGCCGACCGGGGCGGCCGAGCGCTCGCCGGGCAGGCGATGCCACGCTGGCGGCCTCGCCGCAACCGGCTTCGCCGCAACCGGCTCCACCGCATGGCGCGGCCGCCATGAGCGGCCGGCCGTCGTCGAATGGAAAGGGGGCCGACCTCGCGTTGGCGCGACCGGGGCGCCGTGCGGGTCGGCCCGTCGGGTCAGCCGGCGCGCTGGCGCAGCGCGCTGGCGATCTCGCCGGCGGCGAGGCGGGTGCCGTCGTCGCCCTCGATGAGCACCACGGCGTGCCCGGTCCGGCTCATATGGGCGGCCCAGCCGATCGCCTCGTCCATGGTGGCGAGGTTGCGGTGGAGCAGCCGATCCTTTTCGAGCGGGGAGATGTTTTCGGCGCCGGCCGGCGCGCTGTAGACCCTGTACATGCCGCACTCCTTTGCTGAAGGGGGCCCGACGAGCCGACCCAGCCTGCGCCCGGCCGCGGCGGCTGGATCGATCGGCCCGTCCAGGGCCAAACAACCAGAAACCGGCGGGGTTCGATTGAGCGAGATCAAAGTGCGGCATCGGGGCGCCCAGCGGGCGCCGATCGGGCCGGGCGTGCCGCCGCGCCGGGCACCCACGGCAGTGCCCGCCGCGGCGCCTCCGGCCTTGGTGACGCCGGATTTGCCTCGCAACTCCAGGAGTCCTGCAACTCCAGGAGTCGTGCCAATCCAGGAGTCGTGCAGCTCCAGGGGTCGTGCAACTCCAGGAGTCATGGCGGGATCGCATTTTCGACGGCGAACCGGGTCCCACTTCGCCGGAAAATGCTCTAGGTAGGGCAACCGACGCGCCGGGGCGTCGCGGGTCAACACAGCAGGCGGAGTGTCAGGCGGATGACTGTCCGGGCGAGAACATCGACGATGGCGCGGCTTCTGGCCGATGGGCTCGTGGCCTGTGGGCTTGTGGCCGGCGGGCTTCTGGCCTGCGGGCTCGCGTCGACGGCCGCCGTGGCGCAGACCGACCTGACGGCCGGCAAGAGCCCGGCTCAGGTGTTCTCGTCGGACTGCTCGGCCTGCCACCGCTCGGCCCAGGGATTGACCCGCGGGCGCGATCCGTCCTCGGTGGCGCGCTTCCTGCGCGATCACTACACGTCGAGCCCGGGCCACGCGAGCGCGCTCGCCGGCTATCTTGCCGGGGTCGGCGGGGCCGCGCCGCCGCCCGATCGCCGGGGCCGCCAGCGTCCGGCCGAGGCGACCCCACCCGACGAGGAGCGCACCGCCGAGCGCCCGCCCAGCGCCGGCGAGCCGCGGCCGCCCGCGCCGCTCCGCCAGCGCCAGGCGCCGGCCCCGGCGCCCGAGGGCGAGGCGGCGGCTGCCGCGGCCCCGGGCTCCGCGGCCTCCCAGGCGCAGCCGAGCAAGCGCACCGGCGGGCGGCTGGCCAGCGCCCCGCTCGATCGCCTGCGGCCCTATGTGGCGGCCCACGAGACTGCCAAGCCGGCGGCCGGCGAGGCCGACGACCGGCTGTCGCGCCTCCAGGGCTATGCGACCAGCGGCACCGACATCGACGCCCTGCGCCAGGCGGCGCTCGCTGGGCGGCCCGCCCCCGAGCCGGCGGTCACCAAGCCGGCCCCCGCGGTCCCGCCGGAGACCGGCAGCGGCGCCGAGCGGCCCGCCGACCGCGATCCCGCCCGCGAGCCGCGGGGCGCCGAGGCGGCGGCCCCGCCCAGCCGCAATGGCGCCGGGGCGCCGGCGGCCGACCCGCCGCCGGCCGAGCCGCCGGTCCTGTCCGGACCGCCGGTCGGCAGCGGAGCGCCGACCACCCAGTCCAACCCGGACGAACGCTGACGCCGGCGCCGAGACGATGGGCCGCCTGCCCGGCGGCCCATCCGCTGCGCCGCTCCTGACCCGACCAGCCCGCGGCCGACCGACCGGGTCGCGAGGCGCCGCGCCGAACCGGAGCCGACCGGCATGCTCAATCCCGACCTGTTCGTGCCGTTCCTGGCGATGGTCCTGCTGCTGATCCTGACGCCCGGCCCGGTGGTGACCCTGATGGTGTCGACCGGCGCCCGCGACGGCGCCCGCGCCGTGCTGGCCACCGCCCTCGGCACCGTGTTCGGCAACACGCTGCTGATCGGCGGCGTGGCGATCGGCCTCGACGTGCTGCTGTCGCGGGCCGTCACCGCCTTCGAGGTGATCCGCTGGGTCGGCGCCGTCTACCTGATCTGGCTCGGCGTGCAGGCGTGGCGGCGGGCCGGGCAGGCGGCGCCGCCGGAGCCCGCCCGCGGCAAGGTCCACCTCTCGCGCGGCTTCCTGGTGTCGGTGTCGAACCCCAAGACGGCCGCCTTCTTCACGGCGTTCCTGCCGCAGTTCGTCGACCCGGCACTGCCGTCCGGCCCGCAGCTCGCCGTCATGGTGGCGGCCGCCGTCACGCTCGCCGCCGTGCTGGATGCCGGGTGGGGCCTGATGGCCGGGCTCGGCCGCGGCTTCTTCCTGGCGCCGGCCCGGCGCGTGCTGCTCGACCGCATCTCGGGAACCGTGCTGATCGGCGGCGGCCTGTGGCTCGCCTTGTCGCGGCGGGCCGCATGACGGCGCGGCAGCCCGGCCCCATGGCCCGGCTTGCCGGCGCGACCCGGGCAGGCTAGACCCGCGCGATGCTGCGAACCGCCCTCTATGCCGGCTCGTTCGACCCGGTCACCAACGGCCACCTCGACGTCGTCCGCCAGGCGGTGCGCCTGGCCGACCGGCTGGTGCTGGCCATCGGCATCCATCCCGGCAAGGTGCCGCTGTTCCCGGCCGAGGACCGCGCCGCCATGCTGGAGGAGACCTGCGGGCCGCTCGCCGCGGCGGCCGGCTGTACCATCTCCTGCATCACCTTCTCGGGCCTGGTGGTCGAGGCGGCCCGCGCCGAGGGCGCGGTGGCGCTGATCCGCGGGCTGCGCGACGGCACCGACTTCGATTACGAGATGCAGATGGCCGGCATGAACGGCACCATGGCGCCGACGGTGACGACCGTGTTCCTGCCGGCCTCGCCGCTGGTGCGCCCGATCACCGCCACACTGGTTCGACAGATTGCCGCGATGGGCGGGGACGTCTCCGCCTTCGTGCCGCCGGCCGTGGCCGAGCGGCTGCGGCGGCGTTTCGCCGCCAAGGCCCCCGGCTGACCCTGGACGCCGCCATGACGAGACGCACCGACGAGACGCATCGACGAGACGCATCCCGTCGCCCTCCGTCGTGCGGCCGCCGCGGCAGCCTTCCCTGATCGGCTTTCCGCAACCCGCAAGGACCTTCCATGATCCGCTTGTTCGCTGCGCTCGCCGTGCTCGCGTTCACGCTCGTCGGCGCCGAGGCGCAGCCGCTGCCCGCCGGGCTCGATCCGCAGAACACCGTCCTGATCGACACCAAGGACGGCCGCATCGTCATCAAGCTGCGCAACGATCTGGCGCCGCAGCACGCCGAGCGCATCAAGCAGCTCGCCCGCGAGAAGTTCTACGACGGCGTGCCGTTCCACCGCGTCATCACCGGCTTCATGGCGCAGACCGGCGACGGCCAGTTCGGCAACGGCACCGGCGGCTCCAAGTATCCGAACCTGCCGGCCGAGTTCTCCAGCGTGCCGTTCAAGCGCGGCATCGTCGGCATGGCCCGCAAGGGCGGCGACAACAACTCGGCCAACAGCCAGTTCTTCATCATGCTGGCCGAGACGTCGAGCCTCAACGGCCAGTACACGGTGATCGGCGAGGTGGTGCGCGGCATGGATGTCGTCGACAAGATCAAGAAGGGCTCGGAGGTCGACAACGGTCGGGTGACCAATCCCGACAAGATCGTCCGCATGCAGGTCGCCGCCGACGCGCAGTAGCGCCGGCGCTCCGCTTTTCGCGAGCAACCCTTATTTCGCGAGCAACCAGGGATATTCGAACCATCATGACCGACGCGACCGAGAACACGCTCCTGCTGGAAACCACCAAGGGCCTGGTGACCATCGAGATGCGGCCCGACCTCGCACCCACTCACGTCGCCCGCATCAAGGAGCTGGTGCGCCAGGGCTTCTACGACGGCATCGTGTTCCACCGGGTGATCGAGGACTTCATGGCGCAGACCGGCTGCCCGCACGGCACCGGCACCGGCGGCTCGGGCCAGAAGCTGAAGGCCGAGTTCTCGCGCGAGAAGCACGTCCGCGGCACCGTCTCGATGGCGCGCGCCCAGAACCCGGACTCCGGTGACAGCCAGTTCTTCATCTGCTTCACCGAGGCGCCCTGGCTCGACGGCCAGTACACCGTGTGGGGCCAGGTGACGGACGGCATGGACATCGTCGACAAGATCGAGCGCGGCGAGCCGGTGAAGAACCCCGACAAGATCGTCAAGGCCCGCATGGCGACCGACGCCGCCGCGTGAGGTGATCTGCCGTCACCTCTCGCCGCCTGCGGTGAGAGGCCGGATCGCGACGCGATCCGGGTGAGGGGACCTCGCCGCGAGCGCCTGCGTCAGGCGGCGCCCCCTCGTCCGTCTCGCCGGCTTCGCGGCGAGCCACCGTCTCGCCGCATGTGCGGAGGCGGTGCAGGCGCGCCGCACCTGGCGCAGAGACGTCCTCATGCGCACCGACCTGTTCGATTTCGAGCTTCCCCCTGATCGCATCGCCTTGCGGCCCGTGAGCCCGCGTGATTCCGCGCGACTCCTCGTCGTGCGGCCGAGCGGCGCGCCGGAGCTGGACGATCGCGTCGTGCGTGACCTGCCGACGCTGCTGCGGCCGGGTGATCAGCTCGTCGTCAACGACACCAAGGTGATTCCGGCGCAGCTGTTCGGTCGCCGGCTCGGTCGCGGCGCCGAGGTGGCGATCGAGGCGACCTTGATCGAGCGTCTCGACGGCTCGCGCTGGCGCGCTCTGGTGAAGGGCGCCAAGAAGCTCGCCGCCGGCGACACGGTGCGGTTCGGCGACGAGGGCAAAGTGTGCTTTCTCGGCCAGCTCGACGCCACCGTCGAGGACAAGGGCGAGGCCGGCGAGGTGACGCTGTCGTTCGCGTTCCACGGGCCGGTGCTCGATCAGGCGATCGCCGAGCGGGGCGCCATGCCGCTTCCGCCCTACATCGCCGGGCGCCGCCCGGCCGACGAGCAGGACCGCAGCGACTACCAGACGCTGTTCGCCCGTGAGGAGGGCGCCGTGGCGGCGCCGACCGCCGGCCTGCACTTCACCGACGATCTCCTGGCGCGGCTCGCCGCCGCCGGCGTCGGCCTGCATCGCGTCACCCTGCATGTGGGGGCGGGAACCTTCCTGCCCGTCAAGGCGGAGGACACCGCCGAGCACCGCATGCACGCCGAGCGCGGCCAGGTGAGCGAGGCCACCGCGGCGGCGCTGAACGCGGCGCGGCGGGCGGGCGGCCGCATCGTCGCGGTCGGCTCCACCTCGATGCGGCTCCTGGAGAGCGCCGCCGATGACGACGGGACCATCCGGCCGTTCGCCGGCGAGACCGCGATCTTCATCACGCCCGGCTATCGCTTCCGCGCCATCGACGTGATGATGACCAACTTTCACCTGCCGCGATCGACCTTGTTCATGCTGGTGTCGGCGTTCTCGGGGCTCGACACCATGCGGCGCGCCTATGCGCACGCCGTCGCGACGGGTTATCGCTTCTACTCCTACGGCGACGCGACGCTGCTGTTCCGCGAGACGACATGATATTCGACCTCCACGTCACCGACGGCGCCGCCCGTCTCGGCACTCTCGACACGCCGCACGGCCGCGTGCGCACGCCGGCCTTCATGCCGGTCGGCACCCAGGCCGCCATGAAGGGCGTGCACTGGCACGAGGTGCGCGAGGCCGGCGCCGACATCGTGCTGTCCAACACCTATCATCTCATGCTGCGGCCGAGCGCCGAGCGCATCGCGCGGCTCGGCGGCCTGCACGCCTTCATGGGCTGGCCGCATCCGATCCTCACCGACTCGGGCGGCTTTCAGGTCATGTCGCTCGCCAAGCTGCGCAAGGTGGCCGAGCGCGGCGTCACCTTCCAGTCGCATGTCGACGGCGCCACGGTGGAGCTGACGCCCGAGCGGGCCGTCGAGATCCAGCGACTGCTCGGCTCCGACATCGCCATGCAGCTCGACGAGTGCGTGGCGCTGCCGGCGCCGCCGGCCGAGATCGAGCGCGCCATGCGGCTGTCGCTGCGTTGGGCCGAGCGCTGCAAGCGCGCCTTCGAGGAAGACATGCCGAGCGGGCGGGCGCTGTTCGGCATCGTCCAGGGCGGCGACGTCCCCGATCTGCGCCGTGAGAGCGCGCGGGCGCTGGTCGACCTCGACTTCCAGGGCTACGCCATCGGCGGCCTCGCGGTCGGCGAGCCGCAGGCCACCATGCTGGCGATGATCGAGGAGGTCGCGCCGCTGCTGCCGGCCGACCGGCCGCGATATCTGATGGGCGTCGGCACGCCGGACGATCTCTTAAAGGGGGTGGCGCGCGGCATCGACATGTTCGACTGCGTGCTGCCGACCCGCAACGGCCGTCACGGCCTCGCCTACACGCGCTTCGGCCCGGTCAACCTGAAGAACGCCCGTCACGCCGAGGACCCGCGGCCGCTCGATCCGGAGAGCCCGTGCCGGGTCGCCGCCACGGTGCCGCGCGCCTATCTGCACCACCTGATCCGGGTCGACGAGATGCTCGGCGCAATGCTGCTGAGCATCGTCAACATCGCCTATTTTCAGACGCTGATGCAGGGCGTCCGCGCGGCGATCGCCGAGCGGCGTTTCGCCGACCACGCCGCCGCGGTGACCGAGGACTGGAGCCGCGGCGACGTACCGGCGTTGTGATACGAGATCCGGCCGATCAATTCGGCGGTCATTCCGGAAGCCGCGAAGCGGCTGTCCGGAAACCAGCCGAGAGCTCCGAGTATGCCGGTGGATGACGTGTTTCGCTGGATGACGTGTGTCGCTGGATTCCGGGTCCGCGAGCTGAGCGCCCGCGACCCGGAATGACGGCGATCCGATCACCCGGACATCGTCCGACGCATCGTCAGCCGGCGCGCACCGCCACACGGGCAGCTACCCGGACCGGCACCGGCTCCGGCTTGGCGAAGGCGAACAGGCCGACATCGATGATGCCGAGCCGGAACCCGGTCTCGCAATAGGCGAGGTAGTACTCCCACAGCCGGCGGAAGCGGTCGTCGAAGCCCTGCGGCTCGATCGCCGGCCAGGCGGCGAGGAAACGCCGGCGCCACTCGGCGAGCGTGCGGGCATAGCTCTCGGCGAACGCCGTGTGGGTGACGAGCGCGAGGCCGGCCCGGCGGGCATGCTCCACCATCATGTCGCGGGTCGGCAGCATGCCGCCCGGGAACACGTAACGCTGGATGAAGTCCGGGTTGCGCCGGTAGCGGTCGAAGCGCGACGTCTCGATGGTGATGGCTTGCAGCACGGCGGTGCCGCCGGCGCGCAGCCGCGCCGCCAGCGTCTCGAAATAGATCGGCCAGTACTTCTCGCCGACCGCCTCGATCATCTCGATGGAGACGATGCGGTCGAATGTGCCGTCGGTGTCGCGATAATCCTCGAGCCGCAGATCGCACGCCTTGGCGAGGCCGGCGGCGGCGACGCGCTCGCGGGCGAATGCGAGCTGCTCGGCCGACAGCGTCAGCCCGGTGACGCGGCAGCCCTCCCGAGCGAGACGCTCGGCGAGCGCGCCCCAGCCGCAGCCGATCTCCAGCACATGCTCGCCGCCGGTCACACCGAGCGTTGCGACGATGTGGTCCAGCTTGGTCTGCTGCGCCTCGTCGAGCGACTGGTCGTCTTTCGTGTAGATCGCCGACGAGTAGGTCATGCTGCGATCGAGCCAGGCGGCATAGAAGGCGTTGCCGAGATCGTAATGGGCCGCGATGTTGCGGCGGCTGCCGCGCCTGGTGTTGGCGCGCACCGCGTGGCGGATGCGATCCAGCAACCGCTCGGTGCGCAGGCCCGCATAGACGTCGGTCAGCCCGGCGTCGTTCTCGGAGAACAGAGCGAGCAGCGCCGGCAGGTCGGGGGTCGACCAATCGCCGTCCATGTAGGCTTCGGCGAAGCCGAGATCACCGCGCCATGCGACCCGCCACAGGGTCCGCCAGCGGTGCAGCACCCAGGTGGCGGCGTGCCCGGGCCGGCGGCCGCGATGGGCGATGCGCACGCCATTCGGCAGCTCGACCGTCAGGGTGCCGACATCGAGCCGGCGCAGCACCCGGGCGAGCAGGCGGTGGGTCAGCTTGCGCCGGCGCAGCACGGCGGCCGGCTCGGCGGCGGGTGCCGCCGGCGCATGGGAGGGCGCCTCGCAGGAGGACAGGTCGCAGGAGGACAGGTGAGTCATGATCCGCTCCGCACGATGGTCACGGGGCGCGTCGGCGGGGCCGGGCGGGGCCGTAGCCCGATGCCCTTGCGCCACAGCTTCAACGCCTCCCAATGAATCGCCGCGATCACCTTGGCGGTGACCAGCGGGTGAAGCAGGAACGTCTTCAGCAGCGTTCCGTCGCCGAGCTCGCGGCGATGCCCGGTGAGCGCCGCGACGATCACCGGCTTGCCGGCCTTGTCGGCCCGGATCGCCACGGCGACCGAGCGGCCCGGCGGTGCGATGCGGAACTCGTATCGCAGGTCCATGTCCATGAACGGCGAGACGTAGAACAGCTTGTCACACGTCTGGCGAACGGCGCCGCTGCGCTCCGGTTCCGCCGGGATCACGTAGGAGTGGCGCTCGCCGAACGTGTTGGTCACCTCGTGGACCACCGCCGCCAGCGTGCCGTCGGCGCGCCGGCAGAAGTAGACGCTCAGCGGGTTGAAGACGTAGCCCAGCACCCGGGGCATGCAGAGAATCTGCACCGATCCGCCGGTGATGTCGACGCCGGCCTCGGCCAGCATGCGGTCGATCTGGGCGCGCAGCGGCTCGTCGGTCCCGGCACCGTGGTCGGCATCGCGGAACGTGAACAGGTTGAAGCCGTCGCGCGAGAACAGGCGCAGCCGCGCCGCAAGGGCGTCGATCTCGGCGAGATCGAGCAACAGCCAGAAGCAGCGGTAGCGCAGCGCGTGCGACCGCGGCGCGAGGCGGCGATGAACAACGGCACCCGTGTAGATGGCCGAGACGGTCATGCCGGCAACGTCGGCTGCGGCACGCGCGGGCGCGCCGGATCGAGCGGGATGCGGCCGCTCTCGTTGGGCACCGACCACGGGCGGCGCACGCCGCCGATCGCCTCGGCGACCGCGAGCCCCGCCTGCAATCCGTCCTCGTGGAAGCCGGCGCCGAAATGGGCGCCGCAGAACCAGGTGTTGCGCACGCCCTGGAGCGACCAGAGCTGGCGCTGCGCCGCGTGGGCGGCGAGATCGAACAGCGGATGCTCGTACATCTCGGTGTGGATCAGGCTGCCGGCACGCGGCGGCCGCGGCGGATTCAGCGTCACGAACAGCGGCGTCTCGGCCGGCAGGTCTTGCAGCCGATTCATCCAGTACGTGACGGTGACGCGGGGCCGATCATCGGGGCCGGTGCGGGTCCCGATCACGTTCCAGCTCGACCACGCGGCGCGCCGCTTGGGCATGAGCGTATCGTCGGCGTGGAGAACGGCGATATTGCGGCTGTACCGGAAGGCGCCCAGCAAGGCGCGCTCGTCGAGGCTCGGATCGGCCAGCATGGCGAGCGCCTGATCGGCATGCGTCGCCACCACGACGTGATCGAAGCGATGCGCCTCGCCGGTCTGGTCGGTGACGACGACGCCGTCCGGCTCGCGGCGCAGGTGGGCGACGCCGCGGTCGAGCCGGATGCGATCGGCGAAGTCGCGCGTCAAGCGCTCCACATAGCTGGCGCTGCCGCCCGTCACGGTGCGCCACACCGGCCGGTCGCGCAGCTTCAGCAGGCCGTGGTTGTCGTGGAAGCGGATGAACGCGGCGGCCGGATAGTCCAGCATCTCGGAAGGCGCCGCCGACCAGATGGCGCCCGCCATCGGCAGCAGGTGGTCGTCGCGGAAGGCGCGCGAGTAGCCGTTGCGGCGCAGATAGTCGCCGAGCGTCACATGTGCCTCGTCGAGCCCGCCGAGATCGCGCGGCGCCGCACGGTAAAAGCGCAGCACGCCGGCGAGCATCGACCAGAAGCGCGGCCGCAGCAGGTTGCGCGGCTGCGCCAGCAGCGCCCCGAAGCTGCCGCCGCCGTATTCGAGGGCACCGTCGTCGAGCGACACCGACAGCGACATCTCGGTCGGCTGCGTCCGCACGCCGAGATGCGCGAACAGCGCCGTCAGGTTCGGATAGGTCTGCTCGTTATAAACGATAAACCCGGTGTCGACCGGCACGCCGCCATGGGCCGGCGGGGTGCGCACCGTGTTGGAGTGGCCGCCGGCGCGGTCGGCCCGCTCGAACACCGTCACGTCGTGGCGGCGCGCCAGCAGCCAGGCGGCCGACAGGCCCGATATGCCGGTGCCGATCACCGCGATCTTCAGGCGATCGCCGCCCGTCTCCTGCATCCTCGCCCCCCTGCCGCCGTCGGACGGCGCTGTCGCCGGCCGTGCGGTCGAGGCGGTGTACGGCCCAACAATACCGTTGGATCACCCGGGCCGGCAGCTCGCGGGCAGCGGGGGGACTGATCCAAGCCCGGCGGCGTGCCGTAGTGGGGGCATGCTTGTCCGGACCACCATACCCGTTAAGACTCCCTCCAGGGCTGCGCTCGCGGTCCTGCGGCAGCCGGGCGTGCTGCCGCGGGCACCGCCCGTGCGGCCGCGCCGGTCGGGGGAGGGGATGGCGATCATCGAAAGGACGTCGGACGGCGTGCAGGATTTCGATCGGCTGATCCAGGCCATCGCGGCGCGCCAGGACCGCGCGGCGTTCGCGGCCCTGTTCGGGCATTATGCGCCGCGCGTGAAGGCGTTCCTGATGCGGTCCGGCACCGCCGCCGATCTGGCCGAGGAGCTGGCCCAGGAGACGCTGGTGACGGTGTGGCGGAAAGCCGCGCTGTTCGATCCGGCGCGGGCCGGGGCCTCCGCCTGGATCTTCGCCATCGCCCGCAACCTGCGCATCGACGCGGCACGGCGGCAGCGCCGCGAGGCCCTGCATGCCCAGGCCGAGGAGCCGGAGCCCGAGCCGGTGGCGGCGCCCGACCACGCCGTGGTGACGGCGGAGCGCGAGCAGCGGGTGCGCGCCGCGCTCGATCATCTCCCCGGCGAGCAGCGCCGGATCGTCGAACTGTCGTTCTTCGAGGGCCGGGCGCATGGCGACATCGCCGGCCTCCTCGACATTCCGCTCGGAACCGTCAAGTCGCGGCTGCGTCTTGCCATGAACCGCATGCGGATTCTGCTGGGTGACCTGACATGACCTTGTCCCACCATCCGAGCGACGCGACGCTCGCCGCCTTCGCGGCCGGCACGCTGGACGAAGGCCGCATGCTGGTGGTGGCGGCGCATCTCGCCGCCTGCCCCAGCTGCCGGCGTGCCGTCCGCCTGCTGGAGCTGACCGGCGGCGTGCTGCTCGACGACGTCGCCCCCGCCGAGATCGCGGCCGGCGGCCTCGACCGCGTGCTCGCCCGTCTCGACGCACCAGAGGCCGTGCCGGCATCGGCGCCTGTCCGGCGGCAGCCGGTGGACACGGCGGAGCGTCCTGCCGACGGCGGTGCCGCGGCCGACATCCGCGGCCTGCTGCCCGCCCATGCGCGGCTCCTCGCCGGTTACGAGCTCGGCCCCTGGCGCTGGGTCGGCCCCGGCGTCTGGTGGCGCCAGGTCGACGCGCCGACGCTGCCGGGCGGGCGGGTGTTCCTGCTCAAGGCGGCGGCCGGCACCACGCTGCCCGACCACACCCACACCGGCACCGAGCTGACCTGCGTGCTCACCGGGGCGTTCCGCCACGAGCACGGCCGCTTCGGCCCGGGCGATGTCGACGAGGCCGACGACGAGGTCGATCACTCGCCGGTGGTGGAGCCGGGCGTCGAGTGCGTGTGCCTTGTCGCCATGCAGGGACGGCTGCGGCTCAACGGGCTTATCGGCCGGGTGCTCCAGCCCTTCGTGCGTCTCTAGGGCGGAGCGGCGGCCATGCTGGTGCTCTCGCTCGTCGTCGCGCTGCTGGTCGCGGCGGTGGCGTTCTCCATGGTGATGTCGATCGCCACCGTCGTGGAGCGCCGCACCGGCAATGCCGGCTGGGTCGATACGTTCTGGACCTTCGGGCTCGGCCTCGTCGGTGCCGGCGCGGCGCTGGCGCCGCTCGGCGCGGCACCGAGCGGCCGGCAGCTCCTGGTGGCGGTGCTGGTCGCCGCGTGGTCGCTGCGGCTCGGCAGCCACATCGCGGCGCGCGCCCGGGCGAGCCACGACGATCCGCGCTACGCGGCGCTGCGCCAGCAGTGGGGCCGCGATGCGCCGCGCCGGATGGCGCTGTTCCTCCAGATCCAGGTGCTGGTCAGCCTGCCGATGATCGCGGCGGCGATCCTCGCGGCCCACAATCCCTCGCCCGGTCTCGGCCCGCAGGATCTCGTCGGCGCGCTGCTGGCGGTCGCCGGCATCGCCGGCGAGGCGGTGGCGGATCGCCAGCTCCGCGCCTTCCGGGCGGCCCGCGCCGGCGTCGGCAGGGGCCGCATCTGCGACGACGGCCTGTGGGGCTGGTCGCGCCATCCCAACTACTTCTTCGAGTGGCTGACCTGGGTCGGCGTCGCGGTGATCGCACTCGACGTCTCCGGCGGCTACTGGGTCGGCTGGCTCGCCGTCCTCGGCCCCGCCTGCATGTACTGGCTCCTCGTCCACGTCTCCGGCATCCCGCCGCTGGAGGAGCACATGCTGGCCCGCCACGGCGCCGCCTTCCGGGCCTATCAGGCGCGCACCAGCGCGTTCTTTCCGCGTCCGCCCCGTCCCGCCCCCGTCACGGAAGAGACCCGATGAGCCTGATCGCCGCCGCCATCGGAGGCGCCGAGCGCCTGCCGATTCCCGATCTCGTCACCCGCACCGGCATCGCCATGCTGGTCGGCAAGACGCGCCAGCGCCTGCGCGCCGCCGGTCCGGAGATCGACCGCCGCTTCGCCGCCGCCATGGCGGAGCACCCGATCGCGCTCCACACCGGCGAGGCCAACGCCCAGCACTACGAGGTGCCGGCGGCGTTCTTCGATCTGGTTCTGGGACCGCGGCGAAAATACTCGTGCGGCCTGTATCCGGGCGGCGGCGAGACGCTGGCCGAGGCCGAGGAGCTGGCGCTCGCCGCGACGGTGGAGAACGCCGGGCTCGCCGACGGCCAGACGATTCTGGAGCTCGGCTGCGGCTGGGGCTCGCTGTCGCTGTTCATGGCCGAGCGGTTTTCGGGCGCCCGCATCACCGCGGTGTCGAACTCGCGTTCGCAGCGCGCCTTCATCGAGGCGCAGGCGGCGACGCGCGGGCTGCGCAACCTGACGGTGATCACCGCCGACATGAACGCCTTCGTGCCGGCCGCGCGGTTCGACCGCGTGGTGTCGGTGGAGATGTTCGAGCACATGGCCAACTGGCGGGCGCTGCTCGGCCGCGTGCGCGGCTGGCTCGCCCCGGACGGCCGGCTGTTCCTGCACGTGTTCAGCCACCGCGCCGCGCCGTATCGGTTCGATCATCGCGACCCCGCCGACTGGATCGCCCGCCACTTCTTCACCGGCGGCATCATGCCGAGCCACGGGCTGGTGCGGTCGTTCGACGATCTCTTTTCGGTCGAGCAGGAGTGGCGGTGGAACGGCGTCCACTACGCCCGCACGGCCGAGGACTGGCTCGCCAATTTCGACCGCAATCGCGACCGCATCGACCCGATCCTGGCCGAGGTCTACGGCGCCGACGCCGCCCTGTGGGCGCGCCGCTGGCGGCTGTTCTTCCTGGCGACTGCCGGCCTGTTCGGCCATGCCGCCGGCGAGGAGTGGGGCGTCAGCCATTATCGCCTGGCTCCGACGGCCGGCTGAGCGAGCGAGCCTGCGTCTGCTTGCAGGCAATCCAACAGAAAGGGCCACGACCGCGCGGTCGTGGCCCTTTTGTTTGATGAGGGATGGTCGAGGAGGCGAAGAGTGGACCCGGCCGGGACGACGTCCCGAGAGGGTCACGGCCCCGGCCTCGTCCCGCCTGCAGCGGCGTACAGCGACGAAGCCAGGGCCGTGAACACGGCCGGGATGGCTGATCCGGCCGTGTAGCGATGAGGAAGTCGGTTCAGGCCGCGATCGTTCCGCGCACCGCGTTGGCGGCGAGATAGCCGCAGGCCGCCGCGATGCCCGACAGCAGGCCGCCCCACACGATGTCGGCGACGGTGAGTTGCAGCGTCCAGTTGCGCAGCGTCGCGTAGTTGGTGAGGTCGTAGGTGGCGTAGGCGAGCGCCCCGAACAGCGCGCCGAGCGCGATCGCCGGAACGAGGCCGCCGCCGCGCAGCGCCGGCACGATGGCGAACACCACGAGGCCGATCGGGAAGAGCAGGTAGAACACCACGGCGGGCATCATCCGCGGCGCCTCCAGCAGAATGTCGCCGAGGGTCGGTCGGTAGAGCAGGCCGCTCATGGTGTAGAGCCACACGGCATCGATGATCACGAAGGACACCAGGGCGGCGGCATAGGAGGCGACGTAGGGCACGAGACGATCCTGTCGAACGGGGTTGTCTCGCCTAATACGCCGATACCGGCCGGGTGGATCACCGGCGCCGCCCCGTGACGTCCGGACGCAGCTCCGCGCCAGCAGCGGGGCCGCGGCGCCGGCGTGCCGCGGGTTCGCCAGCGTCTCGACCGGCGTCGGTCGCGACGGTCCTATGATCCGGCGACGGCTTTCCGTCGTATCCGCTCCGCTCTATACGAGAGGAGACGACATGACCCCGGCCGTGCAGGTGATAGACACCATGGCGAAGCGGAAGAAGGACGCCGGACGTCCGCGAATCGAGCGGCCGTCGCGCGCCGAGGTGGAGGCGGCGTTCCGCACCATCCTGCGCTGGACCGGCGACGATCCCGATCGCGAGGGACTGCTGGAGACGCCGGCGCGGGCGGCGCGCGCCTACGAGGAGTTCTTCCGCGGCTACGACGAGGACCCGGCCGCCATCCTGCGCAAGACCTTCGAGGAGACCGGCGGCTACGACGAGATGGTGGTGCTGCGCGGCGTGCGCTTCGAGAGCCATTGCGAGCACCACATCGTGCCGATCATCGGCCGCGCCTGGGTCGCCTATGTGCCGAACGGCCGCGTGGTCGGCATCTCGAAGCTGGCGCGGCTCGTCGAGGTCTATGCCAAGCGGCTTCAGATCCAGGAGAAGATGACGGCTCAGATCGCCGACACCATCCAGGAGGTGCTGGAGCCGCAGGGCGTCGCCGTGGTGATCAAGGCGCAGCACCACTGCATGACGACGCGCGGCGTCCACAAGCACGACACCGACATGGTGACCAGCCGGATGACCGGCGTGTTCCGCGACAACACCGCGACGCGCCAGGAATTCCTGTCGCTGATCGACTGATCCATCAGGGCGAGGGCCGCGCCTCGGGGCGGAACGAAAAGGCGCGGGACCCGCGGGTCCCGCGCCTTTTTCAGATCTTTCTCGGCTCCGCCGTGCTGCGTCAGCGGGCGGCGCGCAGACGCGGCTTCGTGGCCGACTTCGCGGCCGACTTCGGAGCCGCCTTGGCGAGCGTGGCGGCCGGGATGGTGGCCGGCTTGGCGGCGGCCGGGACGGCGGGCTGGCCCGGCAGCGGCACGATGGAGGTGGCCTCCACCAGCGGGGTGGCGTCGGCGCCGGTGCGCTTGGCGGCGGCCGCCTTGGCCTTGGCGACGAGACGCGCGGCCTTCTTGGGGGCCTTCTTGGCGACCGGCTCCTCGGCCGGCGCGATCGTCACGGTGGGCGCGGCCTTTTCTTCGGCCGGCGCCGCCGGCACGGTCGTGGTGCTCACCGACGTCGTGCTCACCGACGCGGTCGCGGTCTCGGCGAGGATCTCGCGCTCCGCCTGAAGCCAGAACTGCTCGTCGCGGCCGTCGGGGCGGCCGCTGCCGTTCCAGATGTGATAGGCGCGCTCGCGAATGCGCTCCTGGAGTGTCTGAGACATCTACAACCTCCTGTCCCTCTTTCGAGCCGATGAATGACGCGCTCAGGGTTAATGGGAGGTAAAGACACGTCCAACGCGAATACGCGCCCTCGATCGAGGTATCAAGAAGCTGTCGCAAAGTGTTCGCGGCGACGCGCGACCATCTCACGTCGCCGTTGCTGGCGCTCGTCTCACAACCATCGGCGCTCGGCACTCGGATCGGGGATGCGACGCGCCACCACGAGACGGTTCCACACGAACAGCACCAGCACGGCGCCGAGCGTCGCGCCGATGAAGCCGGCGCTCTGGTCCATGCGGTACCAGCCGATGGTCTGGCCGATCCAGGTGGCGACGAACGCCCCGGCGATACCGAGCAGCGTGGTCAGAATGAAGCCGGCCGGCTTGTTGGGGCCGGGCGACAGAAGCCGCGCCAGAATGCCGGCCACGAAGCCGATCAGGATGATCCACAAGACGCTCATGCGATGCCTCCGCGGCGCCGCCGCCATCGGCGGCGCTCCAGCCGCAGCAGCGGCCTGCGGTAAAAACGCGGTCTCGTCACGGCTGTTCCGTGCAGCCGTTCCGGCGGCGCCGCTCGACGTGGCGGCTTGCCGACACGATGCGACATCCGGAACACGACGCCGCTGTCGTGAATCCCACACGATGTCCTGACGCCGTGCGCCGCGTGCCCGCCGGGCGTGGCCGAACGGGGTTCGGCATAGCGATCTGCGGATGGCACGCCGATTGCGAGGGGCGGGCGGTCGACACTGTCGTCGAAACCCATCCCGTCTGCGAGACACCCATGGCCGACGTCACCTTCACCTCGCCCGCGATGCCCAAGGACGTGACCGTCTACGCGGTCGCCGGCGATACCCGCACGCTCCTGTCCGTCGCCAAGGAGCACAAGGTCCCGATCCACTTCGAATGCGAGAACGGCGAGTGCGGCTCCTGCGCCTGCGAGGTGTCGGTCCTGTCCGACAAGGCGCCGCTCGCCGTGCATCTGACCGAGAAAGAGAAGACGGTGCTCCGCCTCGCCGGCAAGATCACGCCCGACCAGGTGCGCGCCGCCGAGGTCAGCGACCTGCCGCCGCCCTACCGGCTCGCCTGCCAGTTCATCGTCCGCGACGAGGACATCGTGGTGAAGTTCTGACGCTGTTTGCGGGTTATCGTGCGCCGTCGTTCCGGGGCGCCGCTGGGCGGCGCGGCGCCGGATGTCCGCAGCGCCGGATGTCCGTGGCGCTCCGGCTGCCGCTCGCCGGAAAAATGCTCTACGGTCGCGCCTCGTTTCGGAGGCGTCGCATGTACTATTTCAAGGGTCGCGGATTTCTCTGGCACGACACCAAAGGGCCGGTCCTGTGGTGGCCGCCCAACTGGTTCTGGTTCGCGGTGTTCGAGTTCAAGCGCTGGCGGGCCGAGCGCGCTGCCGAGCGTGCCGGCCCGGGTGCCGGCGATGCGGTGGGCGCACCGTCCGCCGGGGCCGGCACGTCGTCCGTCACCGCATCGCCCGCGGCTCCCGCGGGCGGCGAGACCGGCAAGTCGGGCGGCGCTTGATGGCGGTGGAGGAGGGCGCCGCGGCCCGGCTGGCACGGCTCCAGGCCGGCACCACGGCCGAGCAGGCGCTCTCGCTCTTCGATGCCCTGCCGGCTCCGACGGTGGCCGACATGATCGGCCGTTGGCGCGGCGCTGGCCTGCCGACAGGGCATCCCTTGGACGGGCTGCTGGAGGCGCTCGGCTGGCACGGCAAGGCTTTCGTCGACCCCGAGACCGTGCATCCGCTGCTGTTCGCCAGGCCCGGCGCGCCGCCGGTGGCGCTCGACCCGGCGCGGCTGCCGGTCGGCCTCCTGGTGCGCTGGCCCGGGCTCACCGGCGCGGCGGTGCTGCGCACGCCGGCGGTCGCCGCGATGTTCCGGGCCGCGTGGCCGCTGCTCCGCACCCGCCGCCCGGCGGCGCGGCTGCGGTGCCTCGCCTGGCGGGGCCGCGTCGGCGCCGCGATGATCTACGACCGGCAGCCGATCTGCGACGTGTTCCGCACCGTCGATGCGGACACCCGGCTTGGCCTGATGGATCTGCGCGGCTTGCCGGCGCCGTTCTTCTTCGTGCTGCGCCGCGAGCCCGACGCCGTCTCGCGCGGCTCTCAGCCCTTGTAGGCGACCAGGAGGGCGCCGGCCGCGATCAGGCCGACCCCGAGCCAGTTCAGCCCCGACAGCCGCTCGCCCAGCACCACGACGCCGAGCACCGCCACCAGCACGACGCTGAGCTTGTCGAGCGGCGCCACCCGGGCGACGTCGCCGAGATCGAGAGCGCGGAAGTAGCACAGCCACGAGGCGCCGGTGGCGAGCCCCGACAGGCCGAGGAACAGCCAGGCGCGGCCCGGGATGCTGCCCGGCGGCTGCCACTGGCCGGTGACCACGAGCAGCACCGCGAGCACCCCGGCGACCACCAGGGTGCGCACGAAGGTGGCGACGTCGGGCGCCACCGCCGTGACGCCGACCTTGGCCAGCACCGCCGTCAGCGCCGCGAACAGCGCCGACAGCAGCGCCCACACCACCCAGGACGAGAACGGCCACGACGAGAGCAGCGGACGCACGGGTCGCCTCCTGTTCAGCATCTCCAGAAGCTTCGGCTTGTAGCGGACTTGCGCGTCGCGCCAAACTCGCGGGCCGCGACCGAGTCCGCCATGGCGGTGGACGGCGTGGCGCCGCGCGCCGGCGGAGCGTCGCTCGGGATCACCCCGGCGGGCACCGCGGAGGCCAGCGGCTCACCCCCGAAGGAGCCGACCCCCGTGCAGATCGATCGTCTCGCCGACCGTTTCGCCCCGCTGGTCCTCAGTCTCGTGCGGATCATGACGGCGCTGCTTCTGCTTCAGCATCCGCTGTCGAAGTTCTTCGGCTGGCCGGTGGCCATGCAGCGACCCGGCCTGTTCTCGCTGTACTGGATCGCCGGTGCCATCGAGATCGTGTTCGGGGCGCTGCTGCTCGCCGGGTTCTACACCCGGCTCACCGCCTTCATCCTGTCGGGCGAGCTCGCCTTCGCGTACTTCATCGGCCATGCCCCGCGCGGCTTCTTCCCGCTCGGCAACAACGGCGAGGCGGCGGTGCTGTTCTGCTTCATCTTCCTGTACTTCGCCTGCGCGGGCGGTGGCCCGCTCAGCGTCGACGCGGTGTGGCGGAAGCGTTGAGCGCGCGGGCGGACGGCGCCGTCCGCCACGAAAAAGGCCGGTCGCCGGGGGCGACCGGCCTTCCGTGTTCCGGAATGTCGCGCCGGAGCGATCAGCGCGAGTAGTACTCGACCACCAGGTTCGGCTCCATCTGCACCGCGTAGGGCACGTCGCCCAGCGTCGGGACGCGGACGAACTTGGCCGTCATCTTGCCGTGGTCGGCCTCAATGTACTCGGGCACGTCGCGCTCGGCGAGCTGCGTCGCCTCGAGCACCACGGCGAGCTGCTTCGACTTGTCCTTCACCTCGATCACGTCGCCGACCTTGCAGCGATAGCTCGGGATGTTGACGCGACGGCCGTTCACCTTGATGTGGCCGTGGTTGATGAGCTGGCGGGACGCGAACGGGGTCGCCGCGAACTTGGCGCGGAACACGACGGCGTCGAGCCGGCGCTCCAGGAGGCCGATCAGGTTGGCGCCCGAGTCGCCCTTCATCCGGATCGCCTCGTCGTAGAGGCCGTGGAACTGCTTCTCGGAGATGTTGCCGTAGTAGCCCTTGAGCTTCTGCTTGGCGCGGAGCTGCACGCCGTAGTCGGAGAGCTTGCCCTTGCGGCGCTGGCCGTGCTGGCCGGGGCCGTACTCGCGGCGATTCACGGGGCTCTTCGGGCGGCCCCAGATGTTCTGGCCCATACGGCGATCGATCTTGTACTTCGCCTCGATGCGCTTGGTCATCGCGTCCTCGTCGGCGGGGTAGCGCCCGCCTTGTTGCTGAAAGTCCCGCCGTCGACGGGACCGGGAGGATCGCGCCCTCCTGTGCTCCAGCCACCGGCTGGAACCGACAGGCCGACCACCTTGCGCAGGCGCCGGCCACGGGTCGCGAAACGCCGCGCGGGCCGTTGCGGCCCGCGTGACGGGGAGGTTTTTAGGAGGTTCCGGCGAAATGTCAAACCGCAGCCGGCGCGGCGCCTACTTGGCGGCGCAGGTCAGCGCCTCGGGCCCGGTGCGCCGGTGCGCCGCCGGCAGCCGCAGCCCGAAACGGGCGACCGCCCGCCGCAGGGCCGGGGAGGGCGCGCGGCCCGAGGTGAAGACGAGGTCGTCCACCCCGGCGTGGCGGGCGAGCCCGGCGGCCGGTGGCCGGCCGGCCCCGGCGCGGGCCAGGAGGTCGACCACCCGGCGGGCGATCGCCGGCGCCGGATCGACCCAGTCGACCGGCCACGGGCTCGCCGCCTCCAGACGGTCGCGCAGCAGCGGATAGTGGGTGCAGGCCAGCACCACCGTGTCGGTGCGGCGGTCGCCGTCGGCGACGAAGCAGGGGGCGATCTCGCGGGCGATCGCCGCCTCCTCCACCGGCTCGTCGCGCAGCGCCGCCTCGGCGATGGTGGCCAGATGGGCGGAGCCGACCAGCGTCACGGCGCAGCCCTGGCCGAAGTCGCGGATGAGGGCGCGGGTGTACTCGCGCTTTACGGTCGCCTCGGTGCCGAGCACCGAGACCAGCCGGCTCCGCGACGCCGTGCAGGCCGGCTTGATGGCCGGCACGGTGCCGACGAATGGCACCCCGTGGGCGGCGCGCAGATGCGGCAGCACCAGGGTCGAGGCGGTGTTGCAGGCGATGACCACGAGGTCGGGCCGGTGAGTGGCGAGGAGCTCGCCCATCAGCGGCACCAGGCGGGTCGTCAGCGCCGCCTCGCCGTGGCGGCCATAGGGGAAGAAGGCGTCGTCGGCGGCGTAGACGTAGCGGGCGTCCGGGCGCGCCGCGACCACCTCGCGCAGCACCGTGAGGCCGCCGAGCCCCGAGTCGAACACCAAGATGCGGGGGGCCGCCGGCGCGGCCACGCAGGATTCGTCCATGTCTCGCGATGTGTAACGCAATCCGCCGCGGCAGGACAGACGGGCGTCGCAGGCGGATCATGCCTCTGGTCCGAAGGCCCCACCGAGGTTGCGGCCGGCGTAGAGGATGCGCAGCACGATCACGTCGCCGCCACGGACGGTGAACGCGATCGAGACCCGGCGCTCGAAGCCGACGATCCTCAGCCCTGGGCGGACATCGTCGCGGGCGGTGACTGGTTGCGGAAACGGCAGTAGACCGTGGCAGGCGCGCTCGATCCGACCCACATAGGCGCGGGCACGCTCCTCGCCGGCCCTCGCCGCGATCCAGGCGAAGAGCTGGTCCAGGTCGGCTTGCGCAGCTTCGGTAAAGAAGAGCTGCGCCGCCATGGCTGAGGCTAGCCGCGATTGCTGCGATGGCGCGCTTCGAGGCCCCCGAACACCTCCGATGCCGGGATCAGCGGCTCCTGGCCGCTCGCCACCCGGTCGAAGGCCGGAGCAACGTCGTCCGCGATCCACCGCTCGACGACGGCATCGCGCAATTGGAGAGCCCGCAACCCGTCGCGGACGACCTCGCTTTCGTCCGCATAGGCTCCCGAGGCCACCCGGTCACGGACCATGCGCATCAGCTCGTCCGACAGGGTCACGGTCAGGGACTGCTTGGCGGCCATAATCGTCTCCCGTCAGTCGGCAAGCGCGGGTCTTAGTCCCCCGAGTCCCTTCACAGAAATAGACCGCCCTCTGGTCCACTTCAACGCGAAGGCGAGTGCCCGCCGGCGGGTTCCCGCGACCGTGGAGAGGGGCGAGCGCTCACGCCCGCCCGAACACCCGGCGGAAGATGGTGTCGACGTGCTTCAGGTGGTGACCGAGGTCGAACAGCGACTCGATCTCGGCGTCCGAGAGCTTGGCCCGGACGTCCGGGTCGGCCTTCAGGAGAGCCATGAAGTCGGTCGCCTCGCCGCGCCACACGCGCATCGCATTGCGCTGGACGAAAAGGTAGGACTCCTCGCGGCTTGCGCCCTTTTGCGTAAGCGCCAGCAGAACCCGCTGGGAGTGCACCAGCCCGCCCAGCCGGTCGAGATTCTTCTTCATGTTCTCGGGATAAACCACGAGCTTGTCGACGAGACCCGTGAGGCGGGCGAGGGCGAAATCGAGCGTCACCGTGGCGTCCGGCCCGATCATCCGCTCGGCCGAGGAGTGCGAGATGTCGCGCTCGTGCCACAGCGCCACGTTCTCGAGCGCCGGCGTCACATAGGCGCGCACCATGCGGGCGAGGCCGGTGAGGTTCTCGGACAGCACCGGATTGCGCTTGTGGGGCATCGCCGAGGAGCCCTTCTGCCCCTCGGAGAAGAACTCCTCCGCCTCCAGCACCTCGGTGCGCTGGAGATGGCGGATCTCGACCGCCAGCCGCTCGATCGACGAGGCGACCACGCCCAGCGTCGCGAAGTACATGGCGTGGCGGTCGCGCGGGATCACCTGGGTCGACACGGGCTCGACCGCGAGGCCCATCCTCTCGGCGACATGCGCCTCCACCCGCGGGTCGATCTGGGCGAAGGTGCCGACCGCCCCCGAGATGGCGCAGGTGGCGACCTCGCGGCGGGCGGCGACCAGGCGCGCGCGGGCCCGGGTGAACTCCGCATAGGCGACCGCCAGCTTGAGCCCGAAGGTGGTCGGCTCGGCATGGATGCCGTGCGAGCGGCCGATGGTCGGGGTCAGCTTGTGCTCGAAGGCGCGCCGCGCGATGGCGGCCAGGAGGGCGTCGACATCGGCGATCAGGAGATCGGCGGCGCGGGCGAGCTGGACGCCGAGGCAGGTGTCGAGCACGTCGGAGGAGGTCATGCCCTGGTGGACGAAGCGCGCCTCCGGCCCGACGATCTCGGCCAGATGGGTCAGGAACGCGATGACGTCGTGCTTGGTGACCCGCTCGATCTCGTCGATGCGGGCGACGTCGAAGACGGCGTCACGGCCCTTCGCCCAGATGGTGCGGGCGGCTTCGACCGGCACGATGCCGAGCACCGCCATGGCGTCGGCGGCATGCGCCTCGATCTCGAACCAGATGCGGTAGCGGGTCTGCGGGTCCCAGATCGCCGCCATCTCGGGACGGGTGTAACGCGGAATCATCGTGGTGCTCGTGCGGAGGGGGCTGGTGTGGTGGGAATGCCGGGGCTCTAGCAGATCCCCCCCGCTGCGGCCATGAATCATTCGGAGAGCCGCCCGGTCGACCGGGGCTTTACACCGATGGCCGCCGATGCTGCCTCGTCACGCCCGCCTTGTACCGGACGACTTTAAGCCGAGCCGCGACAAAGACGCGGATGGCCGGGACCGGCCGGGCGCCGCGAACCCGGAACCCAGCGAAACACGTCATCCCGCGGTAGACTCCCAGCTCTCGGCCGGATTCCGGGGTCGGCGCCGCACGCCGCCCCGGGATGACCACCGAATTGATCAGCCGGTTCTCGGATCTCGTGTCAGAGACTGTCGTTCGGCTCGCCGGTGCTGGCGATGACGCCGAATTCCTGCGACTTGGTCTGCCTGTCGGCCTCCAGGAAGCCTTCGCTCGCCAGACCGCGCCGCAGCAGCTCGCGGACGGCCGCCGCACGACTCGGCATGCGCCGGGAGAAACGCCAGTCGTCCAGAGCCTTCAGCTCCGCCGGCGACAACATGATCTGAAGCCGCTCGGGGCGGGAGAGATCCGCCATTGCTTGCCTCGCGGTGAGCCGCACACTTTACTGGAGTGAGGCTAGGCCGATTATCGAAATGCGTCAATGACGCCGATTGAGCAATAAGCAATAATTGATACTTATACTCATTCGATGCCTCTATTGTCTACCTCCTACAGTAAATCGACGTCTCATTGTGTCTCCAGTGATGAGTGTAAGTTTAAAGCATATAGATTGTATTTCATTGCCGCTGGGACATTTGTATATCGGGATCGTGAAGAGAATTACGTTGTAGGTTGTAAAAATATTCGACTATACTTGGTCGAGGTGATGTCATGAGCACGCTCGACAGCGATCTCGACGATCACGCCGACCCCGTCGTCGACAGTTCCCAGCGCGCCGTCGTCCGGCGCTTGGCGCACGGTTTGCTCGAGGTTCGCGCCGGCTCCTTCGAGCCATCGGAACGGCCGCCCTCGTCCGAAGCCGCCGCGATCCTGATGGCCGAGACCGTGGCGGGCATCGAGACGATGCTCAGCCTGCATCGGCGGATCGTTCCCTCGACGTCGCTGCACCGGATCGATTTCGGTGCGGTCCTGCTCGAGCTGTGCGAGCAGATCGTCGGACGCATGGCGCGCGCCCGCCGCTTCGATATCCGCGTCGACATCGCGCCGCGCTGCCTGCTTCCGGGGGTCGACGTGGCGAGGCTATCGCTGATCGCCACCGAGCTGATCATCAACGCCATCGAGCATGCTCATCCGGCCGGGATACCCGGCATCCTGGAGATCGGCAGCCACGTCGATCCGGTCGGGACCCTGACGCTCACGGTCAGCGACGACGGCATCGGGCTGCCGGCCGAGTTCGACCCGCGCCGGGACGGCGGGCTGGGGCTGATCCTGATCCGCTCCCTGGGGCGCCGGCTCGGCGCCACCATTTCCTATGAGAGTTTCGGTCTCGGCCTTCAGGTGACCGTGACGATGCCGGTCCGCCTGCGTCCCCAATAAGTCTGCGTCTCCGACGAGTGGAGCAGGGCGCCGGCGACCGGCCAGCCGCCGCCGACTAGACCCGGCGACTAGGTGTTTGCACGGTTGACACTCTTGACTGTCAAGTGCACCTTACATACCAGATCGTGCGGCCAGTCTCCGGCCGAGCCTTCCGCTGCACATCCGGTATCCGCTCCATGGCCATGCCGACGGGTCCGTTCGAGACGCTGACCTCGGCCCCGCTCCAGGTCGCGGTCCTCGATTCCGACGGGACCATCCGCGACATCAACGGCGCTTGGCGTGCCTTCGTGGCCGCCATGGACATCGATCCGCGCCAAGCCGGAATCGGGGCACGGTTCCTCGCCTGCTGCGCGCCCGACCAGGCGAGCGGGCTCGCCGACGTCATCGCCGGCCGCTGCGACGTGTTCACCTCGGTGTGCCGCTGCGAGGGGCGGGCGGCGTCCGGCTGCTGGGTGCTGATGCTGGCGGTTCCGCGCTCCGCGGCACCGCCACGACGCATCGCGGTGATCCGGTTCGATCTCTCCGCCATGCTGCCGTTCGACCCGGGGGATGCGGCGCTGCGCGCCGCCCATCATCCCGAGGTGCTGGCCGCCGACACCACCGACGCGATCGTGCGAGCCGTCGAGCAGGCGCTCGCGCGTCTCGCCGGCCCGCGGGCGAGCCGGCTGTCCGCCGACGCGGCCGCCGCGGCGCCGCGCGGGATCGCCGCCACGGTGGTGCCGGCGTCGCTGCCCCGGCGTCAGCGCCAGGTGCTGGCGCTGCTGGGCGAGGGGATGAGCAACGCCCAGATCGCCGACACGCTGGGCATCTCCATGAACACCGCCAAGCTGCATGTCTCGGCGGTTCTGCGCCGGCTCGGGCTCGACAACCGCATGCAGGCGGTGGCGCTCGGCGCCCGCCTGCATGGCGAGCGCGCGCTGGTGCCGGCCCTCGGGGCCGAGTAGACCAGCCGCGCGCTGCGCGACTGATCGTTTCGATTGACAACTGATCCCGTCAAACTCACTTTACGATCTGTGACGGGACTGCTCGACGACACCTCCCGGGTGCGATCAGCCATGCCGACCGCTCTGGCCCGCTTCGAGACGCTGCGCGCCCTGGCGACGAACGTCACGGTGCTCGATCCGGACGGTACCATCGTCGACACCGATGCGACGTGGCGCGACCCCAACCCGGCCAACGGGGCGACGCTGCCGGACGGTGGTCGCGGCCTCAACTACCTGTCCCTGTGTCCGGCCGATCGCGCCCGCCAGATCGAGGCGTTGATCGAGGGGCATTGCGATCTCGTCACCTGCGTGTATCCGTGCCGCTCGTCGCGCGATACCCGCTGGATTCTGCTGGTCGCGGCGCCGACCGCGGACGTCCGCCCGCGGGGGGCCACGCTCCTGCATCTCGATCTGTCCGAGCTGCTGCCGGCCGATCTCGGCCGCACGGGGCTTCGCATCCGCCATGCGCCGGAGCCGCTCTCCGGGGCGGCGCTCGATGCCATCGTGCACACCATCGAGGACACTATCGCGCGCTCGATCGAGGGCGCCCGGACCCAAGCGGCGGCTCCCGAGGGAACTCCGGCGTCCGCCGCCGGCGCCGTACGGCCGTCCGAGCGTGGCGCCGAAGCGACCGCGCCCTCCGAGCCGCTGTCGATCGTCGACCAGCTCCCCAAGCGTCAGCGCCAGGTCTTCGCCCTGCTGGGCGAGGGGCGCAGCAACGGCGAGATCGCCGAGGCGCTCGGCATCTCGGCCAACACCGCCAAGCTGCACGTCGCCGCAGTGCTGCGCCGGCTCGGGCTGGACAATCGCATGCAGGCGGTCGCGCTCGCCGCCCGGGTGGCCGGCGAGGCGGGCTGAGCCGCTTCCGCGATCAGGCGATCTCGCCGCGGGCCGCCGCCGCGGCCGTCCGGATCGCCGCGATGTTGTCGCGATAGGCTTGCGGCGTCCGCCCCTTGAACACCGCCGAGCCGGCCACCAGCACGTTGGCGCCCGCCGCCGCGACGGCGCCGGCATTCTCGGGCGTCACCCCGCCGTCCACCTCGATGTCGATCGGCCGATCGCCGGCAAGCGCCCGTAGCCGCCGGATCTTCTCCAGCGCGGCCGGGATGAACGCCTGGCCGCCGAAGCCCGGATTGACCGACATCACGAGGATTAGGTCGACGTCGTCGATCAGGTGCTCGATCGTGCTCTCCGGCGTGCCGGGATTGAGGGTGACACCGGCCCGCTTGCCGAGCCGGCGGATCTCCTGGAGCGAGCGGTGGACATGCGGCCCGGCCTCCACATGCACGGTGATCACGTCGGCGCCCGCCGCCGCGAAGGCGGCCAGATAGGGATCGCAGGGCGCGATCATCAGGTGCACGTCGAAGGGCTTGCCGGTGTGCGGCCGCAGCGCCTTCACCACGTCCGGCCCGATGGTGATGTTGGGGACGAAGTGACCGTCCATCACGTCGACATGAATCCAGTCGGCGCCGGCGGCGTCGACCGCGCGGATCTCCTCACCCAGGCGGGCGAAGTCGGCCGACAGGATGGAGGGAGCGATCTTGAGGGGCAGATGGGTCATGGCTGGACGGTCCGGGACGGGGCGCCGGCCGAGAGGGCCGGGACCGATGCGCCGGTGTGCCGCAGATCGCCGGGCGGCTCAAGGCTCGGGCGACGCCGAGGGGCGGCAGGATTTTCCCGCGTCGCGCCCGGAGCGGCAGGGACTGCCGGTCCACGATGGTGAGCGGCCATTGATGCGAAAAGAGAAATTCGCCGGCACGCGACTTGCAAATCGGTCGGCGGGACCTCTTGTGGACGAGCCACGCCATGATGCTTCTCGCCGCTGGTGCGGCCCTCACGGCCGTCGATCTGCTGTCGTCGCTGAAGGACGTGGTGTCCTCGGGCGGCAAGCCTGCGGGCGCGCCGGCCGCGACGGGCTTCGGGGTGCCCGATGCCGCCGCGACGTCCGGCACCGCAGCACCCTCCGCCACCGCGGCACCGGGCAGCAATCCGGTGTCGCCCGACACCATGCGGGCGATGCTCGCTCTCCAGGCCCGCGGCAATGCCACCGGGGCGCTGTCCAGCCAGCTCTTCTCGCGGCTCGATCGGGACGGCAACGGCCGCATCGGCAAGTCGGAGTTCGACGACGTGGTGGCCGGGCTGGGAGGCCAGTCGGCCGACCGCCGCGCCCTGTTCGATGCGCTCGACGGCGACGGCGACGGCTCGGTCAGCGGCAGCGAGTTCGGCGTCGCGCTCCAGGGTCCCGGCCTGCCGATGACCGACAAGGTCCGGGCCAATGCCGGCACCCGTGAGCTGTTCCAACGCCTGCTTCAGCAGCAGACCGACATGCTGGCCAATGCGGCGCCGGGTCTCGGCATTGCCCGCACGGTCTGATCTCGGGTCCGAATGATCGGCGCGGCGGGGTTCATCCGCCGCCGTGAGGCCGCCTCACCAGCCCCAGCGATAAGGCGCATAGCCGCCCGGATAGGGGCGCGGCGCATACGGCTGGGCCGGCTGATAGGGCTGATAGTAGGTCCCGCCATAAGCCCCGTAGGGATTGACCGGCCGATACGACACCACCGGCTCGTCGTCGACCGGCGCCATCTCGCGCGGCGCCCGGGCCGGGCCGGCGGGTGCCGCGCCGGTGACCACGATGCGGGTGCTGCCGGTCCCGTGCTGCTTGACCAGCGAGAACAGGGTGGCGGCGTTGCTCGGGTGCAGCCGCACGCAGCCGTGCGAGGCCGGGCCGCCGAGCCGCGCGATCTCGTAGGAGCCGTGGATCGCATAGCCCCCATGGAAGAAGATCGAATAGGGCATCGGCGAGTTGTAGTACTTGCGCGAGAAGTAGGAGCGATGCATCCGGGTCGGCGAGAACGTGCCGTTCGGGGTGCTGTAGCCGGCGCGGCCGGTGGACACCGGCCAGGAATAGCGCGGCGCGCCGTCGACCACCACGGTCATGCGCTGGCTCGACTTGTCGATCCTGACCAGCAGGGCCGCCTCGACGGCGTCGAGCGGGACGGCGGCGAGCGGAACGGCGACGAGCGCCGCGGCGAGAAGCGCCGGGCGGACCTGCACGCGGGATCGGGTCATGGGCTCACTCGGAACACGGGGCCGACGCGGTCGGATGCGCGACTCAACGTCGATCGCCCGCTTCGGTTCCGGCCCCCTGTCGCGATGGTGAACGGGCTGCGGTGCCCCTCCGCATCGGCCGCCCGCCGTCTCAGTCGCAGGTGATGCGGACCGTGAAGGTCTTGGCGAGCTCCGCGGCGGCTTCCGGCGGGATCTCGCGGGTGGTCGACGCCTCGGCCGGCACGACGCCGTTGGCGGCCAGGAAGTTCAGCGCGATCGCCGCCTTGATGGCGAAGTTGACGTTCTGGGCGATGTCGCGGGTCGCCGCCGCGACGCCGAGGGCATTGAGCTTGGAGACGATGACGCCGATCACGTTGCCGTACTTGTCGATCAGCGGGCCGCCGCTGTTGCCGGGCTGCACGGGCGCCGAGATCTGCACCATGCGGGTGTCGTCGCCGAGACCCGCCAGGGCGGTGACGCTGCCGATGGTGAAGTTGCCCGACGACGACAGGATCTCGGACAGCGGGAAGCCGAACACCGACACCGGCTCGCCCAGCCGCGGCTGCGCCCGGAAGCCCGGCACCACGATGGGCACCGCCGTGGTCTTCAGCAGAGCGAGGTCGTTGATCTTGTCGCGGGCCACGATGTCGGCTCCCGCCGACTTCTGGCCGACGGCTGCGATCTTCACTCGGCGGCAGCCCTCGACGACGTGCTGATTGGTCAGCACATGGCCGTCCTTGGAGACGAAGAAGCCGGTGCCCGACTTGCTGCCGCCGTCCTCGGCCTCCTCGCGCCCGCGGTCGCTGCGTTCCGGAGTCGTGCCGCCCTTGGCGGCGGCCTCCAGGAAGCTCTTCTGGCAGGTGATAATGGCGCCGAGCGCGGCGCGCGAGCCGTCGAGCGAGAGCTGGGCGATGACGGCGCGGTTCAGCACCACCTTGATGCCGGCCGAGTCGGCGAACTCGCCGAGGAACTCGGCCTTCAGATCGGTGGTGAAGATGCCCTTCTCGGTGCCGCGGTCGAAGCCGTAGAAACGGCCGTTCCAGATGGTGCGCCGGGTCTCGATGCGCAGGTCGTAGCCGCTCTTGACCTGGATCGACCGCCACTTCGGGTTGGTGAACGCGATGTAGGGGCTGCTCTCGTCGCCGAAGCCGATCCACACGGTGGTCTCGTCCCTGTAGGTCGCCGCCGCCACGCAGCCGCCGACGCTGCTGCTGAACCCGACCTGCCAGCCGCGCACGGTGCCGAACAGCTTCTCGATGGCGAGCCCGCCCTCGGCGGCGGCCGGCGCCGTGCCGGCGAGCGTCAGCAGGGCACCCAGCGCCAGCAGCGCGGCTGTTCCGGTCGCCCGCAGCGTTGCGCCGAGCGTCGCGCCGGGGCGCCGACTCCGCGGCGGCCGGGTGGCCGGCGAGGCGGCGACGGAGACGGCGTTGCGATGGACCATGTCGACCTCCGACGATCGGGCGACGCGGTTGCGGTGTGGTCGGCTCAGTTGCCGGCGACCGGCGTGGTGGAGGCGGGCGCGACCCCGGAGAACGGATCGGAGACCGGTCGGGCCCCGTTGTTCTTCTGGGTCGCCATGCCGGTCCTGGCGCGCTGCGGCCGGGCCGCGGCGCGGCGGGCGCGCGGTTGCCCGGCGTAGCCCGGCTGGGCCCGGGCGATGCCTTGCGAGATGATGGCACCCGCGACGGCGCCGACCACCGCGCCGGCCAAGAAGCCACGATGCTGCGCCGCCGCCGGCGGCGGGGCCGCGATCGAGGCCAGCGCCAGAGCCGCCGCGAACAGGACGACATCGGGGCGCGGAACGGGCAGGAGGGCAGGCATGGCAGGGCCTTTCATGTCACGAACAAATGTGGCCGGCGGCACGGCGCCGCCGGCTGAAAATCGAGATGGCAGAGGGGGAGAGAGACGACGGCAAGCCGCGCCGGCTGAGCTGCGCCGGGCAAGCCGCGCCGAGGAGACTGAAAAATGGCCTCGCTCGGTCCGCGCCGACATCGACACTGCACTGATGCGACGCTGCACTGATGCGACGCTGCACATGACATCTCGACTCGGACTAGTCGAGTCGACCCCACCCACTGACTAGTACGACGATACAGAAACGGGAAGGTCGGTCAATTCGCAGGCCTGCGGTGTCCCTTCGCCGGGGCTGAGACGTGCCGCTGCTGTGCTTCGGCAACAAAGGAACGCAAGTCTCTGACAATGCGGTGGATGTCTCGGCTCTACCGCGACGGCGAGAAGCACGGAGAGAAGCTGCGAAGCCCTATGCGATGCGCGGGGTCGCGGCAGCGCTTCCCGCCTCACGCCTTCTTCACGAAGCTGTCCACCACCTTCTTCTCGCCGGCCTTGTCGAACTGGATGGTGAGCTTGTTGCCGTCGACGACGCGGATGCGGCCATAGCCGAACTTCTGGTGGAAGATGCGGTCGCCGACCGCGAAGGCCGAGGGATCGCCGGTCGAGCGGGCGACCAGCTCGCCCTCGATGGTGAGCGGTCCGCGGCGCGCCGCACCGCCCGGCGACGAGGGCGCGGCCAGCGGCGCGAGGGGCGTGCCGCCGCGCGGGCCGCCGGCACCGGCGTCCGCCCGCCCGGAGCTTCCCCACGAGGTCCGATCGCGGCCGTCGCCGGCGCGTCGGTCGGCGCCCCCGGCCGCGTCGCGCATCCGGCCCTCGGGCTCCCACTCCTGCGTGTACTCGCTCTGGTCCTCGTCGAAGCCGCCGCGGCGGCGCTGGCCCCGCCGCCAGCCCGGGGTGCCGTAGCCCGATCCGAATGCCGCGGTGGTGTCGAAGCGGCCCCCGTAGGCGTGGCCATAGCCCGACAGGCCGCCGCCGAAGCCGCCCTTGGCCTCCTCGACGTGGACATGCTCCTCCGGCAGCTCATCGAGGAAGCGCGACGGCAAGCTCGAGGTCCACGAACCGTGGATGCGGCGGTTGGACACGAACGAGATGCGGGCGAGCTTGCGGGCGCGGGTGAGGCCCACATGGGCGAGGCGGCGCTCCTCCTCCAGTCCGGCGCGGCCGTTCTCGTCGAGCGAGCGCTGGTGCGGCAAGAGCCCTTCCTCCCAGCCGGGCAGGAACACGGTGTCGAACTCCAGCCCCTTGGCGGCGTGCAGCGTCATGATGGAGACCGCCTCGGTCTCCTCGCCGCGGTCGGTGTCCATCACCAGCGCGACATGCTCGAGGAAGCCCTGGAGGTTCTCGAACTCCTCCATGGAGCGCACCAGCTCCTTGAGGTTCTCCAGCCGGCCGGCGGCGTCGGCCGAGCGGTCCTTCTGCCACATCTCGGTGTAGCCGGACTCGTCCAGCACGATCTCGGCCAGCTCGGTGTGGGGCAGGGTGTCGCGCTGGGCGCGCCAGCGATCGAAGGCGGCGACGACGTCGCGCAGTGCGGCACGCGGCTTCGGCTTGAGCGCGTCGGTGGCCGCCATCAGCCGCGCCGCCTCGGAGAGTGGCACGCCGCGGGCGCGGGCGAGGTCGTGCAGCGCCTGGAGGGTCGCGTCGCCGAGGCCGCGCTTGGGCACGTTGACGATGCGCTCGAAGGCGAGGTCATCGGCCGGCTGGGCGACCAGGCGCAGATACGCCATGGCGTCGCGGATCTCGGCGCGCTCGTAGAAGCGCGGGCCGCCGATCACCCGGTACGGCAGGCCGAGGGTGACGAAGCGATCCTCGAACTCGCGCATCTGGAACGAGGCGCGCACCAGGATGGCGACCTCGTCGAGCCGCTGGCCGCGGCGCTGGAGCTGCTCGATCTCCTCGCCGACCGCGCGGGCCTCCTCCTCGGAGTCCCAGGCCGACGACACCACCACCTTGTCGCCCTCGGCGCCCTCGGAGCGCAGCGTCTTGCCGAGCCGGCCCTCGTTGTGGGCGATCAGGTGCGAGGCGGCGCCGAGGATGTGGGCGGTGGAGCGGTAGTTGCGCTCCAGCCGGATCACGGTGGCGCCGGGGAAGTCGTGGTCGAAGCGCAGGATGTTGTCCACCTCGGCGCCGCGCCAGCCGTAGATCGACTGGTCGTCGTCGCCGACGCAGCAGATGTTCTTCTGCTCGAGGCCGGACGTCGTTCTCGACCGTTCCGCCGGCACGGTGCGACCCTCTCCCCCTGGGGGAGAGGGTCGGTCGGTGCCCGGGGCGACGGCGGGCGCCGTGCCGTGGCTCGACCGCTGCGCCAGCAACCGCAGCCACAGATACTGGGCCACGTTGGTGTCCTGGTACTCGTCGACCAGGATGTAGCGGAACCGCGTCTGGTACTGCCGCAGCACCTCCGGGTGCTCGCGGAACAGCCGGATGGTCTCCAAGAGAAGGTCGCCGAAGTCGGCGGCGTTCAGGGTCTTCAGGCGCTCCTGGTAGGCGGCGTAGAGGTCGCGGCCGCGGCCGTTGGCGAAGGCGGCGCCTTCGCCGGCCGAGACCTGGTCGGGGGTCAGGCCGCGGTTCTTCCAGTGGTCGATCTGGTTGGCGAGCAGGCGCGCCGGCCACCGCTTCTCGTCGATGTTCTCGGCCGCGATGAGCTGCTTGAGCAGGCGGATCTGGTCGTCGGTGTCGAGGATCGTGAAGGCCGGCTTGAGCCCCACCAGCTCGGCGTGCCGGCGCAGGATCTTGGCGCCGATCGAATGGAAGGTGCCTAGCCACGGCATGCCTTCCACCACCTCGCCCACCATTGACCCGATGCGGGTCTTCATCTCGCGCGCCGCCTTGTTGGTGAAGGTGACGGCGAGGATCTCCCCGGCCCGGGCGCGGCCGAGGCTGAGGATGTGGGCGATGCGGGTGGTCAGCACCCGGGTCTTGCCGGTGCCGGCGCCGGCCAGCACCAGCACCGGGCCGTCGAGGGTCTCGACCGCCAGCCGCTGCTCGGGGTTGAGCCCGTCGAGATAGGGCGCCCGATGGGCGCCGCGGGCGCGGGCCGCGATGCCGCCGGGGGTGGGCGGCGGCGGGGCGGGGGCGACGGGATGCTTGAAGAGATCGACCATTCCGGTTCCAGATCGCCGGTCTTTTCGGGGCCGGCCGGGATCGCGGGCGCGCGGACGGGCCCGTATTCACGAATCGTTCGTCCTAAAGATGGCACCCGCGCCGGCGCAAGGGGAGGGGCGTGGACTGCATGTGGATGGCGGGGCGCGAGCGGGCGTCGCCTGGATGCGGAGGCCCCCTCGTCCGGCTCGCTCCCGCGCGGCGAGCCACCTTCTCGCCGCACGCGGGGAGACGGGAAAAGAGGGAGCGCCGGCGTCCTGGCGGGCTAAGCCCGATGCGGCATGGCGATGCGGCGGCCGGCGGCCTCGGGCCGCGGCAGGCGGGAATGGGCCGCCTTCATCTCGGCCAGACGGGTCGCGATGGGGGGCGGTGCCGGCGCGGTACGTCCCGCCTCCATGTCGACATGCAAAGCCATCACTTCCAGGGTGGCGGCCATGAAGCCGTGCTCGGCATGGAAGAGCTGCTGGAAGTAATGCAGCCGCTTGGCGTCGTGGTCGAGGAGCTGGACGGTTGCGCGCACCGCGTCGCCGGCCTTCAGCTCCCGCAGGTAGCGCAGATGGGTCTCGGCCGTGTAATACGAATGCCGCTTGAGCGCGACGTAGTCGAGGCCGGCGCCGATCAGCGCCAGCACCTCGTCGGCCGCGCGATCGAACAGGACGTTGTAGTAGGCCATGTTGAGATGGCCATTGTAGTCGATCCATTCCGTCTCGACCCGCATCACGGACGAGACGAACGGTGCGAAAAACACCGGCTTGAGGTCGGAATGGTCGATCATCAGATTCATGGAACCAGTATGCCAGCGTTTCATGGCGAAGTCGCGAACAAGATCGCCTGTCCGGACGCTGCGGCGCAACCCGAAACGAGCCTCCCGATGACCCTCTCGACCCTCGCCGGCGCGGCCGGCCCCGCCGTCGCGCCGCCGCCCCCGCGTCCCGACCAAGCCGCCGTCGAGGCCGTTCTGACAGCGCTGCGGGACACGTTCGGCGAATTGGTCACCACCGCGGCGGCGACTCGCGAGCAGCACGCCAACTCGGCGAGCTGGATCGTCGCCCAGCCGCCCGACGCCGTGGTGTTTCCGCAATGCACCGCCGATGTTCAAAAGATCGTGCGCATTTGCGCCGCGCACCGCGTGCCGATCGTGCCGTTCGGCACCGGCACCTCGCTCGAAGGCCAGATCAATGCGCCCTTCGGCGGCGTCTCGGTGGACACCCGCGACATGAACCGGGTGCTCGCCGTCCATGCCGACGATCTCGACGTGGTGGTCGAGCCCGGCGTCACCCGCAAGCAGCTCAACGAGCATCTGCGCGACCAAGGCCTGTTCTTCCCGCTCGATCCCGGTGCCGACGCGGCGCTCGGTGGCATGGCGGCGACGCGCTGCTCGGGCACCAACGCGGTGCGCTACGGCACCATGAAGGACGTGACGCTGGCCCTGAAGGCCGTGCTGGCCAATGGCGAGCTGATGACGACGGCGCGCCGCGCCAAGAAGTCGTCGGCCGGCTACGACCTGACGCGGCTGTTCGTCGGCTCGGAGGGCACGCTGGGCATCATCACCGAGCTGACGCTCAAGCTGCACGGCATCCCGGAGGCGATCGCCGGCGGGGTCTGCCCGTTCCCCACCGTCGAGGCGGCCTGCAAGGCGGTGATCGCCACCATCCAGATCGGCATCCCGGTCGCCCGCATCGAGCTGATGGACGCCTTGCAGGTGAAAGCCGTGAACGCCTATTCGCGGCTGTCGCTGCCGGAGACGCCGGTGCTGTTCGTCGAGTTCCACGGCAGCCCGGCGAGCGTCGCCGAGCAGTCGGAGCATTTCGGCGAGATCGCCGCCGAGCACGGCGGCGGCCCGTTCGACTGGGCGACCCTGCCGGAGGAGCGCAGCCGGCTGTGGCAGGCCCGGCACGATGCCTACTGGGCCGCCAATGCGCTGCGCCGCGGCGCCAAGGCGATCGCCTCGGATGTCTGCGTGCCGATCTCGCGGCTCGCCGAATGCGTGACCGCGACCCAGGCCGATATCGCCGCGAGCGGCCTGGTGGCGCCGATCGTCGGCCATGTCGGCGACGGCAACTTCCATCTCGCCCTGATGGTCGACACCGAGGACCGCGACGAGGTGGTGCGGGCCGAGGCGCTCCTGGAGCGGATGGTCGAGCGGGCGCTGGCCATGGACGGCACCTGCACGGGCGAGCACGGCATCGGCCAGGGCAAGATGAAGTACCTCAAGGCCGAGCTCGGCGCCCCGGCGCTCGCCGTGATGGCGGCCGTCAAGGCGGCGCTCGACCCCGCCGGTATCATGAACCCCGGCAAGATCGTCGCCGCCGGCTGAGCCCAGATCGCTTGCGGCAAAACGTCGGCAAAGACATATAATCGCCGCCGATTCTCGCGACAGTTGGCGTTCACGGGGGAACCCTCGACTTGGCGCCCGTCGGTGTGTCGAAGCGACACGCCGGTGGGGCTCGCGACCTCGACGATGCGCGCCGAGAACAGTCGGGCAGGGGCGTTTCGCGCATCGTCCGTCCGGAGCGTGCTGGTGCAGACCACCCTTCTCGGCCTCGCCTTGGCGATGATCCTGGCGCTGCTCGCGGCGCTGGTCGGGCCGCATTTCGTCGACTGGGACGGCTGGCGCGAGACCTTCGAGACGGAGGCGAGCCGTGCCGTCGGGGCGCCGGTGTCGATCGGCGGGCCGATCGCGGTGCGCGTGCTGCCGACGCCGTCGCTCGATCTCGGCGGTGTCTCGGTCGCGGCGGGCGGCACCCGCGTGAGCGCCCGCGCCCTGCGGGTGGAGCTGGCGCTAGCGCCGCTGATGCGGGGCGAGTGGCGGGTCGCCGAGCTGGCGCTCGATGCGCCGCAGCTCGCCCTCGCTCTCGATCCGGGCGGCCGCCTGGCGGCCCCGTCGCTGCCGGCCGGCTTCGACCCCGAGCGGCTGTCCATCGACCGGCTGGTGATCGAGCACGGCCGCGCCGTGCTGGCCGATCCGGCGAGCGGCGGCAGCCTCACCCTCGACAACCTCACCTTCAAGGGCGACCTGCGCTCCCTCGCCGGGCCGCTGCGGGGCGAGGGCGCCTTCGTGACCGGCGGCACCCTGTATGGCGTACGCCTGGCGACCGGCCGGCCCGGCCCCGACGGCGCCGTGCGCCTGCGCTTCGGGCTCGATCCTCTCGACCGGCCGCTAACCGTCGAGGCCGACGGGGTGCTGCGGCTCGACACGCCCGGCCCGCGCTGGGAGGGCGGCGTGACGCTCGCGCGGCCGGCGGCGGCGAGCCGCGGCGTCCGCGCTGGTGCCGCCCCGTCCGGGCCGCATGAGTTAGACTTGCGCGAACTGGATCTGCGTGAGCCTTGGCGCCTCACCGGGCGGCTCGATGCCACCCCGGCGCGGCTGTCGCTCACCCAGGGCGAGCTTCAGTACGGTCCGGAGGAGCGCGCCCTGCGCCTCGCCGGCACCGCCGACCTGGTGCTCGGCCGCTTCCCGCGGCTCGACCTCGCCGTCTCGGGCCGCCAGCTCGACCTCGACCGCGTGATCCCGGGCACCGCGACGCTGCATGCGGCGGCCGCCGGCCCGGCCGGTGGGGCGCGGCCGCTGGTCGTGGTGCCCGAGGCGATGCGGCGCCTTCTGGCCACGCTGCGGCCGCCGCTGCCGACGACGGCGCGGCTCGACATCGAGGCGCTCACGGCAGCCGGCAGCACCCTCCAGGGGCTGCGGGGCACGGTGGCGACGACGCCCGACGGCGGCCTCCGCCTCACCGACATCGAGGCGCGCCTGCCGGGGCTGACCCAGGTCCGTCTCGGCGGCACCCTGGCGGCGGGGGCCGATCTCGCCTTCACGGGCCCGGTGACGATCGAGTCGTCCGACCCGTGGGGCCTTGCCGCCTGGATCGAGGGGGGCCGCGCCGATCCGGCCCGTCCCGCCGTGGGGCCGCTGCGGGCCAGCGGCGAGGTGACGGCCGATCGCGACCGCGTCGCCATCGAGCGGCTCGCCGCCACGGTGGACCGCAAGTCGATCGAAGGGCGCGTCGCCTACACCCGGCCGGCGGACGGCCGTCCGGCCCGGATCGACGCCGCCCTGACGGCGGCTGAGATCGATCTCGAAGGCACCACGGCGCTGCTGCGCGGCGTCCTCGGCGGCAGCCTCGCCGACTGGCCGCGCGAGGCGGGTCTGTCGCTGTCGGCCGGCAAGGCTGCGTGGGGCGCCATCGAGGCGAGCCGCGTCGACGCCCGGCTCGGCTTCGACGCCGGCGGCCTGACGGTGGAGCGGCTGACGGTCGGCGATCTGCGCGGCGCCACCCTGGAGGCGTCCGGCCGCATCGACACCACCGCGCTCGCCCCGGCGGGCAGCGCCCTCCAGGGCGTGGCGCCGCGCGGCGCCGTCACCCTGCTGGTCAAGGCACCGCGGGCCGACATGCTGGTGGCGCTGGCCACCGAGATCGCGCCGCGCTCCGCCGACGAGCTGCGCCGCACCGTCACCGGGCTCGGTCCGACCGAGCTGCGCGCCAAGCTGGAGGTGGAGCCGACCATCGATCCGGTCGCCGATCCGGCCGCCCCGTCCGCGACGCGGGCGCAGGCGCGGCTGGCGCTCGACGGCCGCGTCGGCGCCATGCGGCTCGCCGCCACCGTGACCGCCACCGGCGATCCGGCGGCCCCCGCCGCCGCGCGGCTGCGCTTCGACGGCACCGTGGAGGCCAAGGAGGGAGCGGCGCTCGCCGCCCTCACCGGGCTCGACCGGCTCGCCGCCATCGACCGGAGGCCCGCCACCCTGACGCTGACCGGCGGTGGCCGGCTCGACGGCGACATTAACGCCAAGCTGGAGATCGCCGCCGGCGGCCTCCAGGTGTCGGCCACCGGCACCGGCCGCCGCGACGGCGACCGCACCGCGGGGCGCGCCGACCTCTCGCTCACCGCCGCCGACCTGCGGGCTCTCGCGCTTCCCGGTGCGCCGCCGCTGCCGGCGACGCTGCGCACCCGGTTGAGCCTCGACGACACCACGGTCCGCCTCGACGATGTCGCCGGCCGGGTCGCCGGCGCCACCGTCACCGGCCATCTTGGATTGACGCGGGCGGCGCCGCGCACCGTGTCGGGCCGCATCGAGGCGTCCGAGGTGGATGCGGCACCGCTCGTCGCGCTGCTCTCCGGTGCCGCGGCGCGCCGGCCGCCGCCCGCCGCCGGGCGCGAGGGATCGGCGCGTGAGGGATCGGCGTGGTCGAGCGAGCCGTTCGGCCGGCCCGCATTCGCGGATCTGCACGGGCGGGTCGAGATCGCGGCGGCCCGGGCGACGCTGTGGCCCGGTCTGGTCGCCCGCGACGTGGAGACCGTGCTGCGGCTCGACGGCACCTCGCTCGCCGTCGAGGGCCTGGGCGGCACGCTCGCGGGCGGTGCGCTGTCGGCGGACGCGACCCTGAGGACGGTGCCGACCGGGCTCGCCGCGCAGGCCCGCCTCGCCCTCGTCGACGCCGATCTGGCGCTGCTTCTGCCCGGCACCGGCAAGGCGCCGCCGGCCGAGGGACGGGTGTCGCTGTCGTCGGAGATCGAGGGAGCGGGGCTCAGCCCCGCCGCGCTGGTCGGGGCGCTCGCCGGCAGCGGAGCGGTGCGGGTCGAGCGGGCGCAGGTTGTCGGGATCGACCCCAAGGCGATCGACGCCGGCATCCGGGCGGTGGAGCGCGGCCTCCCCCTGGAGCGGCTGGCCGGCTATGTGGGCTCGGCCCTGGAGGCGGGGCGGCTCGCGGTGCCGAGCGCCGCCGGAGCGCTCGCCATCGTGGACGGACGGGTTCGGCTCGGCCCCATGGAGGCGACGGTCGACGGCGCCGCGGTGGCGCTGACCGCCGGGCTCGATCTCGGCGCGGACGCGCTCGATGCCCGCGTGACGCTGACGGCGCCGCCCCGCGACGACGGCCCCGGCGGCCGCCGGCCGGAGCTGGGCGTGGCGCTGCGCGGGCCGCCCTCGGCGCCCAAGCGCACCGTCGACACGACCGCCCTGGTGACCTGGGTGACGCTGCGCAGTGTCGAGCAGGAGGCCAAGCGGGTCGAGGCCGCCGAGAAGGAAGCGAAGCGGCGCGAGGCTGCGGCCGCCGCGGCCGCGGCGGAGCGGGCGGCCGAGCGGCTTCGGCTGGAGCAGGAGCGGCAGGCGCGCGAACAGGTCGCCCGGGAGCAGAGGGAGCAGGCCACACGCGAGCAGGCGGCCCGGGAGCGCGCCGCCCGCGAGGCGGCGGCGCGTCCCACCATCGATCCCGCGGTCACCGGAACCGCGGAGCCGTCCGCGCCGGCGCCGGCGCCGGTCTTGCCGCCCGCCATCGAGGTGCGACCTGGTCCCGTGGTGCGATCGCCGCCGGCGACGCGCCCCGCCGGAGCCGCTGCGCCCTCCGGTGCTGCGCCGGCGGCGCCCGGTCAGCCTCGCGAGGCGCAGCAGCAGCCGTCCTCGGTGCCGTCGCCGGTCCGCTCACTGCTTCAGATGTTCAATCTGCAATAGGGTGATGCGAGATCCGGCTGATCCATTCGGCGGTCATTCCGCGGATCGGAGCCTGGTCGAATCGAAGCTGGATGAGCGGGCACCGCCGGGCCTGCGGCAGTCGGTCGCGGCGCCGCGCGCGGCGGCGCCGCCCGATTGGTCGTGCGTCGGGCCCGTTCAGCTCGCCCGCAGGGCCGATTGGGGCGACCGTTCCGTCGCCTCCGGGCCGGACGAGGACGAGGCCGGAGCGCCGCCGGTGCGATAGTGCTCCAGCACGAACAGCCGGATCGCCGACGACAGGTTGCCGTGCCGGCGCTCGGAATCGATGGTCGACACGAGATCCGACAGGGTGACGTGGCGCGCCGCCGCGATTTCCTTGAGCGCTTTCCAGAACGCATCTTCGAGGCTGACGCTCGTCTTGTGTCCGGCGATCACGATCGAGCGTTTCACGACTGGGGACTTCATTCACCCTCTCCCGTCTCGAGCCGATGCTGGTCGAGTGCGCGCTCCGACAGCTCTTTCCGGGCCGCGATCAGCGTTCGTTCCGCCTTCGGCGTCCCATGAAGAACACGGTTGTGGGCCGCGCGTTCCGCGGCGGCATCACGTTCCGCGCGTTTTCGGGCCCTTCGCAGGTTGACGATTTCGGCCATGACGGTCTCCTTCGGGGGTAAGTCGGCCGATCGGGACGGGGAGCGCTGGATTCGGCGTCCAGGCTCGGCGCCAAGCCCGGCGTCAGATCCGGGTACCCGGTCCGGCGTCGGCCGATCGGCAGGAGAGACGGCGCGCCGCGCGAGAGACTCGCGATGGTGCCACCGTCCGTACTGGGCTCAGGAAATGCCGGATTAGTCAATCCGGGTGTGTCATCCTCCTCGGCACGACGAGACGATCGAACTCGTCGGCGGTGACGTGGCCGAGGCGGATCGCCTCCTCGCGCAGCGTGGTTCCGGCCGCGTGCGCCGCCTTGGCGATCGCCGCCGCCTTGTCGTAGCCGATCGCCGGCGCGAGCGCCGTCACCAGCATCAGCGAGCGGTCCGTCAGCGCAGCGATGCGCGCCTCGTCGGCGCGGATTCCCACGACGCAGTGGTCGGTGAACGAGCGCGCCGCGTCGGCCAGCAGCCGCACCGACTGGAGCAGCGCGAGGGCGATCACCGGCTTGTACACGTTCAGCTCGAAATGGCCCTGGCTCGCCGCCGTGGTGACGGTGGTCTGGTTGCCGAAGACCTGGCAGCACACCATGGTGAGCGCCTCGCTCTGGGTCGGGTTCACCTTGCCGGGCATGATCGAGGAGCCCGGCTCGTTCTCCGGCAGCGCGATCTCACCGAGGCCGGAGCGCGGCCCCGAGGCGAGCAGGCGGATGTCGTTGGCGATCTTGAACAGCGCCGTCGCGGCGGCCGCGAGGGCGCCATGGGCGAAGACGATGGCGTCATGCGCGGCCAGCGCCTCGAACTTGTTGGTGGCGGTCGTGAAGGGGTGGCCGGTGAGGGCCGCCATGCCGGCCGCGAAGCGCTCGGCGAAGCCGGCCGGTGCGTTGAGCCCGGTGCCGACCGCGGTGCCGCCCTGGGCCAGGGGGTAGAGCTCCTTCATCGCCATGTCGATGCGGGCGATCGACGATCCGACCTGGGCCGCATAGCCGGAAAACTCCTGGCCCAGCGTCAGCGGCACCGCGTCCTGGAGATGGGTGCGGCCGATCTTGACGATGTCGGCGAAGGCGGTGGCCTTGTCGGCGAGCGCCTGGTGCAGATGGGCGAGGGCGGGCCGCAGCCGCCCGGCGATCTCCTCGACGGCGGCGATGTGGATGGCGGTCGGCAGGCAGTCGTTGGACGACTGGCTGCGGTTGACGTGATCGTTGGGATGCACCGGCGCCTTGGCGCCGAGCGGTGCGCCCAGCAGCTCGTTCGCCCGGTTGGCGATCACCTCGTTGACGTTCATGTTGGTCTGGGTGCCGGAGCCGGTCTGCCAGACCACCAGCGGGAAGTGATCGTCGAAGCGCCCGGCCACGACCTCGTCGGCGGCCGCCACGATGGCGGCGACGAGGCGCGGCTCGATCAGCCCGAGCCCGCCATTGACCTCGGCGGCCACCCGCTTGATGCGCGCGAGGGCGCGGATCAGCGGCAGCGGCATCCGCTCGTCGCCGATGCGGAAGTTGCGCCGGGATCGCTCGGTCTGGGCGCCCCAATAGCGGTCGGCCTCGACCGCGATGGGGCCGAAGGTATCCGTTTCGCTGCGGGTCGGGGGCATGTCTGGGTCCTTCGGCCGGGGCCTCGGCCCCGGGCCTTGCGCGGGCCGTGCCGGACCAGGGGGTCCGGGACGGCGGCGCAGCTATTTCTTCCGGAAGCGGTCGAGCCGGACGACCTCGCCACCGCCGGCCGGCTTGTCGGGCGGCGGCTCGCTCTCGGCGGTCGGATTGGCCGGAATCGGCAGCGGCTCGGCGGCGGGCGGCGGGCGGTCGTGAACCGCCGCCGGACGCGACGGGGCACCCGGCTTGCCGGGACCGTTGCCGATGCTCTTCGGTGCGTGCGTCGCGGCTGCGGCATCGTCCGCCGGTGCCTCGCCGACCAGATCCGACTGCACGGCGAATTCGAGACCGAACTGCACCGAGGGATCGAAGAAGCCCTTGATGGCGTCGTGCGGCACCACCAGCCGCTCGGGGATGCCGTTGAACGACAGGCCGACCTCGAAGCCCTCGTCGGTGACGGTCAGGTCCCAGAACTGATGTTGGAGCACGATCGTCATCTCGGCCGGGTACTGGGCCAGCAGGCGCGGCGACAGCTTCACGCCCGGGGCGCGCGTATCGAAATTGATGAAGAAGTGATGGTCGCCCGGCAGGCCCTTGGCGGCCGCGTCGGCCAGCACGGTCCGTACCACGCCCCGCAACGCGGTCTGGGTGAGGATGTCGTAGCGGATGTAGTCGGTCGGCATGGGGGCCTCGGAACGGCGCACGATTCGACCGCAATCGTAGGCGCTGCCCGATGCGAACACCACCCCGCGTCGCCATTCGGGCTACGCCCAGTTCGGCGGCCGCACCGTTGCACAACGCGCGTTGCACGACGCGACGGTGGCCGCGCTCATACGAGCCGGCGCTCGCACCAGTCGACGCTCGGACCAGCCGGGCGCTCGCAACGCGCGCGAGCCGGCGCTCGATCCCAACGCCGGGGCGGCATCGGCACACGATGGCCGGCCGTCTAACCTCAGTCGGACAACCGGGCAAGGCATCGCCGCTGCGCGGTCCCGAAAACGAGTGGAGGCTTCTGTTGCCAGGTGCCTCCGAACCCCGCCTGCCGGTGCTACCCGTCAGGACTTGAGAGTCGGTTTTTCAAACCGCTTACGCGGCCTGAGCAACCGGAGCATAGTTGTCGTTGGCAACTATTGCAGTGGCCCGATAACGGCGGAACCATGCCGGGCAAAAGCGCGTCCTTTACGCCCTCGTCGATCCTATTTCGCCCCCGCCGGAGCCCAGCCGCGAGACGCTGACGCGCCATGTCTGGGCTCGGGTGGAGGCGCCGGGTACCGCCCCCGGGTCCGAAAGGTTTATTACGACGGCCATTTATCGCCATAGCCGGCAAGCCGGCAGAGCCAATATAGGAGCAACCGGCGCGTCGCGGAAGGGGCTGTCGGTGTCGCGGCGGAAGCGTTGGTCACCGGCGCAGTCGGCATCGCGGACTCCACCAGAGATGGCATCCCTCGCACGGCGCATCATCGATCGATCTCGCCTAACGATACGAGCCGGCGATCTCGTCGGCGATCGCCGCGGGACTCCGAATCGAATGCTCCGCGCGCGCGTCGTCTTCTCACAGGCGGGCAGACGATCGACGCCGCGACGGCGACGCACGTCCTCACATCGACGAGTGCGCGGTCCGAGGATGCGACGGGCGGTTGCGCATCGTCGCGCCACCGCCCCGCGGCCGAACGTGATCATTCGCGTGCTGCATTGCCGAAGAGCCTGCATGCGGGGCCGCCTGCCCAGCCATGCGGCCGACGCGCTCGCCGGGCTCTCCGCCACTCTGTCGCAGGCGCAGCCGGTTGCGACGGCGTTGCCCGCGGAGGTACCGGAAGCCGCTCTGCCAGTAGAGTGCGGCGCACACGGGAGCGCCGTTTCAACGACCCGGACAGGCGAGCGTGGTCCAGCATCGTCGATCGCGCGCTCGGCACTCGCGCAGCAGCAATTCACAAAGCAGCCATCGTGTGCTTCCTGCGCGCTGCGACCTTATGGTAGGGAGAACGTCGAAATTCCGGTCTTCGGCTCACGTCCGTGAGTGTCGGTTTCCAGCAGTACAAGGGAGGGGCATCTTGATGTCCGAGGGCGTACAGGCGTCGCAGGGCGCTCCCCAAGGCCGACGCACGGTCATGTCCGTGTTGGCGCCGACGATCATCGGCTTGCTCTCGATCGCGGGCTATTTCCGGGTCTTGCCGCCCGGCTCGACCATCGCCAACGTCCTGCTGGCCGCCGGCATCGCCCTCCTGGTTTTCGCGGCCGCGCTCCTGGCGTTGCGGTGGCCGGTGCGCGACCCGCGCGACTACTATGGCGGCCTCGTGCTGTTCGGCCTCGCGCTGTTCATGCTGTGGGCGGGGAGCGACCTTCCGGGCATGCGGGGCTTTGCGTTCGGTCCCGGCACCGGACCCCGAATCTTCGCGTCCGTGCTGGCCGCCCTCAGCCTGATCGTGATGATCGTCGGCATGTTCTCCCAGGGGCCCGGGCTCGAACGCTACGCCTGGCGCGGGCCGCTGTTCATCACGCTCGGCACCCTTCTGTTCGCCGTCACCATCCGTCAGTTCGGGCTGATCATCGCGAGCTATCTCAGCATCGTGACCGTGGCGCTGGGCAGCTCCGAGATGCGCTGGGTCGAAACGCTGATCTGGGCGGCGGTGCTGACCGCGTTCTGCGTGCTCGTCTTCCCCATCGCACTCAGCTTGCCGCTACAGCTCTGGCCGTCGCCGACGCTGTCGTTCTCGACCTTCCTGAACTTCCGCTGAGAGCGCGCGCGCTCCCCCGACCGAGAGTATCCCAGTCATGACGGATCTGCTCGCGAATCTCGCACTCGGCTTCGGCGTGGCGTTCTCGCCCGCCAATCTCGGCTTCTGCATGCTCGGCACGCTGGTCGGCACGCTGATCGGCGTGCTGCCCGGTGTCGGCCCTCTCGCCACCATCGCGATGCTGCTGCCGATCACCTTCGGGTTGCCGCCGGTCGGCGCCCTGATCATGCTGGCCGGCATCTACTACGGCTCGCAATATGGCGGCTCGACCACCTCGATCCTGGTCAACATTCCGGGCGAGGCGGCCTCGGTGGTGACCACGCTCGACGGCCACCAGATGGCGCTCCAGGGCCGCGCCGGCCCGGCGCTTGCCATCGCGGCGATCGGCTCGTTCTTTGCCGGCTGCGTCGCCACCGTGCTGGTGGCGGCGCTCGGCGCGCCGCTCACCTCGGTGGCGCTGCTGTTCGGCCCGGCCGAGTACTTCTCGCTGATGGTGCTCGGCCTGATCTTCGCGGTGGTGCTCGCCAAGGGCTCCGTCGTCAAGGCGCTGACCATGATCCTGCTCGGCCTGATGCTGTCGATGATCGGATCGGACATCGAAACAGGTCAGTCGCGCATGTCGTTCGACATCCCCGAGATGGCGGACGGCATCGGCTTCGTCACCGTCGCCATGGGCGTGTTCGGCTTCGCCGAGATCATGCGCAACCTGGAGCACACCTCGTCGCGCGACGTCGTCAAGGCCAAGCTCACCGGCCTGATGCCGACCTGGGCCGACCTCAAGGCGTGCGCCCCGGCGATCGGCCGCGGCACGCTGCTCGGCTCCATCCTCGGCATCCTGCCGGGCGGCGGTGCGGTGATCGCGGCGTTCGCGGCTTACACGTTCGAGAAGAAGGTGGCCAAGGACCCGTCGCGCTTCGGGCGCGGCGCCATCGAGGGCGTGGCGGCGCCGGAGAGCGCCAACAATGCGGCGGCGCAGACCTCGTTCATCCCGCTCCTGACCCTCGGCATCCCGCCGAACGCCGTGATGGCCCTGATGGTCGGCGCCATGACGATCCACGGCATCGTCCCCGGCCCGCAGGTGATGACCAAGCAGCCCGAACTGTTCTGGGGCATGATCGCCTCCATGTGGCTCGGCAATGCCATGCTGGTGGTCATCAACCTGCCGCTGGTGGGGGTTTGGGTGCGGCTTCTGCGGGTGCCGTACCGGCTGCTCTATCCGGCCATCATGATCTTCTGCTGCATCGGCGTGTACTCGATCAACAACTCGCCGTTCGACGTGCTGATCACCGCGACCTTCGGCTTGGTCGGCTACTGGCTCGCCAAGCACGACTTCGAGCCGGCCCCGATGCTGCTCGGCTTCGTGCTCGGCCCGCTGATGGAGGAGAACCTCCGCCGCGCCATGCTGATCGCCCGCGGCGATCCGACCACCTTCCTGACCCGGCCGATCTCGGCCGGCCTGCTCGCCCTGGCGACCCTGCTCCTGGTCATCGCTCTCTTGCCGATGATCCGCAGCAAGCGCGAGCAGGTGTTCGTCGAGGAGTGACGTCGCCGGATCGATCCGGATCGCATCGAAGCGCCGCGGCTTGCCGCGGCGCTTTTTTCGTAGCCGAGGCGATCCGGGTCCACTGGCACCTAGAGCGGTATCCGATCCACCTGGATCGGCCCCGCTCGACGGCGAACCGGGTCCCACTTCTCCGGACGATGCTCTAGCCGCAGGTCGCCGTGACCGCGAGGAGGTATCAAGGTGGTGCAGAAGCGCCACCGCCGGGGGCTGGCGTCTGCACGCGAAACGCGACGAGGGAGCGGGCTTCTCCGGCCTGCGACAGCCTGCCGCATGGGCTGCGGCGCCTACGAGTCTCTACCTAGAGAACCCAGACGGCTGTCACGGCCGCATCATTTCCCGACCGCACTGCATCTCGCGCCTTGCCCCGCATCGCCGCACGCTCTGGCGGTCGATGCTACCTTGCTCTCGAATTCGTTGCTACGCTTCGTCCAGAGGAACGCAACAAGGAGTCAATCAATGTCCGTTCGTACCCGGATCACGACCCTGCTCGCGGCGGGCTGCCTGCTCGCGGTGGCCGGCCCGGCCGTCGCGCAAGCCCCCAATGGCTACCCGGTCCGCCCCATCACCATGATCGTGCCGTTCGCGGCGGGCGGGCCGACCGACGTCGTGGCCCGCATCGTCGGCGATCACATGTCGAAGACGCTCGGCCAGCAGATCATCGTCGAGAACGTGGTCGGCGCCGGCGGCACCACCGGGGCGACGCGGGCGAAGCGCGCCGCCAACGACGGCTACACCATCGTGATGGGCCACATGGGCACCCACGCGGCGGCCGTGCCGCTCTATCCGAACCTCGCCTATGATCCGGCGGCCGACTTCGAGCCGGTCGGCCTGGCGGCCGGCACGCCGATCCTGATCCTGGCCAAGAAGGACTATCCGGCCAAGGACCTGTCCGCGTTCACCGCGCATGTGAAGCAGAACGCCGGAACGCTCAACATGGCGCATGCCGGCGTCGGCTCGGTGTCCTACACCACCTGCCTGCTGCTCAACTCGATCCTCGACGTGAAGCCGACGGCGGTGCCCTATAACGGCACCGGCCCGGCCATGAACGCGCTGGTCGGCGGCCAGGTCGACTACATGTGCGACCAGATCGTCAACGTGGTGTCGCAGGTGCAGGGCGGCTCCATCAAGGCGTATGCGATCGCCACCGCCAACCGCAACCCGGCGCTGCCGGACGTGCCGACCACCAAGGAAGCCGGCCTGCCGGAGTACTCGGTGTCGGCCTGGAACGCCGTGTTCGCCCCCAAGGGCACGCCGCAGCCGATCGTCGACAAGCTCACCGCCGCGCTCGACAAGGCGCTGGACGACGAGACCACCCGCAAGCGTCTCCTCGATCTCGGCAGCGACCTGCCGGAGGGTGATCGCCGCGGCCAGAAGGCGCTTGCCGCCCTCGTGAAGAGCGAGGTCGAGCGCTGGAGCAAGGTGATCAAGACGGCCGGCCCGGGCAACTGAGCCCGTCGCGAGCGGCTCGATCCTGACGTCGTGCGGAAGGCCGGTCCCCAAAGGGCCGGCCTTCAGCGTTGCCAGAGCAGGTACGACAGCAGCCACAGCCCGTCGATCGGCGTCGCCGCCCCGATCAGCAGCATGAACAGCAGGCTCGCCACCAGATAGGCGAGCCACCACGGCCGGTAGGGCGTCCGCAGGCCGGCGACGGCGAGCACGAGATTGCCGGCGAAGATCGTGTAGCCCAGCACGGCGTCGACATCCTCCGGCAGGCGGCCGGCGACCCGCAGCTCGACGAGGACGATCGACAGGACGCCGAGCGCCGCCGCGAGGACGACCGACAGCCGATACTGTGGGGCGCGGTCCACCGGCGGACGTTCCGTCGGCGTGCGTTCCATTGGCGTGCGTCCCGTCGGTGAGCGGCCGGTGGGTGCGGGTCCCGTCGCTCGCATGATGTGGGTCCTCCGCTGCACGGGCGCCTCGGTCGGCTGCACCCCGCGGCGACGGGCTCGTGCTGGTTGGAGCAGCCGCGGTCTCGCCCCATCCTTATCCGGTTCGCGATTGCGGCGCGCGGGCCGCAACGTCATCCACAGCCGTAGTTTCGCGGATGGAAGGCCGGCGTTACTGTGCGGGCTCTCCGAGTCGCCGGCCACCGGCCGCGCACGTCAATCGGCCCCGAGCATGCGGCAATACCTCGATCTCCTCGACCGAATCCTCGCCGAAGGCGTGGAGAAGCGCGACCGTACCGGCACCGGCACCCTGTCGGTGTTCGGCCATCAGATGCGTTTCGATCTCGCCGCCGGCTTCCCGCTCGTCACCACCAAGAAGTTGCATCTGAAGTCGATCGTCCACGAGTTGTTGTGGTTCCTGGCCGGCGACACCAACGTGGCGTACCTGAACCAGCACGGCGTCACCATCTGGGACGAATGGGCCGATCCGAACGGCGACCTCGGCCCGGTCTACGGCGCGCAATGGCGCTCGTGGGCGGCGCCCGACGGCGGTACCATCGACCAGATCGTCCAGGCGCTCGACCTGATCCGCCGCGATCCCGAGTCCCGCCGCATCGTCGTCACCGCCTGGAACCCCGCCGATCTGCCGAAAATGGCGCTCGCCCCCTGCCACTGCCTGTTCCAGTTCTATGTCGCGGACGGCCGGCTGTCCTGCCAGCTCTACCAGCGCTCCGCCGACGTGTTCCTCGGCGTCCCGTTCAACATCGCCTCCTATGCGCTGCTCACCTGCATGGTGGCGCAGGTGACCGGGCTGAAGCCGGGCCACTTCGTGCACACCTTCGGGGATGCTCACCTCTACCTGAATCACCTGGAGCAGGCCCGGCTCCAGCTCTCGCGCACGCCACGGCCGCTGCCACGGCTGCGGCTCGATCCGGCGGTGACCGATCTGTTCGCCTTCCGGTTCGAGCACATCGCGGTCGAAGGCTACGACCCCCACCCGGCCATCAAGGCCCCCATCGCGGTGTGACGGCCGCGGCGGCGAGGCTCAGTCCACATAGGATGGCGGCGGTGCGTTGCGCGGGCCGAAACGGTCCTTCAGGCGCAGCAGCGGCGCCTCGATGACGTGATACGAGATCACGGCGGTGCCGACCACCACGGCGAGTGCCACCCCGACCTGGGCGAGCGATGCGCCACTGGTGGCCATCTGGTAGGGCGCCAGCCCGAGCAGGAACAGCAGCAGATAGTGATAGAGATAGAGGCCGTAGGAGATCCGGCCGACATAGCGCAGCGGCGCCGTCGCCAGCACCGCCCGCGCGGCCCGCGCGAGCCGGTCGCCCGCCGTCACCAGCAGCGACACGGCCCCGGCGCTGATCAGCGCGTAGCCGAGCAGCGCAATGGTCCAGTACCAACCGCCCGGCGAGATGAGCCCGACCGCCCGGGCGGTGTGGTCGAGCCCGAGCAGGAAGACGCCGCCGAGCAGCATCGCGTAAGGCTGCCAGGCCGGCATCGGGGCCGCGGTGATCTCGCGATAGGCGAGGGCGGCGCCGAGCGACAGCGACATCATCCGCGTCGCGCTCGCCATGTAGATCAGGTTGCCGGCGATGGCGCTCTCGACCGTGAGGGCGATCAGGAGCGCGGCGGCCATCGCGGCGGCCGGGATCACGATCCCGCACATTCGGCGGCCGCGAGCGATCGGCACCAGCATCACCAGCGCGGGCCAGACCAGGTAGAACTGCTCCTCCACGGCCAGCGACCAGGCGTGCTCCATGGCGTTCGGGGTCGGGTGGAACGGGTGATAGTAGTTGACCGTGTAGGTCAGCAGGCTCGCCAGAGCCGATCCGTCGAACGGGAAGGTGAGGGCATAGAGCGCCACACAGAGGTAGTAGATCGGGAAGATGCGCAAAGCGCGACGGATGTAGAAGACGCGCAGCGATACCGTCCCGGTCCGCTCGCGCTCGTCGAGCAGGATGCGGGTGATCAGGAAGCCGCTGAGCACGAAGAAGAGGTCGACCCCGAGATAGCCGGCCCGCATGGTCTGGCCCAGGGACCAGACCGCCTTGCCCAGCGCCGAGTCGGCGACGAACGGGAAGTGGACCCAGAACACCAGCAGGACCGCGATGGCGCGCAGCCCGTCGAGCGCCGGCAAGTGGGCGAGGGGGCGCCGCGGGCGCGACGGACAGGGTGCCGGCACTGTCTCGAACCGGGACACCGGGGGACTTGCGACACGGATGGTCATGCCGTCGACGCGCTCCATCGGGGCCCGATGTGCCCGGGCTGCCCCGGAACGGGGCATTGCCTTGTCGTGACGGCTTAGCATGCAAAGCACGCACCACCGATACCGCCCGGGTCACCGGGCCTGCGAGCTGGAGCGGAATTCGATCCAACTGGATCGAGGCCCGCTCCGGAAGTCCTTGCCTGAACGCCTTTTCGACGGCGAACCGGCCTCCACTTCGCCGGACGATGCTGTGGGCGAGCCGCCCACTCCCGCCTGATACGACATCGGCGCGCTCGCCTGGATGACTTTTCCGCGACTGGTTCTGCTTCCAGGTGATCAGCCTACGTCGCTCCGGCTCGGCCGCGCCTGCCGCGGCGCGGCCGCCGTGCCGGCCGTCAGCGCGTCGGCACAGGGATGACGGCGAGGACGACGACGATCGTCAGCACGATCCCGATCACCCGCAGCAGCGCCAAGGCGTGATCGATGCGGGCCCGTTCGGCGTCGTCGACCGGGCGCACCAGCAGCGTGCGACGCCGCAGGCGGGCCTGCTCCGGACGCCCGGAAGGAGCTCGGGTGAGGTCCTGGGCGGGGTCCCGGTCGGCGTGCTGGGCGGGGTCCTGGTCCTGGCTCGCCGCGGTGGCCGTTGCGGCAGCACCGGGGATGGCGGAGCCCGAACCCGCCGGCCCCGCGGTCCGGTAAAACCGTGCGATGGCATGGTGCTCGTCGCGAATCCTGAGAAACGGGATGAGGTGATCGAGCAGGAACAGCGGACCGAGCGGCCGCAGGCCGAGCGGGCCCTCCCTGTCTCGTGCGCCGGCCGGGACGAAGCCGACCACGCCGAAGCCGAAGCGCAGCAGCAGCCAGAACCCCGCCAGCGTGCCGAGCGCCCACCACACCACCTTGCTGGGCCGCAGCCCGTGGTCGGCGAGCCCCCACAGCATCACGCCGAAGCCGGTGCCGACGAGGTCCGACAGGCCGGTCGCCTCGCTGCCCGAGCCCGACGGCAGGCCGGCGACCAGAGGGAGCGCGCCGACCGAGCCGGTCGCCCCGATCCAGCCGGTCGGCTCCGCCGCCGCCACGGCCGGCCCCGCCGGCCTAGCCGGTCCCGCCGGCACGGCCAAGGCGGGCAGGCTCGGGCAATAGGCGGTCGCCGGCGGCACCCAGCGGACCACCCGCTCGCACAGCGCGAGCGTCCGCCGGCGGATATGCAGCGCCGCCGCGTCGACGCCGGCAGCCTCGAATGCCTCGGCGAAAGCCAGGAACGGCTGCGCCGACGGCGCCGTGTTCTTGCCGAGCCAGTTCAGCACGGCCTCAACGCGGGGCTGTGTCGCGGCCCTGCCGATCCGGCCGCCATGGTCGACGCCGCAGCCTGGCGGCGCCTGGTGGACGCGGGCGAAGCGCAGCCCCTCCAGATAGGTCACATAGGGCTTGTCGTGGTCGGCGAAGTTGTAGATCGCGGCGCCCGCCGTGAGCCCCACGGCCTCCAGCCGGTGCAGGGCCGCGACGCGGGCGAACTCGGGGTGCGGGGCCCGCAGCGCCGCGACGGCAGACTGGCGACCGCCCCAGAGATCGATCACCAGATCGCCGCCGACCCGCGTGCCGTCCAGGGCCAGGACGGTGGCCGGGTGGCCGGGTTCGGGAAGCTCGTCGTGACCGGCGCTCGCCCAGGCGAAACCGGCGAGGCAGAACGCCGACCGCACCTCGCTGTCCAGCACCGAGAATGCGAGGTGGGGGCTCATCGGGATGCCGGCCATGCCGCCGCTTCGCTCGGGAGCGATGTCGCCGGCCTCCTCACCCCCCGGGCAGCCGCGCAGGCCGGTGCCGGTCTCGGGCGGCCATTCCGGATGGGCGATCCGCCGCCGCTCCGCCTCGACTTCGGCCGCGATATCGGCGCTCCGGAACAGCGTCTGCGTGTGGCTCGTCGGTCGGCCGGCCACGGCGCGTCGCCACCAGGCGTAGCGCACCGCGCCGGCCCCGACCCCCACCGCGACAATCCGGCCGAAGCCGGCGTTGCGGGCGCTCACCGCGCCGATCGTGCTGCCGTCGACCCGATAGGCGCAGCGCGCCTCGCTGTCGTCGAGCGAGAGGGTGCCGTCGATCCGGCTCGCCTGCACGCTCAGGCGGGTGAAGGCGGAGTGCGCCAGGCTCAGGTCGCCCGCCACCGCGAGCCGCACCAGATCGGCGTCGAGCAGCACGACCGCGGCCTTCTGCTGCCAGGAGCCGGCGACCTGGGTGTCGTGCACGCGCAACCGCCGCACGAAGCTTCCGCCCGCCCGGACCGAGCCCTCGATGCGCGCGTGCGCGAGCCGCACGGTGTCGAACACGACGACGTGCTCGAGGCCGAGATCTCCGGCGAGACGGAGGTTGCGGGCATCGACAGGCCCCTCGAACACCGAGCGGTCGAGCATCAGCGTGGCCGGCAGGTCGAGGTCGGCGAGATCGAGGCCGTCGCAGAACAAGGCGCCGACGATGCGGATGCCGCTCGACCTCGTTCCGACGTCCCGCGCCAGGCGCTTGACGGCATCGCGGCCGAGCCGGCGGGGATCGGCATCGGCGTCGTGGCCGGTGGCGCAGATCTTGTCCCAGTCGCGTTCGCCGAGCGGCATGCCGGCCTTCTCGGCGATGGCGGCCCCGGTGCGTTGCGGCACGCAGGTCGGGGCCGGCGCCATCACGACCTCGTCGCCCGCCGCCAGGCAGGCCGCCATCATGGCGAATTTCGCCTTGACGCTCCGCTCCGCGTCGCCATCCTGGGGCGTCGCCATCGCGGCCGGCTGCTCCGGCGCGGCCGGCGCCGGCGCGGCCGACACCGACGCGGCCGACACCGACGCGGCCACCATACTCCCGGCGGCCATCCATCCGACCGTCATCAGCGCGACGGCGAGCCGTCCGCCCGAACCATAGCCCCGCCGCCGCACCGATGAGCCCTCACCGCCGCCGTCACCGAGGAGCATCATGATCACAGCATGCCCGACACGCAACCTTGGCGTGTCAGATTGGATTAATGGCGCGTAATGAGGGCGGAGCGGCCTACCTCCCTGGCGCGGCCACACCTGGTGGTGGTCGCCGCGGTCGCCGACAACGGCGTCATCGGCCGCGACGGTGCCTTGCCGTGGCGGCTGCGCTCCGACCTGCGCCACTTCCGTGCGCTCACCCTGGGGCATCCGGTGGTGATGGGCCGCAAGACCTTCGCGTCGATCGGCCGGCCTCTGCCGGGCCGCACCACCGTGGTGGTGACGCGCGATCGCGGCTTCGTGGCACCCGGCGTGGTGGCGGTCCCGGATCTCGCGGCGGCGCTCGCGGTGGCGGGTGCGGACGCGCGGCGGCGCGGCGTCGACGCCGTCATGCTGGCGGGCGGCGGAATGCTCTATGCCGAGGCGATGCCGTTCGCCGACCGCCTGGTGATCACCCGGGTGCATGCCGCGCCGGCCGGCGATGTCGGCTTTCCGCCGATCGATCCGGCGGTGTGGCGGGAGGTCGAGCGCGCGCCCGGTACACCCGGCCCCGACGACGACGCTCCGTTCACCATCTGCCGATACGAGCGGGCCGACACCGCCGCTGCGTCCGACCGACGCGGCGGGGTGCGTTGAAACGGGGGTTGGTTTCCTATAACCGAAGGCACATCTTAGCGAAACGCCCCGGCCGGGCACCCCCGGAGGGGGTGGCGGGCCGGCGGTGAACCCCGGGGACCGAAGCCGCGCAGGCGATGCGGCGGGCGCTCGTCCCGGGCGGATTGATCGGACAGAAAGGCAGCACCGAATGCCGTGGAGCAATCAGGGCGGCGGCCCATGGGGGACGGGTCCGAAGGGACCGTGGGGATCGGGTCCACAATCGACCGGACCGACGCCTCCCGATCTCGAAGAGCTCTTGCGCCGCAGCCAGGACAGGCTTCGCCGTGTGCTGCCGGGCGGCAGCCTCGGCGGCAAGGGGATTGCCGTTCTGGTAGCGGTCGCGGTGGCGTTGTGGGGACTGTCCGGCTTCTATCGGGTCGAGCCCGACGAGCTCGGCGTGGTGCTGCGTTTCGGCAAGTACACCCGCGATGCCACGCCCGGCCTGAACTATCACCTGCCTTACCCGATCGAGACCGTGCTGACCCCCAAGGTCACGCGCGTCAACCGTATCGACATCGGCATGCGCCTGGTCGAGGACCTGCGCCGCGGCACCACCAGCACCACCATGCGCGACGTGCCGGAGGAGAGCCTGATGCTCACCGGCGACGAGAACATCGTCGACGTCGACTTCTCGGTGTTCTGGGTGATCAAGCCGGCGGGCGGCGCCAGCCAGTATCTGTTCAACATCCAGAATCCCGAGGGCACCGTGAAGGCGGTGGCGGAGAGCGCCATGCGCGAGGTGGTCGGCCGCTCCGACGTGCAGCCGATCCTCACCGGCGCCCGCCAGACCATCGAGACCGCCGTGCACGACCTGATGCAGAAGACGCTCGACACCTACGGCGCCGGCATCCAGATCACCCAGGTGCAGATGCAGAAGGTCGATCCGCCGAGCCAGGTCATCGACTCGTTCCGGGACGTGCAGGCGGCGCGCGCCGACCTGGAGCGGGCCCAGAACGAGGCGCAGACCTACGCCAACCGCGTGGTGCCGGAGGCGCGCGGCCGCGCCGCCCAGGTCACCCAGGCGGCCGAAGCCTATCGCGAGCAGACGGTGGCCGAGGCGCGCGGCCAGGCGGGTCGCTTCAGCAAGATCTACGAGGAGTATCGCAAGGCGCCGGAGATCACCCGCGAGCGTCTCTATCTGGAGACGATGGAGCGGCTGTTCGGCGGCACCGACAAGATCATCCTCGACCCGGCCGGCGCCGCCGGCGCGGCGGGCGGCATCGTGCCCTATCTCAATCTCGATGAGCTCGGCCGTCGCCATGCCCAGCCGCAGGCGCCGCAGTCGCGCGCCCAGACCGGAGTCTCCCGATGAAGACCGGCATCGCTGGCGGCGTCGCCGCCGTCGTCGTCCTGCTCCTGGCCGTGCTGGGCTACGCCTCGATCTTCACCGTCTACCAGACCCAGCAGGCCCTGGTGGTCCGCCTCGGCGATCCGCGCCGGATCGTCACCCAGCCGGGACTGCACTTCAAGGTGCCGCTGATCGACAATGTCATCTATGTCGACAAGCGCATCCTCGACCTGGAGAACCCGGCCCAGGAGGTGATCGCCTCCGACTCCAAGCGGCTCGTGGTCGATGCCTTCGCGCGTTACAAGGTCGTCGATCCGCTGCGCTTCTATCAGACGGTCGGCTCTGTCGACGGCGCCAACTCGCGCCTCGCCACCCTGCTGAACTCGGCGCTGCGCCGGGTGCTCGGCGAATCGACGCTGACCAACGTGGTGCGTGACGAGCGCACCCAGATGATGGCGCGGGTGCGCGAGCAGCTCGATCGCGAGGCGCACGCCTTCGGCATCAACGTGGTCGACGTCCGCATCCGTCGCGCCGACCTGCCGGAGCAGAACAGCCAGGCCGTCTACCAGCGCATGCAGACCGAGCGCCAGCGCGAGGCGGCCGAGTTCCGCGCCCAGGGCAGCCAGCGCAGCCAGGAGATCCGCGCCCGCGCCGACCGCGAGGTGACGGTGCTGGTGGCGGAGGCGACCTCCAAGGCCGAGCAGACCCGCGGTGAGGGCGATGCCGAGCGTAACCGCATCTTCGCGGAAGCCTTCGGCAAGGACCCCGACTTCTTCACCTTCTATCGCTCGATGCAGGCCTACGAGGCCGGCATGAAGCCGAGCGACACGCGCTTCCTGCTGCGGCCGGATTCGGAGTTCTTCCGGTACTTCGCCAATCCGAGCGGCCGGCCGCCGGCCCAGGCGGCGGCCCCGGCGGCGCCAGCTCCCGCGGCCGCCCGCTGAGGCGGCGGGCGCGTCCTCCTGGGCGCGCGTGGCCCGCTTCTGGGCACGCCCGAACGGGCGTGCCCAGAAGCGGGATGAGCCTCGACACCGCGGCGCCCGGGCGCCGCGGTGGTACTGCGGGTCGACGGGGAGGTGGGCGGCTGCTACGGACCGATGTCGGCACTCGGCCTGTGGGTCCGGGCCGACTTCGCCCCGGGTCCGCCGAGCCCGATCCCGGGTCCGTTGCACTCGACTCCTGGTCCGTCCGGCCCGCAGGGCTTCTTCGATGTCCGTGTTCCTCGTCGCGCTCGGCCTCGTGCTGGTGATCGAAGGGCTGGTGTTCGCCGCCTTCCCGGCGGCGTCCCGGCGTGCCGCCATGGTGATCCTGGAAACGCCCGAGCCGACGCTGCGCACCGTCGGGGTGATCGGTGCGGCCCTCGGGGTCGGCTTGATCTGGCTGCTTCGTCTATTATCTTGAACGACGACCGGCTCGGTCGGGACGACCACGGCGGAGCCGCCATTCCGCCCCAATCGGTTCGTAATCGCGCTTTCGGCTCTCGACGCCTGTCCCGTGCAGCCGGCGCGCCGCGTCACGCCCGCTGTCCCGTGCCCCGTTCGTCCTCCGCAGGAGATCGCCAGCTCATGGCCGGCCTTTCGTTCGAACGCATTCTCCGGGTTCCCCGCCCCCTCGTGGCGGCTGCGCTCGCGACGGCCCTTCTGGCCGTCCCACCGGCCGTCGGGGATGGCCGCGCCGCCTCGCGCGGTCCCGACGCCATCGCCGACATCACCGAGAAGGTGATGGATGCGGTCGTCAACATCTCGACCTCGCAGACCGTCGAGGCGCACGGCAACGCGGTGCCCAACCTGCCGCCCGGCGCGCCCTTCGAGGAGTTCTTCGAGGAGTTCTTCAAGAACCGCCGCGGCCAGCAGGGCCAGCAAGGTCAGCAGGGCGAGCAGTCGCCGCGCGAGCGCGCCCCACGCCGGGTCTCCTCGCTCGGCTCCGGCTTCGTCATCGATCCGTCCGGCATCGTCGTCACCAACAACCACGTCATCTCGGACGCCGACGAGGTGACGGTGATCTTCAACGACGGCTCCCGCCTCAAGGCGGAGGTGATCGGCCGCGACCAGAAGATCGACCTGGCGCTCCTGCGGGTGAAGTCCGACAAGCCGCTCAAGGCGGTGACGTTCGGCGACTCCGACAAGCTGCGGATCGGCGAGTGGGTGGTGGCGATCGGCAATCCCTACAGCCTGGGCGGCACCGTCACGGCCGGCATCGTCTCGGCCCGCAACCGCGACATCAACTCCGGCCCGTACGACAACTACATCCAGACCGACGCCGCCATCAATCGCGGCAACTCGGGCGGCCCGCTGTTCAATCTCGACGGCGAGGTGGTCGGCATCAACACGGCGATCTACTCGCCGTCCGGCGGCTCGATCGGCATTGGCTTCGCGGTGCCGTCCAAGACCGCGGTGCCGATCATCGACCAGCTCCGCCAGTTCGGCGAGACCCGCCGCGGCTGGCTCGGCGTGCGCATCCAGCAGATCACCGACGACATCGCCGAGAACCTGAACATCAAGCCGGCGCGGGGCGCCCTGGTCGCCGGCGTCGACGAGAAGGGGCCGGCCAAGCCCGCCGGCATCGAGCCCGGCGACGTCATCGTCCGTTTCGACGGCAAGGACGTGAAGGAGATGCGCGACCTGCCGCGCATCGTCGCCGACACGCCGGTCGGCAAGGACGTCGAGGTGGTGATCCTCCGCAAGGGCAAGGAGGAGAACAAGACCGTCAAGCTCGGCCGGCTCGAGGACGGCGAGAAGCAGGCGGCGGTGAGCCCGCGCCGCGGCGGCGCCCCGGAGGACAAGTCGGCGGTTCAGCAGACCCTCGGCCTCAACCTCGCCAACCTCTCGGACGATCTGCGCAAGCGCTACAAGATCAAGGACACCGTCAAGGGCGTAGTGATCACCGGCGTCGACTCGAAGTCGGCCGCGGCCGAGAAGCGGCTCAATGCCGGCGACGTCATCGTCGAGGTGTCGCAGGAGCCGGTGGCGAGCGCGAGCGACGTGCAGAAGCGCGTCGATCAGCTCAAGAAGGAGAACCGCAAGTCGGCGCTCCTGCTTGTCTCCAGCGCCGACGGCGACCTGCGCTTCGTGGCGCTGTCACTTCAGTAGCGGGGTCGCAACTCGCAGCATCGCAATGTTTCGACGGCCGGGGCTCGCCCCGGCCGTTCTGCATTCGGAGGGCGGAGAGCCGTCGCGTTGTCCGCGAGGGACGCTACCGGGTGATCAGTTCGCCGTCGTTCCGGGGCGCGGGCGAAGCCGCGAACCCGGAACCCAGCGAAACACGTCATCCCACGGCAAACTTTTGACTCTAGGCTGGATTCCGGACAGCCGCTTCGCGGCTTCCGGAATGACCCCGAGTGGATCAGCCGGATCACGAATCAGACCGTCCAGGTCGGGTCGAGCAGCTCCGGGCTGTCGTCCGGGAGCGAGGTGAGGCGGGTCTGCGCCTCGGCGACCCGATCGAGATCGAGGCGGTCCAGCACAGCCCGCAGCTCGGGCCGGCGCTCGGACATGATCAGCACGGCCGCCGACGAGCGGGCGAGCAGCGCGAGAGCGGCGGGGCGCTCCAGCGGCCGCTGGTGAAGACCGGCGAGTCGCGGAGGAATCAGCGTCTGCATGGCGTGCCAGACGCCGGCATCGACGCGCCCTTCGAGGATCGCCACCGGCACTCTCGGAAAGCTGACCTCCACATAGGTGAAGCCGTCGTCGAGTGGGAACTCGCATTCGGTCAGCCGAGCCTGGTCCCACGAGGCGGGATCGATGGCGACGCGCAGCGGCTGCCCGGGCGTGACCGGGTCCGCGGCCCGTCGCAGGACCAGCATGGTGTCGCGCGCGTAATAGCTGTGTTCGGCGAGGCGGCGGGTCGGCCGGGCCGGGCCGCTCGCCGCCACCACCGCGTCGTGGAAGCCCGACGACACGGCAGTGATGTCGGCGTCGCCGGCATCGAGGCATCGGATGCGCTCGGCGGCTCCGGCGCTGTGGTGGATGCGGGACGGCACGCCGAGCCGAGTGAACTCGCTGGACAGGACGCCGAGCAGGGCGCGCACCTCGAACGGACCACGCGGAGGAAGCAGCACGCGGACCGGGTCGATGTCGGCGATGTGCCAGAGCCGTTCGATCCGCATGTCGGCGATGTGGCGTCCCAGATGCCCACGCGAGGTGAGCACCAGGGCGCCGGTGCCGGTCAGAAGCTCGATGGCCCGCTGCACCGTGCCGGCGCCGACCTGAAAGCGGTTCTGGTAGTGCGAGCCGATCGGCAGGCGGGAGCCGACGCCGGCCGCCAGGGCATCGACCGCCATGGCGCGGATCACGTCGCTCGTGGCGCGTTGCAGCTCCGCGGTGGCGAGGCGGAGCGGCACGACACGCTGCGGTACGGGGCGGCTTCCTTCCATGACCTCAGATTATCAGATGTCGTCGGGGCGGCGAAGCCAGCGGAACGTCACCTTCCGCTGGTTCGGCCGCGGTCGCCGGCCGGCGTTCCGGGCTGCTGCGGCCGTCATCCGCCCGGACCGTCGCGACGGCGCGGACCGGGCGGCGACGTCGGCCGAGGCGATCAGGAGTTCGCCTCGGCGCTCTCGGCAGCGCGGAGAAGGGTGCGGACCATGTTTTCCGGGCTGGCGATGCCCTTGCCGGCGATGTCGAACGCGGTGCCGTGGTCGACCGAGAAGCGCAGGAAGGGCAGGCCGAGAGTGGTGCTGACGGTGCCGTGGAAGTCCAGCGTCTTGCAGATCGCCGCCGCCATGTCGTGATAGAGCCCGAGAACCACGTCCCAGCGGCCCTGGCGGGCCTGGGAGAACACCGAGTCGGCCGGGATCGGGCCGTGGACGTCGATGCCGCGGCGGCGCGCCTCGGCGACTGCCGGTGCCAGGATCTCGTCGTCCTCGGTTCCGAACAGGCCGCCTTCGCCACAATGGGGATTGAGGCCCTGCACGGCGATCTTCGGGGCCTTCAGGCCGATCATCGGAGCAACCGACATGAAGCGCTCCAGTGTCGTCACCACGAGGTCCTGATCGATGCGGGCGATGGCGTCCCGCAGCGAGAGGTGGCGGGTCAGATAGAGCACCCGCAGGTCGGCGACCGTGAACAGCGTCAGCGACCACGGTGCGCCGGTCATCTCGGCCAGCATCTCGGTGTGGCCGGTGTGGCCGAGCCCGGCGAGCTGCATGGCGACCTTGTTGATCGGGGCGGTGACCAGAGACGCGATGGCGCCGGAGCGGGCGAGGGCGACGCCCTCCGCGATGTACGCATAAGCGGCGCGCCCACCTTCGGCGGAGGCGACCCCGAAGGCGAGGTCGGCCGGCACGCCCGGCACGTCGCGGACCCGGATGGCGTCCGGCGGCGCGTCCGCGTCGGTTTCGTCGGCGAGAGTCACGGAGAGGCCGAGGGCGGCGATCGTGTGGTCGAGATTGGCGCGGCTGCCGATCACCAGCGGGGTGCAGCGGGCGCGGACCTCGGGATGCGCGGCGGCCGCCAGCACGATCTCCGGGCCGATGCCGGACGGATCGCCGACCGTGATGCCGATCACCGGGAGCTCAGTCATGTGTCGTCCTTTCGGGGATTGAGGCGGGAGTGGACGCGGCGCCGTCCAGGGCGTGGAACAGGCCCGCGATCTGGAACAGGCGGTTCGCGCCACCCTGTGATCCGGACTGGATGACGGCCCGCAGGCCGTCGTGGTCGCCGCCCTCGAAGCGGACGAGCGGTGTCGCCGGCCAGGGCTGAGCCAGCACGTCGAGACGGCGAGGTGCGAGCATTCGGAACAGATGGGAGGCCAGCTCCCCGCCCATCAGGGTAAGGCCGACCGGCCGCATCGCCTCGAGAATCCCGGTCACCATCACGGCCATGTCATGGGCATGACGTTCGTCGACCACGTCAGGCGTGAAACCCGGCATCGTGGTCGCGATGGCGACGTCGCGGCCGTCGTCGAGAGCGGCGAGCGCCCGCGCGCGCACGGCGTCGTGGTCCGGGCCGAGGGCCAGGAGGGTCTTGTCGGGGTCCTGGGCAAAGGCGGCGAGCTGGGCGGTGGTGGCTGGACGATAACTGCTCGCCGCGATCAGGACGCCACGGCGCCGCCGGGGGCGGGTGGCCGCCACCCAGGCGCCGAGCAGGCCGAAGCTGCCGATCAGGCCGGCCCGCAGACCTTGCCGATGAGCCGCCGCGACCGCCGATGCGACGAGGTCGAGGTCGCCCTCGGTCACGCCATCGGTCGACAGCGAGCGGCCGGCGCGGAGCGCCGTCGTCAGCCGCTCCGGGAAGTCGGGCGCCCGCACCTGGAGCAGGTCGGCATGCACGCCCGCCACCAGGGTGGCAGGCGTGACCCGGCACTGGTCGGTCCCGCCATCGCACACCGCGAGGGCGCGGTCGCGAACGTACTGGATGCCGCCCTGGGTGGTGATGTCGAAGGCCGGGGCCGCCACTGCGGCGACCACGGGTCCGTCCAGGGACGCGGTCCAGGCCGCGATCTCGGCCGCCACCGGACCGCGGAGGAGACTGTCTACGCGCTTGTAGAAGACCGGCTGGCCGGCGGCGAAGCGGTCCTGGAGGGCCGCCATCGTGATGGTGATCCGGTCGGCGGCGGTGCGGTCGTCGACGAGCCGGGTGGCGGTGTCGACGACGAGCACGTCCGCATCGGTCCGATCGGGCAGGTCCTCCCATCGAACCACCTGGGCTCTCAATCCGAACCCGGCAGTCTCGGCAGCCGCCGCGACCGCCCCGGTGAGATCATCGCTGAGAGCAACGATCGGATGGCGGGTCACGTCGAAGAGACCTCGTCATGGTCGCGCCGCTTCTCACGATACATCAGCAGGGCCACCGTGGTGATGACGCACATCGCGATGACGTACAGCGAAATCGGCCAGGATTGACCGGGAAATGCCGCGAGCAGGGCGGTAGCGATGAACGGAGCGAGCCCGCCGGCGACGATCGCGGTGGTCTCCCGCGCCAGCGCGATGCCGGTGAAGCGGAAGCGCGGGTCGAACAGGTCGGTCAGCAATGGTCCCTGCGAGGCGAACATCGCCTGGTAGAACACCGACAACATGAGCACGAGGGCCAGCGCGATCAAGGTCGGATCGAGCGTGTCGATGATGCCGAAGAACGGGAACGTGAACAGGCCGATGCCGACCGAGCCGATCATGTAGACGGCCTTGCGGCCGATTTTGTCGCTGGCCCAGCCCCACAGCGGAATGGTGAGCAGCGACACCGTGGTGGCGATCAGCACGCCGTTGAGGCCGGCGCTGCGGGAGAGGCCGTGCTGGACCAGATAAGTGAGAATCCAGGCCTGGAAGATGTAGGCGGTGGAGTTCTCCGCCATGCGGATGCCGAAGGCAATGAAGAACGGCTTCCTGGCATGGGTGAACAGCTCGGTGATCGGCGCCTTGACGATCTCCTTCTTCTTTTGCAGCGCGAGGAACACCGGGCTTTCGCTGACCCGCAGCCGGATTGCCAGCGCCGCGCCGATCAGCAGGATGCTGAGCAGGAAGGGAACACGCCAGCCCCACGACTCGAACTCGGCGGCAGACAGGAGCGAGCCGGTCACCGCGAACGCGGCGGTCGCCAGCATGATGCCGAGCGACACGCCGAGCGCCGGCAGTGCCGCATAGATGCCGCGGCGCCCGGGCGGGGCGAACTCCGCCGACATCACCACGGACGCACCGTACTCTGCACCGGCCGCGAGCCCCTGCACGACGCGACACAGCGTGAGCAGGATCGGGGCCGCGATGCCGATCGAGAGGAACGAGGGCAGGAAGCCGATAGCTGTCGTGCTGACGCCCATCATCAGCAAGGTGATGACCAGCACCTTCTTGCGGCCGACGCGATCGCCATAGCGGCCGAACACGATGCCGCCGACCGGACGGGCCAGGAAGCCGACGAAGTACGACCCGAAGGCCGCGAGGGTTCCGGCCAGCGGGTCGAAGGAGGGGAAGAAGATCTTGTTGAAGATGAGCGCGGCGGCCTGGGCGTACAGGTAGAAATCGTACCATTCCAGAGCGGAGCCGAAGACCGCCGAGGCCAGGACCTTCATGCGCTCCCGCCGCGGAGCGACGTCCGCGGCAGACTCGGAATGGGGCAGTGCAGACGCCGTCGATGTCGACATGATCGCCTCCTGTGGCTCGTGACAGACGAATCCTCACACGTCGAACAGCTTTCCCGGATTGAGGAGGCCCTTCGGATCGAGCACCGACTTGATCTGGCGCGCGAGCCTGGTGACCCCGGCATTCTGGGCCGCCAGGTAGGGCTTGCGGGCGAGCCCGATGCCGTGGTGATGCGACAGCTCGCCGTGTGCCCCGATGGTGGCGTCCATGGCGGCGGCCCAGATCGCACGGATGCGCTCGGCCGCGGCCTCGTCGGTGTCGGCATGGCCGAGCAGGATGACGTAGAGCGAGGTGCCCTGCGGGTAGATGTGAGAGAAATGGCCGAGCACCTCGTCGGCGAGCGGCGCGAGCGCGGTGGTCATCGCGGTGTAGAGCTCGCCGACGGTCGACCAGTCACCGGCGACCTCGATGGTCTCGGCATAGCCCCCGGTCGCGTCCAGGTAGCGCTCGACGGTCGAGAAATCGAAGCGACGGCCCAGCCAGGTCTCGGCCGGCTCGCTGCCGATCGAAGCGCCGCCATTGGCGACGATCATCCGCCGCGCACAGGCGTGCTCCGCCTCCGCCACCTCGCGCAGTCCCTCGTGGCCGACGAACAGGACGGGTGAGCCGATGTCCTTGTTGCGGGTGGCGTAGCGTGCCTCCGAGGCGTCGTAGAGGCGGACCAGGAACGGACGCAGGCCCGACTGGCTGATCTGTCGGATCGCTGCGAGACCCTTCTCGATCGAGGGGATGCGGAACGCTTCCACCAGGCGATGCTCGGGCTTCGGAAAGACCTTGAGCGTCACCTCGGTGACGATGCCGAGCGTGCCCTCGGAGCCGATGAAGAGCTGCCGGAAGTCGGGGCCTGCGGCGGCGCGCGGATGCGCCCGGAGGTCGAGCACCTCGCCGTCGGCCCGCACCAGCCGAAAGCCGACCAGCAGGTCCTCGATGCCGCCGTAGCGCGACGAGAACTGTCCGGTCGCCATGGTGGCGACCCAGCCACCGACCGACGAGCGGTCCAGCGACTGCGGCGAGTGGCCGAGGGTGAAGCCGCTGCGCTCGAGCTGGCCCTCCAGGGTCAGGCCGAGCACGCCGGCCGGCACGGTGACGGTGTGATTGACGAGATCGAGGGCGGGCTCGCCGACCAGCTTGCTCAGATCGAGCATCACGCCGCCGCGGGTCGGCAGTCCTGCGCCGGTCACCGACGAGCCGAGGCCCCACGGAGTGAGCGGGATGCCGGCCGCATCGGCCGCTTGCGCGACCGCCACGACGTCGGCCTCGGAGCGGGCGAACACCACGGCCTCCGGAAGGTGGGGGTGTCGCCCGAGCCGACGCAGCTTGGCCGAGAGCGGCCACCAGTCGTGGCTGTAGATGGTGAGGCGGTCAGGGTCCGAGATGACCTGATCGGCCGCCAGCGCGGATTGGATGGACTCGAGGAACCGGATGATCGCCACGGGGATGAGCCTCTCTGTCAATAATCAGAAAAGTGAAAAATGAGGCTGAGCTTGATTTTGCCTCCTGTCAAGCCCGCTGCCTTCATTCGGCGGTGGCTGCTGGGGAGATCGTGGTTGGGCTCTGTGGGCCGTCGCAGACGTGGGCGCGCTGGAGGCGAGGGCCGCTGGAGGCGAGGGCGCGGGCCGGGAAGGCGGGCGCAGATGGGGATGAACGAGTCGGGCGGCATGCGGCGCCGTGCTCGCCCGCCCACCTGCCCGCTACAGCATCTTCCGGCGAAGTGGACGCCGGTTCGCCGTCGAAAATGCGATCAAATAAGGACTTCTAGAGCGGAGTCCGGTCCCGTTGGGTCGGATTCCGCTCTAGGCACGGCTCGAGCCCGGCGCGCACGCCACGCGCCGTGATTTCCGCGACGATCGATCTTTGGAGGAGGTGGTGCGGACGCCCGGCCTGACGGTCCTGGCTTGGCGCGTGCGGCGCGGCATCGCGAGCCGGCGCCGGTGGGCCGTGATCGGGCGCGGTGCGATGGCAAGGCGGCCCGCGGAGGGGCGTCGCCGGAGCCGGTAACGGGTGTCGGTCGAGCGAGGCGGCAGGCGCCATGGCCGGCGGAGCTGGGCGCCGTCTGGGGCGCCGCCGGCGGCGTCACGGGGGCGGTGCTGCCGTCCCCGTGCGCGGTCGTGGGCCGGTCGTCGGACCGGCCTGTCCGGTCGTCGGACCGGCCTGTCCGGTCGTCAGACCGGCCTGTCCGGTCGTCAGACCGGCCTGACGAGAACGTGCTTCTTCTTGCCGAGCGACAGCTTGATCACGCCTTCGGCCGTGAGGTCGTTCAGCCCGAGCGTCGCCTTCTCGTCGGTGACGGTCGCGTCGTTGACCTTGAGGCCGCCGGCCTTGACCTGGCGGCGCGCCTCACCGTTGGAGGCGACGAGGCCGGTCTTCTCGGCGAACGCCGTGAGGACGCCGAGGCCGGCCTCGAGCTCGGCCCGCGGCACCGTCACGGTCGGCAGCGTGGCGGCGAGCGCGCCTTCTTCGAAGGTCTTGCGCGCCGTCTCGGCCGCCTGCTCGGCGGCCTCGCGGCCGTGCACCAGCGCGGTCGCCTCGGTGGCCAGGATCTTCTTGGCCTCGTTGATCTCCGACCCGCCGAGCGCCGCCAACCGCGCGATCTCGTCGAGCGGCAGCACGGTGAACAGCTTGAGGCACGACACCACGTCGCCGTCCTCGGTGTTGCGCCAGAACTGCCAGTAGTCGTACGGGCTCAGCAGATCGGCTTCGAGCCACACGGCGCCGGCCGCGGTCTTGCCCATCTTGGCGCCCGACGAGGTGGTCAGCAGCGGGCAGGTGAGGCCGTAGAGCGGGTGCGTGCCCATCCGGCGACCGAGATCGAGGCCGTTGACGATGTTGCCCCACTGATCGGAGCCGCCCATCTGCATGTTGCAGCCGTAGCGCCGGGCCAGCTCGACGAAATCGTAGGATTGCAGGATCATGTAGTTGAACTCGATGAACGACAGCTCCTGCTCGCGCTCGAGCCGGAGGCGCACCGAATCCATGGTCAGCATGCGGTTGACCGAGAAATGCCGCCCGACATCGCGCAGCATCTCGATGTAGTTGAGCTTGGTCAGCCACTCGGCGTTGTCGACCATGACGGCGTCGCCGGGGCCGTCGCCGAACGTCAGAAACTTCGAGAAGACCTTCTTGATGCCGGCCTTGTTGGTCTCGATCTGCTCGTAGGAGAGCAGCTTGCGCTGCTCGTCGCGGCCCGAGGGATCGCCGACCCGCGTGGTGCCGCCGCCCATCAGGGCGATCGGCTTGTTGCCGGTCTGCTGCAACCAGTGCAGCATCATGATGGTGATCAGGTGGCCGACATGGAGCGAGGGGGCCGTGCAGTCATAGCCCACATACGTGACGAGACCGCCCCGCTTGGCCAGTGCATCGAGCCCGGCCGCATCCGACACCTGGTGGATGAAGCCGCGGCTCTCCAGAACGCGGAGAAACTCGGACTCGTACGTGCTCATCGGACCCTTTCCTTGCAGGAGATCAACGCCCGTCGTGGGCGCACGGTCGGCCCGGACCGGCGGAGCCGGAGACACCGGCGGAGCCGGCAACACCGGCGGAGCCGGCAGCGGGTGGCGGACCTCTCCTGTCCGCGACGCACCCGCGGTCGCGCCGACAAGGTGGGGGTGTATCAGGTCCGCCCCCGGAGTCCAACGGAGGCGACCGCATGGCGCCGTGGCGAGCCATAGGTCACACGACGGCGTGACGGATCACGGTCCGGCGCGGCGCGTCGGCGTTGGGTTCGGCTGTCGCGACGCGAAAGGAGGCGCGGGCATCACCCGGTGCGGCGGCCGCGCGGCTCCGGCTTGGTGGTCACGGTGGCCAGCCGCTTGTCCAGATACGAGGTGATGGCCTCCATCAGCGGCTCGATCTTCTGGTCGAAGAAGTGGTTGGCGGCCGGGACAACCTGCTGCTCGATGACGATGCCCTTCTGGGTCTTGAGCTTCTCGACCAGCGTGGCGACGTCCTTGTAGGGCACCACGGCGTCGCGTTCGCCATGCACGATCAGGCCGGACGACGGGCAGGGCGCCAGGAACGAGAAGTCGTAGAGATTGGCCGGCGGGGCGACCGAGATGAAGCCCTCGATCTCGGGCCGCCGCATCAGCAGCTGCATGCCGATCCAGGCGCCGAACGAGAAGCCGGCGATCCAGCAGCTCCGCGCCTCCGGGTTGATCGACTGCGCCCAGTCGAGCGCCGAGGCGGCGTCCGACAACTCGCCCTGGCCGTGGTCGAACGAGCCCTGGCTGCGCCCGACTCCGCGAAAGTTGAATCGCAGCACGGAAAAGTTGCGGTGCGCGAAGGCGTAATAGAGCTGATACACGATCTGGTGGTTCATCGTGCCGCCGAACTGCGGATGCGGATGCAGCACGATGGCGATCGGCGCATTCTTGATCCGCGACGGATGGTAGCGGCCCTCGATGCGGCCGGCCGACCCGTTGAAAATCACTTCAGGCATGCTGGTGAACCTTCGTCTGCCGGCGGTCTCCAGGAACCGCCGTCGCGGGGGCCGCCGCGGCGCCCTTGACGCCGCCGTCGGGACCCGCCTATCTGTCGACAACGCCTCGAATTTCCGGAATGGTCCTGGCTGTCGGACGGCTGCGCCGACCCGGTCGGTCGCGCGGCGCCCAGGTCTAGCATGACCCCCCGGTCGAAACGCAAGGTTTTCGTGTGGGGTGCCGCGAAAATGGGCGGACTCCGGGCGTCCGGGCCGGACGCTCGGCCATGCCGATCGGGGTCCACCGATCCGGTTCTCACCCGGTCTCCTGGTTCCCGGCCTCCCTGATCCAAGCCCGTCCGTTCGACGTAAACCCCCGGGGGCCTCGACCGTCATGACCGATCCGACGACCGATCCGACCGACGGCGTGAGCGGCAGCCGCCGGCGAATTTATCTCGACTGGAACGCCACGGCGCCGCTGCGCCCGGAGGCGCGGGATGCCATGCTGGCGGCGCTCGATCTCGTCGGCAACCCGTCGTCGGTGCATGCCGAGGGGCGGGCGGTGCGCGCCGTCGTGGACACCGCGCGGGCCGCCGTGGCGGCGCTGGTCGGCGCACAGGCCCACGGGTTGGTGTTCACCTCCGGCGGCACCGAGGCCAACGCTCTGGCGCTGACGCCGGGCCTGACGGCGGGAACGGGCGCGGCGCCGCGCGACCGCCTCCTCGTGTCGGAGATCGAACACGCCTCCGTGTGGGCGGGCGGCCGGTTTCCGACCAACGCCGTCGCGACCGTGCCGGTGACGGCGGCCGGCGCCGTCGATCTCGCCGCCCTGGCGGCGCGGCTCGCCGCCATCACGGCCGAAACCCCGGCGGCGCGGCCTCTGGTCTCGATCATGCATGCCAACAACGAGACCGGGGTGGTGCAGCCGATCCGCGCCGCCGCCGATATCGTCCACGCTGCGGGAGGGCTCCTGCATGTCGACGCCGTCCAGAGTGCCGGCCGGATCGTCTGCGACATCGGCGCGCTCGGAGCCGACCTGATGAGCCTGTCGGCCCACAAGCTGGGGGGACCGAAGGGCGCCGGAGCCCTGGTGCTGGGCGCGTCCGCTCTCCACATCACCGACCCGCTGCTGCGCGGCGGCGGCCAGGAGCGCGGCCTGCGGGCCGGCACCGAGAACATCGCCGCCATCGCGGGTTTCGGGGCGGCCGCGGCGGCCGCGGCGCGCGATCTCGCGGCCGACGGGCCGCTGATGCAGAGCCGGCGCGACCGGCTCGAGGCCGAGGTGATGCGCACCACCCCCGGCACCGTGGTGCTGGGAGGGGCGGCGCCGCGGTTGCCCAACACCACGCTCCTGGCGCATCCCGGCCTCAGGGCCGAGACCGCGCTGATCGCCCTCGATCTCGCCGGCCTCGCCGTCTCGTCGGGCGCCGCCTGCTCGTCCGGCAAGGTCGCGGCCTCCCGCGTGCTCGCCGCCATGGGGATCGACCCGGCGCTCGCCGCCGGCGCCATCCGGGTCAGCCTCGGCCCGACCACCACCGAGCGCGACACCGACGCCTTCGTGACGGCTTGGAACGGGCTCGTCCGTAGACTATCTAGGGGAGGATGCGGTATTGCCGCGTGACCCGATCCATTACGAAGGTGATCCTCCGCAGGACGAACCCAGCAGGACGAACACCATAGGCCAACGTCCAACCCGCGGTCCTTGAAGCCGCAGTGGAGGGAATGACATGCCGGCCGTGCAGGAGACCGTCGAACAGGTCCGAAGCATCGACGTCGACCAGTACAAGTACGGTTTCGAGACGCTCATCGAAACCGAGCGGGCGCCGAAGGGGCTGTCCGAGGACATCGTCCGCTTCATCTCGGCCAAGAAGGACGAGCCGGCCTGGATGCTGGAGTGGCGGCTGGATGCCTATCGGCGCTGGCTGACCATGGAGGAGCCGACCTGGGCGCGGGTGGACTACCCGAAGATCCCCTATGACGAGCTCTACTACTACGCCGCCCCCAAGGCGTTCGTGGCGCCCAAGTCGCTCGACGACGTCGACCCCGAGATCCTGAAGACCTACGAGAAGCTCGGCATTCCGCTCCGCGAGCAGGAGATCCTCGCCGGCGTGCAGCGCCCCGAGGGCGCCTCGCGGGTCGCGGTGGATGCCGTGTTCGATTCGGTCTCGGTCGCCACCACGTTCAAGGAGGAGCTGAAGAAGGCCGGCGTGATCTTCATGCCGATCTCCGAGGCGGTGCGTGAGCATCCCGAGCTGGTGAAGAAGTATCTCGGCTCCGTCGTGCCGGTGACCGACAACTTCTTCGCCACCCTCAACTCCGCGGTGTTCTCCGACGGCTCGTTCGTCTACGTGCCGCCCGGCGTGCGTTGCCCGATGGAGCTGTCGACCTATTTCCGCATCAACGAGCGCAACACCGGCCAGTTCGAGCGGACGCTGATCATCGCCGACAAGGGCTCCTATGTGAGCTACCTGGAAGGCTGCACGGCGCCGCGCCGCGACGAGAACCAGCTTCACGCCGCGGTGGTCGAGCTGATCGCTCTCGACGATGCCGAGATCAAGTACTCGACGGTGCAGAACTGGTATCCCGGCGACTCCGAGGGACGGGGCGGCATCTACAACTTCGTCACCAAGCGCGGCGACTGCCGCGGCGCGCGGTCGAAGATCTCGTGGACCCAGGTGGAGACCGGCTCGGCCATCACCTGGAAGTACCCGAGCTGCATCCTCCGCGGCGACGGCTCGCGCGGCGAGTTCTACTCGATCGCCATCTCCAACGGCCGCCAGCAGGTCGATTCCGGCACCAAGATGATCCATCTCGGCAAGAACACGACGAGCCGGATCATCTCCAAGGGGATCGCGGCGGGCCGCTCCGACAACACCTATCGGGGCCTCGTCTCGGCGCACCGCAAGGCCACCGGCGCGCGCAACTTCACCAACTGCGATTCGCTGCTGATCGGCTCGCACTGCGGCGCCCACACGGTGCCCTACATCGAGGCGAAGAACGCCTCCGCGGTGTTCGAGCACGAGGCGACCACCTCGAAGATCTCCGAGGACATGCTGTTCTACTGCATGCAGCGCGGACTCTCCGAGGAGGAGGCGGTGGCCCTGGTGGTCAACGGCTTCGTCAAGGACGTGCTCCAGCATCTTCCCATGGAGTTCGCCGTCGAGGCCCAGAAGCTGATCTCCATCAGCCTCGAAGGCTCGGTCGGCTGACCGTGATTCGCCCGCGCCGGCCCGCCCTCGCGGGCCGTCGCGCGGAACCCGAACATCCCTTCCGACACGTGACCCCCGGCCGCTGCCGCGCAGCGCGGGACCACCCGAGGTGAACCGAATGTCGCTGCTCGAGATCAAGAACCTCCAGGTGTCGGTCGAGGACGACCGCCAGATCCTCCGCGGGGTCGACCTCACCGTGAACCCCGGCGAGGTCCACGCCATCATGGGCCCCAACGGCTCCGGCAAGTCGACGCTCGCCCATGTCCTGTCGGGTAAGGACGGCTACGAGGTGACCGGCGGCGAGGTGCTGCTCGACGGTGCCGACCTGCTCGCCATGGAGCCGGACGAGCGCGCCGCCGCCGGGCTGTTCCTCGCCTTCCAGTACCCGATGGAGATCCCCGGCGTCGCCACCATGACGTTCCTGCGCACCGCCATGAATGCGCAGCGCAAGAAGCGCGGCGAGGCGGAGCTGTCGACGCCCGAGTTCATGAAGCGGGTGCGCGAGGAGGCCGCCAAGCTGTCGATCGATCCCGAGATGCTGCGCCGGCCCGTCAATGTCGGCTTCTCGGGCGGCGAAAAGAAGCGCAACGAGGTGCTCCAGATGGCGCTCCTCCAGCCCAAGCTCGCGGTCCTCGACGAGACCGACTCGGGACTCGACATCGACGCTCTCAAGATCGCGGCCGAAGGCGTCAACCGGCTGCGCTCGCCCGAGCGCGGCATGATCGTCATCACCCACTATCAGCGGCTGCTCGATCACATCGTGCCGGACATCGTGCATGTCTTCTTCAACGGCCGCATCGTGCGGACCGGCGGCAAGGAGCTGGCGCACGAGCTCGAGGCCAAGGGCTACGCCGACTACGAACAGGAGGTGGCGGCCTGACGCGCCGCCGCAATCGCCATGTCCGACGAGGTGGACAACATCGTGCTTCAGCATCTCAGGGCGATGCGCGGTCAGCTCGATACGCTGAACGATCGCATGCTCGAGCTGACCCAGCGGGTCGGCAACATGGAGGTTCAGGTGGCACAGTTGTCCGTCCGCATCGACCGCATCGATGCGCGGCTCGACCGCGTCGAGCGGCGCCTCGGTCTGATCGAAGCCTGAGACGCTGAAAACGGTTCATTGGACGAGACCATGCAAACGACCATGTCGAAGCCGGAGAGTTCCGGGCCGGAGGCCCTCACGTCGGAGGCCGAGCGGCAGATCGCCGCCGCCTGGGCCGGCGTGAAGGATCATCTGCCCGGACCGGCGCCGCTCACGGCCCGCCGCGAGGCGGCGTTCCGGCGCTTCGAGGCGGCCGGGCTGCCGCATCGCCGGGTCGAGGAGTGGAAGTACACCGATCTGCGCGCCCTAATGCGCGACGCCAAGCCCCTGGCACAGCCGCCGGGCGAGATCGGCACCGTGCGGGCCCGCGCGGCCGGCGCCGTGCTGGCCGGCGTCGACGTGCGGCGCATCGTGATCGCCGACGGGGTGCTGCTGAAGGAGGCGTCCGATCTCGCCGACCTGGAGCCGGGCCTGTCGATCGGCTCGCTCGCCGACGCCCTCGGCAGCGGCGACGCCGAGGTGACGAGCCGGCTCGGGGCCCAGAGCCCGGCCGAGAAGGACGTCGCCTTCGCGCTCAACACCGCCTTCATGGGCGATGGCGCGGTGATCCGCCTGGCGCCCGGCGCCACGGTGGCGCGGCCGATCCACCTGATGTTCTGCTTCACCGGGCCGGTGCCGGCGACGGTGTTCACCCGCTCGCTGGTCGAGGTCGGTGCCGGTGCCACCCTGACGCTGGTGGAGAGCCACGAGGGACCGGACGCTTTCGACTACCAGGTCAACACCGCGCTCGACCTGGTGGTGGGCGACGGCGCCACCGTCGACCACGTCAAGATCGGCACCGAGGGCAGCGCCGCCCTGCACGTCGCCACGCTGACGGCGGCGCTCGGCCGCGACGTGACGTTCCGGGGCATGGTGTTCGCGATCGGCGGTGCGGCCGTGCGCAACCAGCTCTTCGTGCGGTGCGACGGCGCTCACACCAACCTGATGCTCGCCGGCGCGACCCTGCTCAAGGGCCGCCAGCATGCCGATGCGACGCTGGTGCTCGACCACGCCATCGGCGGTTGCCAGAGCCGCGAGCTGTTCAAGGGCGTGCTCGACGGCGACAGCCGCAGCGTGTTCCAGGGCAAGATCGTGGTGCGGCCCGACGCCCAGAAGACCGACGGCAAGATGTCGTCGCACGCCCTGCTGCTGTCGGAGACCGCCGAGGCCGACCACAAGCCGGAGCTGGAGATCTTCGCCGACGATGTCGTCTGTGGCCACGGCGCCACCGCCGGTGCGCTCGACGAGGATCTCAAGTTCTACCTGATGGCGCGCGGCATCCCGCGCAAGGAGGCCGAGACGCTGCTGATCCAGTCGTTCGTCGGCGAGGCGATCGACACCGTCGCGCACGAGGGCATTCGCGAGGCCCTCTCGGCGGCGGCGACGCGCTGGCTCGAGGCACGACAATGATGATCGCGGCCCGGGCCGACAGCTCGCCTCACCTCGCGCCGCCGGCGGCGCTAGGGCAGGCCGCGCGAGAGTGTGGAAGATGACCCATCCGGCAGTCCATAACGGCAGCTACGACGTCGCCCGCATCAGGGAGGATTTCCCGGCGCTCGCCATGACGGTCTACGGCAAGCCGCTCGTCTATCTCGACAACGCCGCCTCGGCCCAGAAGCCGACCGCGGTGCTCGACCGGCTCACCAAGGCGTACACCAGCGAATACGCCAACGTGCATCGCGGCCTGCACTACCTCGCCAATGCGGCGACCGAGGCCTACGAGGGCGCCCGCGAGACGGTGCGCGCCTTCCTCAACGCGCGGCGGCCCGAGGAGATCGTCTTCACCCGCAACGCCACCGAGGCGATCAATCTGGTGGCGCAGAGCTTCGGCCGCGAGCGCATCGGGGCCGGCGACGAGATCGTTCTGTCGATCATGGAGCACCACTCCAACATCGTGCCGTGGCACTTCCTGCGCGAGCGCCAGGGTGCGGTGATCAAGTGGGCGCCGGTGGACGACGACGGCAACTTCCTGCTCGACGAGTTCGAGAAGCTGCTGACCGACCGCACCAAGATGGTGGCGGTCACCCACATGTCGAACGGGCTCGGCACCATCGTGCCGGTCGAGGAGGTGGTGCGCATCGCCCACGCGCGCGGCATCCCGGTGCTGGTGGACGGCGCCCAGGGCGCGGTGCATCTCGACGTCGACGTGCAGGCGATCGGCTGCGACTTCTATGTGATCACCGGCCACAAGCTGTACGGGCCGAGCGGCATCGGGGCGCTCTACGGCAAGCACGAGCATCTCTCTGGCATGGCGCCGTTCATGGGCGGTGGCGAGATGATCCGCGAGGTGTTCGAGGACCGCGTCACCTACGGCGACCCGCCGCATCGCTTCGAGGCCGGGACGCCGGCGATCGTCCAGGCGATCGGCTTCGGCGCCGCCATCGACTACATCATGTCGATCGGTCGGGACCGCATTCGCGCCCACGAGGAGAAGCTGCTCGCCTATGCGACCCAGCGGCTCGGCGAGATCAACTCGCTGCGCCTCATCGGCAAGGCCCGTCACAAGGGGGCGATCCTGTCGTTCGAGATGCAGGGGGCGCACCCGCACGACATCGCCACCATCATCGATCGTTCCGGTATCGCGGTGCGGGCCGGCACTCATTGCGTGATGCCGCTCTTGGCTCGCTTCGGCGTCACCGCCACCTGCCGGGCGTCTTTCGGCCTGTACAACACGCTGGACGAGGTCGACCGCCTCGCCGAGGCTCTGGTCAAGGCACAGGACATGTTCGCATGAACGAGCACAGCAAGCCGGCCGACGTTTCCGCTCCCGCCAACGCCACCGTCGCGGTGCCGGGCGGCTCGACGCTGCCGTCCGACGAGGTCGCCCGCCTGACCGACGACATCGTGGCGGCGATCAAGACCGTCTACGATCCCGAGATCCCGGCCGACATCTACGAGCTCGGCCTGATCTACCGCATCGAGATTCACGACGATCGCTCGGTCGACGTCGAGATGACGCTGACCACGCCGAACTGCCCGTCGGCTCAGGAGCTGCCCACCATGGTGGAGAACGCCGTCGCCACCGTGGCCGGCGTCGGCCCGGTGTCGGTGGAGATCGTCTGGGACCCGCCGTGGGACCCGAGCCGGATGTCCGACGAGGCGCGGGTCGTCCTGAACATGTGGTGACGAGGGCGCGGAATGCCGACGCTGGACGGTGTGCTGGAGACCTGCCTGTACGTCGACGACCTCGATCGCGCGGCGCGCTTCTACGAGCAGGTCCTGACACTTCCGCGCATCGCCGGCGACGGCGAGCGGTTTCGGGCCTACGACGTCGGCGGCCGCAGCGTGCTGCTGCTATTCCGGCGCGGCGGCACCCTGGAGACGGTCGTTCTTCCAGGCGGAACGATCCCGCCGCATGACGGTCACGGGCCGGCGCATTTCGCCTTCGCGGTCGGTGACGAGGCCGAGATGGTGGCGTGGGAGCGCCGGCTGGGCGAGCACGGCGTCGTGGTCGAAGGGCGCACCGCGTGGCCGCGCGGCGGCCGCAGCCTCTATGTCCGCGATCCGGACGGGCATCTGGTCGAGTTCGCCACGCCCGGCCTGTGGAGCACGTACTGACGGGACAAAGCTCGACGGGACACAACGATGGCGCCAGCGGCGCCACTGCGATGTCCTGAACCAGTCACCAGTCATCCATCGTCCGCCGGACCTTGAACCCGGCCGGAAAGGAGAGCGGAATGGCGACAGCACGACCCCGACCCCAGGTGATCCGGCTGACCGATGCGGCGGCCGGCCGCATCCGGGACATCCTCGCCCGCGCCGATCGCCCGATCGCCGGCGTCCGTATCGGAGTGAAGAACGGCGGCTGCGCCGGCATGTCCTACACGATGGAGTACGCCGCCGCGGTCGCTCCCACCGACGAGGTGGTGGAGGACAAGGGCGTCCGGCTGCTGGTCGATCCCAAGGCGGTGCTGTTCCTGCTCGGCACCGAGATGGATTTCCGCACCGAGAAGCTGTCGTCGGGCTTCGTGTTCAACAACCCGAACCAGGTGTCTGCCTGCGGCTGCGGCGAGTCGGTGCAGATCAAGCCGGCCGAGGCCGACGAGGTCGCGGCAGGGTAGAGACGCAGGGTAGGCCACGCAGGGTAGGGCACGCGGAGTAGCGACGGCGCAGGGTGGGGCGCCTCTCGTGCCCGGCGAGGTGCGCCGCTGCGCTGCGTCCGAGCGGCGAAGCGGTGCCGCTCAGGCGATCTGCATCTCGGTCGCCGGAGAGACCTCGGGGTCGGTCTCGCAGATCACCCGATTGCGGCCGGCGTGCTTGGCGGCGTAGAGGCAGGTGTCGGTGCGCTCGATCAGGCTTTGCATCGTATCGCCGGCCCGCAGGGTGGCGACCCCGCACGAGATGGTGACCCGGCCCAGGATCTCGCGGGTGGAGCGCTTCATCAGCTCCTTGCCCATCACGGCGCGACGGATGTAGTCGGCGACCGTGGTGGCGGCGCGCAACGTGGTATCGGGGAGCAGAACCGCGAACTCCTCGCCGCCGTAGCGAGCCGCCAGATCTTGGCCCTTGACGTTCTGCTTCACCGACAGCGCCACCAGACGAAGCACCTGATCGCCGGTGAGATGGCCGTAGGTGTCGTTGAAGCGCTTGAAGTGGTCGATGTCGGTGAGGATCAGCGACAGCGGCTCGTCGCGCAGATGAGCGTGCTCCACCATCCGGCTCAGCGCGTCGTCGAAGCACTTGCGGTTGGCGAGAGTCGTCAGCGGGTCCGTCAGGCTCTCGCTGCGCACCTCTTCGAGGCTCCGTTGCAGCTTGTTGATCTCTTCCTTGGAGGCGGTGAGACGCTCTTCGAGCGCTCGGTTGCTGTCCTCCATGGCCTGCACGGTGCGGACCAGGCCGCCGAGAATGCGGCGGATCGAGGCGCCGTCCGCGGCGTGGCCGAGCTGCTGGCTGGCGTCGGCCAGGCTCTCGGAGTGGCGGGTGGTGGAGCCGACCGCGGCCTCCAGCACCCCCATGATCTGATCGAGGGTGCCGACCACGCGGCCGCCGATCGAATCGATCTGCTGACCGACCCGGGTCGGCGCGAAGAAGTCCGAGTGAATCTGTTCCAAGTCGGCTGTCGACAGTGTACCGAACTTGGCCAGGCGCTCGTTGATGGTGCGGTTGAGCGCCGGATTGTAGCCTGTCGCGTAATGGTACCAGATTTCGTAATTGCGAGGAGCCGCCGACTGTCGGAACGCCTTGATCTGGTCCAGCGCCACCTTGGCGAAGGGAACGGTCCGCTCGTAATCGTCCGACCTGTCCGTCATTCGCCCACTCCGTGGGTGAGGGAAGCGAGGCCCTGCGACCAATGGCGCGGCCGACCTGTAACCAGGACCTTAGCCGAAGCGGCTAAATTGGACGTAAACGACTGGTGACAACCCATCAAGCTCGGTGATGCGACGGCCTCGGTGATGCGACAGCATGTCGGAGCCGGTGGCCTCTCGTCGCGTCGGTCTTGCTCTTGCCGGTCGTGCTGTGGCCGGTCTTGCTGCGCCGCTGCCTCTGCGAGCCGCTGCCTCTGCGAGCCGCTGCCTCTGCCGGCCATTATGCGGCGCTGCGGTGGCGAGGCCGAGATGATCTGCTGGCATGCGGCCAGCTCCGGCTGCCGGCCGTGCGCTGAGTCTGGGGCCGGTGCCCGCGTCAAGCCTTGACGCGGACGGGGCGGAGCAGGAAGGCGGGGAGATAATTCTCGATGTCGTCCGGAGCGTCGTCACGCGGCGGGCGCTTGCGCGCCGTCTCCAGCGGCATGACGTTGGCCGGCGCGGTCTTGGCGCGCGGGCCGCGGCCGGCACGGCCGCCCGCGTCGGTGCGTCCGCCAGACGGCTCCGATCGTCCGCCTACGTCGGCGACCGTACCGTCGCGCCGCGTGTCGCGGCCGCGTCGCGGGGCGCGAGTGCCCATGCGCACCGGCTCGCTCGGACGATCGTCCTCGGCCGGATCGTCGGCCGGCGGCGCGCCGAGCCACGCGATGCTGCGGCCGATCAGCTTCTCGATCGCCGCGACCGCCTTGTGGTCGGCCGAGGTGACGATGGTGATGGCGGTGCCGGTGCGGCCAGCCCGGCCGGTGCGGCCGATGCGGTGCACGTAATCGTCGGGATGATGCGGGACGTCGAAGTTGAAGACGTGGCTGACGTCCGGAATGTCGAGGCCGCGCGCCGCCACGTCGGAGGCGACCAGCACCGTCACGTCGCCCTTGCGGAACTGGTCGAGCGCCGTCATCCGCGACGACTGGTCCATGTCGCCGTGCAGCGCCACGGCCGAGAACTTGTGCCGCAGCAGCGAGCGATGCAGGGTCGCCACGTCGCGCTTGCGGTTGCAGAAGACGATCGCGTTCTTGAGGCCCTCGGCCTGGCGGATCAGCCGCCGCAGCACCTCGCGCTTGTCGTGCGGCTCACGGCCCGACTTCACCAGGCCCTGGGTGATCGCCTCGACCGTGGTGGCCGGGCGCGAGACCTCGACCTTGACCGGGTTGTGCAGGAACTGCTCGGTGATGCGCCGGATCTCCGGCGGCATGGTGGCGGTGAAGAACAGCGTCTGGCGGGTGAAGGGGACGAGCTTGCAGATGCGCTCGATGTCCGGGATGAAGCCCATGTCGAGCATGCGGTCGGCTTCGTCGATCACCAAGAGCTCGACGCCGGTGAGCAGCAGCCCGCCGCGCTCGGTGTGATCGAGCAGGCGACCCGGGGTTGCGATCAGGACGTCGACCCCGCGGGTCAGCTTGGTGTCCTGATTGCCGAACGAGACGCCGCCGATCAGCAGCGCGACGTTGAGCTTGTGGTTCTTGCCATACTTGATGAAGCTCTCCTCGACCTGGGCGGCGAGCTCCCGGGTCGGCTCCAGGATCAGGGTGCGCGGCATCCGGGCGCGGGCGCGGCCCTGTTCGAGCGTGGTGAGCATCGGCAGCACGAAGGCGGCCGTCTTTCCGGTTCCGGTCTGGGCAATGCCGAGGACGTCGCGCCGCGCGAGAACGTGCGGAATGGCCTGGTCCTGGATCGGTGTCGGCGCGCTGTAACCGGCAGCCGTGACGGCGTCGAGGACCTTTTGGGACAGGCCGAGATGGGCAAATGACATGGAGCCTCAAACATGAATACCCGCAGCCCCGAGCCGCGCCAGCGTGAGGTCGACGCGACGGATGTGCGGGATTTGCGGTCGCACCGATGGCGAGCCGGCTGGCGACAACATAGGGGTCGTCGTTGCAAAGTCAATGCTGTGCACTGCGACAAGTTGAATAAACGCCGATATTTCCTGTCGTTTCCGCGTCACACGCGGCGGCGCCGGCCGCCCGCCGGGGAGCCGGCCGGCGGCAGCAGGTGGGCCGAGGACCGGGCGGGCGAGGTCCGTGGGCGCCCACGCGGCAGCGCCTGCCGGGCTCGCCGGCCATCGTGCGCTGCACCGCGACATGTTCCAGGCTTTCCCGGCGAACGGCCTGTTCGGCGTTTCGGTCGCCTCCTACAGGTGCCTCCACACAAAAAAGAATCGTCCTGGGAGGAGAGTCATGCGCACGACCGTCGGAATCGTCGGGGCCGGCCCCGCCGGCCTCATGCTGGCGCTGCTGCTGCAACGGGAGGGCATCGACACGGTGGTGCTGGAGGCACGCAGCCGAGCCCATGTGGAGCAACGGGTGCGGGCCGGCCTGATGGAGCAGTGGGCGCGCGACCTCATGATCGAGATCGGGGCCGGCGCCCGGCTGGTTCGCGAGGGCCTCGTCCACAACGGCATCCGCCTGAGCTTCGACGGCCGCCTCCACGCCATCGACTTTCGCCGGCTGGTCGGCCGAATCGTCACCATCTACGACCAGAAGGAGGTGGTGAAGGACCTGATCGGGCTGCTGCTCGCCCGCGGTGGCCGCATCCTGTTCGAGGCCGAGGCGATCGGGCTCGGCGGTCTCGCCGGCCCGGCGCCGGTGATCCGCTTTCGCGACGGGGACGCCGTGCGCGAGCTCGTCTGCGATGTCGTGGCCGGCTGTGACGGCTTCCACGGCATCAGCCGCGCGTCGATCCCGGATGGCGTGCTGACCGTCTACGAGCGCGGCTATCCGTTCGGCTGGCTCGGCATCCTGTCGGAGTCGCCGCCGCCTGCCGACGAGCTGATCTATGCGGCGCACGACCGCGGCTTCGCGCTGTTCTCGATGCGCTCGCCGACGCTGTCGCGCCTCTATCTCCAGTGCGCGCCCGACGAGGACGTGTCGCGTTGGCCCGACGCGCGCATCTTCGACGAGCTCGCGGCGCGGCTCGGCGGCTCCTGTCCGCTCGCCCGCGGGCGGGTGCTCCAGAAGGGCGTCACCTCGATGCGCAGCGTGGTGGTCGAGCCGATGCAGCACGGGCGCCTGTTCCTGGCCGGCGATGCCGCTCACATCCAGCCGCCGACCGGCGCCAAGGGCATGAACCTCGCCTTCGCGGACGTGGTGGTGCTGGCGCGGGCCCTGGCGGCGTGGACGCGGACCGGCCGCACCGACGCGCTCGACGCCTATTCGCGCGTCTGTCTCGATCGCGTGTGGAAGGCGCAGCGCTTCTCCTGGTTCATGACCCAGCTCCTCCACCGCTTCCCCGACGAGACGGCCTTTGATCGCCGCCGCCGCCAGGCCGATCTCGTCGATCTGGTCGGCTCGGCGGCGGCCGCGACCGCGCTCGCCGAGAACTATTCGGGGCTGCCGCTGGCGGCGGCGGCGCTGGAGGCTGCGGCGCCTTTCAGTGTTTCCGGATAGTGTTCCGGGTGATCAGTTCGCCGTCGTTCCGGGGCGCGGCACCCGGATCGGCGCTTCGCGCCGTTCGGGCGCCGCGAACCCGGAACCCAGCGGCACACTCGGAGCTCTCGGCTGGCTTCCGAACAGCCGCTTCGCGGCTTCCGGAATGACTGCCGCGTTGATCAGCCGGGTCTCGAACGAGGCCATTGTCCGGCAAAGTGGACGTGGGTTCGCTGCCGGAATGCGATCACGCAAGGACGTCGGAAGCGGAGTTGCGCCACGGGCCGACGCATGGTTGAGCAGACCTTGCGGCGCGGTCGTGGAGATCGCGACAATTCGTGGCGAATTGCAGCTCCCCGCCTAGCGGATTCCTCATCACCGCGCCGTAGTTTCGGCCCGGAGGTGACCCCCGACATGCCCATCCGTCTCGCGATCCGTCGGCTCGACATCGCCATACCGTTTCTGCTGATGGCCCTCGCGGCGTGGGCCCCGTCGGCGGCGGCCGGAAGCTTTTCGGAGAAGCTGACCAAACAGCTCCACACCAACAGCCTGCGCGAGGCGCAGCGCGCCGAGGAGCGCGCCGGCGGCTTGGACGAGGCGTCGATCCGCGCCACGCTGCCCCCGGACGCCGATCGCCGCACCGTGCTGCGGGCGCGCGCCGTGCTGTTCGAGAAGGTGTCGCAATTCGACCGTGCCGAAGCGGATCTCACGGCGGCGCTCGCCATCACGCCGAACGATCCAGCGCTCCATCTCGACCGCGGCTATTTCTACCTGCGTCGGCAGCGTTTCGCCGACGCCATCGCCGACTTCCTGGCCGGCGCTCGGCTGGAGCCGCGGCGGCCCGTCCATGTCTACGCGGTCGGCCGCGTGCACGCCGCCATGGGCGACCACGAGCGGGCGATCACCAGCTACACGGAGGCGATCCGCATCGATCCGCACGACGCGCGGGCGCTGCTGGCGCGGGCCGAGGCGAAGCTCAATCTCGACCGCTTCGCCGACGCGAAGATCGACTACGACCGCGCGCTACGCTCGGCGCTGCGTGGTCCGGTGGACCGCTTCTTCGCCTTCCTGGGCCGCGGCTTCGCGGCGCTCTCGTTGCAGCACTACGACGCCGCCGTGGCGGATTTCGACCGCGCGCTCGAGATCGATTCCGAAGCCTACAATGCCATCGTCTGGCGCGGCTACGCCAACGAGATGCGGGGCCGTGTCGATCTCGCGATCCTCGATTACGAGCGTGCGGTCGCCCACGACCCGACCGACGCTACCAGCCGCGCCAGCTTGCAGCGGGTGCGCTCGAAGTGAGCAGCACCGCGGCTGCCGTCGGAGCGGACTCCCATTCAACGCGATCGGACGCCGCTCTGAACGTCTTTGCGTGGTCGCATTGTCGACGGCGAACCGGCGTCCACTTCGCCGGACAATGCTCTAAAGACCGAGCACCCGCCGGAAATACGCGATGGTCGGCACCAGCCCGTCGGCGAGTCCGACGGTCGGCGCCCAGCCGAGCTTCTCGCCCGCCAGCGTGATGTCGGGGCAGCGCTGCTTGGGATCGTCGGCCGGCAGCGGCCGGAAGGTCAGCCGCGAGCGGCTGCCGGTGAGGCGCAGCACCTGCTCGGCCAGCTCCAGCATGGTGAACTCGCCCGGATTGCCGATGTTGACCGGGCCGACGAAGTCGGCCGGCGACTCCATCATCCGCAGCAGGCCCTCGATCAGATCGTCGACATAGCAGAACGAGCGCGTCTGCGTGCCGTCGCCGTAGATGGTGATCTCCTCGCCCTTGAGGGCCTGGACGATGAAGTTCGACACCACCCGGCCGTCGTTCGGGTGCATGCGCGGCCCGTAGGTGTTGAAGATGCGCACCACCTTGATCTCCAGCGCATGCTGGCGGTGATAGTCGAACATCAGCGTCTCGGCGCAGCGCTTGCCCTCGTCGTAGCAGCTCCGCGGGCCGATCGGGTTGACGCGCCCCCAGTAGTCCTCGCGCTGCGGATGCACCTCCGGGTCGCCATACACCTCCGAGGTCGAGGCTTGCAGCAGCCGCGCCTTCACACGCTTGGCGAGCCCCAGCATGTTGATGGCGCCGTGCACGCTGGTCTTGGTGGTCTGCACCGGATCGTGCTGGTAGTGCACGGGGCTCGCCGGGCAGGCCAGGTTGAAGATGCGGTCGACCTCGACATACAACGGGAAGGTAACGTCGTGGCGCATCAGCTCGAAGTTCGGCTTGCCGAGCAGATGGGCGACATTGCGGCGGGTGCCGGTGTAGAAGTTGTCGAGGCACAGCACCTCGTGCCCGGCCGTGATCAGGCGGTCGCACAGATGCGAGCCGAGAAAGCCGGCGCCGCCGGTGACCAGAACCGCATTGTCGTCCATGTGTCGCCACCCCCCGGGGGCTTCGCCTCGATGGGCTGCTTTTGGCAGGTGGCGGGCGCCGCAACAAGGGGCGTCTGCCGGGTTGTTCCGCGCGGCTCAGCCCGGCCCGAGACGGCCGCCGTCGCGCGGCGCGGCCGCCGCGGCCTCGCCGAGCGCCTCGTGCAGCGGCCGCCGGGCCGCCGCGATGATGACGGCCGCCGATGCCGCCAGCGCCGCGATCATCAGGAAGAAGGCGGTGCGGTCCATCCGCTCCCACAGGCTGCCGAGCACCCCGGCGAGCAGGTTTCCGGTCATGCTGGTGGCCAGCCACACCCCCATCAGCAGCGAGGCATGGCGGGCGGGCGCGATCCTGGTCACCAGCGACAGGCCGATCGGCGAGAGATACAGCTCGCCCAGCGTCAGCACGGCGAAGTAGGCGACGAGCCACGCCATTCCCGCACGGCCGTCCTGGAGGGTCGCGGCCGCCATCACCAGATTGGCGAGGGCGACGCCGAGGCAGCCGAGCGCCATCTTGGTGACCGTCGAGGGCTCGCGTCCGCGCCGGCTCTGCCACGCCCACAGCTCGACGACGAGAGGCGTGAACAGGAAGATCATCAGTGGGTTCAGCGCCTGGAACCAGGTCGTCGGGATCTCCACCACGAGGCCGAGCAGCGTGACGGTGCGATCGGTGTGGCCGTCCGCCCACAGCGTCACCGTGTTGCCCTCCTGCTCGTAGGTCGCCCAGAACAGCGTCACCGGCACGCAGAGGAGCAGAAGGGCGATCACGGCGCGGCGCTCCCGGCGCGTCATTCGGTCGGCGCCCGGCATCGGCGTCGGTGTCGCGGTGCGCACATCCGGCGGCAGCGTGCGGGCGCCCGCCAGATAGACGGCGAGCCCGATCAGCATGCCGAAGCCCGCCACCCCGAAGCCCCAGTGCCAGCCGACGCGCTCACCGAGCGAGCCGCACACCAGCGGGGCCAGGAAGGCGCCCAGATTGATGCCGACATAGAAGATCGAGAAGGCGCGGTCGCGGCGCGCATCGTCGGCGCCGTAGAGGGTGCCGACCTGGGTGGAGATGTTGGGCTTGAACGCACCGCTGCCGAGCACCAGCACGGCGAGCGCCGGAAACAGCAGCGTCTCCACCGCCATCATGAGATGGCCCAGCGCCATCAGCGTGGCGCCGAGCACCACGGTGCGGCGCTGGCCGAGGACGCGGTCGGCCACGAGGCCACCGAGCAGCGGCGTCAGATAGACGAGCCCGGTGTAGAGCCCGTAGACATGCGACGCGAAAGCCTGCGGCCCGAGCGGCCCGAACACCGCCTCCAAGGCGCCACGCAGCGCCGCGTAGCCGATCACCGTCTCGGCGCGTCCCGGCTCCGACAGGTGCTTCACCATGTAGAGCACCAGGAGGGCGCGCATCCCATAATAGGAGAAGCGCTCCCACATCTCGGTGGCGAACAGCACCGCCAACCCTCGCGGATGACCGAAGAGATCGCCGCGCCGCGCGATCGCCGGTGCCGGCGACGCGGTGTCGCCGGGCGGGTCGGAGGGATCGCTTGGCGAAAGCCGCATGGGCGTTATTTTAGGAGCAGATGGTCGGACGCCCGGCGGGGCCGCCGCGCCGCTCTACTCTAGTGGGGGCGCGGCCCTGCGGCCAGCCGGCCCCGCCGCCGGATGGCGATCGTGAGGAGCCGACCAGACGGGGACGGAAGGGGAGCCGCATGGACGATCGGGTCGACCGGGCCGAGGCCCCCGACAAGGCCGGCGTGATCGCGCCGCCGCCGCTGATCGCCTTCGCGGCGCTGGTGCTGGCGGCGGGCCTCGAATGGCTGTGGCCGATCGATGTGCTCGCTTGGCTCGGGCTCGGCGTCCGTCTGCCGGTCGCCGCCGCGCTGGCCATCGCCGGGCTCTTGGTGGCGGTCGCCGGCGAGCGGCGCTTCGCCCGCCTCGGCACCGATCCGCTGCCGTGGCGCCCGTCGACCGCGCTGGTGACCGACGGCATCTATGCGCACATGCGCAATCCGATGTATGTCGGCCTCGGGCTCTTGATGCTCGGCCTCGCGATCGGCTTCGCCTCGGTTTGGCTGCTGATTCTGCTGGTGCCGGCCGCGCTGGTGCTTCATCACGGCGTGGTCCGGCGCGAGGAGCGCTATCTGGAACGCAAGTTCGGAGACGCCTATCGGGCCTTCGTGGCGCAGGTGCCACGCTATGGCTGGCCGCCGCGTCGATCCGCCGGTGGTTAGAAACTGTGGAAGCTCCGACGCGGCGTCTATTCGACGAGACATCGGTCTCCAGCCGTGTCTGTTGCACTTTGCAATTGCGATACGATCGTGTTGTCTTTCGAGGGTGGGTGCGGTATCGCTCGACGAGGGCGTGAGGGTGTCCAGGCCGTCGCCCACGGGGCGGACCACCGCCACGGGGCGGACCACAGAGACGGCGATTCGCGCACGATGGCTGGCGGCTTCGAGAACTACGGGCGGCGGTCCCTGGTGATCGCGCACGACGCGGTGGCCACCGCGGCCGCGTTGCTGGCCAGCTTCGCCATGCGTTTCGAGCCCGAGGGGCTGGCCGAGCGCATGGACGGGCTCGTGGTCGTGGTGCCCCTGTTCGTGCTCTACGCCACGGCGGTCTATTGGTATTTCGATCTCTACCGCTCGAAATGGCGGTTCGCGTCGCTGCCGGATCTCGCCGGCATCGTGCGGGCCACCACGGTGCTGGCACTGACGCTGCTGGTGCTCGATTACGTGCTCGTCGCACACTACTTCTACGGCCATTTCTTCTTCGGCAAGATCACCATCGCGCTCTATTTCGTCCTCCAGGTCTTCTTCCTCGGAGGCGCTCGTCTGGCCTACCGCTACTTCCGTTTCACGCGCACCCGCCGGCGGGCCGAGTTGCAGGATCACATCACCATCCTGATTCTCGGCCGCGCGGCCGACTCGGAGGTGCTGCTTCGCGCGATCGAGAGCGGCGCGGTCCGCAACATGTGGCCTGTCGGCATTCTCTCGCCGTCGCCGGCGGACCAGCGGCAGACCGTGCGCGGAATTCCCGTGCTTGGAGGATTTGGTGACCTCCATCGCGCCTGTGTGGATTTGGCGGCCCGCGGCCTCGAGGTGCGGCGCCTGATCGTCACCGCGTCGGCCTTCGTGGCCGACACCGGCATCGCCGATGCCCTGATGGTGGCCCGGCGCTTCGGCGTCGCGGTCAGCCGGCTGCCGTCGCTGGAGGACGGCGGCAATCCGTTGCAACTCGCCCCGGTGGCGGTCGAGGACCTGCTGCTGCGCCCGAGCGTCGTCATCGACTATCGGCGGCTGAGAGAACTGGTGCGCGGCCGGCGGGTTGCCGTCACCGGCGGCGGCGGTTCGATCGGAGCCGAGATCTGCCGCCGGCTGGTGACCTTCGGGGCCAGCCGTCTGCTGGTGATCGAGAATTCCGAGCCGGCGCTGCATGCGGTCCTGGAGGCGCTGTCGCTGGTCGGCGGCGAGGTCGCGGTCGAGGGCCGCATCGCAGACGTGCGCGATCGCCGGCGGCTCGACGGGCTGTTCGCCGCCTTCGCGCCCGAGATCGTCTTCCACGCCGCCGCCCTCAAGCATGTGCCGCTGCTCGAATGCGACTGGGGCGAGGCGGTGAAGACCAACGTGCTCGGCTCGGTGAACGTCGCCGAGGCGTCGCTGGCCGCCGGTACCCGTGCCCTGGTGCTGATCTCCACCGACAAGGCGATCGAGCCGGTCTCGATGCTGGGCGCCACCAAGCGGTTCGCCGAGATGTACTGCCAGGCGCTCGACGCCGAGCTGGCGCGGCGGCACGGTGGCGCCTCGCCGATGCGGCTGATCGCGGTGCGCTTCGGCAACGTGCTCGCCTCCAACGGCTCGGTGATTCCGAAGTTCAAGGCGCAAATCGAGGCGGGCGGCCCGGTGACGGTGACGCATCCCGACATGGTCCGCTACTTCATGACCATCCGCGAAGCTTGCGATCTGGTGCTGACGGCCGCGAGCCATGCGCTCGGGCCGCCGCCCTCCGACCTCTCCGTCTACGTGCTCAACATGGGGCAGCCGGTCCGGATCGTCGATCTCGCCGAGCGGATGATCCGGCTGAGCGGCCTCGAGCCCGGCCGTGACATCGCCGTCACCTACACCGGCATCCGTCCCGGCGAGCGCCTGGAGGAGCGGTTGTTCGGCCGCGAGGAGCCGGTCTTCGACATCGGGGTCGCGGGCGTGGTGGCGGCCAAGCCGGTGTTCGCTCCGCTCGACCAGATGCGGGCGCGCGTCGTCGCCCTCGAGCAGGCGGTGCTCTATGGCGAGCGTGAGGGCGTGCTCCATGTGCTGCGCGACGCCGTGCCGGATTTCCGGGGCGTCGCCGCCTGAGCGTTCGGCCGCCTGATTCGGTCGCCGGAGCGGCGTCGGTCGCCTGACGTTCGACGGCCCAGAGCCTCGCCGGCGCGTCGAGGCGCGCCTCAGCCGATGCCGGCTCGCACGGCGGCCCGCAGGCCGCCGCGGGTCTCCACCGCAGGGCGCCAGCCGGCCGCCAGCAGCTTGCCGGGGTCGACCACCAGATCCTGGCCGATGCGGTCCCACAGCACGTTGCGCTCGCTGGTGCGCAGCAGGATCTCGAACGGCGCCGGAGGCGCCCCGGCGGCCGGCGCCGGTCGTCCGTCGGCCTCGCGCAGGATGGTGATCATCTCGGCCACCGTGATGGGCTCCGGGTCGGCGACCAGGAAGGTCTCGCCGGCGGTGGCCGGCGCGCCCAGGCAGAACACGATGGCCTCGACTAGATTGTCGAGCGCGAGCAGCGAGCGGCGGTTCGAGAAGGCGGCGGCCGGTAGCGGCCACGGCTGCGTCGAGATGCGCATCAGCAGCGCGACGTTCCCCTTTACATGCGGGCCGTAGACGAGCGTCGGCCGCAGGATGGTGAAGGGCACGCGGGCGGCGCGGATCTCCGCCTCGGCGGCCAGCTTGGCGCGATCGTGGGCGGTGGCCGGCTGCGGCGGGTCGCTCTCGCGCACCATGTGGTCGGCGGCAGCACCGGCCTGGACGCCGGCCGACGACACGAAGAGCAGCCGCTGGATCGGGCGTCCGATGCAGGCCCTGGCCAGCTCGCCGGTGGCGGCGCGGATCACCCGGTCGTAGACCGCATCCTCGATGTTGCTGCGATAGGCGATGCCGGCGAGATGGACGATCTCGTCGACGCCGTCGAGCAGCGGTGCCCAGTCGACCGGCTCGGCGAGATCGGGCAGGCGCACCGCTTCGATCCGGTCGCCGCTCGGGACGGCGGCGGTCGTGCGGGCGGCAGCACGAACCAAGCGTCCGGTCGCTGCCAGCGCCGGGACCAGAGCGCGGCCGACGAAGCCGCTCGCGCCGGTGACGAGGACACGGCGGATCATGGTGCGTCTCCGGCCGACGTGCCGCCGGTTGGCCTGTCTCCGGCCGGCGTGCCGCCGGCGGGGGCCCGCCTGCGGGTCCGGGACAGGTCGGCGAGCAGCGCGGCGACCAGCGCGGCGCCGAGCAGGAGCGCGGCGATGTCGAGCCGGACATCGGCCACCGCCACGGTGCCGATGGCGAGGCCCGCGAGCACCAGATTGACCGCCGCCACCCGGCCGATCACCTCCGGCACGCTCAGCCCGCCGGCGGTGGCGCGTTGATAGAAGTGAGTCCGGTGCGCCTCCCAGAAGCGTTCGCGGCGGACGACACGGCGCATCAGCGTGAGCGTGGCATCCGCCAGATAGTAGAGCGGCAGCAGCAGGGCGGCGGCGAGGTGCCCGCGACCGGCCAGGCCGAGCAGCAGCCAGCCGGTGACCAGCCCGAGCGGCAGGCTGCCGACGTCGCCGAGGAACAGGCGGGCGCGCGGGCGATTGAACGGCGCGAAGCCGAGGAGAGCGCCGAGCAGGGCGAGGGCCACCAGCCCGCCGGCCGGCGGCACGGCATCGAGCCCGGTGAGCACCACGAGGGCCGCGGTCAGCGGCACCAGCTCGACCACCGTCATCCAGTCGAGCCCGTCCATGAAGTTGACCAGGTTGACGAACCACAGAAGGCCGAGGGCCACCGCGAGGCGCTCCAGTATGGCCGGAACCGCCTCGACGATGCGCCAGTCGGCCGGCACGGCCACCACCACCAGGGTGACGGCCGCAACCTGAAAAACGAGACGAGGAAGCGGCGGCAGCGGCCGGATGTCGTCGACCAGGCCGAGCACCGCGAGGCCGACGGCCGCGATCGCGGTGGCGACGACCGGCGGCGCGGCGAGCAGGCGGGCCAGCGCTCCGCCGTCGCTGGACAGCGCGGCGATCAGGATCGGCACCAGCAGCGCCGCCGCCACCACGGCCGCTCCGCCACCCTGCGGTGTCGGCACGACATGCGAGGAACGCGCGCCCGGCCGCGCCAGCGCATGACGGCGCAGCAGTGGCATCGATGCCAGGATCAATCCCGCGGTCGCCGCACCTGTTCCGACCAGGATCGACACCCCTGCCTCCGCCAGCACGCGATACACTTCCACGTCAGGGTTCATCGGACACGACCGCGGCGTCACCATCCTCGACCAGACGAGCCCAGCGGCCACCGGCAAGACGACCACCGGCCCGTGAGGCGTCCCGTCCGGTCGAGGCGAGACGGTAACAATCAGTTAACCATACCTGCGCCGGCCCCGGTAGCCGATCGCCGCCGCCGTCCCCCACCCAATGGGAGGCGGCCTCCGGCCGGGGAGGGGCCGGAGGCCGTGTGTCGCCGGTCCTTGCCGGACCGGCGGGGAGAGGGGTGCGCCGGCGCGCGCCGGTCCGGCCGGGCCGGCGGGGAGGCGCCGCCGCGGGAGAGCGGCGGTGACGATCAGAACGGCAGGATCACGTCGAGGAGCTGCTGGCCGTAGCGGGGCTGCTGCACGTCGGTGATCTGGCCGCGGCCTCCGTAGGCGATGCGGGCCTCGGCGATCTTGGTCGAATCGATGGTGTTGTCGCTCTGGATGTCCTCCGGCCGGACGATGCCGGCGACGATCAGCTCCCTGATCTCGAAGTTGACGCGAATCTCCTGGCGGCCCTCGACCACCAGGTTGCCGTTGGGCAGCACCTGGGTGACCACCGCGGCCACGATGGTGGATAGCTCCTCCTTGCGGTCGATGGTGCCCTTGCCGTCGCTCGATCCAGTGGAATCGGCGGTCAGGATGCGGCCCGGCAGCGGCGCCTTGGCGGTCGGGAACGTCTTGGTGCCGATGAAGTCGGTGACGCCCGAGTTCTCGTTGCCGGAGCGGCTGCGGCTGGTCTCGTTCTCGTACTTGGCCTTGTCGGTCACCTTCACGGTGACGGTGAGGATGTCGCCGACCTGGTGGGCGCGCTGATCCTTGAAGAAGGCGCGGGAGCCGTTCCGCCACAGCGAGTTCGGATTGTAGACCGCCGGCTGCGGCGTCGGCATCGGCATCTGCACCGGCTTGTAGCCGGGCTGCGCGGTGGGATTCTCGATCGCCCGCAGCGCCGGCTGCTCGCCCACGCTGGAGAGCCGGTCGATCGCCGAGCAGCCGCCCGCCAGGGTGGCGGCGAGCAGCGCCACCACGGTCGCAGTTCGCCGCGGGAGCTGGGAAAGGGTGTCGTCGCGCATGATACCTCACTCACCCGGCTTGAGGGCGCCGGGGCCGGAAGCCCCGGGCACCGAGCCGGCCGACTCGACAGCGGCGGCCGCCAGCACCCGCGGGGTCGCCGACACCAGGGTGATCTGGCCGGCCCCGGTGACGATGCCCTGGACGGTTCGCTTGGATTGAACGTTGACGGCGGTGATCATGTCGCCCTCGGCGCCGCTCTCGATCGCCTTGCCGCGGGTGGTCAGCATCAGGCCGGGCGCCTCGTAGATCATGGTGACGGTGTCGTCGCGACGGACCAGGTCGGGCTTGGTCAGGTCGCCGCGCCGGATCACCTGGCCGGCGCGAAGGTTCTGCCGTATCGCCAGCCCGGCGACGCGGTCGCGCGGCGAGGCGGCGTCGATCGGCACCTCGTGCCGCGGGCGCCGCTCGATCAGCACGTCGGTGGTCTTCAGCACGTCGCCGCGCTGCACCGCGCGGGTGACGATCACGGCCTCGGTCATCTCCACCAGTGTGCCGGTGAAGCGCAGCGGCACCCGCCGCGCCGCCTGGCTGCCCGGCACCTCGAAGGTGATGTCAAACCGGGTGGAGCGCGGATCGTAGCTCGATCGCGCCACCACCAGCTCGCCGTGGCTGGTCGGCTCGACCGCGAAGGGGCGCACGTCGCGCTCGACCGTCAGGGTCAGGTTGCTGGCCTCGCCGAGCCCGTACTGGCCGGCGAACGCCTGGAGGATGCGGGCCTGGATGTCGGCCACGGTGACGATACGGCCGGCCCGCGTCACCTCGATCTCGGTGATGTCGCCGACCTCGACGCGGAACAGCCGGTGCGGCCGCAGCGCATCGAGCACCAGCGCGGTGGAGACGCTGCCGGTGGTGCCGACATCGGGGGCGCGGAACACCGGCACGGCGGCGACGGCGCCGGCGTTCTCGACGAGATCGCCGATCCGCACCAGCGGATCGCTGACCAGCACGGCCCGCCGCAGCATCGGCACCGGGCGCGGATCGACCAAGACGGGCTCGGTCGCCTGTCCCGGTGCTGCGGTGAGCGGGCCGAGCAGGGCGGCCGCGACGGCGGCGGCCAGGATGGCGGCGCGGCGGCTGAAGCGGCTTGTGAAGCGGATCATGGCCGTCCTCCTCACGAGCGCAGCATGCTGGTGCTGGCTTGCAGCATCGAGTCGGTCGCCGAGATCACCTTGGCGTTCATCTCGTAGGCGCGCTGGGCCGCGATCAGGTCGGAGATCTCGGTCACCGCCTCGACATTGGCTTGCTCCAGGCTGAGCTGCTGCAAGTCGCCGAGGCCGTCGACGGTGGCGAGCCCGTCCTGTGGGGCGCCGGAGGCGGGCGTCTCGACGAACAGGTTGTCGCCGATCGGCTGGAGGCCGGCCTTGTTGATGAAGCGGGTGAGGGTGAGCTGGCCGAGCACCTGCGGGGTGGTGTTGCCCGGAATGGTGACCGACACCTGGCCCTGGCTGTTGATGGTGACCGAGGTGGCGTTGGTCGGGATGGTGATGCCCGGCTGCACCAGGTTGCCCTGCGCCGTGACGATGCGGCCCTGGCCGTCCTTCTCGAAGGAGCCGTCGCGCGTGTAGGCATAGCTGCCGTCGGGCATCTGGATCTTGAAGAAGCCTTCGCCCCGGATGGCGACGTCGAGATCGCGCCCGGTCGGCAGGATGGTGCCCTGGGTCATGATCCGCGGCGTGCCGACCGTCTTGACGCCCGAGCCGATGTCGACGCCGACCGGCAGAATGTTGCCCTGATCGGAGGTCTGGGTGCCGATCCGGCGGACATGCTCGTAAAGCAGGTCCTGGAACTCCGCGCGCTGCCGCTTGTAGCCGGTCGTGCGCATGTTGGCGATGTTGTTGGAGATGACCTGGACGTTGAGTTCCTGGGCCATCATGCCGGTCGCGGCGGTGTGGAGGGCGCGCATGCCGTTGTCTCCTCAGGGCTCGATCAGGTCGGCACGTCGGCGAGACGCTCGATCGCCGACTTGCGCAGGTCGTTCTGCTGGGACAGCAGGTTGGAGACGTTGGTGTAGGCCCGCGTGATCTCCATCAGGCGGGTGATCTCGATCACGGTCTTGACGTTCGACTTCTCGATGGCGCCCTGGATCAGCTTGGAGCCGGTGCCGGCCGGCTGGGCGGCGCCGGCGGCGGGCGGCGCCGAATAGGTGTTGGTGCCTTCCTTCTGGAGCTGCTGGGGCTGCGCGAAGACGACCATGCGGATCTTGCCGCGCTGCGAGTCGGTCTTGTTGTCGGCGCCTTCGAGAACGCTGACCCGCCCCTCGGGCGTGATCGAGATGTTGCGGTCGAGCGGCTGGAACACGATGGGGCCGGCGTCGCCCATCACGCGCGACCCGTCCATGGTGACGAGCTGGCCCTGATTGTTGATCTGAAGGGCGCCGGCGCGGGTGTAGCGCTCGCCGTTGGGAGTCTGGACCACCAGGAAGGCGCTGCCGTCGATGGCGACGTCGAGGGGATTGCCGGTCTCCTGGATCGGTCCCTGGCCGAGGTCGTGCCAGCTGCCGCCGTCCTGGACGAAACGGATCACCCGGTCGCCGCCGCCGAAACGGTTCTCGCGCGCGACCGGCGAAAGGTATTCCTGGAACACCTCGCGGTTGGCCTTGTAGCCGGTGGTGTTGGCGTTGGCGACGTTGTTGGCGACCACATCGAGGTCGCGGCGCAACGCCACCTGCGCCGACAGCCCGACGAGAGCTGCGTTCGGCATGGTGGTCTCCCCCTCCGGCCGGGGCGTCGCTCTCCCGTGCGGCGCTCCGGCGTGCGTCGCGTCGGCTCTCCCAAACCGGCGCTCCGCAATTTGTGAAGCAGCCCGCGTGCCAGAGGAGAAAAGATAGAAAAATCAAATGGAAACGGCGCGAGAACCAGCCCTCGCGGGCGGCAAGATGCGCCCCGCGACCGGCGCCACCCGGCAAATTGTGCCGCATCGCAGCGCTCTGGAAAGTTTCCGTTAACCATTTGGCCCCTACTGTGGTGACGAGGCCGGACTCGCGGGACCCGTGACCGACCGTGGCGAACGTCCGGTCAGGCGGCATGCGAAGCGGCGATCGGGGGCGCGGCGATGGCGGACAAGGGCAAGACTTCCGAGCAGGACGCCGACACGGCGACGCCGGAAGGCGGCGAGAAGCCGAAGGGCAAGCTTCCGATCAAGCTGATCGCGATCGCCGGTGGCGCCGTGCTGCTGCTCGGCGGCGGCGGCTTCGCGGCGTTCAAGATGCTCAAGGGCGGCGGCCATAGCGAGCAGGCGGCCGCGCATGCGCCGGCGGCGCCCAAGCCGGCGGTGTTCTTCGACGTGCCGGACGTGCTGGTGAACCTCTCGGCCGTCAACAGCGAGCGGACTCAGTATCTCAAGGTGAAGGTGGTGCTCGAGCTGCCCGACGCCAAGCTCAAGGAGCAGCTCACCCCGATGATGCCGCGGCTCCTCGACATGTTCCAGACCTACCTGCGCGAGCTGCGCCCGACCGATCTCGACGGCTCCGCCGGCCTCTATCGGCTCAAGGAGGAGCTGACCCGGCGCGTCAACGCCTCGATCGCGCCGAACCGCGTGAACGCGGTGCTGTTCAAGGAAATCGTCGTCCAGTGACGCACCGGGTTCCCGTGCCATGCCGCCTGATCAGACCGTCGACCAGGACGCCCTAGCGGCCCAATGGGGCCTGGCCCTCGAAGCCGAATCCGCCGCGCCCGCCGGCGACGGCTCGCAACGCAAGGAGGGCGAGGTCGACGAGCAGATGGCGGCCCAGTGGGCCGCCATCATCGACGAGACCAACGAGGGCGCCGCCGGCAAGGCGAGCGCCGAGCGCACGCTCGGCCAGGAGGAAATCGACGCGCTGCTCGGCTTCAGCGCCGCCGACCTGTCGCTCAGCGACAACTCCGGCATCCGGGCGATCATCGATTCGGCGATGGTCTCCTACGAGCGTCTGCCGATGCTGGAGATCGTCTTCGACCGGCTGGTCCGGTTGATGACGGCCTCGCTGCGCAACTTCACCTCCGACAACGTCGAGGTGTCGCTCGACCAGATCACCTCGGTGCGCTTCGGCGACTATCTCAACTCGATTCCGCTGCCGGCGATCCTCGCGGTGTTCCGGGCCGAGGAATGGGAGAACTTCGGCCTCGCCACGGTGTCGTCGAGCCTCATCTATTCGATGATCGACGTGCTGCTCGGCGGGCGCCGCGGCCAGTCGTCGGTGCGGGTCGAGGGGCGCCCCTACACGACCATCGAGACGGATCTCGTCAAGCGCATGGTCGAGGTGATCCTGGCGGACGCCGAGCTGGCCTTCAAGCCGCTGTCGCCGGTGAAGTTCAACATCGACCGCTTCGAGACCAATCCGCGCTTCGCGGCGATCTCGCGGCCCGCCAATGCGGCCATCCTGGTGCGGCTGCGCATCGACATGGAGGACCGCGGCGGCACCGTCGAGCTGCTGCTGCCCTACGCCACCATCGAGCCTATCCGCGACGTGCTGTTGCAGATGTTCATGGGCGACAAGCTCGGTCGCGATCCGATCTGGGAGGGGCATCTCGCCACCGAGATCGGCCACGCCGAGATCGCCGTCGACGCGGTGCTGTACGAAGCCTACCTGCCGCTGCGCCGGCTGATGGAGCTGGATGTCGGCGACACGCTGGAGCTCGACCTCAAGCCGGAGGCGCTGGTGGCGGTGCGCTGCGGCAACATCACCCTCACCGAGGCCCGCATGGGGCGGGTCGGCGACCGCGTCGCGGTGCGGGTCGCCAAGCCGCTGCGGCGGCCGAAGACCACCTTCGCCATGTTCGAATCGGCAGGCGAATCGTCCAAGCGCATGGAGGCGTCGTCGTGACACAGTGGATCGGATTCGCCGTCGAGGGGCTGGTCGCGGTCCTGTTGCTGCTGACCATCGCGTATTGCGTGGCGCTGAACTCCAAGCTGCGGCGGCTGAAGGCCGACGAGCACGCCCTCAAGGCCACCATCGCCGAGCTGATCACCGCGACCGAGATCGCCGAGCGGGCGATCGCCGGCCTCAAGGTGACGGTGCGCGAGTGCGACCAGAACATCGGCGATCGCCTGCGCACCGCCGAGCGGTTCGCGGCCGATATTCAACGCCAGATCGAGGCCGGAACCGTGGTGCTGGATCGGCTCGCGCGCATCGTCGCGGCGTCGCGCCCGGCGCCCGAGCCGGCCGCCGAGGCTCCCGCGCCGGTGCCGCCCGCCACGTCGCCGGCGGCGCTCGCGCCGGCCCCCGACAGCAAGGCGGTTCTGGCCGCCGCCCAGGCGTTCGCCGAGCGCGCTCGCGCCCGCGCCAAGGGACTCGCGGCATGACTCTGTTCCGCGAGCTGAGGCTGATCCCCGTCGTGCTGTTCGCGGCGGTGTGCCTGCTCGCCCTCAAGGTGCTCGGTTTGGTGATCGACGACGGCGCCCCGATCGGCGGGTTCGAGAGCCCGGCGACGCCGGCGCGCGCTCCCGCCGTCACGGTCGAGCGCGCCGGCGTGCGGCCCGACGCCCCCGCTCAGACGCCGCGCGGCTCGTGGGCCAAGGAGATGTTCAACTATCCCGACGTCACCGGATCGGTCGGCGGCGGTGCGCCGCTCGTCACCGGCTCGGCGCCCTCGAAGCCCAAGGAGGGCGAGAAGAAGGAGGAGAAGAAGCCGCAGCCCGCCAATCCGGAGCCGAGCCCCGGCGGCATGCTGGTGCCGCTGAACCAGGCGCCGATTCCGCCCGGCGAGCGCGCCTTGCTCGAACGCCTCCAGGAGCGCCGCCAGGAGCTGGAGGCGCGGGCGCGCGAGCTGGAGGTGCGCGAGAACATGCTGCGCACCGCCGAGAAGCAGCTCGAGCTGCGCATGGGCGAGCTGAAGGACATCGAGGAGCGCATCAAGGTCGCGTCGCAGCAGAAGGACGAGGCAGAGTCGCAGCGCTTCAAGAGCCTCGTCACCATGTATGAGAACATGCGCGCCAAGGACGCCGCCAAGATCTTCGACCGGCTCGAGATGAAGGTGCTGCTCGACGTCGCCTCGCAGATCAATCCGCGGCGGATGTCCGACATCCTCGCCATGATGGGGGCCGAGCAGGCCGAGAAGCTGACCGTCGAGCTTGCCGCCCGGGCGAGCGCGACGCCGCGCACGCCGTCGCCGAACGAGCTGCCGAAGATCGAGGGGCGGCCGAAGTCGCAGTAGCGCCGGCGCGGCGTAGCAGCCCGAGTCGCCGACGTCGCCCCGGGGCGCGTGGTCCCCGGATGTCGCGTCGATCTGGCCTCGGCTGTGCCGACGGCCGCAGACTGCTGAATCATCGGCTTGTCGGGACGCCGTTCGGCGGCCAAGCTGGGCCGATGCACACGACCCCCGACATCCTGTCTCTCCTCGCCATCGGAACCGCCACCTTTCTGTTCGCTGGGCTCGTCAAGGGCACCATCGGGCTGGGGCTGCCGACCGTCGCCATGGGGCTGCTCGGCCTCGTGCTGCCGCCGGCCACCGCCGCCACGGTGCTGCTGGTGCCGTCCTTCGTCACCAATGCGTGGCAGATGCTCGACGGCCCCGAGCTCGGCCGGCTGCTGCGGCGGCTGTGGCCGATGCTGGCCGGCATGGTGGTCGGAACGCTGGCGGGGTCGTGGTCGATCGGACTCGCCTGGCCGGGTGCCGGGGCAGCGCTGGGGGTGGCGCTCGCGCTCTACGGTCTCGTCGGTCTGCTCGGGCTGCGCGTCGCGGCCGAGCAGGTGAAAGCGATCTGGATCGGTCCCGCGGTCGGACTTGCGACCGGGCTGGTCACGGCGGCGACCGGCGTGTTCGTGCTGCCCGCCGTGCCGTATCTCCAGGCGCTCGGGCTCGGCAAGGACGGGCTGGTGCAGGCGCTCGGCCTGTCGTTCACGGTGTCGACCGTGGCGCTCGGCATCGGGCTCACGCAGGCGCAGACGCTGGACGCGCCGCTGCTCGGCCTTTCGGTGCTGGCCTTGCTGCCCGCCGGCGCCGGGATGTGGCTCGGCCAGATGCTGCGGGCGCGGGTGAGCGAGACGGTGTTCCGCACCGTCTTCTTCGCCGGGCTCCTGGTGCTCGGCGGCTACGCGGTGGTGCGCGGGCTCTGAGCGGCCACGCCCCACGGTGCTCGGCGCGCCGGCCCGGTCAGCCCTGCTTCAGGCCGGCCCGCACCTCCGCCTCGATCAGCTTCCAGATGCGATCCACCAGGCCGACGAACGCCTGGCTCCGCTTGAGCTCCAGGGTGCGCGGCCGCGGCAGCGGCACGGCGATCTCCTCGCGGATGGTGCCGGGCCGGGCGCTGAACACGATGACCCGGTCGGAGAGGAACACCGCCTCGTCGATCTGGTGGGTGATCAGCAGCACGGTCTTGCGGGTCTCCTGCCAGATCGACAGCAGCTCGGTCTGCATGATCTCGCGGGTCTGCGCGTCGAGCGCCGCGAACGGCTCGTCGAGCAGCAGGATCTTCGGATTGACCGCGAGCGCCCGGGCGACGTTGACGCGCTGGCGCATGCCGCCCGAGAGCTGGTGCGGATAGTGGTGCTCGAAGCCGCCGAGCCCGGCGATGTCGATGAACCGCTGGGCGATGCGGTGGGCGTCGCGGGTCGGCATGCCGGCCAGCGACAGGCCGTAGCCGACATTGTCGATCACGGTCTTCCACGGCAGCAGCGAGTCCTGCTGGAACACCACGGCGCGGTCGGGACCCGGCTGGTCGACGGTGCGGCCGTCGACCAGGATGCGACCTTCGCTCGCCGGGATCAGCCCGTCGATGATGCGCAGCAGCGTCGACTTGCCGCTGCCGCTGGCGCCGACGATCGACACGAACTCACCTTCGGCGATCGTCATGTCGATGTCGCGCAGGGCTTCGACGGCCGGCTTGTTGCGCCGCCGGAAGGTCTTGCCGATACCTTCGACGCGCAGACGGACGGCGCTGTTCATTCCTGCCTCCATGGTGCGAGCCGCCGCTCCAGCGAGGCGAACAGCACGCTGCCGATCAGGCCCATGGCGCCCAGCATGATCACGTAGCCGAGCACCCGGGCGGTGTCGAAAGTCTGGCTCGCCGACAGGATGGCGAAGCCGAAGCCGGCGAAGGAGCCGAAGAACTCCGCCACCACGATGCCGACCAGCGCGCGGGCCCAGGCGACTCGCACGCCGCTGACGATGAACGGCAGCGCGTAGGGGAACGTCACGGTGGTGAAAATCTGCATCGGCCGCGCGTTGAACGAGCGCGCCGCCTCGACGAGCTGCGGGTCAGTGGCGCGCAACCCCGCCTCGGTGGTCACCACCACCGGGAACACCGCGACCAGGATGACCAGCACGAACTTGGAGGTGAAGCCAAGCCCGAGCCAGGCGATGAACAGCGGCGCCAGGGCGATGATTGGCACCGAGTTGAGGGCGCTGAGCACCGGCCCGCCGGTGAGCGACAGCATGCGGCTGGACGCCAGGGCGAGGCCGATGGCGACGCCGATCGCCACCGAGACGACGAACGAGGTGACCACCGCCGTGACGGTGGCGGTCGCGTTGGTCCACATGGCGCCGTCGACCACCTCGTGGACGAGAGCGGCCGCGACGTCGGCGGGCGGCACCAGCAGGAGCCGGTTGGTGACCACCATCGACACCACCTGCCAGATCAGCAGCACCGCGACGACCGAGATCGCGATCCGCGCCAAGCTGGCGGTCCGGGTGTCCTGTTCGAGAAAGTCGTACAAGCGCCGCACGGTCGGCTCCCGGTTATCGCGCGTGGGCGGGGGCCGGGCTATGCCGGCGGTGCGACGCGACGATCGCCCGCGGATGGCCGGCGACACAGAGGCTGATCATGGACGTCTCCCCGATGTCGGGTGGGTGTCGGATCGTGGTCGAGAGATGAGGCCGGGCCGCGCCGGCCACAACGATCCGGAGGGATCGCGTGGCCCGGCCGCCGCCCGGCCGGGTGTGCGCGCGGCGAGCTACTGGCCCTCGATCTTGGCCTCGCGGATCACCTTGGCCCATTTGTCGTGCTCGGCCCGGATCTGGGCCGCGAACTCGTCCGGCTTGTTGAGGATCGGCGTGAAGCCGAGCTCGACCAGCCGCTCGCGCACGCCGGGCGCCTCCATGGCCTTGGTGATCTCGGCGTAGAGGACGTCGACGATCGGCTGCGGCGTTCCGGTCGGCACTAAGAATCCCTGCCAGGTGGCGGACTCCTGGCCGGGGAAGCCGACTTCGGCGATGGTCGGGATGTCGGGGGCGGAGGGGAAGCGCGCCTTGCTGGTCACCGCGAGCGCGCGGACCTTGTCGAGCAGGCCGACCACCGTGCCGAGCGTCATGCAGCCGATCTGATTGTGGCCGCCGATGATCGACTGGAGCGACGGCCCGGAGCCGCGGAACGGCACATGGGTGGCCTCCAGACCATAGGAGAGCTTGAGGAACTCGACCGCGAGGTGGCCGACCGTGCCGGTGCCGCCGGTCGCGTAGGTGTAGGTCTTGGGGCTGGCCTTGATCAGGTCGATCAGCTCCTTCAGGCTCTTGGCCGGAACCGAAGGGTGCACGAAGTAAACGTTCGGCGAGTCGCTGACCACGGTGATCGGGACGAAGTCCTTGATCGGGTCGAACGCCACCTTCTGGAACAGCGTCGGGTTGATGACCAGCGACGGCGAGGCGAGCAGCACCGTCGTCCCGTCGGGCGCCGAGCGGGCCGCCGCCGCCATGCCGATATTGCCGCCGGCGCCGCCCATGTTCTCGACATAGAACTGCTTGCCGAGATTGTCGGACAGCTTGGTGGCGACCAGGCGGGCGATGATGTCGGTCGGGCCGCCGGCCGCGAACGGCACCAGGATCTTGACGGGGCGGTCGGGATAGCCCTGGGCGAGCGCCGGTGCCGACGGGCGCAGGCCCGCGGCCGCGGCGGCGCCCCCGGCCAGCATCGTCATCACGGTGCGTCGCGACGGCGAAGCGCCGGCCGGGCGGGCCGGCGCCTCGGACTCGGCGGCGGCAATGTCGTGATCCATGGGCGTCCTCGTGGTGGCCGACGTCGTGCTGTCTGACGGCATGTCGATCTCCGATCGGGCTCCGGAGCGGGCGATCCGGCCGGATCGGCACCCGCTCGTCTCGTCGTTGGGTGGTCGCGCCTGCGACGGCGAACCGTTGTCACGTCGCCGGATGTGTTCCGGCGGTCGTCAATCGGCGAGGCGCCACGCCGGCTCGGCGAGCGGCGCGGTCAGGTCGCGGAGCAGGCGTCCGTAGCCCGCGATGGGGCTGTTGACGCCGAGCACCCGGAGGCAGGTCCAGAAGCAGGCGGTGTTGCTCGATACCACCGGCTTGCCGAGCGCCTGCTCGATGTCCTCGATCACGTCGAGGGTGGCGAGATTGGCGCAGCTGATGAAGATCGCGTCGGCGTCGGGACTGTCGATCTCGCACGCCATGCGGTAGATCGCCTGCGGCGAGACATGGCCGATGTTGCGCCGGTCGGCCTGGTTGTGACCCATCTCGAGGCCGAGATAGCGGGTCACCGCGATGCCGTACTCGCCCAGGAACTCGACCTCGCGCCGGTTGACGAAGTCGACATAGGGCGTGCCCATCGCCACTCGCTTGGCGCCGAGCGCGCGTAGCGCGCTGACCACCGCGCCGGCGGTGACGATGGCGGGCGTGCCGGTCTGCTCCGCCATCGAGCGGGTCAGCGCGTCGAGCGGGCACACCACCGAGCCGGCCGTGCAGCCGAAGGCGACGATGTCGACCTCGGCGGTGGCCAGCTCGCCGGCCGCCCGGCCGAGGTCGCGCGCCATCCGGAAGAAGGAGTCCTCGTCCATCTCGCCGGTCAGCAGCACCCGGGAAGTGTGGATGGTCACCCCCCGGGGGGCGAGCCGGTAGAACTCCGGCTCGTTGATGTTGTTGGACGAAGGCGTGATCAGGCCGATCTTCGCGCGCCATCCGTAGGGTCGGTTCAAGTCCAGCGCCTTCATCGTGGTCTCCGGTCGGGTGCGGCCCCTGTCACAACGGATAGGTGGCGCGGGCCTGCTTGCCCCAGCCCTTCTCGCCGACCACCTTGCCGTCGACGAACACGGTGCGGCCGCGCACCAGCGTGCGCACCGGCTTCGCCTTGAAGCGGCGGCCTGCATAGGGCGACCAGCCGGTGAGGCTGAGCACGTCGGCGTCCTTGACCTCGTACTCGGTGTCGAGATCGACCAGCACCAGATCGGCGTCGTAGCCCGGCATCACGTCGCCCTTGCGGGTGAGGCCGAACAGCCGCGCCGGCCGCGTCGACATCGCCTCGACGGCGCGCTCGATCGGGAACTTGCCCTCCAGCGCGGCGGTGAGGAACATGCTGACGTAGAACTGGGTCGACGGCGTGCCGGTGTGGGCCTTCCAGCCGTCGGTCCAGCCGATCTCCTTCTCCTCGCGGGTGTGCGGGGCGTGGTCGGTGGCGACGATGTCGATGGTGCCGTCGGTGAGCCCTTCCCACAGGCTCGGCACGTTCTTCTCCGGCACCCAGTAGGAGAGGGCGTAGGAGCCGAGCCGCTGGATGGCGCCCCAGTCGCAGCCGAGGAACAGCGCCCACGGATTGATCTCGCAGGTGACCTTCTGGCCGGCCGCCTTGGCCCGGCGGATCAGGTCGACGCTGCCGGCGGTCTGGGTGTGCAGGATATGCAGATGGCAGCCGGCCGCCTTCTGGAGACGCAGCAGGGTGGCGATGGCAGTCTCCCAGATCACGCCGTCATGCGCCGCATAGGCCTTGGCGTAGGCGAGGGCGTCGCGCTGCTGGCGCTCCCAGAAGTCCTTCTCGATGACGTCCATCAGCGCCTGGTCGTGCGGATGGACCATCAGCGGGATGTCGACCTCGGCGCAGTGCTTCATGATCTCGAGGATCTTGCCGTGGTCGTGCACGCCGATGCCGGGCATGTGCGGGTAGGAGCGGCCGGTGTCGACCACCATGAAGATCTTGAACGCCGCGATGCCCTGCTCGGCCATCCGCGGAATCTCGTCCGCGATGGTCGGCGCCGGATTGAAGTTCCAGTCGACGATGGCGTCGCGCTCGTAGATGGCGAACTGCTTCTTGAGCAGGTCGAGCGAGTTCGGCGGCGGGTTGACGTTCGGCATGGCGACCGAGGTGGTGACGCCACCGGCGGCGCACTGCTGGGTCGAGGTGTAGATGGTGTCCTTGTACTCGAAGCCGGGCTCGCTGCCCTCGCGATGGTGCGAGTGCATGTCGACCACGCCGGGGATGACGGCGAGCCCGCCGGCGTCGATCACCTCGGTGGCGGGCGGCTCCTGGCCCGGCTCGTAGAGGCCCGCGATGGCTCCGTCCTTGATGCCGATGGAGGTGCGGCTCTTGCCCTTGGCGGTGATGAGCAGGCCGTTCTTGATGACGCAGTCCATGGAAGACTCCCGGTTCGGATCGGTGATGTCGGGGGAAGGGCGGTCAGCCGGCCTGCACGGGCGCCGGGCGGCGGCGGATGGTGTCCAGCACCTCCGCCACGAAGGCGCGCGACAGGCCGCGGGTGATGAAGACGATGCGCGAGCGGCGGTCGCCGTCCGGCCACTCCGGCAGCACGGTCGGCGGATGGAACAGGTGCTGCACGGCCTGCAACACCACGGGCCGGGGCTCGCCCGCGATGTCGACGAGGCCCTTGACCCGCAGCAGATCACTGCCGTGCGCCATCACCAGGGCGTCGAGCCAGCCGGCGACGTGCTCCCAGGCGAGCGGCTCGTCGTAGGTGAGGCAGAACGAGCCGATCTCGGCATCGTGGCGGTTGACGTCGTGATGGTGGTGGCGGCCCGGCGCCGCGTCGCCGTCGTGATGGTGGTGGCCGTCGTGGTGGTCGCCGCCCGCATAGGCCTCGGCGTTGAGCCAGGCCAGCACGTCGTCACTCTTGGTGGCGGGATCGTAGATGTCGGCGGTGGCGAGCTCGCGCGGCATCGGCATGCGGTCGGTGCCGGAGACGTGCAGCCGGGCCCCCGGATTGAGGGCGCGCAGCCGCGCCGCCAGGGTCTCCGAGGTGCCGCTGGCGGCGGGCAGGTCGGTCTTGGTGACGATGATCTCGTCGGCGACCGCGGCCTGCTTCACGGCCTCGGGCTGGTGGTCCAGGGTGGCGAGGCCGTTGACGGCGTCGACCGTGGTCACCACCTGGTTGAGCCGGTAGCGCGCCGCCACCGGAAAGGTCATCAACGCCTGGATCACCGGCGCCGGATCGGCGAGGCCGGTGGTCTCGATCACCACCCGGTCGAAGGCGCGCACCGCGCCGGCGCTGCGCTTCTCGGTCAGCTCGCGCAGCGTGTCGACGAGGTCGCCGCGCACCGTGCAGCACAGGCAGCCGGTGGACAGCTCGATGGTGTTGTCGCTGCTCGCCGCGATCAGCTCGTGGTCGATGCCGATCTCGCCGAACTCGTTGACGATCACGGCCGCACCGGCGAGGTCGTCGGTGCGCAGCCAGGCGTTGAGCAGCGTGGTCTTGCCGCTGCCGAGAAAGCCGGTCAGCAGCATCACCGGCAGCCGCTCGTCCTTTGCTCCGGGCATGGCTCTCACTTCGCCGCGAGGTAGCGCGGGTCGTAGTAGCGGGACAGGTCGAACGGCTTGGAGGAGGCCGGGTTGGCCCCGACCGCCTGGTCGATCTTGATGATGTTCTCGAGCCCGGCGGCCGGCACCTCGAGGTTCTTGGCGATCGCCTGCTGCTCGGCGACGATGAAGGCGTAGGCGTCGGCGCAGATGTCGCGGTCGGTCTTGGTGTAGGCCGCCAGGATGTCGATGGCCTTGTCCTTGTTGGCGGGGTCGTAGATCCACACCGCCGCCTTCTGGAGCGCCTTGGTCAGCCCGGTGGCGGCATCGCGGTTCTGCTCGGCCCACGTCTTATTGAATATCAGCGGTGTCTGGACATAGGGCTCGCGATAGACGTCGAGCACCTTCATCTTCTGGCGGATCGCCAGCGTGTCGAACGGCGCCAGCAGCAGGGCGGCCTGCACCTGGCCGTTGCCGAGGGCGACGACGCGGTCGCGCGAGTTGGTGAGCGCCACCATCTTGACGCCGCGCGGGTCGACCCCGATGCGCTGGAGCTGGTAGCGCAGCAGGTTGGCGGTGCCGCCTTCGACCGCGCCCGCCGTCACGGTGGAGCCGGCGAGCTGCTTGGGCGTGTCGATGCCGGGGCCGGCCACGAGGCGCAGCACGGTCTTGCCCAGCACCGCGCCGCTGATCACCACCGGGGCGCCCTGGTCGATGGCGCGAATCACCACGTCGCCGAGCGACACGCCGGCCTCGACGCTGCCCGACGACACGGCTTGCAGCAGCGCCGGGCTGGAGCCGGCGATCAGCTCCTTCACGGCGATGTGGCGTTCCGCGTAGAAGCCGAGGTCGCGGGCGATCGCGTGCAGCCAGAGGAGCGCGCTGGGCGCCAGCACGGCGACGCGGACCTCGGTCGGCTGCTGAGCACGGGCGGGCGCGGCGGCCGGCACGGCGGCGACCGCCGTGGCGACAGCGAGGCACATCAGGCGGACGGCGAACCTCATGAGGCGGGTCTCCTTCGGGCGGCACCTTGGGTCGTTGTTCAACTATTGAAAGGAGTGCATATTGTCAGCATACGGCAATCATCCTGTTTGGCAAGAAATGAAAAATCCCTTCTTGATTGTGGGCGGTCAGATATGAATGGACCGGCGCGAATCCTCGCCGTTCTGCAGCTCTTCGAGGGCGGACCGAGCGTGTGGACGGTCGAGGAAATCGGTCGTGCGCTCGACCTGTCGACCTCGACGGCCTACCGGAGCGTGCGGGCGCTGGTGTCGGCCGGCATGCTGGAGCCCGTCGCCGGCGCCGGCTACGCGCTCGGCCCGGCCTTCATCCGCTACGACCGGCTGCTGCGGCAGAGCGACCCGCTGATCCTGGTGGCCGATCCGGTGATGCGGGAGCTGCGCGACGCCATCGCGGGGCGCGGCACCCTCGTGCTGTGCCGTCGGTTCCGCGACTGCGTCATGTGCGTGCACGAGGTGCGCGGCCCGCCGCCCTACGGCGAGACCACCTACGAGCGCGGCGTCGCGATGCCGATGTTCGTCGGTGCCAGCTCCAAGGCGATCCTGGCGAGCCTGCCGGACCGCCTGCTCAAGTCGGCCTATCTGGAGAACGAGGCGGCGATCCGCGCCTCGGGACCGAAGAGCTGGGCCGAGTTCAAGGAGCATCTGCGCGAGATCAAGCGCCTCGGTTACGCGCTGACCGACTCCGAGGTGGCGCCGGGCCGCATCGGCCTCGCAGCGCCGATCTTCCGCGGCGACCAGGTGGTGGCCGGCATCAGCCTGGTCGTCACCACGCCGGTGATGAGCCGCGCCCAGGTCGAGGCGTTCGTGCCGAAGCTACAGGCCGCCGCCGAGGCGATCGGCGAGCGGCTGTCGGACGACCAGGGGCTGCCGCGATGAGCCGCACGTCGTGTCGCCGCGGTGCCGCGTTCGGCCGTCGAAACCGCCGCCCGCGTGGGTTTGCATATCGGGCGGTGTAGGCTAATCAGGAGGACCAAGAAACACGCAGGAGACGAACGCTTGAGTGGGACGATGCGGGCCCTGGTGCTGCGCCGGCACGGCAGCCTCGATGATCTCGACTATGTCACCGACCATCCCCGCCCGGCCGTCACGGCTGGGCATGTCGTGATAAGGGTGCGGGCCTCGTCGTTCAATTATCACGACGTGTTCACGGTGCGCGGCATGCCCGGCATCAAGGTACCGCTGCCGGTGGTGATCGGCCTCGACATGGCGGGCGAGATAGCCGAGATCGGGCCGGGCGTCACCGGCTGGTCGGTCGGCGACCGCGTGCTGGTCAACCCGGTCAATCGTAAGCTCGGCCTGATGGGTGAGATGCTGGACGGCGGCATGGCCGAGTACTGCCGCGTCGCGGCCGATCAGCTCGTCGCCATGCCGGCCGGCGTCACCTTCGAGCAGGCGGCGGCGCTGCCGGTCGCCTACGGCACCGCGCACCGCATGCTGATCACCCACGACACCGTCAAGGCGGGCGAGCGGGTGCTGATCCTCGGCGCCTCCGGCGGCGTCGGCACCGGCTGCGTCATCCTCGCCAAGATGCTCGGCGCCGAGGTGATCGCCTGCGCGTCCAGCGACGCCAAGCTGAAGCGCCTGCAGGAGATGGGCGCCGACGAGGCGATCGACTACACCAAGGTCGATTTCTCCAAGTGGGCGATCGAGCGCTACGGCAAGCCGCAGCGCCGCACCTACGAGGGCGGCGTCGATGTGGTGATCAACTTCACCGGCGGCGACACCTGGGCGCCGTCGCTTAAGTGCGTGAAGCGCGGCGGCAAGATCCTGGTGTGCGGCGCCACCGCGGGCCACGATCCCAAGGAGGATCTGCGCTACATCTGGAGCTTCGAGCTGAAGATCATCGGCTCCAACAGCTTCTACGACGACAACCTGGCGGCCCTGATGGAGCTGATCGCGCAGAAGAAGCTGGCGCCGGTGATCGACACGGTGTTGCCGCTGGACGAGGCCCGCGAGGGCCTGCGCCTGATCCAGGACCGCGAGGTGATCGGCAAGGTCGTCGTCACGCCGTGAGCCGCCGCGTGCGCGGCCCGCGCACGCGGCATTCAGATCCTCCACGCGAAAGACATTTCATGAGCCAGGACCTCACGGCCGAGCAGGTCGACGCGATGATCACCCAGGGGCCGTTCCATCAGTGGCTCGGCCTGAAGGTGACGGCGCTCGACGACGCGGGTATCGAGATCCGCGCCACCTGGCGGGAGGAGTGGAAGGTCCACCCCGAGCGCCCCTACACCCACGGCGGCATCCTGGCGACGCTGCTCGACCTCGCGGCCGACTGGGCGCTGGTGCGCCGCACCGGGCGCGGGGTGCCGACCATCGACCTGCGGGTCGACTATCACGCGGCGGCGATGCCGGGCGACCTCGTCGTGCGCGGCCGCATCGTCAAGGCCGGCAGCCAGTTCTCGACCGCGGAGGCGCAGATCTTCGATCTCGACGGCAAGCTGCTGGCGAGCGGCCGCGCCACCTACTTCACCGGCGCCGTGGCGAAGCCGAAGGGCTGACGGACGCATGCGCGACGTGGCCAATCTCGGTGACCTGATCGATCGCGCCGACGACCCGGACAAGCTCGCGGTGATCGATCTCGGCGGCGAGGAGAGCCCGCGCGAGGTCACCTATGCGGCGCTCGACGCCGCCGCGAACGGCGTCGCCCGCGCGCTGACGTCCCGCGGTTTTTCGCGCGGCGACCGAGTGGCGATCCTCTCGGCGAACCGCTCCGAATATCTCGCCGCCTATCTCGGCATCATGCGGGCCGGTCTCGTCGCCGTGCCGGTGAACTTCAAGTTCCCGCGCGAGACCATCCGGTTCATCCTCGCCGACTGTGGTGCCCGCCTCGTCTTCTGCGATCCGGCGCGGCGCGCCGACGTGCCGGCGGATCTGCCCGCCGTCGATTTCGGGGCAGCCGGCCAGGAGGGGTTCGCGGCGTTCCTTGATCCCGGCCCGTTCACGCCTGTCGCGCCGCGGCCCGACGAGCCGGCGATGTTTCTCTACACGTCGGGGTCGACCGGCACGCCCAAGGGTGTCGTGCTGTCGCATCGCAGTCATCTCTGGGTGGTGCGCACGCGGCTCGCCGGCCAGGATCTCTCGGGCCACCGCTTCCTGATCGCGGCGCCGCTCTATCACATGAACGCGCTGGCGCTGGCCAAGCTCGCTTGCGCGGCGCACGCCACCATCGTGCTGCTGCCACAGTTCACCGCCACCGCCTATATCGAGGCGATCGGCCGCTACCGCGCGACGTGGCTCACCGCGGTGCCGCCCATGATGGCGATGATGCTGCGCGAGCACGACCTCTTGGCGCGCACCGATCTGTCCAGCGTGAAGCTGGTGCGCATGGGCTCGGCGCCGGTGAGCGCCAGCCTGATGGCGAGTCTGCGCCGGCTGCTGCCGGACGCCGCGATCACCAATGCCTACGGCACCACCGAGGGCGGCCCGGTGGTGTTCGGCCCGCATCCCGGCGGGCTGCCGCAGCCGGAGACATCGGTCGGCTATCCGCATCCGCAGGTCGCGGTGCGGCTCGTCGACGGCGACGACCGCGACGCCGACGAGGGCGAGCTGGAGCTGAAGTCGCCGGCCGTGATGCTCGGCTATCACGCCCGGCCCGACGTGCCGTCGCCCATCACGGCGGACGGCTTCTACCGCACCGGCGACGTGTTCCGGCGCGATCCGCAGGGCTTCCACTATTTCGTCGGCCGGGTCGACGACATGTTCGTGTCGGGCGGCGAGAACATCTATCCGGGCGACGTGGAGCGCATGCTGGAGCGCCATCCCGACGTGGCGCAGGCCGCCGTGGTGCCGGTCGACGACGAGATCAAGGGCCAGAAGCCGGTGGCCTTCGTGGTGCCGCGTGCCGGCACCCGGCCGGACGCCGCCTCCGTCAAACAGTTCGCGCTCGATCACGCGCCCGCCTACCAGCATCCGCGCCGGGTGTGGTTCGTCGACAAGCTGCCGCTCGCCTCGACCAACAAGATCGACCGCGGAGCGCTGCGCCACGAGGCGGCGCGCCGCCTCGGCGAGCCCGACGACGGGACGTGACGGCCCTGTCGTAACCACGCGGCGCCGCCGCTCAGCTGCGCACGTCGCGGCGCCAGCGAAACAGGTGCCGTTCGAGCGGCGCCAGAAGGCCGATCTCGATCACTACCATCATGGCGATCTGGGCGATGGTCCAGGCGAACACCTGATCGGTCTGGATCAGGTCGGACGCCTGGCGCAGCCGGTAGCCGACGCCGCTCGAGGCGCCGAGCGTCTCCGCCACCAGGCTGACGCGCCAGCCGAACCCGAAGGCGAGCCGGGCGCCCGAGAAGAAGTAGGGCAGGATCGACGGCACGTAGATCTTGAGCAGCGTCTTCAAGCGCGAGAAGCGTAGCGTCTGCGCCAGCTCGACATAGTCGGCGTTCACCGCCTGGGTGCCCTGCCAGACATTGGTGATGATCAGCGGCAGCGCCGTCATCAGCACCACGAAGATCGGGGTGAGGGGCGACAGGCCGAACCAGATGATCGCGAAGATCGCCCAGATGGCCGAGGACACCGTGTTCATCACCGGCAGCACCGGCTCGAAGAAGGCGCCGAGCGTGCGGTTGGAGCCGAGCAGGATGCCGCCCGGCACCCCGATGGCGACCGCGAGCGCGAAGCCGGCCAGCACCCGCGACAACGTGGTGAGCAGGTTGGCGACGAGATCGCCGCTCGCCGCCAGCGTCACCAGGCGCTGCGCCACCCGGTCGGGGCTGGGCAGCACGTAAGGCGCCGTCGCCAGCGAGGCGGCCCACCACAGCGCGATCAGGAGCAGCAGCAGGCCGGTGCGGCGCAGCGCCAGGCCGGTGCGGCTGGTGGCCGGCGTGCCGCCGGTGTCGGCCGGGGCTCTCACGGGGCCTTGGCCTGCTGATAGGCGGCGGGTGCGAACAGCGTGTCGGGCACCGGCTTCTCGATGGTGCCGGCGGCGCGGAACACCTCCGCCATGGTCTTGAGGGTGGCGATGTCGGCGGGCTCCAGCGAGGCGATGTAGATCTGGTCCCACAGCTTCACATACGAGGTGGCGTCACGCGCGTCGAGATTGGCGGTCCGCCGCAGGATATCGGCGGCCTTCTCGGTCTCGCTACGGCCGAACGCGGTCGCCGCCATGATGCCCTTGACGAACTTGGTCACGGCCTGCGGGCTCTGGCGGGCGAAGCTCTGATGCACCAGCGCGACCGCGAGGATCGGCGGCGCCTTGGCGCCGGTCATCCGCTGCCACTCCTCGACCACGTTGCCGAGCGGGCGCAGCTTGACGTCGGCCACCGAGGCGAGGGTGACGGCGCGCAGCGCCGCGACGTCGATGTCGCCTTGCGTCAGGAATTGCAACAGCCGGCCCTCGTTGCCGGGCACCGCCGTGTAGTCGCTGCGCTTGAGATCGTGGTTGCGTTCCAGCACCGCGGTGGTGATGGCATACATGGCGCTGCCGGCCGGCGACATGCCGACCTTCTTGCCCTTGAGGTCGGCGAGCGAGCGGATCGGCGAGCCGTCCTTGGTGACGAAGGTGGCTTCGGCGATCTGGGTGACCAGCGCCACCTCGAGTGGCGCGCCTTCGCCGCCGAGCGTGAAGGCGCCGGTGGCCGGCGCCCCGAAGGCGACGTCGATCGACTGGGTGATCAGCGCCTTGGTGGGCCCGTTGACGTCGGAGAACTTCACAAATTCGGGGGCGAGCCCCTGGGCCTCCAGGAACTTGCCGACCTCCAGCACGGCGCCGAAACCGACGCTGAAGCCGCTGGTCCAGTAGCCGACGCGGATCTTCTCCTGGGCGACGGCGGCAGCCGGCATCAGCAGGGCGGCCGCCAGGGCGAGGAGGGCGGTGGTCTTGCGCACGGGCATCGGGGTCTCCGTTGCGGAGGAGGGAACAGTCAGATCACCCAGTCGGATGACAGGCCGGCGATGGCGGCCCGCAGGTCGGCGACGAGCGCCTGCGCCTGCGGAGTGCCGAGGCGCGGATGCGGCAGCGTCACGGTGGTCTCGGCATGGACGCGGCCGGGCCGTGGCGACAGCATCACGATGTGGTCGGCGAGGATCACCGCCTCCTCGACGTCGTGGGTGACGAACACGATCGACATCGCGCGCTCACGATGGATGCGCAGCAGCTCGTGATGCATGGTCGTGCGGGTCTGCGCGTCGAGGCGCGAGAACGGCTCGTCCATCAGCAGGATGTCGGGCTCGGTGACGAGGCTGCGGGCGAGCGCCACGCGGCTGCGCATGCCGCCGGAGAGCTGGTGCGGATAGGCGCCGGCGAAGTCGGCGAGGCCGACGCGGGCGAGCTCGTGCTCGGCCCGGCGGCGCCGCTCGCGGCTGCCGATCGAGCCGGCTTCGAGCGCCAGCGCCACGTTGCCGAGCGCCGAGCGCCACGGCAGCAGGCGATCGTCCTGGAACATGTAGCCGAGCCGCGACCAGTCGACGGTTCCGCTGGTCTCGTGGCCGAGCACCAGCACCCGGCCCTCGTCGGGCGTCAGCAGGCCCGCCGCCATGTTGAGCAGCGTCGACTTGCCGGAGCCGGACGGCCCGAGGATCGACACCACGCTGCCGGCCGGCACGTCGAAGGAGACGTCGCGCAGCACCTCGAGCGAGGTGCCGTCGGCGCGGCCGAAGCGCTTGCCGACATGGCGAAACGCCAGGGCGTGGCGGTGGTCGGGGGGTGCGTGAGAGCTGGTCGTTGGTGTTGCGTGGGGCGTGGCGTCCATCGGCCGGTGGGGGTTCGGGGGTCGGACGCGCTCGGGCCGCGTCGCTCTGGCTCTCAAGTTCAGCAAAATCCTCCCCCGTGCAAGCGGGAACGACGTCCGCCGGTAGCGTGTTCCGCCTCGACGCCGCCCGGTCCTCGTATATAAGGCGCCCTCGCGGCTGCGGGCATCAACCGACGCGCGAAGCGCAAGAAAGCGACAGCGGCCACAGGATCGAGGAAGCTCATGAACGAATGCGTGCGTCGGCTGCCCGGAGCAGAGGAGATTTTTCTCGATCACGTCGGCCATTTCGTCGCCGACCGCGAGGCCGCGGCGGCGGCCCTCGCGCGGGCCGGGTTCGCCCCGACGCCGCCCTCCGTGCAGGTCAATCCGACGCCCGACGGCACGATGACACCGGCCGGCACCGGCAATGTCACCGCGATGCTGGACCGCGGCTATGTCGAGGTGCTGTTCAAGACCGCCGACACGCCGCTCGGCCGCCAGCTCGACACGGCGCTCGGCCGCCATGCCGGTGTCCATCTGGTCGCTTTCGCGGTGGCCGATGCGGCCGCCCATCACGCCCGCATGGCGGCCGAGGGCTTGCCGATGCAGCCGCTGGTGTCGATGCAGCGGCCGGTCGACACCGAGGCGGGACCGGATGTCGCCGCCTTCACGGTGGCGCGGCTGTCGCCCGGCGTGATGCCGGAGGGGCGCATCCAGCTCCTCACCCACCGCACCGAGCACACCGTGTGGCAGCCGCGTTGGCTGCGCCAGCCGAACGGCGCGCTCGCGCTGCTGGACGCGGTGATCGCGGTCGGCGATGTCGGCGAGGCGGCGGCGCGCTTCTCTCGCGTGCTCGCCCGTCCGGCCCACGCCGCCGAGGGACGCGCCTCGCTGGTGCTCGACCGTGGCCGCGTCGAGCTTGCGACGCCCGACACCGTCTCGGCCTGGCTGGGACTGGTGCCGCCGGGCCTGCCCTTCATCGGTGCCTATGCGATCGCAGTCGCCTCGCTGGGGGCGCTGCGGGGCCGGCTGGCGAGCGCCGGCATCGCCTTCACGGTGCGCGACGGCGCCGTGATCGCACCGTTTCCGGACGAGCTGGGGCAGGGCGCCTGGGTGTTCGTCGAGGACGCGGCGGCGCTGCCCTGGCGGCGTTGAGGCCGGGGGGAGGGGGCGGAAACTCACCGTGTCGTCGCTCGTTGAGCCTTCAGTCGGGAGATGCCGACGCGGAGGTGAGATAATGCGGCGCCGCTCGATCTGGACCCGATACGGTTTCGCCTGGGTGACCGGCGGGCTGTTCCTGATCACCTTGTCGGGGCACTGGCTGTTCGGCTGGTACGCCTATGTGGGCGAGCAGGCGCTGCATGGCCGGCCACCCGAAGTCGGCGACTACACCATCATGATGCTGCGCGACACGCTGGAGAACTGGCAATCGGAGTTCCTCCAGCTCCTATGGCAGGTCGCCGGACTTGCGCTTCTTCTGCATGTCGGCTCGCCGCAGTCCAAGGAGGGCGATGACCGGATGGAAGCGAAGATCGATGCCATCCTGCTGGCGGTCGACCGCCAGCAGGGCGAGAAGCTCCTGGAGGAGATCGACGCCGACTACGAGGGCCGCCACACCGATCCGCGGGTGGTCCGGATGATCGAGGCCGAGACGCGCGGAGCGTCGGCACGCGACGCTGCGCCTCGGTCCTGACGCGCTCGGCTGCGGGCCTCAGCGCGGTCCGGCCGGCCGGGCCGGGTCGCGCACGGGCGCATCGCGCGGATCGTCGCGGTTCGGCCGGTCACGACCGGCCCAGCGTTCGTCGCGATCGTCACGATCGTGATCGAAGTCGCGGCCGGGCGAGCGACCGGAGCGGAGCGGGGTGCCGGCTGTGCCCCCCATGAAGACGAAGCCCGCGGACGGGACGAGGATCAGAAAGAGGGCGAGGATCACTCCGAAGTTCTCGACCATGGCGGGCCTCCGATCGGTTGTGGGAGTCGTTCGAACAACCGCGCCGGCGCGGCGCTGTTCCACACGCGCGGTCGTGCGTCCGCGCGTTCCCGGACCGCGTGCGTCGCGACGGCGACACGAGCCTCTGCGCCAGCCTTTGCGGCAGCCCTCGCGGCGATCCCGCGCCGAGGCCGGGCGCCCTGCGAAATCAAAGCCATAGCGTTAAGCGCGCGTTAAATGCGCCCGGCTAGGCTGGGCCGATCCCGAGTGCAGTCGTGGCGCGTTCGCGCGGGACCCGTGATGTCGATGTCAGTTGCGTTGCGCGCGTTCCCCGGCCGGCCGGCATCGGCGCGGCCGAGGCTGCGGCGTGCCGGTGCGTCCTGGTTGGTGCGGGGCGCGGCGGCGCTGCTCGTCCTCGTGGCGGTCGGGCTCGTCGGGTTCACGAGCCCGGCGGCCGCGCGGGCCAAGGCCGAGCTGTCGGTGGTCACCAGCGAGGGGTTCGGCCGCCTCGTCATCCTGTTCGACGAGGACGTCGAAGCCAAGGTGCGGTCGGCCAACGGCATCGTGGTGGTCAGCTTCGACCGGCCGGTGGATATCGCGGTCGACCGTCTGTCGAGCCAGGCGTCCGGCTATGTGGCGGCGGCCCGTCGCGATCCCGACGGCAAGGGGGTGCGCATCGCCCTCGCCAGCAAGCTGCGCGTCAATTCGCTGACCGCCGGCGAGCGTCTCTATGTCGATCTCCTGCCCGACACCTGGACCGGGGCGCCCCCCGGCCTGCCCCAGGAGGTGGTGGAGGACCTGGCCCGGCGTGCCCGCGAGGCGGAGAAGAAGGTCCGCCAGCAGCAGCAGATCGCCCGCCAACGGCAGATGCCGCTGACGCGGGTGCGGGTGTCGAACCAGCCGACCTTCTCGCGCTACGTCTTCGATCTGCCGGACCTGATTCCGGTCGCCACTGCGCGCGAGAAGGACTCGATGACGGTCACCTTCGACGCGCCGCTGAAGTTCGATCTCGCCGACGCCAAGGGCGCACCGCCCCCGATGATGGCCGGGATCGAGACCGAGATCCGCGACAACATCACGGTCGTGCGGTTCAGCTTCATCGGCAATGTCGATGTCCGCACGTTCCGCGAGGACGCGAGCTTCGTGGTGGATGTCGGCGCCGTCGAAGCCGGCAAGCGGCGCGCCGAGAGCGATCCCACCGGCCTCGCCGCCCTGCTGGCCGAAGGGCGCGACCGCCGCCGGCCGGCGCCGCCGAGCGTCGATCCGCCGCAGACCGTGCCGGCACCCGGCCCGGCGACACCCGCCCCGGCAGCGGCTGCTGCGGCTCAGGTGCCGCCTCAGACGGCGCCCGTGCCGCCGGCGACCCGGCCGGCTCCTGCTCCTGCTCCTGCTCCTGCTCCTGCGCCGGCGCCGCTCGCCGCGCCGGTGACACCTCCGCCCCCCGTCGCGCCGGCTCCGGCAGTGGCTCCGGTTCCGGCTTCGGCGCCGCCTCCGCCCCAGCCGGCCGTGGCGGCCGCTCCGCCGCCTCCGCCGGTCATGCCTCCGCCGGACGCACCGCCCGCCGCCGTCTCACCGGCCGCCGCCGTCTCACCGGCCGCCGCCGTCTCACCGGCCGCGCCGCCGCCCGCGGCCCCTGTGCCTGCTCCTGCGCCGGCCGCGGCCGAGCCGCTCCGCGCCGCCGGGGCGACGCCGCTCGTGCCGGCCGATCCCACCGGCGCCGTCACGGTCGAGGTCACGCGCCAGTCCGACACGCTCAGCCTCGGCTTCCCGTTTGCGGTGGAGACGCCGGTCGCCGTGTTCATGCGGGCCGATTCGCTGTGGGCCGTGTTCGACACCCGCGCCCGCCTCGACATCGGCGCGATCACCCGTGACCGCAGCGGCGCCGTCCGCACCGCCACCGTGATGCCGCTGCGTGACGGCCAGGCGCTGCGCCTCAAGCTGGAGCGGCCGCGCCTCGCGACCGTCCGGATCGAGGGCTCGATCGTCACCATCCTGATCGGCGATCAGGTGATGGAGCCGCCGCGTCCGCTCGGCGTCGTCCGCAATCCGCCGAGCCAGAGCCGGGCGACCGCCGCGGTTCCGTTCGGCGATCCGCGCACCATCCACCGGCTCACCGATCCCGAGGCCGGCGACGAGCTCATGGTGGTGACCGGGCTCGGCCCGCCGCGCGGCTTTCTCCAGGGGCAGGACTTCGTCGAGTTCAGCGCGCTGCCGTCGGCCCATGGCGTGGTGGTGCAGCCGCTCGCCGACGACCTGACGGTCGAGCTCGGGACCGATCGCGTCACCATCGGCCGTCCGGGCGGGCTCGCGGTGTCGTCGAGCGACGCCGCCGGCCGGCGCTCCGGCCTGTTTCGCCCCGCCGTGTTCGACCCGCAGCTATGGGGCTTCGACCGCGAGGCCAATTTCGAAGAGCGCCGGCGCAGCCTGATCGACGGCGCCGCCGAGGCGCTGGAGACCCGCCGCACCGGCGCCCGCATGGACCTCGCCCGCTTCTATCTGGCGCGGGAGATGTATCCCGAGGCCAAGGGGGTGCTCGACGTGGCGATCGGCGACGAGAAGCCGGGGGCCGACGATCCCGCCGGGCTGCTGATGCGGGCGCTCGCCAGCATCATGCTGGGGCGCGTGCCGGATGCCCTCAAGGATCTGTCGCATCCGGTCGTCGTCGGCCATCCGGACGCCCAGATCTGGCGCGGCATGGCGATGGCGCGGCAAGGCAACTGGGCCGACGCCTACGACAAGTTCCGCAATGCCGAGGCGAGCGTCGCGCCGCTGCCGATCCAGCTCCAGCGGATGATCCTCAAGGAGGCGGTACGGGCCGGCATCGAGGTGAAGGACTTCGCCGGCGCCGCCCGCACGCTGCACGCCTTCGAGACCCTCGGCATCGACAAGGATATGGAAGGGGCGATCGCGGTGCTGGCCGGGCAGGTGGCGGAAGGGCTCGGCCGCAGCGGCGACGCGCTCACCGACTACCGGCTGGCGGTCGGCTCGGGCAGCGGGCCGGCGGCCGCCCAGGGCCGGCTGCGCGAGACGGTGCTGCGCTATCATCTCGGCGACCTCAAGCGCTCCGAGGTGATCGCCGATCTCGAGGAGCTGACCACCATCTGGCGCGGCGACGAGACCGAGACCGAGGCGCTCCAGCTCCTCGCCCGCCTCTACACCCAGGAGGCGCGCTATCGCGACGCCTTCCACGTGATGCGCACCGCCCTGATGGCGCATCCGAACTCCGACCACACCCGGCGCATCCAGGAGGAGGCGGCCGCCACCTTCGATACGCTGTTCCTGGCCGGCAAAGGCGACGCCATGCCGGCCGTCGATGCGCTCGGCCTGTTCTACGACTTCCGCGAGCTGACCCCGATCGGCCGTCGCGGTGACGAGATGATCCGGCGGCTCGCCGACCGGCTGGTCTCGGTCGACCTGCTCGACCAGGCGGCCGAGCTGTTGCAGCACCAGGTCGACCACCGGCTCCAGGGAGCGGGGCGCGCCCAGGTGGCGACCCGGCTCGCGATCGTCTACCTGATGAACCGCAAGCCGGACCGCGCCCTCGCCACCCTGCGCTCGACCCAGAGCACCAACCTCGCCACCGAGCTGCGCAATCAGCGGCTGCTGATCGAGGGCCGGGCGCTGTCGGACATCGGCCGGCCCGACCTCGCCCTCGAGGTGATCGGCAACCTGGAGGGCCGCGAGGCGATCCGGCTGCGCAGCGACATCCTGTGGGGCGCCAAGCGGTGGCAGCAGGCGGCCGAGCAGATCGAGCTGATGTATGGCGACCGCTGGCGCGACTGGCAGCCGCTGAGCGAGCCGGAGCGCGACGACCTGCTGCGCGCCGCGGTCGGCTACGCGATCGCCGGCGACGCCATCGGGCTCGGTCGCTTCCGCGAGAAGTACGTGGCCAAGATGGCTGACGGGCCGACCCGGCGCGCCTTCGACGTGGCCACTGCGCCGAGCCCGACCAACACCGGCGAGTTCGCCGGCATCGCCCGCATGGTGGCGGCGACCGACACCCTGGACAGCTTCCTGCGCGACATGCGGATGCGCTATCCCGAGACCGGCTCGTTCAGCCACGACGTGCCGCTGCCGCCCGGCAACCAGACCCGCGCGCCGCTCGCCGACCCGATCCCCACCGCGGCACTGCGGCCGCGACCGGCCACCGCCAAGGCGACGCGCTGAGCCGCCGCCGAGCTGGCCCGCCGCGGTCTTACGAGATCCGGCTGATTCATTCGGCGGTCATTCCGGAAGCCGCGAAGCGGCGGTCCGGAATCCAGCCGAGAGTCAAAAGCTTGCGGTAGATGACGTGTGTCGCTGGGTTCCGGGTTCGCGACGGAGCCTGCGCCCGGACGGCGCGAAACGCCGATCCGGGTGCCGCGCCCCGGAACGACGGCGAGCTGATCACCCGGAAACGGTATCAGATCGGGCCGTAGCTCTGCACCAGGCTGCCCGCGACCAGATTCCAGCCGTCCACCAGCACGAAGAAGATCAGCTTGAACGGCAGCGAGATGACGGCCGGCGGCAGCATCATCATGCCCATCGACATCAGTACCGAGGCGACCACGAGGTCGATGATCAGGAACGGCAGGAACAGGAGAAAGCCGATCTCGAAGGCCCGCTTCAGCTCGGAGATCATGAAGGCCGGCACCAGGATGCGCAGCGACAGCTCCTCGGGGGTGGCGGGCGCCTGCTGGCGGGCCATGTCGACGAACAGCTTGAGGTCCTTCTCGCGGACGTTCTTGAGCATGAAGGCGCGGAACGGCTCGCTCGACCGCTCAAACGCCTGCTCGGGGGTGATCTCGTTGTTGACGAGCGGCCGCACGCCGACGTCCCAGGCCCGTTCGAAGGCCGGCCCCATCACGAACGCGGTGAGGAACAGGGCGAGCGAGATGATCACAGTGTTGGGGGGCGCCGTCGCGGTGCCGAGCGCGGTGCGCAGGAGCGACAGCACCACCACGATGCGGGTGAACGACGTCACCATCACCAGGATGGACGGCGCCAGCGACAGCACCGTCAGCAGCGCGATGAGCTGAATCACCCGCTCGGTGAGGCCGCCGCCCTGGCCGCCGAGATTGATGTTGATGTCCTGGGCGGCCGCCGGCCCGGCCGTCAGCACGGCAGCCGTCAGCAAGACAGCCACCAAGGTAGCGGCCACGGCGGTGGTCACCACGGCCTTTGTCGCTACCTCGGCCGCCACCGTCGCCAGACGAACGCGGCGGCCGTCCTGCGTGCGCGTCACGGCTTCCCGGGGGCCCGCCCGAGCAGGTTCGCCATCTCCTCCTCGAGGCTCTCGTAGGGGGTCTTGGCGGGCTTGGCGTCGGCCGGCTTGGTTTCGGTCGAGCTGGTCTCGGCGTGCTCGCCCGGGCGCTCGTCGACCGGCCGCGGCTCGACAGGGGCCGGCTGTCCGGCCGCCTCGGTGGCCGGCGGCGTCGGAGCGGCGGCATGATCGGGCTCGGCCGGGGCCGCGACGGGCGGGATCGCGGCGTGCGGGGCCGGCTCGGGCGACAGCGGCCGCGGGGCGATCGGGGTGCCGCGGCCGATCGGCGCGCCGCCGCGCGGCTCGAGCGAGCTGCGCAGCGACGGCCGAGCCCGCGGGGCCGGCGGCACGAGGGGAGCCGGCTCCGGGGCGGCCGGCGTCGGCGATTCGGTGGTCGGCGATCGGCGCAGCGCGGCTTCGAGCTGCTCGGCCATGGCGGCGAGCTGGCGGTCGCTCGACTCCTCGGATGGGCTCGCGATCGGCGCGGTCGGGATCGGCGGCGCGCGCCGCGGCTCCAGCGGCCGCCGCAGGTCGGTGGCGGGCCGGCGCGGCTCGGGAATGCGTGGCTCGGACATCCGCGGCTCCGGGATGCGCGCCTCCGGCGCACGCGGCTCCGACATCCGGGGCTCCGACATCCGCGGTTCGGGGATGCGCGGCTCGGGGATACGCGGCTCCGGCATCCGCGGCTCGGGAATCCGTGGCTCGGATACCCGCGGCTCCACCAGGCGCGGATCGACGATCGGGGGCGGAGCACTGCGGGCGAACTCGGCCGCCAGGCCGGCGAGACGGTCGGCGGTATGGGGGCGGGGGCCCGGCTCCGGCTGGAGCGGCAGGTCCTCGGCGACCGGCGGCATCGGCATCATGGGGCGCTCGCCGCCGCGGCCACGCGGCGGCTCCGGCGGCGTCGACCACAGGCCATTGTCGGCCGGCCGGCCGGTCGGTTCCAGGCGCGGCGCCGGCGCCTCGCGCATCGGCGCGGCCGGCTGGCCGCGCACGATGTTGGCCTCGACCACCACGTCGGTGGGGCCGCCCAGCATGATCAGGTGCTCGACATTGTCACGCCGCACCAGCACCAGCCGGCGCCGGCTGTCGACCGCCGTCGCCTCGATGACGCCGAGCCGCGCCTGCCGGCCGCGGGCCGCCGCCGCACCGAGCGCACCGGAGCCGAATCGCCGCACCAGCCACGCCACGCCGCCGATCAGCGCCAGAACGATCACGAAGGCGATGAAGAATTTCGCGGGAAGCGGCATCTCGCCGACCATGGCCATTCATCCTTTCTCCGCTCCTGCCGCGTGAGCCGAGCCGATTCGTCGAAGGGTTAACGGGACGGGCAAAATCTGCCTCCCGCGCGTTGACGGTTTCTTAACACGAAAGGCAAGCGACGCCCACAACATACGGCAACCCGGCGGTTTTCCGGAAGCGGCAAGACCGTGGCGCCGGGATGGCGCCGGTGCGGTTAACGCGCCGTTAACCATGCGCTCGGCAATCTTTGCCGGGCGGCACCCGAAGGTGGCGCGCCCGAGGCGGACGACCACGATGGCGATCTCCGACATTCCGATCTTCTCGATGCTGCGGACCCGGATGCAGTGGCATCAGGAGCGCCAGCGGCTGCTCGCCGAGAACGTCTCCAATGCGGACACGCCCGGCTTCCGGCCGACCGACCTGGCCCCGCCGTCCTACGAGCGGGCCGGGGGGACTGCTCCGGTGACGCTCGCCCGCACCGATGCGGCCCACATGGCCGGCCTCGGCGGTGGCCAGCAGTTCCGTGGCCGCGGCGAGCAGTTCGCCGTCCGCCCGGCCGGCAATGCGGTCCACCTCGAGGACGAGATGCTCAAGGTGGCCAACAACCAGATGGACTACCAGGCTGCGACGCAGCTCTACGCACGCAGCCTGGCCTTGATCAAGACCGCGATCGGCAAGTGATCCGGTCGAATGATCCGGTGCCGAGTGACCCGACCGAGGTGACGCCATGGATTTCGTGAAATCGCTCGCGATCGCCGCCTCCGGGTTGCGGGCCCAGGCCGGCCGGATGCGGGTGCTCTCCGAGAACATCGCCAATGCCGAGTCGACCGCGCCCCGCGCCGGCGTCGATCCCTACCGCCGGCGGGTGCCGACCTTCCGGTCCGAGCTCGATCGCAGCCTGGAGGCGCGCGTCGTCACCATGGGGCCGGTGCGGACCGATTCGAGCGACTTCCGCACCAAGTACGAGCCCGGCCACCCGTCCGCCGACCCGGCCGGCAACGTCCGCTACCCGAACGTCAACTCGCTGATCGAGATGACCGACCTGCGCGAGGCCCAGCGCTCCTACGAGGCCAACGTCAACGTCATCGGGGCGACGCGCCGGATGATCCAGCGCACCCTCGACATCCTGCGCGCCTGATCCGAGGAGGACACGCCATGGCCATTCCGGGGATCGCCGCCAACGCCTACGCGGCCACCGCCCGCCTCGTAACGCCGGGGGCCGGCATCGACCGCACCGTCGGCGACGCCGCCGCCGGCAAGAGCGGCGATTTCGGCGCCATGCTGCGCGACGTCGTCAACGACGTCGCGGCGGCCGGCCGCCGGTCCGACTCCCAGAGCCAGGCGATGGTGGCCGGCAAGGCCAACATCGTCGACGTGGTCACCGCCGTGGCCGAGACCGAGACCGCCATCCAGAGCCTCGTCTCCGTGCGCGACAAGGTGATCCAGGCTTACGAAGAGATCATGCGGATGACCATCTGACCGCGTCGGCCGCGGCGATCGGGCCGTCCGATCGCCGCCGCCGTGGGGCAGGGGACCGCGAGGGACTACACGCAGATGACCGGGCCGGAAGTCCTCGACGTCGCACGCGACGCCATCATGACGCTCGTGCTGGTGTCGAGCCCGCTGATGCTGGTCGGCCTGGTGGTCGGCGTGGCGATCTCGCTGATCCAGGCGCTCACCCAAATCCAGGAGATGACTCTGGTGTTCGTGCCGAAGATCATCGCCATCTTCCTGGCGATGATTCTCGCCCTGCCGCTGATGGGCGATCTCCTCGCCGGCCACATGATGCGGATCGCCGCCAAGATCACCGGCGGCTGAGCCGGCCGGAGGCGCGCATGCGCATCGACCTGTCCTTCCTGCCGCCGCTCGCCGTCGCCTTCATGCTGATGTTCGCCCGCACCGGAACCATGGTGATGCTGCTGCCGGGTCTCGGCGAGCGCAGCGTGCCGGTGCGGATGCGGCTCACCGCCGCGCTGCTTCTGTGCGCCCTGGTGCTGCCGCTGCACCGCGACGCCTACCAGGTTAATCTCGGCAGCTTCGGCCCGGTGATCGGCCTGCTGCTCGGCGAGATCCTGATCGGCGTCATGCTCGGGCTGACGGCGCGGCTGTGCCTGTCGGCCCTCCAGGTCACCGGCTCGATCGTCGCCCAGCAGCTCGGCTTCGGCTTCGTCACCACCATCGATCCGACCCAGGGCCAGCAGGGCGTGATCGTCGCCAACTTCCTCACGCTCCTCGGCGTCGTGCTGATCTTCGCCACCGACCTGCACCATCTCGCCATCGCGGCGCTCGGCGACAGCTACGTGCTGTTCCGTCCCGGCGAATTGCCGGCGACCGGCGACATGGCGGCCTTGATCACCCGGCTGATCGCCGGCGCCTTCTCGATCGGGGTGCAGATCTCGGCCCCGTTCCTGGTGTTCGGCCTCCTGTTCAATGTCGGGCTCGGGGTGCTGTCGCGGCTGATGCCGCAGATGCAGGTGTTCTTCGTGGCGATGCCGCTGTCGATCTTCGCCGGCCTGATGATCTTCGTGGTCGTCGTCGGTGCCATGATGGCGACCTTCCTCGGCTATTTCGAAGGCGTGATGCATCTCATCGCGCCGCGTGCCTGATCGCGGAGCGGGCGCGCCATGGCCGAGGAACAGGACCAATCCGAGAAGACAGAGGACCCGACACAGCGAAGGCTGGATCAGGCCCTCGAGCACGGCGACGTCGTCAAGAGCCAGGAGGTCTCGACCTGGTTCGTGATCGGCGCCGCGACGCTGGCGCTGTCGGTGTTCGGCGGCTCGGCGAGCGCCTCGCTCACCACCACCATGCGGGGGTTGCTCGCCCAATCGTGGCAGATACCGGTGGACGGCCGCGCGCTGGTGCGGCTGACCGAGCAATTGAGCCTCGAGGTGCTCGCCGCGGTGGCGATCCCGTTCCTGCTGCTGTTCCTGGCCGGGCTCGCCGGCAACGTCATCCAGCACCGGCTGGTGTGGTCGACCGAGAGCCTGTCGCCGAAGCTGTCCAAGATCTCGCCCGCGGCCGGCTTCAAGCGCCTGTTCTCGAAGCAGTCGCTCGCCAACTTCATCAAGGGAATCCTCAAGCTCGCGCTGGTCGGCACGGCCGTCTCGATGCTCCTCTGGCCGGAGCGCGACCGCCTGGAGGCGCTGGTGTCGACCGATCCGGCCGCCGTGCTGCCGGTGTCGCTCGCTCTCACGCTCAAGCTGCTCGGCGTCGTCATCGCCATCCTCACGGTGGTGGCGGCGGCCGACTACCTGTTCCAGTACCGCCAGTGGTACGAGCGGCAGAAGATGTCGCTCAAGGAGATCAAGGACGAGTTCAAGGAGACCGAGGGCGACCCCAAGATCAAGGCGCGCATCCGCCAGCTCCGCCAGAGCCGCGTCCGCAAGCGCATGATGGCGGCGGTGCCGGGCGCCACCGTGGTGATCACCAACCCGACCCACTACGCGGTCGCCCTCAAGTACGAGGGCGGCATGAACGCCCCCCTGTGCGTTGCCAAGGGCGCCGACCGCATCGCCCTGAAGATCCGCGAGGTCGCCGCCGAGGCCGGCGTCCCGGTGGTGGAGAACCCGCCGCTCGCCCGCACCCTCTACGCCACCGTCGACATCGATCAGGAGATCCCGCCCGAGCACTACAAGGCGGTCGCCGAGGTGGTGGGCTACGTCATGCGGCTCAAGAGGGCGTGGTCGTGATCCTCCGACTGTTGCGCCGCACTGCGGCATTCGCCGGCCTGCCGGCCCCCTCCCTTGTGAGGAATCGGGGACTCGGGCACAGATTGATTCGCAAGGTCGGGCGACGGAGCCTTATCCGATGACGACTCAGGACCTGACCGGGAAGGGCGGCTTGGACGTGTTTCCGGGCGGCGAGCGGCGAGGAAGCATCCGGTTCGTGCTGGCCATCGCGCTGGCCCTGATAGCCGCCGCCACCGGCCTCCTGTTCGTCGGCCGCGGCGAGGCGGAGCCCTATGTGCTCGGGCTGTTGGCCGTGCTCGGCATGGTCGGCGTGTTCTCGCTGCTCGCCACCGCGACCGGCATCCTGCGCTTCGCCGGCGGCGAGGCGAGCCCGATGTATCGCCGCGTCCTCGACGACGCCTTCGACGGCATCGTGGTCACCGACCCGAACGGGCGCGTGGTCTACGCCAATCCGGCCTATTGCCAGCTCGTCGACGCCGCCGACCTGAGCGACGTGCGGCCGGTGGAGCGGGTGTTCATCGGCGACCCCGACGTGTCGGAGGCGGTCTATCGGCTGCTCAAGGCGGCCCGCGAGGGGCGCCGGCTCCAGGAGGAGGTGCGGGTCAACGGCTTCTCGGGCGAGCCGGCGCGCTGGCTCCAGATGCGGGTGCGGCCGCTCGGCCGCAGCGGTGCCGATGCCCGCCACACGGTGTGGACGGTGGCCGACGTGTCGCGCGAGCGCGAGCGGCAGGAGAACGTCTTCCAGGAGCTCCAGCACGCCATCGACTATCTCGACCATGCGCCGGCCGGCTTCTTCTCGGTCGACGGCACCGGGTCGGTCGGCTACGTCAACGCGACGCTGGCCGAATGGCTCGACTACGATCTCGCCGAGGTCGGCTCCGGCGGTCTCCAGATCGCCGACATTGTGCCGGCCAACGGCGCCGCGCTCCTGACCGCGACCGCCTCGCAGCCCGGCCAGGTCAAGACCGAGGTGCTCGACCTCGACCTCAAGACCCGCAGCGGCAAGACGCTGCCGGTCCGCCTCTACCACAAGGTCGCCTTCGGGGCCGACGGGGCGCCGGGCGCCTCGCGCACCCTGGTGCTCAACCGCGCCCGCACCGAGGGCGCCGATCCGCAGCGCGCCGCCGAGGTGCGCTTCATGCGGTTCTTCATCAACACCCCGATGGCGATCGCCACCGTCGACCGCGCCGGGCGGATCGCGCGCAACAACGGCCTGCTCGCCGGCATGTTCCAGGGCGTGGTGGCGGCCGACGCGCGGCCGGAGGGGCGCTCGATCCTCGCCGTGGTGGCCGAGCGCGATCGGCCGGCCCTCGAAGCCGCGATCGTCAAGGCGGCGCGCGGGCAGGGCGACATTCCGCCGGTGGAAGCCGCGCTCGCCGGCGAGCAGGAGCGCTGGGCGCGCTTCTGGGTCACCGCCGTCGAGGAGGAGGGCGACCAGGAGGCCGCCATCGTCTACGCGCTGGAGACCACCGAGCAGCGGGCGCTCCAGAAGCAGGTCGATCAGGCCCAGAAGATGGACTCGGTCGGCAAGCTCGCCGGCGGCATCGCGCACGACTTCAACAACGTGCTCTCCGCCGTGATGATGGCGACCGACTTCCTGCTCAACGCCCACAAGCCGACCGATCCGTCCTTCCAGGACATCATGCAGATCAAGCAGAACGCCAACCGCGCCGCCGCCCTGGTGCGGCAGCTGCTGGCGTTCTCGCGGCGCCAGACGCTGCGGCCGCAGGTGCTCGATCTCGGCGAGGCGCTGTCCGACATCTCGATGCTGCTGCGCCGGCTGATCGGCGAGAAGGTGGCGCTCGACGTCCGTCACGGCCGCGACCTGTGGCCCGTCAAGGCGGACCTCTCGCAGTTCGAGCAGGTGATCGTGAACCTCGCCGTGAACGCGCGGGACGCCATGCCGGACGGTGGCCGGCTGACGCTGCGCACCACCAACGTGCCCGAGATCGAGAGCCGCGCCTCCGCCCCCAAGGGCATGCCGCCCGGGGACTACGTGCTGATCGAGGTGACCGACACCGGCTCCGGCATCCCGCCCGAGATCATCGATCGCATCTTCGAGCCGTTCTTCTCCACCAAGGAGGTCGGCAAGGGCACCGGCCTCGGCCTGTCCACCGTCTACGGGATCATCAAGCAGACCGGCGGCTACGTGTTCGTCGACTCGGAGATCGGCAGCGGCACCACCTTCCGCATCTACCTGCCGCGCCATGTGCCGACGCCGGAGGAGACCGAGGCGGCGGCGGCCCTGCTGGCTCCGGTTCAGGCCGGCCCCGGCGAGGCGCGCACCGCCGCGGCCGATCACACCGGGCAGGGGACCATTCTGCTGGTGGAGGACGAGGAGGGCTTGCGTGGCCTCAACGCCCGCGGGCTGGCGTCGCGCGGCTACACGGTGTGCGAGGCCGGCAACGGCGCCGAGGCGATCGAGCTGATCGACGCCGGCCAGAAGGTCGATCTCGTGGTCTCCGACGTGGTGATGCCCGAGATGGACGGGCCGACGCTGCTCAAGGAGCTGCGCAAGCGTCATCCCGACCTCAAGATCATCTTCGTCTCCGGCTACGCCGAGGAGGCGTTCGCCAAGAACCTGCCCGAGGGCGGCCAGTTCTCCTTCTTGGCGAAGCCGTTCACGCTGAAGCAGCTCGTCGCCGCCGTGAAGGAGACGATGGCGAGCTGAGCCGTGGGCTACCAGACGAGGCCGACGCGCCGGCTTCACGCCCCCCAGACGAGGCGAAGGTGATCGTGAAGAGCACGCCCGATCACCATGACGACCCGGACGACACCGGCGACCCGCGGGTCACCAATCTCGTCCTCGTGGTGGTCTTCGTGCTGGTGATCGCCGCCGGCTGGTGGCTGGTCGACGCCCTCCTGGAGCAGCGCCGCCTCGACGACTGCGCCGCCCAGGGGCGGCGCGACTGCGGCCGCATCGTCGTGCCGCCGCGCTGAGCGCCCCTTGCGGCGCCGTGCCCCCTTGCGGCGCCGCGGCTCTTGCGTCGCGCGCCGCGACCGTCGATACCTGTTCGGTCGTCGTTCGGGGGGCGTGCACGTCGCCATGCTGGGGCTCGGGGTCCTGCTGCTCGTCGGGGTCGCGGGGCTCGCCGCGTCTGCCCTCCTGACCTCTTGGCTGGCGCGTCGGATCGAGGCCGAGCACCCGCCGACCGGACGGTTCGTCGACGTCGGGCCGACTCGCGTTCATCTCGTCGATCTCGCGCCGGCTGTTTCGGCCGACGAGAACCTCCCGGCCGTCCTGCTGCTGCACGGCGCCAATGTGCAGCTCGCCGACATGCGGGTCGCCCTCGGCGATCGGCTCGCCCGCCGCCTGCGGGTGATCGTGCCGGACCGGCCGGGCCAGGGCTGGACCGGCGAGGGCGGGCCGGTGGTGTCCGATCCGGGCCATCAGGTGGCGCTGATCCGCGCCGCCGTCGAGGCGGTCGGGGCGCGCCGGCTGATCGTCGTCGGCCACTCGCTCGGCGGCCTGATCGCGCTGCGCTACGCGCTCGACGAGCCACAGGCGGTGGCCGCCCTGGTGCTGATCAATCCGACCACCCATCCGCGGCCCGGCGGCCTGCCGTGGTACCAGCGCGCCGCCGAGGTGGTGTTCGGGCCGCTGTTGATCCGCACCGTGCTGCTGCCGATGACGCTGCCGATGCTGGACCGGCTGAGTGTCCGCCTGTTTCGCCCGGAGCCGCCCACCGAGGGCTATGCGGCCCGCACCGGGCTGGCGCTCGGCCTGACGCCGCGGCGCTTCCTCGCCAGCATGCGCGAGTATGCCGATCTGCGCGATCACCTCACCGCAGTGGCGCCGCGTTATCCCGACATCACAGTGCCGACCCTGATCGTGCTCGCCGAGGCCGACCCGATCGTGCCGCCGGCCCTGCACGGCGAGATCCTGGCCAAGGTACTGCCGCGCGGCCGCGTGCTGCGCCTGCCGGGCGCCGGCCATATGGCGCATCACCGCCACGGTGAGGCGATCGCGGCTGCGATCGAGCGGCTCGCCGGCCTGCCGCCGGGCTGACGCCGGCTTGCCGTCAGGCGGACGGCGCCGTGCGGCGGCTCGTCCTCGGGGGTCGTCGAGGCGGCCGCGCAGCCGGGTCGGCGGGGCCTCGGTCGGGGGCTTCCCGGCGTGCCGGGAGGGTGCCAGGGGACCGCACGGGCGCTGCCGGAACCCTTGAAAGGCGACCGCGATCATGCCATGAGAAGGCCACGTCCGGCCCGTGGCGGAAACGCCCGGCGGCCCGGAGGAGTGTAGCTCAATTGGTCAGAGCACCGGTCTCCAAAACCGGGGGTTGGGGGTTCGAGTCCCTCCACTCCTGCCAGCGCTAAAAACCCAGCTCCCGAACTCTGCTTTCGAATCCCGACATTGGCTCGGTCTCGTCGGCGAGCCTTGGCGTGCTCGCCCGGTTCGAGCGGACGGCTGTCCTCCGCCGATCGCGACCGGTCACTCCCGCGCGCTCGGCGGCGCTGTCGTGGGCCGCGGGGTAGGCGGGATTGCGGGTTGTCTATAGGCGGGACTAGACAACTTGTAGTATTGCGCTCGATCGGAATTACAGGTGTCGTCGCACCGTCATCGAAAGCGGCTGGGCGAGACCGATGGGACCTGCGACACGGCGGGTGCGGGGCAGGGGTCGTGGTGCCGCGAGCCGGCCTTCCGCGAGCCCGGATGCCGATGCCGATGCGATCGCCGGCATCGCGGCGGAGCGGGCGACCGCGCAAAACGATCTTTCGGCGGCTGCGTCCCCGTCGGGCGCGCGTCTCCCGGGCGTCCATCGGTCCGACGGCCGCATCGGGCGGCGGCTGTTCGTCCATATCGGCGGCTTCGATCCGGAGACGCCGGAGCGGGTCCATGCGCGGCTGGTTCGCGAGCTGGCCCGGTTCCGCCGGACCTGGTCGACCCTGACCTGGACCAGCGCGCCGCGCTACGACGCCGACGGCGCCGCCTGGACGGTCGAGACGACGGGCCGCGATTGGCACGTCTCGACCCTGGTCCGGTTCGTCCGCTGGGACGACGTGATGGCCGACTACGCCAGGCGTCCGCTGTGGCTGCGGACCGCGCGCGGGGCCGTGGCTGGCCTCGACTTCGCGGCCGGCGGCGCACTCAAGGGCTATCTGCGGACCAACTGGCGCTATGCGCTGTTCTTTCTCTACCCTCTCGTCGTCGTCGCGGCGCTCCTGGCGGCGGCGGTCTACGCCGGAGCGGCGGTCGCCGCCCTGACCGGCTGGACGGCGGCCGGCGCGCTGGTCGCCGTCGTCGGCTTGGGGCTGCTGATCTACGGCCCGGTGCGCTGGCTCCACCTGCCGCTCGCCTCCGACGACTGGACCTTCGCGCGCGATTATATCCGCCACCCGCCGCCGACCCTGATCGACCGGCTCGACCGCCTCGCCGCCGAGATCGTCGCGGCGGCTCGCACCGGCGAGGTCGACGAGGTCGTGGTCCTCGGTCACAGTCTCGGGGCCGTGCTGGCCGTGGACGTTGTCGAGCGGGCCTTGCGGCTCGATCCGGAGCTGGGCCGCGGCGGTTCGCCGGTCGCGCTGGTCACGGTCGGCTCGTCGATTCTGAAGATCGCGCTGCACCGGGGCGCCGTCCGCCTCCGTGCCGCCCTGTCCCGTGTCGCCGCGGCTCCGGCTCCGTTCTGGGTCGAGTATCAGGCGCTCGTCGACATCATGAACTTCTACAAGACCGATCCGATCGCCGAAGCGGGCCTGCCGCCGAGCGGGCGGCCGCTGGTGCGCGTCGTGCGGATCAGCAAGATGCTCGACCCCGACTATTATCGCCGCATCAAAGGCCGCTTCTTCCGGCTGCATTGCCAGTTCGTCAGCGGCAACGACCGGCGCGCCGCCTACGACTATTTCGTGCTGGCCTGCGGGCCGGTGGCCGTGCGAGAGCTGGCCTGTCTGCCGGAGGGGCCCGCATCGGCCTTCGCGGCGGACGGCTCGCTGATCGACCGCGGGGCGCCGAGCGCCGCGACTTGCGCCACCGGCGCCAGCTCCACCATGATGTCCGCCTGATGACTCCGTTCCTGGCCAAGGCCGCCTGGCTGCTGCTCGCGGGCGGCTGGATCGTGATCCGCTACCCTTATGCGCGTCGCGCCCGCCGCACCCCGGTGGCCAGCAGCCGGCGCGGCCTGCGCGAGCGCCTCCTGATGGCGGTGTCGTTCACCGGCCTCGGGCTGCTGCCGGTCGTCTATCTCGTCACCGGCGCGCCGCGCTTCGCCGACTACCCGTTCCAGCCGGTGCAGGCCGCGCTCGGCGTCCTGGTGGTCGCCGCGGCCCTGGTGATGTTTCGGCTCTCCCACAAGGCGCTGGGCCGCAACTGGTCGATCAGCCTCGACGTCCGCGACCGGCACAGCCTGGTGACGGCCGGGATCTACCAGCATCTCCGCCACCCGATGTACACGGCGTTCTGGCTGTGGGCGGTGGCGCAGGCGCTCCTGTTGCCCAACTGGGTCGCGGGTCCCGCCGGCCTGATCGGTTTCGGCGTGCTGTTCTTCGGCCGGGTGGGTGACGAAGAGCGGATGATGCTCGACACCTTCGGCGACCAGTACCGCGTCTACATGGCGCGGACCCGGCGAATCATCCCGCTCCTCTACTGAGAACATGCGCCCCCGCCGGTCGGTGCGGGTCGCCCGCGGGCGGCGGTGCCACCCCGCCCGGGCAAGCCGGGTGACGCGACCGCGGGCCGTCGGGCCGCTCGCGCGCGTCGACGATTTCGCGTGACTCGCCGACAGGTTCGGCCATTCGCCGGGGTCCCGCCGACAAGGTTATCACCCGCAAGTATTACGCGCGCGAACTGTCGGGTGGCCGCACGCAAAGCGTGCCCAATAAGCAACAGTGTACCTCGAAACCGCGGCGCCGAGGCGTTTCAGCACTAATGAAAGGTTGCGGAGACGGGGACGATGCCCGACCCTTCGGCCACCTGCACGTTCTGTCGTGGGGACCAAGGGGACTATTCTACGGGGGCTCTCATGTTGAAGATCGCAATCATCGCGTCCGCCAGTCTCGCGCTCGTCGGTTCCGCCATTGCGGCCGACATGCCGACCCGCCAGCCGCCGCCGCCGGTCGCGGCCGTCGGCAAGGCGCCGGTCGGCAAGGCGCCGATCGGCAAGGCGCCGATCGGCAAGGGGCCGGTCGTCGCCCGCTACTGAGCCGGGTCGGGTCGGCGGCTGCGTCCGTCCGACCTCGCCCCTGGCGGGCCGACCGGATCGTCGGTTCGCCACGGACCAGCGGGACCGCCGGCCGACAGTGTCGACCTGCGGTCCCGCTCCGGATGATCCGGTCCTGCGAACCAAGGGAGGCGGCGATGAACGTCCTTTCCAACAACACGCGCTGCCTGCGCGGCCTGGCCGGGCTGCTTGCGATCACCATCTGGGCCGGTTTCGGCATCACCTCGGGGCATGCTCAGAGCGTGCCGGTGACGCGGGTGGCGACGGGCTCGCCGGACGCCGCCGCCGAGCTCGCTGTCCAGCCTGCCAAGCCGGCGCCCAAGGCGGCTGCCCGCTACTATGTCGATTTCCGCGCCCGCACCGCGTCGAGCTACGGCCATGCCTTCATCTGGTACGGTCGGGTCGGCCAGCGGGCCGTCGAGGTGGCTGGCCTGCATCCTGCCACCGACAGCGTCATCCCGTACATTCTCGGCCATATCATTCCGGTGCCGTCGGAGACCGGGAAGAGCTATGGCGACCTCGACGAGCAATATCTGACCGCGAGCTATCGGGTGTTCCTGAGCGAGGCCGAGGCCCGCAAGGTGTTCGCCTACATCAAGCACAAGCAGGCGACGTCGCCGGTGTGGAACGCCGCGACCATCAACTGCGTCGCCTTCATCTCGGACATCGCCCAGTACATGGGGCTCGAGGTGCCGGGCTCGAACCTGCTCTATCCGGAAGAGTGGGTGAACCGGCTGCGAACGCTCAATCGCGGCCGCAAGGTCCAGATCGCCGCGGCGCCCTGAGAGGACGTTTGGTTTGGACACTCCGACGGGCTGCGTCGGAGCCGATTTCGGCCCGGAAGGAGCCGATCGAAGGGGGACCCCAGGACGTACGGTCGAGATCGGCGGTTCCCGGACTTTGGTCCGGGCAGCTGGGCGGCCGAAAGCGGCCCGGCCACTGAACGCGGGCTCGCCCGAGTTCAACTCGTCATGTGAGGCATCGGGTAAGCCCGACGCGCGGGGGCGCTGCGAGCGCCGCCAGGGACGTCGAGACGCTCGCCGCTATCCCCGATATCGGCATCCGTTCTCTTTCTGGCCTTCGACTGTGTGCACCGCGACGCAGCCTCCGTCCGAGTGTCCAAACGGGCTCTTACGTGTTCGGGTTTAGCACCGGGCGTGTGGGGCTCGCGGAGACCACCCTCCATCGCGATTTCGATCTTTCTTCTCGGAGGCCAAGGGCGCAGCCGTCCTCGCCCGTCGAGAGGTCGCCTTCGGCGGCGCTCGCTGAACGAGGACGGAAAGTGGCTGACGCGATCCCGCACCCGTATCGGGAATTGCGCCGTTGTCAGAAGTCGCGGCCCGATGAGCTGGCGCCGGGCCGGGCCGGGACAGCGGCCCCGCTCCCCCCGGGGGCCGGCACGGCGGTGCCGCCCGGCGCGGCGGACGGCACATCGGGCACGCCGCCGCCTCGTTTCATGCGCTCCTCGGCGCTCTTTAGAATCTCGGCCGTGCCGCGCGAGTCGGCCGCCCAGGCCGGCGACCACGCGATGGCGACCGTCTGCATTCCGGCTTTTGACCACGGGTGCTCGCCGCGCCAGGACCGGACCTCGGCGGCCCCGACCAGCTCCAGGTCCTTGGCGACTAGCGTGATCTTCTGGGCGAACGCGCTGTTGTCGAAGGAGGTGGCGGAGCCGTCCGTGAAGTCGCGGCGCTCGTACCGCTCCTTAAGCGATGAGCCGGCCACCAGCTTCTCACCGACGAACCGCTGGATGGCGGCGAGCGCCAGCAGGCGGGCGCGGTCCTTGTCGGCCGCCATTAGGGATGATCGTGGCACCGCACCGAAGCCGACGACGACCCGCTGTCCGCGCTCGTCGGTATAGACCCGGGCGCCGGTCGTGTACGCCAGCCAGTCGGGGTTGTCGGCCGCGATCTGCGCGAACCGCTGGTGCAGCGACGGCCCGGGCTCGCCGCTGGGAGCGGTGGCCGCCGGGTTCCAGATCGCCTCGGCGATCTGCTGTAACGAGGGTGTCCACACCAGGCCGGCGAGGACCGCGTAGCGTCCGGGGTCTCCGGCGCTCGGCCCCTCGCACTGGATGGCCGTGAACGCACCCGACGCATAGAGCTGGGTGCCCGACTCGATCGCGGAGTTCAACTGCACCTGCAACGTCGCCACCTTGTCTTGGCGCTCCTTGTCGGTCGCGCCGCTGCCGGTCCAGTTGCGGTCGTATTTCCGGATCTCGGCGTCGAGCGCCTTGTCGGCCAGGGTGAGCGCCTTGTCGGAGAGCGACAGCGACTCGCGTGCCGGCCGGAGTGCCGGCGGTGGGTCGTCGCCGCCCAGCAGTTGCACGGCGGCGGTGCGGCTCGACTTCAGTGTCACCGACATGGTCTCGGCCAGCGCCTTGCGGGCCGTCATCTCGGCGTAGCTCATCATGGCGTTGCGAGCGGTGAGCCAGTTGGGCGAGCCGACCGGCTCGCCGACGATCTCCTGTCCGTGCTGGACCAGGACGATGCGGCCGTCCTTGTCGTTCTTGCCTTCCTGATAGCCTTCGCGGGCCAGCCAGTCCTTCCAGCAGGCTTCCACGGTGGCGAAGCCACGCGCCGCGGGCGGCGGCGGCGCTCCGCCCGTGATGGCGATGTGATCCGGCGGCGCCGCGATGGCCGCCCCGACCAGCAGGGCAGCCATCGAGAAGCTCAAGGCGAGATCGGCGGTCCAAACCATGACGTGCTCCGAAATCGATTGCGGGCCCGTGAGGCGCTCAGCGGGGCCCTCTGTTCATGATGCCCCTGAGGGTGTCGAAGAAGAACTGTTGGATCTGTTCCTGCTGCCGCCTCTCGGCTTCGGCCTTAGTGGCTGCGAGAGCGGCGGCGGCGGCGGCATCCTCGGCGGCCTGCTGCAAGGCCGTGAGCTCGGCGGCAGCGTCGGTATGGCCGAGTGTCGCGGCCCGTTGGGCTAGGGTGGTGGCGTGCTCCAGGCTTCCGTCGACTTGATTCCTGCGGATCAGCTTGGCGAGGCTCAGCATCGCGCTCGGATCGCCGATCGCGGCGCCCTGCCGGAGCGCTTTCGCGGCGCCGGCATAGTCGGGCACGGGGCGGAAACCAGGATCGAGCAGCAGCCAGCCGTAGTTGTCGAAGGCGGCGGCGTAGCGCTGCTTCATCAATTCGTCGAGGAGCGACGCGGCCCGCTTGGGATTGAGCTTCTGATAGGCGCGAGCGAGCTGATATCGGTAGCGCGGCTCTCCTGGATAACGGTCGGCGGCGGCCTGGCAGGCCGCGACCGCCTCCTGCGCATTGGCGCGCACGATATCGAAATCGGCCCCCGGCACCGAGGCGGGCCGGCGCAGATCGTTGGGGTTGGCGGCCAGCCGGTCACAGGTCTCGGCCGCCTTGGCGAGCGCGCTGCGGCGCGCCGCCTCCTCCTCCTCGGCCTGCCGGGCGGCTTGCGCGGCGGCCGCGGCGGCCCGCTGCCGTTCGGCGTTCGCGGCTTCCTGCCATTCGTCGCGGATCTTCTCGGTCACCGGCTGAAGCCGGCCGCCGTAGCGCGGATGAAACCCTTCCGCGTCGAAGAACTCGAACGTCTTGTTGCGGCGCCAATACCATACCCGTGCCTGGCCGGTCTTGGGGTCGAACCAGGGCTCGGCCGCGGGATCGACCGGGGCGGGCGGCTTGCGCTCGCGCTCGGCGCGCTGCTTGGCCTGCTGGCGCAGGAATTCGTCGGTCGGGACGCACACGGTCACGACCACATCCATGACGATGATGTCGCCCTCGTCACGCTCGCCGACCACCTTGGGGCGGGCAAATCCCCCGAGGCCGCTCTGCTCGATCTGGCGAAACCAGCTCCGCGCCTTGTCGTCCGCGATCTCGGTCTTGTTCTCGCGGCGCGACTGCACCTCGATGCCGATGACCTGTGCGACGGCGTCTTTCGACGCCTGCTCGATGGCACGGGCCCGCGCGGCCGACCGCGCTTCGCCGCGCTCGATACGCTCGCGCACAGCGGTCGACACCGATTGCAGGCGGGAGCAGTTCTTGTCCTCGAGCGCCAGGATCGGAGGAATGATGCCGAACAGCCCCATGCCGGCCCCGATCACTGCGGCGATCCGCCCTCGCACCGCCATTGCCGTCCAACCACTCGCAACACGGACAATAGTGAGGTAATTAGAAACCAGGCGCCTGTGCTGCGTCAACTACCGCGTGTGCCGGCTCCGGGGGATCATGACCATCGCGCAACGCGGGTGGCAGCGGCCTCCCGTTCCTTGGGAGGGGCGCCTCGAAGCCAAGGCTGCGTATCGTTCCGTGTCGTTGAATACGGAACGCTATGGCGATGTCGATGAGCGGTCCGGCGGGGCGCCCGGCGGCCCTTGGGCGCAGCCGGGACGTGTCGCGCGGAGGGGCGTCCGCGGCGCTGAATTCTCAGACGAAATCTGAGCCGGCATCGGCCGCTCGCGGGGCGGGTTCTGTTGACGGACCTGCCCGAACGTGTAAAACGGGCCGACCTGGACGTTTGAAGTCTCGGACTCGTCAGCAGGGGCTGCCCCCATTTCGACCGCGATCCGAGTCTGCTGGTGTCCGGGGTCCCTCCACTCCCGCCGGGTCTGAGCGACGACGCGGTCGCGCAGGCCGCTCCGGGGGGCGGCTCTCGCCGCAGCAGACCGCGAGGGAGGGGAGCGACGGCGGTCCGCCCGTCGCTCGCGCGGGCTCTTTCACGAAGTCGGACGATCGGAACACGCGATGGCGAAGGTAAGCCCGTTCAAGTTCTTGCAGGAGGTCCGCTCGGAGACCGAGAAGGTCACCTGGCCGAGCCGGCGCGAGACCGCGATCACCACCGTCATGGTGTTCGTGATGTCGGCGACCGCCGCCGTGTTCTTCCTGCTCGCCGATCAGATCATTCGCTTCGGCGTCACCCTCGTGCTCGGAATCGGACGCTGAAGGGCGCGGATCGGGTAACGGACATGAGCAAGCGCTGGTACATCGTTCACGCCTACTCGAACTTCGAGAACAAGGTCGCCGAATCGATCCGCGAGCAGGCCCGGCAGCGGCACCTCGAGCATCTGTTCGACGAGATCCTGGTCCCGAAGGAGAAGGTCACCGAGGTGCGGCGCGGCCGCAAGGTCGACTCCGAGCGCAAGTTCTTCCCCGGCTACGTGCTGGTGAAGATGGAGCTGACCGACGAGGCGTACCATCTCATCAAGAACACCCCCAAGGTGACCGGCTTCCTCGGCACCGACAACAAGCCGATGCCGATCTCCGAGTCGGAGGCCGGCCGCATCCTGCACCAGGTGCAGGAGGGCATCGACCGGCCGAAGCCGACCGTCTCGTTCGAGATCGGCGAACAGGTGCGGGTCTCTGACGGCCCCTTCGCGTCGTTCAACGGCGTGGTCGAGGAGGTCGACGACGCCCGCTCGCGCATCAAGGTGGCGGTGTCGATCTTCGGCCGCGCCACCCCGGTCGAGCTGGAGTTCGGCCAGGTCGAGAAGGTGTGACCGCGCGGCGGGCCGCCCAGGCTGCCCGCTGCCTGATTCTGAAACGCATCGAATGACTTTGAGACGGTTTTTCGAGGGCTCGACGAGCCCCGATGGCCGTCCTCGCAGCCCCGGCGACCACTCCGGTCGCCTCGCCTGACGACCGGGTCGCCCACGGCGGCCGACAGGTCGCTCCCCGCCGCAGGGCTGCACGCAGCGCCGTCCGGATCGCGCGTCGCGCGTCCAGGCGCCGGTCCGGGACGAGCCCGGCCACATCACGCTTTCACCGAGGAGTCCGGGCGAGCCGCCGCTCGCCGCGGGCGCCGTGCGCAACCCGCGACGTCGGTCGACCCGATGTCGCAGCCGCGTCACACGAGGGCTTCCGTGCCGACCCTGCTCACCGAATCGCCGTCGCTCGCCTACACGCCCGAGGTCGCAGCCGCGACACGCCCCGCCTGGGATCGCCTGCGACGGGTGATGCCGGAGGCCGAATGGATCACCCATGCGCCGCTCGTCCACGCCATCCAGCGTCTCAAGCGGGAGCGGCGCGCCGTCGTGCTGGCCCACAATTACCAGGCACCAGAGATCTTCCACGGCGTCGCCGACCGGGTCGGCGACAGCCTGGCGCTCGCCCAGCAGGCGCGCGACACCGACGCCGAGGTGATCGTCCTGGCCGGGGTCCATTTCATGGCCGAGACCGCCAAGCTGATGAACCCCGACAAGGTGGTGCTCTGCCCCGAGCCGGAGGCCGGCTGCTCGCTGGCCGCCTCGATCACCGCCGCGGATGTCCGCGCCCTGCGGCAGCGCCATCCCGGCATCCCGGTGGTTGCCTATGTCAACACCTCGGTCGCCGTGAAGGCCGAGGTCGACATCTGCTGCACCTCCGGCAACGCCGTCGAGGTGGTCGAGTCGCTCGGCGTGTCGCGGGTGATCTTCCTGCCGGACCGCTACCTCGCCGCGCACGTCGCCACGCAGACCGCGGTGGAGATCGTCCCGTGGACCGGGAGCTGCGAGGTCCATGTCCGCTTCACGGGTGAGGAGATCGAGGAGTATCGCAGCAACTACGATGACTTGCTGGTGGTTGCTCACCCGGAATGTCCGCCCGACGTGCTGGCCGCGGCCGATATCGTCGGCTCCACCGCCCGCATGGTCGAGCTGATCGAGGCCAAGAAGCCGCCGCGGGTGCTGCTGATCACCGAGTGCGCCATGGGCGACAACGTCGCCGCCGCGGTGCCGGAGGTGGAGATCGTGCGGCCGTGCAATCTTTGTCCGCACATGCGGCGGATCACGCTCGCCAACATCCTGGCGGCGCTGGAGACGCTGTCGCCGCGGGTGGAGATCGACCCAGCCGTGGTGGCGCCGGCGCGCCGGTCGGTCGAGCGGATGCTGGCGGTGCGGCCGGGAGCGCGCCGTGCGGGTCCGTGACGCCGGCGTGGTGGTGATCGGCTCGGGCCTCGCCGGGCTGACAGCCACTCTGGAGGCGGCGGCCGCGCCGGCGCTGGCGCCGGTCGTCCTGCTCACCAAGACGGCGGAGCTGGCCGGCGGCAGTAGCGCCGCCGCCCAGGGCGGCATCGCGGCCGCGGTCGGCCCCGGTGACGACCCGGAGGCGCACGCGGCCGACACCGTGGCGGCGGGGGCGGGCCTCGTCGATCCGGCGGTGGCGTTGCTGGTCGCCCGCGACGGCGCCGCCGCGGTGCGTGACCTGCTCGCGCGCGGGCTGCCGTTCGACCGCGATACGAACGGAGCGCCGGCGCTCGGCCGCGAAGGCGCCCACGGCGCGGCCCGCATCCTTCATGCGGGCGGGGACGCCACCGGCCGCGTGCTGGTCGCGGCGCTGGCCGAGCGGGTGCGGGCGATGCCGTCCGTGCAGGTGGCGACGGGAGCCTTCGCGTGCGACCTGGTGGTCGCCGACGGGCGGATCGCCGGGGTGCTGGCGGTCGACCGCGACGGTTTCGTCTGGTACCGCGCCGCCCGGGTGGTGCTCGCCACCGGCGGCGTCGGGGCGATCTACCGGCGCTCCACCAATCCGCCGGAGGCGACCGCCGACGGGCTCGCCCTGGCGGCGCGTGCCGGCGCCCGGCTCGGCGATCTCGAATTCGTCCAGTTCCATCCGACCGCGCTGGCGGCCGACACGGCCGACACGCCGGCGGCCGGCTGGAGCCCGGCGCCGCTGCTCACCGAGGCCCTGCGGGGCGCCGGGGCGGTGCTGCGCGACGACCGTGGGCGGGCCTTCATGGCGGACGAGCATCCGGCCGCCGATCTCGCCCCGCGCGATGTCGTCGCCCGGGCGATCGGCCGCCGCGTCGCCGCCGGCCGCTCCGTCCTGCTCGACCTGCGGCCGGCGCTGGCGGCGAGCCCGGACGGCTTCCCGACCGCGGTCGCGGCCTGCCGGGCCGCCGGCCTCGATCCGTTCGCGATGCCGGTGCCGGTCGCCCCGGCGGCGCACTATCACATGGGCGGCGTGATCACCGACACCGAGGGGCGTACCTCGATCCCCGGCCTGTGGGCCTGCGGCGAGGTAGCCCGCACCGGCGTCCACGGCGCCAACCGGCTGGCCAGCAACTCGCTGCTGGAGGCGCTGGTGTTCGGACGGCGCGCCGCCCGCGATCTCGCCGCCGCACCGGGCGATGTCCCGGCCTCCGTCGTGCTGACGCGGCCCGCCGTGTCGGGACCGGAGGCCGCGCCGGCGATCGCCGCCGTGGTGGCCGAGCTACGCGCCGTGATGGCGACACGGGCCGGGCTGGTGCGCACCGCGGCCGGCCTCCGGGCGGCCGTGAACGATCTCGCTGCGCTCGCCGAACGGCTCGCGGCGCTGCCGACCCGCTCGCCAGAGGCGATGGGGAGCGGCTTCGGCCCCGACGAGGTCCGGCGCTGCGGCGAGGCCCGCAACATGCTGCTGGCCGCCCGGCTGATCGTGGCGGCGGCGCTGGCCCGCCCGGAGAGCCGGGGCGCCCACTGGCGCGACGACGACGCGGCGAGCACGGCCGACACGGTTCCGGCTCCCGCCCGCCCGCCGATCGGCCTCGCCGCCGGGGCCGGGCTTGTCTCTCCGGCCGTGCCGGGATAGATAGCCGGCACGCCGCCGTCGGTCCTCCTCGGGACCGGCGTGCGACGCCGTGGGAGGAGGGGCGGTTCGCCGACCGCCCTTGATCCGGACCACGAACCCTGCGAGCCGGCGGCGCCGGCGCGAAGGACCCACCATGGCGAAAAAGATCACAGGTTATCTGAAGCTTCAGGTACCGGCGGGCGCGGCCAATCCGTCCCCGCCGATCGGCCCCGCGCTCGGTCAGCGCGGTCTCAACATCATGGAGTTCTGCAAGGCGTTCAACGCCCAGAGCCAGCAGCTGGAGAAGGGATCGCCGATCCCGGTCGTCATCACCATCTATGCCGACCGCTCCTTCACGTTCGAGATGCGCACCCCGCCGGTGTCGTACTTCCTCAAGAAGGCGGCCGGCATCCAGTCGGGCGCCAAGGCGACCGGCCGTGACCATGTGGGCGCCATCACGCGCGATCAGCTGCGCGAGATCGCCGAGAAGAAGATGAAGGACTTCAACACCGACAACATCGAGTCGGCGATGCGCATGATCGAAGGTTCCGCCCGCTCCATGGGCCTGGACGTGAAGGGTTGATCGTCATGGCTCAGCATGGAAAGCGGGTTCGCGCCTCGCGCGAAGGAATCGATCGGGACAAGCTCTACGGGCTCACCGATGCGGTGCAGCTCATCAAGCAGCGCGCCACCGCGAAGTTCGACGAGACCGTCGAGATCGCGATGAATCTCGGCGTCGATCCCCGTCACGCCGACCAGATGGTGCGCGGCGTCGTCAGCCTGCCGAACGGCACCGGCCGCACCCAGCGGGTGGCGGTGTTCGCCCGCGGCGCCAAGGCCGACGAGGCACGGGCCGCCGGGGCCGACGTGGTCGGTGCCGAGGACCTGGTCGAGCGGGTGCAGGCCGGCAACATCGACTTCGACCGCTGCATCGCGACGCCCGACCTGATGCCGCTGGTCGGTCGCCTCGGCAAGGTGCTCGGCCCGCGCGGCATGATGCCGAACCCGAAGGTCGGCACCGTGACCATGGACGTCACCTCGGCCATCAAGGGCGCCAAGGGCGGCTCGGTCGAGTTCCGCGTCGAGAAGGCCGGTATCGTGCATGCCGGCGTCGGCAAGGTGTCGTTCGACGCCGACAAGCTGGTCGAGAACATCAAGGCGTTCGCCGACGCGGTCGCCAAGGCCAAGCCGGCGGGTGCCAAGGGCCAGTACATCAACCGGATCGCCATCTCGTCCACCATGGGACCGGGCGTGAAGGTCGAGCCCTCGACGGTGCTGTCTGCCGCCGCAGCGGCCCAGCACTGACACAATTCGGTGCGATACGTGACGGCCGGAGCGTTCGCTCCGGCCGTTTCGATTCGCGCCAGCCGTGTTTTTGCGTGGAGAGCCCCGTTCGGGCCTGGGCGCACGGTCGAGCGGGTGTTGGCGGACCGTCGGTGACCTGTTTATGTTTACATGACAGGTGATGGCGGGACCCGTTGATGGGAACCGAGGGCGCGCGCGAAGCGGCCGTCGGGAGAACACGAGGTGCTCGGGATGACGGCGTGCCGGCTGCTGACCTGCGTGCTCGCTGTCGTGCTGCTGACTCCGGCGGTGCCGACCCGGGCTCAGGACAACCTGGGCGCCAATCGCCTCGAAACTGATCACCGCGATGCCGCTCGCCTCGAAACCGATCGCCTCGAAACCGATCGCCTCGACGCCGCTCGCCTCGACGCGGCTCGCCGGGACGGCGAGCCACGGATCGGCGAGCGCGGCCCGGTCGGCTGGGTTCTGCGCGTTCCGATGCCGTCGCCAGCCACCCTGGGCGCGGCCGGCGCCCCGATGCTGATCGAGCACGGCCTTTCGGTGACGCGGCGCGACGGCCCGCTCGACCGCTCCGGCCGTGCCGGCCTGCTGCTCGCCTGCCGCCGCGGCACCCTGGAGCTACTCGCTCTCGATCTCGACTGGCCGCCGGGCGGCAGCCCCGTGGGCGAGGTGGACGTGACGGTGCAGCTCGACGCGACGGCCACTCCGGAACGCTGGCGGGTGCTCGGCAACGCCTATGCGCCGCCCGATCCGGCCGCCTTGCTGGAGCGGCTGCGGCTCGCCCGCACCTTCGCGCTCCAGGTAGCGACGCCGGCCGGCGAGCGTGAGCTGAGCTTCGATCTGCACGGCGTCGCCGAGGCGGCCGGCAACCTGCGCTCCGCCTGCCCCTTCTGATCCGGGCCGCGGGTCTGGGCTGCGAGTCTGGGGGCGATGGCGCGCCGGCGGACCCGCGCGCCGCTTCGAGCGGAATCCAATCCAACTGGATCGGACACCGCTCGAGAAGTCCTTGCGTGATCGCATTTTCGACGGCGAACCGGCGTCCACTTCGCCGCAGAATGCTCTAATCGATCACGCCTTCGGCAGGCCGCCGCGCTCGAACACCGGCGTCTCGTCCTCGCGATCCTCCCGGCCCGGCCCGGTGCCGATGTCCTCGGCGGCGCGGCGTGTCACCTCGCTGGTCTCGTCGAGGCCGTCGGGCGTCTCGACCGCTCCGGTGCCGGGCTCGTGGGCGCCGGTGACGGCGCTGCGTGGCACCGCTCCCACGTCGTCGCGGCGGGTCTCGTCGTCGGTGATGTCGCGGTCGGCCGGGTCGCGGTCGGCGGATCGCCCGCCCGGGGTCTCCAGGAGCGGCCGGTCCCAGGACGATATCTCGGGCTCGTCGGCGTAGCCTTTACCGGGGCGGGCCTCGCCGCGGCGCAGGCGCGTGGTCTCGTCACGATCCATCGGGGCGCTCCTCACGGATGGGCGTCCCGGGTCAACCTGTCAGGCGGACGGCCGTTCCGGCCGCGCGGAAAGCCCGCGCGGTGGCGAGGCGCCGCCGCCGTCAGGTCCCGCCGTCAGCCGCGCCATCAGGCCGTGCCGTCAGCTCACGAAGGCACTGCGCAGGGCGCGGCCGAGCGCGAAGGCGTAGTTGTGGAGATTGAGGTCGCGCAGCGCCGGGACGTGCTCGATCATCGCCTTGCAGGCATCCAGCTTGAGCGCATCGGCACCCGGCCGGCGCCGGCGCAGCTCGTCCGCCAGATCGGTCAGGATCACCGGCGGGCATTTCAGGCCGCCGAGCACCACGCGGCTGACGTCGCGCTCGGGATCGAACACCACGGCCGCGATGGCGTCGGCCGACTCGCTCACCGTCCGGGTCACCTTGTAGTAGCCCCAGCGCGCCAGCTTCGAGCCGCGCGGCACGGTGAGCGCGGTGGCGATCTCGGCCGGGCCGAGCGCCGTCACGAAAGCGTCGGGGTAGAAGGCCGTCATCGGGATGGCGCGCCGGCCGTCGGGCGACAGCGCCATCACGGTGGCGTCCAGGGCGATCAGGGCGGTCGGCCAGTCGGCGCAGGGATCGGCCCAGCAGGCGCTTCCCCCGAGGGTGCCGCGATTGCGCACGCCGCGATGCGCGATGCCGTGCGCCACGTAGGACAGCATCCCGGTCATCGGGTCCGGGATCAGACCGTCCTCGATCATCGAATGGGTCACCATCGCGCCAACGACGACGTGATCACGATGCGCCTCGATGGCGCGCAGGTCGATGGCCTGGCCGAGATCGACGAGAACGTGCGGGATCGACGAGCGCAAGCTCATCTGTGGGATGAGCGATTGTCCGCCGGCCAGCACGGCGGCCTGCTCGCCGTACTGGGCCAGCACGTTCACCGCCTCTTCGGCGTAGAGCACGCGAACATAATCGAAGAGAGCCGTATCCATGAGGGAACCAGCGACGCGATCGTCATCGAAGGAAGGGGCATCCGGCGCGGACAGCGAATGCGCCGTCGCGGCGGCCTGCCGAACTGCCGCGGCCCGCCGTGACGAGCCGGACTGACCGGACGAAGCCGCGGCACGAACACCCATGTCCGGGTTGCGCCGAACGGATTCGTCGACCGAAGGGTGCGTGGACCACGAGGCCCGCCGGTGCGAGGTGTAGAACAGTGCAATCCACCACGAACCGAGCCGGCATCAAGGTCGCACGAATCGACACCAGTTTCCGAACAGATCGGTATCGACACGGCAGGTCTCATACAGGACGCGCCGTTTGTCAATTTATCATAACAGTCAGGTCGTGACGATGATTGGACATGGTTGCCGGGCCGCGTCGTGTGCACGGCGTGACGGGGCGGGCGCGCGCCGCTCGGGCCGCCCTCGCGCCGGCGGAGCCGCCGATCAGGCAGACTTCGCCAGGCCGTCTTCGATCAGGCGGAGCTGCCGACCGCCGACAGCGCGGCGCGGCGCTTGCGGGCCGGCCGCGCCGCCGCCGTCAGGCCGGCGGGCGGTTCGGCGGAATTCGAGGCCGGCGACACCGGGGTCGCCACCCGCATGGCGAAATCGTCGATGGTCGACTTCAGCCCGTCCTCCAGAGCGACGCGCGGCGCCCAGCCGAGCGCGCGAGCGGCGGCCGCGATCTCGGGCCGACGGCGGCGCGGATCGTCCTCGGGCAGCGGCCGGTAGGTGATCGGCGAGCGCGATCCGGTCTGGCGCAGCACCATGCGGGCGATCTCCTCGACCGTCACCTCCCGCGGGTTGCCGAGATTGATCGGGCCGGTGATGGCGTCGTCGCTTTCCATCAGCAGCTCGAGGCCGTCGAGCAGATCGGCCACATAGCAGAACGAGCGGGTCTGCGAGCCGTCGCCATACAACGTGATGGGGCGGTTGCGCAGCGCCTGCACGACGAAGTTGGAGATCACCCGGCCGTCGTTCTCCAGCATGCGCGGCCCGTAAGTGTTGAAGATGCGCGCCACCTTCACGGGCACGCCGTAGAGCCGCCGATAATCGAAGAACAGCGCCTCGGCGCAGCGCTTGCCTTCGTCGTAGCAGGCGCGCGGGCCGGTGGTGTTGACGGCGCCGCGGTAGCTCTCCGGCTGCGGGTGGATCTCCGGATCGCCATAGACCTCGCTGGTCGACGCCTGGAGCACGCGGGCGCCGGTCGCGCGGGCGAGCTCGAGCACGTGGAGGGCGCCGAGCACGCAGGTCTTCACGGTGCCGATCGGATCGCGCTGATAGTGCGGCGGCGAGGCCGGGCAGGCGAGGTTGTAGATGCGATCCACCGGACCGTCGATCGAGAGCGGATCGCGCACGTCCGCCTCGACGAAGCGGAAGTTCGGATGATTGAGCAGCGGCCGGACGTTGTCGAACCGGCCGGTGTCCAGATTGTCCAGGCAGGTGACGGCGTGTCCCTTCTGCACCAGGCGATCGCAGAGATGCGAGCCGATGAAGCCGGCGCCGCCGGTCACGACGATGTTGAGCTTTTCGATCACGGGCACGCGCCCTCTCCCTGCTGGTTGGTCGCCTGCGGCATCACGTCGTCGAAACCCGTCCGGTGACCGGGTCCCCGAGGTACAAACATCGGCGCCGCAGGCGGTTCCTCATCTGTCTCACGCCACGGCTCCGACGCCGGGGCGAACGCCCTCGCGCCGCGCGCGCGCCGCCAGCGCCTCGGCGTGATACGCCTCCAGGGTGCGGGCGCGCTCGCGCGCCGTGTGCTCGGCGAGAACGCGCCGGCGTGCCGCCGCCGCGATGTCGCGCCGCCGCTCCTCGGGCATGTCGCGCAGGATCGCCATCGCCTGCTCGGTGGCATCGGCGATCAGGATCTCGGTGCCGGGCGTGAAGAAGGAATCGAGCCCCGCCCAGCGGTCCGACACGATCGGCACGCCGCAGGCCGCCGCCTCGAACAGCCGCACGCTCGGCGACCAGCCGGCCGCGATCATGTCGGCGCGGGTGACGTTGAGGGTGTAGCGCTGGGCGCAGTAGAAGCGGGCGTGCTCCTGCGGCGGCAGGTGCTCGATGCGCTCGACATTGGCGGGCCACGCGATGTCGGCCGGATACTGCGGGCCGGCCACCGCAAAGCGCAGCGAGGGCAGCCGGCGGGCGGGCTCGATCAGCAGCCGGTCGAGGGTGCGCTGACGGTCGGGGCTGTAGGTGCCGATGTAGCCGAGCGTCAGATGCGGCACCACGTCGTGCGGCTTGTGGAGATCGGGATCGACCGCGCAGTAGAGCGCGCGGGCGGCGCGCGCGCCCCAGCTCGTCTCGATCAGATCGAGCACCGGGCCGCCGGTGAACGACAGGTAGAGATCGAAGCGCGGAATGGTGGCGGGCGCGATGTAGTCGGTGGTGCCGTGCTCCAGCCGCGCCAGCGTCACCGGGGTGTCGATGTCGTAGAACGCGGTGACGCCACGCGCCTGCGTCGTCACCCATTCGGCGACCGCCGCGCCGTCCGGCACGAACGAGCCGACGATCACCAGGTCGGCGTCGCGCACCGCGGCGGTGTGGCGGCGCGGCAGATCGGCGAGGGTCTCGTAGAGCTCGACCCGGCACCACGGCGGCTGCCGCAGGTCGCGGTGGTCGCGATACCACGGCACGTCGCGCTCCAGGAAGGTGACGCGGTGGCCGCGCTCCGCCAGCCCCTTGATCAGCGCCCGCCAGGTGGTGGCATGGCCGTTGCCCCACGACGACGTGATGGACAGGCCGAGGACGACGATGTCGAGCGTCATGCGGCGACTCCGCAGGTGCGACCGCCGTCGCCGAGCCGGTCGAGCACCTGGCGGGCCCGGTGCGCATAGGTGTGGGCGGCGAGCACGCGCGCTCGCGCGGCGTCGCCGATCATGCGGGCACGTGTGTCGTCGAGGCCGTCGAGCAGCGTCTCCACCGCAGCGCCGTCGTCGGCCAGCAGGATCTCGTGACCCGGCTCCAGGAACTCGGCGATGCCGTCCCAGCGGTCGGTGATCAGGCAGGCCCCGGCACCGGCGGCCTCGAAGATCCGCGTCGGCGGCGAGAAGCCGGTGCGCGCCATGCTGGCGCGGTTGATGTTGAGGGTCGCACGCGACGAGCAGAAGAAGGCGTTGTGGTCGCCGCTGCCGACATGGCCGAGGCGCTGCACATTGCCGGGCATCGGCTTGTCGTCCCAGCCGGCGCCGCCGAGCAGGAAGCTCCGCTGCGGCAGCCGTGCCGCTGCCCCGAGGAAGAACTCCTCGACGCGCGCCTCGCGGTCGGGCAGCCGGTTGCCCAGGAAGCCGAGATCGCAGCGCCAATCCTCGCGCGGCGCGACCGGGTGGTGCGTGTCGGGATCGACGGCGTTGTAGATCGGCACGCAGGCGCGGGCGCCGAGCGCCGTGTAGGCATCCACCACCGGAGCGCCGCCGCCATAGGTGAAGACGATGTCGTAGCGCGGCACCGCGGCCCGCAGATGGTGCGCGGGATCGGCCCCGATCGCCTCCAGGGTCGCGGGTGCGTCGACGTCCCACCAGGCGATGCAGGTGCCGGGGCGCGCCGCCTGCGGCACCGCGATCTCCAGCGCCTGATCGAACACACCGACGCCGCTCGCCTTGACCAGCAGGTCGGCGTCCGCCGCGGCCTCGTCGAGCGCCCGCCGCCAACCGTCCTCCGTGGCCGGGTAGACGACCACTCTCGCCCAGGGCGGATCGTCGATGTCGCGGTACTGCTGCCGCTGATAGGCGTCGGGCTCGTAGAAGGCGACATCGACGCCGTGGGCAGCGAGCGCCTTGAGCAGCCCCCGATAGTAGGTGGCGGCCCCGTTCCAGTAGGAGGAGACGAGGCTCGATCCAAAGAAGCGCAACTTCATGATGCGGCCGTCCTGATCAGTTCGGTCGAGTGCGGAGCGGGAGACGAGGCGGATAATTCGGCGGATGACGACGCGGGGCGCGAGGGCGCAGGGCTCGGCTGCGCGCCGCGCAGATGCGCCACGATGGCGATCAGCTCGGCGACCCGATGGGCACAGGTGTGGCGGGCGCGGATCGCCGCGAGCCCGGTGCGGGCGAGGGCGTCGGCCTGATCACGATCGGCGAGGAGGCCGGCGAGCGCCGCCGTCATGACGGCGCCGTCCGGTGCGGCCAGATAGCTGCCGGGCGGGAACAGTCCTTCGGCATCGTCCCACGGCGCACTGACGAGCGGGATGCCACAGGCGAGCGCCTCGAACACCCGGATGGTCGGGATGCCGCGCAGCGTCTCGGCATAGGGCCGGCGCGGCACATGCACGGTGACGCGGGCGCGCGCGAACGCCTCCGGGGCGCGGTGGTTGGGCAGCCAGCCGGCATAAGCGAGGCCATGTGCGGCGAGCGCGGCGCGTGCCGCCTCCGGCCAGCGCACGCCGTGCACGCGCGCCGCGATGCCGAGTGTGGCCACCGGCTCCATGAGAAACTGCCGCAGCTCGGCGTCGCGCTCGCCGTCGCCGTAGTTGCCGATGAAGACCAGGTCGGTTTCCGTGTCGCGCACCAACGGCCGGAACAGCGCCGTGTCGGCGGCCTCGTGCCAGGTGAAGACGCGGCGGCCCCAGCCGCGTCGCGCATAGACGTCGCGCAGCACCTCGCCGAAGGCAAGCACCGCGTCGTAGCCGTCGAGATCGAAGCGGCCGATCTCGTCGGGCGCCGTGACGGCGCGGTGATGGGTATCGTGGAAGAACAGGAGGAAGCGACCCCCCTGCGCCCGGCGGACGCCGAGCGCGGCGATCAGCGCCGGCTCGTTCCACTCGTGCGCCAGCACCAGGTCGGCGCCGTCGAGGGCGCGGTCGAGATCGGGGCCGTCGAGGCCGTAGCGGTGGACGCGCAGGCCCGGCACCAGGGCCGCCCCCTCGGCGAGCGCATCGGCGCCACCGTCGGCGAGCGCGTTGGTGCGGCTCCAGCCGTTCGCCGGCTCGTGCACGTCGACCGTGTGGCCGGCGGCCAGCAGCTCGCGCGCGACGCCGCGCAGGAAATGGGCGTTGCCGTGATTCCAGCACGACGAGATCGAGTGGCAGAAGATCACCACCGTCATGCCGGTGCTCCGCCCGTCGCGATGATCGTGGCGCCGGCGACGGCGCGGTCGTTCGTGGGCGCCACACGACATGCTGCGAGTGCCGCATGCACGGTCTCGATCCGGTTCACCATGGCGTCGGCACCGTAGCGGGTGGCCCGCCGGCGGGCGGCGGCCTGGAGGGCGCGGCGGCGCGGCGCGTCGGCGCACAGGGCCGTCAGGGTAGCGGCGAGCGCCGCCGGATCGTCCGGCGGCACGAAGGCGGCGGCGCCGTCCCACAGCTCGCGCAGGCTGGCGATGTCGGACAGCACCAGCGCGGCGCCGCACGCGGCGGCCTCGGCGATGCCGAGCCCGAACGGCTCGTAGCGGGCGGGGGCGACGAACAGCTCGGCGGCGCGCATCTCGGCGAGGAGCGCCGCGCGATCGAGCCGGCCGAGCGCCGTGACGCCGTCCGGCAGCGCGATCGGTGCGCCGCCGTCCGGCGATGCCGTGTCGCCGGCGAGCCGCACCGGCCAGGGCAGCCGCGGCGCCGCCCCCAGCAGCGTGTCGAGCCCCTTGGCCTCGTCCCACAGACGGCCCGCCGCGAGGATCACGGAGCGGCGCTCCGGCGGCGGATCGTCGGCCGGCGGAACCGCGACGCCGTTCGGGATCACCACGCCGGGGCGTGGCGGCGCGTAGAGATCCGCGATCGCGTCGCGCAGCGCGCGGGTGGGGGCCGCCCAGGCGTCCGCGGCCGCGAGACCGGCCGCGACATGGTCGGCATAGACGCGCCAGCGCGGATCGTCCGGCACGCCGCCGCGGCAGGCCCGCCACCAGGTGCGGACGCAGGAGTGCGCCACCACCAGCACGGGGACCCCGACATCGGCGGTGGCCTCGCGGAAGCCGCCGAGATGGACGATGTCGGGCCGGAACGCGCGGGCGATCGCGGCCAGCGTCTCGCGCGCCCGGTCGAGGTCGCGGCCCTCCGGGTCCATCCATTCGAGCGCGAGATCGGTGACGTGCAGGCGCACGGAGCCGCCCGTGAGGGCGCCGACGGCGGCGATCTCGCGATGCTGTGTCGACGACGGCGGCGGCCCGAGCGTCACCACCAGCACGGTATCGCCGTGGCGGGCCAGGGCGCGGGCCAGCGTCACCGTGTAGGTCCACACGCCGCCGACCGCATCGGCGGTGATCAGGATGCGGCGTCGCGCCGGCCTCACGGGCAGCACTCCGGCGCTGTGCACGGGGCACGCTCCAGAACGTGGAGAGGCTGCGGACGCTCCTCCTGGATGTCGCTGAAGCCGGCGAACTGGCCGAGATACCAGGCGTGCGCCCGCTCCCATGCCTGATCGTCGGGCTCGCCCCACAGGCGGCGATAGTCCGGCGATCCCGGATAGGGATAGAGCGGCACCGGATCGTTGGCCCAGACCCCAGCGTCCCGCATGGTGTCGCGCCAGCGCTGCACCGTCTGGTCGTCGTCCTGTGGCATCTCGATCAGGTTGGCCTGCACGAACGGGATATGGCGCTTGGCGATGACCAGGCGGTCGGCCAGCTCGTCGGTGGAGAGACGGCACTTCTTGGCGAGCGCGTCGCGTCCTTCCGGGCTCAGGCTCTCGACGCCGGCCTCCACCGAGACGCAGCCGGCGCGGCCGAGCAGAGCGAGCTGGTCGGGCTTCCACAGGTCGATGCGCGTCTGCACCCCGAAGGCGAGGCCGCGGCCGACCAGCCCCTCCAGCAGCTCGGCATTGGGCAGGAAAATCTCGTCGATGAAGTAGACGTATTCGACACCTTGGCGCTGGAGCCCGTCGATCTCGGCCAGCACCGAGGCGGCGGGCCGGCGGCGGTAGCCGTTGCGGAAGTTCTCCTTGGCGCAGAACGTGCAGTGATAGGGGCAGCCGCGCGATGCTTCGACCTCGGCGCCGGGACCGGCGGGCGTGGCGTCGAAGCGATGGTGATGATGGTGGTGGCGGGCGATCCACGCGTCCGGCCAGGCGAGCGGCGCCATGTCGACGAAGCGTGCCGCCTGCGGGCCGCCCTGGATGCGGATCTCGCCGCCCTCGTGCCGGCACAGGCCCGGCACGCCGTCACGCTCGCCGGCGGCGAGCCGCGCCAGCGGCTCCTCGCATTCGCCCATCACGACGATGTCGACGCCGAGCTTGCGCAGGGTGGCGCGCGGCGTCGTCGAGCCGTGCGGGCCGACCGCGACGAGCAGCGGCGCGAGATCGCGCAACGCCGCCACCGTTTCCTGCGGCACCCGCAGCTCCGGCGGGGCGCAGCGCCAGAACAGGTAGGTCGGCGCCGTCGTGATCACGATCATGTCGGGACGGAACGCGCCGATCTCGGCGGCGAGATCGGCGAGCGATAGGCCGAGCAGCGGGGCGTCCACCATCCGAACGGCATGGCCGGCGCGTTCGAGCAGTGCTTGCGCACAACCGAGCTCGATCGGCAGATGCGGGGCGCGGCAGCCGAAATAGATGCTGCCGTCGAAGTGCCAGGGTGGATTGACGAGGGCGATCTTCATACGAAATCCAGTCGCGGTCGGCGGGGCGCCGCGATCCGGAAGCGACCGCAGCGGCAGGGTTCGGCCGTCGGGGCGGCCCTCGATCGGGCGAGTGCGATCGTGGCCGCCGACGCTCAGGCGACGAGGCCGCGGCGCTCCAGCTCGGCGGTGGCGTGCTCGACCTGATCGATGGCGATCTCGGTCGACAGCCATTCGGCCAGCTCCACGAGCCCGGCCTCGAAATCGACCGCCGGGGCGAAGCCGAGGCGGCTGCGGCTCTTGGTCAGATCGGCGAAGCAGTGACGGATGTCGCCGGTGCGATACTTGCCGGTGACGTGCGGGGCGAGATCGGCGGCGCCCATCACGCGGGCGAGATCGTGGGCGACCGACTCGATGGAGCGGCTGGCGCCGGAGCCGACGTTGAAGGTCTCGCCGGCGCCGGTGTCGGTGGTCAGCGCCAGCCAGCAGGCTTGCGCGACGTCGCGCACATGCACAAAGTCGCGGCGCTGGCGGCCATCCTCGAACACGAGCGGCGGACGCCGGTTGAGCAGACGCGCCGCGAAGATCGCCAGCACGCCGGTGTAGGGGTTGGAGAGCGCCTGATGCGGCCCGAACACGTTGAAGAACCGCAACGCCACGGTCGGAATCCGATAGGCCCGCCCGGTGATCAGGCTCATCCGCTCCTGCACGTACTTGTTCAGCGCATAGATGGAGTTGAGGGCGGGGTGCTTGGTCTCGGGCGTGGGCACCGCCTCCAGCGGCTCGCCGTCGGCGTCCTCGGGCTCCCAGCGGCCGTGGCGAAGCTGATCGGCGCTGCGCTCGGCCGGCTCCACCAGCGTTCCGTCGGCGCGCCGCGCCAGGCCCTCGCCATAGATGCTCATCGACGAGGCGACCACCAGCCGCTGCACCGGATGGCGCAGCAGCGCCTCCATCAGCACCGCGGTGCCGAGATCGTTGGTGTTGGTGTAGGCGGCGATCTCGTACATGCTCTGGCCGACGCCGACCGCGGCGGCGAGATGGATCACCGCATCGCAGCCGTTCAGCACGGTCGCCAAGGTCTCGCGGTCGCGCACGTCGCCGACCGTCAAATGCGCCTCGCGCGAGAGGTAGCGAGGCTTGGTCTCGCCGCCGTGCACCTGCGGGTCGAGATTGTCCAGCACCCGGACCTCGCAGCCGTGCTCGAGCAGCAGATCGGTGACGTGAGACCCGATGAATCCCGCCCCGCCGGTTACCAACACGCGCCGCGCCATCGTGCCTCCCTTTCGCTTTCGCTGTCCTGGTGCGAACGCGACGCGAAAAGGATTGTTCCTGCCCGATGGTGTGGCCACACCGAACTGATCAGATCAGGAGGGTACTCACGCGGCGGCGGTCGGTGTCGCCGCAGGCATTCCGGTGAGGGCGAGGTGCCGCGCCACCAGCGCGGCCATCGCCGCAAAGGAGGGCAGGCGGCCGAGCGGTGCCGCCATGCCGCCGCCGCGGATCAGCACCGGCACTTGCTCGCGCGTGTGGTCGGTGCCGGGCCAGGTCGGATCGCAGCCGTGATCGGCGGTGACGACGAGGAGATCGTCAGGACGGAGCAGGGCGGTCAGCTCCGGCAGGCGGCGGTCGAAGGCTTCGAGCGCGGCCGCGTAGCCGGCGACATCGCGGCGGTGGCCGTGGAGCTGATCGAAGTCGATGAAGTTGGCGAACAGGAGGCCATTGTCGGCAAGCGCACCGATGCCCTCGCGGGTGCGGTCGAACAGGGCGTCGTTGCCGCTCGCCGGCCACTCTCGGCCGGTGCCCCGGTGGGCGAAGATGTCGCCGATCTTGCCGATCGTGATCACGTCGCGCCCGGCGGCCGTCGCGGCATCCAGAATGGTGGCATCGGGCGGCGGCACCGCGAAGTCCTTGCGATGGGCGGTGCGCACGAATCCGCCTTCGGCGGTTCCGTCGAACGGACGCGCGATGACGCGGCCGATGCGCAACGGATCGATCAGACGGCGCGCCACCCGGCACACCGCGTACAAGCGGTCGAGCCCGAAATGCTCCTCGTGCGCCGCGATCTGGAACACGCTGTCGGCCGAGGTGTAGCAGATCGGCTTGCCGGTGCGGATATGCTCGGCGCCGAGCGCCGTCACGATCTCGGTGCCCGACGCATGGCAGTCGCCGAGGATTCCGGGAATGTCGGCCTCGCGACACAGGGCGGCGACGAGATCGGGGGGAAAGCACGGCGTGATGCGGGGGAAATAGCCCCAGTCGAAGCGCACCGGGCAGCCGGCGATCTCCCAATGGCCGGAGGGCGTGTCCTTGCCGCGCGAGATCTCGGCGGCGCAGCCATAGACGGCCGCCGAGGCGTCGCCATCCTGGCGGGCGAGGCCCGGCGGCACCCGCCCGGTGGCGAGCCGGCAGGCGTCGCCGAGGCCGAGCCGGACGAGGTTTGGCAGTGTGAGCGGGCCGGCCCGGAGGCCGGCGCGGTCGGCGAGGCCGCGGGCGCAGGCCTCGGCGATGTGGCCGATCGTGTCGGCGCCTTCGTCGCCGTAATTCGCCGCGTCCGGCGCGCCGCCGATGCCGACCGAGTCGAGGACGAGCAGAAAGGCGCGGGCCATGCGGGTCGGCTCCGGTGGCGACACAGGGTGCGACGGCGGTCGGCCCAGCCCGACCGCCATCAAGAGAACGCGCCGGGCGCGGTTCGGTGCGTCGACGTCGTGCGCGATCTCTACACGAACGCGCCGGCCCGGTGCAGCAGGAAGGCGGCGCCGTCCCAGCCGCGGAACGGGTGGCTGCCGTTCACCCGCACCGCGAGCCCGCTGCGCTCGGCGAGTGATGCGACCGCGGCGCGGTCGGTGGCGATGTCGCCCCCGTAGGACCAGTTCAGCGCGACGAGGCTGCCGCCCGGCCGCAGCACCCGAGACGCCTCGGCCACGTGCCGGTCGGCGACGCCGGCCGCCACCAGATACGGCATGGTGTCGACGGCGAGCACCAGATCGAACGTCTCGTCCCGGAACGGGGCGAGGTCGCGCCCGCCGGTGCGCAGCACGGCGACGTTGCGATGATCGCGGCTGCGGGTGCGGGCGGTGCGTGCCATCACGGCCGACACCTCGGTGCCGACGATCAGCGCCACCTGCGGGGCCAGCGCCACCAGGAAGCGGCCGATGCCGCAGCCGAGATCGAGCACCCGGCGGTCGGCGCCGAGGAGGCCCTGGGCGGCCAGCCAGGCGACGATCTCGTCGGTGACGGCGTCGAGCAGGGCCGGGCGGCCGAGCGAATAGAGCGCGACGCTCGCCTCCGGGGAACGGGCGCCGGCGCGGTCGAACACGGCGGCCCAGTGGGCCACGGCGTCGTCGCCCGAGACGGCGGCGGGGGGCGGCGCCTCGTGGGCGTCGAGCACGGCCGCGACCGCGTCGAGCGCCTCCGGCGCCTCGGCGAGCAGCCGCGCTGCGCCGCGCAGCCGCTCCGTCTCAGCCCGGGCCCCGGTGGCGGCGAGCCGGGCCGACGCGGTGGCGATCGCCTCGGCGGCCTCGTCGGCCGCGAGCCCCGCCATGACGAGCCAGGTCAGCGCCACGGCGGGCGGCAGGGTGCCGTCGGCACAGCGGGCGATCGCCGCGCGGGCGCGCGGCGGCAGCCCGCCGGGCAGTCCGGTCCGGCGGTCGGCGCTCACGCCTGCGTCTCCGTGCGGCGGAACAGGCGGCGTCGGCTGTGGGTGACGACGGCGCCCCAGCCGCGCTTGTAAGGCTCGTCGCCGCGCAAGAAATGGAACTCGCGGGCACCCGCTCGGACGGCATCCTCCAGGGCGGCGGCGAACAGGAGCGTTCCCGGGCTCTCATATGCGAAGGCGGCGTCGAAGCCGGCCAGGTAGGCGTAACGGCGGTGGCGATCGACGAGCTGAACCATCACCGCTGCCACGGCGCCCGCGATGATGACGGCGTCGAGACGGACGAGGCCGGCGGCGAGGAGGCCGGGCAGCGCCCGCTCGTGAAAGTCCCGCACCCGCGCATCGGCGAACACGCCGGGCTCGCCGCGGGCCGTCCACCGCGCCTGATGCAGCGTGATCAACGCGGAGAGCAGGCGCGCCGCCTCGTCGCGGTCGCGGGCCGTAATGATCTCGACCGCACCGCGGCGGCTCGCCCGGTTGCGGTCCATGCGGATGGCGCGGCGCTTGCGGGGCGGCAGCGCCGCGGCGACCTCGTCGGCGCTGGCCGGCAGCGCCAGCACCGGGCAGGGCGCCGCCTCGTCCATCGTTTCGGTGCAGCCGGGCGGCACGGGCAAGGTGGTGGCGGCCGCACCGGGGGCGAGGTCGGTCAGCTCCCATTCGTCCCAGTCGCGATCGGCCGCGGCGGCGCCGACCAGCCGCGGGGCGGCGTCCGGCGTGTCGGGTTCGATCAGCACGTCGAGATAGTCGGTGGTGCCGAGCCCGATCGGCAGCAGGCGCCGCGGGGCGTGGCCCTCCGGCCGCGCCTCGGCCGGCGCTTCGCGATAGAGCGGCGCCAGTGCCACCAGCCGGTCGCCGCGGTGGACCGTGACGACGCGCAGCGTGCCGGGCGCGAAGCTGTCCCACCACGGCAGCAGCCAGGCGGGAGACTGGAACGGCGTTGCGGAGGGTGAGCGCCGCCACAAGTCCACCCAGGCGGGCGCGAGGGCCGCGACGGCGTCGCGCTCGCGCAGCACCGTGGTGGCGAGGGGGCTCATGCGGCAGCTCCGGGCTGCGCTTCGATACCCGCCAGGCGGCGGTAGAGCGACAGATAGGCGTCGGTCATCGTCGCGAGGGCGAAGCGCCGCTCCGCCACCACCCGGCAGGCGGCGCGGTCGAGGGCGTCGCAGCGGCGGATGGCGTCGGCCATCGCGGCGTCGTCGTCGACCAGGAAGCCGGTGATGCCCTCGTCGATCGCCTCGGCGAGTGCCCCGGTGGCGAAGCCCACCACCGGCGTGCCGGCGGCGAGCGCCTCGCGGGCGACCAGCGAGCTGGTCTCGGGGGCGAGCGACGGCACCAGCAGGCAGCGCGCCGCCGCGAGCAGCCGGCGCTTGCGGGCAAAGCCGACCGGGCCGAGGAAGCGCCGGCGGGCGTCGAGCCGGGGCCGCACCTCCTCGTCGAAATAACGGCGATGCGCCGTGTATGGAAAGGTCTCGCCGGCGATCAGCAGCGGCATGTCGGCGCGCCGCGCCGCATCGAGCGCGAGATGCACGCCCTTCTCGGGGCAGATGCGGGCGAGCATCAGGGCGTAGCCGCAGCGTCGCCGCCCCGGCGCGAAGCGGTCGACCGCGACGCCGTTCTCGATCACCGCGAGACGCCCGGCGAGGTCGGGCCGGGTGGCGCGCTGGCTTGCCGACACACAGACGAGATGCGTGCCGGGCCGCGGCATGAGCGCCGCCTCGGCGTACCAGGCGAGTGGCAGGTGCAGGGTCGCCACCACGGGAGGATTGTTCGGCGGACCGGCCGGCCGATAGTGGTCGAAGTCGACGCCGTGCAGGTGGACGAGATCGATCCGCCGCGAGCGCAGCACCGCCGTGATCTGATCCGCCGCGGCCCGTCGTCCGCGCGCCACGGCGTCGTCGTCGAGGAGACCGCCGATCGGCGGCAGCGCCATCAGCTCGCCGGCGACCTGCGAGCCCGCGGCCGCGATGACGATCGAGCGATGGCCGGCGGCGATCAGGGCGGCGTCGAGGGCGGCCAGCACCTGCTCGGCGCCGCCGACCGCGTCGGGACCGACCGGGGCGAAGGGATAGGCGACCGAGAGCACCGTGAGCGGCATGGTGCTCCGCCTCACAACACCGGACCGACACCGAGGAACCGGCAGGCGAGCCGGGCGAGCCCCTGCCAGCGGGGGCCGGTCATGCCCCAATCGTGCTGCTCGTAGATCAGCCGGCCACTGTTCGGCAGCGCGGTCAGATCGGCCGGCACCGCCTTGCGGAATCGCTCGGCGATCAACGGGAAGGAGGCGAGGGTGCGCTGCTGCGTGGCGTGGGCGGCCAGCATGCGGCGCTTGCGGGCGATGTCGTCGTCGTCGAGCCGCAGCTCGACCACCCGGCTCTGCGGGTCGGGCGCGAAGGACTGGTGCAGCCAGCCCGACAGGCCGAGCCGGTACAGCGGCATCTCGATCACCGCAACACCGTCGTCGCCGCCGATCGCGGCCGCAGCCCGCACCGCGAACGCGACAGCGTCGTGATCCGGATGGCCGCCCTCGAACGCATGGGTGAGCACCACGCGGGTGCCGGCCTCGGTGAACAGGGCGGCGAGCCGGCGGGCGAGCGCCGGCATCTGCAAAGCGACCTCCTGATCGAACAGGCCGAGCCGTGTCACCTGCGCGTCGGCGACCCCGGCCAGCGCGAGCGCTTCGACCAGCTCGCGGCGGCGCGCCTCCGCATAGGCGGCCGGGCTCTCGAAACCGTGCTCGGCGGCAGCCTCGGCACGCCGCGGCGCACCGTCGGTCACCATCACGATGCGAATGCCGGAGAGGCGCGGAAGCAGCGCCCCGCAGGTGAGCGTCTCGTCGTCGGGATGCGCCACCACCAGGGCGACGTGGCTCGCGTCGATGGACGCGCGGTCCGCCTCGGCGATCGCGGCCAGCAGGGCGTCGGCGACCGTGGCGCCGTGGTCCGGCGTGCTGGTCGGAGCGGCGGCGCTCATTCGGCCGGACAAGCGACGGGCGGCGTGGCGCGGTGATGGGCGTAGCGCTCCACCATGGCGGCGCAGAAATCCGCGAAGATGCGCGGGTCGCGCGGCGGGCTGGTGTGATGCGGCGCGATGCCGAGATGCTCCGGCGTGAAGCAGAACGTCACCGTCACGTCGAACTCGGCGAGGGCGTCCATCTGGCGGTCGAACCAGGCGAGCGCGTTCGGGCGGAAGCTGTCGGCCCACGACAGTCCGGTGCGCAGATAGGTGACACCGAGCCGCTTCATCCAGCGCACCGCCTCGTCGAGCCGATGATCCTCGAAGTGGAACCACTGGCACAGGCCGAGCGTCGGCGTGTGGCGGGCGAAGGTCTCCAGCGCCAGCTTCGGCGTGCCGTCCTCGCGCAAGAGTCCCATGTCGAAGTGGCGGTAGTAGGACGAGCCCTCGGCCTCCTTGTGGCGGGTGGTGGCGGGCCAGGCGCGCGGCAGGTCGTAGAGGCTGTACCAGTGGATGCGCGGGGCGCGGCCGGCCAGCAACGCCGCGGTGCGCTCGACGCCGAACACCTGCACCTCCTCGGCCCCGAAGCTCGACACGCCGACCTCCGACACCCACAGGGGCCGATCCGTGACGGCGCGGATCTCGTCGAGCTTCTGCGGCCAGTCGTGGATGCGCCACAGGTTCCAGTCGAGCGGGAAGCCGTGCACCGCGACGACGTCGACATGGTCGAGCACGCCGCGCCCCGCCATGTTGACGATGAACGACGGGTCGATGGGCGAGATGCCGCCGAGCACCCGCGGAAGCGACGGGTCGACCGCCGCGATCGCCTTGCCGGCCAGGATCGCCATCTCGGCGAAGCGGCTCCAGTCGGGATCGATCTCCGGGTCCCAGTGCGACTTGTTGTTGGGCTCGTTCCAGAGCATCACGGCTTCGATCATGGCTGCTCCGGCATGGTGACGGTCGGGCGCTCGGCGGCGACGGCGGGATCGGGCTCGGTGCAGCGGCACACATAGACCTCGGGCTCCGGATGCGCCGCGATGGCGAAGCCGGCGCTGCGCAGCATCGCCTCGACGCAGGCGCGGTTCGGGACCCACCAGTTGGTCGGGTCGCCGGCGTAACGCTTCTCGACGAAATGCAGGCGCGGGAAGTCGGGCCGGTCGAACGGCTCCGTCTGCCAGAAGTCGTAGTCCTCGGCGGTCTCGGCGACGTCCGCGCTGCCGCGCTGCATCGACTGGAACACGAGGAGATCGCGCGCCACATGGGCGCGGATCAGGTCGAGGGCGAGCAGCGGATGGCGGAGGTGATAGAGCACGCCCATGAACAGCACGACGTCGAAGGTCTCGCCGATGCGGCCGACCTCGTAGACCGAAAGGCGGCGGAACTCGATGTCGGCGCCCACCACCTCGGCGGCGAAGCGGGCCTGCGCCAGGTAGTCCGGATCGGCATCGATCCCGAGCACGCGGGCGGCCCCGCGGCGCTTCATCTCGATGGCGTAGAAGCCGCCGTTGCAGCCGATATCGAGCACGCTCTTGCCGGTCAGGTCCGCCGGCACCGCGTCGCGGAAGCCGCGCCACTTCACCGCCGGATAGTCACCGAGGAAATGATCGGGCGCGGTCTGGACGCCGGCGAGATCGAGATTGTGGAACCACGGGCCGAGCGCCGCGACGCGAGCGCGGATCTCGTCGCGCGAGAGCGCGGCGGGGGGGTGCTGATCGCGGCGCGCGGCCGCGTTGGTCGCAGGCGGTGTCACGGCAGTCTCACCTCGCGGCTGTGCGGCACGCCGGCGACGCCGGACGGCAACGTGGTGTGATGGGGTGCGACGCCCTCACCGAGCAGGCCGATGGCGGCGCGGTAGCCATGCACGGTGCCGACGTCCACGTAGCTGGAGCCGGCCTTGACGCCGACGGCGCTGCCGCCCTCGGCCAGCCAGGCATTCACCAGCGTGCCGATGTACTCGTCGCGGCGCTCGGGCCGCCGCCACAGTGCCGCGAGCGCGTGGAACACATGCCCCGGCATCTTGAAGGCGCCCCAGATCCAGCGCGAGCGCACCTCGGGCTGCTTCACACGGATGGCGGTGACGCGCTCGCTGCCGTCGAGCTCGACGGCGTCGAACAGCTCCGGCCGCTCGACCGGGAACAGCAGGAAGGAGAGGCGGTCGTCGGGCAGGCTGGCGAGCGCATCGGCCGGAAACCACACGGTGTCGGGCAAGCCGACCACCACGGTCTCGTCGGGCGCGATCAGCGGAGCCGGGCGGAACACCGCGTCGCACAGGCCGACCGGACGCGGCTGCACCATGTAGGCGATGTCGGCTGGCCCATAGGCGGCGCCGTAGTACTCCATGATGTCGGACTTGCCGGGCGAGATGACGAAGCAGATCTTGTCGGCCCCGCCGAGGATCATCCGCTCGACCAGATACTCACTGACGGCGCACGGGCGCTCGCCGGTCTCGTGCGGGCGGCTGCCGACCGGCAGCAGCTCCTTGGAAAAGGCGAGCGGCTGGATGCGGCTGCCGCGACCCGCGGCGGGGACGATACCCCACATGTTCAGGCTCCCAGGGCTCGGACGGGATCGATGTCGGGGGCGGGGCGCGCCCCGGCGCCGACGTCGGCGCCGGCGTGGCGCTGCGGCGCTCCGAGGTCGGCGATCAGGCGTTCCAGCTCCGCAGCGCGGTGCGCCGAGGTGTGGCTCGCGAGCACGCGGGCGCGGGCGGCGGCACCCAGGCGGATCAGGGCGGCGTCGTCGCGGTCGAGTGCCGCTTCGACGTCGCTCTCGTCGCGTGCGATCAGGATCTCCTCGCCTGGCGTGAAGAAGGCATCGAGCCCATCCCAGGCATCGGTGACGATGGCGGCCCCGCAGGCGGCCGCTTCGAAAAGCCGGCCGGAAGGACACCATCCCATCTCGGCCATGGCGCGGCGGGTGATGTTGAGGGTGAGGCGCGACGACGAGAAGAAGGCCGGGTGCTCGGCCGGCGGCAGATGACGGACGAACCAGATGTTGTCGCCCCACGGGAAGCCGTGCGGATACTGGGCGCCGCCGATCAGGAACCGCTGCTCGGGTCGACGCGCCGCCGGCCGCACCAGCAGGGCTTCGAGCGTGGGCTGGCGGTCGGCCGCCCAGGTGCCGAGATAGGAGAGATCGGCCCGATAGCGCGGCACCGGCTCGACCGGGCGATGCACGCGCGGATCGACATGGCCATAGAGCGGCGCGGTGCGTCGCGCACCGAGCCGCCGGCGCAGCTCGTCGAGGGCGTGGCCGCCCGTGTAGCTCAGCACCAGATCGAAGCCCGAGAGGCCGCCGGCCGGCAGATACGGAACGGCGGCGCCGTCGCGCAGGCTCGCCAGCGTCACCGGGGTGTCGAGATCATAGTAGAGCTTTACGGGACGGCCGGCGTCGAGGACGAGATCGGTCGCCTCCGGCCCGTCCGGACAATACGAGGTGACGATCGCCACGTCGGCATCGGCGAGATCGCGCCGCGCCCGCATCCGCACCGCTCCGAAATCGTCATACAGCACCAGCTCGCCGTTGGGCAGCGAGTCGATATCGCGATTCATCGCGTAGTACGGCACGTCCCGCTCGTAGAAGACGACGGTGTGGCCGCGCTGGGCCAACGCACCGATCAGCCCGCGCCACAGGGTGGCATGGCCATTGCCCCACGAGGACGAGACGGTGAGGCCGAAGATCACCAGCTTCATGCCGTCACCCGCTGGTCGGGCGCGACGCACTCGTCGGGCGCGAGGGTCTCGTCGAGCGCGAGGGTCTCGTTGAGAGACAGGATCTTGGCGCCCCACGATCCGACCACCAGGATGCTGACGCCGGCCGGGCCGATCTCGAAGCGATCGTAGGCATCGAGCGGCAGGCCGAGATAGTGCAGCAGCGCCGCACGGATGACGTCGCCATGGCTGACCACGGCGATGCGGCCCTCGGGATGGAGGCGTGCGAGCCCGTCGAGCAGGCGGACAATGCGCGCCTGGACGCTCCGCATGCTTTCTCCACCGGGTGGCTGCGCCTCGGCACGCCGCTCGTTCCAGGCCCGCCAGGCGGGATCGCCGGCCAGCTCGTCGAAGCTGCGCCCGGTCCACGTGCCGAAATCGATCTCGTCGAGATCGAGCGACAGCACGACGGGCGCACCGCTTGCAGCGGCAATCGGGCCGGCGGTCTCGCGGGCGCGCTCGCGTGGGCTGACGTGAACGGCGGTCAGACGCTCGCCGGTCAGCCGCAGCGCCACCCGCTCGGCCTGACGACGGCCCTGGGCCGACAGGCCGACGCCCGGCGTGCGCCCGACCAACACCCGGTCGAGGAGGCCGTGAGCGGCATGGCGCACCAGGAAGAACGTCGTGGTCATGAGCGAGCGGATGATCAATCCTCGCCGGCGATGAAGCGGTCGAGACGATTGCGGGCCTCGTGGTCGGTGAACTGGACGGGCGGCGATTTCATGAAGTAGCTGGACGGTGCCTCCAGGGCGCCGCCGATGCCGCGGTCGAGAGCGAGCTTGGCGCAGCGCACCGCGTCGATCACGACGCCGGCCGAGTTGGGTGAATCCCACACCTCCAGCTTCAGCTCGACATTGAGCGCCGTGCCGCCGAAGCCGACCCCCTCCATGCGGATGTGAGCGAACTTGCGGTCTTCCAGCCACGCGACATGGTCGCTCGGCCCGATATGGATGTCCTCGGGGGCCATCGGCACGTCGAGCTGGCTCGTCACGGCGCGCGTCTTGGAGATCTTCTTGGAGTCGAGTCGCTCGCGTTCCAGCATGTTCTTGAAGTCGGCATTTCCGCCGAAGTTGAGCTGATAGGTGCGGGCGAGCCGCACGCCGCGCTCGCCGAACAGGTTGGCGAGCACGCGGTGCACGATGGTGGCGCCCACCTGGCTCTTGACGTCGTCGCCGATCAGCGGCACGCCGCGCGCCGCGAAGCGACGCCGCCAGTTGTCGTTGGAGGCGATGAACACCGGGATGCAGTTGACGAAGGCGCAGCCGGCATCGAGCGCCTGCGCGGCGTAGAACTCGGTCGCCTGCTGGGAGCCGACCGGCAGATAGGAGACCAGCACGTCGGTGCGGCTCTGCTTCAGCACGGCGCCGATATCAGCTTCCGGCTCGGGCGAGTCCGGCACGTCGTCGGTCAGCCAACGGCCGATGCCGTCGAGGGTGCGGCCGCGCATCACGGTGACGCCGAGCGGCGCCACCTCGGCGAAGCGGCAGGTGTTGTTGGGACGCACATGGATCGCCTCGGCGACGTCGCGACCGACCTTGCCGGCATGGATATCGAAGGCGGCCGACACCTCGACGTCACCGATCCGGTAGCCGCCGAGCTCGGGATGCATGAGGCCGGCGATCGGCTCGTTGCCGGAGGCGTCGCGGTAATGGGAGAGGCCTTGCACGAAGGCGGATGCACAGTTGCCGACACCGACGAGGCCGACGCGAACTTTGCGGGAGGACGCGGGACAAGTCATCGGATGGTCCGGGGTCGGGAGGTCCGGGGCATGGTGTCGTCCGCTGGAGGGCTGCGATACGGCGCGAAGCCTGTGTACGGTTCGCCAACGCCGGCCTGGATTGTTGGTTCCCGGAGTCGTGAGACCCACCATGGCCGCGAAGATGATGAAACATCTTCATCTTCTTCTTCATTGCTGCGAAGTCGGCGAGGTGCCGACGGGTCGCATCAGCATGGCTTCGAGTGTCGCCAATGCGTCGGTCCAGCCGCCGCCGGGCGGCACCCGCACCAGCCGCATGGTCGGATACCAGGGTGTGTCGGTGCGGTGTCGCATCCAGCGCCAATCGCTCTCCTGGGACAGCAGCGTGATGCAGGGCCGCCCGAGCGCGCCGGCGAGATGCGCCGCCATGGTGTCGACCGACACCACGAGATCGAGTCCGGCCATGCGGGCAGCCGTCTCGATCACGTCGTCACTGCCGATGTCGTCCGCCGCGAGAGTGCGGCGCTCGTCGTCGGGCAGACCGCGCTGGAGCACGAGGGGCGTGATGCCGGCGCGGGCGAGACGCACGAACAGCCGCGCCATCAGCGGCGTCGGCACCGAGCGGTCCGGGTTCCAGCCGCCGGCCCGCCAGACGAAGCCGACGCGCCGCGTCGCGTTGTCATGCGGCCCGCCATCGGGCAGTGAGGCAGGCCGTGGCGCCGCCAGGTAGGGCACCGGACCGAGCCCCTCGGGCGTCACCCGCAGCGCGTGAGCTAGCTCCATGATCTCGATGTCGACGTCGTAATCCACCTCCGGCGTGCCGTCGTGCAGCGGCAGCACGGCGTCGACGCCCGGAGCGCCGGCGACGAGCTGCGCCAGAGCGGGCTGCACCCAGACTGTGACATGGGCCGCGATGCGGCGCAGCGGCGCCGCGAAGCGGATGAACTGCAAGGTGTCCCCGAGGCCGTGGTAGCAGCGGACCAGCACGCGGCGTCCGGCCAGCGGCTCACCCGTCCACACGTATTGAAGATGGCGCGGCCAGTGCCAGCACGGCTCGCCGCGAGCGCGATGCTCCGCCACCACCGCGTCGCTGATCGCCCAGGCGGCGGCGAAGTCGCCACGCCGCATGGCCGCCATCCAGGGGTCGCGATCGTCATGACAGGACAGCGCCTCCATGGCGGCTCCTCGCTCGTCGCAGCATTGCATCGTCGGGCGTGGAACACACGAGCGCGGCCGACGGTTTCGCAAGCGACGGCGCGGATGCGCCGAACTCGTTTCAGGAGTACTCCGATGTCTCAGGGAAAGGTGACGACCGACCACACGGCGATCCGCCGCTGGGCGGAGCAGCGCGGCGGGCATCCCGCAACCGTGAAGGGGACTGAAAGCGGCGGCGAGCATGCCGGCATCCTGCGGCTCGACTTCGAGCCCAAGGAGGACAAGCTCGATCCGCTGAGCTGGGAGGAGTTCTTCGACAAGTTCGAGGAGGCGGAGCTCGCCTTCCTGCATCAGGACAAGACCGCGGACGGCAAGGTCTCGCGCTTCCACAAGTTCGTCAGCCGGTCCGGCACATGAACGAGGCGGCGCTGCACGACCGGCTGGCGGCCGCCTACAACCTGATCGGAGCGGCACTGCGTGGCGGCCGGCCGGATTTCATCCGACTGACGGACGAACTGGCCGTGCTGTTCGATCCCAAGGGTCCGTTCAACACCCCGACCGGCAACCTCGCGCTGCCGCCCGAGATCGGCCGTGCCGTCGTCGACATCCGCCAGGTGATGGAGCGGTTCCGCGATGCGAGCGCCGAGTCCGGCGAGGACGCGGTGCGCGAGATCTGGGCGGTGCTGAGCCGGCCCACCGTGGTGGCGACGCTGAAGGATCGCGAGGCGTTCAAGCCGGGCTGACCGGCGGCGGCTCGCCGTCCGGGCTGGCGCCGCCGGTCGCCGAGCGGCGGCGGTGCCCGTTCGCTTCGAACGGGCCGCCGCGCGCCGTCATACAAATGCAGGCCGCTTCACATTCAGTCCGCCGTGTGGCCGCGCAGGTCGAGACGGCGCAGTGCGCGGTCGATCCACAGCTTGGTCAGCTTCTCCTGGGTGCCGTTCTGCGACAGCCGGCCGCGCAGGTTGGCGAAGTCGACGTGATCGAGCTCCTGGTCCTGGTTGGCGCAGGAGAACACGATGGTCTCGGTGCCGGTCGCCGGGTCCTTGTGGACCTGGAGGCACTGGGCGCAGATCTCCTTCATCATGCACTGCATCGGCGAGTTGATGGAGCCGATCGCCTTGTGGCCGGGCTTGAGATGCGCCGCCAGCATGCCGTGGCGGGCGCGGGCGACCGCCGCCATCATGCCGTCGGAGCCGATGGCGACGACGCGGTCGACGTCGCCGAGATCGATCGGCCGATCGCCGAGCGCGCCGGTCGCGTAGGCCTCGAGCGCCGCCACCATGTTGCCGACGAACGCCTTGTCCTGCGGCCGCTCGGGCGTGAAGCCGGGCGCCTCGTCGCAGCACCACACGATGGCGTCGGAGGCGCGCTCGATCTCGGCCACCTTGTAGCGGTCGCGCATCTGCTTGTAGCCGGCGAAGTAGAGCACTTTTCCGCCGCGGGCGCGCGCGGCCTCGCCGATCGAGAACAGCACCGCGTTGCCGAGGCCGCCGCCGATCAGCAGCACGGTCTCGCCGGGCTCGATCTCGGTCGGGGCGCCGGTCGGCCCCATCAGGATCACCGGCTCGCCGGGACGCAGCGTGGCGCACAGGTCGGACGAGCCGCCCATCTCCAGCACGATGGTGGCGAGCAGGCCGGCGTCGCGGTCGACCCAGGCGCCGGTCAGCGCCAGGCCCTCCATGGCGAGGCTGGTGTCGTCGACCCGCGTCGCAAAGCTCTCGTAGTTCTGGAGCCGGTAGAACTGGCCGGGCTGGAAGGCGCGGGCCGCCGCCGGTGCCTTCACCACCACTTCGACGATGGTCGGGGTGAGACGGTTGACCTGATGGATCACGGCACGCAGATCGTGATCGAACCCGCCGAACAAGGCGTCGCGCGGCACCGGCGGGGTGTCGAGCCGGTCGAGCAGGCGGGCCACCACCGGGAAGCCCTGCTTGGCGCTCGCCATCGCCTTCACGACATTGCCGGCGAAGGACGGATGCAGGTCGCCGAAGAAGCTGACGGCGCGACCGTCGGCCCGCATCTCGGTCAGCACATGGGCGACCGTCGGCTTGGCGATGCGCTCCGGCGTCACCGTCTCGCCGTCCTCGCTGCGCGCACGGAAGTACTTGCCGTCCAGCACCATGCTGTCGGGCTCCTCGCGCGCCAGCGTGACGTTGGGCTGGGTGCCGGCGGCCACCACGATGGTGCGGGCCGGCAGCACCACCTCGCGCTCGCCCTCGACGTCGCCTTGGCGGTCGAGCTTCAGCGCGGCGGCGTGGCCGGCGGCGTCCAGCACCACCTCGGTGGGGGCGAGGCGCTCCGCGAAGCGGATGCCTTCCTCCATCGCCTTGGCGATCTCCTCGTGGTTCAGCGTGTAGCTCGGTGCGTCGACCATGCGACGGCGATAGGCCACCGTGACGCCGCCCCACGACTGCACGAGGGCGGCGAGCCGCGGCGGCCGGTTCTCGCGCGCCGCGGTCTCGCGCTCGCTGCGGATGGCACGGGCGTGGGCGATGAACTCGTCGGCGATCGCCGCCTCGGCGGGCGTCCAGCCGGCGCGCACCTGGGCCTCGCTGCGCTCGGCCGCCAGCGCCTCGTAGCGAGCCAGGAACTTCTCCACCTGGAGCGGATAGTAGGCCAGCGCCTCGGTCGCCGTGTCGATCGCCGTCAGGCCGCCGCCGATCACCACCACCGGCAGGCGGATCTGGAGATTGGCGATGGAGTCCGGCTTGGCGGCGCCGGTCAGCTGCAACGCCATCAGGAAGTCGGACGCCTGCCGGACTCCGGGCGCGAGGCCGTTCTTCATCGCCACCACGGTCGGCTTGCCGGCCCCGGTGCACAGGGCGACGTGATCGAAGCCGAGCCCGAACGCCTGCTCGATCCCGAGCGTGCCGCCGAAGCGGATGCCGCCATACATACGGAACGCCGCCCGGCGCTCCAGCAGAAGCCGGATCAGCTTGAGGTAATTCTTGTTCCAGCGCACCGTGATGCCGTACTCGGCGACGCCGCCGAAACCGGCCATCACCCGCGTGCCGAGGTTTTCCTCCAACTCGGCGACATCGCGGATCGGGCGGAACGGCACCCGCGTGCCCCTGGCGTCAATGCCGGAGAGGTCGGGCGCCAGCGGCTCGATCTTGAGGCCGTCGATGGCGGCGACGCCGTGGCCGTCGTTCATCAGATGATGCGCGAGGGTGAAGCCCGCCGGCCCGAGGCCGACCACCAGAACGGTGCGGCCGGAGTCGGGCTTCGGCAGCGGCCGGCGCAGGTTCAGCGGGTTCCAACGGGTGAGCAGCGAATAGATCTCGAAGCCGAAGGGCAGCGCCAGCACGTCCTTGAGGGTGCGTGTCTCGATCTGCGGGATGTCGACCGGCTCCTGCTTCTGATAGATGCACGCCTTCATGCAGTCGTTACAGATGCGGTGGCCGGTCGCCGCGCACATCGGGTTGTCGATGGCGACGATCGCCAGGGCGCCGACCGAGTGGCCGCCGGCCTTGACGAGGTTCATTTCGGAGATGCGCTCCTCCAGCGGGCAGCCGGCGAGCGGCACGCCGAAGTCGTTGCGGCGGAAGCTGCCGGTCTTCTCCTTCAGGCCGCGGGCGCAGCTGTCCTTGCCCTGGTTGTGGCACCAGATGCAGTAGTTGGCCTGGTCGAGCGCGCCGGAGAGATCCATGCCGGCGTCGGTGAGGGCAAAGCCCTCGCGGAAGCGCCGGTGATGATCCGGCAGCTTGAACATGGTGACGCCGTCGACGACTTCGGTCTCGACCGGCACGAGCCGCATCGGATCAGTCTTGCCCGGCGCCTTGAACAGCACGCTGCCGTGGTGGCGGTGCTGGCCCGCCGCGGTGTGGGATGCCCACGCGGCATAGCGGGCCGCGAGGTCGAGGGCATCGGCGTTCTCCGCCTCTTGGTCGAGGCGGGCGGCGACGAACGTGGCAAAGCGCAGATCGTCCCACGGGGCGCCCAGCATCTCCTCGACGGCGCCGAGCAGGGCGTCGCCGTCGAACGCCGCGGCGGCGGCCGGGCCGTACTTCTTGGCGGCACGGCGCTGCACGAACAGGCGCTTCACGGTGTAGAGCGGAGCCAGGCGATCGTGGCGCGCCTGGAGGGCACGCACCTCGGCTCCGATCCCGAACAGCTCGGCGACGAAATCCTCCACATGCGGGGCGAGGGCCACCAGGAGATCGGATTCGTCCTTGGCGGTCAGCGCGTCGGGGGTGGCGCGGGCCGTCATCAGACGATCGTGCAGGGCGATATCGGCCTCGGCGAGCCAGGCCACGAAGGCGGCATCGAGCCGGCCGAGCCCCTCGCGCCGGTAGAGGTCCTCGAAGGCGAGGCCGTGGGCCAGGCGGAGCGGGGCGTCGGCTGCGGTGGGCGGGGGGGTGAGCGGGGTCGCAGCGGTGTCGATCGTTGCACTCATGTGGCCGTATCGTCCTGGGCGGGCCGCGCTCCGCGGCCATCGGCAGTGTATAGGGAGAGGCCGCGCCTATAGCACACTTTCGCCGGTGGGAGCGTCCGAACCGCATCACCCGCCCGCGGTGGTAATCCTGGATGGTTCGGTCTCTCCCCCCGTGATAGGACTAATAGCGCGGAAGAAGAATTAGGTGTCTATATGCTCGGCCGAGCAGACGTCCGCGGGCGTTTGCAGCTGGTCTCGGACGCGGGACCCGCCGCCGTTTCGGCGCCACCGAGCGCGCGTCCGGGCGATATATGCGATGAGGACCGCGCGGTCGAAACGTGCAGAACGTGATCACTCACGTCGGCACGACCGATTTAGTTCGGCCGCGGGCCATGCTGGGTCGCCCCATGAACGATACCGAATCCGAACTCTCCTTCGATGTTCCGCCGCTGGTTTCGCTCTCCCGACAGATCGAGGTGCATCTCGAACGCCTGATCCTGCAAGGCACGCTCAAGAGCGGTCAGCGGCTGTCCGAGCCGGACATCGCCAAGCGGTTCCGCACCAGCCGGTCGCCGGTTCGCGAGGCGCTGCGGCGGTTGGAGCAGGTCGGCCTGGTGGTCATCGAGCCGCGGCGCGGTGCCTCCGTGAAGGCGCCGAGCGAGCGCGACATCGCCGACATGCTGGCGATCCGGGAGGCGCTCGAAGGAATGGCGGCGCGGCTCGCGGCCGAGCGCGCCGACGCCGCCGACATCGCCCGTCTCCAGGCGTGCGTGGAGGAGGTGGTGGCGGACGGCGAGGACCCCGGCGATCTGCTGGTCCGTTTTCACGAGGTGCTGGTGGACGCGGCCTGCAACGTTCCGCTGCGGACCATGCTGCGCGGCTCGCTCAACCTGTTCCGCATGGTGCGGGCCACCTCGGCCGACCATCGCGCCCGCCTCGCATTGGCCGCCAACGAGCACTTCACCATCCTGGATGCCATCGTGGCGCGCGACCCGGACGCTGCCGAGAAGGCCGCCCGGCAGCACATCCGCACCCTGCGGCAGCATATCCTCGGGGCGGGGACGATGCCGCCGGCCGACGACGGGGCAGAGGGGACGGGTGGGGCGTGGAGCAACGGCGAGCGGCGCACGGGGCGTTCGTCCGGGATCGAGGCGTCACCGTCCGAGTAAGACGGCCGCCGGCGGCGGGCGTCGCGGCTGGGGGCGCGGTGGGGCATGCGCCCCGTCCTCGGCCGGTACCGGGAGGCTCGTAGCCGGGAGGCTCGTATCCTTGATCGCGTGACTTTCGCCCGGATCGAGCGAAGCCGATCCGGAGGAGTCCTCGCCATGTGGGCTGGGTAGATTCCAGGGTTCGCTCTGCTCGCCTCGCTGGCAGGCTCCCGCCCGCGGGACAATGGCGGTCGGCGTCCGCGCGCCGCACAGGCCCGACGGGCGGTGCTGGCGCTCCTCAGCGGCTGCGGCGCTGGGGCTTGCAGAACGAGCGGTGCAGTGCCGCGATGATCTCGCGCACCTCCGGCCGGGCCAGCGAATAATAGACGTTCTTGCCGTCGCGGCGGGTCTCGACCAGATCGTCGGCGCGCAGCCGCGCGAGCTGCTGGGACACCGCGGGCTGGCGGAGCTTGACGGTCTGCTCGATCTCGCTGACCGACTTCTCGCCCTCGGTCAGCATGCAAAGAATGATCAGTCGCGCCTCGTGCGACAGCGCCTTGAGGAATTCGCTCGCCTCGCGCGCATTGGCCCGCATGGTGTTGAAGTCGACGGCGGGGCCGGAAGCGGGGGCTCGCGTCTTGCGACCGGCCGGAGCTTGGCGACCGATGGGCGTCTGAATGTTCATCGAGCGGTCCTGTCTCGCTGTCCAGGCGGGCCGACGGCTGAGGTCGTCCTCCCGGACCGCGGGGGCGCCGACGACTTCAGCGGCCGCTGATCCTACGGCGCAACCATCTCTCCAAATAACACGGCGAGGCCGGCTTGTCAGCGCATCCCGCGCCGGCGGCATGGAGGCATGCCGGCGACGCAGGGGATGCCCGTCCGAGTTTCCAAACGATCTCCGAGTCGCGTTCTCGCGCGGTCCCGCTTCAGTCGTTGGTCCCGCCCGCCGGTCGGCGCCCGGTCGGCGCCACTTTGTCCTGACGCTGCGTCTGCTGGGACCGCTGCCCGGGCTCCTTCCACGGCTCGCGGGTGCCCTGCTGGCCGCTGCGGTCGCGGTTCTTGGGGTCGGGGTGGGGCGGAGGGCTCTTGGGGTCCTGGTTCTCGCTCACGGCAGCGTCCTCGGTTCGAGCGTGATGTCTCGGACCGTCCCGGCGCCGGAGGGCGCCGGGCGCTGTCGCGGCCAAGCTCAGTCGGGGGTCTTCACCCGCACCTTGGTGGCGATCGGTCCCGAGTCACCAACGCCCTCGACATAGTAGAGTTCGTCGCCGCGCCCGAGTGCGTCGAAGTCGCCCGCCAGAACGCTGTTGCGGTGGAAGTAGAGCAGGCTGCCCTCCGAGGTGACGAGATAGCCGAAGTCCTGGTCCGGCTGCACCTCCGCCACCTGCCCGAGGCGCTGGTTCTGGATGTCGCTGTAGGGCGCGTTGGTGCGGCCCTGGCGCTGCTCCTTGAGGCCGACGAGCTGACGCTCGGCGATCCGGAACGCCTCGGTGATGGCCTTCTGGAGATCGGGGCGCTGATACTTGCGCTGGAGGTGCTCGGGCTCGTGGCTGACGACGAGGTCGGCGCGCCCCGGAATCCCGATCTCGATGCGCACCACCGGCGGGATCGACGTCCCGTTCGACTTGGCGCGTTGGTCGACCCGCACCCGACAGGAGGTGATGCGATCGAACAACCGCTCGAGGTCCGAGACCCGGTTGCGGATCATCGTCTCCGCCCAGTCAGAGGAATCGATGTTGTGGAAGGCGATCTCGACGGGAACTTGCATTGGTCACCTGACCGTCGGTGAGATTGAAAAAAACGGCGAGTCACAATGCTCCAATGTAGGTGGTCCGGAGCCGTATTGCCAGGACGGCAGGGCGTGCGCTGCACGCTCGCCCGGTCGGCCGGGTGTGATCCGCCCGGAACCAGGATGACGCGATCGGCATTGATTTTCCACTAAGAACAACAACCGGGTGGCGTGATGCCCAGCTCTTCCGTGGAAGCCCTCGCGTCGGCCGCCGACGGCGACGTCACCGTGTCGCGTGGTCGCGGCGAACGCCTGCTCGGCCGGCTCGGGCTCGAGCGGGTCGGCGCCGAGGATCTGACGATCCGCCGGGTGCGCTGCGGTCGCGGCTATATCTACCGCACCGCCGACGGCCGGCGCGTGAGGGACCCGGAGGCGCTCGCTCGCTTCGCCGCCCTGGCGGTGCCGCCCGCCTATCGCGACGTGCGTTTCGCCGACAATCCGCGGGCCCATCTCCAGGCGATCGGGCGCGACGACGCCGGGCGGCTCCAGTATCGCTACCATCCCGATTGGGCGACGGTGCGCGAGCGGCGTAAGGCGCAGCGTCTGCTCCGCCTGGTGCAGCGCCTTCCGGTGGTGCGCCGCGCCGTCACCCGCCATCTCGCGGCGGCTCAGCCCTCGCGGGCCTTCGCGCTCGCCAGCGCGGTCGAGCTGATCGCCTGCACGGCGATCCGAGCCGGCGACGAATCCTATGCGCGCCAGCGCGGCACCCGCGGCGCCGCCACGCTGCTGAAGTCCAATGTCCGGGTCGAGGGCGACACCGTCGTGCTCACCTTCCGGGCCAAGGGTGGCAAGCCGGTCCACAAGGAGGTGGTGGCGCCGCGCCTCGCCGCCGCGGTCCGCCGCCTGCTCGGGCTCCCTGGCCGCCGCCTGTTCCAGTACCGGGACGAGAGCGGCGCCGTGCGGATCGTGCGGCGCGAGGACATCAACGCCTTCCTGCGCGAGATCGCCGGCGTGCGTATCTCGCTGAAGGACTTCCGCACCCTGTGCGCCTCCGCCATGGTGCTGGAGATGCTCGCCCGGACGGTGCCGGCGACGAGCGCGCGCGGCCGCCGCCGGCAGGTGCTGGACGCGGTGCGCAGCGCCGCCGATGCGCTCGCCAACACGCCGGCGATCTGCCGCAAGAGCTACGTTCACGAGACGGTGGTGACCGCCTTCGAGGCCGGCGTGCTGGAAGGCTTCGCGGCGACCGTGAAAGGCTGCCGCACGGCGGCGCGGCGCGAGCAGCTCGTGGCCCAGGTGCTGGCCGGGGCGGCGGGCTGATCAGGGCAGGCGGGTTACGGCGGGGCTGAGCGCGGCGGGTCGAATGGCCGGGCGCGCCGGTGCGTCACGGCGAGAGTCGAAACGCCCGTCACGACTTTCGTCAGGATGTGTGTCGGGATGCCAGGCTGGCCCGGTCCGTGACGGGCCGACGAATCGAGCGCAACCTCAGATCGAGCGCGAGCTGAAATCGACGCGACCGCGGATCGAGACGGCGGGGGGCGTCAGGCTTGCCCCTGGTCGGCGATGATGTTGATGCGCTCGGCCGGAATGAGACCGAACAGCTTGCGCGCGATCGCGCCGCGCACCCGGTGCACCGGCAGGGTGCCGTAGGGGCGCCACACGGTGACCTTGGGGGTCAGCCGGCCGTCGCGGCCGTTCCAGCTGACCAGATACTCCGAGATCAAGCCACGCCGCTTGATCGCCTCGAGAAAGCGTACGATCTCGTCGTGTCCGTGAAGCTGATGCTCGCGTACGAACATGGCAGTCTCGCTCGCAATCGCGTTGTGATCCATTACCACACCACAGTTTCGCAGGCGCGCAAAGTCATTTTCGCAGATGCGAAGATTTTCCAAAGGGTGCCAGAGACGTAGCGCTGTCCCCGATGGCGGGAGGGGTAGAATGGCCCGGTGGAATGGGCCGTCGGTGGCTGCCACGGTCAACGCCGCAGCCACGCCGAGGTTCGAGACGCGGCGCACAAAGACGGGCCGCCGGGTGTGTCCCGGCGACCCGTCTCGCGACACGCGAGGAGGCGGAGGACCGCTCTTGGTGGGCCGTCAGACGATGGCCCGGTCGGGTTGCGTGGCCGGGGCGGACGTCTCGTCGGCCGCCTGATCGTGGTGATGCTCCTCGCCAGTCGTCGCGCCGGCCGGGAGCTGGAGCACCGTCGCCGCCTGGCCTTCGCACAGGCGGGTCAGTAGCACCACCTGGCCGCTCGGGAACTCGAGCGCGTCATGATGCTCGTAAGGGTTGTCCATGTTGATCTGGCGGAAGCGGGCGACCCGCTCGCGCAGCTTGCGGCTCGGGAAGAAGCCGAGGGCGTGATCGCACTCGACGTCGTGCTCGAAGGCGAGCTCGGTTCCCGGCAGGATGCAGACGGCCACGTTCGGCACCCCGACCTCGGAGAAGCCCCGGGTGATCGAATTGTTGAACTTGGTCGTCACCAGCTGGTCGCCGACCTTGGCGGCCCGTGTCGCGACATGTTGCAGGCTGTAGTCGCACATCGATGGACACTCCTTTCGAGAGCGGGCGAGGGCGGCTCGCGGGCACGGCCCTCGCGTGAACCGGATCGACGGATCGCGCTGCGGCAAAGACACCGCCGCGCGACGCCTCGGTCCGGTGCGGTCGGCTGGCTGCCGGTCGTCCGGCGAGCCTCCTGCAATCGAAAGTACGGCCCGGCGGGTGCCGTTCCGGGCGCAAAAAAATATCACGACGTTGTCGTGGGTTAATGAATGTTCTTTTTGCGATCCATACCAATGATTTCGATGTCGGACTCGCGATTTCGTGATGTGCGGTCGCGGACGTCTCTTCAAGTCGCGCGTTGCGGACCTGGTTCCTTTGGTCCGAGACTTTGTCGTCACCGCGACCGACCGATTTCGTCTTGGATGTTGTTATCGCGATGCAGCAACATCTGCCGGCATTGCTCGTCGAGCGCTTCGCGACGGGCCGGCCGGCACCGCCGCCCCGGCCGCCTGGCCCGGCGCTCCGGCATCGCCTCGGAACCAGCGGGCGGCCGTGCGGTTCCCCATCGATCGGGGCCGGAGCCCCGCGCCGTCCGTCCGCGCCCGCCGGCCACCGGCGGCCGCGCCCGAAGGATCGCCATGGCCGCTGCCGCCGGCAAGCCGCAGATGGGCGACCGCAGGCCGCACGAGATCCTGTGGCTGCGCTTGTCGAGCTTCGCCCCTCTGTCCGCCGAGGAGCGGTCGATCATCCGCCAGAGCTGCGCGGCCGCCGCCTTCGTGCCGGCCGGAACCGCGCTGCACCGCGAGGGAGAGCCGCTGCACAAGCCGAGTGCGCTGCTCGCGGGCTGGGCCTGCCGGCTGCGCCTCCTCGCCGACGGCCGCCGCCAGATCTTCGACTTCCTGCTGCCCGGCGACCTGTTCGGTCACCCCGGCCTGCTCGATGGCCCCCCGCTCCCGGGCGCCTGCGCGGCGAGCTCGGCCGTCACCCTGACGGCGGTGTCGCTCGCCGGAACCGGCTGCCTGTTCGAGATGGTGCGCGAGCCCGAGCGCTTTCCCGGCCTGGCGCGGGCCTGGGCCGCCGCGCAGGCGCGGCAGGAAGCGTATCTGCTCAACCATGTGGTGCGTCTCGGCCGGCAGAGCGCCTATGAGCGCCTCGCCCACCTGCTGGTGGAGCTGGGCCATCGGCTCGACGAGATCGGTTATCCGCTCGGCTCGTTCGTGCCAATGCCGCTCACCCAGGAGACGCTCGCCGATGCGCTCGGCCTGAGCGTGGTGCATGTCAACCGCACGCTGCAACAGCTTCGACGCGAGCGGCTGATCGAGCTGAAAGCCGCCTCCCTGCGGCTGATCGACCCGCCGGCGCTGGCCGCCATCGCGGATTTCCGTCTGCCCCGCACGCTGTCGTCACCCGGGTGACCCGAGCTGCCGTCGCCTTCGGTCTCGCGGCCCCGCCGCGCCACCGAAGAGGCGCTTGCCCGCCCTCGGCCCGCCCCCTACGATCCGCGCCGAATTCGCAAGAGACGGTCGTTTTCAGGAGGATGGTTCGCATGCGTTCGGAGACCCGGGTCCGGCCCAGCCGGCGGCAAGTGTTGGGCGGCGCCGTGGCCGCCGGGGCGATGCTGGCGGCGCCCGCCGTGGTGCGGGCCCAGGCCAAGGCCCTCAAGGTGGCGGTGCTGCTGCCGCGGTCCGGGCTGCTCGCCGCCGCCGGCCAGGCCTGCCATCGGGGCGCCGTGGTGTCGCCCAAGGTGCTGGCCGATTTCGGCTATGCGGTCGAGCTGATCAATGTCGACTTCGAATCCAATGTCGACGTGGCGCGGACCCAGACCGAGCGGGCCATTGCCGAGGGGGCCAACTGCGTGGTCGGCGCCTTCGAGTCCGGCGCCACCCTGGCGATCGCCCAGGTCTGCGAGCAGCGCCAGGTGCCGCTGGTGATCAACATCGGCTCGGTGCCGCAGCTCACCGAGCAGGGCTACAAGTATCTGGTCCGCAACTTCCAGACCAACCCGCAGCTCGTCAGCGGCGGCCTGCGGCTGGTGAAGGACCTGATGGCGGCCACCAGCGTGCCGTTCAAGAACGCCGTGTTCGTGCACGCCAACGACACCTTCGGCACCGCCCAGCGGGCCGCCATGGACCGGCTGTTCCCGGCCGCCCAGATGCCGTTCCCGCTGCTCGAGTCGATCGCCTACGATCCCAAGGCGCAGGATCTCGCCGTCGAGGTCACCAAGATCCGCGCGCTCGCGCCCGAGCTGGTGCTGGTCACCACCCGCTCGTCCGACGCCATCAAGCTGGTGCGCGACATGGTGCGCCAGCGCTTCGAGCCCAAGGCGATCGTGTCGCCCGGCTCGCCCGGCCTCTACGACGAGGAGTTCTATCAGGCGCTCGGCCCGCTCGCCGATTTCCATCTCTACAATCTGCCGTGGGCGAACCCGAAGGCACAGATGACCCAGGCGCTCGCCGCCGCCTTCAAGACGGCGCATCCGACCAACCGTTTCGAGGTCGACTGCTTCAACGCCGGCTTCACCTTCGAGGGCATCATGGTGGCGGCCGACGCCTTCAAGCGGGCCGGCAGCACCGACGGCAAGGCCCTGATGGAGGCCGTGAAGGCCACCAACATCGCCGAGCATGTGATGACCGGCGGGCCGATCCAGTTCGACGAGAAGGGGCAGAACAACAACATCCAGGCCGCCGTGGTGCAGAACCGCAACCGCACCCCGACCGTCGTACTGCCGCCCGAGATCGCCGTCTCGGCGCCGGTGCTGCCGATGCCGTCCTGGCAGGGACGGTCCTGATCGGGCTGGGCGCCGCCGGCCCGTGACCGGCGGCGCCCGATCGGTTGCGTGGCGTCGGCAGGGCAGGGTGCCCTCCCGGCCGCATTGTCGCTGGCCGCGAACGGAGGTTGCGCGCCGTCACCGACCTGAGGTAACTCGTCGCGATCCGGCACCTGTCTGTGGCGGCGGCCTCCGGCCGCCCGCCCGGGGAGGTGTACGCGCGTCTTCACTCCGATCCGGTGATCCCGTCCACCCCCGATGCTGTCGATCTGGCTCAACGTCGTCGTCCAGGGCGTCCTCACCGGCCTTCTCTACGGCCTCATGGCGCTCGGCCTGTCGGCCATCTTCGGCGTGGTGCGGCTGGTCAACTTCGCCCATGGCGAGTTCGCCGTGGTGGCCATGTACGCGGCCTTCGTGCTGTTCCGGGCGTGGGGCGTCGATCCGCTGTGGTCGATGCTGCCGATCGCGGCGGTGTTCTTCGTCGTCGGCTTCGCGCTTCAGCGCACGTTGATCAACGCCTTCGTGGGACGGCCCGACTATCAGCAGTTCATCCTGCTGGTCGGCGTCGCCATCGTGCTGGTCAACGGGCTGCTGATCGTGTTCGGGCCCGACGCGCAGCCGGCCAATCTGCCCTACGCCTTCGACAGCTACCTGGTCGGGCCGCTGATCATCGACAAGGTGCGCGTCTACGCCGCCGTGGCGGCGCTTGCCGTGTGCGCGGCGCTGTTCGGCTTCTTCCGCTTCACCCGCACCGGCACGGCGATCCGCGCCTGCGCCGACAATCTGGTCGGCGCCGCCGTGGTGGGGCTCGACGTGCGGCGCCTCTATGCGGTGACGTTCGGCATCGGCCTCGCCTGCGTCGGGGCGGCCGGTGCCCTGATGGTGACCATCGCGGACCCGGTGCCGGGCCTCGGGCCCGCCTACACGCTGCTCGCTTTCACCATCGTGATCATCGGCGGTCTGGGCTCGATGGCGGGTGCGCTCGTCGCCGGCCTGCTGATCGGCGTCTCCGAGGCGGTGGCCGGCTTCCTGATCGCACCATCGATGAAGAGCATGTTCTCGTTCGCGCTGCTGATCGCCGTGCTGGTGCTCCGCCCGCAGGGCCTGCTCGGGAAGAAGCCGGCATGATCTCGCTCTGGCGCGACATGAACCGCCGCGGCCAGGTGGTGCTGGTGGTCGCCGTCGTGGCGATGCTGCTCGCTCCCGTGGTGGCCACGCGCTACCTGCTCTCGGTGCTGACGCTCATCCTCTACTTCGTCTATGTCGGGCAGGCGTGGAACCTGATGATGGGCTATGCCGGTCAGCTCTCGCTCGGCCACGCCCTCTATGTCGGGCTCGGCGGCTACGTGGCGGCCGGCCTGTGGGTGCATTTCGGCATCGGCCCGTGGCTCGGTGTGATCCCGGCGGTGGCCATCGCGGCCGCCTTCGGGGCGTTCATCGGCTGGCTCGCCTTCCGGTTCGGCATCGAAGGTGTCTACTTCTCGCTGCTGACCATCGCGTTCGCCGAGTTCACCCGCATCGGCTTCGATCATATCGGCCCGCTCGGCGGCGCCGGCGGCCTGTTCATCCCGTATCAGGAGAGCCGGCTCGGCGAGTGGTGGAATCTGCGCGGCGGCCAGCTCTTCTTCTACTATCTCGCCTTCGTGCTGGCGGGCGCCGCGGTGCTGCTCACCGCCTGGCTGGCGCGCTCGCGCCTCGGCCACCAGTGGATGGCGATCCGCGAGGACGAGACGGCGGCGCGTGCGCTCGGCATCGACGTGTTCCGCGCCAAGATGAAGGCGGTGCTGATCTCGTCCGCCATGACGGCCGTCGGCGGCGTGTTCTACGCCTTCTATTACAACAACCTGTTCCCGGCGCAGGTGTTCGAGATGAGCCGGTCGATCGAGCTGATCCTCGGCCCCATCGTGGGTGGGCTCGGCACCGTGTTCGGCCCGGTGATCGGCGCCTTCGTGCTCACCCCGCTCGGCGAGCTGCTGATTGCCGTCACCGACAAGGTCGGCCTCAATGCGCCCGGCGCCAAGGCGATCTTCTTCGGCCTCGTGTTGATGATCATCATCTACCTGGTGCCCGGCGGCGTGTGGCCCTGGCTGTCGCGCCGGCTCGGCCTGGTGAGGCGCCGCTCGTGACCGCGCTCCTCCAGGTCTCCGACGTCGGCAAGCGCTTCCGCGGCCTGGTGGCGGTGGACCGGGTGTCGTTCACGGTGGCGGCCGGCGAGATCTTCGCCGTCATCGGCCCCAACGGGGCCGGCAAGACGACGCTGTTCAACATGATCGCCGGCGTGCTGAAGCCCAATCAGGGCACCATCGCGTTTCGTGGCGAGCGCATCGACGGGCTGACCCCGGATGCGGTCTGCCGCCGCGGCGTCGCCCGCACGTTCCAGATCGTGCGGCCGTTCCCGGCCCTGACGGTCGAGGACAACGTGGTGATCGGCGCGATCCTGCACCGCACCGACATGGAGGCGGCCCGCCGCCACGCCCGCGACGTGCTGGCGACCCTCGATCTCCACGACAAGCGCGACATCGTCGCCTCGTCGCTGACGCTGCCGGACCGCAAGCGGCTGGAGCTCGCCCGTGCGCTCGCCACCGATCCGAAGCTGCTGCTGCTCGACGAGGTGATGGCCGGGCTGCGGCCCACCGAGACCGACCGCATGGTCGACATCCTGCGTCGCATCAACCGCGAGATGGGCACCACCATCCTGCTGATCGAGCACGTCATGCGCGCCGTGATGGCGCTCGCCGGCCACATGCTGGTGCTGCATCACGGCGCCCCGATCGCGCAAGGCAAGCCCGAGGAGGTGGTGCGCGACGCCAAGGTGATCTCCTCCTATCTCGGCGCGGAGGCCGCTCCCTGATGCTCCAGGTGCGCGATCTCGACGTGCATTACGGCGACGCCCAGGCGCTCGACCGCGTCTCCTTCGACGTCGCCGAGGGCAGCATCGTCGCCATCGTGGGCGCCAACGGCGCCGGCAAGACCTCGCTGATCCGCACCATCGCGGGCATGATCCGGCCGACCCACGGCCGCATCGGCTATCGCGGCGCCGACATCGCCGGCCTGCCGAGCCACCGGGTGTGCAATCTCGGCATCGGCCAGGTGGCGGAGGGGCGGCAGGTGTTCCCCACCCTGACGGTCGCCGAGAATCTCGACATGGGGGCGCTGCTGCCGCGCGCCCGCGCGCACCGCGACCGCCAGCTCGCCCGCGTCTTCGCGATGTTCCCGATCCTCGAGGAGCGGCTGAAGCAGACCGCCGGCACGCTGTCGGGCGGCGAGCAGCAGATGCTGGCGATCGGCCGCTGCCTGATGGGCCTGCCCGATCTCGTGATGTTCGACGAGCCGTCGCTCGGGCTCGCCCCGGCGATCGTCCACGAGATGCTGCGCACGATCCGTGCGCTCAATCACGAAGGGCTCACCTGCGTGCTGGTCGAGCAGAACGTCGCATTGTCGCTCAAGCTCGCCGACCGCGCCTATGTGCTGGAGAACGGCCGCATCACCCTCGCCGGCACCGGCGAGGAGCTGTTGGCCGACGACCGCGTCCGGCAGGCGTATCTCGGCATGTGAGCGGCGGCTTCCCGTCTCCCCGGCGGGAGAGGGAAGCCGGGGGCGTCACCTCAGCGGCTCGCCGATCGTCACGCCGAGCGTGCCGACACCCTCGATCGCGCAGTCCAGCCGGTCGCCCGGCACGGTGGCGGCGACGCCGGCCGGGGTGCCGGTCAGGATGATGTCGCCCGGCGCGAGCGCCACCATCTCGGACAGCTTGGCGATCACCTCGGGAACGTTCCAGATCATCTGCGAAAGGTCGCCATCCTGGCGTAGCGTGCCGTTGCACGACAGGGTGATGCGGCCCTTGCTCGGATGCCCGATCGCGGTCGCGGGCTTCAGCGCGCCGCACGGCGCCGAGGCGTCGAACGCCTTGCCGATCTCCCACGGCCGCTGAATCTTCCGCGCCGCCATCTGGAGGTCGCGGCGGGTGAGATCGATGCCGACCGCATAGCCGAAGACGAGATCGAGCGCCTTGTCGGCGGGGATGTTGCGGCCGCCACCCTTGAGCGCGACCACCAGCTCGACCTCGTGATGCAGGTCGGCGGTCAGCGGCGGGTAGGGGATGGTGGCGCCATCCGGCGCCACCGCATCGGCCGGCTTGGCGAAGAAGAAGGGCGGCTCGCGCTCGTCGTTCCCCAGCTCGCGGATGTGCTCGAGATAGTTGCGGCCGACGCACCACACCCGGCGAACCGGAAACAGCGCGTCCGAGCCGGCGATGGCCAGCGCTGTCTGGGGCGGAGGATCGATGACGTAGCTCGCCTGGGCGCTCATGTGGGATCTCTGCGAGGAGGAGGGTGGGAGGGCCGACCCGACCACGACGGCACGGGCCGAAGATCCGGCCATACCACAGGCGCATCACCCGTCAATGTCGGGTCCCGGGGGCCGCGGCGGGGCCGTCCGGCTCGCCCTGGCGGGACACCTGGCGCAGCCGCCAGGCCAGGAACTCGCCGTAGAGGGCGGCGCGCTCGTCGGCGGTGAGCGGCCGTCCGGCCGGGCTCGGCGCCGCGTGCCTTGCCGGAAGGGGGTGCGCCACCGGGACGAGCGGGTCGGCCGCCGCCGTGCCGGTGGCCGGCAGCGCCCCGGTGGTGTCGGTGGAGCGCGCCGCGGGCTCGCGGTCGCGCAGATACCAGCATTTGCGATTGGTGGCGCGGTCGAGCCGGTAGAACCAGTGGCGCCCGGCGGTCGCGGTGCCGTCGGGGGCGGCGAGGCATTCGGGCGTCGCGGCCGCAGAGCGGACCGGCGAGCCGGCGAGCGGCAGCACCGCGGCCGCGAACATGAGAAGGCCGGCGAGGCCGGCCGACCGGACGGGTCGGACCATCACGAAACTCCGCACACCCGCCAGACCGTAGCGCGACCGCAGCCGGATCGGCGCAGCCGCGGCAGCCCGGCGGTGGCCGGACCCTGGCACCGATCGGGGACGGATCTGCGGCCCAATTGGGCAATCATCTCGGCAAAGGTGGCGCCGCTGCCTCAATCGGCGGCAGCACTGCCCGTCAATCCTCGTCGGGCTCGTCGTCCGGCACCAGCTGGTCGAACTGGCGCAACAGCCGGCGCAGGCCCGTCTCCTCGACGGCCCGGGCCGCCTCCGGCAGGGGAAACCAGCGGATCTCCCGCTGCCCCTTTTCGCGCCAGCGCTTGCGCTGGCCGGTGACGGCGAGCGGAAACACCTCGACCAGGCAGCGCGCCGTGGTGCCGTTCTTGAGCCGCTTGTCGTAGCGGTAGGAGCCGATCGGTTCCGGCCCGGTCTCGCCGACGACGCCCGCCTCCTCCAGCGCCTCGCGGGCGGCCGAGAGGTGCGGCTTGGCGCCCCGAATCGGCCAGCCCTTGGGGACGATCCACCGCCGCGTCTCGCGGGACGTCACCAGCATCACCTCGATCTCGCCGTCCTCGTTGCGGCGATACGGCACCGCCGCATATTGCAGCGAGCGCTTGGGGGCCGGGGAGGAGCGTCGAGTGGGCAATTCGGGTACCTTACAGAAACAGGCCGCAGAGGAGATAAAAGGCGGCGCCGATCAGGCCGGACGCCGGCATGGTGACCACCCATGCAATAACGATGCTGCCGGCAATATGCCACCGCACCGACGACACCCGGCGGGCGGCGCCGACGCCGACGATGGCGCCCGTGATGGTGTGGGTGGTGGAGACCGGGATGCCGAGCCCGGTCGCCATGAACAGCGTGATGGCGCCGCCGGTCTCGGCGCAGAAGCCTTGCAGCGGCGTCAGCCGGGTGATGCGCGACCCCATGGTGTGGACGATCCGCCAGCCGCCGAACAGGGTGCCGAGCCCCATGGCGGCCTGGCAGGTGATCACCACCCAGAACGGAACGTGAAAGCCGCCCTCCATGTAGCCTTGCGAGTAGAGCAGCACCGCGATGATGCCCATGGTCTTCTGGGCATCGTTGCCGCCGTGCCCGAGCGAGTACAGCGAGGCGGAGACGAATTGCAGGCTGCGGAAGGCGTTGTCGACCGAGAACGGGGTCTGGCGCACGAGCAGCCAGGACACGATCAGCATCAGCAGCAGCGCCAGCGAGAAGCCGACCAGCGGCGACAGCACGATGGCGGCGGCGGTCTTGCCGAAGCCGCTCCACACCACGACGCCGGCTCCGGCCTTGGTGATGGCGGCGCCGAGCAGGCCGCCGATGAGCGCGTGCGAGCTCGAAGACGGGATGCCGAACAGCCAGGTGATGACGTTCCAGGCGATGGCGCCCATCAGCGCCCCGAACACCACGCGCGGATCGATCACGCCGGCGTCGACGATGCCGGTGCCGATGGTCTGGGCGACGTGCAGGCCGAAGAACAGGAAGGCGATGAAGTTGAAGAACGCCGCCCAGGCGACGGCGTATTGGGGCCGCAGCACCCGGGTCGACACGATGGTGGCGATCGAGTTCGCCGCGTCGTGCAGGCCGTTCAGGAAATCGAACAGCAGCGCCACGCCGATCAGGCCGATCAGCAGCGGCAGCGCGAGGGTCGCGTCCATCCCGGCGGCCTCACACCTGCTCGACGACGATGTCGCTGATCTTGTTGGCGACGTCCTCGAAGCGGTCGACCACCTTCTCGAGATGGCTGTAGACCTCGATGCCGACGATGAAGGCCATCGGGTCGGATTGCCGGTGGGCCTGGAACAGTGCCTTGCGGCCGTGGTCGTGCAGCTGGTCGGCCCGCTCCTCGATGCGGGTGATCTCCTCGGTGAGCGTGTTGATGGCCGCGACGTTCTTGTCGATGGTGCGCAGCAGCGGCACCACCCGCCGGGTCAGCTCCGCGGCTTGCAGGATGATGGTCCCCATCTCGACCATGGCGGGCTCGAAGCGGTCGACCTCGTAGAGGGTGATCACCTTGGCGGTCTGGTGCATCTGGTCGATGGCGTCGTCCATGGAGGAGATCAGGCCCTGGATGTCGCCGCGGTCGAACGGGGTGATGAAGCTGCGCCGCACCGCCAGCAGCACCCCGCGGGTGATGTCGTCGGCCTCGGTCTCGCGCTCGACGATCAGCCGCACGTAGTGGGGGATGCGGTCGCCGCCCTCGGTGAGCAGCCCGCGCAGCGCCTCGGCGCCGGCCACCACGGTCTCGGCGTGTCGGACGAAGAGATCGAAGAAGCGCTCTTCCTTGGGCATGAGCGCCTGAAACCAGCCGAGCATTCGGAGCCTCGTAGATGGGCGGCCCGGGCGGCCGGCGGGAGCGGTCGGTCCGGAGCGCGCGTCGTCGGGCCGACCCACGACGGTCGGCCTCGCGGGTGAGCTATGGACGCGAACGGCGTGGGAGTCAGCCCAAATATGACAAGGCTGTGACGGCCCGGGAGGCAGAGCGGCGCCGGGCGCGGGGCTCTGTGATGACTGGGTATCTAATCGCAACCTTTGGTTGCGTGACCGCGCCTGCTTGGGAGTGCTGCGAGGCCGCGCCTTGGCTCAAAAGTCGAGCCGGTCGCGGACCGCCTCGATGCCGGCCTTGGCGCAGCCGTCGTCGGCCTCGCCGCTCGGCGCCCCGGAGACGCCGACCGCCCCCACCATGCTGCCGCCGCCCTCGACCGGCACGCCGCCGCCCAGGATGATGACGCCCGGGACGCTGCGCACGCCGGCCTGCGGCGATCCGGGTGGGGTCGCCGCCACGAGGTCGCTGGTGCTGGTGCGGAACGACACCGCGGTCCACGCCTTGCCGGTCGCCGTCGCCGGCGTGTGCGGCCCGGCGAGCCGATCGCGCAGCACCACCTGGGCGACGCCTGCGCGGTCGACCACCGCGACGGCGACCTGGTAGCCGCGCTGGCGGCACTCGGCGAGCGCCGCGCGGGCGAGGTCGAGCGCCGTCTCCGGGCTCATCATGCGGACGGTGACGAGCGCGTCCTGATCGCGCGACGGCTGGGCGGCGGCCGGGTCGGTCGCGGGCGGAGCGGCGATCAGCAGGGCAGCGAGCGGCAGGGTAGCGAGCAGCGAGCGGGCGAGTGGGCGGATCATGATGGCGTTCCCGGCGTGTTCTTGGTTGCAGGACCTCCATCCTAGGTGCCGCGATCGCCGCTGGCCACCCGGTCGATCAGCTCTGGAGGGGCGGCCCGGTGCCGCTCCGCCGAACTCCGTCAGCCGCCGCGGGCCGAGAGCTTGCGCTGCCAGGCGAGCGCATGGGCGACGATCTCGTCGAGATCGTCGTGGCGCGGCTGCCAGCCGAGCCGGGCGCGGATGCGATCCGACGAGGCGACGATCTCGGCCGGGTCGCCCGGGCGGCGCGGTGCCGTGTCGACGCGGACGTCGACGCCTGCGACCCGCTTCACCGTCTCGATCACCTCCAGCACCGAGAAGCCGCGGCCGTAGCCGCAATTGAACGTCGTCGAGGCGCCGCCGCCGCGCAGATGCCGCAGCGCGTCGGCATGCGCCGCGACCAGGTCGGTGACGTGGATGTAGTCGCGTACGCAGGTGCCGTCGCGGGTCGGATAATCGGTGCCGTACACGTCCATCTTGGGCCGCAGGCCGAGCGCCGTCTCGACCGCGACCTTGATCAGATGGGTGGCGTCGCGCGTCGATTGGCCGATGCGCAGCGCCGGATCGGCGCCGGCGACGTTGAAGTAGCGCAGGATGACATGGCCGAGCCCGTGCGCCGCCGAGGCGTCGCGCAGCATGGTCTCGGTCATCAGCTTGGACGCGCCGTAGGGCGACATCGGCGCCGGCGCATCGTCCTCGCCGACCGGAACGCGGGCCGGGTTGCCGTAGACGGCGGCCGTGGAGGAGAAGATGAAGTGCTCGACGCCGCCCTCGACGGCGCATTCGATCATGCTGCGCGAGTTGGCGGTGTTGTTCTTGTAATAGGCGAGCGGCCGGCTGACCGATTCCGGCACCACCAGCGAGGCGGCGAAATGGATGATCGCCTCGACGTCGTGCTCGGCGATCAGCCGCGACACCAGCGCCTGGTCGCCGGTGTCGCCGGCCACGAAGGGCACGTCCTCGGGCACGGCCCAGCGGAAGCCGGTCGACAGATTGTCGAGCACCACCACGCGCTCGCCGGCGTCGCGCAGCGCCAGCACCATGTGGCTGCCGATATAGCCGGCGCCGCCGGTCACGAGAACACTCATTCGCCCCTCCTGGCCGGGACGGACCTGTCCGCCTTCGGACTCGTCCAGCCCCACACCGGCCGGCCACCCGCTTCCTATGCCGGTCTCGCGCGCGGGTGACAACGGTCCCCCCCTGTACTAGAAAACCGCGCCCCGCCGCAGCGATTTCACACCTCATGGTCGACATCCTGTTCATCAAGACCTCCTCGCTCGGCGACGTGGTGCACAACATGCCGGCTGTCACCGATGCGCGCCGTCACCGCCCGGCGGTTCGCCTCGCGTGGGTGGTCGAGGAGGCGTTCGCGCCGCTCGCCCGCCTGCATCCCGGGGTCGACGAGGTGATCCCGGTGGCCTGGCGGCGCTGGCGGCGGCAGCTCGGGCGGGCCGCCACCTGGCGCGAGATCGGCCGCTTCGTGGCACGGCTGCGGGCGCGCTCCTACGACACCGTGATCGACACCCAGGGCCTGGTGCGTACCGCGGTGATCACCCGGCTCGTCCGCGGTCCCCGCCACGGCTACGATCGGCGCAGCGTGCGCGAGGCGCTGGCGAGCGCGAGCTACGACGTCCGCCACGCGGTGGGGCGCGAGCTGCATGCGGTCGACCGCAACCGTCTGCTGACCGGCCGGGCGCTCGGCTATGCGCCGGAGGGACCGATCGACTACGGGCTCGACCGCGCCACGCTGGCGCCGGTCGGCGGGGCAGGGGCGCCTTATGCGGTGCTGCTGCACGCCACCGCCCGTCCCGAGAAGGAATGGCCCGAGGACCACTGGGTGGCGCTGGGGCGGTCGCTGGCGGCGCGCGGGCTCGAGCTGGTGCTGCCCTGGGGCACCGAGGCCGAGGCGGCGCGGGCGCGCCGGCTCGCCGCCGCATTGCCGGGCGCCCGGGTGCCCGACCGCCGGCCGCTCGACGAGGTGGCGCGGCTGATCGCCGGTGCCACCGTGGTGGTCGGCGTCGATACCGGGCTCCTGCATCTCGCCGCGGCGCTCGGCGTGCCGCTGGTGTCGATCTTCGTCGGCAGCGAGCCGATGCTGACCGGGCCGACCGGAACCGGGCCGATCGTGACGCTCGGCCGCGACGGCGGCCGCTGCGCGGTCGCCGAGGTCGAGGCCGCCGTAGCGCGAGTGCTGCCGGCGGGCCGCTGAGGCGGCGTGCCGCCGCAATGGCGTGCCGCCGCGGTGGCGTGCTGCCGTCGCTCAGGTTTCCAGAGGCAGGCCGATATACTGCTCGGCCAAGGCCGCCTGGGCGGTCGGCGAGGCACACAGGTGATCGAACTCGTTCTGATTCACCCGGGTGTCGAAGCCGTCCTGCTCGGGGAAGACATGCAGGAGCCGCGTCAGCCACCAGGACAGCCGCTCCGCCCCCCAGACCCGCCGCAACGCAGTCTCCGAGTAGGAATCGAGCCAGCGATCGTCGCCGGCCTTGAAGTGGGCGACGAGGGCGCGCTGGAGATAGAACACGTCCGAGACGGCAAGATTGAGCCCCTTGGCCCCGGTCGGCGGCACGATGTGGGCGGCATCGCCGGCCAGGAACAGCCGTCCATAGCGCATCGGCTCGGCCACGAAGCTGCGCAGCGGTGCGATCGACTTCTCGATCGACGGCCCGGTGGCGATGCGGTCGGCGAGCGGCTTGGGAAACCGGGCCTTCAGCTCGGCCCAGAATCGGTCGTCCGGCCAGTCGGCCAGATCGGTGCCGATCGGGCACTGGACGTAGTAGCGCGACAGCATCGGCGAGCGCTGGGAGGCGAGCGCGAAGCCGCGCTCGTGCTGGGCATAGATGATGTCGTCGAGCGGCGGCGTCTCCGACATGATGCCGAGCCAGCCGAACGGATAGGCGCGCTCGAAGGTGCGCAGGACGTCGGCCGGGATGCTCTGCCGCGAGACGCCGTGGAAGCCGTCGCAGCCCGCCACGACGTCGCAGTCGATGCGGTGAGCGATGCCGTCCCGGGTGAAGGTGACGAAGGGGGAGTCGCTGGTGACGTCGTGCAGGCGGACATCGGCGGCGCCCTCGACGAGCTCGCCGCCGCGCCTCTCGTAGGCCGCATAGAGATCCTGGGTGATGGCGGTCTGGCCGTACGCCATCATCTTGCGGCCGGTGTGCTTGTGAGTGTCGATGAGGAACGGCGCCCGATCCTGCCAGGCGATCACGGTGCCGTCGTGCGGCTTGCCCTCGCGATCCATGCGGTCGCCGAGCCCGACATCGCGCAGGAGCCGAACGGTGCCCTCCTCCAGCACGCCGGCGCGGATGCGCGACAGGACGTGCGCCTTGGTCTGGCGCTCCACCACGATGCTGTCGACGCCGCCGAGATGCAGCATGTGCGAGAGGAGGAGGCCGGCGGGGCCGCCGCCGATCACGGCGACCCGGGTGCGGCGGCGGACCGCCGCTCCCGTGTGGCGGCGCGATGGTCGCGGGGCGGCCGGGGAGGCGGGGGAGCTGCCGTTCTGCGCCATGGCTGGATCGCTAGGCGGCCGCGAGCGAGATGAGGCCCATGCCGGTCGTCATCGGGGCGTAGTAGTTGAGGTGCTTGCGCTCGACCGCACCGCCCGCCAGGGCGCCGCGCATGACCAGCCACATGATCAGCTCGACCGACTCGGCCCCGGCCGCCGCCATGATCTCTTCGTGCGTCATCCGGCACAGCTCCTCCGGATCACGCGCGATCAGGTCGAGCCAGCGGCGATCGAACGCTTCGCTGAGATGGCCGAAGCGCTCGCCATGGAGCTGATGCGACATGCCGCCGGTGCCGACGACGACCACCTTGAGGTCCTCCGGATAGGAGGCGACGGCGCGGCCGATGGCCTGTCCGAGCCGGAAGCAGCGGCGCGCCGTCGGCAGCGGATGCTGGATGACGTTGACGACGATCGGCACCACCCGAACGGCCCAGTCGGGATCGTGCGAGAACAGCAGCGGCAGCGGCGCCATCATGCCGTGGTCGACCTTCATCTCCTGACAGACGGTCAGATCGAACTCGTCGTAGATCACGGCCTTGGCGATGTGCCAGGACAGGTCGGCGTCACCCTTCACGGGCGGCAGCGGCCGGGTGCCGAAGCCTTCGTCGGCCTGCTCGTAGATGTCGCGGACGCCGATCGCGAAGGTCGGCACGCGATCGAGGCTGAAGTCGGAGCCGTGATCGTTGTAGACCACGATGGCGACGTCCGGCCTCACCGTGTCGCGCAGCCATTCCCTCACGGGCACGTAGCCGTCGAAGAGCGGCTTCCAATCCGGGTCCTCGAACTTGCGGCCGTCGTAGGCGGGGCCGAAGCTCGGCACGTGGCTGCTGCCGATTCCGGCGACGATCTTGGCCATGCCTGGTCTCTCCCTGTTGCTCGCCGGCCGGTCAGCGCGCGCCCTTGGCGCCGCGCGTCTCGAGGAACTGCTCGTAGGTCTCGCCGCGCATCTGCGCGCCCATGTGGTACAGGCCGGAGCCGGTGGCGGCGCCGAGCTTGTAGATGTAGTAGATGTTGCCGCCGTGGTGCTTGGTGAGCGCCAGCCAGTCGCGTCGACGGATCGCGTCCTTCTGGGCCTCCGTCAGGCCGTATCGCGCCATGTAGGCTTCTTCATCCTTCTTGAAGGCTTCCCGGTTCTGCGGGTCCGTCAGCGAGTAGGCGAGCTTGTTCAGCTCGAAGCCGACGCGCGACCGTGTGTGGTCGAAGATGTAGGTGCCGGGAATGCCCCAGTCGCTGAGGCCGTCTTGCGGTCCATCCTTCTTCTCGTCCATCTGCGGTCCTCCGTGAGACGCTGCCCGCGCTTGACAGAAGCCTAACGGCGGTCCCTACACTGAGCCATTCCCGCAACGGAATTCGTCGAATTCTCCTCATGAATGATGGCGACATCAGCCTGCGCCACCTCAAGCTGCTCGCGCTTCTGTTGGAGGTGCGCAGCCTCACCAAGGCGGCCGTCATCCTGGAGACCACGCAGCCGACGGTGAGCAAGATGCTGGCGCGGCTGCGTGCACATTTCGGTGATCCGCTGCTGGTGCGCGTCGGGCTGGGGATGGAGCCGACGCCGCGCGCCGCCGAGCTCGCCGAGCCGCTGCGGGGGCTGCTCGCGGTATCTGATCACCTCAAATCGGCGACCGCTGCTTTCGACCCGGCGACGTCCACCCGTGAGTTCCGCGTGCTGGTCAGCGAGGTCGGCATGGTGCATCTCGTGCCGCAGATCATGACCGCGCTCGAGCGCGCCGGTGGTGGCCTGCGGTTACGCGCGGTTCCGCTCGATGCGCGCCATGTCTCCGCCAAGCTGGAGAGCGGCGAGGCGGACGTGGCGCTCGGCACCTTTCCGGGCGAGATCGGCGGTCTCCAGCGCCAGAAGCTCTATGTCGATCCCTATGTCAGTGTCGTGCGCCGCGATCATCCGCGCCGCGATCTGCTGTCGCGGCTCGATGCCTTCCTGGCGGAGCGCCACATCCTGGTCACCGGCTCCAGCATCGGACACGCGGCGCACCAGCAGCTCGAGCGCGAGATGACCGCACGGCTCGCGCCCGAGAGCATCCGGCTCCGCGTGCCGAACTTCGTGAGCTGTGCGTTCGTGGCGAGCCGGACCGAGGCGATCGGCACCATGCCGGCACGGCTCGCCTCCTATCTGATCGGAGATCTGCCGCTCGCCGTCATCGAGCCGCCGTTCCCGCTGCCGCGCATCGAGATCTCGCAGGTGTGGCACGAGCGCGTCCATCACGACGCGGGGCATCGCTGGCTGCGTGGCCGCATCTTCCAACTGTTCCGGTCGCGCCGCCGCGGCGAGGCCGACTGCGATCCCTGACAATTCCATCCGCGCATTCGATCCATTCCAAACGGCGTCTCGGCAAGTTCGCGGCGCTCGGAAATCATCTCTCCCGCAGTGGACGCGGGCATTGTGCCTATGCGGTCGCCAGCGCGGTGGCGGCTCGCGTCCCGGACCGCGAAGGTCGGGACCAGGATCGATGCAGCTCTTCTCGCATGCGAAGCGTCCGGTGCATCTCGGGCCGTATCCGTCCGAACGGCTCGGCCGCACCACCGAGATGCCGGATCTCGGGCGGGTCGCCGGCGACGGCACGTTGAGCCCGACCGGCGGGGCGGGCGGACTCGCGGACGCGATGAGCGAGTTTCTCTGCGCGCTCGATGCCGTGCGGCAGGGCGACCGCAATGCGGCCGCGGCCGAGATTCCGGACGATCCCGACGAGCGGGCGCGTCACCTCAAGGCGGCCGGCTACTTTCTCGACAGCGCGCTGGTCGGGATTTGCCGCCTCGACGCGGTCCACCGGCTCCCCCGCCGCATCGAGCATCCGGACTTGCGCACCGTTTCCTACCAGGCCTCCGAGGAGAAGCTCCGTCTGCGCTTCAATCCGAGCGCGGTGATACGGCAGATGCAGCGGTCCTTGGTCCTGACCGATGCCGGCATCGCGCATCACACCCACGCGATCGTGTTCATGGTCGAGCATCCGCGCGATCCGGCGGTCGACGAGCCGGGGGCGGAGTGGATCGTCGGCTTGCAGGGCTGGCGCGCCGCCCTGCGCAGCGCCGAGACCGCGACGGTGCTGGCCAACTACCTGCGCATCCTCGGCTACGATGCGTGCAGCCACTCGGCGACGACGACCGATGTCGATCTGAACCGGCTCGCGGTGTCGGCCGGGCTCGGGCGCGTGACGAGCCGGGGCACCGTGGTCAATCCGTTCATCGGCAGCCGCTTCGGCCTCGCCGCCGTGACCACCACGATGGCGCTGGCGCCGGATGCACCATTGCGTCGCCAGAGCCTCGGCGATCGCCTGCGGGCCCAGGGGCCGGGCTGGTGGATCGGCTGGGCGAGCCCGAAGACGGCGCGCAACCGCCTGGAGTTCGCCCGGCGCGCCTTCAAGGACAGCCGCTTCCCGGTGGAGACACTGAAGCGGGTCGATCGTCCGACCACGTTCATCGACGAGGAGCGCATCCCGCGCAGCCCGAAGAGCAGCGAGTTCTTCCTGCGCGCCGCCTTCGGGGATCTGGGCAAGGCGGCGCAGGACGCCTCCAAGGACGGCTTCTCGGTCGCCAAGGCGCCGCTCGCCGCCGCACTGCGGCTCGCCCTCAACGTCTATTCGCTGCTCCAGCGCGGCGAGCCGGCGGGCGCGCCGGCGGCGGGCCACGACGATCCCGTCCGCAATGCCGACACCGTCAAGGCCACCATGCACTGGCTCGGCGCCGACCTCGCCGGCGTGTCGCGTGCGCCCGCCTGGGTCTGGTACTCGCACCGCCAGGACGGGACCGAGATGCCGGTCGCGCATCCGCTCGCGGTCTCGGTGATGATCGACCAGGGCCACGAGACCATGGAGGGGGCCTCCGGCGACGATTGGATTTCCAGCGCCCAGTCGATGCGCACCTACATGCGGGCCGGTCTCGTCTGCGGCGTCGTCGGCCGGCATCTGCGCCGCCTCGGCTTCTCGGCGACGGCCCATTCGGCCGCCGACAGCGACGTGATCCAGACGCCGCTGGTGCTGCTCGCCGGTCTCGGTGAGGTCAGTCGCATCGGCGACATCATCCTCAACCCATTCCTCGGGCCGCGGCAGAAGACCGGCATTCTGACCACCGACTTTCCGATGCGTCCCGACAAGCCGATCGACTTCGGCTTGCAGACGTTCTGCGGCTCCTGCAACAAGTGCGCGCGCGAATGCCCCTCGGGCGCGATCTCGTCCGGCCCCAAGGTGATGTTCAACGGCTACGAGATCTGGAAGGCCGACGTCGAGAAGTGCACGCGCTATCGCATGACCAACATGGGCGGCTCGATGTGCGGCCGCTGCATGAAGACCTGCCCGTGGAATCTCGCCGGGCTGGTCCGCGAGGCGCCGTTCCGCTGGGCCGCCATGAATCTGCCGTGGGCGGCGCGGTGGATCGCCCGCCTGGACGACGCGCTCGGTCGCGGGCGCATCAACCCGGCCAAGAAATGGTGGTGGGACGTCACCAACGACGGCACCGGCAAGATCGTGCAGGCGGCGGAGACCAACCGGCGTGGACTGAACACGCATATCGATCTGAAGTACGAGGACCAGACGCTCGCGGCCTATCCGGCGCCATTGGTGCCGCCGCCGCTGCCGGCGCCGTTCCCGATCGATCGCGAAGCCGGCATCGCCGCCTACCGGCAGCTCCTCAGCCCGCAGGAGCACCAGGATCGGCTCGCCCGCGGCGAGACCGAAGGGCTGGTGCCCGGCCCGCGCCCGCTCGACGGGGCGCCGCCCGTCATCGTCGCCGAGGTCGGCCGTCGCTGGACCAGCTCCGCCGACGGCAAGATCGATCTGTTCGAGATCGTGTCGCGCGACGGCGCGCCGCTGCCGCCGTTCGAGGCCGGCGCCCATATCGACGTGACGGTGACGCCCCAGTACATCCGCCAGTTCAGCCTGGCCGGTGATCCGGCCGACACCAGCCGGTATCTGGTCGGCGTGCTGCGCGAGGATCTGGGCCGCGGCGGCTCGATCAAGATCCATCAGATGCTCAAGCCCGGCACCCCGGTGGTGATCTCGCGCCCGCGCAATCATTTCCCGTTGGTCCGTGATGCGCGCCGTCATCTTCTGCTCGCCGGCGGCATCGGCGTCACCCCGTTGGTCGCCATGGGCCACGCACTGCACCGCGCGGGCGCCGACTTCACTTTATATTACAAGGCGCGGACCCGCGCCCAGGCGGCGTTCGTCGCCGAGCTCGAAGCCGTGCCGTGGGTCCGGCGGGTACATTTCCGGTTCAGTGACGAATGCCGGCTGAACGTCGCCGACGTGCTGACCGGCTATCGGCCGGGCGATCATCTCTACACCTGCGGACCGGCTGCGTTCATGGATGCGGTGTTCGGGGCGGCGCTGGCCCTCGGCTGGCACGAGGATGCGCTGCATCGCGAGTACTTCTCGGTCCCCGAGGCCAAGGCGTACGACAACCACCCGTTCACGCTGGAGCTGAAGCGGACCGGGCGGTCCATCGTGGTGCCGGCCGACAAGGCGGCCACCGCGGCGCTGCGCGAGGCCGGCGTCACGGTCGACGTCAAGTGCAGCGACGGGCTGTGCGGCGTCTGCAAGGTGCCGTGTCTGGACGGGGAGATCGAGCATCGCGATTACGTGCTCAGCAAGAGCCAGCGAGCCACTCACATGATCCTGTGCTGTTCGCGGGCGAAGCAGCCGGACGGAACCATCGTGGTGGATCTGTAGCGGGCGACGGAGGTGAGCGGCGGCGCCTTGGCGCCGCCGAGACATGTCCGGGTCGGTGATCCGGGCGCCTAGACGAGCCGGCGGCGCACGACGCTCCTCTGGGGCGCCGGGCGGGCGCCGTCGTACGGGCGTCGTCGTGACGATCATCGAAAATCAAACAACACTGAAAGGGAGGACTCACGATGACAGCAACGCGGATCTCGAGGCGTCGGTTCATCGCCGCCGGGGCAGGGCTGATGGCGCTCTCCGCCGCGCCGGCAAGGGCTTCGCCGCTCGCCGGCAAGACCATCCGGATCGTCTACCCGTTCGCGGCCGGCAACACCGGCGATGCGGTGGCCCGCATCCTGGCGGACCAGCTCCAGCGCAGCCTGGGTGCGGTGGTGTTCGTCGAGAATCGTGCCGGCGCCGCCGGCCGCACCGGCACCCAGTCGGTGATTCGGTCGGAGCCCGACGGCACCACGCTGCTGCTGGCGCCGCTGCCGGTCATCTCCATCTATCCGCACTCCTACGACAGGCTCGGCTACGATCCGTTCACCGAGCTACAGCCGATCTCCCAGGTCGTGCTGTTCGACATCGCCTTCGTGTCGGGGCCGAAGCCCGGCTTCGACTCGCTGAAGAGCCTAATTGCGTGGGTGCGCGCCAATCCGTCGGCGGCGAGCTACGGCTCGTCGGGCGCCGGTGGCATCTCCCATCTGTTCGCGGTGCTGTTCGCCCAGCACAACAAGCTCGACATGAAGCATGTCGGCTATCGGGGCTCCGCCCCCGCCGTGAACGATGTGATTGCCGGGCACATCCCGTTTGCCTCGGTAGCTTCGGGCGACTGCATCGAGCTGCACAAGGCCGGCACCGTCCGCATGCTCGGGGTCTCCGGCCCGAAGCGCCTCGCCGTGCTACCCGACGTGCCGACTTTCACCGAGGGCGGCATCCCGATCGACGGCACCGCCTGGTACAGCCTCTACGCCCCGACCGGAACGCCGGCCCCGGTCGTCACGGCGCTGCATCGCGGTGTGGCGGATGCCATGCAGGTGGCGGCGGCGCGCGAGCGACTCCAGGCGCTCGGCACGACCCCGGTCGGCAGCTCGCCCGAGGAGCTGGCGCGCATTCAGGTGGAAGCCAGCAAGTACTGGGAGCCGGCCGTCCGTGCATCGGGGTTTCGCCCGGATCACTGAGCCGATTCCGGCTGATCGAATACGCCTCGATGCCGGGGTGTGGCACCCGGATCGGCGCTCGCGCCGTCCGGGATCAGGCGTTGCCGCGAACCTGGATTCAGCAAAATGCGCGTGGACGTCGTCGCCGGGTTGTCGACCGCCGCACGAAATGCGGCGTCCAGCTCGACATGAAACGTTGGCGATTTTGTTGGCGGGCCTGAAAAAAGTGGTGGGCGCTGTAGGGATTGAACCTACGACCTCTCCCGTGTGAAGGGAACGCTCTCCCGCTGAGCTAAGCGCCCGACCGTTGCGGCGAAGTAATGCCCGAAGCCGGGCCTGTCAAGCCGATCCGCCGCCGCGTCGATCAGCCCGGTGGATCATTGCGGCGGCAGCGGGGTCGCCGGCGCCACGGTGGCAGGGGCCGGCGCCGCGGCGGGGGCAGGAGCCGGTGCCGGCGCGGTCCGCGGCGTGCGCGCCGCCGTCGGCTGCGAGGCGCGCGGCCGCTGGGTGTTGGGCCGGCGCTTCTGGGGGGGCGGCGGCACGGCGGCGAGCTCGACATAGACCGGATTCGGCTCGAGCTGCACCGAAGCGGCGGCGAACTCCGGGTCGCCCTGGCCGGACTCGGCCCGCACGGTGCGCACCGGCACGGTCTGCGGCTGATAGCCCGGCAGCGTGAAGGTGACGGCGATCTCGCCGACCAGCGGCACCGGCAAGGCGCACGGCGTGCGGCAGGTGGCGCCGCTCGACAGGCGCGCCTCGGCGCCGGGCGGATCGCTCTCCAGGTTCAAGGCCGCGGTCGCGGGTCCCCCGATGCCGAAGCTCGGGATCTGGAAGCTCGACAGCGATTCGCATCCGGCGAGCAGGATGCCCCCGGCCGCGACCGCCAAAACTCGGTACAACAGGCTGTTCATGGTCCGGCGTCCCCCAACGCCGCCTGCGACATTAGGGACGCCGAGCCCTCGGCGCAACCGCTCCCATTCGGGGAGGTGCCTCGGTGGGTGGGGCGGGGCGGCTAGCCGGAATAGGTGGGGGTGCCGGCGGTCGTGTCCAGCAGGGCCGCGACGGCGTCCGGCAGCTCGGCGTAGTGGCCGATCACCCGGTCGGGACCGAGGCTCGCGATCGGCACCTCGGTGTAGCCGAAGTCGACGGCCACCACCGGCACGCCGCTCGCCCGGGCGGTAAGGATGTCGGTGCCCGAATCGCCGACCATCACGGTGCGGGCCGGGTCGCCGCCCGCCGCCGCGATGGTGCCGAGCAGCGCCTGCGGGTCGGGCTTCATCACCGCGAAGGTGTCCTGGCCGCAGATGGCGCGGAAGCGGCCGGCGAGGCCGAGCGCGTCGAGGAGCTTGCGCGACAGCCGCTCCAGCTTGTTGGTGCACACCGCGAAGCGGCAGCCGGCTCCGTCGAGCGCGTCGAGCGCGTCGATCACCCCCGGAAAGGGGCGCGACAGATCGGCGATCCGCTCCGCATAGGCGTCCACATAGACGGCGTAGAGGCGGTCGATCGCGGCGCTCCCGCAGTCGCGCCCCTGCGCCGCGAGGCCGCGCTCGATCAAGAGCCGGGCGCCGCCGCCGATGAACCGCCGGGCCTCGTCGAACGGCACCGCCGTGATCCCCTCGCGCACCAGGAGGCCGTTGAGGGTGTCGATCAGATCCGGCGCGGTGTCCACCAGGGTGCCGTCCAGGTCGAACACGACGAGCGGGGCGGGGGCGGGCTGATGCATGCGCGATCTCACGGGTCCTGCGATCTCACGGGTCCTGCGCGCTCACGGGTCCGGCGCGGCACGGCCGGCCCTCGCGGGCCTTAGCCCGGTCCGGCGGCGCGGCGCAAGGGACACTCTGGCACAGCAGCTCGGCGGGCGAGTGACGGCTTGCCGGGGGCGGCGCTTGCGACATGGCGGGGCCGGCCACACCGTGCTCGGCTCTAGGCGGAGCGGCGGATCGGGGCTACATAGCGGGCGCGCCCCCTGTCACGAGCCTCCGACGCGCTGCACCCATGTCCGCCGATTCCCTCAAGCGCGAGGCCGCCGCCCGCGCCCTCGATTTCGTCGAGCCCGGCATGCGCCTGGGGCTCGGCACCGGCTCCACCGCCAAGCACTTCGTCGCCCTGCTGGGCGAGCGGGTGCGGGCTGGCCTCGACGTGGTCGGCGTGCCGACCTCGGAGGCGACCCGGGCCGACGCCGAGGCGGCCGGAATCCGGCTCGCCACCTTGGACGAGGTCCCGGCGCTCGACCTGACGGTCGACGGCGCCGACGAGATCGCCCCCGATCTCAGCGCCATCAAGGGTGGTGGCGGGGCCTTGCTGCGTGAGAAGATCGTGGCGGCCGCCTCGGCCCGCATGATCGTGATCGCCGACGAGGCCAAGTGGGTCGACACCCTCGGCCGCTTTCCGCTGCCTGTCGAGGTGGTGCCGTTCGGCCTCACCCCCACCTTGCGCGCCGTCGAGGCGGCCGCGCAGGCCGCCGGCTGCCCCGGCCCGGCGCGCCTGCGGCGCACCGCCGAGGGCCACGCTTTCGTCACGGACGGCGGGCACTTCATTCTCGACTTGGCGCTCGGCCGCATCGCCGACCCGGCCGGGCTGGCCGATCGGCTCGCCGCGGTGCCCGGCGTGGTGGAGCACGGACTGTTCATCGGGCTGGTGCGGCTGGCGGTGATCGCCGGCGCCTCCGGCGTTCGCATCGAAACCGCACCATCGTTCTAGACAGGGGGAACTCCCATGAAGCTCGTTTCGATCCTCCGCGCCGCCGTGGTGGCCGGGCTCGCCGTGGGCGTGGTGGCGGTTGCGCCGGCGCACGCCCAGCAGGGCGGCGCCCAGCCGGCGGCCACGCAGGCGGCTCCCTCGGCCTCGGCGATCGCCGCGGCGCGCGAGCTGATCTCCATCAAGGGCGGCTCGGTGATGTTCGACCCGATCGTCACCGGCGTGATCGAGTTCGTGAAGAACACCTTTGTGCCGACCAACCCGCAGCTCGCCGGCGAGCTCGGCGAGGTCGCCGTGAAGCTGCGCAAGGACTACGACGCCAAGCGCGCCGAGCTGCTCGGCGAGGTCGCCCGGATCTATGCCCAGCGCTTCACCGAGAGCGAGCTGAAGGAGCTGGTCGCCTTCTACAAGTCGCCGGTCGGCAAGAAGATGGCGTCTGACGAGCCCGCCATCATCGACGAGAGCCTGAAGAAGGCGCAGTCGTGGGCCGACACTTTCTCGGCCGAGGTGATGACCCGGTTCCGCGAGGAGATGAAGAAGAAGGGCCACGACCTGTGAGCGCGCCGGACCGCCGCGTCGATCTCTTCGTCATCGGGGCGGGCTCGGGCGGCGTCCGCGCGGCCCGCATCGCAGCCGGCTATGGCGCCCGCGTGATGGTGGCCGAGGAGTATCGTGTCGGCGGCACCTGCGTGATCCGCGGCTGCGTGCCGAAGAAGCTGCTCGTCTATGCGTCGCGCTTCGGCCACGCGTTCGAGGACGCCGCCGGCTTCGGCTGGAGCGTGGCGGCACCGGCGTTCGACTGGGCGACCCTGATCGCCAACAAGGACCGCGAGATCGCCCGCCTGGAGGCCGCCTACACAGCGACGCTCGGCAAGGCGGGTGTCGATCTCGTCAAGAGCCGCGCCGTGCTGGAGGATGCCCATACGGTGCGGTTGGAGGCGACCGGAGAGCGCGTGCGCGCCGAGCATGTCCTGATCGCCACCGGAGCGGTGCCGCATCTCGGCCCGGCGATCCCCGGCATCGAGCATGTGATCTCGTCCAACGAGGCGCTGCATCTGGACACGTTGCCGACCCGCGTGCTGGTGCAGGGCGGCGGTTACATCGCGGTGGAGTTCGCGTCGATCTTCGCCGGCCTCGGCTCGCAGGTGACGCTGGTCTATCGCGGCGAGAACATCCTGCGCGGCTTCGACGACGACGTTCGCCAGCATGTGCGGGAGGAGTTCGAGAAGCGCGGCGTGCAGGTGATCACCGGCAACACCGTGGCGGCGGTCGAGGCGTCGGGCCGGCACTACACGGCGCATCTCTCGGGCGGCCTCCAGGTCGCCGCCGACACCGTGATGTTCGCCATCGGCCGGCCGCCGAATGTGCGCGGCCTCGGGCTGGAGACCGTCGGGGTGCGGCTCGCGCCCAATGGCGGCATCGCGGTCGACGACTATTCGGCCACCTCGGTGCCCGGCATCTGGGCGGTCGGCGACGTGACCAACCGGGTCAACCTCACCCCGGTGGCGATCCGCGAGGGCCACGCCTTCGCCGACACGGTGTTCGGCGGCAAGCCCACCAAGGCCGACCACGCCAGCATCCCGACTGCGGTGTTCACCGAGCCGGAGGTGGGGGTCATCGGGCTCACCGAGGCGCAGGCGCGGGAGCAGATCGGCGACGTCGACATCTACCGCACCCGCTTCCGGCCCATGAAGGCGACCCTGTCGGGCCGTGACACCGCGGTGCTGCTGAAGCTCGTGGTCGATGCCGCGACCGACCGGGTGGTCGGCTGCCACATCGTCGGCGAGGGGGCGGGCGAGATGATCCAGCTCGTCGGCATCGCGGTGCGGATGGGCGCCACCAAGGCCGACTTCGACGCCACCATGGCGGTGCATCCGACCGCCGCCGAGGAGCTGGTGACCATGCGGCAGCCGACCGTCCGCCACCGCCGCGAGGCGGCCGAGTAGGGGGCGGCCGGTCGGCGCTGGAGCGGGCGCGCGCACGGCCCGTTTCGGAGTGTCGGACGCAGAGGGCGATCAATCGAGGTGCAACCGTTGCTGCATGGAGGCCTGCCCCCTACATTGAACGGAGGCAACCGGCGGAGCCGTCCATGGGCTTGAACATCGACACCGACGAGGCGTCCCGCTTGGCCGAGGAGCTGGTGCGGCTCACCGGCGAGAACATCACCGAGGCGGTGACCACCGCGCTGCGCGAGCGGCTGGAGCGGGTTCGCGGCGGGTCCGGCGAGGGGCTGTCGGAGCGGCTGCTGGCGATCGCCAAGGAAACGGGCCCCCTTTGGAAGGAGCCGTACCGCTCGCTGGATCACGGCGATCTGCTCTACGACGAGAACGGATTGTTCAAGTGATCGTCGATACATCCGCGCTGATCGCGATCCTGAAGGACGAACCCGACGCCCGGCGATACACGGATGCGATCGAGGCGGCGCCGGTTCGCCGCTTGTCAGCAGCCAGCTACGTCGAGGCTGGTGTGGTCGCCGATCGAAACGACAATCCCGTCATCGCGCGTCGGCTCGACGAGATCCTGGCTGCTGCGGCCGTTGTTATCGAGCCGCTCACGCAAGCCCAGGCCCGCCTCGCACGCGAAGCTTATCGCACCTTCGGCAAAGGCAGCGGCCATCCGGCGAAGCTGAACCTCGGCGACTGCTTCAGCTATGCGCTGGCCAAGGCGACCGGCGAGCCGCTGCTGTTCAAGGGGCAGGATTTCGCCCGGACCGATATCGCGCCGGCCCTGGCGGGCGGCCCGGTCTCGCAACCCGATTGACCTCGCGCCTGGATCGGATTCCGCCCCAGAGGTCTTTGCGTGTTCGCATTGTCGACGGCGAGCCGGCGCCCACTTTGCCGGACGATCCTCTAACCCCGCTCTGGCCCCGCGCCGCCGGGGTCGTGTATAAGGCCCCCCGCGCGGCAGAACACTCCCCGGGACGACACCCGGCCCGCGCCCGACGAGGACGAGACCATGGCCGAGCGGTGGACCCCCGAAAGCTGGCGCCGGAAGCCGATTCAGCAGGTGCCGGACTACCCGGACGCGGGCGCCTTGGCGGCCGTCGAGACGCAGCTCGCCAAGTTTCCGCCGCTGGTGTTCGCCGGGGAGGCGCGCAGCCTCAAGCGGCAGCTTGCGCAGGTGGCGGCCGGCGAGTGTTTCCTGCTCCAGGGCGGCGATTGTGCCGAGAGCTTCGCCGAGCACGGCGCCAACAACATCCGCGACTTCTTCCGCGTCTTCCTTCAGATGGCCGTGGTGCTCACCTATGCGGGCGCGTCGCCGGTGGTGAAGGTCGGCCGCATCGCCGGTCAGTTCGCCAAGCCGCGCTCCTCGCCGACGGAGACGCGCGACGGCGTCACCCTGCCGAGCTATCGCGGCGACATCGTCAACGACAATGCGTTCACGCCCGAGGGGCGCACCCCCGATCCGCGTCGGCAGATCGAGGCGTACCGGCAGTCGGCCGCCACCCTCAACCTGCTGCGTGCCTTCGCGCAGGGCGGCTACGCCAACCTGGCCAGCGTGCACCAGTGGATGCTCGGCTTCGTCAAAGACAGTCCGCAGTCGCGCCGCTACATGGAGCTGGCCGATCGCATCTCCGAGGCGCTCGGCTTCATGCAGGCGTGCGGCCTCGATCTCGCGCGCCATCCGGAGCTGCGCACCACCGAGCTGTACACTAGCCACGAGGCGCTGCTGCTCGGCTACGAGGAGGCGCTGACCCGGATCGACTCGACCAGCGGCGACTGGTACTGCACGTCCGGCCACATGCTGTGGATCGGCGACCGCACCCGCCAGCTCGATCACGCCCATGTCGAGTTCCTGCGCGGCATCAAGAATCCGATCGGCCTCAAATGCGGCCCGTCGATGAAGCCCGACGACCTGATGCGGCTGATCGAGGTGCTCGATCCGGAGAACGAGCCCGGTCGCCTGACCTTGATCGCCCGCATGGGCGCCGACCGTGTCGGCGATCTGCTGCCGCCGCTGGTGCGCGCCGTGCAGCGCGAGAAGCGCCGGGTGATCTGGTCGTGCGATCCGATGCACGCCAACACGATCTCGTCGGGGTCCGGCTACAAGACTCGGCCGTTCGACCGCATTCTCCAGGAGGTGAAGGGCTTCTTCGCCGTGCATGCGGCCGAGGGCACGATCGCGGGCGGCGTCCATCTGGAGATGACCGGGCAGAACGTCACCGAATGCACCGGCGGGGCGCGGGCGATTTCCGACGAGGACCTCAACGATCGTTATCACACCTTCTGCGATCCGCGGCTCAACGCCGAGCAGTCGATCGACATCGCCTTCCTGATCGCCGAGCTTCTGAAGAAGGAGCGCATCGGCCGTGGCGTGCCGCTGCCGGTCGCGGCAGGCCAGTAGGTCGGGCGTCCACCCCCGGCGGGACGGTCCCGCCGGGCCGCGTCGTGGCGCCTTAATGGTCTCTTAACCGCGCTCGCGAAGTCGCGGCCGACAGCGGCCGGAAACGACAACGAATCGATAACAAGTCGGTTCAGATTGTCTCCGTCCGGACGTGCCGACGGGGGGCCGCGTGTCGAAGGACGGGAGCATCCGCGGACGAGTCGCGGCGATGGCCATCGCCGCGACCGTCACCGCATCGATGGCATCGGCGGCCGAGTGGCCGCGGCTGCCGCCCGACCCGCCCGACGTGGCCACCGTCTGGGACCCGGGCCCGCGCTGGCCGACCCTTCCGCCTGGCCACGACGAGGCCGCGGCGGCCGCCCGAGCGGCGCCGCCGCGACCAGCCCGCCCGAAGACCCGGCCGGCCGTGGAGACCGCCGGTGATCTCGGCCCGCAGTGGCCGCGGATCGAGACGACCGCGACCACCGCCGAGGCAGCCGCGCCGGACACCGACAAGCCCGAGACCACCGGCGCCTTCACGCCGGTTCCGGCTGCGCCGGCCCGGCGCGCCGCCGTGACGCCTCCGGCCGCCGCGGTCCCGGTCTATCGGCCGACCTATCCGGTGCCGGCCGCCGTGGTGGCGCGGCCGTTCGTCATCGAGGTGGGGGGCCGCTACTGGTACTCGAGCGGCAAGGCCGATTTCGGCTTCCGGAACGGCTATCCCGGTTACGGCGATCCGACCTCGACGCTCGACTGGCGTGACACCGCCGGGCACGCCGGCGAGGTGTTCGGCCGCGTCGACCATCGGCCGACCGGCTTCTTCGTGAAGGGGCTGATCGGCGCCGGCACGCTCGGCGGCGGCACCATCGTGGACCGCGACTTCTTCGCCGGGCAGGTCCTGTTCTCCGACACGTCGAGCGACATCCGCGGCGACAGCCTCAACTACGGCATCGTCGATGCGGGCTGGTCCTTCGACGTGCCGGGGGCCCGGTTCCGGGTCGGCGGCTTCGTCGGCTGGCACTACTGGCGCGAGAGCCTGACCGCCTATGGGCTGACCTGCAATCCGGATCAGGTCGGCGGCGTGGTCTGCGGGCCGCCGGGCTCGGTGCAGGCGCCCTCTACGACCGCGGTGCTCGCCTACGAGCCGACCTGGCAGGCGCTGCGGCTCGGGATCGACGGGCGCTGGACGTTCATGCCGGGCTGGTCGGTGTCGGGCGAGGTGGCCTACATGCCGATCGCCCATCTGGAGAACAAGGACAGCCACCTGCTGCGGCAGGACTTCGGCCCCGGCGGGCTCGGGCCTGCTCCCAATATCATCTCGCGCTCGTCACAAGGGCGCGGCGTCGCGGCCGAGGTGTTCCTGAACTACGCGGTGACGCCGGCGATCGAGATCGGTGTGGGAGGCCGCTTCTGGGGGCTCAATGCCGATACGGGCACCGTGGCGTTCGGCCCGAGCTTCGCGTCGCGCTTCGATCTCACCAAGTTCGAGCAGCAACGCTACGGGCTGCTGGTGCAGGCGAAAGGGCGATTCTGAACAGCCCTGAAAAGACGCTCTCGCGTCTCGAAATAACCGCGTCTCGAAATAAGCGCGTCTCGAAATAAGCGCGTCTCGAATAACCGCGTCTCGCACGATCCAGTCTGGCCGTGTCCAGTCGCGTGGCCTCTGCGGCCGAGCCGCCGCCAGCCGGAGCGCGTTGACGCGCCCGGCCGCGCGGCGATCGACGACGTTTCAGATCGCGTCCTTGAGCTCCTTGGCGGCCCGGAAGGCGACCTTCTTGCTCGCCTTGATCTTGATCGGCTCGCCGGTGGCCGGATTGCGGCCCATGCGGGCGGCGCGCTTCTTGACCTGGAGGATGCCGAGGCCGCCGATGCGCAGGCGATCACCCTTCTTCAGGTGCTTCACCGCGAGGGCGACGAAGTCGTTGAGGATCGCCTCGGACTGCTTCTTGGCGATCTCGTGGTTGCCGGCGATGGTCGCGGCGATGTGCTTGAGCGTGACGGTCGGGGTCGGCGTCGCTGCCTTGGCCATCGGAAGTTCCTCCTCTGCTGGAACGATGGACGCTGAAACTGCCCGTCACATAGACGATTCTCGGGTCTTGGAAACCGGCGAATCGGAGAAACGCCCATGTTTTGTGGCTTTCCGGCATGCCAGGTGGCGGATGACCCCGTCCCGCAGGCATTTCGCGCCACTCTTTCGGCCTTGCCCGCGACCGCAGGCCGCGGCCGGACGGCGGGCGTCGGGGTCACGCCGAGGGGGCCGAAAGCGGTTCGAGCCCCATGACATCGGCCTCGGCCGCGGGTCCGTCGCCCACCTGTCCACCGGCCCGCAGGAGCGTGCGAGAGGTGCTTGACTTCGGTCGGGGAGGGCCCTATTGCAGCGGCTCCGAAGTCCGGGGGCGTAGCTCAGTTGGTTAGAGCGCCGGCCTGTCACGCCGGAGGTCGCGGGTTCGAGCCCCGTCGCTCCCGCCAGTCTTTTCAGAGACTTGGCATAATCTCCCTAGACTTCGTGACACTCTTCGCAGCCGAGCCGTGACACTTTCGTCCGGATTTCGTTCGCGGCCTCAGTCCCCTTTCCTCAGCCGTGCCCGACCGAGCGCCCTCGCGTCGTCGACGCGCCGCACGCTCGGCACGTTCACGGGCGTGTAGGTTTTCCGCAGCCGCGCAGAGGCGTGGATGGTGTTCGCCATCTTGTTCGACAGGTCCTCGACGCGGGCGCCGCCGGCGTCGGCCTCGACAGCGCCGGAACGCCGCATGTCGGCGAACTGTCGGGTCTCGCCAAGCCCGAACAGCGCGGTGCGCACGGCCCGGAAATCCTTGTCCGCCTTGTCCTTGGTGTAAGGCTGGGGCCCCCATCGGCGCCCACCTCGCGGTCCCGGCTCGCTACCGGCCGTCCGGAACAGAGGTGCAGTGTCCAGGAGATCGACGCCGAGAGACCGCAGATAGGCCGACAGGATGGCGTCGGACCATTGCGACAGCGTGCCGGCGGCCGCCCGGCCGGTCTTGGCGCGATCGACGAAGAACACGGCGCCGCCCGCGTCCCGGGCCATCTGGCCGGCCGTGAGGCGCCGCGCGTCGCCCGGCGATAGCATCGTGTCCCAGGTCACGGCCATCAGCGCGGCGAGCCCTGGCTTGCCGGTCCGCCACGCCCGCTGGACGAGACGCAGCACCTCCCGATTCGTCCACACCGCCTGGCGGGGTGGCGGCGCCGTGTTGGTGATGGCGAGGCTCGGGTCGGCGTGGATATCGCAATACCCCATGCGCGCCATGCGCTTCCATAGCGCCCGCCAGACCTTAACGACGCGGTGGCGCTCGGCCGCCGACACCCGGTGCTCGATCTTGGGCAGCAGCCCTGCCGCCTCGCCGGTCGCCGGGTCGATAAACAGGAAGTCCTCCGGCTCGATCCTGGCCGGGTTCACGTCGCCGAAGGCGGGGTCGAGCCACTTCCAGGCGCGGGGCCAATCGTCGCGCGCCTCATGGGCGCGATCCCACGCGATCCCTTTCGCCTTGCGTTCCGCCGCCCGCAGCGCCATCGCGCGCTCGTACGCTTCGCCGACGCTGCCGGCCGGATGAATATGCCGCGGCGCCGGCGCGAGCCCCCGACGCACCAGGTCCCAGTCGTCGTTGAGGGCAAGCGCCCGGGCCTTGTCCTCTGCCGTCAGGGCTGTCCCGAAGGTCTCCAGCCGGAAGCCCAGAGACCGCATCTTACGGGTCGGCCGCCAGCGCCAGCGACCGTTCACGAAGACGAGGTATCGCACCTTGTCCTTGCCCATGCCTACGGCGACCCTCGTCGATCACAACCTGGCAATGCGCTCCCGGATGGATGCGCGATCGTTCACCAAGCCCTCCGGGCTGGTCAAGTCGTCGAGCCGGCTGCGCCGGTCCATCCAGGCGTCGATCGCCTTGAGGTCGTAATTCCCGGTCGTCGGATCGGCAGCTGGGAACCCGCGGCGCCGCAGGGCCGGCAGCAACTCGCGGAACCGATCGGGCGTGAGGTGCAGGCGCCGCGCCGCCTTCTCGGGCGGTATGTCGCGCGGGTCGACGCGCATCCGAACCGATGACGCAGCAGGGCGACCCATCGTCACCCACCCCTCATGTGGCGCACCGCCTCGTCGCGCGCCGCGTTCAGCTCGTCAACACGGAGGTCGCGCGCGGCCGCCGTTGCGATCGGCGAGTCATCCAGCCAGGCGAGCGGGTGGGCAGTGGTCATGCCGGCACCGCCGGCTGCACCGCGCCGATCAATTCGCCGATCGTGATCCCGGCGTGCATCAGGTCGTCACGCATCTCGATGCCAAGCGCGTCCTCCATGCCGATCGCGATGTGAAGCAGGTCCAGGTCGTCGGCGCCGAGATCGGACAGCTTCGTCGCGGCGGCGAGCGCCTCGGGCTCGATCGCGATGCCACTCTCGGCGAGGACGTCGGCAACGACGCGGCGGATGCGGCTCTCGATGGTCTCGGTCGCGCGGCACATGCGCCTCTCCTAGGTCGCGCTCGGCGGGTCGGAGTCGGTGTCGTGACGGATCGACCACGACGGCGAGTGCGGATCGATCCGGCGGCTGCGCGCCGGGCGGCGGACGATCTCGACCTGCCGCCGCTCGACGAGCGACACCACGTCGGCGCGGTGGCCGTCGGGCCGGCGCTGCGGCGGCCGGTGCATCGACGACGTGATGAGATGGATGTCAGCCATGGGCGGCATCTCGCTCGTCGGCGGCGGCCGGCTCTGGCTGGCCCGCGAGGGCGGCGCGGGCGACAGCCTGCAAATCCGCATAGAATGCCCACGGATCTCCGATTGGTGTCCCTACGAGCGGCGCTTCAATCGTTTTCAGCGCCGCCCTGAGCGCGTCGCGCTCGGCGGTCAGCCGCTCCAGCCGATCGGCGGCCACGCCGATGGTATCCGCCGCGCCGCGCAGTTCGACCGCGATCGTGTCAGTGTCGCGGCCCGGGAGTGGGCCAATCCTCTGATCAATCTGATCAGCTCGCGCCCGCAGGCGGTCCACCTGTGCTAACAGGGTTGCTCTCATCACCGGCCATCTACCCTGTCAATAGCCGCACGGGCTGCTCGAACGATAAAACGCTCGTCGCTGTTGTCGTAGTTCTCGACCACCATGCGTGCGATCAGCAAGAGATCCGGCGCGCTGGCGATCAGGCGGGCGTTGGCCTGCTGCTCTCCGGCGCCGATCGGCAGATCAAGGTCGTCATGGTCATCAAGATCGTCTCGACACACCATCGCGATGCAGCGCCACTCGTGAGGCTCCTTGCCGGCCTCGACGATCCAGAGGGCTTCGGAGCCAAGCGGATCTTCGGCCGTCCAAGGTCCCGGCGTGTGCATCGTCTCACCCATGATCTGCGTCCCTCTCATTGACGACGTCCGGTTCTGGCCGCCCCGCAAGGGCGGCATACAGCGCCTCGTCCTCATCATGGCCGACAGGGCCGGAGCCCCACACGCGATCGCGATGCCTGACGATCGCGACGCGTAGCGCGTCGCGCTCGGCGGTGAGGCGCTCCATTTCGTCGCGCGCCGAGTCACGTTCGGCTTCCAGCCGTCCCATTTCGATCTGCGCATCGGCGATCTCGTCCTGTGCATCGTCGATCTCGTCGGTCAGTCGCTCCAGCCGCTCGGCGGCGGCGAGCCGCGTCGGCGACGGGAGGGCACGCAGCCGCGACACGATCTCGGCGGTGGTCAGTGTAGTGGTCACGGCGTCATCGCTCATGACCGCACCCTCATCGTCCAGGCGTCGTCGGCCGCGGAGAGTTCGGCCGCCTCCTTGCTCGCGGCCCATGCGAGCCGTTCCCGGATCTCGTCGCCGAGCGCGGCGAACAGGCTCGCCTCAATCCAATCAAACAGCGCGGCCGCCAGAAACTCGTCATGCCGCGGCCGATCCATGTGCCAGCGCTCGAACGCGCCGACCGCGGAGGCGCCGGGCGGATCGATGTGCACGCACACCAGCTCGCCGTCGACGGGATCGTCATTGCAGAGCGCGATGGTGGCGCGCCCCGTGATGCACGACAGCGCCGCACCGGGCGGTGCGCCGCGGACACCGCGGCCGCGGCGGCAGCCGACGGTCAGCGGCACGTCCTCGAACTCGATCTCGATCTCGGGTCGGTACATCCCCATCACTCCGCGGCGAGCCGAGCCCGGTCGGTCGCCGGCAGCGCCGAGGGCTCCAGGTTGGCGAGGTTGGTGAGGCGGACGAACCGCTTGGCCCACGACGCGTGGCGGGGATCGACCCGCAGGACGATCGTGGTGCGCTCGCCGCACGGCCCGACGATGTCGAGATGGACGTTATAGAGCGGGCGGCCAAGCGAGGTTCCGGTGCGCTCCAGCCGCGCCGTGGCGCGCTGGACGTTGCAGATACCGATCGGCATGCGGGTCTCCCGGTGGCGCGGCCGCAGCGCGGCGGCGGTCATGGCGGCTTGCAGGATGGCGTTGGGCGTGCGGCGGTCAGCGGTCATGACCGGCCTCACAGCACGCACAGGGCGATGGCGGGGACGGCGAGCAGGATCGCGATGGTCGGCCGGCGAGCGCCAAGCTGAACGGCGCGCTCGACCAGAGAGGCGGTGCTGGCGAACATGGTGCGATCCTCAGCCCCAGAGCGCCTTGCGCGCCGCCTTCACCTCGGCCCATGCCGAGATGATCGACGCGAGGTCGGTGCCTGCGTCCAGCACCTGCTCCAGGGCGCGCTCGGCGCGCTCCAGGCGGCCATCGAGCCGCTCGGCGATTTCATCGTCGTCAGTGCGCCGGCGGACGGCTCCGGCGGAGGCGTAGGAGATGCGGTCGGTGCTGCTCATCTGCGATCCTCCTGAGCGGGGATGGCGGGGCCGGAGCCCCGCCCCGGTCCTCACTTCTTCATCGCGGCCAGGTCGCGGATGAGCTGGGCCAGGGCCTGCTCGATGCCGAGCGGCTGGGCGGTGTAGGTCGGCTTGGTCTGGGTGGTGGTCATCGGTGTCTCCCCTCGGTTTCGATGAGGAGATGGTACAATACGTACCCAGCAAGTCAAGTACAAAACGTACCCACAGCGGCGAAAATTTGTTATCCTGCGTTGTCAGACCCTGAGACGATGGCTACGGAGAAAGAGGTGTGCGTCAGAATGAGGCTGGCACGATGCCCTCGGCATCAAAGCTGGGGGCAAAGAAGATGCGACAGAACGCCGGCCGAGCTGGCGGCCCTGCCGTTACCGGTCATCAAGGATATTCTCGTCAAGGCTGCCACGAAATGGGCGCTCGACAAGCTGGGGCTGCAATGAAACCGCTCGCGCTCGACTTGGTGCTATTTCCGGGCGATCCAAGGCGGCAGGTCGAGCTTGTCGACCATCTCGTTGATCTCGCGCTTCCCGGCCTCAATCATCGCTTGCTTCACCCCGGCATACGTGCCGAACGCGCGCCCACATCCCTGACAGACGAGAATGTCGTCGTCGTTGGGCGGGTTGTCGCCGTCGACCACGACGGGGTGCTTGCAGTCGACGCAGTGAAAGGTTAGGCGATCGACGGTCATCTTCCTTTCCTTTCCATTTGCTTCTGCATTTCAAGCGCGACTAAGGCTCTGGTATTAAAAACATCTTGGTCCGACGCGCCAGTCAAAGACTGCCATCGCTTCCAATCAGCATTATTCCAACCGGACATAACATTCGCCCTTTGGCGCCAGATGCAATCTTTTAGCGCCTGACCGTCCGTCACTCCTGAATCTCGGCACGCTTTTTCGTAACTGTTAATCGGCTGACTTTCTCTGTCACTGGTTTGTGCAACGATAATCCACGCAACCGTAGCCGCAACTATAACGGCGACAAGAGATTTACGAAGTGATGGCATCGTGCATCTCCATTGATTTCGCCAAATTATAAAATTACCTCGGGACCATATGCTTGACCTTCGCGGCCCACTCAACGGCGACGTCGAGGATTGGCGGCTCAAACTGTGAGATCAGGTGGAAGAGCCCCTTTGTTCGGCTGCGCTGAACCTTTTTGATCAGCACCCGATCGTCAGCTAGGCCGACAACGCACAGCTTCCCGATCAAGTCTGGAGTGATCGGCCGACGCACGTCGTCGTAGAAGACGAGCCATCGATCGAAAAAAGAGCCGAGGCTGTCGCCGCGGATCTCGACCGCGACGGTGTTCGGGCCGGCACCGTCTGGCGCATCGACGCGGTCGAGCTCGCCCTGACTGCCGGCGAAAAAGTACGCCTCAGCACCGGCACCGACATAGCCGACAAGGGGCACCATTACCGGGGCGCGATTGGCGGGAGACTGAGGCTCCTCGCCACTGACCAGCCAGATCCATGAGACGCCAAACGCCTTGGCGTACTCTTTCGCCTCCTCGACGCCGAAATCACGCAGCCCGCCCTCGCGGGCCTTGTAGGTGTTTTCGTTCCATCGGTGCCGCTTCGCGGCCTCCCGTGGGCTCTTCAGCCCAGCGTTTTCGCGCGCCTGCTTCAGGCGATCGGCTCGGTCCGTCTGCATAGACAGTGTGTACCCAATTATCTGGGTACATTTCGTCTTGCAGGACGGTGGGTACTTATGGTACCCATTCGATATGAGCAGCTTTCGTGACCTCATCAACGCCTACGGGCTGGCCGATTTCGCGGACGACGTTGGCGTTCAGCCGAACACTGCGAAGCAGATGCGCCAGCGGAATTCTGTTGCTCCTGAGTATTGGGACGCATGGGTTCGTGGTGCTCGACGCCGAGGGCTGGACATCACCCTCGAAAAGCTCGCGCAGGCGGCCGCCCATCGCCGCTCCCAAGCCCGCGCCACCGAAAGAGCCGCGTCATGAGCTGCATCGACTTCGATTGGCTGCACATCGCGCTCCTGCTGATCGTCGCCGTCGAGACTTGGGCGTTGATCACCGCGATCCGCATCGGTTGGGCGGTCGAGAAGCAGGTCGGCTGGCAATACATCGCCGACGAAGCGAAGAGGAGGGCCGCGCCATGACCGTCGGCCCGAACCCTTGGTCCAATGTCGCTCCGGACCGCGCCACCACGATCGCGCTCACCGCCTATGTGCTCGCGGTCGGCACACTGCTCGCCGTCGCGCTCGCCGTGCTGTGGGGCGCGGCATGATCAATCCGCGCACGATATCGGCGGTCGTGCGTGCCGGCGGCGCCGGTCAGGGCTCCATCCCCGCGACCGGCGCCGCATCCCGTTCTGTTGCGCACCTGTCCCCGTCTCCCTCGGGTGCGCCCGGAGCCGGGCGGCTCGCCGCCGTCCCGCGACCGCTCGGCTCCGGTCTCTTTGTCTCCCCTGTCGTGATCAGCATTTGCTCGTCTCTCTGCAACGGCGCCCGGCAAGGCGCGCGCGTGACCCTCTCGTCGTGGTCACCATCGCAGAGGGGCTTGCGCGAATGCGGTCAGTTTTTGCCCGAAAACGGACAATGCCGATGAACGCCGCGACCGACGTTCTCGACACCACGCGGACCATGGCGACTGAGCTGGTTGCCCGCGCCGAGCGCGAAACCGGCTCGCGCATGACGGCTTATCGCCGCGTCGCAGCTGGTCTCGGCGTGTCTGCCTCCTGGGTGAGGAAGTTCGTCGCTGGCGATCCGGCAACCCGCGTGTCGCTGGTCGCCGGGATCAACATCCTGAACCAGTACAGACGCCTGTGCGAACGGATCGAGGCGAAGGCAGAACAAGAGCGTGCGCGCACCCACGCCCTGCTGGAGGAATTCGATGCGGCTACCGCGCGCGCTCTGGATGTGGTGGCGATGGTTCAGGCGCCGGAAGCGCGCCGAGCGGATGGTGCGGAGCGTGGCCCGAGACAGGGAGTGACGCCGTGACCGCTCGCCGCTCCGCGATGTCCGAGACCACGATGCAACAGCACGTCGTCAAGCTGCTGGAAGCCTACGGGCGGCCGGACATCGAGTGGCATCACGTGCCGAACGGTGAGCATCGTGCGCCGCGCACGGCGGGTCGGCTCAAGACGCTCGGCACACATGCCGGCGTCGCCGACCTGATGCTGACGATCGACGGTCGATCCTATGCGGTCGAGCTGAAGACCGTGACGGGCCGCCAGTCTGCGGCGCAACAGCGCTGGCAGGAGCGGTTCGAGCGCGCCGGCGGTCTCTACTTCGTCGCGCGCGGGCTCGACCAAGCCATCGCCGTATTGACCGGCATCGGCGCGTTCCGCGCCGGCATCACCATCATCTCTGCTCCCGACGGGAGTGGGGTGCGCACGCGGCTCGGGGCCGAGGCCCCGGCCGCCACCCGATCACCAAGAGCGGCCGGGGTGCCCGCGTAGCGGGCCGCGTGGCACCGCCGACTGTCGCCCCGGTCCTCCGGACCAGCCAGGCAGCGGCCCACGAAGGAGACGGACATGGCAATCTCGATCAACGACCTCAGGAGGGTGCAGGCCACACAGCCGCCCCGCGTTCTGATCTACGGTCCGCCCGGCATGGGCAAGACGACGCTGGCGAGCGAGTTCCCTGCGCCGGTGTTCCTCCAGGTCGAGGACGGAACGCCCGGCGACCTGGAGCTTGCCAGCTTCGGCCGCCTGACCAGCCTCGACGAGGTGATGGACGCGATCGGCGCGCTCTACACCGAGGAGCACGACGGCCAGACCCTGGTAATCGACTCGCTCGACAAGCTGGAGCCGCTGATCTGGGCGAAGGTCTGCCAGGACAACAACTGGCAGAGCATCGAGACGCCTGGCTACGGCAAGGGCTACGTGGCGGCCGACAGCTATTGGCGCGATCTCATCGAAGGCGCCAATGCGCTCCGTCGCGACAAGGGCATGGGCGTCGCCTACATCGCGCATTCGACGATCGAGACCGTGAACGACCCGATGACGGCGGCCTACAGCCGCTTCGACATCCGGCTCCACAAGCGGGCGGTGGGCATCTTCCAGGACGAGGTGGATGCGATCCTGTTCCTGAACCAGGACGTGACGATCAAGGCCGACGACCCGAAGGCGAAGCAGGGGGCCGGAACGCGAGTGCGCGCCGACGGCGGCGGCAACCGCTGGATCTACGCGGCGCCGCGGCCGATGTTCGTGGCCAAGAACCGCTACGGCATCCCCGACAAGCTGATGTACGAGCGCGGCAAGGGCTACGCCGCGCTCGCCCCTCATTTCCCCAACACCGCTGCGGAGTGACGCACCATGGTCGAGTTCCTGGAGACGTTCGATCCGAACGAGGTGCCGGAGGACGATCGCAGCTTCGATCCGATCCCGGCCGGCGAATACCTGATGCAGGTGATCGAGTCGGAGATCAAGTCGACCAAGAGCGGCAGCGGCGAGCAGCTCGTCCTGACCCTGGAGGTGGTCGAGGGGCCTTGTGCCAACCGGCGCGTCTGGGACCGGCTCAACATCCGCAACCAGAACGCCGACGCCCAACGCATCGCGCAACGGTCGCTGGCTGACCTCTGTCTCGCGGTGGGCGTGATGTCGCTCCGCGACACGGAGGATCTGCACTTCAAGCCGTTCATCGGCAAGGTCACGATCAAGACGGACAAGAGCGGTCAGTACGGCCCGCAAAACGCGGTTCGCTACAAGCCGCGCGGCGGCCAGCCGCCGGCCGGGAAGTCGGCGCCGCAGGGTCAGAGTGCGGCGCGCCCTTCGTCTGCCCCGAGTGCCGGCAGCGGCCAGTCGGCGGGCCGGACCTCGCTTGCGACGACTGCATCCCCTTCTAGGGCCGCCGCCGGCGGCGGTTCGCGTCCCTGGTCGCGCTGATCCGCTCCCACCACATCCAACGGGAAATCACCATGCCGATCGAGAAGACCACCTTCGTCACCACGTCCGGCGGCGATCGCCTCAACTTCTCCGCCGCCGACGGCGGCAAGCTCAAGGTCGAGATCGTGAGGGGCGGAGACGTCGACGACACCGCCACGCTCGACCGCGACGACCTGGTGGCGCTGCTCCGGGAGTTCTTCCCGCAGCAACGCAAGCCGCGGGAGAAGGCCAGCGCCGTCGCGCCTGCGAACGGCTCGGGCCGCAGGCTCGGTCGTGGGCTGCCGCGCGCCGACATGCCGATCGGCGCCGCCTCCGCGGGCTGACCCGGGCGGGCGGCCCGGACAGGCGCCAACCACGACCGGGCCGCCCATTCCACCCTCCGATCGGATGAACCGCCTTCGGGCGGCACGGGATTATCATGCCTGAGCTCCCGCAGCCAATTTCTCACACCGTCGAGGTGCTCTATGCCGCGCTCGTGGCGCGCGCCCGCCAGGGCGACAGCCGCGGCGTCCCGATGGGCGCCGCCGCCAACGAATGCGACCGGGCCGTGTGGTACGGCCTGCGCTGGGCCGCGGCGCCGGAGCGGCTCGATGGGCCGCGACAGCGCCGGTTCGAGACCGGCCGTCGTGAGGAAGATCGCCTGCTCGACGATCTGGAGGCGGCCGGCGTCGCGGTCGTCCGGCTTGATCCGGCGACCGGCCGGCAGTTCGCCGTCCCGCTCGCCCACGGCTGGCTGCGCGGCAAGATGGACGGCCGCGCCGTCGGACTGCCCGAGGCCCCCAAGACCGAGCACGTGGTCGAGACCAAGTCCCACAACGATCGCTCGTTCAAGGAGCTGGTGAAGCACGCACCCCCGAAAGGCGAGGGGTTGCGCCGCGCCAAGCCGGAGCACTTCACACAGTGCCAGCTCTACATGCACGCGACGGGGCTGCGCCGCGCGCTCTACCTCGCCGTCAACAAGAACACCGACGAGCTGTACGCGGAGCGTGTCGAGTACGACGCCGAATTCGCGCTCCGGGTCGAGTCGCGCGTCGCCCGGCTCGCCGGCACGGACCGAGCGCCGCCGCGCCTGCACGACGACCCCGCCAGCAAGGCGGCGTTCGCCTGCCAATGGTGCCCGGCACTCGCGCTCTGCCATGAGCGCGCTTTCGCCCGCCAGAACTGCCGAACCTGCCTCTCGGCCGCGTTCGAGGACGGCGCGATCGTCCGCTGTGCCCAGACGGGCCGTGAGCGCAGCTACGATGAGCAGCAGGCCGGCTGCTCGGCGCATCTCTACCTGCCCGATCTGATCCCGGGCGAGCAGATCGATGCCGGCGAGCGGTGGGTCAAGTATCGGCTCTCTGACGGGCGCGAGTGGATCGACGGGAGGGTGGCATGAACGACCTCTCCGCCTACCGCAACTTCATCGCGTCGAAGCGGGTCGCCTTCGCAGGTGACGGTCTGAGCGTCGTCCCGCCGCTCAACTCCGCCATGTTCCCGCATCAGGCACACTCGACCGAATTCGCGCTGCGCAAGGGCCGCGCCGCGCTGTTCCTCGACACCGGCCTCGGCAAGAGCCTCTGCGCGCTCGACTGGGGCCGCGTCGTCGTCGAACACACCAACAAGCCCGTGCTCATGCTGGCGCCGCTCGCCGTGGCGCAGCAACACGCCCGCGAGGCCGAGAAGTTCGGGATCGACGCCGCCGTGGTCCGATCGGGCGACGAGGTCGGCGCGAAGCGCATCTACATCACGAACTACGACCGCCTCGACAGGTTCGACGCAGGCCGCTTCGCCGGCATCATCCTGGACGAGTCGAGCATCCTCAAGAACTTCGCCGGCCGGACGTGCCGCGCCCTGATCGAAACGTTCGCCAGGACCCCGTTCCGGCTGGCCTGCACCGCGACGCCGGCCCCAAACGACCATACCGAGGTGGGCACCCATTCCGAGTTCCTCGGTGCGATGCGGCGCGACGAGATGCTGCCGATCTGGTTCATCAACGACACTGCCGACACGGGGACCTGGAGAATCAAAGGCCACGCCCGCGCCGATTTCTGGTCGTGGGTGGCGAGCTGGTCGCGTTGCGTCGGGCGGCCGAGCGATCTCGGCTTCGACGACGCCGGCTTCGCTTTGCCAGAGATCACGATCACCCACCATGAGGTGCGGGCCGATCGGATGACCGATGCCGGCGAGGAGCGCAATGGCAAACTGGCCGGGCAGGGTAGGCTGTTCCGCATCCCGGACACCTCAGCGACGAGCATCCACCACGAGAAGCGCCTGACCATCGAGCAGCGCGCCGACCGAGTCGCCGAGTTGCTCGCCTCCGATCCGACCGAGGCGTGGATCGTCTGGGTCGACACCGACTACGAAGCCGACGCCGTGATGGCGCGGCTTCCCGGCGCGATGGAAGTCCGCGGCGGCATGAAGGTCGAGGAGAAGGAGCGCCGGCTCGTCGCATTCTCGGAGGGGCGCGAGCGGGTGATTGTCACCAAGCCCAGCATCGCCGGGTTCGGCCTCAACTGGCAGCATTGCGCGCTCCAGTGCTTCGCCGGCATCTCGTTCAGCTACGAGGCATTCTATCAGGCGATCCGGCGAAGCTGGCGGTTCGGCCAGCGGAGGCCCGTTCAGATTCACGTCGTCTGCGCCGATACCGAGCGCGCGATCTGGGCCGTGGTCGAGCGCAAGTCCGGCGACCACGAGGCGATGAAGCGAGAGATGGTCGCTGCGATGCGGCGATCGGTGCGCGAAGAGCAGAGCCGGAAGCTGTATCAGCCCGATCAGGAGGCGCGTCTGCCGACGTGGCTCTGCGCGTGACCTACTACAACGAGATCGACCCGTTCGCCGCGGCGTGGCTGCGCAACCTGATCAGCGCCGGTCACATCACTGATGGCGTGGTCGACGAGAGGAGCATTCGCGATGTCAGACCCGCCGATCTCGACGGCTGCGAGCGCGCTCACTTCTTCGCCGGCATCGCCGGATGGGATCTCGCCTTGCAGCTCGCTGGATGGCCAGACGATGCGCCTGTCTGGACCGGATCATGTCCATGCCAGCCATTCAGCTCGGCAGGACGCGGACGCGGCACCGCCGACGACCGCCACTTCTGGCCCGTGTGGTTCGATCTCATCCGCGAATGCCGACCTCCGATCATCTTTGGAGAGCAGGTGGCTGCCGCCATCCGGCACGGCTGGCTCGATCTTGTTTTCGATGACCTGGAAGGAACTGGTTACGCCTGCCGGGCGGCGATTGCCCCGGCTTGCAGCGTCGGCGCGCCGCACATCAGAGAACGGCTGTGGTGGGTGGCCTACGCCGACACGGCAGGACGCCGCGAGCAGCGGCGCGGCGGGCTACTCGACAGAGAGCGGACGGCACAGCGGGACGACGCTGACGGACGCTGCGCGCTTCGCCGGATGGGCGACGCCGGCGGCGCGGGACTGGCGGGATGGCCGCGCGAGCTCGGAGACGATGGAGCGCAACGCGCGACCGCTCAACGAGCAGGCTGTTGGTCTGATCTCGTCTGGCTCCCCTGCACCGACGGAAAAGCGCGGCCAACTCAACCCGGCCTTCAGCCGCTGGCTCATGGGGCTACCGGACGAGTGGGACGACTGCGCGCCTACGGCAACGCCATCGTCCCGCAAGTCGCGGCAGCGTTCATCTCAGCCGCGATCAAGATCATCAACGAGGCCCGCCATGCCTAACGTCTTCGCCCAGGAAATCACCGATCGCTACAGCGCATACCACGCCGACTGCGTCGAGATCGTGTCTGGTCTTCCGACCGAGAGCGTCGGGTTCTCGATCTACAGCCCGCCGTTCGCGCATTTGTTCATCTACAGCGACAGCGAGCGTGACATGGGCAACGTGAAGAACGAGGCCGAGTTCTTCACGCAGTACGGGTTCCTGCTCGCGCAGCTTCACCGCGTCACCAAGCCGGGCCGGTTGACCGCTGTTCACTGCTCGGACCTGCCGCGAACCAAGACGACGCATGGCGAGGTCGGCATCTACGACATGCCGGGCGACATCATCCGTGCGCACATCGCGGCCGGCTGGACGTACCACAGCCGAATCACGGTGTGGAAGGACCCCGTCGTCGAAATGCAGCGGACCAAGGCGCTCGGGCTGCTCTACAAGCAGTTGCAGAAGGACAGCACGCGGTCGCGCCAGGGGATGCCTGATTACGTGCTGGTGTTCCGCAAGACACCGAGCGACGAAAAGTCGGCCGACCCGGTCGGCCAGGACGCCGCGCATTTCCCGGTCACGCAGTGGCAGGACTGGGCCAGCCCGGTCTGGATGGACATCAACCAGACCAACGTCCTCAACGTGCGCGCCGCACGTGAAGACAAGGACGAGAAGCACCTTTGTCCGTTGCAGCTTGACCTGATCGAGCGTGCCATTCGGCTCTGGTCCAATCCCGGCGACGTCGTGCTGTCTCCGTTCATGGGGATCGGCAGCGAGGGTTACATGGCGCTGCGCTGCGGGCGCCGCTTCATTGGCGCCGAACTCAAGGAGAGCTATTTCCGGCAGGCCGTGCGCAACCTTCAGGCCCGCGAGGCGGAGACCTTCGCCGGCGACCTGCTGTCGAGCGCGTCATGACCCGCGCAATCCTTCCCGAGCGGCGCGCGGTCGAGACATTCGACCTAAGGCACGACAGCATGTCGTTCACCGTGTCGATCGGGTTCTATGACGACGGTAGGCCCGGAGAGGTGTTCGTCACCGGCACCAAGGCCGGGTCTGGCGTCGAGGCGGTCAGCCGTGACGGCGCCATCCTGATCAGCTTGGCGCTCCAGCATGGCGTGCCGGTCGACGTGATCAGGCACGCCGTCACGCGGACGGCTGGCGACGAGCCGAGCAGCATCATCGGGGCCGTGGTGGATCGGCTGGTCCAGGAGGTCGGATCGTGAATCCGCTGGAAAGAAGGATCGAGGCCGCACTTGATGCTTGGTTCGAAGGCGAGGGATGGCGCCTGGAGGTGCGCCGCGCGACTGGCGATCACGTCGCGACGAGTTGGTATGAGACGGATGAGGGTGAGGACAGTGGACCGACCGTCAACCTCACCGAGTGCGCACGTCGTGTAGCCGAGGAGGTGGGCCGGTGATCGAATTGCGCCCGTACCAACGTGCCGCGATCGATGCCCTGTGGGATTTCTGGGGGCGCGGCGGCGGCAACCCACTCGTCGAGATGGCGACTGGCACCGGCAAGTCGGTGGTCATCGCCACGCTGGTCCGCGAGCTGATCGAGACCTATCCGGACATGCGGGTGCTGATGCTCGTCCATGTCAGGGAGCTGGTCGCCCAGAACTTTCAGGCGCTGGTGCGGACGTGGCCGCAGGCGCCGGCCGGCATCAACTCGGCCGGGCTCGGCCGCCGCGATCGGTTCTCGCAGGTGCTGTTCGCCTCGATTCAGTCGGTGCAGCGCGACGACTGCCACTCGATCGGCAAGCGCGACATCGTGCTGGTCGACGAAGCGCATTTAATTCCGCGCGCCGGCGACGGCATGTACCAGAAGCTGCTCGGCAGACTTCGGGACGGCGTCCCCGACATGCGGATCGCCGGGTTCACCGCGACGCCGTACCGGCTCGACAGCGGGCGGCTCGACCGCGGCGAGGGGCGACTGTTCGATCAGATCGCCTACAGCTACGGGATCGGTCGCGGCATCGACGACGGTTACCTGTCGCAGCTGGTCAGCAAGGCGACGGCGACCGCGCTCGATACCCGTGGCGTCGCACGGCGGGGCGGCGAGTTCGTCGCCGGCGCGCTGGAGGTCGCGGTCGACAAGGACTGGATCACCCGCGCCGCGGTCGACGAGATCGTGACGTTCGGCGCCGACCGGCGGTCCTGGTTGGTGTTCTGCTCTGGAGTGCAGCACGCCGCGCACGTCGCCGAGGAAATCAGATCGCGCGGCGTCTCGTGCGCCGCGGTGACCGGCGAGACGCCGAGCGGCGAGCGCGACCGGCTGATCGCAGCGTTCAAGGCCGGGCAAATCAGGTGCCTCACCAACGCGATGGTGTTGACCACCGGATTCGATGCCCCGCAGGTCGACCTCGTCGCGATGCTGCGTCCAACCCTATCGACCGGTCTCTACGTCCAGATCGTCGGCCGCGGAACGCGGCTGGCCGACGGGAAAGAGAACTGTCTGATCCTGGATTTCGCCGGCAACGTCCGTCGCCACGGACCGGTCGACGCGGTCGAGCCCGGAGCGGGGCCGAAGGGTGGCGAAGGCGATGGCGAGGCCGAGGTGCGGGCCAAGGAGTGCCCGGAGTGCGCGACGCTGGTGGCGCTCAACGCGCGGGCCTGCCCGACCTGCGGACACGAATGGCCGGTGCGCGACGAGCCGAAGCACGAGGCGACGGCCGATGCCGAGACCGCGATCATCTCGCGCGGCGCACCGGCATGGGTCGCGGTCGACGCGGTCAAGTACTACCGGCACGAGAAGTATGGAAGTCCGCCGAGCATGCGGGTCGAGTATCTGGCCGGCATGACGGTCCACCGCGAGTGGGTGTGCTTCCAGCATGTCGGATTCGCGCGATCGAAAGCAGAATCTTGGTGGATACGAGCAATCGCAGGACACGGGCTGATGTCGCCGCCGCGCACCACCGACGAGGCCCTGTCGCGGCTCGCCGAGCTGCGCTGTCCGGCCGCGATCCAGGTGCGGCCGAGCGGGAAGTATTTCGAGGTGGTCGGGCGGCGCTACGAGCAGCGGGAGAGGGCGGCGTGATGAACGGTCGGCGTTATGGCGATAGGCAGACGCGCCGCCGCGAGGCCGACGAGCGCGCGGCGAAGATCGTCGAGCTGGTGAAGCGCGGCGTCGCACAGAAGGCGATCGCCGAACGCCTCGGTGTGACCACCCGGACCATCCAGGTCGCCGTCGCCGATGCGAAGCTGCGCGGGGAGTTGCCGGCGTGACCATCCCGGCCCACCGCCTCAATTGCCCCGACGTGTGCTTCGTCTGCGCGCGGCGCGCGGCCGGCGGCGGGGTCGGTAGGCCCGGCCGCATCGGCTGGCTCTGCACCGACTGCCCGCCCAAGATCGGAAGGATCGCGATGGCCACCAAGTTCGACATCTACGAGGAGCGCGCCTGCAAGGCGGTCGCCGAGCAGCTCCCGGCTACGAACTTCACCTTCCCGGCCGACGAGTTGCCGGACTTCGTGCGCTGGATCGTGGAAGAGTTCGGCGAGGCGATCCGCCGTGAGCTGGAGAGCGGCGAGCCGCCGTTCTGAGGTGCGATGTGGCCGAGCGCATCGAATTTGACGCGGACGTGGTGCGCTCTCACATCGAGATGCTGCACGAGCTAGCGGCCGGCATCGACGGCATTTTGCCGCTGTGCGTCTATGGCGAGAACCCAGACACCAAGCGCAAGCTCGCCATCGTGCAGCACTTCCTGGTCGGCGACGTCGAGGGCATGACGGCGGCGGCGCTCGCCTATGCCGGTCACCCGGATGCCAACGTCTATGCGCCGCTCGCCGTAATGCGCCGCAATCTCGGCCGCGGCGAGAAGGGGTCGGAGCGCGACGTCATCGCCACACTCGGCGCAGTGACCGATGACGATGCCGACGCCGGGCGCTCGGCTCGGTCGCCGGTCGGGCCAAATTACGTCCTCCAAACCTCTGCCGTGCCGGCGGCGAACCGCCAGGGCTTCATCCTGTTCGATCGCGCCTTGCCGCTGGCCGAAGCCAAGCCGCTCCTGGAGGCGCTGTCCAGAGCCAGCGGCGGCGATCACGGCACCAAGGATGCGAGTCACGTCTGGCGCGTCCCGGGCACCGCCAATTGGCCGAACGCCAAGAAGGTGAGGGAGCGGGGCCGGCCGCGTGACCCGCAGCCGGTGACCGTCCTGCAGCCGTGGGACGGCACCCTGACCAGCGTGGACGATCTGCGGCGCGTGCTCGGAGCGTCGCCCGGTGGAGAAAGACCACAGGCGAACGGCCTCGGTCCGGCCGCACCGGCCCGCGACGTCGCCGAGATCATGTCCAGGCTCGGCGCCGGCCTCCGGAAGTTGATCAAGGCGCCTCCGATCGAGGGGGAGGACCGATCCGAGACGATCGCCTCCGTCATCGCCTCCATGATCCGGGCCGGCCTGTCCGATGCCGAGATCGTCGCCGTGATCGAGGTGCACCCGGAAGGGATCGGCGCCAAGCACGCGGACCGCGACGATCTCGGCAAGGAGGTCGCGCGATGCCGGGAGAAATTCGGCGCCGCCGAGGCGCTCGGCAAGACGCTGACCGAACAGCTCCTGGCTGGCCGCCCCGCTCCGTCAGCGGCGGCGCCGCAAGACGAATTCGACGCCACGCCGTGGACGGCGACCGACCCGAAGCGGTTGCCGCGCCGCCAATGGCTCTACGGCCGGCACTACATCCGCCAGTTCGTCACCGCGACCATCTCGCCTGGCGGCATCGGGAAGACCTCGCTGGTGCTCGCCGAGGCCGTCGCCATGGTCACAGGCCGGCCGATCCTCGGCGTCCCGGTAGAGTCCACGTCGCGGGTGTGGGTGTGGAACGGCGAAGACCCGATGGAGGAGCTGCAGCGCAGGATACTCGCGATCTGCCTGCACTACGGCATCAGCCAATCCGAGCTGGACGGGCTGTTCCTGGACAGCGGACGCAGCCGTGAAATCTGCATCGCCAAGGAGCTGCGTGGCGGCGCCGTCGTCAGCGTGCCCGACTACGACAAGGTCCTGGCGTCGGTCGAGCGGAATCGCATCGACGTGGTCGTCATCGATCCGTTCGTGTCGAGCCATCGCGTCAACGAGAACGACAACAACTCGATCGACCTCGTGGCGAAGGCATGGGCCAGGATTGCCGACGAGGCGAACTGCTCGGTCGAACTCGTCCACCATGCCAGGAAGACGGGGGGCGACGAGGTCACGGTCGAGCACGCCCGTGGCGCCGTCGCCCTGATCTCGGCCGCGCGGTCGGCGCGCGCGCTCAACAGCATGTCCGAGGACGAGGAGGCGAAGATCGGGCACCAGGCGCTCGGCGGCGTGCGGAAGCAGTTCTTCCGGATCGACAACGGCAAGGCGAACCTCGCCCTGCCGCCGAACCGATCGCGCTGGATCAAGATGGAGACCGTGACGCTGCCGAACGGATCGGGCGGGCTGATCGACGACGGTGACGAGGTTGGCGTGCCGACGCCATGGGAGTGGCCGGATGCGTTCGAGGGGGTGACGGCCGATCACCTCGAGGAGGCAAAGCGACGGATCGGCCGTGAGCCGAAGTGGCGAGAGGATGCCCAGTCGTCGAACTGGGTTGGACATGCAATCGGCGACCTGTTCGGGGTGGTAAGCGGGGAGAAGGATGGCCGGAACAAGCTCAAGAGTATCCTGAAGGGATGGATCGCCAGCGGCGCGCTGAGGGTCGTCGAGGCGCCCGACGACATGCGCCACATGCGGCGATGGGTGGTTGTCGGAGATTAGTAATGGCGAATCCTAAGGGCGCGTCACCCTGACGCTTCAAGGTGACGCAAGGTGACGCAGGGTGACGCGGAAAATCGGAAAATTTGCGTCACCTTGGTGGTTTAAGGTGACGCAGGCAAAAATAATTAAAAATCAATTAGTTATACGTTACAAACCGCCGTTTGCGTCACCTTGCATTTCCGCCCCTTTAGGGGGCGGAATGCAGAAGGTGACGCAGTGGCGCAAGGTGGCGCAAGAAAAGCGGAACAGGAGCACGATGAAAATCGCAGCGGTCCAAGCCAACCAGGTCGGGGCTCTGCTCTGCCCCCGATGCGGGTTCCATTGCCTGCATCACGGACGGGTCACGATCTTCGAGCGGCAGCGGGAGGACTCGGACGACCTCGTCATGACGGTCGTCGATCGGTCCGGGACGGCAACGTCCGTCGCTGATGCCAGATCGGACAACCCAAGCGACCGACGCCACGGTCTCGCGATCGCGTTCGAGTGCGAGGGATGCGGCGAAGGAATCGAACTGACCATCGCCCAGCACAAGGGCGAAACACACCTCGCATGGCGCCTCTCCCCTTGACCCCTTCGCTCGCCCTCTGCCACCTTCTCGCCGCGCACCCCACGACCGTCGGGAGCCTCACCGAGAGGCACCCGGCGATGAAGACCAACACCACCGAAATTCCGACGCCTGCGGCAGGCGAGCACAGCCATTGGCTCGTCGCTCTCATCGAGCCGCAGCGCGAACGCAGCGTTCGCGCGTGGCTGTGGGAGCAGTCCGGCATTCCGAGCTGGCTGCCGGTCGAGCGGGTGATCCGTCGGCGCGGCGTCAAGCAGGTCAAGACCGCGATCGATCAGCCGCTGCTCCCCGGCTACCTGCTCATCCCAGCCCTCTATTTCGAGCACGCCACGTTGAGCATGGCCCGCGGCTTTCGCGGCTTCATGCACTACGAGCGCCAGGATGCCACGCCGCGCCTGGTCCTGATCTGTGACGCGCTACTCGGCCCACTCCGGGCGATCGAAACGAACCTGAGCGACCCGACCACCCGGAGAAAGTACCGGCCCGGCCAAGTCGTGGAATGGCTCGAAACGACGCTGCGGGGCTCGCTGACCACCGTCGTGGCGCTGGAGGCTCACGACCACGTCAGGGTCGAGTTCGGCGGGCTCGGCACCGCCGTGGTGCCGGAAGACTTCATCGGGCCGACTTGACCGGCTCGGGTGGACGGGTGCATAAGCGAATCGCTCGTCAGGCGTGGGACATCGCCTCCGAGCCGGCCACGGGCACCGGCTCAGGCACTCGGGATCACCCGAGTAAGACTGCCGCGCACATCAGAAAATCAACAGTTTTGCCCCACATCTGATCGGATGTGGGGCCGATCGCGTTTGGAGCGCTCCCGTGGCCCGGCCGTCGAAGTTCAGCATGGCTGTGGCCGAGGAGATTTGCGAGGCGATCGCCGGTGGCGCCGCTCTGCATCTCCTCGCAGAGGCAAAGACGAACTGGCCGCACGAGCGGACCATCTATAGGTGGCTGGAAAGCAACGAAGAATTCCGCCAGATGTACGCCCGCGCGCGCGAGCGTCAGGCCGACCGACTCGCTGCCGAGATTCTCACGATCGCCGACAATCCGCAGGAAGGCGAGAAGGTCGAGATCACCGACAAGGGTGAGAAGATCATCCGCGGCGACATGATCGAGCACCGGCGCTTGCAGGTCGACGCCAGAAAGTGGGCGGCCGCGAAGCTGGCGCCGAAGAAGTACGGCGATCGCGTCGCGACCGAGCTGACCGGCCGCGACGGCGGGCCGATCGAGACCCAGGATGTGAGCGCCCGTGAGCTCGTCGAAGGCCGCCTCGCTCGCCTCGCTGCCGGCGGCGGATCGGGCGAGGGTTCTTGACGGCCTGACGCCGGCGCAGCTCGACGAGCTGCTGCACGACTGGATGTTCTGGGCGCGGCCCGAGCAGATCGCGCCGCCCGGCGACTGGCTCACCTGGGTGATCCTGGCGGGCCGCGGCTTCGGCAAGACGCGGGCCGGCGCCGAGTGGGTGCGGTCCTGTGTCTGCGGCGCGACGCCGCTCGGCCGGGGCGCCTACCAGCGGATCGCGCTGATCGCCGAGACGGCGGCCGACGCCCGCGACGTGATGGTGGAGGGCGACAGCGGCATCCTGGCCGTCCACCCGCCGGCATTCCGGCCCTGCTACGAGCCGAGCAAGCGCCGCTTGACCTGGCGGAACGGCGCGGTGGCGACGCTGTTCAATGCGACCGAGCCGGACCAGCTTCGCGGCCCGCAATTCGACGTCGCCTGGTGTGACGAGCTCGCGAAGTGGGCCTACGCCCGCGAGACCTGGGACATGCTGCAGTTCGGGCTTCGGCTCGGAACCCGGCCGCGCCAGCTCGTCACCACGACGCCGCGGCCGATCCCGGTGCTGAAAGAGGTGCTGGCGTCGCCGTCGACCGTGGTGACGCGCGGCCGGACGCGCGACAACGCCGCGAACCTTGCGCCGGCCTTCATGGCGTCGATCCAGGAGCGCTACGCCGGCACCCGGCTCGGCCGGCAGGAGCTCGACGCCGAGATCCTCGACGACGTGCCTGGCGCGCTGTGGACGCGGGCCATGATCGACGCGGCGCGAGTCAGGCAGGCGCCGGAGCTGATCCGCGTCGTGGTCGCGGTCGATCCGAGCGGCACCAAGGGCCAGAGCGACGACGGTGACGAGATCGGCATCGTTGTGGCCGGCAAGGGCGCGGACGGCATGGCCTACGTCCTCGCGGACCGGACCTGCAAGCTGTCGCCCGACGGATGGGGGCGACGTGCGGTCGAGGCCTATCGTGAGCTCAAGGCGGACCGGATCGTGGCGGAACGGAATTTCGGCGGCGCCATGGTCGAGCACGTGATCAGGACCGTGGACCGCACCGTGTCGTTCCGCGAGGTGACGGCGAGCCGGGGCAAGGTTGCCCGGGCCGAGCCGGTCGCCGCGCTCTACGAGCAGGGCAAGGTCCGCCATGTCGGCGCGTTCCCCGCGCTCGAGGATCAGATGTGCGCATTCACCCCTGAGGGGTTCATCGGCGACGGGTCGCCGGACCGGGCCGACGCGCTGGTGTGGGCCATGACCGAGCTGATGATCACCGGATCGCACTACGGGATGCTCAGGGCACTCTGATGTGGCTCCGTGACCGCCTCACCAACCTGGTGTCCGCGCTGGGCACCGGGAAGGACAAGAGCATCCACAGCACGTTCACCGCGCCGCTGCTCACGCCGGCCGAGCTGAACGCGATGCATCGCGGCGACTGGCTGGCGCGCAAGATCGTCGACATCATCCCGCACGACATGACGCGGGAGTGGCGCGACTGGCAGGCCGAGGACGACGAGATCGAGGCGATCGAGGAGGCGGAGCGCGCCCTCGGCGTGCAGCAGAAGGTCGCCGAGGCGTTGCAGCGGGCGCGCCTGCTCGGCGGCGCTGGCCTCTATGTCGGCACCGACGACGCCGATGTCGCCGAGGAGCTGCGGCCCGACCGGAGCGGTGCCGGCGGCATCCGCTATCTGCATGTGCTCAGCCGCGAGGAGCTGACGGCTGGCGAGATCGTCCACGACGTGCTGTCGCCGTTCTATGGCCGGCCGGCCTGGTACGAGATGCGGGCGGCGACGGGCACATCGGTGCGCATCCACCCGTCGCGGGTGATCGCGTTCGTGGGCGCGCCGATCCTCGACCGCCTGACCGCCGTGGCGGATGGCTGGGGCGATTCCGTGTTGCAGGTCGTCTACGACGCGGTGCAGAACGCCGCATCGTCGCAGCAGCACATCGCCGGCTTGATCCCGGAGGCCAAGGTCGACGTCATCAAGGTGCCGGGGCTTTCCGACACGCTGTCGACCGCCCAGGGCACCGCGCTCCTCACTCAGCGGTTCGCATTGATGAACCAGCTCAAGAGCACCATCAATGCGGTGCTGCTCGAGGGCGATGGCGAGAGCGGCGAGACATGGGAGCAGAAGACCATCAACTTCGCTCAGTTCCCTGAGCTGATGCGGTTGTATTTGCAGATCGCCGCAGGCGCCGCGGATGTCCCGGTGACGCGGTTGCTCGGTCAGTCTCCGGCAGGGCTCAACGCGACGGGCGAGAGCGACATCCGCAACTACTACGACAATCTGCGGTCCCGGCAGCAGGTCGAGCTGCGGCCGACGCTGGCGCCGCTCGACGAGATGCTGATCCGCCATGCGCTCGGCACGCGGCCGCCCGAGGTCCACTATCGCTGGGCGCCGCTCTGGCAGATGGATGAGGCGCAGCGCGCCGAGATCGCCAGCAAGAAGGCGAGCACCACCAAGGTCTATGTCGACTCGGGCCTGATCCCGCTCGATGCGCTGGCCAAGGCGACGATCAATCAGCTCGTCGAGGACGGCACCTATCCGGGCCTGGAGGAGGCGATCGATGAGAGCCCGGAGGAGCCGGGCGCTTCGCCGAGCGATGAAGAAGCCGCGGCCGAAGAAATGAACGGGCAGCAGCCTGACCAGGCGCAGCCGCAGGGCGCGACCGCGGAGACCTGATCCATGCACCTCACCGATCGTGTGTCCCTCGGAGATGTCCGCATCACCGGGGACGGCTACCTCGTGACCGACGCGCGGATCGCGCGGACCGGCATCCAGATCTACGCCGGCCGCGAGGTCGGGCGCCCCGACCTTGATCGCGTGCGCGTCTACCGGCCCGAGGCGGAGGTCTTCGCCCGCGACGCGCTCGCCTCGCTCGCTCACCGGCCCGTCACCCTCGACCATCCGGATGAAGCGGTCACGGCCAAGAACTGGCGCCGGCACAGCGTCGGGATTACGGGCGACGAGGTGGCGCGAGACGGCACGTTCGTCCGCGTCCCCATGGTGCTGATGGACGCTGCCGCGATCTCGGCCGTGCAGGACGGTAAGCGCGAGCTGTCCTGCGGCTACACCTGCGACCTGAAGTTCGATGCCGGCAAGACGCCCGAAGGCGAAGCGTACGACGCGGTCCAGACCAACATCCGAGCCAACCACCTGGCCATCGTGTCCGCGGGCCGGGCTGGTTCCGACTGTCGCATCGGCGACGACGCGGACGAGGAGCAGGGCATGACCCTCCAGAAGGTGACCGTCGACGGCATCACCGTCGAGATGTCGGACACGGCCGCGCAGGTCGTGTCCAAAGTGCAGAAGCAGCTCGCCGATGCCACCGCGGCGCTGGCCAAGGCGAACACCGACCACGCCGCGGCGATCGCCGCGAAGGACGGCGATCTCGCCAAGAAGGACGCCGAGATCGACGCGCTCAAGGGCAAGGTGCTCGACGCCGCGGCGCTCGACGCCGCTGTGCGGGCCCGAGGCGACCTCGTCGCCAAGGCCAAGGCGATCGCGCCCGGCGTCGTCACCGACGGCAAGAGCGACGCGGAGATCCGGCATGCCGTGGTCGCCGCCAAGATCGGCGACGCGGCGATCAAGGACAAGCCGGCTGCCTACATCGACGCCCGGTTCGACATCCTGGCCGAAGGCGTGAAGCCCGCCGATCCGGTCCGTGATGCCCTGCGCAGCGGCCCGGCGCCGGCCGCCCAGACCACCGACGCCGCCTATACCAGCATGGTCACCGGCCTCCAGGACGCCTGGAAGGGCCAACAGAAAGGAGCCGCGTGATGCCGACGATCCAGAGCAGCTACGCCGCCACGCATGCCGCCGCGGTCGAGGGCATGGTGGCCAATTCCGAGCCCGCCGTCATCGTGTCGCGCCTGGTCGAGACCGCGGCCGGCATCGGCTTCGGCAAGATCGCCCAGCGCGGCACCGCCGACAACCAGATCAAGGTATCGTCGGCCTCGCCGAAATATCTCGGCATCACGGTGCTCGATCCGACCCAGACCGGCGCGACGCCCGACCTCTATCCGCAGGGCGCCACCGCCGCCGTGATGACCAAGGGCGTCATCTGGGTGCAGGCCACGGTCGCGGTCGCGGCGGGTGATCCGGTCTACTTCGTGCCGGCCACCGGCGCGTTCACCAACGTGTCGAGCGGCAACCAGGCGATCGCGAACGCGGTGTTCGACTCGTCGACCAGCGGCGCCGGGCTCGCCAAGGTCCGCCTCGGCTGACAGGAGCACCTGACATGAACATCCTCACCATGGACGCTCCGCAGCGCGCGCTGGCGTTCCTCGTCCAGCAGGCGGCGCTGATCGAGCCGCAGGTCTACGCGATCCGCTACCAGGACATCCAATATCCTGGCCTGATCCCGGTCGACACCTCGGCGCCGGAGTGGATCAACTCCGTCACCTACTTCTCGATGGACTCGGTCGGCGCCGCCGCCTGGTTCTCGGGCAAGGCGCAGGACATCAACAACGTCGAGCTGCTGCGCGAGAAGTTCGAGACCACGGTCAGCATGGCGGCGATCGGCTATCGCTACGACCTGGAGGAGCTGGGCAAGGCGCAGCTCCTCGGCATGAACCTCTCGACCGACAAGGCCAATGCGGCCCGCCGCGTCGCCGAGGAGTTCATCGACAAGGTCGCGATCACCGGCGACGCCGCGAAGGGCCTGACCGGCCTCGTCAACGCCTCGACCCCGACCGCCACCACGGCGCCGGCCGACGGCACCGGCTCGGCCACGACGTTCGCGAGCAAGACGCCGGACCAGGTGCTGCGCGACATCAACGGCCAGCTCACCGGCATCTTCACCGGCTCGCTCGGCACCGAGATCGCCGACACCATCCTGCTGCCCTATGCGGTGCTGCTCGATCTTTCGACCCGGCGGATCGACACGGTCAACCAGACCACCATTCTGGAGTGGGTCGAGCGCAACAACATCTACACCCGCACCACGGGGCAGACGCTCACCATTCGCGGCGTGTTCGGCTATCTCGACACGGCTGGTGCCGGCTCCACCAAGCGCCTGGTCGCCTACCGGCGCAGCCCCGAGGTGCTGAAGATGCACCTGCCGATGCCGTTCCGGTTCCTCCCCGCGTGGCAGGTCGGGCCGATCCTGTACGAGGTTCCCGGCATCTTCCGGCTCGGCGGCGTCGATATCCGGCGGCCGGCCAGCGTGCGGTATCTGGACGGGATCTGAGCCATGCGGATCACCAACACCCAAGCCGGACCGCGCGGCGTCAACACGACGGCCGGCGTCGTTCTCCTCGGCCCCGGCGAGGCGCGCGACCTCGACCTGCCGGACGCCGAGCTGGCGGTGGCGCGCCGGACCGGATGGTTCGCGTTCGGCGAGCCGGAGCCGGAGCCGGAGCCGGCCGCGCCGGCCGCGGCCGCCCCGCAGCATGGCGGCGACAAGAAGCCCCGGAAGAGCTGACCCATGGCCTACTACGGCACCGAGGCGGGCCTGGCGGCGTATGCGGCATTGGTCGGCGCGAGCGTGCCGGCCGGCGCCGTACTGCCGGCCTTGGTGCGCGCCTCGGCCTACATCGACGGCCGGTACGGGCGCCGCTTCGTCGGCATCCGGGCCGGCGGTTACGCGCAGGCACTGGCCTGGCCGCGCACCGGAGCCGTGACCCGCGAGGGCTTCGCGGTGCCGGACGGCGCCGTGCCGCCGGCGGTCGAGAACGCCGCCTACGAGGCGGCGCTGCGCGAACTCGCCGCGCCCGGTTCGCTGTCGCCGGACCATGTCGCGGCCGAGCAGGTGAAGCGCGAGAAGGTGGGGCCGCTGGAGACCGAATACCGCGACGTCACGGCGCTCGGCGCCGACGCGATCCGGCCCGTCGTCACCATCATCGACGAGATGCTGGCCGACCTGCTCTTCACGCCGTTGCCTGGCGTCCTGGTCATCTGATGGCAGCCTTCGACTACGCCCGCAGCCGCGCCACCGCGGATCGCCTGATCGCGCGGTTCGGCCAGGCTGGCGCCGTTCGCCGCTCCGGCGCGCCGTCCGGCGATCCGTGGAACCCGACGCCGGGACCGGCGACCGATCACCCCTGCACACTCGTCGTGCTCGACTACGAGGCGCGGGAGATCGACGGCACGCTGATCCGCGCCACCGATCGCAAGGTGCTGGTCGCGGCCGGCGGCCTCGCGGTCGAGCCGAGCGCGGCCGACCGGATCGTGATCGCCGGCACCGCGCTGGAGATCGTCCGGGTCAGCCCGCTCGCGCCGGGCGGGACCATCGTGATGTACGAGATCCAGGCTCGCGGCTGATGGCCAGCAACAGAGGCATCGAGGCCCTGGTCGAGCAGTGGGACCCGGTGTTGCGCCGGGCATTCTTGGCGGCCATTGCCGCCATTCAGGACCGTGTGCAGGTCTCGCTGGTCGCCGAGCTGCTGGAGCGCGGCGACATCATCGGCGCGATCGAGACGGTCGGGCTCGACCCGGTGGCGTTCCGGCCACTCGATGCCGCGATCATGCAGGCGTTCGAGGCGGGCGGTTCGGACACCGCAGATCGCATCCCTGCGCTGCGGCAGCCGAGCGGACATCGCCTCCAGGTCCGGTTCGATGTGCGCAACCCGCGCGCCGAGACGTGGTTGCGCGAGCACTCGTCGGCGCTGGTCACCGAGATCATCGCCGACCAGCGGCAGGCGATCCGGCAGCACCTGACTGCCGGCATGGAGCGGGGCGACAACCCGCGCACCGTCGCGGTCGACCTGGTCGGCCGGATCAATCCGGCGACCGGCCGTCGCGAGGGCGGGGCGATCGGCCTCACGGCCGCACAGGAGGAGTGGTGCCGGCGCTACGCGGCCGAGCTGGCGAGCGGCGACCGGGCGGCGCTGACCCGGGCTCTGCGGGATCGCCGGTTCGACAGGACGGTCGAGAAGGCGCTGCGCGAGGGCGCGCCGCTCGATCCCGGCACGATCGCGAAGATGGTCGCCGCCTATCGCAACCGGGCCCTGAAGTACCGCGCCGACGTGATCGGGCGGACCGAGGCGATGCGGGCGCTGCATCGCTCTCAGATCGAGGCATTCGAGCAGGCGATCGGGCTCGGCCAGGTCGACGAGGCCGCGGTCACGAAGGTGTGGCGGTCGTCGTCCGACGCGCGGGTGCGCGACAGCCACCGGGCGCTGCACGGCAAGGCGGTCGGGTTTCGGGCGGCGTTCGTGTCGCCCTCCGGGGCGCGATTGCAGTTTCCGGGCGACCCGGACGCGCCGGCGAGCGAGACAGTGCAGTGCCGCTGCTGGATGAGCGTCAGGATCGATCACCTTGCTGCTGCGGTGGCGGCGGAGCGGGGCGGGGTAGAGCCGGTGGCGCCCGCGGCGCCGGTCGGTCCGCGCGCGATCGTCGGTGCCGACGGCACTCTGATCGGCATGCGGCCAGAGTAATCTGCCTCTCATGACCGTCCAGAACCTCAACTTCGCCGCCGAGGTGTCCGCCTGGGTCCGCGAGACCGAGGCGCGCATGACGGCGGTGTTTCGCCAGTCGGCGCAGGAGGTCATAGAGGAGATGCAGACCCCGGTGGGCGAGGGCGGCCGGATGCCGGTCGACACCGGGTTCCTGCGGTCGAGCCTTCAGGTGTCGCTCAACGCAGATCCCGTGCCGGCGACCCGCGAGAACCCCGGCGGCATCCACGGCGCGCCCGACGCAGCATCGCTGGTGATCGGCGGTGCGGAACTCGGAGACCGGATCGTGGCGTCCTACAGCGCCAACTATGCGCGTCACGTCGAATATGGCGCGCGCGGCCGCCCGCCCCGCGGCTTCGTGCGGGGCGCCGCTCAGCAGTGGCAGAGCATCGTCCGTCGGGTCGCCCAGCGCCTCAAGGATCGGGTGGCAGCCGGTCGGTAGGCCGTTAACGCTTCGTCTTGCGGGTCTTCGGCTTCTCTGGCGCAGGAGGTTCAGCGGGCGTTGGCGATGCTGTCAGTCGGAGGAATGCCACAACGACGCTCGTCACTCCGGTCCCGAGGAATAAGGCGGCAATGTACGGGTATTGGAGCCACAATGAGAAGATGGCACAGCCGAGCTGCGCAGCGATCAGAAGTCCGCCAATGACGAGACCAAGGATGCGAAATCGATCATTGCGATGTCGGCAATCATCGACATTGCGGATCATCGCTTCTTGTTCGTTCTCGACGAGCTTGAGAAATCGATCGGCTGCCCCTGGGTGGTTCTTTTCCCATCCCGCAACGACAGGCCATGGCGGGATCGATCCAGAATACTCGACGCTGAGGGATGCGGCGACCTCGATGGTCTGCTCTTTGATGTCCGGAGGAAGCCGACGAACTTGCTCCGGAAGGCGCTCTTCAATTGCCTTCCGGAGTTCTGCGGGCACGCTAGGGAGTCGGTCTGAATTCGGCGGGTCAAGCGGCTCGTTCATGTGCGGGTGCTTTGGTATGGACCACCCGGCGCATATGGCCTCCGACGTTCCGCCACGCCTGTTCCGTTGACGCCCCGAAATCCTGGTGGCGCAGCTTCGGCGGCTTAAGCGTGAACAGAAGCGGCGACGCCATACCGGCGTACAGCCCCGCCAAAAATGCGGAGACCAACGACTGGTGGAGGTCTCGAAGGTCTTCGCCTTGCATGGCTCGATTGATGGCTCGCTTCATAGCAGCGCTCCGGTTGCGGCTAGATTGCCATCGAAGATTTACGGAACATTGCACCTCGGCATGTACACCGCAAGTGCGTCAGATCAGCATCGGTTCCGTCAATTGGTCCGGCAGCTACGGTATCGTTCGACTCATCTGCCGATTTTGGGCTTCAACGCCTGTTCGAGCAACCGCCGGATCGCCTCGGGTCGGCCCGGAAGATCGGGCTGAACGCGGCGCCAAGCGTCGAGGGCGGCGAGGAAATCGGGCTGAAGACGAACAAGGACAGGCTCTCCAGTGGAAGCCGGTCGCTTTCGTCTTGATTTCGTGATTTCACCAGTTGACTTCATGGTGCGATCTTGATATCACGAAATTAGCGGGCCGCCAAGGTGCTGGAACACCAAGGCGGCCCTGACCCGAACCACGGAGCGATCCCATGGCCCAGGCTGCGCCTTCTTTACGCCTTTCGACCCTGTTCTGCGACCCCTTCGTCGCGTCGGCCTTCGCCCGCGCCGAGCGCGACGGGCACGAGCCGGCCGCCGCGGTCACCAAGCCCGCGCCGATCCTGCCCGATGCCGGCGACCGGCTTCGGCCGATGCCGGTCACGGCCGACAACATGGTCCCGACGCTGGACGTCAGCGACTTCGTGATGGTCGCGCCGATGGACGGGTTCGCCGGCAACGGCATCTACGTGCTGGACATGCTCGGTGCGCCGAAGTTGTGCCGCATCACGCGCGTCTCCAGCGATCGCGTGCTCGTCAGCCACGACCACCAGAACTACCCGAGCAGCGAGGTATCGCGCGCGACGATCGATGCGCTGATCATCGCCAAGGCCGTCTGCAAGATCGAGATGCTCGACCGGATGGTGACGCCGGACGCGCTGGTGTTCTGACCTGATCTGACAATTCGAGTTCCCCCGAGGCCAAGGGGGTTAGGCGCGATCAACGGGACCTCCTTCGGCCCCGGTGTTCGCGAGAGCGACCCACTGCGCCTGTGGCTTGGCCGGCCGGGCGCCGAAGGAGACTGATCAGATGAGTGACGCAAGAACGGTGGTGATCCAACCGCCGAAGTTCGAGATGGCCGACATCAGGATCGTCGGCGTTAGCCCATACGTTCAGAACAAGTTCGGCCACAAGATGCTGCAACAGATGGCCGAAAAGCAGCGTGCCGGCTCGCAGGCGAAGAAGGGCAGGGCGCGCGAGGCGAAGGACTTCCAAGCCACATACGAGGCGGCGATCCATCGCAGCCGCGATGGCTGGATCGGCATTCCCGCGCCATCGTTTCGGAACGCGATGATCTCGGCGTGCCGCATCATCGGCTTCAAGATGACGCTGGCGAAGCTCAGCGTGTTCGTTGAGGCCGACGGGTTCGACGCCGAGGATGGGACGCCGCTGGTCAAGATCATCGGCGAGCCGCGCGTTCACGAGGGCATGGTTCGCAACGCCACCGGCGTCCCGGACATCCGCTGGCGCCCGATGTGGGAGCAGTGGGCCGCGACGGTGCGCGTTCGGTGGGATGCTTCTCAGTTCTCGGCGCAAGACGTCGTCAATCTCCTCGCTCGCGTCGGCGCTCAGGTCGGCATTGGCGAGGGGCGCCCCGACAGCAAGAACAGCGCTGGCATGGGCTGGGGTCTCTTCGAGGTGCAGGCATGACAACGCGCGCTCAGAAGGAGCAGCTTCAGCGTGAGCTGGATCTGATCCGTGGCAACAAGGAAATGCTCGATCCGAAGGATGTGGTCGAGTGGGCCGAGAAGAACCCCGACTCTGCGCTGTATGCCAGTTTCGAATGGCGCGACGACGAGGCGGCGAAGCAGTATCGGCTGTGGCAAGCGCGTCGCCTGATCGCGCTCCACGTCGTCACCGAGACGGGAGAGCGGAAGACGGTGTCACTGACCGTCGACCGCTCGAACGGCGGCGGCTATCGGCAGATCGAGGACGTCGTGCGCGTTCCGGCGCTTCGTGAGACGATGCTGCGTGACGCTCTCTCCGAGCTTCGGCGTGTGCGAGCGAAGTACGAGAGCCTCGTCGAGCTGGCGGCGGTGTTCGCCGAGATCGACAAGGTGAACGAGCAGTTCGCCACCAAGGACGTGGCGTAACGATTGAGTTTGGCACGGCAGGCGAGGCACGGAAACGCAGGGCTTGGCATGGTGAGGTCAGGCCCGCTAAGGCAGGCGTGGAATGGCGCGTCGGCGCGCGGAGACGCATGGCGGGGCGAGCTACGGCATGGTGTGGCGGAGTACGGCACGGCCCGGACTGGCTTGGTCAGACAAGGCAAGGCAGGGCAGGCAAGGCAGGTGAGGCACGGCACGGAATGGCGCGTCGAGGTGCGGCTTGGCTTGGCGAGGCTCGGCAGGCAAGGCAGGCACGGCCCGGAATGGCTCGGCATGTCGCGGCTAGGTGAGCCGTGGATTGGATCGGCTAGGCCGGCATCAGGAGAGGTCAGGTTGTCCTGACCTCTCCATCTTCCATTGAGAAAAACGATGACCGATTCCGCTTCCGTTCGCGTTGCCGAGACTGGCGACGTCTATACGATTTCCCTGGATACGCTCCGGGGGATCAAAGTGCGGCGCGACATGGAGATGGTGCGGAAGGTCATGCTCGCCATCGAGGCGAAGACCGACCTCACGCCACGCGAGATCAAGATCGACGGTGAGGACGATCTGGTTGTTGGGCACCATATCGAGCTTCTGTTTGCCGCGGGAATGATCGACGGACTCGAGAGTCGGGTCATTGGGCGGCCTTACGCCTTCATTCTCGTGCGCGATCTGACCTGGGAAGGTCACGACTTCGTCGCGTCACTCAAGAACGACACGGTCTGGAATCAGCTCAAGACGAAGCTCTCTGCGGCCGAGCTGGCGTCGCTGCCGCTTTCCGTCATCAAGTCCGTCGCGACGGCGGCTGTGGAGCATTGGGCGAAGACGAGGCTGGGGCTGTAGAGCCCTCCTTCTCCTCCTCCCTCACCATCGCAAACACGAGACCGGCTTGCAGCAGCCGCAGCGCCTTCCTCGCCGCTTCAAGCGCGGTGCGACCGCGCACGGTCGTGGCGTCGCGCTCCCCCAATGCTTCGATCGCGGCGTGAAGCGCATCGTGAACTTGGTTGTCGGACAGCTTTTCGGACATAGCCGCGGACCGTAGCACGATGGCGAACCATCCGGAAACGATCATCGGCCTTGCGCTGTTCGACCGCCTGCGGACCATGCCGGGCGTGCTGCCGATCGCCTGGCCGAACGTGCCGTTCACCCCACCGGACGACCAGCGTTATCTGCGGGTCTACGTGCTGCCCGGCCAGCCAGAGGGCATCGACCTGAGCGGCCGTCACATCCGCCGCGGCGGGATGTTGCAGGTCTCGGTGTGCTGGCCGGCCGGTGCCGGCATCACCGCCCCGCGAGAGGTGGCCGGAGCCATCGCCGATCGGTTCGCGCTCGGCACCATCATCGAGCGCGGTGGGCTGCGCATCCGGATCAGTCGGCCGCCCCGCATCGCTGGTGAGCTGATCGAGGACGTGGTCGTGCAGGTGCCGATCACGGCTCATTACGACGTTTTGTCCTAACCCCTCAAAGGAGGCGACGAAATGGCCCTGCAATCCGTTGCGGGTTCGCGGTTCTATATCGGGTCCGCGCCCATGGAGCCCGCGTCGAATCTCAATGCCGCGAGCTTCTCCGGCGTGACCTGGTCCGAGGTCGGCAAGTGGAACACCGCCGGCCCGCTCGGAGAGGAGTCGTCCGCGATAACCTACGACCTGATCGGCGACGACATTCAGCAGACCGTCGCCGGCACCGAGACGCCGCCCGCGATCGATCAGACCTTCGGGCTCGACTACGGTGATCCGGGGCAGGTCGCGATCGTCGCGGCGCGCAAGTCCAAGGCCAACTATCCGTTCAAGGTGACCTTCGGCGACGGAACGACGACCCCGACCACGCGGCTGTTCGTCGGCATCGTGCTGACCGCCCGCGAGGAGATGGGCCAGAGCAACAGCGTCAAGCAGCTCGTCACCTCGATCCGCCGCAATTCGAACCTCGTCCGCGTCGCGGCGACCTGAGGAGCCACATCATGGCCGACATCTCGATCACCGCCACGGCCGTCGTCGCCGGGTCCGACGCCGTCACGGCGCAGGGCACGGCCGGTGCCACCATCACGGCCGGGCAGGCGGTCTACATCGACGCCAACGGCGTCCTTCAGCTTGCCGACTGCGACGCCGGCACGGCCGGCAACATCGCGCGCTCGCCGGTCGGCATCGCGCTCAACGGCGGCGCGACCGGCCAGCCGATCGTCTACATGAAGGCCGGCGATCTCACACTGAACGCCGCGCTCACCAAGGGTGCCCGCTACTACCTGTCGGCCACGGCCGGCGGCATCGCGCCCGAGGCCGACATGACCGGCAGCGGCAAGGACGTGGTGCTGCTCGGCATCGCCCGCTCGACCACCGTGCTCGCGGTGCGCATGCTCAACTTGGGGATCACGCTGTGAAGGACTCTCGGATCACTGCCGGCGAGGTCGGCATCACCCTGGCCGGCTCGCCTGCGACGCTGCGGCCCACGCTCGGGGCCGGCATCGCCATCAACCAGATGTTCGGTAACCTCCAGGAGGCGCACCGCCGGGTGCAGGCGCTCGACCTGGAGGCGACAGGGTTCATCGTCGCCAAGGCGATCGGTGCCCGCGACGGCGACATCAAGTCCGTCACCGAGAAGGTGTTCGCGACCGGGTTGCAGGACCTGCGCCTCCCGGTGATGCAGTACATCGCGATGCTGACCAACGGTGGCAAGCCGATCAATCCGGAGCCCGACGAGGGAAACGGCGAGGCGACGAGCTGACGTTCGCGCAGTACTGCGAATGGCTGTTCGGCGTCGCCACCGGCTGGCTCGGATGGACGCCGGACGCCGCGCTCGCCGCCAACATGGAGCACATCCGGATGGCCCACGACGGCCGTTACGACATGCTCAAGGCGATCTTCGGCAGCGAAGAGAAGGTCGAGACCAGGAGAGCCCAGACGCCGGTGTCGGAGCTGACCGCCGAGACGTTCGACGCTTGGATGGGGTGAGAGGCGTTCAGCGCGTCATGGAGATTGGGACGATCGACACGGGTTTTCCCGGCATGTGAATGCACGCGAAGAAAGCTTTAGCGTGTTGACCAGCGGCGTTGAACTCGATCTCGACTCCGAGGGCTTCTGGACCGCGGTTGTCGACCTTCATTTCTTTTGGAAGTTCGGCAATTCTGCTCGATGTGACTACTAGACCTTGCACTCGCGGTAGTTGTTCGGCTGCGGAAAGAATACAGCGAAGCTGACCGTCGTATGGCGGTCTGTCCTGCGCAAATGCAGCGCATGAGCAGATCAATGCAGCCAAGAAAACGGTCGCCCTCAGCATCGTTTCAGCTCCCAAAAGAGCGCCAAGCCTAACTCCTCTCGCCAGCTCTCGCAACGTCAGGTAGCCCAATGGACAATGTGGCCAGCCTCGGCCTGTCGATCGAATCCGGCCCGGTCCGGAGCGCGACCGCCGATCTCGCCAAGTTCGAGCGATCCGGCGTCGCCGCCGCGGCCGCCGCATCGGCGTTCGAACGCGCGATGGACAAGGGCGGGCAGGCGGTCGATGGCTGGGCCAGGAAGGCGCAGCAAGCGGCGAGGCTCGCCGACGAGATCAACCGCAAGCTCAGCGTCAAGGATTCGTTCGGTGGCGCCGCCAGGGCGGCCGACATCGCCGCCTATGGGTCCGAACTCGACCGGCTCCGGGCCAAGTTCAATCCGCTGTTCGGCGCGCAGCAGCAGTATCGATCGGCGCTCATCGAGATCGGGCAGGCGGCTCGGGTCGGTGCGATCAGCGAGCGTGAGCGTGCTGCGGCGATCGAGCGGACCAAGGCAGCCTTCGCCGCGCAGGTCGTCGCGATCCGCGGTGTTGATCAGGCGACCACGGGGCTCGCCCGGTCGCTCGGCCTGAGCCGTGGCGCGATGCAGCAGCTCACGCCGCAGATCAACGACATCGTCCAGGGGCTGATGCTCGGCGTCTCGCCGATGCAAATCATGATGCAGCAAGGGCCGCAAGTCGTGCAGGCCCTCCAGATGAGCGAAGGCGGGCTGGCGCGGTTCGGCAAGGGAATGCTCGCGCTGATCACCCCGGCCCGTCTCGCGGCTGGCGGCATCCTCGCGATTGGCGCCGCAGCGGCGACCGCGGCGGTGCAGTGGGGTGAGGCGCAACGCTCGATGTCCCTGGCGCTGGTCGGAGCCGGCCGGGCGTCGGGCGCGACCATCGGCGGGCTCAGCCAGCTCGCCAACGACAACGCCTCGCTGTTCGGCCTGTCGGTGAGCGAGGCGCGGGAGCTTGCAACCGCTCTGGCCGCCACCGGCAAAGTTGGCGCGGCAGCGATCGGACCGATCGTGAGCCTCGGACACGACATCGCGAAGGTCTATGGCATCGACGCGAGCGACGCGGCGAAAATGCTGGCCAAGGCGTTCTCTGACCCTGCTCAGGGGGCCAACCAGCTCAACCAGCGCCTCGGCTTCATGGATGCGGCGATGCAGCGGAACATCGCGAACTTGCAGGCGCAGAACCGCCTCTTCGACGCGCAGATGATGCTCTATGCCGGCGTGAAGTCGGGCCTCGATGGCGTCGGGCAAAGCATTTCGACCAGCACGAAGTTCTGGACCGCGCTCGGGAACACGGTCAGCAATGCGTGGGGCAAGCTCGGTGAGTTTGCTGCCCGCACGACCGGCATCGGGCTGACTCGCGGGCTGGATGAGCAGATCGACGCCACCAAGGCGCGCATCGCAGAGCTTGAGGCTCTGATGGCTCGCCGATCTGATGCGGTGAACCGAAAACTCGGTACGGTCAGCGCGCTCGAACGCGAGCGTAAAGAGCTGGAACGGTTGACCGGCGAATGGCAACGGTACTGGCAGAGCGTCGAGGACGCTCAGTCGCGGCGAGACTCGCTTGTGACGATTGGTGCCGTGAATCGACTTCGTCCCGAGATTGCGCAGCTCGATCAGCTTCGTAACGATCACCTCGCGCTCGCGCTCGCCATGAAGGCGGTCAATATGACAGGAGGTGAATCTTCGACGAAGCTGGCCGAACTCGGGCGCACTTACCAGCAGTTGACCCAGGATGTGGCGGACGCCGCGGCTAAGGTGGTCGGATTCAAGTCTGCTACCGATATGGCGCTGGCACAGGCGCGCTTGCAAATCGAGGCGGTTGGCGCCCGCTCCCCCTCTGCTCGCGCGGACATTGCTCGGCGTGAATCGCTGATTCAAACAGGCGATACGGCAGAAGGTCGTATCCTCGCCGAAGCTCGCGCGGCGCTAGCCCTCAAGCAAGCCCAGCAAGGCATCACCGACGCGATGAACGCCCGCCTCCTGTCGGCGCAGCAGTCGACCGAGATGGCGCGGCTCGAACTCGATCTCGTCGGTCGGTCCGTGGGCGAGCAGGAACGGATGCGCGGTGCCATGCAGGCCCGCCATCAGCTCGAACAGGATGCGTTGCAGAACTACGGCAGCCGCGACGCCTACGACAAGGCGCATCTCGCGGCGCTGACGGAGCAGGTCGCGAAGCAGGCGCAGCTCAAGCAGCTGCTCGCCGAGCAGCAGTTGATGCGTGACGTCCAGTTCGACACGGCGACGCTCGGCATGTCGTCCATAGATCAACAGATCGCCAGCCGGCTGCGCCAGACCTACGGCGACTCCGGTTGGCAGTCGCAGATGAATGGCGCTCTTGCGGCGCAGATGCGCTTCAACGACACGTTGCGACAAGCCAGCCAGCTCGGCAGCGACTTCGCCACCGGCTTCGTGTCAGACCTGCGGAACGGCGTGTCGGCGATCGACGCGCTCACCAACGCAGTGAACCGTCTGGCCGATCGCCTGATCCAGATGGCGTTGGACACCGCGATCAAGGGCCTGCTCGGCAACCTGGCGGCGGCGTTCGGTCCGGCGGCCGGCGGTGTCGGCTCGACAGCGTTCAGCGGCTACAACATGACCGGCCTTCCCGGCGCCGCCACCGGCGGCTACATCACCGGCCCCGGCAGCGGGACGTCGGACTCGCTCGTGGCCCGTGTCAGCAACGGCGAGTACGTGGTCAACGCCGCGGCGACCGCGCGGCATCGGCCGATGCTCGATGCCATCAACTTTGGCGTTCCGCGCTTCGCGGCTGGCGGCCTCGTTGGGGCAGCGAACAGCAACGGTGGCGGCGCTCCCATGCTGAACGTCGTCGTCAACGAGGCGCCAGGCACGCGGGCGCAAGTGAGCCAGGGCGACGACGGCGGCTTGGTTGTCGACGTCATCACGCCGCTCGAAAACGCCCTCGGCGAGCGCCGGTCGCGCGGCCGCGGCGCGCTCGCCAAGCCACGGCAGTTGCGAGGCTGATCCATGGCGCTTCCTACCTGGCCCTCGACGGTGCCGCACGTCCCGGAGCGTGAGCCCTTCGCAGTCGTCGAGTATCATCGAAAGCCGGTCGCCTCGGAGGTGGAGGACGGCCCGACCATCATGCGAGTGCAGTCACAGACCCGCCTCAAGAAGCTCTCCTATGCGATCCGGATGACGGCGGCTCAGCTCGCGACACTGGAGACCTTCCTGGAGGTCACCTGCGCGCAGTCCACCCAGCACTTCACGATGCCGGTGTTCGTCGGCGGCGAGACCGCGATGACGCGCCGCTGCTATGTCGACGGCGCGGAGTGGCGTTCCGAGGCGCTGGCGCCCGATCTGTGGCGGGTGTCCTTCACCCTCTGCGTCTTCCCGGCCTGACCATGACCCTGACCGCGGCGATGCAGGAAGCCTATGCGGCCAATCCCGGCGGCGAGATCGTGATCGAGACCCTAGAGCTCGACCACGTCACCTTCGAGGCGCCGGTCCGGATCGCCGCTAATGTCGAGGATGACATTTCCTTGCCGCTGACCACCGGCGGCCCGACGGTTGCGTTCAAGGCGCTCGCCGTTTCCGTGACGCTGCCGGGCGTCTCCGAGGACGGCCCGACGCCGATGCGCATCCGGATCGACAACGTCTCTGGTTATCTGCTGCCCTATCTGCGAGCCGCGATCCAGTCGACCGCGCCGATCGGCGTCATCTACCGGGCCTACACGTCGATCGACCTCTCGGCGCCCGGCGACGTGATCGACGGCTTGCAACTGCGGTCCGTCGACCTGACGGCGACCTCGGCCGAGGGTGCGGTCGGATTCCGCGAGATCGAGATGGAAGCGTTTCCGCGGCGTACCTACGATCAGACCTTCTATCCGGCACTGAGCAACCTGTGATCGACTCTGCCCCCTACGTCTCGGCGCTGATCAATCAGCCATGGGCACGCGACGGTCGTCACTGCTGGCGGCTCGTCGCCGAGGTGCAGCGCGACCTCTTTGGCCGCGAGCTGCCGCCCATTCTCGACGCCGGGTGCGGAGGCGGAGAGGGGCGGCGCTATCGCCGCGGCCTGTTCACCGACCACGCCGAGCGCGGCCGTTGGAGCCAGATCGCGGCGCCCGTCCACGGCGCCGTCGCGCTGATGCATCGCCGCGCCGCTCCGGCCGGAGACTACGAGCACGCCGGGGTCTGGCTCGATTTCGACGGCGGCGGCGTGCTGCACACCGACGCGCCGCATGGCGTGGTGTTCGATTCACCGCGCGATCTCGGCGCCCGCGGCTGGGTGCCCTCCTGGTTCGTTCCGCTGACCTGACCATGCACGCACCCCTCCAAGAAGCCCGCGTCCGCAAGGCGCGGCGCCCCGGCGCGACCGTGCTGCGGCTCAACGTCGTCGGTCGCGAGATCGCGCCCGCCGTCGCGCTCGACCGGCGGCGCCGGCGGCTGACGTCTCTGGTCCGCCAGCACGCCGACCCGCGGCGGTCGTTCGTCGTCAGCGTTCATCAACGCGGTGAGGTGCTGCGGCCCGAAGACCACACCATCCGGCTGCGCAAGGACTGGTCGAGGACGCTGGTCGAACCCGGCCATGTGGTGGTGATCACCTATCTGCCCCTCGGGGGCGGAGGAGCGGGGGGAGGCCAGAGCAGCGGCAAGCAGATCGGCATGGCGGTGGCCATGATCGCGTTGGTCGCGGCAGCGGCCTGGGCCGCTCCGATGATCGCCGGTGGGCTCGTCTCGGGCGCCAGCGGCGGTCTGTTCACGACGGCCTCGGCCGGTCTCACCTCCGCGGTGCAGGCTGGCCTCGTGATCGGCGGCGCGGCCGCGCTGAGCCTCGCGACCCGGGCCAAGGCGAACAGCCAGGACAGCGACACGCGGCCGGTCTACGGCGTCTCTGGTGGCGGAAACCTGCCGCGACGCGGCGACCGCATCCCGGTCGGGTACGGCCGCTTCTGGTCGCAGCCCGATCTCACACAGCCCGATTACACCATCTATGATGGTGAGGATCAGGTGTTGTTCAAGCGGCTGACCCTCGGTCTCGGCGCGTATGACGTGGAGGAAATCCACGTCGGCAAGTCCGTCCTGTGGACCAGGGCCGGCGGCGTGCGGCCGCCGTTCGACGCCGTGCCGGGCGGCGGTGGCGGGCGTGGCGGCCCGCGTGACGTCGGGGCGCGGGGCGGCGACGGCGGCGCTAATGCGGGGCTGACCGCGGTCGAGATCATCCCGCCCGGCGGCACGTCGACGCTCGTGCCGGGCTCGGTCTACAGCCACCCCAGTGTCGTCGGAATCGAGCTGCCGCGACCGCCCGACACTCCCTCTTGGAGTGGACCGTTTGCGGCGTGCGAGCCGGGCCGGACGACAGCGCGCATCCAGCTCGACTACGAACTTCCGATGGGCACGGTCGACAACACCGTCTCGCCACCGGGGCCGGGCTACTGGTCGGTGCGGTTCGAGTATGCGCCATGCGACGCGGACGATGTTCCGACGGGGCCGTGGGCGTTTCTGCACTACAATGGTGGCCGGCTCTACGCGACCCGCGCCGTGCGCTTCACGCGGTTCTTCGACGTCCCTGCTGGTCGCTATCTGATCAGGGGACGGACCGACAATCTGTATCATCCACAGATTCCAAACTCGGTCGTCTGGTCCGGGTTGAGATCGCACTTTCCGGACGTGCTTGTCCGCCCGCACGTCACCGAGATCGCGCTGAGGGTCCGCTCCGGCAAGGCGCTCGGCGTCACCGCGTTTGCCGACGTATGGGTCGAGGCGACGCGCATTCTTCCGGTCTGGACCGGCTCCGCTTGGGTCGAGCAACCGACACGCAAGGCGGTGTGGGCGTTCGCCGATATCGTCCGCAACGCCGACTATGGTGCGGCGCTGAGCGACGGCCAGGTCGACATCGACCGCGCCAGGCACTACGCGGACCTGCTCGACGAGCACGACACCTATGATGGCGTGATCCGCGGTCCCGTGTCGGTGTACGACGCCGCGTCGGTGGTGTTGAGCGCGCTGCGAGCCGAGCCTGCCAGCTTTGGCGCGGTGTGGTCGTTCAACAGGGACGAGTCGAAGTCCGTCAGGAAGCACACGTTCACCCGCCGCCAGATCAAGCAAGGCTCGACGGCCGCGAGCTTTTCAATCGCGCGTGACGATGGTGGCGCCGACGTGATCGCCGAGTATTATGCGGGCGGCGATCCCCGCGTTCGACGGGAGGTGCGCGTCACATTCGGGGCGCAGACGCTGACGCCTCAGCGTCGCCAGCTTCAGGGTGTCACCAGCCACCAGCATGCTGCCCACCTCGCGACCTGGATTGCGGCCTGCGCCTATTTTCGGCGCGAGCGGCGACGCTTCGCGGCGGACCGGCAGGGCCGACTGGTCACCCGAGGTGACCCCGTGCGCGTCGACTCGTGGTTCATGTCGGACGCCCGTGCGGGCGGCGTGTTGTCGCGTGTCGGGCTGACCTTGACGCTCGACACCGAGATGGAGGCCGCGGCCGGCCGCTACGCGATGCTGCGGGATCGCCAGGGCCGCGAGTGGGGGCCGTGCGCCGTCACATGGCCCAACGCCGGAGAACCTCACATCGTTGCGCTCGATGCGGCCGACGTGGCGGCCAACGAGAGCTTCCACGGCGTGACCTTTGACGCTGTGTTCGCGGCCGACGACGAGGACATGACGCCCGTTCTGGTCGGGCCGCTCGCCGAGTTGCGGGATCCGTTCCTGGTCGCTGCCGTGGCGCCGCAGGGGCGCGACAACGTCACCATCGAGGCCGTCTACGACCACCCTGGCGTCTGGACCGCGCTCGCCGAGCCGCTGCCGCCGGAGCCCGTGGTGCCGTCGATCGGCGACGCCGCCGATCCCGCCTATCCGACCGTGCCATGGGTGAGGGCACGCTGCGTGGCCAAGGCGGCCAACCTCGCGATGGAGTGGGCTTGCGGCACGGCGCGCGGCGCGGCGAGCTATGTCGTCATGCTGAGCTACGACGACGGCGCGACCTGGGAGGAGGTGTCGGACGGGCTCGTCACGTCGGGGAGCTACCAGATCCGCCACGAGCCGGGCGCGCAGGTCAAGGTACTGGCCTACGCGATCGGCACGGCCGGGTCGCCCGGGCCGACCGTGTTCACGACGTTCACGACACTCGCCGGCACAATCACGCCGGAGACGATGAAGGATGGGCTGCGGGAGTATGTCACGAGAGAGATCGAGGACGCGCGTGCGACAATTGCGCGGGTCACCCAACTCCTGGCCTCGGTGGCGGCCGAGACCGCGGCAGCGGCGTGGACCGACCGCAAGCAGATCAGGACTGATCTGCAATCGCAGTCTGAGTTGAGCCATGCTGCGATATCTCAGGTCTCTACTGTTGCCACGTCGGCGACTGCCGCTCTCGCATCGCTGACGACATCGGTCAGCGCACGGTTCGCTGGCACGGCAGAAAGTGGGCTGCTGACGTCGCTGACCGCTCTATCGACGGAGACGAGCGCGCTGGCGGCAAGCGTGTCGACGCTTTCGACGACCGTCAATGGCCACACGTCGAGCCTTTCGACATTGGCGGCGAGCATCGATGGCGTCAAGGTGCAATACGGCATCGTCGGCACGATCGACGGAGTGACCGGCGGTTTCGTCCTCACCGGAGCCAAGAAGCTGGACGGCACGGTGAGCTACACGCTTGCGATCGACGCCGATGTGCTGATCGACGGCAGTCTGGAGGCGAAGAAGATCGCGGCGCGCACCATCAACGCCGACAAGATCTCGATCGGCGGCGTCGACCTGATCAACATCGTCGAAGGGGCTGTCACTGGGACGGCGGCGCAGTCGGTGCCGAGCACGACGTTGACAATCGTCGGGATAGGGGCTGGCGCTGGGGCTTACACAGGGTCGCAGAGCGTAACCATAGCGTCCGTATCTCTGACGGCCAAGAAGGGTGAATTCGTTATAGATGCCTCGTTCTTTGCCGACATCCGGAGGCCTGTCAATCCGACTTTCCCGAGCGGTGTTGCTGTAGAAATAAAGGTCGACGGGGTCGTGCGTCTCAGCACGTCGATTATTGAAATCCAGAACGCATACGATGGGTCATGGGCAATAACAGGAACATACATTGTTCCGCATGTTGTCAGCGGTCTCTCGTTGAGTTTGCATACGGTCTCTCTCGTGCTTCGGCTCCCCGCAAACCATCCTGGAATCGGCAATCAGACATTCCCCGTAACAAACGCACTGCTGCGCGTTATGGAGCTGCGTCGATGAGCGCTCAGTACCTGATCTATGATCGATCGACGGGCAGGGTCATCGCTCACGGCTCCTGTGAGCCTGGGTACGAGTGCGACCAGGTCATCGACCCATCGTCGCAGGATTATCTCTGCATCGACGGGCTGGTGCCGGACCCTGAGACGGTGCGCGTGGTCGATGGTCGGCTCGCTCTCATCGACCAATCGGAGATCTGACTCATGGCGCTCGGCGGAGTTTACGCGACGGGAACGGCGAGCTTCACGGCCGGGAGTACGGCGGTCACGGGGGCAGGCACGCTGTGGGCGAGCGCCAACAACGTCCTGGAGGGCGACTGGATCTGGTCAGCTGGACAGATCGGCATCGTAGCCGCCGTTCCCAGCAACACGACGCTGGTGTTGCAGGACGGATGGACCGGCTCTTCCGCAGCCGGTGCGGCCTACCGCATCGTCAAAATGTCGTGGTTGCGGTACGACACCTACACGATCTTCGAGAATCAGAATCGACTTTTGACCGCTCTCGACGCTGGCCTGTTGCCGTCCGGTGCGACGCGGCCACAGAGTGTCGCGGGCGGCGGGCTGTGGCGCAAGATCGTCTCGGCGACGGCGCATCAGATCAACTATCACGACGGTGCCGACGACATTGCGCTGCTGACGGTCGACCCCGTCGCCAACACGGCCAAGCTGCCGGCAGCCGCCGCGCCGCGCGAAGTGTTGACCGCAAATCGTACCTACTACGTCCGCACGGACGGCAGCGACAGCAACACCGGGCTCGCCAACACTGTCGGTGGTGCGTTCCTTACGATCCAGCGCGCAATTGATGTGGCATCAGCGCTCGATCTGTCGATTTATAATGTCGTCATTGTCGTGGGTGCGGGGACATATACGGGAGCGCTGAGGTCGCAAAGCCTCGTCGGCTCTGGGATGGTGTTCATCGTCGGTGACGAGGCCAATCCGGGAAATGTGCTGATCAATCCAGGGGCGATCGATGTCATCTCTGGAGAGAATGTTCGCGGCATCTACGCATTCAGAGGTATGAAGATCACCTCATCTGGAGGTGGCAGCGGAATTCGTGCGGTAGGGTCCACCTTCTTTCGCTTCCGCAACATCGATTTTGGTGCTTGCGGGGTCGTGCATATTTACTCCCAGTACGGCGGTCGCATCGATGCGGAGGGCGATTGGCGGATCAGCGGCGGCGCCACCTACCACCTCCTAGCTGACGGTGGGTTGATCGCGGCAGGTGGCCGCACTGTGACGCTCACCGGAACTCCCAATTTCGTCGGGTGCTTTGCGCTCGCCCAGAAGGGCACAGGCATCATCGATGCTGCGCTGATGACGTTCGTCGGCGGCGCAACAGGGACGCGCTACGTGGCCCAATTCGGTGGACAGATCGCGACGGCCGGCGGTGGCGCAAACTACTTCCCCGGCAACACTGCCGGAAACGGCACCAATTTCGGCGTCGCGCCATATGGGATGTACTCATGATCTGGACCCCGCAGGACCACTACTGGATCGTCGCCGGTGACGAGACGCGCGTGTGGTCGAGCGCTCGCGGCGACTACGTGCCGACGAATGACGCGCCCTATACGGCCTGGCGCGAGGCCGGCGGCGTGGCCACGCGGATCTCGACAGAGCAGGATCTGACAGACGTGCTCGCGCTCTACGGGCTGCGGGGGCCGCATGTCGACCTCGCCGCCTACGCGGCCGACGCGCGATGGCGTCGCGAGACTGGCGGGACGACGTGGAGAGGCTGGCCGATCCACACCGACGCGACCAGCCAGACCAAGTATCTGGCCGAGTTGCAGGCAATCTCACTCGGGGTCCGCGACGACGGCGACGGCTGGAAGTTCGCCGATGGCGCATTCCGTGCCGTCAGCAATGCGGACTTCTCTGCGCTCGCGACGGCGGCGCGCGCACATGTGCGCGCCTGCTTCGCGGCTGAGGCCGCGGTGCTCGCAGGCATCGCGGCCGGCACCATCACGACGCCAGCCGAGATCGACGCCGCCTTCGCGGCGGTCGGCGCAGCGGAGTAGGGCGCCGCAACCAATCCGGCACGATCCGATCACGACGAGAGCCGGCCGCGCGCCGGCACGATGGAGCACGAGCATGGCACCGACATTCGAGGCCGCGAGGAAGGGCTACGCCGCGATGTGGGCGGCGGCCACGGTCAAGACCGACCGCCGATCCGCGGCCGAGACGGTGGCCCGGCGCATCATCGCCGGCCGGGCGCGGTACGAAGCCGTGCAGCGCGCCACCGGCGTGCCGTGGTGGTGGATCGGCGCGATCCACGATCGCGAGAGTGGCGGTGACTTCCGCGGCGTCCTGCACAACGGCGAGCGCATCATCGGCGCGGGCCGCAAGACGCGGCTGGTGCCGAAGGGGCGCGGCCCCTTCTCCACCTGGGAGGAGGCCGCAACCGATGCCCTCAAGCTCAAGGGCCTCCAGAAGATCACCGATTGGTCGCCGGCGCGCATGCTCTACGAGGCCGAGCGGTTCAACGGCTTCGGCTACGTGTCGCGCGGCGTCAACTCGCCCTATGTGTGGGCCGGCACCAACCACCAACAGCGCGGCAAGTATGTCCGCGACGGCGTGTGGTCGGCGACCGCGTGGGATACCCAGCTCGGCGTCGCGGCCGTGTTACGCGCGCTCGTCGACGTCAGCCCCGAGGTCGCGGCTCGGATAGCCCCTGCCGGGCCGGCGAAGCCCGCTGGCGCGCCGCGGGCAGCCGCCCCCGCCGTCACCACCGTCCCCACGCCCATCGCGCTGCCGGACCGGCCGGGCCTGTGGCGGACGCTGCTCGGCGCGCTGGTCGGTCGGGACCCGCCGGTGGCGGCGCCGCCGGCTCCCGTGGCGCGGCCCGGGCTCGCGCCGCAGGGCGACCCGGCGCTCTACGATCTCCAGGTGATGCTGGCTGCGCGCGGCTGGACGATGGTCGGCCGGCCGGACGGGCTCGCCGGCCCCAACACCGCGGCGGCGATCAGGACGTTCCGCGCCGAGCGCGAACTGCCGGCCGGCGACCATGTGGACGACGAGCTGCGGGCCGCGCTCGCCAAGTCCGGGCCGCGCGAGATCGCGGCGAGCCGCGCCGCCGCCACCGCCCGGGATCTGCGACAGCAGGGCTCCAGCCAGGTCGCGACGCTCGACAGCATCGGGTGGCTCGGCCGGGCGCTGGGGCTCGGCGGCGTGGTCGGTGGCATCGCGGAGTCTGGCGTGCTCGATCAGGCCCGCGAGACGCTCCAGGGCGTGCAGGACACCGCGGCCGCGATCGGCTCGATCGCCACCACGGTGATCGGCGTCGTGCAGTGGTGCGTCTCCCACTGGTGGCTGCTCGCCATCGCGGCCGGGCTGTGGCTGGTGTTCCGCGCCGCCACCGGCGTGCTGCGGCTCGTCGTGCTGTTCCGCCAGGGCGTGCTGACGCGGGCGGACCAGTGAGGGAGGCAACCAAGTCGCGGTTCCAGCAAGGATAACCGACATGCCGGAATGGGCATCCGCGGCTGTGTCTCTCGCCAGCCTGATCCTCTCGGCGGCGCTCGTCGTCGCGAATAACCTACGCCAGGCCGCGCGCAATGCCGAGAAGGTCGATGGGACGCTCCGGCTCGCCGGGGAGGCCAAGAAGATTGCCCTGGACGCCCACACGCGCATCGAGACGGCCAATGCGGCGGCGAGCCTCTACCGCGAGATGATCGCGCGCGAGATGGTCGGAAAGGTCGAGGTACGGGAGATGGAGGCCCGGATCATGGCCGCGATCGACAAGCTCGGCGAGCGCGTGGACCGGGTCTACGAGGCGGCCCGGCACCCGCCAGCAACGCCGTAGGCGATAGCCGCTCGACACGGGCCCGCCGCTCCACTCGGGGCGGCGGGCTTTTTTTGCGTCAGCGCCTCGCTCCCTTGACTCCGGCCGAGGGGCGAGGCTTCATAAGAACAAATAAAGAACATCGGGTTGTCCAACCGCCGGAGCAGACCGGAGTGGCCCAGGAGTGATTCATGCGTGCGTCGCCATCATCCGTGCCGGGATCGACGGACGGGCCCCGGAGTCTGCCCGATGTCCCGCCTCCGGCGGTGGGGCAAAGCGGTAGGGAGGTGCCGACGCCACGGGCTTTGCCGTCGCCTCGGGCGGTGCTGTCGCCTCGGGCGGTGCTGTCGCGGCTCCTCGCGGCCGGTCTGCCGGTATCGTCCGGCCGGCCTGCCGGCTGTCCGGGGTCGACCGGATCGTGGGTGGCGCCTGGGGCGTCCGACCCCGACGTGGCCGCTTCCTTCCAGCCGGCACTCGCGTTCCCCCGGCCGGCCGTCGCGCGGGCGAGCCCCGGTGCCGCCGTGGTGGCCGGTCCGCTCGCCCGGGAGCCGGCCGGCCTGTTCGCCCTCGGCGATCCGGCCCTCGACGACCGCCTGGGCGGCGGCCTGCCGCGCGCCGCTCTGCACGAGATCTACGCGGCTGCCGACGCCGACATCCCGGCGGCGACCGGCTTCGCGGCGGCACTCGCCCTGCGTGCGGTGGCGACAGGACCCGCGGCGGGCCGGACCGCCGGGCGGGCCGGGGCAGGGCGGCTCGTCGTCTGGGTCCGGCAGGACGTCCTCGACCTGGAGGCCGGCGGAGTCTACGCCCCCGGCCTCGCCGAGCTCGGCCTCGATCCCGCCGACCTCGTGCTGGTGCGCGGCCGCACCCTCCGCGACGTGCTGCGGGCGGGGGGCGATGCGGCCCGCTGCGGTGGCGTCGGGGCGGTGCTGATCGAGGCATGGGGCGAGGCGCGGGCGCTCGACCTCACCGCCACCCGCCGCCTGCTGCTCGCCGCCCAGGCGTCCGGCGCCCCGACCCTGCTGCTGCGGGCCGGGGCGGAGCCGGCCCCGAGCGCCGCCTGGACCCGCTGGCGGGTGGGCGCCGCCCCGTCGCGAGCGCTCGCCGCGGCGGCGCCCGGCGCTCCGGCCTTCGCGCTGACGCTGCTGCGTCACCGCGAGGGCATCGCCCCGCACGACTGGCGCGTGGAGTGGAACCGTGACCGGAGATGCTTCCAGGAGCCGCCGCCGCGGCGGGACGCGCCGCTATCTCGCCCTGTGGCTGCCGTTCCTGCCGACCGACCGGCTGCGGCGGGGGCCGGCCTCCGCCGTGCCGGCTGAGACGCCGCTGGCGGTGGTCGAGACGGAGCGCGGCGCCTTGCGTCTGGTGGCGGTCGACCCGGCCGCGGCGGCGCTCGGGCTCGCCCCCGGCCTGACGCTCGCCGACGCTCGGGCCCGGCTGCCCGACCTGATGGCCCGGCCGGCGGCGCCGGCCGCCGATGCCGCGGTCCTGCTGCGGCTCGCCGCGCTGTGCGATCGCTTCACCCCGCTGGTCGCCGTCGATCCGCCGGACGGTCTGGTGCTCGACATCACCGGCTGCGCCCATCTGTTCGGTGGCGAGGGCGGCCTGCGCGACGACGCCCGCGGGCTGCTCGCCCGGCACGGCTTCATGGTGCGGGCGACGCTCGCCGGCACTCCCGATACGGCGCGGGCGCTCGCCCGCTTCGCCCGCGTCGCCGTGGTGCCGCCCGGGCAGGACGAGCGCCACGCCCGCGCCCTGCCGGTGGCGGCGCTCGGCGCCGGGCCGGAGGTCGCCCTGGCGCTCGGCCGGGCCGGGCTGCGCAGCCTCGGGGATCTGGCCGACCGCTCCTCCACCATCCTGGCGGCCCGTTTCGGCGAGGCGACGACCCGCCGGCTCGCCCGCATCCTCGGCCGCGAGGACGTCCGCGTCACGCCGCTGCGGCCGCCGCCGGACTGCTGGGCGGAGCGGCGTTGCGCCGAGCCGCTGACCCATCTGGACGGCGCCCTGGCGGCGCTCGGGGAGCTGATCGACGACATCGTGGCCCGGCTGGAGGCGGACGGCGCCGGCGGTCGCCGCTTCGAGGCGAGCTTCTTCCGCACCGACGGGGCGGTGCGCCGCGTCGCCGTGGAGACCGGCCGGCCGCTGCGCGACGCCGGGGCGATCCGCCGTCTGTTCCGGGAGCGCTGCGACGCGCTCGCCGACCCGCTCGATCCCGGCTTCGGCTTCGACTTGCTGCGCCTCGCCGTGCCGGTGGCCGAGCCGCTCGACACCCCGCAGCTCCGCCTCGACGGGCGGGCCGAGCAGGACGACGACGTCGCCGACTTGATCGACCGGCTCGGCGCCCGGCTCGGCCCCGACCGGGTGCTTCGCTTCGCGGCCCGCGACACCCATCGGCCCGAGCGCGCCGCCGTGGCGGTGCCGGCGATCGGGGCGGCGGCCGCCGCCGATGCCGCCGCCGCCGATGCCGCCATCTGGGCGCCCGAGCCGGGCGAGCCGCCGCGTCGGCCGCTCCAGATGTTCGATCCGCCGCAGCCCATCGAGGTGATGGCCGAGACCCCGGACGGGCCGCCGCTGCGCTTCCGTTGGCGACGGGTGCTGCACGAGGTGGCGCTCGCCGAAGGACCGGAGCGCATCGCCCCCGAATGGTGGCGGCGCGATGCCGATCCGGCGGCCCGCGACTACTACCGCATCGAGGACCGCGAGGGCCGTCGCTTCTGGGTGTTTCGCCGCGGCCTCTACGGCGACGCGCCGGAGCCGCCGCGCTGGTTCCTGCACGGGCTGTTCGCGTGAGGCGACGATGAACGCGCGGCGTGTGAGACGACAGACGTTACAGGCCGGCGATCTTCTCGCGCGCCGCCTGGGCCAGGAAGGCCGAGCGCGTCAGGCCGCGCGCCGCCGCCGCGTCGTCGATCTGGTCGACCAAGCCCTTGTCGAGCGATACGTTGATGCGCACCGTGCGGCCGGCGTCGCTGAGCAGCGGCACGGCGATCAGCACGGCGCCGGCGGTGAGCGCCTCCCGCACGTCAGTGTCGACGCGGACCGCGTCGAGGGGGCGCGCGGGCGGCACCGTTCGGCCGGCGCTCTCCAGCGACTCTGCATGCTGGCGCAACGCCACCGCGGCGTTGGCGGCCGCCTCGGCCAGCGTCTCGCCGGCCGAGAAGCAGCCCTCGATATCCGGAAACCAGACGCCGAAGGCGCTGCCTGGGTCCTTCTCGACGATCGCGACATACTGGGCCGTCATGGTGCGCCTCTAAGGTCTCCATCCCGCCAGCTTGTAGATCCGCCGCACCAGACCGACCGGCAGATCACGGCGCGGATGCGTGACCGTGATCAGGAGCGGTCGCTCCGGATGCTTGAAGGTGTGGTGATCACCGTTCACGCGATCCCGCACCCAGCCGTCCGTCTCCAGCATCCTGATCAGCTTGCGGCTGTCTGTCTCCATCGTGCCACGGCTCCAGTGTGGAGGCCGCTCGCTTGGCCTGCGCCGCGGCCTATTGAAATGATCGATCCCGGTGGACGGCCGCTGAAAAGCGGCCGGAATATTCCACCAGGCGTCCCTTCAATGAGGCCGCGGCGGTGAAGCCGCGGAAGACTGGCGTCGATGGGCAGCCGGGCCAGTTGTCGACGAACGTTACCGAGGCCGCGGCGGTGAAGCCGCGAATGATGCGCAAATAACTACACACAATGGAGTTCGATTTCAAGGCCATGACCGCCTACGCCGAGCTCGTCGCCGCCACCAACTTCTCGTTCCTGCGCGGCGCCTCGCATCCGCCCGACATGGTGCTGGCCGCCCTGCTGGCCGGCCAGTGCGGGCTCGGCATCGCCGACCGCAACTCGGTCGCCGGGGTGGTGCGCGCCCATGCGGCGCTGCGCGACATCCGCGAGGGCGGGCTCGTCGCTCCCGCCAAGGTGCGCGAAGGCTCCGGCCCCGGCGAATATGCCTGGCGCGACCACCCGCGGGTCGGCGACCTCCCGTCGCCGGAGGCGTTGGCGGCCCGCGCCCGCGACTTCCGCCTGGCGGTCGGGGCCCGACTGGTGTTCGCCGACGGCACCCCCGACATCGTCGCCCATGCGGCGACGCGGGCCGGCTGGGGCGGGCTCTGCCGCCTGCTCACCGTCGGCAACCGCCGCGCCCGCAAGGGCGAATGCCTGCTGCGCCTCGACGATCTCCTGGCTCACGCCGACGGCCTCCTGCTCGCGGTGCTGCCGGACCGCCGGACGGAGCCGCTGCCGCGGCTGCTCGGCCGCCTCGCCGACGCGGCGCCCGGCGCCGTCTGGCTCGCCGCCGCCCTGCACCGGCGCGGCGACGACCGCCGCCGCCTCGCCCTGCTGCACCGGACCGCCGAGGCCGCCGGGGTGCCGCTGCTCGCCGTCAACGACGTCCTCTATGCGACGCCCGACCAGCGCGATCTCCAGGACCTCCTGGTCTGCATCCGCGAGGGCGTCACCATCATGGAGGCCGGCCGGCGACTCGAGGCCAATGCCGAGCGCCACCTGAAACCCCCGCACGAGATGGCTCGCCTGTTCCGTGATGCTCCCGAGGCGGTGGCCGAGACCGGCCGGTTCCTCGATCGTGCCGCCTTCTCGCTGGCCGACCTGCGCTATGAGTATCCGGACGAGCCGGTGCCGCCCGGCTGGGCGCCGCAGGCTTGGCTGGAGACGCTGACCTGGGACGGCGCCGCCGTCCGCTACCCGGATGGCGTGCCCGACAAGGTCGTCCGGCTCTTGCGCGACGAGCTCGCCCTGATCGCGCAGCTCGACTACGCCCGCTACTTCCTCACCATCCACGACATCGTCCGCTTCGCCGAGGCGCGCGGCATCCTGTGCCAGGGGCGGGGATCGGCCGCCAACTCGGCGGTCTGCTACGTCCTGCGCATCACCGCGGTCGATCCGGCCGAGCACGATCTTCTGTTCGCCCGCTTCATCTCGGCCGAGCGGCGCGAGCCGCCCGACATCGACGTCGACTTCGAGCACGAGCGGCGCGAGGAGGTGATCCAGTACGTCTACGAGAAGTACGGCCGCCATCGCGCCGGCATCATCGCCACCGTGATCCACTACCGGCCGCGCAGCGCGGTGCGCGACGCCGGCAAGGCGCTCGGCCTCACCGAGGACGTCACCGCCCGGCTCGCCGCCGTGCAGTGGGGGAGCTGGGGCAGCGACATCGGCGATGCCCGGGTGCGCCAGGCGGGGCTCGATCCCGACAATCCGATCATCCGCCGCGCCGTCGGCTTCGCCATCCGGCTGCTGTCGTTCCCGCGCCATCTCTCCCAGCATGTCGGCGGCTTCGTGCTGGCGCGCGGCCGCCTCGACGACATCGTGCCGATCGGCAACGCCGCGATGCCGGACCGCACCTTCGTCGAGTGGGACAAGGACGACGTCGACGCGCTCGGCCTGATGAAGGTCGACGTGCTGGCGCTCGGCATGCTCACCTGCATTCGCAAGAGCCTCGATCTGATGCGGGCGCACGGGATCGCCGACCACGGCCTCGCCGACATCCCGCAGGAGGACCCGGCCGTCTACGACATGCTGTGCCGCGGCGATTCCATCGGCGTCTTCCAGGTGGAGAGCCGCGCCCAGATCAACATGCTGCCGCGGCTGAGGCCGCGCCGCTTCTACGATCTCGTCATCCAGGTGGCGATCGTGCGGCCGGGGCCGATCCAGGGCGACATGGTGCATCCCTATCTGCGCCGGCGCGCCGGGGTCGAGCCGGTGGCGTTCCCGTCGCCGGCGCCGCCGCACGATCCCGACGAGCTGCGCCATGTGCTCGGCAGCACCCTCGGCGTGCCGCTGTTCCAGGAGCAGGCGATGAAGCTCGCCATGGTGGCGGCGGAGTTCTCGGACGTCGAGGCCAACCAGCTCCGCCGCGCCATGGCGACGTTCCGCCATGTCGGCACCATCGGCCGCTTCGAGACCCTGATGGTGGAGCGCATGGTGGCGCGCGGCTACGACCGCGGCTTCGCGCAGCGCTGCTTCGAGCAGATCAAGGGATTCGGCTCCTACGGCTTCCCGGAGAGCCACGCCGCCTCCTTCGCCAAGCTCGTCTACGTCTCGTCGTGGATCAAGTGCCACCACCCGGCGGTGTTCGCCTGCGCGCTACTGAACGCGCAGCCGATGGGCTTTTACGCCCCGGCCCAGATCGTCCGCGACGCCCGCGAGCACGGCGTGCCGGTTGAGCCCGTCGATGTCGGGCACAGCGACTGGGACAACACCCTGGAGCGGACCGCGACGGGCGCGCTCGCCCTGCGGCTCGGCTTCCGCCAGGCCGACGGTATCCACGAGGCGGAGGCCCGCCGCCTGGTGGCGGCGCGCGGGGAGGGGTTCGGCTCGATCGAGGCGCTGGCGGCGCGCTCCGGCCTGCACGGCCGGCCGCTGCGGGCGCTCGCCGACGCCGATGCGTTCCGCTCCCTGGGGATCGACCGCCGCGCCGCGCTGTGGGCGGTGCGCCGGCTGCCCGACGACGAACCGCTGCCGCTGTTCGCGGCCGCCCGCGCCGCCGAGCTGGCGGCGGAGCCGGACGCTGCGCTGCCCGCGATGGGGCTCGCCGAGCACGTCGCCGCCGACTACCAGACGGTGCGCCTGTCGTTGAAGGGCCACCCGATGGGGATGCTGCGCGACGTTTTCGCGGCCGAAGGTGTCCTCACCGCCCGCGAGGTGAGTGCGAAGCCCGACGGCGCCGCCGCCCGCACCGCCGGGGTGGTGCTGGTGCGTCAGCGGCCCGGCAACGGCAACGCCCTGTTCGTCACCCTCGAAGACGAGACCGGCATCGTCAATCTGGTGCTGTGGGCGCGGCTGTTCGAGCGGTTCCGCCGGGAGGTGATGGCGGCGCGGCTGATGGCGGTGGAGGGGCGGGTGCAGAAGAGCCCGGAAGGCGTGGTGCATCTGATGGCCGAGCGCATCATCGACCGCAGCGCCGAGCTGGCGCGGCTCTCGGAGGCCCACCACCCGGAGGTGACACTGTCGCGCGCCGACGAGTTGGTGCGGCCCCAGCATCCGCGCGGCCGGGGGGACGAGGCGACGCAGGGAGACGGATCGGACGGGCGCGACGCGCTCGGACGCCGGCTCCGGGACAACTATATCCGGGACCCAAGGGGCGGGAGCGGGATCAAGATTACGACGCGAAATTTCAGATGATGGTCCCGCCACGGCCTCATCGAAGCGGAAGAGAGCCGAGGAAGGTCGGCCAGTGCGGCGACCGCGCCGAAACCCGCAGGTGCGAGTCTGCCGGCCGTGCGGGGCCGGGCTATCCTGGCGGGCCGGGAAGGGCCGGCCGGGACCGAATCGCCGGCGGCAGATGTGGAGGTGGAGCGTCGTTTACCTGCGGCTCGCATCGACCTCCCGACACCCAGGCGGGGCCGGGCGTGACACTTTCGCCTGTTTGGCCCCAGTTCGTCGCATCTGGAATAGCCGTAAGTATCTCTAATTGCTTCTACAGCGCCGGCCTGTCACGCCGGAGGTCGCGGGTTCGAGCCCCGTCGCTCCCGCCAGTCTTTTCAGAGACTTGGCAAGTGGCTCTCGTCTCGGTTCATCGAGACTTTTAATCAGACCTGACCACTCTCAGACCAGGTCGACGGCGGTGTCGTCGATCGCGAGCGCGCGCGCCACGGCCGGGTCGGCGACGAGCCGCGACACCTCGGCATGAACGGCGCCGTCGTGGCGTCCGGCCGCCGGCAGCGTCACCTCGCGCACCGCCGCGACCGTCGCCGGACGCGCCGACAAGACGACGATGCGGTCCGCCATCCGCACCGCCTCGGCGAGATCGTGGGTGACCAGCAGCGTCGTCAGGCCGCGGGCATCGATCAGCCGCCGCACCAGCGTCTGCATCTGCCGGCGCAGGCCGACATCGAGAGCGGCGAACGGCTCGTCGAGCAGCAGCAGGTCCGGCTCGATCGCCAGCGCTCGGGCGAGGGCGACGCGCTGGCGCATGCCGCCCGAGAGCGCCTGCGGATGCTTGTCGCCGTCCGCCGCCGTGAGGCCGACGGCCTCGCGCAGCGCGTCGGCGCGCCGTTGCCGCTCCGCCCGTCCGAGCGGCAACGCTTTCAGGCCGAACGCGATGTTGTCGCGGGCGGTGCGCCACGGCAGCAGGCACGGGTCCTGGAACACGAAGGCGGGCCGCCGGAACGCGCCGGCGATGCGGCCACGGGCCGGCGTGAGGAGCCCGCCGACGAGCGCCAGCAAGGTGCTCTTGCCGCAGCCCGAGGGTCCGACGATCGCCCCGACCCGGCCGGCCGGAAGCGCGAACGAGATGTCGGCCAGCACCGGCTCGGCCGCGTAGGCATGAACCAGGCCGTCGACCACGAGGCCGTCGACCACGAGGCCGTCGACCACGAGGCCGTGGACTCCGTCGGCCGCTCCGCTCTCCTGCATGACCGAACTCAGAGATCGGGGGCGGCGTCGCGCCGCGCAGTGCCGTGCCGCGCGGCGCCGGGCAGCGCCTGCCGCCAGCCGAGCAGCCGGCGCCGCAGCGGATCGAGCAGCAGCATCTCCAGGGCGAGCAGCAGCGCCACCACGGTGGCGATCCAGGCCATCGCGGCGACGGTGTCGACCTGGGCGCGGGCGGCGGCGAGCCGGTCGCCGATGCCGCCGACGCCGCCGAGCAGCTCGGTCATCACCGCGACCTTCCAGGACAGTGCCAGCGCGGTGGCGACCGCCGGGAAGAGATGCGACAGCATGTGGGGCAGGTAGACGTCCCACACGAGCACGCGGCGCGGCACCCGGAACGCCCTCGCCATCCGCCGCAGGTCGCCGTCCAGGCTGCGCACGCCCTCGGCGGCGCCCGCATAGACGATCGGCGCCACGGTGATCAGCACGGTGAACACCACGGCGCCGCCGCCACCACCGAACCACAGCAGCGCCAGCACCACCCAGGCGATCGCCGGCACCCCGAGGGCGAGAGTCGCGAACGGCTGGAGCAGCCGCCCGGTCGTGTCGGAGAGGCCCGCCACCGCACCGAGCCCGGTGCCGAGCAGCACGCCGGCCGAAAAGCCCGCCAGCGCCCGGCGCCCGGTTCCGGCCACGGCGGGCCACAGGCTGCCGTCCACCGTCATCCGCCACAGCGCCAGGGCGGTCTCGCGCGGCGACGGCAGCACCAGCGAGCCCCAGGCGGCGTGTCCGGCCTCCCACAGGCCGAGGAGCAGCAGCACGCCGGCGGTGCTCGCCGCGATGGCGCCGAGGCCGGTCCGGCTCCGCGGTGCCGTCATCCGGTCCGGCCCCAGTAGAAGCGGTCGTCCGGCAGGCGGCCGCCCACGATGCCGGGCGACATCGCGATGAGCTCGGAGAAATAGCGCTCGAGATCGCCGCGGGCGTCGGCGGCCGAGACCACGTCCAGGCGGAAATGCGGGATCGAGCGCGCGATGGTGGCGGGGCCGAGATCGAGCAGCGGAGCGCCCAGGCGGCCGGCGGCGTCGGGATGGTCGAGCATCCAGCGCGCCGCCGTCACACAGCCCTCGTGGATCGCCTCGACCACGTCGGGGTACTGCTGAAGAAACTCCTCGCGGACCGCGAGCCCGGCCTGGGGAATGCGCGCCGGCTGGCCGGCGAGCCGCCCATACACCTCGGTGAGGTCGACGGTGCGCCGCAGCGAGACGCCGGCCTGAACGGCCCGCACCTCGGCCGCGGTGGCGGCCGGCTCGGCCAGCACCGCGAGCGCGGCGCGGCCGGCGAGCAGGAGCTGAGCCGCCTCGCTGGGCGATCCCACATACTGGAGGCGAACGTCGCGTTCGGGATCGAGCCCGAGCCGACGCAGCACCAGCCGGAAGATCAGGTCGGGCGCATCGTGACGATACGCCACCAGCACGGCCTGGCCGGCGATGTCCTCGATGCGCTCGATCGCCGGGTCGCGGCTGAGCAGGTAGAGAAGGCCCCAGGTGAGAACGTTGACCTGCCGCACCGGAACGCCGCGGTTGAGCAGGTTGGCGCAGGTGTAGGTCGGTGTCCCGAACACCTGCATGTCGCCGGAGACGACGCCGGTGCGCATCTGGTCGGCATTGCGCCAGATGCGGAGTTGCGGCCGGTCGGTGAACGGCGCCAACGCGCCGGCCTCGATCAGGCGCTCGATGACGATCGACGGGGTCGACGGCATGCCGTGGACGACGAGCTGGGCGAGGCGGGGCGGTGCGGCCCGGCTCGGGTGGGGCGCGAGCGCCGCAGCCCCGAGAGTGCCGATCCCGCAGGCGGCCAGCAGGGCCAAGATGTCGCGCCGATCCGGCCGAGGCATGCCGCATCCCCCCTTCTGGTGGCGCCGACGCCGGCCGTGGTGGGCGGGCGCGGGCGTCGCGATCTCGGCCCGCGGTCGATCCGCGACACCGGGCCGGGCTCTGGTTCTTCGCGAGCGCAGGTGGAATAGGCGGTCTGCCGCGCGAAGTCCAATCGCCTTACCACCGAGCCACTCGGGCACTGCCGCCGGCCACGTCGATCGTCGGCCGCCGGGGCGGCCCGAACCGCGCCGTCCGGCTTGCGAACCGGGCCGCGGCGGCCTAAGCCTGGAGCATGTTCACGGGCATCGTCACCGACATCGGAACCGTCGTCGCGATCGCGCCGCGTGCCGCCGATCTGCGCCGCCTCACCCTCTCGTGCAGCTACGACCGCGCGGGCATCGCCGACGGCGCCTCGATCGCATGCAGCGGCACCTGCCTGACCGTGGTGGCGGCGGGCGTGGAGCACGGCCGCACCTGGTTCTCGGTGGACGCGGCCGCCGAGACCCTGCGGTTGACCACGGTGGGCCGCTGGACGGTGGGCACCCGGGTCAATCTCGAACGCGCCCTGAAGATCGGTGACGAGCTCGGCGGCCATCTCGTCACCGGCCATGTCGACGGCCTCGCCGAGCTGATCGCCCGCCGCGATCTGCACGCCGCCAGCGGTAGCGGCGAGATGGTGCGCATGACCTTCCGGGCGCCGACCGCGCTCGCCCGCTTCATTGCCACCAAAGGCTCGGTGACGCTCGCCGGCGTGTCGCTGACCGTCAACGAGGTGGCGGGCGACACCTTCTCGGTGCTGCTGATCCCCCACACGCTCCAGGTGACCACCCTCGGCGATCTCGCGGTCGGCGACCCGGTCAACCTCGAGGTGGACCTGATGGCCCGTTACGCGGCCCGCCTCGCCGAGGCGGTCTGACGCCGTCGGGGTTGCGATCGGTCGGGCCGGCTTGCTATCGACGGCGCGACCGAGGACATCATGGCCGGACCGAGCACCACCACCCGCATCACCGAAGAGCCCCTGCCGGGGGCGCGCATCCTCATCGTCGAGGCGCGCTACTACCACGACATCGCCGACGCCTTGCTGGAGGGCGCCCGCCGGGTGCTCGACGCCGCCCGCGTCGAATGGGACATCGTCAGCGTGCCGGGTTCGCTGGAGGTGCCGCAGGCGGTGGCGATCGCGCTGGAGGCGCCGGTGCACACCCGGCGGCTGCCGTTCGACGGCATCGTGGCGCTCGGCTGCGTCATCCGCGGCGAGACCAGCCACTACGACATCGTGGCGGGCGAATCCGCCCGGGCGCTGATGGACCTGGCGGTGCGACACCGGGTGCCGATCGGCAACGGCATCGTGACCACCGACACCCACCTCCAGGCGATGACCCGGGCCGACCCCGAGCAGGGCGACAAGGGGGGCGTCGCGGCCGCCGCGGTCACCTCGCTGATCCGCGTCAAGCGCCACTTGCAGAGCCCGCGGAGCGACCGCTGATGCGCGCGCCCGAGCCGAAGCCCACCCCGAAACCCCTGCGCAAGGCCAACCGCCGCGGCGCCGCCCGGCTCGCCGCCGTGCAGGCGCTCTACCAGATGGACATCGCCGCGACGCCGCTGCACGAGATCCTGGCCCAGTTCGAAAGCCATTGGATCGGCCGCGAGGTCGAGGGCGACCAGTATCTCCCGGCCGAGGCCGGCTTTTTCCGCGACATCGTCAACGGCGTCGTCCAGGGGCAGCGCAAGCTCGATCCGCTGGTCGACCAGGCACTGGAAGCGAGCTGGCCGCTGAAGCGGGTCGAGGCGATCCTGCGCTCGGTGCTGCGGGCGGGCGCCTGGGAGCTCGACAAGCGCCGCGACATCCCGGCCCGGGTGGTCGTCTCCGAGTATGTCGACGTCGCCCATGCGTTCGTCGACCGCGACGAGACCGGCATGATCAATGCCGTGCTGGACGAGATCGCCCGCCGGTTGCGGGCCGAGGAGTTCGATCGGGCGCCGGGCTGACCGCGATCCCGGCGCCGACGTGACGGCCCCGTCAGCGCCAGACGCAGCCGGGGCCGGCCAGGCAGGCGGTGCCCCACACGGCGGTGGCGGCCGGATACACGTAGGTCGGGTAGGCATAGACCCGGCGCGCGTCGTCGGCATAGATGGTGCCATCCTGATAAGGCGTCACCCAGCCGACCGGGCCATAGGCGCCATAGGGCACCGGGCCGCCGACCGGCACGAAGCCGGCGCGCGCCGGCAGCCGCGGCCGGTAGGCCACGTACCAGCCGTAACCGGGCCGCCAGGCGTAGCCATAGTGAGCGTGGCCGGGAGGGGCGTGACGGTGGGCCCGGTGAACGGTGGCGCCGCCCGCCCAGGCCGGCCGCGTGTCGAGGGCGGGGGCGAGCATCACCACCGCCGCGGCGGCGAGCCCGGCCGCGAGAGACTTGCGCATCCGTGTCATCGCTCGGTCCTTTCTCTCGGAGGATCGTCGTCCCCGCGCCGCGGTGGGGCAGGGCGGGGGATCGTGCCGTTCTGCCACCGAAGACTGAAGGCCGAGATAACGCCGCCCGTGCCGGGTGGCGGCGCATCGCTCCCGGCGCCGCTGCGGCAGCCTCATTCCTGCGCCGGGCGCGGCAACGTGCCTCGGGTTAAAAAGGCGTTAAGTGACAATTCATATTCCTTCTTCGTGCAAACGATCTAATGTGGCCGCACAATTCTACACCTGGATAGGTCCGCACGGCGGGCTGTAGATTATTGTCGGAATCCGAAAATGGCTCGCAAGTACGAGCTGAAGCGTCGCGCTATTCGCCAGGACGCGACGCGCCAGAAAATCGTATCGGCCGCGGTTGATCTGCATTGCAGCGTGGGACCGATGCGGACCAGTATCCTGGCCATCGCCGAGCGCGCCGGTGTGGAGCGCCCGACCGTGTACCGGCATTTTCCGACCCTGGACGCGCTGCACGACGCGAGTGCGGCGCGGTTTCGAGCCGCCAACCCTTTTCCCGATCCCGGCCTGTGGAGCGAGATCGCCGATCCGGAAGCCCGGCTGCGGCGCGGGCTGAGCGAGATTTACGAGTTTTTCGACCGGCTCGCCCCGGCGCTGTGGAACATCCTGCGCGATATCGAGGACACGCCGTCCTTGCAGCGGATCTGGGCCGAGCACGCGGCCGATTGGGACCGCATGCGCGAGACCCTGGCGGTCCCGTTCAACGGATCGGGCGTGCGGCGTGAGCGTCTCGATGCGGCGCTGCGGCACGCCGTGGACTTCTTCGCCTGGCGGGCCTCGCGCCGCCACGGGCTGTCCAACGACGACATCGTCGACCTGATGGCCGGGATGGTGCGGGGCCTGTAATCGGCGTCGCGTGCATCGTTCGGCCGCGCCCATCGTTCGGCGGGGTGGACCCGGCTCGCCGCCGGCCTCTCGAGCATGAGCCCGCGGGATCGACCGTCCTCGCCTTCAGGACGCCGCCGTTGGCGGCCCTCGGGGCGAGGACGGCGAGAGGTTGCTCGACCGCGCGGCGGTCTCACACGAGATCCGGCTGATCGACGAGAGCGGAATCCGATTCAACTGGATCGGGCTCCGCTCTCGAAGGCCTTGTCAATCGCATTTTCGACGGTGAACCGGAGTCCACTTCGCCGGAAAATGCTCTAGATGGCCATTCCGGAAGCCGCGAAGCGGCTGTCCGGACTCCAGCCGAGAGCTCCGGGTTTGCCGCTGGATTCCGGGTTCGCGGCTTTGCCGCGCCCCGGAATGACGGCGCCCTGATCACCCGACGACAAGATCACATGTACTGGCCGCCGTTGGCGGCGATGTCGGCGCCGGTGATGTAGCCGGCGCTGTCGGATGCGAGGAACGCGATGATGTCGGCGATCTCCTCGGGCGAGCCCAGCCGGCCGACCGGGATCAGCGGCAGGATCTTGGTGTCCATCACCTCCTTGGGCACCGACAGCACCATCTTGGTGCCGAGATAGCCGGGCGACACGGTGTTGACGGTGACGCCCTTGCGGCCGACCTCGAGGGCGAGCGACTTGGTGAAGCCGTACATGCCGGCCTTGGCGGCCGCATAGTTGGATTGGCCGAACTGGCCCTTGGCGCCGTTCATCGACGACACGTTGATGATGCGGCCCCAGTTGCGCTCCAGCATGCCCTCGATCACCTGCTTGGTCATGTTGAAGACCGAGTACAGGTTGGTGCGCAGCACGGCGTCCCAGTTCTCCTTGCTCATCTTGCGGAACATGGAGTCGCGGGTGATGCCGGCGTTGTTGACCAGCACGTCGACGGGACCGAGCTCCTTGGTGACCCGGGCGATGCACTCCTGGCAGGAGTCGAAGTCGGCGACGTCGACCTGGTAGGCCTTGAACTCGCGGCCTTCCTTCTTCTGGTTCTCCAGCCATTCGTCGACGATCTTGTTCCCCGGCGAGCAGGTGACCGCGACGCGGTACCCGGCAGCGTGCATCTTCACGCTGATCGACTCTCCCAGTCCCCCCATCCCGCCAGTGATGACAGCAACACGCATGGCCCGAATTCCTCCTGGTTTGAAATCGGCGTGACCTCGGTCCCGCCCCCGCTCGACAATCGGGATGATCGGCGATCGGGATGATCGTGCCTTCGTTGTCGGGTGCCGTTCGCACGGGCCCCGGCTTGTCGTCGGCGTTCATCCTCGCGTCGGCCCGCGTCTGCGGTGCCGGCGTTCGGACGTTGGGTGGCGCCGTCGGGGGTCGGACCGGCGCGCACCGACAATGCAATTGCGATTATGACGGACGCGGGCGCGATCTTGGGCGATTGCGGCGCCTCTCGCAAGGTGCCGGTCCGGGCCGCGGCGCCGGTTTCGCGCGCCGCCCCTGCGACCTGATGCCCAGGTCCGCTCCGCCGTCCCGGGCGTGCGTGGCCGGTGGGACGAGCCTCCGACACGCCACGGAACAATCACACGCAAAGCACCCGATGGTGGTCCGGTATCAGCGGTTGGGCGAGCCCCGGGCGAGCTGTTCGGCCGGGTGCGCGCGCCGCGTTCGATCCGCGTTTTTCTCCACCGTCGTATGCGCAGTCGACAACACGCCATTTACCCGGCTTCAAGCCTTCCTTTCGTACTAAGCCAAAAGGCTAGGGCTAGAAGCCTGGAACGCCGGAGTGGAGAACTGGACATGCGAGGATTGCGTCTGCGGGTCGGCGCCAAGCTGGCCTTGTCGGCCATCGTGGCGATCGTCCTGGTGTCGGCCATGGTGGTGAACGTCGTGCTGGACGCGCGCCGCACCACCGCGGCGACCGAGTCGGCCCTGCGGAGGCAAAAGCTCGCTCAAGATGTCGGTCAGGCCCATGTCGATGTCGAGCGCATGCGGGCGGCCTATCGGGCCATCAAGACGGCACGCGGCATGGATGAGGTCGATCAGGCGGTCGCCGCCTTCCGCACGCATGCCGCGGACGCGGCCGGCCATCTCGCCGACATGCGCGCCGTGGTGAACCGACAAGAGAACCGCGACCGGCTCGACAAGGCGACCAGCCTGCTGCCGGCCTATCGCAATGCCGTCGACGAGATTGCGGCGCAGCAACGTCGGATCTTCGAGCTGTGGGCGGCGCGGGACCAGGTGCTCGATGCCTGGAACAAGCGGTTCACCGCGTTTGTCGGCTCGCCCGCGCTGGCAGCCCAGCCGAACGCAGCGGGCGTCGAGGCACTGGTGCGCGAAGCCGACTCGATCTCCAAGACGGCCCGCATCGTGTCCTGGCGCTACGACGCCACCGAGTCGGCCGATCAGGCGGCCCGCATCCCGCCGCTCCAGAAGAAGGCCCAGGAGATGCTGCGGCGCGGGCGCGAGCAGATCGCCGACGACGGGCTGCTGGCTGCCCTCGATGGGCTGGAGGCCGAGCTCGGCCGCTTCACCGAGGTGATCGCTCGCACCGTCGAGGCGCGCTCGGCGCAGACCCGGGCGTTCGAGACCCGGATGCAGCCGCTGGTGGCCGAGATCGACGGGCTGCTCGGCGCCGTCTCGGCATCCACCTCCGAGGTGGTGCGTGAGGAAGCCCGTCTGCTCATCACCGGCATCGATCGCACGTCGGTGCTGTCGCTCGTGCTCGGCCTTCTGATCGTCGCCGTGATGATCGGCTCGGCGGTGTTCGGTGCGCTGAACATCGGCCGTCCGCTTCGCCGCGTCGGTGCCGTGCTGCATGACCTCGCCACGGGCGACCGGGCGGTCGAGATTCCCTACACGGCCCGCTTCGACGAGATCGGCGAGGCGGCCCGCGCGGCGGTCGCGTTCCGGGACAACCTGGTGCGGATCGACGAGCTGGAGGCGCAGCGCCGTCTCGACGAGCAGCGCACCGCGGAGGATCGCCACGCCACGCTGGCCCGGCTGGCCGGCGACTTCGAGGCGGCGATCGGGCCGATCGTCGAGCATGTCTCGGTGGCGGCCCGTGATCTGGAAGCGGCCGCCGGCGCCATGGCGGGCACGGCGGAGACCACGCAGGGGCTGGCCGGCAGCGTCGCGTCGGCCTCCGAGCAGGCGTCCGCCAATGTCCAGAGCGTCGCCTCCGCCACCAACCAGATGACCTCGTCGGTCGGCGAGATTGGCCGCCAGGTGCAGGAGGCGACGCGCATCGCCGGCCAGGCGGTCGCCGAGGCGCGCTCCACCGACGAGCGGATGACGGTCCTGTCGCAGTCGGCCGGCCGCATCGGCGACGTGGTGAAGCTGATCACCGCCATCGCCGAGCAGACCAACCTGTTGGCGCTCAACGCGACCATCGAGGCGGCGCGGGCCGGGGAGGCCGGCAAGGGCTTCGCCGTGGTGGCCCAGGAGGTGAAGGCGCTGGCGGCCCAGACCGGCAAGGCCACCGGCGAGATCTCGGGCCAGATCGCCGGGATGCAGGAGGCCACCCGCGACTCCGTCGAGGCCATCAAGGCGATCGGCGGCACCATTGGCCACATCGCCGAGATCGCCTCCTCGATCGCCGCCGCCATCGAGGAGCAGGGCGCCGCGACCGCTGAGATCGCCCGCAACGTCCAGCAGGCCGCGCAGGGAACCGGGGAGGTCGCCCGCCACATCAGCAAGGTGAACGAGGGCGCCGGACAGACCGGCGTCGCCTCCGGCCGGGTGCTGGCCGAGGCCCAGGCGCTGGCCAAGGACGGCCAGCAGTTGCGCGACGAGGTCGGCCGCTTCCTCGCCGCCGTGCGGGCCGCCTGAGCGGCGCTACCTCGATCGAGAGGAACGGACGGAAAGGGCGCCCGGTGGCGCCCTTTTTCGTGCGGTGATGCGCGTCCGTGCCGACGCACGGCAGGCTCAAGCGGCGGGCAGAAGCCTCGCCGGGAAAGCCATATCGGTCGACAGGAACGAGGCCGCCATGTCGCGCAGCAGCAACAAGCGTTGGGGCGGCGCCGGTGCATTGGTGTTGGCGAAGTGATCCACCAGGAGCCGCAGTCGCGCCGCGCCGCCGGTGCCGATCTGGTCCAGCGGGAACGGCTCGACGCGACCTTCCATCGCCGCGATCGCCTGGCCGGCCAGGACGCCGTCCAACGATCGCGCCCGGCGGATGAGGGCGCGCAGCGCCTCGGTCGAGCCGGTCCGCGCCGCGGCCTCGAAGGCGAGCGCGAAGGTGGTGGCAACCGGCGCCGGCCGCGCCATGGTGCGCTCGCCCACATAGGCCAGATAGGCATCCGGCGAATGGTGGTCGAGCAGGGCCTTCACATCGTCGAGGCGGGACAGCCCCTGCTCGAAGCGGAACAGCACGCGGCGGGCGGCGGCGGTCGGCAGATCGAGGGTCGAGGAGGCGGCGGCCGGCCGAGCCGCCGGGGGCGGCGCCGGGGCGGCGCCCCGCGGCCTGCTCCGCTGGAGCCTATGGAGGAGGGACGTCGTCAGGTCGTCCGCGGCACCGGCGTGCTGCGCCGTCCGGAGCACCTCCAGGGCCTCGTCCCGACGGCCGAGACGATCGGCGAGGAGCTTGGCGAGCTGGGTCGGCGCCTGCGCGTTATCAGGGAACAGCCGGATCGCGTCGCGCAGCAGCGGCACGGCGTCCCAAGGACGGTCGAGCGGCTCGGCCAGCACGGTGGCGAGCTGGGTGCGCCGGTGCGGGTCTTCGGGGAAGCGCCGGATCGACTCCCAGCCGACCAGCTCGGCGTCGCCGGCCCGGTCCGCCGTTTGAAGGCCGCGCAGCAGCAGGCCCCAGGGGAAGGGGTCGATCGGGCTGTACTCGAATGACAGCGCCGCGAGCCGCACCGCGGTCTCGCCTCGTGCCGTCCGCTCCTCCGGCGGGCCGCGCTCGATCAGCCGCATTCCGATGTTGCAGGCGGTGCGCACCAGATAGAAGACGTCGCCGGTGGCGTCGGCGTAGGCGCGATGGTCGGCGACGAGCCGGTCGAGGGTGGTCCGGAAGCCGTCCAAGGGCTGATCGACACGGCGCAGGATCTCCTCCCGGCGCTCGCGGGCCGGCGGCTCGGCCGCGCGGGACGGTCGACGCTTCATCGTTATCGGTCGCGCCGGGGCGCCGACATCCTCGCGCCACCAGGCGGCGGCCGGGAACGTCTCCTGCGCGGCGGCGGTCTCCTTGGTCCGCTCGGACAGCTCCCGCTCGGTCGCCGCGATGGTCGCCTCGACCCGCGCCGGCCAGAAGTCGGCCCCGTGCGGATAGTCGCCCTTGAGCACATGCCACTGGCGGAGGAAGTCGCGCTTCTGCGGATTGCGCCAGGCCGCCCAGCGGGCGAGCCCGTGCAGGACGAAGTCCTCGTTGGAGCTCAGCGCGGCGCCGAGCGGCAGCCGCCGCAGGCCGAGCAGCGCGACCCGCAGATAGCTCTCGTCGTACTGCCCCGACCCGCCGCTCTCGCCGCAGACCGCGAGCCACAGCGGCATCAGCCGGCGATGGGCGAGGCCGGCGTCCTCCGCCTCCTGCTGGGTCAGCGCCAGGATGCGCCAGTACTCGCGCCGCAGGTCGAGCCCGCGGTCGACCACGAAGGTCTCGAAGAAGGCGTTCCAGGCGATGTAGTTGCGATGCAGGTCGACGACCGTGTCGCGCGGCGTGGTGCGCCGCACCACCGCCACCAGCACGGCGAGGCGGCCGAGCGCCGTCGTGAAGGCCGCACGGTCGAGCGACAGCATGGTGCCGCGGAAGCTCTTCAGAAGCGCCAGGCACCCGCGCCCGAACGCCTCCCGGATATCGGGCTCGGCGTCGTGCAGCAGCGTCGCCGCGGCGTCCTCGGGCTCGGCGGCGGCCAGCCGTCCGAATCGCGCGCTGCCGGCCACCAGTCGTCGCACCGCCTCGCCGGGATCGGCACGCAGATCGAGCAGCCACTCGGCCTCCGGCGCATCGACGGTCGCGGTCATGAGGCATCCGCCATCCGGCTCGCGCCGAAGTCCGGGCGGCCGGTGGTTGAACGAAGGGTGGCGCGATGACGTTCCCGCGCGCCGACGAGGTCGGGAGCCGGAAGCGGTCCGGTCAGCGTGCCAAACCGTACCACATGATGGTGTTCGTAATCCAAACGCACATGGAGAACCTCCCGCACGGTCGGCCCGCCGGGCGGGCCGAGATCGACCGTGAAGCCGTGCGGGGTCCCCGACGGGACCGGGAAGAAGGCCGGATTGTTCTGGCATTCCAGCACGGTGGCGAGCGCGAAGGGACGGTCGATGCGGCGCGGCTCCGCCTGCGCGAAGACATCGAAGCCGGTGTACTCCATCAGGGCGAAGTGGAAGGTCTCGCCCGCCTTCACCGGGAAGAAGTGATAGAGGCCCAGCCGCAGGGCGAGCCGGTGCAGCCAGTCGGGTTCGGCGAGATCGTCCTCGACCTCGATCTTGGGCGCCGCGAAGGCCGGGCGCTCGCCCCGATATTCGGCGAACAGCTCGGTGAACGCCGTCAGCGTCTCCTCGTCCTTGTCACGAAGCGCCGTCTCCAGACGCTCGAAGCTCAGGCGGGGGTCCAGGCTGGCACGCGGGGCGATGAGGGTATCGATGCGCTCCAGCCGGATCATCTTCCGGTTCCGCTCGACGGTCGCCGGCAGCAGGGCGGCGGCGTTGAGGTCGGGGTCGAAGGTCGAGGGCAGATGGCCGCGCAGGGTGCCCTGCACGGAATCCCGGAAGTAGTCGGTCGTCGCCTCGCTCAGCTCGGTCGCGGCCGACCAGCCCTCGAAGTGGTCGCGCCGTACATCGCCGACGTTCTCCTCCATGTCGAAGTTGTCGGCGATCGCCAAGTCCCGGAGGACATCCGACATACGCCACCGGGCGAGCGCCGCCCGGAACTGTGGCTTCGTCAACTCCAATGGACCCCCCGTGGCGTTCGCGGCCGCATCTCCCCGGCGGCGCCGCCCCATCGCCGTCGATCTCGCCGAGCGGCTCTCGGTTTCACGATACCATGCACGCGACGGTAGAACGATGCCGGCCCGCCCGCAAGCGAGGGCGGCGAGCCGGGCCGGCTATGAACGCCGCTTGTGCGGTCACTTTCCCCAGGTCAGGAACAGGCCGACATCGCCCGGCAAGCCGCCCGGGAAGTCGACGATGCGGGCCGTCAGGCCGAAGCCCTGCGGGCGCAGCTCGTCCTTCCAGCGCAGGAACACCCGGGCCGGCAGGCCACGCAGCGTCGCCGGCCATTCGGGGTCCGGCACGTTCACGGCGCGGCCATGATCGCTGCACAGCTCGCACGGGAAGCGCAGCAGCAGGTGCTCGGTCTCGCCCTTGCCGGCGGCGATCTGGGCCTCGTGCATCATCCGGTTCCAGGCCGCGTCGGTCAGCGCGGCCGCCAGCATCTCGGACACCTCGTGGTGCCGCTTCTCCTCCGCGTGGCGATGGACGTCGGAGCGCAGTGCCGATTCGTCCTTCTCGTGGCGCTCGACCAGCCCGCGGAAGCCGGCGGCCGACAGCGCAGGCGCTGCCGGTGAGCCGGAGGCGGCCGGCGCTGCGTCCGCCGCCATCGGGGTGGGCGGCTTGTCCTTCAGGCGGGCCTGGAGGGCGCTCAGATGCTCCGCGGCCGCCTGGATCGGATCGGGCTGGCGCTCGGCCGGCGGCGGCTCGGCCGCCTGGCCATTGCCGGCGATCGCCCGGACCAGATCGGCGCGGCTGACGATGCCGACCATGCGGCCCTCGCGAACCACCGGCGCCCGCTTGATGTGGTTCTCGGCCAGCACGCCGGCGACGGCGACGATGTCGGCATCGTCAGGCACAGTCGTGACCGGCTGATGCATCACGTCGCCGGCGGTGCGTAGATCCTTCTCCAGATCGGCGACGAACGCGGCGCTCAGCTCCTCGCCCTCGGCCAGCATGCGCAGCCACCAGTCGCGGCGCGCCTGCCGATCGCTCTCGTCGCGGGGAATGAGGTCGCCCTCGCTGACCATGCCGACCAGGGCGCCCGCTGCATCGACCACCGGCACGGCACTGATGCCCTTCTGGTGAAGGAGCTTGGCGATCGCCCGCACCGGCGTGTCCGGTGTCACGGTGATCACGGTTCGGGTCATGATGTCGGCTGCTTTCACGGATGCTCGTCCTGTGTTCGCCGGCGGGCTCGGGCCGTCTCGCGGCCGCCGCCCTCCGGGACGGGCGGGACCGCGGCCGCGGGTGCGGCATCACGGCCGCAACCGCCATGGGACATCTCGGTCGGCCGGATGACTTTGACCTAGAGCAAGATTTTTGTAGGGCCACCCGGTACGATAACCGCAGGCGGCGAGCATCCGCGCACAGACGCGGGTCGACAACGGCTCCAAGACCGCCCGGCCACCATTCTAGGGAGAGACAGCGGTGATGAAAGGAAGCAGCGTGCGCAATACGACGTGGGACGAGCTGGAGGTGGGCGCGTCCGCCTTCCTGGAACGGACCTGCACGGCGCAGGACATGTATCTGTTCGCGCACGTCTCTGGAAATCTCAACCCGATCACGCTGCCGAGTGGCGACGATCCTGGCGCAAAGGGGGAGCCGGTGGCGCCCTCGCTGTGGGTCGGCTCGCTGGTGTCGGCGGTTCTCGGCAATCTGCTGCCGGGGCCCGGCAGCGTCTACCGGGCCCAGAGCTTCAACTTCGTCGAGCGGGTGCGCGTCGGATCGCGCCTGCGCATCGAGGTGAAGTGCATCGAGAAGCGGGAGAAGCCGCTCGCCCTGTTCGAGACGACGGTGCGCGAGGCGGATGGTCATCTGGTGGTGCAGGGCATCGCCGAGGTCGACGCGCCGCTGACCACTATCGTCACCGAGGCCCACAATCTGCCGACCATCATTCTCGACGATCACGAGCATTTCGCGCCGCTGATCGCCGCCGCCAAGCGGCTGCCGCCGCTGCCGACCGCGGTGCTCGGCCCGGATGATCGCCACGCGCTCGGCGGCACCGTGCTGTCGGCCGAGGAGGGGCTGATCGTGCCGATCCTGATCGGCGACGGCGGCCGCATCCGCGCCGCCGCCAAGGACCTCGGCGTCGACATCGGCCGCTTCGAGATGATCGACGTCGGCGACGACCGCGAGGCGTCGAAGCGCGCCGTCGATCTCGTCAACACCGGGCGGGCCGCCGCCATCATGAAGGGCAATGTCGGGGCCGGCCCGATGCTCGCCGCGGTGATGAAGCGCGACGGCGGGCTGCGCACCGGGCGCAAGCTCAGCCACGCCTTCGTGCTCGACGTGCCGACACTGGAGCAGCTCCTGTTCATCACCGACTGCGCCATCAACATCGCGCCCGATCTCTCGACCAAGGTCGACATCGTGCAGAACGGCATCGATCTCGCCCGCGCCTGCGGCATCGAGACGCCGCGGGTGGGGGTGCTGTCGGCGGTGGAGACCGTCAATCCCAACATCCCGTCGACGCTGGACGCGGCGGCGCTGTCCAAGATGGCCGAGCGCGGCCAGATCAAGGGCGGCATCGTCGACGGGCCGCTCGCCATGGACAACGCCATGGACGTCACCGCGGCGCGCACCAAGGGCATCACGTCGCTGGTGGCCGGCCGGGCCGAGGTGCTGATCGTGCCCAATCTCGAGTCCGGCAACATGCTGGCCAAGGAGCTGACCTTCGTGGCGCGGGCCGAATCGGCCGGCCTCGTGGTCGGAGCGCGGGTGCCGATCATCCTCACCAGCCGGGCCGACAATGACCGCGCCCGGCTCGTGTCCTGTGCGCTCGCCCAGCTCTACATCCATTGGAGCCGTACCGGCCGCTCCGCCTGCGCGCTGCCGGACGTGTCGCGGGCGGCCGAGTGAGCGGTCGCAACGCCGTCGCCGGATGAATCCGCGCGTCCTTCGGGACGCGCACCCACACAACCGGAGGTTCATGACGTGGCGCGCCCGGGCTTTGCCGGCGCGAACGGCGGAGGGTTGGTGCCGTCGCTCGATGCCGATCATCTGTTCTCGCGTCCCATGATGGACGCCGGCGTGCTCGCCCGCTGCGGCGAGCGGGCGCTGCAAACCATCGCGATCGCGGCCGATCACCTCGGCACCGCGCATGGGATGCGGCTGGAAGGGCAGCTCCGCCGCTGGGGCCAGGTCGGCGATCGTGTGTGCGCCTATGCGTTCGGCCCCGGCGCGCTGCCGATGGAGGTTCACGAATACGCCCTCGACGCGGTCCGCCGCACCGTCGGGGTGATCGACCGGGCCGGCGCGCCGGTCGGCGTGCTCGCGGTGCTCGGCGGCGAGCCGGCCGCCGCCGACAATGCCTTCGTGCTCGCCGAGCGGGCGTGGACCGAGCTGGTGGTCCAGACCATCGACTTTCAGCAGGATCTGCTCGAGCTGTGGGCCGCGGTGGTCGGCCAGTCGCTGACGGTCATCTCAGGCTGCACCGAGGATGCCGCCGGCCGCGGTCCGCGCCGCCGCTGAGCGAGGTCGCCGATCGCGGGCTGTTGTGGTGCAGCCCACGATGGTGTTTCGATGCTCGTTATGCGGTTCCCCTCTGCAGGTAAAAGCACTAGCTTGGCGCGCGCGTGGGTGCGGCGCCACCTATGCGGCGGAACCGAAGCCGTGGCGGGTTGCATGGGGCATCGAGGGGCCGGGGTGAAAGGTCGCGGGCGGGCGGCACTGGTAGCCGCCGCGGTCGCGGTGGCTGTGGCGGGGCTCGCGGGGCCGGTCGGCGCCGCCGGCGGCACCGGCCTCGACCTGCCGCCGGGCGGCACCCGGACCGAGGCTCTGACGGTGCCGCCGCAGGCCGGGATCGCCGCGGAGTTCGCGGCCACCACATCGGCGGCGGCGTTCGGCCACCGCGCGCTTCAGCATCTCGACCTCGCTCTCGCCGGCCATGCGGCCCACGCGCCCGACAGCGCGCCGGCCATCTCCCGCCGGGTTCATGCGGTGCTGCGCTCGCACGCCGATGCGCTGGCGCGGTTCGTCGCCTTCGTGGCGTTGTCGCCCGCCTGGGAGGATGCCGGCCACGAGCTGACCGAGCGCCTGGTGCCGGCCCTCGGGCTGGACGATGTCGACGCCGCCCGCGCGATGCTGATCGGCAGCATCGGCGTGGCGGACCCCGACCGCGATCCGGCGGTCACGGCACTGGAAGACTACCGGCGGGCGGTTCAGGCGCTGGTCGCGGCGGCGGCACCGCTCGCTGCGCGCATGGCGATGCAACGCGACCACGACCGGATCGGCGGCCCCGACCACGGCGGCAAGGACGACCGCCGCTTCCGGCAGCTTGTCGCCCAGTTCGGGGAGACGCTGGCCGACGTGTCGATCTACATCCCCTCGTCGCCGCCGGAGCTGTTCCGGCCCCGGGTGCCGCCGCCCGAGAAGGTGTTCGACGTGGCCTTGCTGTGGGATGACCACGACAACGAGTGGCACCGCATTGCAGCCGACGTGCCGGTGGAGGACATCTTCCGCGATGTGTTCATCGCCACCGGCAAGCGACCGACGCCGGGCCAGCTCAAGTACCTCGCCGGCACCTACGGTCAGATCAGCATCCGCCGCGGCACCATCGAGGCGATCGCCGATGTCCTGGACGGTGCCGCGCCGGAGTCGCCCGTGAGGCTCGCGCTCGCCCGCTCGCCTGACGGCGAGGCGCTGCGTGCGGCGTTGGCCGAGCGCTGGCGCCTGTCGGCTCGTTACGTCTATGACGCCGCCTTCCGCGCGGCGATGCTGCGCACCGTCGACGGGGTCCGGCAGGGTCTGGTCGAGCAGGCCGGGCCGGCTGCCGCCGACCTGCGCAGGCTCGACGACCTCCTCGACCGTTTCGGCCTGACCCTCGACTCCCAGTGGGCCGCCGCAGTCCCCCCCTCGGTCGGCACCCTCAAGGTGACGGCCTGGTTCTCCGACGACCCGCGCACCAAGTTCACCAGCATCTGGCGCTTCGACAAGGAGGAGGTGCGCATCGATATCGATCAGGGCCGCGCCACCGGGGTTCGGCGCGGCAATGTGGTGCAGACCGAAGGGTCGATCCCGGGCCGCAACTGCATCGCGACCGACGTTCGCACCTTCGCGCCGGACGGCCGCCTGAGCTTCTCGGCCAGCTATCGCTGCGTGCGTGAGAACGGCGTCGTCGAGGTCAGCAACCGGGTCGGCGTCGGCACCTGGGAGGTGGTCGGCGACGACGCGAGGCCCTCGTCGCCGGTCCAGCAGCCGGCGGCGAGCCGCCGGTCGCGCTGACTGGTCAGGTGCCGGCGCTCTCCGCGACGCTCCAGCGCAGGCCCTCGTCGGAGCCGAAGGCACGCAGGCTGCCTTCGCCGGGCACCGGCACCTCGGCGAGCGGGGCCGGCGGCGTGTCGACCAGCGTCACCCGCTCCTCGTTGGGCGGCAGGCCGTAGAAGGCGGGGCCGTTGAGCGACGCGAACGCTTCGAGCCGATCGAGCGCATTCTCCTCGGCGAACACGGTGGCGTAGCATTCGAGCGCCGCCGGGGCGTTGAACAGCCCGGCGCAGCCGCACTCCGCCTCCTTGAGATGGCGCAGATGCGGCGCCGTGTCGGTGCCGAGGAAGAACGACGGATCGCCGCTCGTCGCGGCGGCGCGCACCGCCAGGCGGTGGACCTCGCGCTTGGCCACGGGCAGGCAGTAGTAGTGCGGCCGGAGGCCACCGCGGAAGATCGCGTTGCGGTTGATCATCAGGTGCTGCGGTGTCACCGTGGCACCGATCAGCGGGCCGCCGGCGCGCACGTAGTCGACCGCCTCCTTGGTGGTGACGTGCTCCATCACGACCTTGAGGCCGGGGAAGCGGCGCCGGGTCGGATCGAGCACGCGCTCGATGAACACCGCCTCGCGGTCGAAGATGTCGACCGTCTGGTCGTTCACCTCGCCGTGCACCAGGAGCGGCATGCCGGCCTTCTCCATCGCGGCCAGGACCGGCGCGATGCGGGCCACATCGGTGACACCGTGGCTCGAGTTGGTGGTGGCGTGCGCCGGGTACAGCTTGGCGGCCGTGAAGATGCCGTCGCGGTGGCCGGCGACGAGGTCGGCCGGGTCGGTCGCGTCGGTGAGATAGCAGGTCATCAGCGGCGTGAAGCGCGCATCGGCCGGCACCGCCGCGAGCACGCGTTCGCGGTAGGCGGCCGCCATCGCGGCCGTGGTGACGGGCGGCGTGAGGTTCGGCATCACGATGGCGCGGCCGAAGCGGCGGGCCGTGAAGGGAACGACGGTGCGGAGCACGGCGCCGTCGCGGAAATGGACGTGCCAGTCGTCCGGACGCCGGATGGTGATCGACGCCATGGGTCTCTCGTGTGACGGGTCTCGAGGGCTGTGGTGGCGCCGTCGGACGACGCGCCTGTCCGACCCTACGTCCGGGCCGGGCGCCGATCAATGCACGGGTGAGGCGAGCGCAGGGTCGGGGTTCGCCCGGTCTGCGGCCTGCTGGAGCAGCGCGGGCGCCGTCCCGGCCGGCGGCTCGCGGCCCGGCAGCAGGGCGGGATCGAAATCGGGCTCCCACAGCCGCCCGAGCACCGTGTTGAGTTCGGGCGGGTCCCACAGGAGACAGCCGGAATTGCTGTAGGGCGTCAGCTCGCCGACCCGGATGCCCGCGTCGGTGATGTAGAAGTCGACCCGCAGCATGGTGAAGCCCGCCGCGATCGCCTCGGCGAGGCGGATGATCTCGGCGCGATGCGCGGGCGCGAGCGGCAACGCGACGGTCGGCACCCGCGATCCGATCGCGAGCGGCCGGCCGCTCGGGTCGATCCAGTCACAGCACTCCGCCGGAGTCGCCCGCTGGCCGTGCAGGATGCGCATCAGCTTGAGCCGGCCGCCGAACACGAAGGCGAGGACCTCCATGGGCGTCCCGCCGTCGGGGCCGATCAGCAGCGGCTCGGCGATCAGGCGACGCGGGATGCCGCGATAGCCCCACTCGAACGACAGGTTGAAATAGTCGTGGCGCAGCCAGCGGGCGGCCTGGCGGGTCAGGCGTTCGGTATCGCGGTCTGCGGCGGAGCGGACGAGTGCCACGAATCCCGACGAATGGGTCGGCTTCAGCACGAAGCGCTCGGGCAGGGCCGCCCAGTCGATCGCGTCGGCCCGCCGCCAGACGCCCAGCGTCGGAACGATCGCGTCGCGGCCGACGCGCTCGGCCGCGAACGCCTTGGCGGCGACCTTGTCGCACAGAATCTTCAGGCGACGGTCGCGGTCGTGGATGATCCGGTGCAGCAGGCGCTCGTTGAAGCCCGTCGGCCGGGTGAGGTCGCCGGGTGCCCGGCGGAGCATGGCCCGGTACTTGCGGACCATGCGCTCGGCGATCAGCCGGGTTTGAAGCAGCGGCGTCCGCATCGCGAGACGCTGGAGATGGAACGACAGCGTCCGCCGCGACAGTTGCTCGATCGTCTCCGTCTGCTTGCCGATCTCTTCGACAAAGAAGCGCGCCCGGATCGTTTGCAACTCGAGCAGCCGCACCGTCAGAAGATGCCGCCAGTCGACCGGACGGGCGAGCCGCGCCCGATAATCATCGGGGTCGAATGGATGAGCCGGTGCGTCGGCGTAGCCCAGCGCTGCGAAGGCCCCGACCGTGGTGTGCTGCCCGACCTGCCCCACATAGGTGGCGAGCCGCACCGGCAGGGTGACGGCGAAGCGGCCGGTCGACAGCAGCGCGACGTGCTTGGCGTAGTCCTGGCTGGTGCCGTGAACGACGGTGACGCCGTGGCGTGCGAACAGGAAGCGGATATCGTGGTCGTGCCGCTCGTGATAACGGAAGCGCCGAATGATGCGCAGATACTCGGCCGCGAAAGGCGCGGTCCGCCTCAGATGCGCGGTCTTGACCGCATAGCCCCACAGGCTGTGGACGAAGCGGGGGCCGTCGTCGACGGGCGGAACCGGAGTCTGACCCGTCAGGTACTCGTTGACGTGCCCGTGCGCCGTGACGATCGCAACCTCGTCGTGGGCGAGGCCCCATGTCATGAGCTGGCTCATCGCCTCCATGTAGTCCGGCCCGAGCACGAGATCGTCCTCGAAGAACAGCACATAGGGAGCTGCGGATCGTGCGAGCGCGAGGCGCTCCGCAGCGTCGTAGATCAACGCGATGCCCTGATTGGTGGCGTGGGTGTGGACCGTGGCTCCCGGCAGCAGCTCGCGCACCGCGGCCAGCACCTCGCCGGTCAGGTCGGGGCGGCCGATCTCCTGGTCCTGCGAGCCCGTGTAGCCATCGGCCCAGACATGGATCTCGGCGCCCGCGAAGGCGTCGCTCTGAACCGCGAGGGAGGCGAGAGTGCGGCGCGTGTAGTCCGGCCGATTGAATACGAGAACATTGACGACGTCGAACAGCCGGTCGGCCATTGGTTCACTCGGTCGATGCAGCGGCGCTGCTCAGGGGTCATGAACGATCTAAGGTCGGGGTCTGGCGAGAGAGGCTGCCGTGCGATCGGCTCCGGTGAGCCGATCGGATTCGGGGAAGGAGCACGCCATGTCGCACAGGTTGCGCCGACAAGGCTAGTCTTACCGTCTGGCTAGGCAGGTGAAAAGACGCCGCGTCGCGCGACACGGATCATCGATCCTGCGTCACGCTGTCTGGACGCATCCATGTCGGTCTGACTGGAGGGAAGGCGGACTTCCCCAGACGTCTCGCGTCATTACGTTCGACGTCGGAGTGGCCTAGCCCGAACAGGTCAGGAACGGTCGTCGAACCAGCGGGCATGCGGCGGGGCCACCGCTACGCCGCGCCGCACCCACGTACCGAACGCTTGCTCGCAGGCGCGGCGCATCGCGGGCGTGGCGGGGCAGAAATCGGCGGCCGCGCAATTGGGGACCGCCGTGCAGCGGCACTCTGCCGCGAGGCGGGCCGGATTCGCCAGCGCCGCGAGGCTGTAGGGGCGGCCGCTCTGCGCCACCGCGGCGGAGCGCTGGTGCGGGCAGGGCGGTCCGGCGGCTTCCGCCGCAGTGCGCGAGGCACGATTGGTTCGACTGGAGGGGCGGGCGGGAAAGTCGATCAGCATGGCGGGGGCTCCGGGGGCAGAGCGGCGTCTGCGGCCGCTCAGATCTCGACGCTCTGGGATGCGGCGCGCGACGTCCCGGCGCGGCGCCGTCTCGGCGTCTCGGAGACGTCGTCCTGCGTCGGCACGGCGGCGCTCAGTGTGATGGCGCGGTCTTGGCCGAGCACCTTGCCGTCGCTGATCACGTCGCCGATCGCCTTGACGATGGCGCGCGCCGCCGGCGACAGGCCGATGCCGTGGCGCCACACCACACGGATCGTGCGTTCGAGCACCGGGTCGCGCAGCGGCCGATACACCAGCATCGGGTGCTGGCCCGGCGGCAGCGCCAGCCCCGGCAGCGCCGTGATGCCGACGCCCTGCTCGATCAGGCCGTAGATCGTGACGAGATTGGAGACCTCCGAGGCGATCGCGAGCCGGATGTTATGAGGCGCGATGGCGTTGTCGATCAGCGCGCGGATGCCGTGCTCGACCGTCATCGCGATGAATGGATGACCTTGCAGCTCGGTCCATGTCAGCTCGGGCTTCGCGGCCAGCGGATGTGATCTCGGCAGCGCCGCGTAGAAGCGGTCGCGTCCGATCACCAGCCCGTCGAGCGACGGCGTCGCCGTCTCGAAGCTGCCGATGCCGAGATCCGCCTGGCCGTCGAGCACCGCGGTGGTGATGGCGGTGAGATTGACGTCGCGCACCACCACGCGCAGGCCGAGGCGCGACGCCTCGCCGGCGATCACCGCGGGCATCACCCGGAACGCGATCGAGGGCAGGCAGGCCACCACCACGCGGCCGCGCTTGCGGGCCGCCGCCTCCTGGATGTCGGCAATCGAGGTGTCGATCTGGCGGAGCAGATGACGCGCCGTCGGCAGGAAGCCCATGCCGAGCCCGGTGAGCTTCACGCTGCGTGTGGTGCGATGGAACAGGGCGCTACCGATCTGTTCCTCGAGCTGCTGGATCGAGTGGCTGAGGGCCGGCTGTGACAAGGCCAATGTCTCGGCCGCCGCGACAAAGCTGCCTTTGTCGGCCACCAGAACGAAGGCCCGGAGCTGGCGGAGCGTCACATTATTCCGGTTCATCGATCAATCATTTAGATCATTCGATTGGATAGCGCAATCGAAACCGTCTCATATAGACTACGGCTGGCGGCGCCTTCGGTGCGCCCGGCTCGGAAAAAAAGCTCCCGCGACCTTCGGCAGGCTTGCCCATGGCACTCTCCGGCTCTCGGCCCGACGTTCTTCTCGTTCCGCTGATCGATGTGAACTGGCTGGTCTACGCGCCCTTCGATCCGGGGCGCGACTTCCGGGTCGATCCTCCCAAGGTGGAGCAGAGCGTCGGCGAGACCCGCAGCATCTGTCGCCTGCTCGCCGGGCTGACAGGCGGTAAGTATATCTTGTCGCCGCACTCCGGCACCTACTGCCGCACCGGCTATTACGACGGCGCGATGCTGGACGTGTACCGCGAGGCGGTCGCCGACGGGGCGGAGCTGTCGATCCACCTGCACGAGGAGATCAAGGGCGCCGGCACCCGCTACATGGAGCGGGACCACGTCACCGCGGTCTATCTCGACTGCAAGCGACGGCTGGAGAACGCCGGCATCCGCCCAGTCGCCTACCGGGGCGGGCACTACGCCTACACGCCGTTCATGAACGAGCTGCTGCCGCAGACCGGCGTGTTCATCGACTGCTCGTGCTCGCCCGGCGCCGACCATCCCGAGCGCGAAGCAATCTGGGTGCATGCCGAGACCACGGGCTACTACCTGCCCATGGATCCGCGCCGGCCGGCCGCCGGCCAGGCCCGCTCGCCGGTGTTCGAGATCCCGATCGGATGCGACGGAGAGGGTTTTGCGTATCGAAACTTGCTTCATATCGAACAGTCCGAGCTCGACAACCTCCAGCGCGTGTGGGGCGTCATCCGCGAGCGGGCGCGACGGACCGGCGAGCAGCAGATCGTGCATTGCCTGTTCCACACCGGGTCGGTCGGGCGGCCGGAATGGCTGGAGCGATTCAAGCGGTTCCTCGCCTGGGTGCCCGACAATGGCGGCACCTTCGTGACCACCGTCGAGGCCAAGGCCGCCTATGACGCGAGCTCGAAGGAGCGCGCCGCGTGAGCGGGCGGGGCGTCTGCCTGCTGGTGCAGCCGATCCATCCGAGCGGCGTCGCGGTGCTGGAAGAGGCCGAGCTGACGGTACGTCAGGCGAGCGCCGCCAGCATGGACGTAGTCGCCCGCGAGGTCGGCGACGCGGTCGCCGCCATCACCCGCAACGCCGGCTTCGATCGCGCCGCGATGGCGGCGGCGGCGCGGCTCGCGGTGCTCGGCAATCACGGCACCGGCTACGATCCGGTCGACGTCGCCTATGCGGCGGAGATCGGGCTGCCGATCGTCTACACGCCGTTCGCCAACGTGCAGTCGGTGGCCGAGCAGGCGATCGCCCAGATGATGGCGCTCGCCAAGCGGACCCGCGAATGCGATCGCGCGGTCCGCCAGGGCCGTTTCGACTTCCGCTATGCGCGGGATTTCCACGAGCTCGCCGGCAAGACGCTGCTGGTCTGCGGCTTCGGCAAGATCGGTCGGCGCACCGCCGAGATCGCCCGGCTCGCCTTCGGCATGCGGGTGCTGGTGCACAGCCCGAGCGTCGACGCCGCCGAGATCGCGGCGGCCGGCTGCGTGCCGGTGGCGGATCTCGATGCGGCCCTAGCCGAGGCCGACATCGTGTCGCTGCATCAGCGGCTGACGCCGCGCACCCGCGGCCTGTTCGACGCGGCGCGTCTCGCCCGCATGAAGCCCGGCGCCGTGCTGGTGAACACCGCGCGCGGCGCCCTCATCGAGCCCGTCGCGCTGATCGCCGCGGTCGAGAGCGGCCGGCTGCGCGGCGCCGCCATGGACGTGTTCGAGACCGAGCCGCTGCCCGCCGATCATCCGTACACGCGGTGCGACGGCATCCTGCTGTCGCCCCACACGGGAGGCGCCACCGAAGAGGCGCTGGAGCGCACCGCCGTCGAGACGGCGCGCCAGGTGGTCGACGTGCTGGCCGGGCGCCGGCCCGAATTCCTGATCGACCCTACGGTGTGGACGCGCCGGCGCGTGCCCGCTATCGCCTGACGATCGACCAAACGCCATCGCGACGACGAGGAGGCCATGATCAGATCCAACGCCGTCAAGGCGCTCCAGAAGGCCGGCAAGCCCGCCTTCGGCACCTGGATCACGCTGTGCCCGCATCCGCGCGTGGTGAAGATCCTGGCGAGCGCCGGCTTCGACTTCGTCATCATCGAGATGGAGCACACCGACTTCACCATGGAGACGGTGGGGCTGCTCGCCATGTATGCGCGCGAATGCGGGCTGACGCCGATCGTCCGGCCGCCCGGAACGCTCAAGCCGCACGATCTGACGCGGCCGCTCGATGCCGGCGCGCAAGGCTTGCTGCTGCCCTCGGTGGAGACGGCCGAGCAGTTCATGGAGATCGTTCGCGCCACGCGCTATCACCCGATCGGCCAGCGGCCGATGAACCTGCGTGGGCCGCACACCGATTACTTCGCCGGCGAGGCGAAGGAGATGCTGGCGCATCTCAACCGCGAGACCATGCTGGTGGTGATGGTGGAGTCCCGCCGGGCGATCGATAATCTCGACGCGATCTTGAAGACGGGCGCGGTCGACTGCGTGATGATCGGCCCCGATGATCTGTCGCAGGACCTCGGCATCCCGGCCGAGATGCAGAACCCGGTGCTGCATGCCGCCTATGACGAGGTGTTCTCGATCTGCCGCCGGCACGGCGTGCCCTACGGCCTGTCGGCGCAATCGCCCGAGATGGCGGAAGGCTGGGTCGCCAAGGGCTGCACCTGGATTCCCTATCAGAACGACGCCGCCATGGTGTTGAACGCGGCGCGCGCCGCGGTGCCGAAGCTGATGAAGGCGGGCGGCCGCGCCTGAGCCGGACGGAGGCGGGGCGTGGTGGCGACGGACGAACGGCGGCGGGCGGTCAACGAGGGAGCGCGGCTGGCCCAGCAGCTCTTCGATGCGCTCGCGGCCCGCACGGCCGATCCGCCGGGCGTCACGCGGATCGCCTATGGGGACGGCGAGTGCGCGGCTTTCGCGCTGATGGCGGAGGCGGCCCGCTCGCTCGGTGGCGCGGTCGACTTCGACGCCGCCGGCAACCAGTTCCTCACCCTCCCGGGACGCGACCGCAGCCGCACGCTCTACATCGGCTCGCATCTCGATTCGGTGCCGCACGGCGGCAATTTCGACGGTGCCGCCGGCGTCGTGCTCGGGCTGGCGCTGGCCGCCGCGCTGGCGCATCTCGGGCGCGAGCCGCCGGTCGATCTCTGCGTGCTGTGCCTGCGGGCCGAGGAGAGCTGCTGGTTTCCGCACAGCTACATCGGCAGCAAGACGGCGCTCGGCCGCCTCGATCCTGCGGTTCTCGACGAGGTGCGCCGCAGCGACACCGGCGAGACGCTGGCGTGGCACATGCGCGACCTCGGCTTCGATCCCGCGGCGGTTCGTCGCGGCGTCAGCCGCATCGCCCCCGACCGTACGGTCGGATACATCGAGCCGCACATCGAGCAGGGGCCGGTGCTGGTCGATGCGGGCGTTCCGATCGGGCTCGTCACCGGCATCCGCGGCAGCCTGCGCTTCCGCGACGCGGCGTTCCACGGCGCCTATGGGCATTCGGGGGCGACGCCGCGCCGGCTGCGGCGCGACGCCGTGGTGGCGGCCGCCGCGTTCGTCACCGCCATGCAGGAGGTGTGGGACGGGTTCGAGGCGCAGGGCCACGACCTCGCCGTCACCTTCGGGATGATCGGCACCGATCCGGCACAGCATTCTTTCTCGAAGGTGGCGGGCGAGGCGCGTGTCTGCCTCGATCTGCGCAGTCTGAGCGCCGAGACGTTGGCCGCGGTGTCCCGTTCCGTGGAGGAGATCGCCGAAAGCCTCGCGACACGCCATGGCGTGCGTCTCGCGCTCGGCCCGCGCAGCGGCAGCACGCCCGCCGTGATGACACCGGCCGTCGTCGATCGCCTGGTCGCGGCGGCGGCGGCGGCTCAGGTGTCGACACTTATGGTGCCGAGCGGGGCCGGGCACGACGCCGCAACCTTCGCGGCGGCCGGATTGCCGACCGGCATGGTGTTCATCCGCAATCGGAACGGCAGCCATAACCCGGATGAGCATATGGCGATCGCCGATTTAGCCGACGGGCTGGCCATTCTGGTGTCGCTGTTGCTGGACTTTCCTGTCGACAGTTGGCGCTCTGCGCCGGCGAGTTGTTGAGCGTCGTCGATCCCCTCTATACTGCGGCGCAATAATTTTTGACCAGTCGCCACCGCCGTGCCTATCATGCTGGCGTTCGCTCACATTCCTTCCACTCGCCCGCACGCCGCCTCCCGCGGAGGCTCGCGTGTCCCAGGAGATCGACATGAAAACCGGCACGCCGTTCGAGATGCCCGCCGACCTTCGTAAGATGACCGAGCAGAGCATGGAGCAGGTGCGCTCGGCCATCAGCAGCTATCTCCAGTTCTTCCAGCGCGGCGTTCCGGGCATGCCGATGCTGGGTGGCACCGAGCTGAGCAACAAGGTGCTGAGCTATGCCGAGCGCAATGTCGCGACCGCCTTCGATTTCGCTCAGAGCCTGATGGCCGCCAAGGACGTTCAGGAAGTCCTCAAGATGCAGACGGAGTTCCTGCAAGCGCAGATGCAGGCGATGACCGAGCAGGTGAAGGACCTGAGCGAGACGGCCATCAAGGCGGTGACCGACCCGACCAAGATGGGCAAGTCCGGCCCGTCCTCCTGATCCGATCGCGACGCGGTGGCGGCGGCCGGCTCGTCCGCGCCGCCGCGGCACCGCTGCCGCCGCGGCACCGCTGCCCTTGCGGGTCGCCGCGCCGCGGCCCGTCCGGTCTCGACCGGCCGCCCGGCCGGTTCCATGACCCGTGCTGCGGCCCGGCGCCGATCGCCGCGCCGATTGCGAGAGCGGCGGCGCGGCGCGCCAGCCGGTCCCCGGCGGGGCCGATCAGCGGCTCGTCAGCCAGCGGAAGGTCGATCAGAACCATGCGAACGATCACGCTCGGGGCCGTGACGGCCCTGCTCGCCGTCGGTTCGGCCGAGGCAGCGATCGAGATTGCGGCCGCCCGCATCGAGGCGGGGGAGATCGTCGTGCTCGGTCGTGTCGCCCGGCCGAACGAGAAGGTCACCTTCGACGAGAAATTCGAGGTGGTGTCGGGGCGCGACCGGCGTTTCGTCTGGCGCGCCGTCTATCATCCGGCGGACTGCACCGTGACGGTGCAATCGGCCGGCGAGACGCGCGACATCGTCGTCGCCAATTGCGGCCAGGTGGGACCACGCGGCGAGACCGGGGCGCCCGGCCCCAAAGGCGACGCCGGCCCCAAAGGCGACGCCGGTCCCAAGGGCGACATCGGTCCCAAGGGCGACATCGGCCCCAAGGGTGAGGCGGGGCCGAAGGGGGACGCTGGCCCGCAGGGCCTCGCCGGTCCGCCCGGTCCGCCCGGTCCTCCCGGGCCACTCGGGCCGAAGGGGGAGCGCGGCGAGGCTGCCGCGCCGGCCACCACGACAGTCCCAACGGCTGCGCCGCTGCTGCGCACCGTCACCCGCGGCTGCGACGGGCCGGGGTCCTGCCGGGCCGCCTGCGAGGCCGACGAGGTGTTGATCACGGCGTTGCCGATCCCGGCCGAGCGCACCCTGACGGCGGCGGCGTGGACGGGCGAGCGACTGCCCGGCGAGGTCAGCATCGTGTGCGGCCGGACGCGGTGAGGAGCGGCTGACTCCGCCGCATCCCCGCGCGTCGCCGGCCACCCATTCTGGCCGGACGAGACGGCCGACCCCGCTCGTTCGGGATCGGCTGGTCTTCGGTTCTGAGGATCGTCGCGCAGGCGGGTGGTTCCCACCGCGCTGCGCGCGCGCTCGGTCGGTCAGTTGCCCTTCACGCCGGCCGCCTTGATCACCGTATCCCACTTGGCCACCTCGGCGGCGAGCTGGCTGCGCAGCGCCTCGGGCGTCGCCTGGGCGAGCGGCACCGGCACGGTGCCGAGGCTGGCGAACCGCTCGATCACCTTGGGGTCCTGGAGGGCCGCCTGAAGGGCCGGCACCAGCTTGTCGGTCGCCTCCTTGGGCAGACCGCGCGGCGCCCACATGGCGTGCCAGGCCGACACCTCGAAGCCCTTCATGGCGCCCTCATCGAGGGTCGGCAGCTCGGGCAGCGACGACACCCGAGTCTTGGTCGTCACCGCGTAACCCTTGATGCGCCCTTCCTTGATGTGGTTCGTCGTGTTGGTGGTCTGGTCGCACAGGAGATCGATCTGGCCGCCGACCAGATCGTTCATGGCCGGGCCGGTGCCGCGATAGGCGACCTGGGCGAGCTGAAGCTTCAGCTCGCTCATGAACAGCAGCGCACACAAATGGGCGGCCGAGCCGACCCCCGCATGGCCGAAGCTGGCGCTGTCCTTGTTGGCCTTCATCCAGTCGATCAGCGCGGCGATCGAGGTCGGCGGCAGGCCGGCCTTGGAGACGATGGTCATCGGCACGTCGGTGATGCGGCCGATGTGATCGAAGTCGGTGACCGGATTGTATTTCAAGCCGTCGTACAGGGCCGGCGCGGTGGCGTGGGCGATATGCCAGATCGCCAGCGTGTAGCCGTCGGCCGGCGTGCGGGCGATGCGGGCCATGCCGATGGTGCCGCCGGCGCCGCCCTGGTTCTCGACGATGACGGTCTGGCCGAGCGTCTTGGTCATCGACTCGGCGATCAGCCGCGCCACCGTGTCGGTCGGTCCGCCGGCCGCCGAGGGCACCAGGATGGTGATCGGCTTGCTGGGCCAGGTCTCGGCCGAAAGCGGAGTCGCGAGGCCGAAGAGGGCGAGGCCGGCCGCCGCGGCCCGCACGGCCGCGCCGACCCGTCGCGCGGAGTCGAAGCGCATGGGCTGTCTCCCGCGAGGCGATGCGCCGGAGCGGCCGGCTACCGATTGTCTCCGAGCAGCGCCTCGCAGACCGCGTCGGTGACCTGAGCGGTGGTCGCGGTGCCGCCGAGATCCGGCGTGTGCAGCCGCGGATCGGCGGTGACGCGCTCGATCGCGCGCATCAGGCGCGCCGCGGCGTCGCGTTCGCCGAGATGCTCGAGCATCATGGCGCCCGACCAGAAGGTGGCGACCGGATTGGCGATGCCCTTGCCGGTGATGTCGAAGGCGGAGCCGTGGATGGGCTCGAACATCGACGGGAACTCGCGCTCGGGATTGATGTTGCCGGTCGGCGCGATGCCGAGCGAGCCGGCCAGCGCGGCCGCCAGATCCGACAGGATGTCGGCGTGCAGGTTGGTCGCCACGATGGTGTCGATGCTGTCGGGGCGCATCACCATCCGCATGGTCATGGCATCGACCAGCATCTTGTCGCAGTCGACATCGGGGAACTCGGCCGCCACCTCGGCGGCGATCTCGTCCCACATCACCATGGCGTGGCGCTGCGCGTTGGACTTGGTGACCACCGTCAGGCGCTTGCGCGGCCGCGAGCGGGCGAGCCCGAAGGCATAGCGCATGATGCGAGTGACGCCGGTGCGGGTGAACATCGCGACGTCGGTGGCGGTCTCGTGCGGGAAGCCCTTGTGGACGCGGCCGCCGACGCCGGCATACTCGCCTTCCGAGTTCTCGCGCACGATCACCCAGTCGAGCTCGGGGCCGGAGACGTGGCGCAGCGGGCTGGTGATGCCGGGCAGCACGCGGGTCGGCCGCACATTGGCGTATTGCTGGAACGGCTGGCAGATGGCGAGGCGCAGGCCCCACAGGGTGACGTGATCAGGCACGTCGGGGGCGCCGACCGCGCCGAAGAAGATCGCGTCGTGGTGGCGGATCTGGTCGCGGCCGTTCTCCGGCATCATGCGGCCGTGCGCCTTGTAGTAGTCGGACCCCCAGTCGAAGTGGTCGACCGCGAGGCGGAAGCCGCCGTCACGCTCGGAACAGACGGCGAGCGCCCGGAGGCCGGCCGCGATCACCTCGGTGCCGATGCCGTCGCCCGGAATGGCCGCGATCCGATAGCTGCGCATGTCGTCCTGCCTTCGTCCTGCTTCCGTCTCGGCTCGCGGGTCGAGGCCGTTCGGGTGATCGTTGTCCGGGGCGGGCACGGGGGGAGCCCTGCGTCTTGCATACCGCCTTCCATGGAAGGTGACGAATCCGCTATACTACCGCCGGCCATCGAGAGTCAATGATCCATAGGAGCTTCCATGCAAGCATGCCCCGCACGCGATGCCCGAAGGGCGCTTCGATGACGGCGCGGCGGGCCGGCGCGGCACCATCTCGCGCGGCGCCATCCCGCGCAGCGCCGCTGCGGACCGCGCGGCCGGCGGCGGGGCCGGCCCGAGGTGAGCCGGTCGCCGACACGTCGGTCGACGGTGCACCGGCGGCGGACGAGCGGCCGTCCTCGCTGGTCGAGGACGCTTACCGGGCCCTCAAGGCGGCGGTGCGCGACAACGTGTTCCCGCCCGGCTATCAGGGCTCCGAGCAGGAGATCGCGGTGCGGCTCGGGATGAGCCGCACGCCGGTGCACGAGGCGCTGATCCGGCTCCAGGAGGAGGGGCTCGTCCGCGTGCTGCCGAAGCGCGGTGTCGTCGTCTGTGCGCTGTCGCCCGACGACATGCGCGAGATCTACGACCTGATCGGCGTTCTCGAAGGGCTCGCCGCCGAGCTGCTGGCGGGCGCCGCGGACGCGGCCCGGCGGCCGGCCATCGCGGCGCTCGACGCCGTCAATGCCGACATGCGTGCGGCCCTCGATCGCGACGATCTCGACGCCTGGGGCGAGGCCGACGGCCGCTTCCACCGGCTGCTGGTCGAGCATTGCGGCAACGCCCGGCTCGCCCGCGCCTACCACACCGTGATGGACCAGTCGCATCGCGCCCGCATGATGACGCTGCGGCTGCGGGCGAAGCCGACGCGCTCGCTCAAGGAGCATCTCGCGCTCACCGCGGCGATCCGCAAGGGCGACGGCGCGCGCGCCGCCATGCTGGCGCGGACGCATCGGCAGCGGGCCCGCGACGAGCTGCTGCCGCTGCTCGCCAGCCTCGGCATGCGGCATTTGTGAGAGTGACGGCTGCGGGGTCACGGCCGCGTGGTGAACGAGGGCTTTCGTCGGGCCGGAAAATTCGGCGTTTTTTCGCAGTTCGAATTAACGCGACGTTCGCGGGGCGAGCGTAAACCCATACCCGTGGTTCGAACTGCCCGGAAGGAGGCCGACATGCTCGACCCGGCGACGCGCCCGGTGCCTGCGGCGGCCATGACGGCCCATGCCGCGACGATGTGCGAGGCGGCGGCCACGCCCGCCACCGTACTGGTGATCGACGACGACGACGTTCAGCGCATGGTGTTGTGCAAGACCGCCGAGCGAGCGGGCTTCGTCGCCACCGGCGCGGCGACCTTCGGGGCCGCGATGGCGCTGCTGCGCCAGCACACCTACACGGTCATCACGCTCGATCTCTCGCTCGGCGCCCGCAACGGCCTCGACGTGATGCATGCCCTCGTGGGGATCGGCTGCCGCACTCCGATCGTCATCGTCAGCGGCGCCAATGCGGCGTTGCGCAGCGAGACGGTGGCGCTCGCCGGCCTCATCAAGCTCGATGTGCGCCACTCGCTGCCGAAGCCGGTGGATCTCGCGCTGCTGCGCCGGGTGCTGAGCAGCATCCGTGAGGAATCGGCGACGCTGCCGGTTGTGGGCTGACGCGAGGTTTCGGTCGGCGCCAGGGCGCGCAGGACGCCTGCGAGCGGACGCGGGCGTGGCGGAAGCGTGTCGTCTCCAACATCGCGGATGCTCCTCCAGCCGCGTCGACGTCGCCTCCGCTGACATGGCGGTCGCGTCGTTGCAGCGGAGGAAAGCGACGCGCAGCCGCACGTCGTGATTGCGGCCTCGTCCGCTGGTTCTAGTCTTCGATCGACCGACGGGGAGGACCCGTCACACGACCGGAGACGACCATGACTGCCACGATGACGATGCCGACCATGCAGACCGCCACGGCGGCCACCGCGATGCCGGCCACCGCCATGCCCGCCATGGGCATGCCGGGCATGGCGATGCCGATGGGGATGACGGGCATGGGCATGATGCCCATGATGATGAACCCGATGATGAATCCCATGATGTCGATGGCCGGCATGATGCCGATGACGATGCCGACCCCGATGATGATGTGCCGGGCCACCTGCACCATGACGGAGACCGGCATGACCTGCGAGATCACCGCCATGGACGCCGCCATGAAGGACATGGTGATGCAGTGCTGCCAGGCGATGTGCAACGCCATGGCGGCCGGCATGCCGATGATGATGACGTGCGGCGGCATGACCTTGTGTTGCATGCCCATGAAGGCGTGATACGGGTGCCGACCGGGCTGCGTCGCCGGACCAAACTCCTGTGACGGCGCCGCGGCCGACACGACAGATAGCGGACGATCGGCCGAGCCCCGCTCAGCCGATCGTCGCCACATAGGTCATCACCAGATACAGCACCGCCTCGGTGGAGCCGAAATTGCGGTAGCCGTGCGGAACGTCGGCCTCGAACAGCAGGGCGTCGCCTTCGGCGAGATCGATCGGCGGCTGCTGTCCGATCAGGATCTCCACCGCGCCGCGGGCGACGATCAGGTTCTCCCGGGTGCCGGGCGCGTGCGCATCGGCGTCCTCGCGGTGGAACGGCGCGATCCGCACCTCGTAGAACTCCACCTGCCGGGCATCGTCGAACGGAAACAGCGCCCGCGACGTGAAGCGCCCCTCGCTCGAGGCCAGCACCTTGGCGCGATCACGGCGTAGCACCAGCGCCCCGGCATGCTTCTCCGCCGTCAGCAGCGTCGCGAACGGAACCCCGAGCGCGATCGCCACCTTCCACAAGAGTGCGATCGTCGGCGTGCTCTTGCCGGTCTCGATCTGCCCCAGCATGGCGCGGCTGACGCCGGACAGGCGGGCGAGGCGCTCCAGCGAATGGCCCTGCCGGGTGCGCAGACGCCGCAGGTTTCGGCCGACCACGACGGCGAGGTCGGACCCGTCGGCATCGCGGCCGACCGGGTGGTCGTCCGGGTACTGATCGGGCGGACTGTGCTGGTTCATGGCACGGTGTGACGGTCCGGCGCAGTCGGGGCGGCGAGCCAGAGCGGCGTCCACATCATCAGGCACGGCACCGGCAGCATGATCATGGCGAAGAAGGGCGGCACCATCGGCGCCGCGGCTGCGGCCGCGTGGTGCGCTGCGGCGGGGCGCCGGCGGGCGGCCCGATAGGCCGACAGATCGATGATGGTTGCGCTGGCGGTGCTCATGCGAACTCCGAGACTCCGTCTGTCGCGGCGGTATCCCATGGATGACGCGCCCGGCGTGCAGCCGCAAGGGGCGGCGGCGAAAAGCGAAGCGCCTCTGCGATCGCGGCCGGTGACAGACGTGATTTTCTCCTTCCCGCGACGCCACGAGACGGCCCTGTGCCGACCAGGCACGAGACTCGCCCGCCGGTCGGGGCCGATGGCTGCGCTGCCGGCGGGCGGCGAACGAAATTTCGCGACCCAGGGGTATCGAGAGGAGGATTCGGCCCGCGCCGGCCGAAAATTTGAAATCCGCTTCGGTTGATTCCGGCGGCGATCTGCGCGACCTATTGGGGTATCGGCCGATGGCTCTCTCGAACCCATCGGACGATCGCGGGATTTGACGGAGCAGCTTGCGGCCGCGCACCAACCGCTAAAGCGCCACGAAGGCGTTCGTGGGCTCCGATTTGCTTGGAGAGGAGCCCCATGGCCATCTCGACAGTCTCACCTCGATCGATCTCCGCTGCCGCGGCCACCACCACGGCGCGCCCCGCGACCTTCTCGCTGATGGACGCGCTGGTCGGGCGTGTCGGCGATCTCGCGGCCGACCTGCGGTCGCGCGTCACTCCGACCGGCAGCGCCGCCCAGCATGCCGCCGCCGCGGCGATGGATGTGCCGGCCGTCCGCTTCGAGGCGGTGTCGCGGATCTTCCCGGCCCGCAAGAGCGATCCGGCGGTGGCGGCGCTCGATCACGTCTCGCTCGATGTGGCGCCCGGCTCGATCTACGGCATCATCGGCCGCTCCGGCGCCGGCAAGTCCACGCTGGTGCGCCTCGTCAACGGCCTCGATCGGCCGACGCAGGGACGGGTGCTGATCGACGGCGTCGACCTCGCCGGGCTCGACGCGCCCGGTCTGCGCGCGCTCCGCCGGCGCATCGGCATGATCTTCCAGCATTTCAACCTGCTGTCGTCGCGTACCGCGGCCGCCAATGTGGCGCTGCCGCTGGAGCTCGCCGGCGTGCCGGCCGAGACGATCCGGACGCGCGTCGCCGAGCTTCTGGATCTGGTCGGGCTCGCCGACAAGGCGAACCGCTATCCGGCCGAGCTGTCGGGTGGGCAGAAGCAGCGTGTCGGCATCGCCCGGGCGCTCGCCACCGAGCCCAAGGTGCTGCTGTCCGACGAGGCCACCTCGGCGCTCGACCCGGAGACCACCGAGCAGATCCTGGCGCTGCTGAAGCGCGTCAATGCGCTGACCGGCGTCACCATCGTGCTGATCACCCACGAGATGCGCGTGATCACCTCGATCTGCGACCGCGTCGCCGTGCTGGAAGGCGGCCGGGTGGTGGAGGAGGGTGCCGTCTACGGCGTCTTCGCTCATCCGCGGGCCGAGACGACGCGGCGTCTCGTCGCCGCCGTCAACGGCACCGCGCTGCCGCCCGAGCTGTCGGCGCGGCTGCGCGCCGATCCGGCTGGCGCCAGCCTCACGGTGTTGCGCATCGTCTTCACCGGAGACGAGGCGACCGAGCCGATCCTGAGCCGGCTGTCGCGCAGCCTCGACATCGAGGTGAACATCCTGGCCGGCCGCATCGACGAGATCGGCGGCGCGCCGTTCGGGACCCTGGTGGTCGGGGTGCCATCGCGGCCAGATCTGGTCGCCGCCGTGACGGAGCTGGTGCGGTCGAACGGTCTCGGCGTGGAGGTGCTCGGCCATGTCGCCTGAACTCGTCCGCCTGGTCTTCGATGCCACGCTCGAAACGCTCTACATGGTGGCGGCGGCCGGCCTGCTCGGCACGCTGTTCGGCCTGCCGCTCGGTGTCTTCCTCGCCACCAGCGGGCGCGGCGAGCTGTTCGCGGCACCGCTCGTCAATCGTGTGCTCGGCACGATCGTGAACGCGGCGCGCTCGACCCCGTTCATCATCCTGGTGGTCGCCATCATCCCGTTCACGCGGCTGCTGGCCGGCACCTCCATCGGCACCACGGCGGCCATCGTGCCGCTCACCGTGGCGGCGACGCCGTTCATCGCCCGCATCGTCGAGGCGGCGATCCGCGAGGTGGATCACGGGCTCGTCGAAGCCGCCAAGGCGATGGGCGCGACGCCCTTGCAGATCGTCCGCAAGGTGCTGCTGCCGGAGGCGCTGCCCGGCCTCACCCTCGGCCTCACCCTGACGGTGGTCAGCCTGATCGGCCATTCGGCCATGGTGGGCGCCGTCGGCGGGGGCGGTCTCGGCGATCTCGGCATCCGGTTCGGCTACCAGCGATTCATGCCGGACGTGATGCTGGTGGTGGTGGTGGTGCTGATCGTGCTGGTGCAGGCGGTGCAGAGCGCCGGCGAGGCGCTGGCCCGCCGCGCCGACCGGCGCGTCCGCCGCGGCTGAGCGATCGCCGAGCGAGCGCGGCGACCGACCCGTCGCCGTGCGCGGGCGATCGCCGAAATCGGCGGTCGTCCGACCTTTCCGTCTTTCAATCCGTCCGTCTCATCTCTTCGTCAGGAGAGCCGTCATGTCGCATGCCTTCACCCGCCGGATCTTCGCCACCACGGTGGTGGCCGCCGTGATCCTTCCGCTCGCCGCCACGGCGCAGACGCCGTCGTCGGCGCCCGCCCCCCAGACGATCCGCATCGGCGCCACCGCCGGCCCGCACGCCCAGATCCTCGAGGTGGTGAAGGGCGTCGCCGCCAAGCGCGGGCTCGACCTGAAGATCGTCGAGTTCTCCGACTACATCACGCCGAATGTCGCGCTCGACGCCGGTGACCTCGAGGCCAACTCGTACCAGCACGGTCCCTTCCTGGAGCAGCAGAAGAAGGACCGCCGGTTCCGGCTGGAGAGCGTCGGGTCGACCGTCAACTTCCCGATCGGCCTCTACTCGAAGAAATACAAGAGCTGGGACGCGGTGCCGGACGGCGCGCGCGTCGCCATCCCGAACGATCCGACCAATGGCGGCCGCTCGCTGCTGCTGCTCCAGGACAAGGGCGTGATCAAGCTGCGCGACGGCGTCGGCTGGTCGCCGACCGTGCTCGACGTGGTGCAGAATCCGAAGAAGCTGCGCTTCGTCGAGATCGAGGCGGCGCAGACGCCGCGCGCCCTCGACGACGTCGACGCCGCCGCGGTCAACACCAACTACGCGATCCCGGCGGGCCTCAATCCCGGTCGCGACGCCATCCTGCGCGAGGACCCGAAGGGGCCATACGTGAACCTGATCGTCGTGCGGGCCGCCGATCGCGACAAGCCGTGGGTGGCGACGTTCGTCGAGAGCTATCGGTCGCCGGAGGTCAAGGCGTTCATCGAGCAGAAGTTCGACGGCGCCGTGCTGGCCTCCTGGTGAAGCGGCCGGATCAGCCGTGAGCGTGGTGGCGCGCGAGAGATCCTCGCAGCCACTGACGATCTTCTCCCGGCCTCCACCGGAGGCCGGGTTCTTTCTCCGGATCGCACGAGAATAACGAGACCGTTCGTCTTGATGACGATGCCGCGCCGGCGCAACCTTGGCGCATGGTCACCACCCGTCTCGCTCCGCACGATCTCCCGACGCGCCTCCGGCGCATCCTGTCGGATCTGGCTCGGTCCTATCGGGAGGCGGCGGCGCCGGAGCTCTGGCACGTCGTTCACGACGGCCGCGTCCATGGCGTTCTGAGCCGCGACGGCTGTCACTGGACGCTGGCTTGGACAGATGTTGCCGACCCGCGGCTCGTGGCGTTCGGCGGGCCGCTCGTCGGTGAGGCCGACGACATCGGCGCGGCACTCGTGCGACATCTCGCGGCGACCGCGCCGGCCGGAACGGCGGGCGCCGAGACGCTCCGCCTGTCGCCGGTGCTTGTGGTGTAGCCGCCAGGTTTTGCCGCAGCCGCGCGGTCCGCCCGCTCCCGCAGCCCACTCTCCGCTCAGTCCCGCGCAAGCGGGACTCCAGACGGGCGCCGAGTCATACGAGATCCGGCTGATCAACTCGATGGTCATTCCGGAAGCCGCGAAGCGGCTGTCCGGAATCCAGCCGAGAGCTCCGAGTTTGCCGCTGGATTCCGGGCTCGCCGCTGCGCGGCGCCCCGGAATGACGGCGCACGGATCACCGCAAAACAGTATCAGAGTTGGGCGCCGTCCAGCGCCGTCGCCGGCAGGGGACGCACGCGCGCCAGGATCGCCTGCACCAGACGCTCGGCCGCGACATCGGGCGTGGTCGTCGCGGTGTCGATCACCAGCGCCGGGTCGCGCGGGGGCTCGTACGCCTGGTCGCGGCCGGTGAAGTCGACGATGCGGCCGCTCTCCGCCTTGGCATACAGACCCTTGGGATCGCGGCTGCGGCAGGTCTCGGCCGGTGCATCGATCAGCACCTCCATGAAGCGGCCGGCCGGGAACAGCGCCGCCGCGGCCGCGCGATCGGCGCGGAACGGCGAGACGAGAGCGACCAGCACGATCAGGCCGGCATCGACCATCAGACGCGCCACCTCGCCGACGCGACGCACGTTTTCGGCGCGCCCGCGCGGGTCGAAGCCGAGATCGGCGTTGAGGCCGCGCCGCAGGTTGTCGCCGTCGAGCACCATGGTGTGATGACCGAGAGCGACGAGGCGGCGTTCCACCAGGCTCGCGATGGTCGACTTGCCGGCGCCGGGCAGGCCGGTGAGCCAGACCGCCAGCGGCTGCTGGGCCTTCAGATGCGCCCGCACGTCGGGGTCGACCGCGTCGGCCTGGGGATGGACGTCGCGGGCGGCGTCGAGCGGCGCCACGATCAGTCCGGCCGCGGCGGTGGTTCCGGTCGCTCGGTCGATCAGGATGAAGCCGCCGGTGGCGCGGTTCTCGGCGTAAGGGTCGATCGCCACCGGCAACGCCGTCTCGACATGGACGCGGCCGATGCCGTTGAGCATCAGCCGGTCGTCTGCGACACGGTCGAGGCTGCCGAGATCGAGCCGGTCCACCACGCGGAGCAACGTCGCCGGCACCGAGGCGGTGCCGATCTTGAGCAGGACGCGATCCCCCGCCGCGGCGTCGCGGTCGGTCATCCAGACGAGATCGGCCGAGAAGCGCCGCGTCACCGTCGGGCGCTCGCGCGGCGGCACCAGCACGTCGCCACGGCCGACATCGACCTCGTCCGCGAAGGTGAGCGTCACCGCCGCGCCGGCAGTGGCCTCGGGCAGGTCGCCGTCCATGGTGACGATGCGGGCCACCCGGGTGGTGCGGCCCGAGGCGGCCACCACGACGGGATCGCCGACCACCACGCGGCCGCTCGCCACCGTGCCGGCGGCGCCGCGGAAGTCGGCGTGCGGGCGGCTCACCCACTGCACCGGAAAGCGGAGCGGGGCATCGGCCGCATCGGCTATCTCGATCGTCTCGAGATGCTGAAGCAGGGTCGGCCCACCGTACCAGGGCGTCGCGGCGCTGACGCGGACCACATTGTCACCAAAGCGTGCCGACAGCGGGATGGCCGTGACGGTGCGCAACGCGAGCGGCGCCGCGAAGCTCCGGAAGGCATCGTCCACCTCGGCGAAGCGCGCCGCCGACCAGCCGACCAGGTCCATCTTGTTCACCGCCAGCACCACGTCGCGGATGCCGAGCAGCGCCACGATGGCGGCATGCCGTCGCGTCTGCTCCAGCAGACCCTTGCGGGCGTCGACCAGCAGCACCGCGAGCTCTGCCCCGGAGGCGCCGGTCGCCATGTTGCGGGTGTACTGCACATGGCCGGGCGTGTCGGCGACCATGAAGGCGCGTCGCGCCGACGAGAAGAACCGATAGGCGACATCGATGGTGATGCCCTGCTGGCGCTCGGCTTCCAGGCCATCGAGCAGCAGGGCGACGTCGATGTCGTCGCCGGTGGTACCGAAGCGGCGGCTGTCGTGTGAGAGGGCGGCGAGCTGATCCTCGAACACCGCCTGGGTCTCGTGCAGCAGGCGGCCGATGAGGGTCGACTTGCCGTCGTCGACGGAGCCGCAGGCGATCAGCCGCAAGGCGCCCCGCGCGCGCACGGCGGCGGACGCCGCGTCGTCCTGCGGTGGCGTCGGGCGGGCCGGAGCGGTGGGTCGGATCAGGGTCGGCGTCACGGTCGACATCAGAAGTAGCCCTCGCGCTTCTTGGCTTCCATGGAGGCGGCCAGTGCGGCGTCGACCAGGCGGCCGTTGCGTTCCGACACGCGCGACGCGACGATCTCGGCCACGATGCCGTCGAGGTCGGTCGCGGGGGATTCGACCGCGCCGGTGAGCGGCCAGCAGCCGAGGGTGCGGAAACGCACCACGCGCGGCTCCACCCGCTCGCCGGGGCGGAACCGCATGCGGGGATCGTCGACCACCAGCAGGGCGCCGTCGCGCTCCACCACCGGGCGCTCGGCCGCGAAGTAGAGCGGCACGATCGGGATCGCCTCGGCGCGGATGTAGTCCCACACGTCGAGCTCGGTCCAGTTGGAGAGCGGGAAGACGCGCATGGAGTCGCCCGGGGCGAGGCGCGTGTTGAACAGGCGCCACAGCTCGGGCCGCTGGTTGCGCGGGTCCCAGACATGGTTGCGCCGGTGCGAGAAGATCCGCTCCTTTGCGCGCGACTTCTCCTCGTCGCGCCGGGCGCCGCCGAAGGCGGCGTCGAACCCGTAGGCATCGAGCGCCGCCTTGAGGGCTTCGGTCAGCATCAGGCGGGTGTACTCGCCGGTCTCGGTGTCGAACGGGTTGGTGCCGGCCGCGGCCGCCTCGGCATTGGTGTGGACGAGCAGATCGAGCCCATAAGTGGACGCCATGCGGTCGCGATGCGCCAGCACCGCGGCGAAGTCCCAGCCCGTCGCGATGTGCAGGAGCGGGAAGGGCGGCCGTCCCGGAAAGAACGCCTTGCGGGCGATGTGCAGCATCACCGAGGAATCCTTGCCGACCGAGTAGAGCATCACCGGCTTGCGGAACTCGGCCGCGACCTCGCGCATGATGTGGATCGCCTCGGCCTCCAGGCGGCGCAGATGCGGCGACAGGCGCCGCTGCTGCTCCGGCGGACGCGCGGCTTCGGCGGTGGACGGGCGATCGACGAGCACTTCGGCGCTGCGCATGGCGGGCCTCATCACAGATGCGGGGCCGAGACGCGCCGCCATGGGTGCGACTCGGGCCTGATTTCGGACGCCTCGGCGGAGGCGGGTTGATAGTGGTGCCGCACGGCGACGACACGTTGGTCGCGTAGCGCCGCGACGGTGCCGGGATGCGAGACCTCGAAGGCATCGAAGCCGCAGCGGCGCATCAGCGGAATCTGGTCGTGGAGCACATCGCCGATGGCGCGCAGCTCGCCCCGATAGCCGTGGCGCTCGCGCAGCAGCCGGGCCAGCGAGTAGGGACGACCGTCGCCATATTTCGGGAAGCGCAGCGCGATCAGCGCGAGACGCGGCAGATCGGGAACGATGCCGGCGAGAGTGTCGCCGGCGGTGAGCACCACCCCCACCGGGTCGGTGCGGCCGAGCAGCGTGTCGCGCTCGGTGAGGAACCGGGTGCGCGACACCGCCACCGCACCCGTCGCGGGCAGGGGCGTGTCGTCGGTCGGGAACGTCCAGTCGTCGGTCACGAACGCACCGGAGCGATAGAGCGGCATGATCAGGACTCCGTCGTGACAGCGATGCTGCGGCGGCCGTGCAGGCCGCACTCGGTTTTCTCGAAGCCGCGCCAGCGGCCGGCGCGGCTGTCCTCGTCGACGGCGACGCGCGACGTGCAGGGCACGCAGCCGATCGATGGATAACCCTGCGGCGCCAGCGGGTGCTCGGGCAGCCCGTGAGCCCGACGCCAGGTGGCGGCGCGCTCGGCCGTCCAGCCGGCGAGCGGGTTGATCCTGATGCGCGCGCCGTCCCATTCGGCGGGAGGGAGATCCCTGCGGGTCACCGCTTGGTCGCGCCGCCGCCCGGTCAGCAGGGCCGCGAAGGGCGTGATCGCGGTCTCGAACGGCGATACCTTGCGGAGCCCGCAGCAGGCGTCCGGGTCCTGGCCCGCGAGCGCCTCGTGCGGGTCCAGGCGGGCGAGCGCGGCGGCCGCGGGCCGCACGGTGCGCACGTCGGCGAGGCCGAGGCGGGCGACGAGCGCGTCGCGATACGCGAGCGTCTCCGGGAACAGCCGCTGCGTGTCGACGAGGATCACCGGCGTCGCCGGATCGACGCGCGCCACCATGTGCAGCAGCACTGCCGCGTCGGCCCCGAACGAGGAGACGAGCGCGATCCGACCCGCGAACCGGCGGAGCGCGTCGACGACGATCTCGGGCGCATCGGCGTGTCGCCAGGTGGCGACGAGATCGCGGACCGTGGCGGCGGCTCCGGGCGAGGCGTCGTCACTCGGCCGCAGCATAGAGGGCCTCCCGGAACGGCGCTTCGCCGAGGCGGCGATAGGCGGCGAGGAAATTCTCCCGAGGCGAGGTGCGCAGCGACAGATAGGTGTCGATCACCGTCTCCACCGCATCGACGATGCGACGCGACGAGAAGCCGGGGCCGACGATCTCGCCGATCGTGCAGGTCTCGTCGCCCGATCCGCCGAGGGTGATCTGGTAGAACTCCTCGCCCTTGCGTTCGAGGCCGAGAATGCCGATGTGGCCGACGTGATGGTGGCCGCAGGCGTTGATGCAGCCGGAGATCTTGATCTTGATGTCGCCGATCTCGTGCTGGCGATCGAGATCCGCGAAGCGCTCCGAGATCCGCTCGGCGACCGGGATCGAGCGCGCGGTGGCGAGGGCGCAGTAGTCGAGTCCCGGGCAGGAGATGATATCGGTGACGAGACCCGCGTTCGGGGTCGCGAGGCCCGCCTGGCGCAGCGCCGCGAACACCGCGGGCAGGTCGTCGCGGCGAACATGCGGCAGCACCAGGTTCTGCTCGTGGCTCACCCGGATCTCGTCGAAGGCGTAATGCGCCGCGATGTCGGCGACCGCCTCCATCTGGGTCGCGGTCGCGTCACCGGGTGGGCCGCCGACCGGCTTCAGCGACACCGTCACGATGGCGTAGCTCGGCACCTTGTGGGGGTGCGCGTTGCGCGATGCGAAACGAGCGAAATCGGGATCGGCCGCGATCGCCCGCTCGAACACGACGGAGCGTTCCGGCAGAGCCGCGAAGGGTGGCGGGGCGAAATAGGTCGCGATCCGGTCGCGCTCGGTGGCGGGCAGATCGAGCGCCTCGTCGCGCAGCGCCGCGAACTCCGCCTCGACGGCCTTGCGGAATGCCGCCTCGCCGCTCTCGTGAACGAGGATCTTGATGCGCGCCTTGTACTTGTTGTCGCGTCGCCCCTCCAGATTGTAGACCCGCAGGATGGCGGTGCAGTAGGCGAGGAGATCGCGCTCGGGCAGAAAGTCGCGGATTTTGCGCGCCACCATCGGGGTGCGGCCCTGGCCGCCGCCCACATAGACCACGAAGCCGAGCGCGCCGGCCGTGTCGCGTGTCACCTGCAAGCCGATGTCGTGGGTCTGGATGGCGGCGCGGTCGTGCGGACTGCCGGTCACTGCGATCTTGAACTTGCGCGGCAGGAAGGTGAACTCCGGGTGGAGCGACGACCACTGCCGCAGGATCTCCGCATAGGGCCGCGGATCGGCGATCTCGTCGGTCGCGGCGCCGGCGAAGTGATCGGCCGTCACGTTGCGGATGCAGTTGCCGGAGGTCTGGATGGCGTGCATCTCGACGGCGGCGAGCTTCTCCAGGATGTCGGGCACGTCCTTCAGGGCGATCCAGTTGAACTGGAGATTCTGCCGCGTCGTGAAGTGGCCGTAACCGCGGTCGTGATCGCGAGCGATAGCGGCGAGCTGCCGGAGCTGGCGCGACGACAGCGTGCCGTAGGGGATCGCGATGCGCAGCATGTAGGCGTGGAGCTGGAGATAGACGCCGTTCATCAGCCGCAGCGGCTTGAACTGGTCCTCGGTCAGCTCGCCCGACAGGCGGCGGCCCACCTGGTCGCGGAACTCGGCGACGCGCTCCTGCACGAAGGCGCGGTCGAACTCGTCGTAGCGGTACATGGGCGCACTCCGTCCGATCAAGGGGTCGGCCGCGCAGCGCGCCCGATGCGGGGCGCGTCGATCGGCAGCGTGATGGTGGGGCCGCTGGCGCGGATCAGCTCGCGCAGCGCGGTCGGCCGCACGAAGGCGCCGTCGCGCACCACCGGCACCAGCGCCAGATCGACCACCCGATCGGCGGCGACGTCGGCGTCGGCCCGCAGCCGCAGGGCGTCGGCCTCGGCCGGCGTCGTGGCGATCTCGGCCGTCGCCAGGTCCGCCGACCAGCGGCCGTCCGGCGTGCGGAACACCACCGTGCCGGTGGCGAGATCGTTGGCGGTGGCGACCACCGGCGCGAACGTCTTGGAGCGTTTCGACATGATGCACCTCAGGCGGCGGCCGGCACGGCGGCGACACGATGGAACGGCTCGGCGCCGGCGAGCTCGCCGTGCGCCACGGCCGCGCCGATGAGGATCAGCACCGGGCCGGCGACGTCGTCGCGGGTCGTGAGGCCCGGCAGGGCGGCGAGAGGGCCGGTGAACAGACGCCGATCGGGGCGGCCGGCGTTCTCCACCGCCACGACAGGAGTCCCGGCTGGCAGGCCGGCGGCGAGGAGCTGCGCCGCCATGCGGTCGGCGACGCTGCGGCCCATGTGGACCGCGACGGTGCCACCGGCCGCGGCGATCGCGGCCCAGTCGGACGGCACGGCGCCATCGGCCCCATGGGCCGTGGTGAGCACCAGATGCGACGCGACGCCGCGCAGCGTCAGCGGAATCCCGGCGTCGGCCGCGGCGGCGAGCGAGGCCGTGACACCGGGAACGATCTCGTGGTCGATGCCGGCGGCACGCAGCGCCGCGATCTCCTCGCCGGCGCGGCCGAACACCATCGGGTCGCCGGCCTTGAGGCGGACGACGCGGCGGCCCTCGCGGGCGAGCCGCACCAGCAGGGCGTCGATCTCGGCCTGCGGCACCGAATGATGACCCTTGCGCTTGCCGACCGCGATGCGGGTGGCATCGCGCCGCCCCATGGCGACCACCGCGTCGGGCACCAGCGCGTCGTGGACGATCACGTCCGCCTCGATCAGGAGACGGTGAGCGCGCAGTGTCAGTAGATCCTCGGCCCCCGGGCCGGCGCCCACCAGGAACACCTTGCCGCTCGGCGTTTCGCGTTCGGCGTCGCCGGCGAGCATCTTGAGGGCGATCACCCGGGCGCGCTCGTCCTCGCCCGCGAGCGCCGCGGCGGCGGCGCGTCCCCCGAACACCGCCGACCAGAACCGCCGCCGCGCAGCGCCGTCCGGCAGGCGCTCCAGCACGGTGGCGCGAAGGCTCTCGGCCAGCGCGGCGAGGCGGCCGAATCCGGGGGGCAGCAGCGCTTCGATGCGGGCGCGGACGAGCTGGGCCAGAACCGGGGCGGCGCCGTCGGTGGCGATGGCGATGGACACGGGCGCGCGGTCGACGAGGGCGGGCGTGGTGAAGTCGCACAGATGCGGCCGGTCGACCACATTGACCGGGACGCGGGCGGCGCGGGCCAGCGCGGCGAGCCGGGCGTCGCGCGCGGCATCGCCGGTCGCCACCACCATCAGGACGGCGTCGCCGAGCAGTGCGGCGGTCGGCTCGCTGGCCGTGAGCGTGATCGCGTTCTCTCCAGCGAAACGGTTCAGCGTCGCGTCGGGTGCGTCGCTGCACAGGACGAGCCGCGCCTGCGTGCGCACCAGGAGGCGCAGCTTCTGGAGGGCCTGCTCGCCGTCGCCCACCACCAGGACGGTGCGGCCGGCGACGTCATAGGAGACAGGAAAATAGCGGAAGCGCGCCATGCGGGACCTCGGTGACGGTGCGGCGCTCAGGCCGGAAAGACGCGGAGATTGGCGAAGGCGACGCGGATGCGGTCGCCGCGGCGCGCGGTGCGGCCGGCCGGCAGCACCACGTCGACCGGCGGCAAGCCGTGGCCGAGCATCACCTCGGCGCGATGGCCGGAACCGGCGCGGCGGACCGCGGCGATCTCGACCGCGATGCCGTGCACATGATCGGCGACCGGCACCAGATCGTGCGGCCGCACGAACAGCACGGCCGGGCCGTCGTCGCGCCGCGTTCCATCCGCCGCGACGACGGGACTCGGGATCATGTGGGCGCCGACCCGGAGGCCGGCGGCTTCCGCCGCGGCGGGCAGGCGGACGGCGTCGCCGACGAAGCCGGCCACGAAGGCGGTGGCGGGATGATCGTAGATCTCGTCCGGCGTGCCGACCTGCTCGATGCGGCCCCGATGCATGATGGCGACGCGGTCGGCCAGCTCCAGCGCCTCGTCCTGGTCGTGGGTGACGAACAGGGTGGTGTGGCCGGTGCGATCGTGCAGCTCGCGCAACCAGCGGCGCAGATCGCGCCGCACCTGCGCATCGAGCGCTCCGAACGGCTCGTCGAGCAGCAGCACCTTGGGCTCCACCGCCAAGGCGCGTGCGAGCGCGACCCGCTGGCGCTGGCCGCCGGACAGCTGCGAGGGAAACCGGCGTTCCAGGCCGGCGAGCTGGACGAGGTCGAGCAGCTCGCCGACGCGGCGACGGATGGCATCGCGAGGCGGCCGCGCGCGGCGCGGCCGCACGCGCAGCCCGTAGGCGATGTTCTCCGCCACCGTCATGTGCTTGAACAGGGCGTAGCTCTGGAACACGAAGCCGACGCGCCGCGCCTGCACCGGCACGAAGGTCGCGTCCTCGCCGCCGAAGAAGATGCGTCCGCCGGTCGGTTGCTCGAGGCCGGCCACGACGCGCAGCAGCGTCGTCTTGCCGGAGCCCGACGGACCGAGCAGCGCGACCAGCTCGCCCGCCTCGACCGCGAGATCGACACCGGCGAGCGCCGCGGTGGCGCCGAACGCCTTGGCCAGCCCCTCGGTGCGGATCGCGACGGTGCCGGACGCCTCAGAGGCGGCGTGACCGTTCGAGCTGATCGCCACCGCGCCATTCCAGGATCGACTTGGCGACGAGGGTGACGAGAGCGAGTCCGGCCAGGAGGGAGGCGACCGCGAAAGCAGCGACGAAGTTGTATTCATTGTAGAGGATCTCCACATGGAGCGGCATCGTGTTGGTCAGGCCACGCACATGGCCGGAGACGACCGAGACCGCGCCGAACTCGCCCATGGCGCGGGCATTGCAGAGAAGCACGCCATGGAGCAGCGCCCATTTCACATTGGGCAGCGTGACGCTGAGAAAGGTGCGCAGGCCCGAGGCGCCGAGTGTCAGCGCGGCCTCCTCCTCGCTGGTGCCTTGCTCCTGCATCAGCGGAATCAGCTCGCGGGCCACGAACGGCACCGTCACGAACACGGTGGCGAGCACCAGGCCGGGCACCGCGAAGACGATCTGGACGTCGTGGGCCGCGAGCCATTCACCGAACACGCCTTGGGCTCCGAACAGGAGAACGAAGACCAGCCCCGATACCACCGGCGACACCGAGAACGGCACGTCGATCAGGGTGACCAGAAGGCTCTTGCCGACGAACTCGAACTTGGTGATCGCCCAGGCGGCGGCGAGGCCGAACACGAGGTTGAGCGGCACCGCGATGCCGGCGACCATCAGGGTCAGCCGGATGGCCGCCTGCGTGTCCGCATCGGCGAAGGACTCGAGATAGTGCCCGACGCCGCGCCGTAGCGCTTCGGTGAACACCGCGAGCAACGGCAGCACGACCAGCAGCGCCAGGATGCCGACCGCGGCGGCGACGAGCGCCATCTGGACCGGCGCGCTCTCGTCGACGACGCCGCCCCGGCGCTGTGTCGCGGGAGCGTGACGGGGCATGGCATCGAGGCATGCGCCGACGGCCGCATGGGGCAGCGTCTCAGACATGGCCCAGCCTCCGCCGGCTCCAGGCCTGGAGCAGATTGACGGCGAGCAGCATCAGGAACGAGATCCCCAGCATGACGGTCGCGATGGCGGTGGCGCCGGCATAGTCGAACTCCTCCAGGCGCACGACGATCAGCAGGGGCGCGATCTCGGAGCGGAACGGCATGTTGCCGGCGATGAAGATCACCGAGCCGTACTCGCCGACGGCCCGCCCGAAGGCGAGCGTGAACCCGGTCAGTACCCCCGGCAGGACGGTCGGAGCGATGACCCGCCACACGGTCTGGCGGCGCGAGGCGCCGAGCGTCGCCGACGCCTCCTCGATCTCGCGATCGAGATCGGCCAGCACGGGCTGCACGGTGCGCACCACGAAAGGCAGGCCGATGAAGACGAGAGCCACGAAGATGCCGAACGGCGTGTAGGCGACCTGCACGCCCCACGGCGCCAGCAGGCCACCGATCCAGCCGTTCGGCGCCCACACGGCGGCGAGCGCGATGCCGGCCACCGCGGTCGGCAACGCGAAGGGGAGATCGACGATGGCATCGAGCAGCCGCCGCCCCGGGAAGTGATAGCGGGTGAGCCCCCAGGCGACCACCGGGCCGAGCAGCGCATTGACGGTGGCGGCCGCGAGCGACAGGCCGAAGCTCACCTGAAGGGCGGCGAGCACGCGCGGCGACATCGCGACCGCCCATACGCCGGCGAGGCCGAGACCGCTCGCCCGCAGCACCAGCACGGCGAGTGGCACCAGAACCACGAGCGACAGGTAGAGTACGGTGAAGCCGAGCGTCGGGCCGAAGCCCGGCAGCGCGCTACGCCGCCGGAGACGGATGGGCGGCACCGAGGTGAGTGTCGGCCCGCTCGTCATCGGCCCGCTCGCCGCCTGCACCGGCACGCTCGCCATCCGCGGGATCATCGCGACGGGACGCCGGGCTTGTAGATCTGATCAAACATGCCGCCCTCGGCGAAGTGCTCGGCCTGGGCCTTGCCCCAGCCGCCGAACACGCCGTCGATGGTGACGAGACGGATGCGCGGGAAGCGCGCCAGATCGACCGCATCGGCATGCTCGGGCCGCGACGGGCGATAGAAGTGAGCCGCGATGAGCCGCTGTGCCTCGGGCGTGTAGAGGAAGTCCAGATAGGCCTGCGCCACCGCACGGGTGCCGCGCTTGTCCACCACCTTGTCGACCAGCGCCACCGGCGGCTCGGCGAGGATCGACAGCGTCGGATAGACGATGTCGAAGGCGTCGGCGCCGAATTCCTTCTGGGCCAGGAACGCCTCGTTCTCCCACGAGATCAGCACGTCGCCGATGCCCCGCTGGGTGAACGTCGTGGTGGAGCCGCGCGCGCCGGTGTCGAGCACCGGAACGTTGCGGAAGATGCGGGCGACGAGATCCTTGGCCTTGGCCGGATCGTTGGAGCGGTCGAGCTCGAAGGCCCAGGCCGCGAGGTAGTTCCAGCGCGCGCCGCCCGAAGTCTTCGGGTTCGGTGTGACCACTGCGATGCCGGGCCGGGCGAGATCGTCCCAATCCTTGATGCCCTTCGGGTTGCCCTTGCGCACCAGCAGCACGATGGTCGACGTGTAGGGCGACGAGTTGCCGGGCAGGCGGGCCTGCCAGTCGGTCGGCAGGAGCTGACGGCCTTCGCGCGCGATGGCGTCGATGTCGCCGGCGAGCGCCAGCGTGACCACATCGGCGTCGAGACCGTCGATCACGGCGCGGGCCTGGCGGCCGGAGCCGCCATGCGAGGTGCGGATCGTCACCTTCTGGCCGGTCTTGGCCTGCCACTGCTTGACGAAGGCATCGTTGATGTCGCGATAGAGCTCGCGGGTCGGATCGTAGGAGACGTTGACGAGCGTCACGTCCTGGCCGCGGGCGAACAGCGTGGTGCCGAGCACGACGGCGAAGGCGAGCGCGACGGCGGCGAGATCGCGTCGACGCGGGCGTGCCTCGCGGGCGATGGTATGAGGTCCGGTCATGGTGACGGTCCGCTCTCCAAAAACGGGAAGCCGAACACCATAAAACCGATCTCGCGCATGCGAACTCAAGGGCTCGCGCCAAATAAGAACCCGATCGGTCGCGCTTTGCGCGTGAACGAACGTGATCTTCCGTCGGCACGCCGAGTGGGAGAAAACCACTTCGGTCGATCATTGAGTCCAACGGGGTGCGAGCGGCGGAGCGGCTGTCCGACGACAAGGCAGCGGGCTCGCGACCGGGCATGCCGGACGAGGCGGACGCCGCGATGCCGGCGTCACTGAGGCGACGATGGATCGTAGGAATGGATCGTGGAAGCCGGCGGGGCGCGGCCGCGCGAGTGGGCACGCGAGACCTCTCGACGACCGGGCAGAGGGCTCAGGCGAGACGGCGCGGTGCAGTGGACTGGCGCGCCCAAGGGGAATCGAACCCCTGTTTTCGCCGTGAAAGGGCGACGTCCTGGACCGCTAGACGATGGGCGCGGGCACCGCGCGGGCGTGCCGCGGCGGTGTCGAGCGGCGACATATAAAGGCGTTTCCGGCGGCCGGCAAGCGAGCCTGCGGGGTCTCCGGCCGCCCGCGGCAGCCCGTCGGGCTCTCACCCTTTGCCGTCCGGGCGGTGCCGTCCACGCACCATCCCTTGCCGGCCGGCGCGGCCGGCGCGGCCGGCGAGCGACGAGGCGCTGTCGCCGCCCGGAGGTTTGATCCGCTCCTCGCGGAGCGCGTCGCGCATGGCGCTCGCGGCCGGGGGAGCCGGCCGGAGGCGGGCGTCGCCGGCGGCCGTCGCGGCGGCAGCGGCAGGCGCCGACGGGGACGGTTCCGCCGCGGCTGCTTGCCGCGTCGTCCCTGATCGACCATCAGGCGGCGACCCGCCGCGGGCGCGCCGTCACCAGTGGCCGGTATTGGGCATCGAGGCCCAGGGCTCCTGGCGGGGCAGGGGCTCGCCCTTCTGCAACAGCTCCACCGAGTGGCGGTCCGGCGAGCGGACGAACGCCATCTGGCCGTCGCGCGGTGGCCGGTTGATGGTGACGCCGGCGGCCTGGAGGCGGGCGCAGGTGGCGTAGATGTCGTCGACCTCGAAGGCGAGGTGACCGAAATAGCGCGCCTCGCCGTAATCCTCGTCGCCGTCCCAGTTGTAGGTCAGCTCCACCAGCGGGGCCGGGCGGCCGTGGGCCTGGCTGGCGCCGACCACCGCGCGGTCGCCGGGGGCGGCCAGGAACACCAGGGTGAACCGCCCCTTGTCGTCGTCCCGGCGGCTGATCTCCGTCAGGCCGAGCTTGCCGCAGTAGAAGTCGAGCGCGGCCTCGAGGTTGCGGACGCGCAGCATCGTGTGCAGATATCGCATGAAGTCCTCTCGATCGGTCGGGGGGGCCGTCGTCGGACGCCGGCCGCCTCCGCGGGTGCATATATGATCGCTTCGGACGTCGACACAGCCCGCGACCAACTCGCCGCCCTCGTGGCCCGTGCCAGCGTGGTGCTGCCGTTCACGGGGGCCGGCATTTCCACCGAGTGCGGCATTCCGGATTTTCGCTCGCCCGGCGGCCTGTGGACCAAGAACGCGCCGATCGGCTTCGACGAGTTCCTGGCCAGCCAAGCGATGCGCGACGAGGCATGGCGGCGCCGCTTCGCCATGCAGAGCGAGTTCGGGGCCGCACGGCCCGGTCGCGGCCATCGCGCGCTGGCCAGCCTGTACCGGCAGGGTAAGGCGCCCGCGGTGATCACCCAGAACATCGACAATCTCCACCAGGCGTCCGGCATCGAGCCCGAGGACGTCGTGGAGTTGCACGGCAACACCACCTACGCCTTGTGCCTCTCCTGTGCGCGGCGCTACGAGCTGGTGTGGGTCCAGGAGCGGTTCGTCGCCGAGGGCCACGCGCCCGACTGCCCGGACTGCGGTGGACATATCAAGACGGCGACCATATCGTTCGGTCAGGCTATGCCGGAGGTGGAGATGCGCCGTGCCGAGGCGCTCACCTTGCGCTGCGATTTGTTCCTGGCGATCGGCTCGTCGCTGGTGGTGTGGCCGGCCGCCGGTTTCCCGCTGCTCGCCAAGCGCAATGGTGCGCGACTCGTGATTCTCAACCGTGAGCCGACCGAGCTCGACCATGCCGCCGATCTCGTGGTGCGGGCCGACATCGGCACGGTGCTGGAGACGTTCGTGTCGTCCTAATTCGTCGTGTTGGGCGAATGCGGCACGACGTCATACACAGATTTCGCCCAACACCTGCGGCGATCTCATTTTCCTGTTTCCCATCGCGGGCGGCCTGGATATCTTTTCGGCCAAGAGATTCGGTCAAGCGCTCTTCAAGAGGCGCCTAAAGCGGCGGCGTACGTCCCCATGGCCACGGACGATTTCGGGTCTAAAGGGCCCATCGCGGGCTACGGCGTGTCTGAACCTCTCGGCGACTTCGCCGACGACGCGGCGACGACCGTCGTCGAGATCAGCGGCGTCATCAAGTGGTTCGACGTCGCCAAGGGATACGGCTTCATCGTCCCGGACAACGGCATGCCGGACGTGCTGCTGCACGTCACCTGCCTGCGTCGCGACGGCTTCCAGACGGCCTACGAGGGCGCTCGTGTGGTCTGCGAGGCGCTGGCGCGGCCGAAGGGCTTCCAGGCGTTCCGCATCGTCTCGATGGACGAAACCACCGCCGTGCATCCGGCCCAGATGCCGCCGCCGCGCACCCACGTCAACGTGGTGCCGACCAGCGGGCTGGAGCGGGCCGTGGTGAAGTGGTTCAACCGGCTGCGCGGGTTCGGCTTCCTGACCCGCGGCGAGGGCACGCCGGACATCTTCGTCCACATGGAGACGCTGCGGCGGTATGGCCTCACCGAGCTGCGGCCCGGGCAGACCGTGCTGGTGCGCTTCGGCCCCGGCCCGAAGGGCCTGATGGCCGCCGAGGTGCGTCCCGACGGCGGACCGCACGCGCTCGCCTCCCACTGAACGGCGGTCCCCCGAGCCGCAGTCGGAATTGTCCGGCCCGTGTCCTCCCGCAAGGGGTGACGGTGTCGCGGCTCTGCTCGTCGGTCCATCCGATTCTTTCGGCGCGTCGCCGCCGTTGCCGGTGCCGAGAGCCGGCGCGGCCCGCCGAGCGATCCCGTCGGTTCCGAGAGCCAGGCCGTGATCTCCCGAACCGCATCGGTGTGTCCCCAAGTCCCCAGAGCCGCCGAAAATCCCGGCCACCGTGTCGGCGACGGGTGGTGACTGCCGGTGTTCCGTCAGTCGTGTGACACGGCCCGGGGACGCGCTCGCTCCGCGTTCCGGAGTCCATCGCGCCGGAAAATGCTCTACGGTGACGCCGCGCCCCCGGCGGCGCAGCCTTCACAAGGGTTCCGCATGATCGTTCGTCGCATCACCCGCCGCGCGCTTCTCGCGCTTGTGCTGCCGTCGCTGGTCGCCGCCCTGGTGATCGCGACGGACCTCGCCCCGCGTGCCGCCGCGGCGGAGCGGCAGATTCTCGAGATCGCCACCCGCAGCGGCGTGCACGTCTTCTCGGTCGAGCTCGCCAAGACCGACGCGGAGCGGGCGCGCGGATTGATGTACCGCCGCTCGCTGCCCGAGGGCGAAGGCATGCTGTTCGATTTCGAGCGCGACGCGCCGGTCTCGATGTGGATGCGCAACACCTATGTGTCGCTCGACATGATCTTCATCACGTCGGACGGCCGCATCCTACGCATCGCCGAGGGCACCGAGCCGCTGTCGGAGCGCACGATCCCGTCCGGCGGTCCGGTGCGTGCCGTGCTGGAGGTGGTGGCGGGCACCGCGCGGCGTCTCGGTATCGCGCCGGGCGACCGGGTCGGGCATCCGATGTTCGCGGGACGGTGAGAGGCGCCGCGCCGTCACGCTCGCGACCGTGGATGCTCGCGTGCGCCGACGCGATCGGGCCTGGACACGGCGACGCGAACGGCCGATCGTCGGCGGCCACACCGGAACCACGATCGCACGTCGCCGGTTGATGGCGGCGTCCAACAGGCGGAGTTGCCGTGCCCCCCTGCATCCGGCCGAGGCGATCCTCGTGGGACTACGACCGCGCCGAACTCCTCGCCGACGGCGTCATGCACGTGGTCGGCAGTTGTCTCGCCGTCGTCGGCGCGGCCGCGCTTCTGATCGCCGCCGCATTGGATCAGCTCGCCGGGCCGCTGACGCCGGCGACCTTGACCTATTCGGTGTCGCTCGTCGCCATGATCGGCATCTCGGCCGTCTACAACATGTGGCCGCCGTCATCCATCAAGTGGTTCCTGCGTCGATTCGACCATTCGGCGATCTACCTCTTGATCGCCGGCACCTACACGCCGTTCCTGGCGCCTTTGAAAGACGATCTTTCGGCGGGGCTCCTGCTGATCGCGGTGTGGCTGACGGCCGGCATCGGGATCGCGCTGAAGCTCGGCTGTCCGGGTCGCTTCGATCGCCTGTCCTATGTGCTGTATCTGCTGCTCGGTTGGAGCGGCGTCGCGATCTTCGGCACGCTGAGCACCTCGCTGCCGTTCTGGACGCTGCTCCTGCTGGTGATCGGCGGTGTCCTGTATTCGGTCGGGGTGGTGTTCCACCTCTGGCGGAATCTGCGCTTTCAGAACGCGATCTGGCATGGCTTCGTGCTGGGGGCCGCCGTGTGCCACTACATCGCCGTGTTCGGGTATGCCGCATTGGCCGAGGCGTGACGGACGACTGCGGGCGCCGGCCGGCTCCGGGCGGCGCAGCGATTTGTTCCCGCTCGGGTTTCTGCTAGAGTGCCGCGGTGAATCGGCAAGCCCACGAAAACATTCATGTTTTTCGCGGCGGGGTATAGCGCAGCCTGGTAGCGCGGGAGTTTTGGGTACTCCAGGTCGCAGGTTCGAATCCTGCTGCCCCGACCAATCTGGCCGATCATGGCAGTCACGGGTTCCAGTGCCTGGTCGGGTGATTCCGACGCGCGGCCTTGCCGCCGGCTGCGGCCCGGCCAGCCCGGCGAGCTGGGAGCAGCGGCGGACGCATCCGAGCCCCTGGCACCGAGCCCTTGCATTTCGTCCGCCAGCTCTTAGGACTGGCCTGTCCCGTGCCGGCGGGAGTGCCGGAATCGAGGCCGAGGCCGATCCATGATCGCACGCATCTACAAGCCTGCTCGCAACGCCATGCAGTCGGGGACCGCCAAGACCCGCCACTGGGTGCTGGACTACGAGCCGGACGAGCCGCGCCGGGTCGAGCCGCTGATGGGGTGGACCAGCTCCGGCGACACCCGCCAGCAGGTGCGGTTGCGCTTCGACACCCGTGAGGAGGCGATCGCCTTCTGCGAGAAGCGCGGCATCCCGTACCAGGTGCTGGAGCCCAAGGTGCCGAGTCGCCGCACCATCGCCTACGCCGACAACTTCGCCTACTCGCGCCGCGGTCTCTGGACCCACTGAGCGCGGCCCCTCGCGCCTCCCGATCCACCCGTGCCGGTGCGGGCAGGCTGTAGCGAGCCCGCCGGCAGGGGCTGCCGTGGCGGGACGCCCGCCATCACCCCTCCGCGAACGGCCAATGTCGTGGTGCCGAGCGGGTCGACAGGCTTCAAAAATGTGATAGTGTAACATTACATTTTGGAGTCGTGGGGAGGGGCCTATGAACACACGCGCGAGGATCACCGGACACGTCCGGGTGGCGATGACGGCCGGCATGGTGCTGTGCGGCGGCGGTGCGGCTCTGGCGCAGGCCGTGAGTCACGGACCGGCTGGGCAGCCGGCGAGCCCGATCGCGGCGGCGGTTCAGCGCCAGAAGACGGTCCACCGGCACGGGCCCGGTGGAGACGAGGCCCGTCACGCTCGTGCGAGCCGACCGCATGCGGGCCGTCAGCATGCGAGTCACCACCATGCGGGTCACCACGATGCGGGCCACCACCATGCGGACCGCCGGGATCCCGGACGCGGCCTGCCGTCTGCGGTGGGCGCGCCGGCGCCTATGCGTCACCTCCACCGGCCGACCGCACAGCCGCACACGCCCGGCGACGCGCACGGGCACGACGAGGCGCTGACCGAGTTCCTGTTCGCCTACACGGTCGGCACCGACATCGCGCCCGCCCATCACCGCCATCTCTTGGTCGACACCAGCGGCGGTTTCGGCAAGGGCAGCGGTACCTATGGGGCGGTGGGCCAGCGGATCGAGCTCGGCTTCGTGCCGTGGGAGAACTTCCATGTCGGGCTCGGTGCCTCGATGGCCTATCACGCCATCTCCGGCGTCGACGGCCTGGAGGCGGCGTCGCCGCGCGGCCTGCCGGCCCCCGAAGAGGCCGCAGTGTCGTCGCTCCGTCGCGGCCAAGCGCGCTTCGACGGTCTGTCGCTCGAGTTCCGCCAGCGCCTGCTCGAACGGGAGCGGGCGCCGTTCGGGCTCACCGTCGTGGTGGAGCCGCATTGGGGCCGCGTCGAGGAGGTCTCGGGTGCGCCGGTCACCAAGCACGCCGTCGGCTTCTTGGTGGCGGTCGACAAGGACATCGTCCCGAACACGCTGTTCACCGCGCTCAACGTGTTCTACGAGCCCGAATGGGTGAAGCTGCGCGACACCGGCGAGTCCGAGCGCGAGTCGACCTTCGGGGTGTCGGGCGCCGCGATGCTGCGGCTGTCGCCGACCGTCTTCGCCGGCGCCGATGCGCGGTGGCTGCGCAAGTACGAAGGTGCCGCCATGCAGACGCTGGCCGGCGAGGCGGTGTTCGTCGGGCCGGCGATCTACGCGAGCGTCGGCGGCGTGCTGGTCAGCGCCGCCTATGGGGTGCAGGTGTGGGGGCGCGTTCCGGGTGTCGACGAGTCCCTCGACCTCGATCATTTCACCCGGCATCAGGCCAAGCTGCGCGTCGTCGCGCATTTCTGACGGGCCGTGCCGAGAGCCGAGCCGACACACCATGGAGACGTCCGTGATCAGACGATCGATCCTCGCCGCCGCCGCGCTGCTCGTCTTCGCCGGGCCGGTCCTTGCGCAGGAGCCCGCGCCCGCCACCACGCCGCCGGCGGAGCCGCTGCGCGTCGTCGCGAGCTTCTCGATCCTCGGCGATCTGGTGAAGCAGGTCGGCGGGCCGCGCGTCGCGGTCGAGCTATTGGTCGGCGCCGATGCCGACATGCATGCGTTCCAGCCGTCGCCGGCCGACTCGCGCAAGCTCGCGGGCGCACGTCTCGTGGTGATCAACGGCCTCGGCTTCGAGGGCTGGGCCGAGCGGATGATCAAGGCGTCCGGCTATGCCGGGTCGGTGGTGGTGGTGACGCGCGGGCTGAAGCCGCTGGCCCGCGCCGGCGGTGGCGGCGATCACGGCCATGGTCACGATCATGGCGGGGACGATCCGCATGCTTGGCAGTCGGTGGCCAACGCGAAGCTCTATGTGGCCAACATCCGCGACGCGCTCGCCGCCGCCGATCCGAGCGGCGAGGCCGCCTATCGGGCGGCCGCCGAAACCTATCTGCAACGTCTCGACCAGCTCGACCGCGACATCGTGGCGGCCTTCGCGAGCATTCCGAAGGAGCGGCGCCGCGTCATCACGGCCCACCAGGCGTTCCGCTATTTCGGCGCGGCCTACGGGATCACGGTGCGCGGCGCCAAGGGGATCGGCGACGAAGCGGAGCCGACGGCGCGCGACATCGCCGAGCTGATCCGCCAGATCAAGAAGGAGCGCATCCGTGCCGTGTTCGTCGAGAGCACCGCGAACCGGCGGCTGATCGAGCGCATCGCCAAGGAGACCGACGCGCGCGTCGGCGGCGTGCTTTACGCGGACGCGCTGTCGGGGCCGGGCGGTCCGGCGCCCGGCTATGTGGAGATGATGCGGCACAACACCGAGGCGATCGCGGCGGCCTTGCGGGTCACCGGCGACTGACACGGCGGCCGGCGACGCTGCATCGGCGAGGCGCCGTCAGCGGCGTGCCCTCGGCGGGTATCCGATCCAACGTGGTCGAACACCGCTCTGGAAATCTCTGCTTGATCGCATTTTCAGCGGCGAACCGGAGTCCACCTCGCCGGAAAATGCTCAGCGCGCCGTCAGCGCGGCGGCGAGCCGAGTCGCCTGCTCGGCCAGCACGCCGGCCTCTTCCTTGAAGGTGGCGGCCGGCTTCAGCGGCACGCCGTCCTTGCGCGGCAGAACGTGGACGTGCAGGTGGAACACCACCTGGCCGCCGGCCGGCTCGTTGAACTGCTGGATGGTGATGCCGTCGGCGCCGAACACCTGGGTGGCCGCCTTGGCAATCATCTGGGCCACCGTGTGGACATGGGCGAGGTCGGCGGGCGCGATGTCGTAGATGTTGCGGGCCGGCGCCTTCGGGATCACCAGCGTGTGGCCGGGGCAGCGCGGCATGATGTCGAGGAACGCGAAGGCCCGCTCGTCCTCGTAGACCTTGTGACACGGCAGCTCGCCGCGAAGAATCTTCGCGAACACGTTGGATTGGTCGTAGCTCGCCATCTCGCCCTCGCAGTCCTCGCGTCTGGTGCTTCGGCTGCCGTGCTTCGGCTGTCGTGCTTCGGCTGTCGTGCCTCGGCGACCGTGACGCCCCTGGAGCGACGACTATCGTCGCCTCCGGCATGGATGGCAAACCGCCCCGCCGCGCGTCAAGCGTAGCCGGCCCGAGCTATAAAGTAGCCGGATTTAATCGTCTGTTCACACAGTTCGCATTAATCTGCCATCAACTCTCGATCGACGACATCCGTCTCGACGACCTGCGGGGGGTCGTCAGTCTCGGAGCCGCCATGCTCGAAAAGCGCCGGCACATGCGGGTGAAACCGAGCGGCCTGGTGCCGAAGGTCGGCAAGATCTATGTCGATGCGAAAAGCCCGACAGTCGATTGCCAAGTGATCGACATCAGTGCCGGCGGGGCCTGCCTCTACGTCCAGGGCACCGCACCCATCCCGAAGCGCTTCGTCTTCCTGCACGGCGGCGCGAAGAAGTCGAGCCGCCTGGTGTGGGAGCGTGGCCGCAAGATCGGCATCCAGTTCTGAGGCGAGCGCCCGGTCGACCGGCTCCGTGGCTCCCGCGGTCTCACAGGCTCAATCGGTCTCCATCTCGGCCTCCGACGGCGGCCGGATGTCGATGCCGCCGTCCTTGCGGAACGGGCTCGCGGCGGCCAGCTCGCGCGCGGCGGCATCCACATAGGCGCGCTCGCGCACCAGATAGTCGGCGATCGCCCGGCGCAGCGCCGGATCGGCGATGAAGTGGGCCGACCAGGTGGTGTTGGGGAGATAGCCGCGGGCGAGCTTGTGCTCGCCCTGGGCGCCGGCCTCGACGCGCGCCAGCCCGCGCTCGATCGCGAACTCGATCGCCTGGTAGTAGCACAGCTCGAAATGCAGGAACGGATGGTGCTCGACGGCGCCCCAGTGGCGGCCGTAGAGGGTCGCGCCGCCGATGAAGTTGAGCGCCCCGGCGACGAAGCGGCCCTGCCGCCGCGCCATCACCAGCAGGATGCGGTCCGCCATGGCGGCGCCGATGCGCGAGAAGACGTCGCGGGTGAGATAGGGCCGGCCCCATTTGCGCGAGCCGGTGTCCATGTAGAAGGCGAAGAAGGCGTCCCACGCCGACTCGTCGATCGCCGCGCCGGTGAGGCGGACGATCTCGATGCCGTTCTGAACCGCCTCGCGCCGCTCACGACGGATCGCCTTGCGCTTGCGTGCGGCCAGCGCGTCGAGGAAGTCGTCGAAGGTGCGGTAGCCCGGATTGTCCCAATGGAACTGCTGATCGGTGCGCAGAAGAAAGCCGTGCTCGGCGGCGAGCTGCCATTCGGCCTCGGTCATGAAGGTGACGTGCACCGAGGAGGCGCCTTCGTGCCGGCACAACGCGACGAGCCCGTCGGCGAGGGCGGCCTGCGCGATGTCGGCTCGCGGCCCCGGGGCGACCAGCAGGCGGCGGCCGGTCGCCGGCGTGAACGGCACCGAAACCTGGAGCTTCGGGTAATAGCGGCCGCCGGCGCGCTCGTAGGCGTCGGCCCAGCCGTGATCGAACACGTACTCGCCGCGCGAATGGGACTTGAGATAGCACGGCGCGACGCCGAGCACGGTGCCGGCGGCGTCCTCCAGCACCAGGTGGCGCGGCTGCCAGCCGGTGCGGGCGCAGGCCGAGCGCGAGGCTTCCAGCGCCGCCAGGAAGGCGTGCGACACGAACGGGTCGAAGGTCGCCAGCTCTGGATTGGCGCAGGCGTCCCAGCTCGCGGCCGGCACCTCGGCGATGGCGGGGAGGACGCGGATGCGCCAATCGGCATTGGTGCCGGCGCGGTCGGGCTCGGGTCGGTCCTCGCCGGGGCAGGCGCTTGTGGGATGGTCGGGGGTCGGGGGCAGGGGGTGGCCTCCACGGTCGGGGTCGCGGTGTTCGAGAGCCTGAACTCCCGGACTGGCTCGTCCCGGAATTTAGGGCCTGGAGTCTACGCCCGAAACCCCTCGAAGATCACCTGATCGGCCCCGGCGAGAGCCCGGCGCCGGACCGCCTCGGAGCGGACCGTCCAGGTGAGCACCGGGCGGCCCAGCGCGCGGGCGAGGCGCGGCGGCCAGGTGCGGAGGTCGTCGACGTTCCAGGCGAGGAAGCGCGGCGCCGCCCGCAGCGTGGCGGCCGCGAGCGCGAGCCGGGACGGGGCGGGGTCGTGCCCGGCGGCGGCGCGGCGCCGGCTCTGGCCGACCAGACCGTGGGGCACGGCCGGCATCGCAGCCGCAAGCGCCGCCACCACGGCGGGATCGAACGACATCACCGCGACCCGCGCCGGGCGGGCCGACACCAGCGCGGCGACCCGGCGGGCCAGCCGGAGGTCGCCGTCGAAGCGGCTCTTGATCTCCAGCAGGAGCGGAACGCGGCCGTCGACGCGGTCGAGCAGGCCCGCGAGGGTCATCATCGGCTCGCCTCCGGCATGGAACCGGCGGGCCTGCAACGCGGCCGATGTGAGGTCGGCGAGCGGCTCCGAGCCTTCGACGAGCCGACCGAGCCGGTCGTCGTGGTGGACCATGGCGTCGCCGTCGCGGCTGCGCTGAAGGTCCACCTCGATGCCGTAGCCGGCCTCGAGCGCCGCCGCCACGGCGGCGGCACTGTTCTCGACGAGGCCGGCCGCGGCATCGTGCAGGCCGCGATGGGCGATCGGACGCTCCACCAGCCAGTCGAGGCCACTCGCGGCGAGACCACTCGTGGCGAGACCGCCCGTGCGGCGCCCGCTCATGTGGCGCGAGCCGCCACGTCAGGCGACCTCGAAGGTGCCTTCGACCTCGACGGCGGCGTCGCCCGGCAGCACCGCCACCCCGATGGTGGTGCGGGCGTGGCGGCCCTTCTCGCCGAACACCTCGACCATCAGGTCGGAGGCGCCGTTGAGCACCTTGGGGCCGTCCAGGAACGACGGCGTCGAAGCCACGAAGCCGCCGAGCCGCACCACCCGGGTGACCTTGTCGAGATCGCCGAGCGCCGCCTTTACTTGGGCCAGCAGGTTGATGGCGCAGATGCGCGCCGCCTCGCGGCCCGCCTCCAGCGACACCTCGGCGCCCAGCTTGCCGATCGCGACCGCCTTGCCGTCGACCAGGCAGAGCTGCCCCGACACGAACAGGAGCCGGCCCGAGCGGACGAAGCCGACATAGTTGGCAATCGGGGCCGCCGGCGTCGGCAGCGTGATACCCAGTGCGGCGAGCTTCTGTTCGGCGCTAGTCGTCATTCCATAGCCTCCCCGGCCAGTTGCATGCGGGACGTGGTCCCGCGCGACGTTGTCCCCGATCGGCGATCGTCACGCAATGGGGGCACCGCATGTCTCCGTGGGTCACGCTGGCGGGTCGGCGGCGGTTGCGGCGGCCCCGGGGCGCTCCTATCTTCGACCGACCATGCGCCGGGATGCGGGCGCGGATGAGGAGATCGGCGCGGCGATGCACAGAGGCTCTCTCGGACTTCGCTGCGGCCCGGTGATGGCCGCCGTCCTCCTCGCGGCGGCGGGCACCGGGCTCGGCGCGGTGCCGGCCGCGGAGGCCGCGCCCGGCCTCGTGGCGCATCGGGCCGTCTACGATCTCAAGCTCGTCCGCTCGCAGGGCAAGCGCACCCTCCAGTCGGTCCGCGGGCGCATTCTGTACGACTTCTCCGGCAATGCGTGTGACGGCTTCGTGCTCCAGTTCCGCCAGGTCTCCGAGCTCGACAACGGCGAGGGCAAGGTGGCGGTCAGCGACCTGCGCGCCTCGACCTGGGAGGAGGGCGCCGCCAAGAGCTTCCGCTTCAGCTCGCAGAACTACATCAACAACCGGGCCGGCGACATGGTCGACGGCAAGGCCGAGCGGCGCGACGGCAAGGTCACGGTGTCGCTGGTCAAGCCGAAGGAGGCGACGTTCGACGCCGACGCCGGCCTGGTGTTCCCGACCGAGCACATGCGCCGCGTGCTCGACGCGGCGCGCGACGGCAAGACGCTGCTGGAGCTGCCGGTCTACGACGGCTCCGAGACGGGCCAGAAGCTCTACCAGACCCTCACCGTGATCGGCGCGCCGATCGGCCCGGAGAGCCGCCCCGAGGGTGACGCCACCGCCGGTCAGGCGGCCCTCGAAGGGCTGCGGCGCTGGCCGGTGACCATCAGCTATTTCGATCGTGCGGCCGCCCAGGGCGAGCAGACCCCGGTCTACTCGATCGCCTTCCAGCTCTTCGAGAACGGTGTGTCGCGGGCGCTGCGGCTCGACTACGGCGACTTCGTGGTCTCCGGCGAGATGTCGCAGCTCGACATCAAGCCCGATCGCTCCTGCCCCTGACGGGCGGCCGCGCCGGCGCGTCCTTCGGGGCGCGCTCGGCTCCGTCCTCGAGCACCAGCCCGCGGACCACGGCCGCACGCCCGAACTTTTCGCGGATGCGGTCGACCGCGTGCTCGGCGGCGGCGACGCGGCCGGCGCGGCGGTCGACGAGATCGGGCGGGTCGGCCGCGTCCCCCGGCCCCAGGCTGCCGACCCCAACCCCGATCAGCCGAAACCGGGTGCCGTCGATCTCCGGCGCCAGCAGGTCGCGGGCGACGGTGAAGAGGGTGTCGGCCAGGGCGGTGGGGTCGGGCAGGCCGCGCGAGCGGGTGCGCAGCCGGAAGTCGGACCGCTTCAGCTTCAGCGTCACGGTGCGGCCGGCGAGGCCCTTGGCCTTGAGGCGGCCCGCCACCGTCTCGCACAGCGGCCACAGCACCTTCTCCAGCGCGCGGAGATCGGCCAGGTCGGCGTCGAGCGTCGTCTCGGCCGAGATGCTCTTGGCCGGCCGGTCGGGCGTGACGGCGCGGGCGTCGATACCGCGGGACAGGCGGGCGAGGCGCAGTCCCTCGGGTCCGAAGGCGCGCATCAGGCTCGTCTCGTCGGCCCGTTGCAAGTCGCCGACGGTGCGATAGCCGGCGCGCGCCAGCGCCGCCGCGGTCGCCTGGCCGACCCCGAAGATGGCGGTGACCGGCTTGGGCGCCAGGAGGCGTATCGCGGCGGCCGGCCCGAGCACCGAGAAGCCGCGCGGCTTCTCGAGATCGGAGGCGAGCTTGGCCAGAAACTTGTTGCTCGACAGGCCGACCGACACCGTGATGCCGATCTCGCGCTCCACCCGCGCCGCGAAACGGGCGAGGGTGCGGGCCGGCGAGGCGCCGTGCAGCCGCTCGGTGCCGGTCAGGTCGAGGAATGCCTCGTCGATCGACAGCGGCTCGACCAGCGGGGTCAGCGCCAGCATCAGGCTCCGCACCTGGCGTCCGACGCCGGCGTATTTCGCCATGTCGGGGCGGATCACCACGGCGTGTGGGCACAGCCGGCGGGCCTCGAACATCGGCATGGCCGAGCGCACCCCGAAGGTGCGGGCGATGTAGCAGGCGGTGGCGACGACGCCGCGGCGGCCGCCGCCGATGATGACCGGCTGGTCGGCGAGGTCCGGCCGGTCGCGCTTCTCGATCGCCGCATAGAAGGCGTCGCAATCCACATGGGCGATGCGGAAGTGGTCCAGCTCCGGGTCGCGCACCAGCCGCGGCGAGCCGCAGCGGGGGCAGCGTGTCGCCGCCTCCGGCGCGTCGGTCAGGCAGTCGCGGCAGAAGCCGGCCATGCGGCGATCCTGGTGGATGGAGGGCCGATCCTCCGGCCCGGCTGCGAGTCGATCAAGCCCGGTCGGTCGGGTGCATCGATCGCGCCCGCGCCCGCGCCACCTCTCGCGGGCCGCTGGCGGCCCGCCGGCGGGCCGCCCGCAGCCCGTCCAAGGTGCGCCGCGAGAGGCGGATTCGTTATACTTAACAAATCCTTTACCGGATGCATTTGTTTGCGATTGTGAAAGGAATTCCGTGTAGGCTGCATTAGTACGACGCATGTCGTCGGGCCGACGCAAGGCGTCTCGACAGGCGGGACGGTCGTGGACCGGAGGGTGATGGGATGGCGAAGACCGTCCTGATCGTGGAGGACAACGAGCTCAACATGAAGCTCTTCCATGATCTGTTGGAGGCGCACGGCTACCAGACGATCGGCACCCGCAACGGTGTCGAGGCGCTCGATCTCGCGCGCCGTCATCGTCCCGATCTGATCCTGATGGACATTCAGCTTCCCGAGGTCTCCGGCCTCGAGGTGACGCGCTGGCTCAAGGACGATCCCGCCCTCAAGGCGATCCCGGTGGTGGCGGTGACTGCCTTCGCCATGAAGGGCGACGAGGAGCGCATCCGGGAGGGCGGCTGCGAAGCCTACCTGTCCAAGCCGATCTCGGTGGGCAAGTTCATCGAGACGGTCCGCCACTTCCTCGGCCAGCCGTGAGGTAATTGCCGATGACCGCGCGAATCCTCGTCGTCGACGACGTGCTCGCGAACGTGAAGCTGCTCGAGGCGCGGCTGTCGGCGGAGTATTTCGACGTGATCACGGCGCTGTCGGGGGCCGAGGCGCTGACCATCTGCGAGCGGGCGCAATGCGACATCGTGCTGCTCGACGTGATGATGCCCGACATGGACGGCTTCGAGGTGTGCCGGCGCCTGAAGTCCAATCCCAAGACTCATCACATCCCGGTCGTCATGGTGACGGCGCTCGACCAGGCGTCTGACCGGGTGCGCGGCCTGGAGGCCGGCGCCGACGACTTCCTCACCAAGCCGGTGTCCGACATCGCGCTGGTGGCCCGGGTGCGCTCGCTGGTGCGGCTCAAGCTGATGACCGACGAGCTGCGCATGCGCGCCGTCACGTCGCGTGAGATCGGCATCGAGAACCCGGTGCTGGAGTCGATCGCCGACACCGGCCGCGGCGGCCGTGTGCTGCTGATCGACGATCGCGAATCGTCGTGGGACCGCATCGCCGGCATGCTCTCGGCCGAGCACACGGTTGACGTCGAGCCGGACCCGGCCGAGGCGCTGTTCCGCGCCGCCGACGGCGAGTACGACATCGTCGTCGTGTCGCTCGCGCTCCAGAGCTTCGACGGGCTGCGGCTGTGCAGCCAGCTTCGTTCCCTCGACCGCACCCGCAACGTGCCGGTGCTGGCGGTGGCCGATGCCGACGAGGAGAGTGCCCGCCTCAATCGCGGGCTCGAGATCGGCGTCAACGACTACGTGTTCCGGCCGATCGATCGCAACGAGCTGCTCGCCCGCGCCCGCACCCAGGTGCGCAAGAAGCGCTTCACCGAGCGGCTGCGCGACAACGTCCAGCTCTCCATCGAGGCGGCCATCACCGACGCGCTCACCGGGCTGCACAATCGCCGCTACATGGAGACCCATGTGTCGACCCTGGTCGAGCAGGCGATCGCCCGCGGCAAGCCGCTCGCCGTGCTGGTGCTCGACATCGACTTCTTCAAGGCCATCAACGACACCCATGGCCATGACGGCGGTGACGACGTGCTGCGCGAGTTCGCCATGCGGCTGCGCAAGTCGATCCGCGGTATCGATCTGGCCTGCCGGTTCGGCGGCGAGGAGTTCGTCGTGGTGATGCCGGACACCGATCTCGGCGTCGCCGCCAAGGTGGCGGAGCGCCTGCGCCGGCGAATCGCCTCGGAGCCGTTTCTGATCCACGCGACCGGCAAGACCGTCGAGGTGACCATCTCGGTCGGGCTCGCCGGGCTAGGCGGACCCGACGATAACCCGACGAAGGTGCTGAAGCGTGCCGACGAGGCGCTGTACCGGGCCAAGCGGGACGGCCGCAACCGGGTGGTGGCCGCCGCGGCGTAGCTCCGGTGTCCGGGCGGGGCCTCAGGAACGCCCCATAAGTGGCTGCGTCATCAACCTTAATCGTTCAGGTTGACGAGATGTCGCGGAGCCCTGACACCCGACGGAGGTTGATTTCTCGCGCATATGCGATAGATTTTAGTCGAAATAGCTCGGGAGAGCGACGCGGCGCGATAGTTCGCTTGCTTCCGAGCAACGTCCAACCCTACGGAGTGCTCAGGTCCGCCGCATCTCCTGGGTCCGTGGGGTTTGGCCGGCCGGTGAGCGGTGCGAGTGGCCTCCTCATAACACTGCTCCCGGCCGGCCTCTTTCTTTTCCGGCCCGTGCTTTAGCTGCGGGCGTGTGCCGCCCATCCATCCTTCACCAAAAAGCTCTCTCTTGCGGCCAGGTTCTCTCGCAAGGAGAAAGGGGTCGACATCAGGCCAGCCGCCGGCGAAGTCGGCCATGACCGAAACGTCGTGGTGTCTCGATCCGTGCACCCGTGCCCCGAAGCGAGGCTCGGGGAGCCGAGCGACGTGAGCACGCAATTCGGCTCGCCGCTCGTCCCCGCGCTCGGGGGAACTAGGAGCCGGAACGCAACCGCGACCTTCATGAACGCCGAAGTCCCGCTTGCGCGGGACCGAGCGGACGTCACACCGCTAGACGTTCATGGCGTCCGATCGAAACCGGACCGTTCGGAACGGCGATCTACTTGATCTTGGCTTCGCGGAACTCGACGTGCTTCTTGGCGACCGGATCGTACTTCTTCTTGACGAGCTTCTCGGTCTGCGTCCGCGAGTTCTTCTTGGCGACGTAGAAATAGCCGGTGTCGGCGCTCGACACGAGCTTCACTTTGATGGTGGTGGCCTTCGCCATGGGGCGTCCTTCGCGATCGTTCGAACGGTGCGGTGAGTTGGCGGCAACCTAGTGAGAAGGCCCGAAATGTCAAGAAACGGCGGCTCGCGCGGCGCCGCGGGCCGGCATGGGTCGTGGTTTGGCCGTGTGGTGGGCGCGCCAGGGCGGCCGGGCGGCCGCCTACAGCTCGCTTCGCTGCATCCGGCCGCGGCTCCAGCGATAGAACGGCACTGGAAGATCCGGCCGGAAGCCGTTGGCGATTCGGTGATCCAGCTCGGCCAGAATCGCCAGGGTGATGGGCGCGAGATCGAGCTGCTCGGCGTCGTCGAGGGCCAGCCACACCAGCTCCACCAGCTCCGAGTCGGGACCGACCACGTCCTCGACCCGGCCCGCCACCGCGGCGGCGTCGACGGCGAAGAAGCGGGTGTCGAAGCGTCGCGGCCAGCGCGGCGGCGTGATGGCGCGGGCGATGAACTGGAGGGCGGAGAGGTCGGGCAGCAGCCCGGCGCGCGCGAACGCCGCCCAGGCGTGGGCCGCATCCGGGCCGGCTGCCGCGGCGGCTGCCGCCGCGGGGCCGTCGGGCGAGGGGAGCGGGGCCACGGAGGTGGCCCCGGCGCCGGCGCGTCCGAGCAGCAGGCCGGTCTCCTCGAAGGTCTCGCGCACCGCCGCCATCGCGAAGGCCCGCGCCTTGGTCGGGCTCGGATGCCGGACCGCACGCATCAGCCGGGTGGCAGCGCCCGGGTCCAGCTCGGTCGCCGCCGGCGCGGCGCGGTCGCCCGGCTCGATGCCGCCGCCCGGGAAGACGAACTTGCCCGGCATGAACTTGTGGGCGGCGTGGCGGCGCCCGACCAGCACCTTGGGTTCCGGGCCGGTGCGGTCGATCAGGATCAGGGTGGCCGCATCTTTCGGCACCACCTGGGTGTAGGCCATCGGCAGGCCCTCCCGCATCAGACGCTCGGTGATGAGCCGGGCGAGCCGGTGCGGCGGGGCGCCGGCGAGGACCTCGGTCTCGCCGGCCGCCGGAGTCGAGCCGACGCCGGGGCGGTCGTCGGCCGTCGTTTCGGCGCTGGTCGCGTCGGCCCTGGTCGTCTCGGTCATCCCCGGCTCCGTCTGGTCGATCGCTTGGCGGCCGGTCGCGGCGTCTCGCGCCGCGGTCCCGTGCGCCGCTTGTCGGTCCCTTTGGGCTCCCGCCGCGGTCCGCGCGTCCGCCCGCGCGGCTCGATCCGGCCGTCGGAGACGATCTCGAAGCGCAGCGCTCCGGCGACCGGGGCGGCCTCGACGAGCTTGACGGTGACGGAATCGCCGAGCCGCCAGCTCTCGCCGGTGGCCTCGCCGACCATCGCATGGCGCTTCTCGTCGTAGCGGTAGTAGTCGCGCCCCAGCGTGGCGGCCGGCACGAAGCCGTCGGCGCCGGTCTCGTCGAGCTTGACGAACAGGCCGGCTCGCGTCGCCCCGGCGACGCGGCCCGAAAAGGTGGCGCCGATGCGGTCGGCGAGGTGGTGGGCGATCAGCCGGTCGACGGTCTCGCGCTCGGCCGCCATGGCGCGCCGCTCGGCTGCCGAGATCTTGGCGGCGATCTCGGCCAGTGCGGCGGTGTCGGTGCTCTCCGACAGGCCGTCGCGACCGAGCTTCCGGGCCCGGATCAGCGCCCGGTGGACGACGAGGTCGGCATAGCGCCGGATCGGCGAGGTGAAGTGGGCGTAGCGGCGCAGGTTGAGACCGAAATGACCGTAGTTCTCGGCCGCGTACTCGGCCTGCGCCTGGCTGCGCAGCACCACCTCGTTGACCAGCGCCTCGACGTCGCGGCCCTTCACCCGGGCGAGGATGCGGTTGAACTGGGCGGGCCGCAGCGCGCCGGATTTCGGCAGCGCGATATCGATGGTGGCCAGGAAGTCGCGCAGGGCCGACAGCTTGTCGAGGGTCGGCTCGTCGTGCACCCGGTAGATCAGCGGCGTCCGCGCCCGCTCCAGCGTCTCGGCCGCCGCCACATTGGCGAGGATCATGAACTCCTCGATCAGCCGGTGGGCGTCGAGGCGTTGCGGCACGATCACCCGCTCGACCGTATAGTCGGGCTTGAGCAGGATCTTGCGCTCGGGCAATTCGAGGTCGAGCGGGCTGCGCTCCTGGCGGGCGCGCTTGAGCGCCGCATAGGCAGCCCACAGCGGCTCCAGCACCAGCCCCATCAGGGGCGCCGTCACCGTGTCGGGATGCCCGTCGATCGCCGCCTGGGCCTGGCCGTAGTGCAGCCGCGCCACAGAGCGCATCAGCACCCGGTGGAACGTATGGCTGCGCTTCACCCCGTCGGCGTCGATCACCATGCGGGCGACCAGCGCCGGGCGGTCCTCCAGCGGACGCAGCGAGCACAGGTCGTTGGAGATGCGCTCGGGCAGCATCGGCACCACGCGGTCCGGGAAATAGACCGAATTGCCGCGTTCGAGCGCCGCGCGGTCGAGCGCCGAGCCCGGCCGGACATAGGCGGCGACGTCGGCGATGGCGACGTCGATGACGAAGCCGCCACGGTTGTCCGGGCTGGTGTCGGCACGGGCGAAGACGGCGTCGTCGTGGTCCTTGGCGTCGACCGGGTCGATGGTGACGAACGGCACCTCGCGCCAGTCTTCGCGGCCTTCGAGGGTGGCGGGGCGGGCCGTCTCGGCCTCCTCCAGCACCTCGCGCGGGAAGACGTGCGGGATGCCGTGGGCATGGATGGCGATCAGGCTGACGGCGCGCTCGCTCGCCAGCGAGCCGAGCCGCTCCTTCACCTTGGCGTTGGGCTGGCCGAAGCGGCCGAAGCGCTTCACCTCGACGGCGACGAGGTCGCCCTCGCGGGCCTCGCCGGTATCGTCGGCCCGGATGGTCAGCTCGCGGCCGAGGCTCTTCTTGTCCACCGGCACCAGCCGGCCGCCGCCGTCGGGAAGGGCGCGGAACACGCCGAGCACGCGGTGGCGGGCGCGATCGATCACCTTGATGGGCCGGCCGCGGTGGCGGAGGCCGTCCTCGGCCTCGATCTCCTCGGTGCGCAGCAGGGCGCGGTCGCCGACGCCGGGAATCTCGGCCGGCCGGGCGCGGCGAGGCACGTGGACGCGGATCTGCGGCGGCGGGCCGTGCTCCTCCTCGTCCCAGTCGGTCGGGGTGGCGATCAGCTCGCCGTCGGCGTCGCGGCCGGTGATGTCGGCCAGCACCACCTCGGGCAGCGCGCCGGTGCGCCGCATCTTCTTGCGGTACTTCTCGATGCGGCCTTCGTGCGCGAGCTCGCGCAACATCGTCTTGAGGGCCGCCCGGTCGGCATTCTTCAGGCCGTAGGCGCGGGCGATCTCGCGGGTGCCGGCATTGCCGCCGTGCTGCTCGACGAAGGCGACGAGCTCGTCCTTGGACGGCAGGGCGGGGCCGGGCTTCTTGGACGTCACCGGACGGTCCGCGGGCGGCTGGTCGGGGCGGGGAGCGGGCAGGGATGCGAGCAGGGGTTCGAGGTCATGGCCTCAAGTTAAGCGGCGCCGGCGGATTCCGCCAGCCGTCAGCGAGGGCCGTGCGCGAGGCGAGGCACACGGCTCGTGCCCTGGACGCGGCGCGTCGCGCCGCGCCCAGACACGAGGTCGATCGCGATCACTCCGCCTGGGCCGGCTCCTTCTTGGCCCTCGGCTTGGTGGCGGCCGGTTTCTTCGCGGTGCCTTTGGCGGCCGTCTTCTTGGCCGGGGTCTTCTTGGCCGGGGTCTTCTTCGCTGCGGCCTTCTTGGCCGGCTTCGCCGTGTCCTCGGCCTCGGCGTTCTTCGCCTTCGCCGCCTTGGGAGCCGCCGCCTTCTTGGCCGGCGCCTTGCGCTTGGGGGCGCCGCCGGTCTTCTCGGCGCGGGCCGCCAGCAGGTCGACCGCCTCGGCGAGCGTGATGGTCTCCGGCGTTTTGTCCTTCGGCAGCGTGGCGTTGACGCCGTCGTGGCTGACATAGGGGCCGTAGCGGCCCGCCTTCACGACGATCGTCCCACCGAGCGTCGGGTGGTCGCCGAGCGGCCGTCCCGGATCACCGCCGAACCGTTTTCCGCGCGGCCCCTTGGCCAGCTTCTCGGCCAGCAGCGTGACGGCGCGGTTGAGCCCGATGGTCAGCACCTCGTCGCCCGCCTCCAGGTTGGCGTAGGTCTTGCCGTGCTGCACATAGGCGCCGAAGCGGCCGATGCCGGCGAGAATCGGCTCGCCGTCCTCCGGGTGCTTGCCCACCTCGCGCGGCAGCGACAACAGCCCGAGCGCCATGTCGAGGTCGACGGCCGCCGGGTCGGTGCCGCGCGGCAGGCCGGCGCGCTTGGGCTTGTCGCCGCCGTTCGCCTCGCCGAGCTGGATGTAGGGACCGAAGCGGCCGACCCTCAGGGTGACGTCCAGCCCGGTCTCCGGGTCCTGGCCCAGGACCCGGTTCTCGGCCTCGGCGGCGCCGTCGGCGCCCGGCACCGAGAACGGCCTTGTGTAGCGGCATTCCGGATAGTTGGAGCAGCCCAGGAAGGCGCCGTAGCGGCCGAGCTTGAGCGACAGCCGGCCGGTGCCGCAGGTGGTGCACTGACGCGGATCGGTGCCGTCCGGCCGCGGCGGGAAGAGATGCGGGGCGAGCATCGCGTCGAGCGCGTCGATCACCTCGCTGATCTTGAGGTCCTTGATGCTGTCGACCGCGCCGGTGAAGTCGGTCCAGAATCGGCGCAGCAGCTCGTGCCACACGATCTCGTTGTTGGAGACGCGGTCGAGCTGCTCCTCCAGATCGGCGGTGAAGTCGTACTCCACGTAGCGCGAGAAGAAGCTCTCCAGGAACGCCACCACGATGCGGCCGCGGTCCTCGGGCACCAGCCGGCGCTTGTCGAGGCGCACATAGTTGCGGTCCTTGAGCACCTGGAGGATCGATGCATAGGTCGACGGCCGGCCGATGCCGAGCTCCTCCATGCGCTTGACCAGCGACGCCTCGGAGTAGCGTGGCGGCGGCTCGGTGAAGTGCTGGGTGGCGTCGAGCGCCAGCTTCTTCAGCGCCTCGCCGGCGCTCATCTGCGGCAGGCGGCGGCTCTCCTCGTCGTCCGGGTCCTCGTCGCGGCCCTCCTGATAGACGGCCAGGAAGCCGTCGAAGGTGACGACGCTGCCGGTGGCGCGCAGCTCCAGCGCCCGACCGCCGGCCTGCGCCGCGATGTCGACGGTGGTGCGCTCCAGCTCGGCCGATTCCATCTGGCTCGACAGGGCGCGCAGATAGATCAGCTCGTAGAGGCGCGCCTGGTCGGCATCGAGATAGCGCGCGATCTCGCGCGGGCGCCGCGTCATGTCGGTCGGGCGGATCGCCTCGTGGGCCTCCTGGGCGTTCTTGGCCTTGGTCTGGTACTGGCGCGGCGCCGACGGCAGATAACGGTCGCCGTAATCGGACTTCACCACGCTGCGGATCGACGCGATGCCCTCGGGGGCGATCTGCACACCGTCGGTTCGCATGTAGGTGATCAGGCCGACGGTGTCGCCGCCGATGTCGATGCCCTCGTAGAGGCGCTGCGCCACCCGCATGGTGTGGGCGGGCGCGAAGCCGAGCTTGCGGCTCGCCTCCTGCTGGAGCGTCGAGGTGGTGAAGGGCGGCTGCGGGTGGCGCTTGGTCGGCCGCGCATCGACGGTCGCGACCGTGTAGCGCGCCTGCTCCAGCGCCTGCTTGAACGCCTCCGCCTCGGCCCCCGAGCCGATGTCGAGCCGGGTGATGCGCTTGCCGTCGGCGCCGACCAGCCTGGCCTGGAAGCTGTCGCCGCGCGGGGTCGCCAGCGTCGCCACCAGCGACCAGTACTCCTGGGTGACGAACTTCTCGATCTCCAGCTCGCGGTCGCAGACGAGCCGCAGCGCCACCGACTGGACGCGGCCAGCCGAGCGGGCACCGGGCAGCTTGCGCCACAGCACCGGCGAGAGCGTGAAGCCGACGAGGTAGTCGAGGGCACGCCGCGCCAGATAGGCGTCGACCAGTGCCTGGTCGATGCGGCGCGGGTTCTTCATCGCCTCGGTGACGGCCTGCTTGGTGATGGCGTTGAACACCACCCGCTCGATCGGCTGGCCGTCGCTCAGCGCGCGCTTCTGCTTGAGCACCTCGAGGAGATGCCACGAGATGGCCTCGCCCTCGCGGTCCGGGTCGGTGGCGAGGATCAGCTTGTCGGCCCCCTTCACGGCGCGGGCGATGTCGGCGAGGCGCTTCTGCGCCTTGCCGTCGATCTCCCAAACCATCTGGAAGTCGGCGTTCGGATCGACGGAGCCGTCCTTGGGGGGCAGGTCACGGACATGCCCGAAGGAGGCCAGCACCTCGTAGCCGCGGCCCAGATACTTGTTCAGGGTCTTCGCCTTGGCCGGAGATTCGACGACAACGACGTTCATGAAAAGCCTTGCGCTGGGGCGAAATCCTGGTTCCGCGGTCCGGTGGGCCGGCCGCCGCGAGCCCGGGGAACATGGTAAAGCGGGGACCGGGTGTCAAATCGGGGCTGCGGCGCGGCCGCCGCACACCCGGTATACGCATTAAAAGTTGTGTTTATCTGCGAACGCCATTTGAGATAGTATTCCTCTTAGACACCGTACGTCGACTCGCATCTGCAGCCTCGCTCCGGTTCCGCCGGATCGGGCCTGCGGCAGGATGGTTCATGGCCGATTTTTCGTCCCACGACGAGACCCACACGCCGCAAATGACGGCGGGCTATATCGCCGACATGACGCGGGATCTCGCCCGCATGGCGCGGGCCAGCGGGCTCCAGACGCTCGGCTACATTCTCGACATGGCGCGGATCGAGGCGGAGGCGTCGCGCGGCGGGGAGACGCAGGGCTGCGGCCGGGCCAATGGGGCGCCGCCGCGCTGACGCTCGGGCCGGCTCACATCAGGGCGACGCGGGCGCCGCGCTGGCGATCGAGCCGGCCGGCCAGCTCCAGCTCTAGCAGGGTGGTCAGCACGGTGGCGGGGGGCGCTCCCGACCAGCGGATCAGGTCGTCGAGCGCCACCGGGGTCGGCCCCAGCAGGGCGGCGATGCGGTCGCGGACCGCGCCGTCTGGCTCGGGGTCGAGGTCGAAGGGCAGCGGCAGGGTCGCCGGCCGCGGCTCGTCCAGGGGTCGCTCGAAGCGGCGGCCCAGCATCGGCTCCAGCGCCGCCACCACGTCGGCCGCCGCGGTCACCAGGGTGGCGCCCTGCTTGAGCAGGTCGTTGGTGCCCTCGCTGCGCGGGTCGATCGGCGAGCCCGGCACCGCGAACACCTCGCGGCCGTGATCGAGCGCCCGCCGCGCGGTGATCAGCGAGCCGGAGCGGCGCGCCGCCTCGACCACCACCACGCCCAGCACCAGCCCCGAGATGATGCGGTTGCGGCGCGGGAAGTCGCGGCCGCGCGGCACCCAGCCCATGGGCATCTCGGAGACGGCGGCGCCGCGCGCCGCGACGGCCTCCAACAGCTCGACATGCTCGGGCGGGTAGGGCCGGTCCTGTCCGCCGGCCAGCACCGCCACGGTGCCGAGCGCCAGGCTGCCGCGATGGGCGGCGCCGTCGATGCCGCGGGCGAGGCCGGACACGATGGCGAAGCCGGCCTCGGCGAGCTCGCGGGCGATCCTCTCGGCGAAGGTCAGCCCGGCCGCCGAGGCGTTACGGGCGCCGACGATGCCGACCGCCGGCTGCTGGAGCAGATCGAGGCGGCCGCGCACGGCGAGCAGCGGCGGCGCGTCGTCGATGCCCTGGAGCGCAGGCGGATAGTCGGGCTCGCCGAGGGCGACGAAGCGGACGCCCCACCGCCGCGCCGCCACCAGCTCGCGCTCCGCGTCGGCGATGCTCGGGACATGGAGCGGGCGCAGCGCCCCGCCGCGGCGGGCCAGCTCGGGGAGCGCGGCGAGCGCCGCCCGGGCGCCGCCATAGCGGTTGAGGAGGGCCCGGAAGGTGCGCGGCCCGACATTCTCGCTGCGGATCAGCCGCAGCCAGTCGAGCCGCTGCTCGTCGGTCAGCCGCACCCCGGACGATGACACGCGGACGCTCCCCCTCGGGGGGCGGCGGCGGGTCGGCCGGCCGCCGCCGCTGCTCCCCGGCGGTATCGTGGCACGACGACGCGCGCGCTGCGAGTGGAAGATGCGGCCTGCGACCGGAGGGTCTGCGAACCCGCTAGCACCCGGTTCAGCGGCTCGCGGCCCGGCCGGACCCAACCTCCGGCACCGCGCCGAGAAGCCGCCGCCAAGCGTCGCGTCCGGACAGATCCTCCTCGGCGTTCAGCCCCGCCTCGAAGGAGAGATGCCAGTCGAGATTGCGCGGCGACCGGGTCGAGGCGTCGCCGCGCGCGACCTTGGCGTGCAGCTCGGCGAGCGAACGCGACCAGTAGTGGTTGAGGCGCAGCACGTCGAGCGGTGGCACCCGGTCCGGCCCGGCCAGCGGCCTTCGGTCGGTGCCGAGCGCGTCACCCTGCCAGTACTTGAAGGTGTGGACGTTGCGGATGGCGCGAACATGCCTCGGATTGGCGATGGTCTTGGCCGAGATCCGAGTCAGCGGAGCCCGCCGCGTATACGCCTCCGGCACCGCGGCCGCAGGGCGCTCGGCATGCCCGGACGAGCCGAAGAACGGCGAGGCGACGATCACCCCGGGCAGGTCCTCGTATGGCCGGAGCGCCTGCGGGAGGTCGGTACCCTGCGGCGAGAACAGGAACTCGTCGATGTCGATGAAGGCGATCCAGCGCGCCTCGTCGGCGAACGTCCGGATGCAGTGGCGATAGGCGGGAAGCTGCGGCGGCGGCGGGTGGGACCAATCGATGAGGCGGACGAGACCGCTGTCCACATGGGGCCGCAGCACCGCGTCAGGCTTATCGGTGCTGCCGTTGTCATAGAGATAGAAGCGGCCGACACCGGCGGCGTGGTGGAAGGCCACCCAGTCACCGAGATAGGGGGCCTCGTCCTTGAAGATCGCGCAGATAGCCAGCGGCACATGAGGCACCGTAGCGAGGCGGCGGTCCCGCGCTCGTGCACGCAGGACCCAGGGGCTTCGCAACACGGATTTGAGCCTGCTCATCAGCGATCCATAGGCACACGAAATGCGTGCCTATGTCATTGCATGCCTGCGCGGCGGACGGCAATGAAGTAGGGCCGATCGGGTGAGCCCGGCGGCGCGCCGACGGGCGTCAGCCGGCCCGCTTGGTGCCGCGGCAGACGTAGTAGGAGCCGAACAGGAACTCCTCCATCTCGAAGCCGTCGACCAGCGGCGCGAGATGCTCCCACGGGCGGATGTGAGGATTGCCGAGCACGGTGTGCTTCATCAGCCAGATGCTGAACGGCAGCACCAGCTTGCCGCCGATTCCGGGGGGCAGCTTGGCGTCCATGATGACCAGGCTGCCGCCGGGCCGCAGCATGTCGAGTGCCCGCGCCAGCACCGCGCGGTGATGCGGCATGGTATTGTAGGAGAGACCGAACATCACCGCATCGAGCGGCTCCGGGGCACGATAGTCGGCGGCGTCCGCCTGGGTCAGCTCGACATTGCTCCAGTCGTTCCGCCGAACCAGCTCGCCGGCACGCGCCAGCATGCCGGACGAGAAATCGACCCCGTAGACGCGCCCCGCGGCGCCGACCGCGTCGCGCAGGAACGGCAGGTTACGGCCGGTGCCGCAGCCGATCTCGAGCACCCGGTCACCCGGCCGCAGCCCGATGCGCGCCACCGCGGTACGGCGGAAGGCCGTCGGCATGAACAGCAGCCACTCGAACGGAACGATCAGGCCGGCGATCCGGTCGTACCGGCGCCGGATGTAATCGAGATCGTAATCGGCCCACTGAATTGCCACTTGACCCCCCGGACGTCGTGCGCCCCCCGGCGCCGTGTTCTGGTTCTGCCGGCCGCCGTCGCGTTCGGACGAACACGGCGGCCCGGCGCCGGGCGGCGCCGTCGCGGCAGTCTGCTCCCCGCCGGGCGATACGCCATTCGCGACCGAAGTGCAAAGACGGTGGCCGCGCCGCCGGCCCATGCGTGCGACAGTGTTGCGCCGGCACCACGCCGTCCCGCAGATTGATATAGCCCGCGTCCGGTTTAGCCCGCCGAGTCGAGCGGCAGCGGCCCGTCAGGCGGGGCCGTCGGCTCCGGGGGCGGCGGCCTTGTGGCCGATCTTCGACTCGGTGCCCGCCATCAGCCGCTTCAGGTTGGCGGCATGCTTGGTCCACAGGAGCAGGGCGAGCACCGCGAACAGCACCGCGTCGGGCGTCAGCCCGGCGGCCCACAGCAGCAGCGGCGTCGCCGCGCTGGCGCTGAGCCCGCCGACCGAGGAGTAGCGAGTCGTATAGGCGGCGGCGAGCCACACCAGCCCGAAGCCGACCGCCACCAGCGGCGACACCCCGATCAGCACGCCGATGAAGGTGGCGACGCCCTTGCCGCCGCGGAAGCGCAGCCACACCGGAAAGACGTGGCCCAGAAACGCCCCGAGACCGGCCAGGAGCGCGAGCAGGTGACCGCCCGGGCCGCCGCCGACGATCACGGGCGCGATCAGCACCGCGGCCGTGCCCTTGAACGCATCGAGCAGCAGGGTGGCGGCCGCCAGGCCCTTGCGGCCGGTGCGCAGCACGTTGGTGGCGCCGATATTGCCGGAGCCGATGGTCCGAATGTCGCCGGCGCCGGCCAGCCGGGTCAGCAGCAGCCCGAACGGGATGGAGCCGAGCAGATAACCGAGGACGAGCGCGGCCGCGGCGGCCGGCAGGGCGAGCGCCCAGGAGGCGGTGTCGAGCATGCCTTCAGACCCGGGGGGTGTTCCGTGGCCCGGCGTCGGCCGGGCGTCGCGGCGGACCCTAGAGCATTTGCCGGCGCACTGGAAAGCGGTTGCGGCGCCGCGCCGGCGTGCCCCACCGGGCGGACCGTGGCGGCGGCCGAGAGCGGTCCCGCCCGGGTCCGCGCATGTTAACGTTTCGGCAACGATCCCAAATATTTATGGTGAACCCTTTGTTAAGGGGCGCGACGCTAGTCTGGATCGCGAGGTGAAAGTGCCTGTCCGGGGCTCTGCGCCTCCGTCCGGCACGGCGCGGAAATCGGTCCGTGCCTTGCCGTCCGGCGCTGCCGCGGGCCTATCTCGGGTCCCGTCGGCGCCGCGAGATGTCCTCGGTCGCGTCGGGTGTTCAGCATGATCGTCCGTCAGTTCTTGCAGTGGGTTCGCACCGCGCCCGCCGGCGAGCGGGCGGAGGCGACCAGCGCGCTCGCCCGCGCCTATCTGTGGTCGAACCTCTCGGACGAGGAGCGCACCGCCATCGAGGGCGTGATGGTGATGCTGGCCGACGACGTCTCGCCGCTGGTGCGGGCCGCGCTCGCCGAGGCGCTGGCGCCGAGCCCGGAAGCGCCGGCCACCGTGGTCCACATCCTGGCCGACGACCGCCCCGACATCGCCGCCGTGGTGCTGGCCCGCTCGCCGCTGTTCATCGATGCCGAGCTGGTGGATCGCGTCGCGACCGGCGGCCCGATGATCGAGGCTGCGATCGCACGCCGCGTGCCGCTGCCGCGCGCCGTCGCGGCGGCGCTGGCCGAGGTGGCGTCCGCCGAAGCGTGCCTGGAGATGATCGAGAACCCGACCGCCGAGATCGCGCCGCTGTCGTTCGCCCGTCTGGCCGAGCGGTTCGGGGATCTCGCGGCGATGCGCGAGGCGCTGCTGGCGCGCCGCGATCTGCCGATCGAGTGTCGCCAGACGCTGATCGCGCGGCTGTCGGCGACGCTCGCCCGCTTCGTCGCCGATCGCGCCTGGATGAGCGGGGAGCACGCCCGCATGGTGACGCGCGAAGCCTGCGAGAAGGCCACCGTCGCGCTGGCGGTGCGGGCCGGCGACGCCGACGCCGAGCCCCTCGTGCGCCATCTGCGCCGCAGCGGGCAGCTCACCGCCGGCCTCATCCTGCGCGCGTTGCTGTCCGGCCACGCGACGCTGTTCGAGGAGGCGCTGGCCGAGCTGTCGGGCCTGCCGCTGCGGCGGGTGCGGCTCTTGATCTACGACAAGACCGGGGTGGGCTTCCGCGTCGTGTTCGCGCGCGCCGGCCTGCCGGTCTCGACCTTCCCGGCCTTCCGCTTCGCGCTCGAAGCCTGGCGCGAGGGACCCGATCTCGACGGAGCCGGGCGGCTGCACCGCCGCATGGTCGAGCGGGTGCTGACCGCCTGCGGCCAGGCCGACATCGGCGAGGTGGAGCCGCTGCTGGCGCTGCTGCGCCGCTTCGCCGCCGAGGCGGCGCGCGAAGAGGCGCTCACGGCGTGCGAGAAGCTGGAGCAGGAGGTGGTGGCGGAGCTGATGCGGGCGCGGCTGGCCGCCTGACCGAGATCACACGGAAGCGTCACCACCAGCGCGTCATCAGAAGAGTGTCACCGCAGATGCAGAGAGCCCGGCGGGGGCCGGGCTCTCCACTGGGTCGCCGCTGTGCATCGACGACCAGCCGTCGCGGCACGGCTACTTGTCGCCGCGCAGCGTGTCCTTCAGACCACCCACGGCGTTCTGGAGCTTGCCGGACGCCTTGTCGGCCTTGCCCTCGGCTTCGAGCTTCTTGTCGCCGGTGAGCTTGCCGGCGCCTTCCTTCACCTTGCCCTTGGCCTGCTCCATCGCGCCTTCGATCCGGTCCTTGTCCATTCGGTCCTCCTGTGTTGCAAGGAGAACGGTTCGCCGGCGGCGAGGTTCCCGATCGATCGAGACACCGTCGGGCGGCGGCATTGTTCGATACCGCCACCGACATCCGCGCGGGTGATACAAGATCCGGCTGATCCATTCGGCGGTCATTCCGGAAGCCGCGGAGCGGCTGTCCGGAATCCAGCCGAGAGCTCCGAGTTCGCCGCTGGTTCCGGGCTCGCCGCGGCGCGGCGCCCCGGAATGACGGCGCACCGATCACCCGGAAACAGTATCAGCCGAGGGCACCATCGCGCTTCAGGACCTCCGCCTCGGCCGGGTCGATCTCCATCCGGTCGTAACCTGTCACCATCGTCTCGATTTGCTCGCTAAAAGTCTCGCCGGTGGTGATCACGTAGACGTGCATGATCAGGAACGCGACCATCAGGAAGGCGGCTGCGGTGTGGGCGGTGGCGACGGCTTCGAGACCGCCGGCCGCCCACGGCTCCTTGCGCCACAGATCGTAGAGCAGGAGCGCGAGGCCGCTCGCCCAGATCAGCGGATTGAGCACCAGCTTGAGCATCAGATAGGTCAGGGCCTGGAGCGGATTGTGCTTGCGCCGCCAGGTCTTCCGGAACGGATGCGGATCGCCGCGGAAGATCCCGATGCTGTAGAAGCGGATGATCTGTCCGAGCCCCTCGGTGGTCGGCCGGTAGTGCCGCCACTGGCCGGTGGTGAGATGCCAGAAGATCGCGAAGATCCACAGGAGCATCAGGGCGAGCGCCGCGGCGACGTGGATGGTCAGCATGTCGCCGAACTTCAGCACGCGGTGGAACCCGTGCAGCCCCGCGCCGGTGAAGATCAGGGCGAGGATCAGCGCCGCCTGGCTCCAGTGCCAGAACCGCTCGAAGCGGGTGAACACCCGCACGCGCATCAGGGTCATGAGTGCGTCTCCTTGCGGCGGCCGAACAGCAGCCGCATCGTCGCGTGACCGACGGCGCCCGCCAGCGCGAGGCCGATCAGCGACAGGCCGATCAGGTCCACCCAGCGGGCGGAGTCGCGTCCCGGCATGTAGAAGCCGGCCAGGGTGGTGAGGCGGCCGTCGGTGCGGTGGCATTCGCCGCACTTCACCGCCTGCTCCTTGGGCGCCACCATGTGGGTCTGCGGCCAGAACATCTTGGTCTCGATGAAGTCGAACTTGCCGGACCACGGCAGGCCCATCGCGGCCATGCCGGCCGAGATCGACTTGTCCCAGTTGAAGCCGCGCCAGTAGGCGGCATCGGTCGGCCCGAACACATGCAGGTATACAAAGTGGTTCTGCACGCTGTCGTAGGGCTGCTTGCCGGTCATCACCTTGAAGGGCCAGATGCGCGCCTTCGGATCGTCCGGCGAGCCGGAGATCGGGTTGATCGGGATCGGCGCCTTGGCGGGATCGAACACCCGCTCGGCATTGGCGTAGATGATCTCGCCGTTGAACCAGTGATATTCGGGCATCACGTTCTCGGCGAGCAGGTAGTCGCCTTTGATCGACTCGTAGATCGGGCGGCCCTTGTCGTCTCGGATCTGGAACGGCTTGCCGTCGCGCAGACGGCCCGAGGTGGACCAATCCCAGCGCATCTTGGTCGGCACGCCGCCGCGCGCGAAGCTCGGGACGTGACAGGTCTGGCAGGCGATCTTGTCGATATGGGCGTTGAGCCGCAGGTCGGTCACCGACCAGCTCTTGTGCGGCTTGAGGCCGTGGCACGACTCGCAGGTGGCGACGTCGCGGCGCTGGCCGGGCTTGGGCTGTCCCTTGTCGTCGCGGGCGTGCACGTCGTAGCGGCTGCCGTCCCACTGGTGCTTCTGGGTGACGTGGCAGGCCGTGCAGGCGAAGTTGAGCCCCTTGGCGTCCATGTGGACGTCGAGTTGCTTGCCGGGCGCCAGCAGCGAGGAGTCGAGCGAGCCGTGCTTCACGCCGTCGCCGCCGCCACCGTAGAAGTGACAGGCGCCGCAGTTCTCGCGGCCCGGCAGACCGACCGACTGCGCCGCCTTGGCGAGATCGGGAGCCGGCGTCACCACCTGGCCGTCGCGCATGATCGGCGTGTACAGCGGATGGCCGGCGCCGGTCGGGTTCTTCCAGTAGGTGGCCGAGCGATCGTGACAGATCAGGCAGTCGACGTTCTCGGGCTTACCGAAGTCGAACGTCGCGTCCTTCCAGCCGTAGCCGGCATGACAGCTCGTGCAGCGCGGCTCGTTGGAGGTGACGCTGGCGCAGAAGTCGTTGATGACGTTCTTCTTGCCGAGCCGCTGGCCGGTGCGCTGGTTGGTGTAGTCCCAATTCCAGTGCAGCGTCTTCATCACCTGATGGGACGCCTCCGTGTGGCAGCCGAGGCACGCCTTGGTCACCTCGGGGCCGGACTTGAAGTCCTGCTTGAGCGCTTCGAACTTGCCGTGGTCGGCGGTGCCGCCGGGCGGCTTCGATCCGACCTGGCCGGGCACGTGGGGGCCTTTCGGCGGAACTTGAGCGACGGCCGGTACGACGGCCGGGATAAAGAGGAGCAGGACGGGGATGAGCAGACGTCGCAGGAGGATGACGGGCGACACGGTGGTCTCCCTCGGAGGGAGGGGGTGCGGTTACCACCGTGCCGTGGACTTCACATATCGTAATTGATGAATATCAAAAGGCGCTGCGGCATTTGGTGTGCGGGGAGGCTGGTCGCCGATGGGCCTCCCACAGGCCGGCGGTTCGCCCGACCCGCGTCGCCTCATATGAAAACGGGGCCGGCACACGGCCGGCCCCTTGGCGATCCGAACGACGTCTCGGATCAGGCCGCGATGACAGCGACGATGTGCATGTTGCCCGGATCGACGATGACGATCTGGTCGCCGACCACGAAGTACTCGTAGGACCGCCACGCCGGATAGATCTCGATCACGCTCGCCGGGACGCGGGCGAGGCGCACCGAGCGCGGCACGGTGGTGCCCACCGACAGCGAGAAGTCGACGCTGTTGACCCGCGGCACATTGCTTTCGCGGATGATGGTCTGGTGAATGCGGGTGCGCTGCTCGCTGCTCAGGTTCACCGACGTGTTGGTCGAGGAGCCGGAGCGCTGCTCGGTCGTCGTCGTGGTGCTGCCGCCGCGCTGCTGATCCTGCCCGGTGCGGGTGCGGTCCTGGGTGCGGTCCGTCTCGGTGGTCCGGCCGCGATCCTGGCCGCTCTGGCTCCGCTCGGTCTCGGAGGTCCGGCCACGCTGCTGATCGCCGGAGCCGGAGCGATCCTGCCCGGTGCGCTGCTGGTCGCGCTGCTCGCCGGCCCGGTCGGAGCCGGTGCGCTGCTGCTCGCCGGCACCCGAGCGTTGGCCCGCCGAGCCGCCGTCACGCGCACCCGGCGTCTGGGTGCCGGAGCCCGCACCCGAGCCGGCTCCCGAACCCTGCCCGCTGGTCTCGCGGCCACCCGACGCGCCCGTACCGCCCGACGCACCCGCGCCTCCACTGCCACCACTCTGCGCGACCGCGAGGGTCGTGCCCGCCACCAGGGCGGAGATCGCAGTCGCGATCAACAAGCGATTCTTCGTCATAGGCTGTCCTCCTGGTCGGTCTGTTCGACCCTTGATGCCGGGGTTTGCCGACGAGGATCGAACGTTCCGCCCGGAAGCAGGTTCCTGAGAACTTGCGGACCGCGCCACGTCACCACAGGAATGCCGCATTGGCCGGGTCCCTGGCGGGGCAGGGGGAGCTGCGCCGGATCGCAATCCGGCGATGCATTCCGATCCCAGACGCGCCAAGGTATCGGACCCGCGACGTGATTCGCGGGGGCTGCGACGTGGTTCAGACGGCCGTGACGGCGTCACGGTTCACAGGAGGTTCGATGGTCCGCTTGCTTGCCGTTCTGCTGATCGCCCCCGCGCTACTCGCCTCGTCGGCCGCGGTCGCACAGTCGGGATTTCCGCTGCCGCTGAACACCCGCGGCACCGACGAGGATCAGAAGGCGTGTCACAACGACGCCGTGAAGCTCTGCAAGAGCGTCCTCGGTGACGACATGGCGGTATTGAGCTGCTTTCAGAGCCAGCGGGCCCGCCTGAGCGTGCCGTGCCGGCGCGTGCTCGAGAAGTACGGGCAGTAGCCGGTCTGCACAGACGGGTTCGTCCCGAACCGATCCGCGGCGCCGGCTGGTCTGGCGCCGCTTTTTCTTTGGGCGTCTGATGGGCGCGCCTTTGGCCGAAGGCGGGAGCCGGATCTCGTATCAGCCGATCCGCAACACCACGTTCCCCACCACCCGGCCGCTCTCCACCATCTCGTGCGCCGCCGCGGCCGCCTCGAGCGGCAGCACCTCGGCGATGTTGTGGGCGAGGCGATTGGCCGCCAGCGCATCGCCGATGGTGGTGAGCGCCACGGCGCGCTCCTGGTCCGACAGCTCGTACACGAAGACGAAGCGCAGCGTGATCGCGTTGCTGAGACAGAAGTAGAGCGGCACCGGCCCCTCCATGGCGCCGGTACCGTAGATCACCGCGGTGCCCTTGGGCCGCAGCACGGTCGGCAGCAGGCCCGCATTGGCCGCGATGTCGAGCTCGATCACCGCGTCGACGCCGGCTCCGCCGGTCAGCTCGGCGACGGCGGCGCCGACATCCTCACGGCGGTAATTCACCACATGATCGGCGCCGGCCGCGCGCGCCATCTCGGCCTTGGCGGGCGACGACACCGTCGTGATGACGACGGCGCCGCGCGCCTTGGCGAACTGGATGGCATAGTGCGACACCGCGCCGGCGCCGCCGCTGATCAGCAATGTCGAGCCGGCCCACGTCTCGGCGGTGGCCACCACATGGGCCGCGGTCATTGCCGGAATGCCCAGGCAGGCGCCGGCCTCGAAGCTCACCGCGTCCGGCAGCGACACCGCGCAGGCGGCCGGCACCGTGACGAACTCGGCTGCGGTTCCGAAGGCGCGCTTCCATTGGGCGTTCCACACCCACACGCGCTCGCCGATTCGGCTGGCCGGCACGCCCTGGCCGACCGCGTCGACCACGCCGGCACCGTCGCTGTGGGGGATCACCCGCGGCCAGGCGATCTTGCGGGTGCGGCCGGCGCGCGCCTTCACGTCGGACGGATTGACCCCGGAGGTGGCGAGCCGGACCCGCACCTCGCCGGGCTGCGGCTCCGGCACCGGCATGTCGCCGAAGGTGAGCACGTCGCGTGCCTCGCCGTTCCTCTCGTACCAGACGGTCCGCATGATGGCGCCTCTCTCTTGCGTGCCGCGCCGGCCGGACGCCGAAAGGCCCGGAACCCCGATCGCGGCGACCGGCTTGATCCGGCACATCATAGGGAGGACCCCATGCCGCACAACGATATCCGGGAGCATATGGACGTCGTCGGAGCCGACGATCTGCCGATCGGCACCGTCGACCGGGTCGACGGCGACCACATCAAGCTCGCCCGCACCGACCCCGAGGCCGGTGGCGAGCATCACCTGATTCCGATCGCCTGGGTCGAGGAGGTCGACGCCGACACGGTCCGCCTCAGCCTGGTGGCCGAGGACGTCATGGAGCAGTGGGAGCCGACTGGGCTCTAGCAGGCTAATTCTGCTTTCGATGGTTCCGAGCCGTGCGAAGGCGCGGAGCGCGCAACCATGGCCCCCGAGTTCCGTGACGCCTCGGACCGGGGCACGGAACCCGGGCAGCCGCGTCGGCTTCAGCGACTGGTCAGGCGATTCCACTGCTCGCGCACCTGGCCGACGGTGCGGTCGACCGATTCCTTGACCACCTCCCAGTTCACGAACGGACGGTCGGCCGGCGCGGCGACGCTGTCGCGCAGGAAGGCGCCGCCCACCGTGACGGCGATCCCGAGCAAGAAGGCCAGAAAGACACGCATGCGATGGTCTCCATTGAGGCGATCGCACCCACGGTAGCGCCGCAATGCAACCGAACCGGGGCGGGGCGGGGGCAGACGTCTAGGGCGCGTGGCGGCGGCGGGCGCGGCCGATCTGCCCACAGGCTTTGCACGTGCGAGAGCAAAAATGTTTCGCCGCGGCAGCGCGGGCATTATAGCTGCTCTGCGTGGCACCTCGCTTGCTGCCGGTGCATACGATGAGTATAAGCCGCGGCACGCTGGGCCGATGTAGGGGAGTTGACATGGCCGTCGAGCGCACTTTTTCCATTATCAAGCCGGATGCCACCGCCCGCAATCTGACGGGCGCGATCAATGCCATGATCGAGCAGTCCGGTCTTCGGATCGTCGCCCAGAAGCGCGTCCGCATCACCCGCGAGCAGGCGGAAACCTTCTATGCGGTGCACCGCCAGCGGCCGTTTTTCGGCGAGCTGGTCGATTTCATGATCTCCGGTCCCGTGGTGGTCCAGGTGCTCGAGGGCGAGGGCGCGATTGCGCGCTATCGTGACCTGATGGGTGCCACCGATCCGGCCAAGGCGGCCGAGGGGACGATCCGCAAGGCCCACGCCAAATCGATTGGTGAGAATTCGGTGCACGGCTCCGATGCCCCCGAGACTGCGGCAGTCGAGATCGCACAGTTCTTCTCCGGCAACGAGATCGTCGGCTGACGCTCGGGCTGAGATCGGTCCGGGTCGCGCGCTGGTTGTGGTTCGTTCCCTGAGGTAGTGTGGAGCGCGGCCGGGCCCAGGCCCGCCGCGGACGAGGCGAATCATGATCGCGGCCGACTATCTGAATCCTGCCTATTGGAGCGCACTGCTGCACAGCGGCCTGGCCGACATGGCCCAGCCCACGTTCTGGGTCGCGGTGGGCAAGATCATCTGGATCAACATCCTGCTCTCCGGCGACAATGCCGTGGTGATCGCCATGGCGTGCCGCGGCCTGCCCTCGCGGCAACGCTTCTGGGGCATGATTCTCGGTGCCGGCGTGGCGGTCGGGCTGCGCATCGTCTTCACCGTCATCATCGCGTCGCTGATGACGATGCCGTATCTCAAGCTCGTCGGCGGCATCGCGCTGTTCTACATCGCCTGCAAGCTCCTGGTGCCCGACGAAGCGCACGGCGAGATGGAGGCGGCCGATCATCTCTGGCGCGCCGTCCGCCTGGTGGCCGTCGCCGACATCGTCATGAGCCTCGACAACGTCATCGCCATCGCGGCGGCGGCGGGCGGTAGCATGCTGCTGCTGGTCTTCGGTCTCGCCGTCAGCATCCCGCTGATCATCGCGGGGGCCGCACTGATCATGGGTCTGCTCGATCGCTTCCCGATCCTGATCTGGGCCGGTGCGGCGCTGCTCGGCTGGATCACCGGCGAGGTGATCGCCACCGATCCGGCGATCGAGCCGCTGGTGGTGGCGCGCCTGGGTCCGGAAGGCGCCCATCAGTTCGAGCTGGCGCTCGCGGCGGTGTTCGCCGTGCTGGTGCTGGTGGTGGGCGGCCTGTGGCGTCGCTCCAAGCAGCAGCGGGCCGCAGTCGCCAAGCACGAGGCGTGAGGCGACCGGCCCGGCCGGCCGGGCTCGGGACAGACAAACGCGGGACAGAGAAAAATAAAGGCGGCTCCGGAGACCGGCGCCGCCTTTTTTGTTGCCGATGGACCGCCGGGTGGCGTCCGGCCGCGCACCCGTCCGGAGCTTATCGGCCCGCGGGCGGAGCCGCCCAGCTTGAAACCGCCCTGCACCGGCCGGCGTGAACCGGCCGGCGCGACCGCGGTGGCCGTCAGTCCGCTTCGCCGCCACGCAGCCGCAGGGCGAGCTTGACGATCTCCATCACCACCAGCAGCGAGGCGCCCACCAGGGTCGCCACCATCCAGTCGCCGAAGCCGAGCGGCACGGTCTGGAAGGCGGCCTGCATGAACGGCGCGTAGATCACCAGGAACTGCGCCGCGAGCGACAGGGCGACGGCCCCCAAGAGCCACGGATTGTCGAAGAAGCCCGCGAATGCGCTGCGGTGGGTCGAGCGGCTGTTGAAGACGTTGAAGAGCTGGAACATCATCAGCGTGGTGAACGCCATGGTGCGGGCCATCGCCTCGTCGGCCGGATTGGGCGCGGTGCCCGTGGCGTAGAGGGTGATCAGCCCGCCCGGATAATAGGCGTCGAGCACCGCCAGCGTTCCCACCATCATGACCGAGCCGACCCCGGCGATGCGCACCCAGTCGGCGCCGCCGATGACACCGGCGCCGCGCCGGCGCGGCCGCCGGTGCATCACGTCGGCGTCCTTGGGATCGATGCCGAGCGCCAGCGCGGGCGGGCCGTCGGTGATCAGGTTGATCCACAGGAGCTGGGCGGCGAGCAGCGGCAGGAACAGCCCGTGATTGGTCGAGGCGAGGCCGAGCAGGCCGGCGAACATCACGCCCGCGAACATGGTGAGCAGCTCGCCGGCGTTCGACGACAGCAGGTAGACCAGATACTTGCGGATGTTGTCGAAGATCCCGCGGCCTTCCTCGATGGCCTTGACGATGCTGGCGAAGTTGTCGTCGGTGAGGACCATGTCGGCGGCCTCCTTGGAGACGTCGGTGCCGGTGATCCCCATGGCGACGCCGATATTGGCGGTCTTCAGCGCCGGCGCGTCGTTGATGCCGTCGCCCGTCATGGCGACGATGTGGCCGCGGCGCTGGAGCGCCTCGACGATGCGCAGCTTGTGGTCGGGGTCGACGCGGGCGAACACCCGCACGTCCTCCACGATGGCGTCGAGATCGGCCTCGTTCATGGTCCGCAGCTCGGCCCCGGTGACGACGCGGGTGCCGGGCTCGACGATCGCCAGCTCGCGGGCGATCGCCTCGGCGGTCGCCGGATGGTCGCCGGTGATCATCACGGTGCGGATGTGGGCGGTGCGGGCCGTCGCCACCGCGGTGGCTGCCTCGGTGCGCGGCGGGTCGATCATGCCGACGAGGCCGAGCAGCACCAGCTCGTCCTCGATGTCCTCGGGCAGCTCGATGTCCCCGGTACGGCCGGCGGCCGCGGCGGCCGGATCGATCCCGAGGGTCGCGGCCTGCACGGTGCGCGTCGCGACCGCGAGGGTGCGCAGCGCCTGGCTGGCGAGCCCGTCGTTCTGCGCCGTGACGGCGGCACGGCCGGCGTCGTCGAGCGGCACCAGTCGGCTGCCGTCGAACATCTGCCGGCAGCGCGGCAGCAGCACCTCGGGGGCGCCCTTGACGCACAGCGTGAGGGTGCCGGGCGCGTCGCGATCGGCGTGCAGGGTGGCGTGGCGCTTGCGCTCCGAGGTGAACGGGATCTCGGCGATGCGCGGCAGGCGGGCGAGCGCCGCCTCGTCGAGACCGGCCTTGCGGGCCGCCACCACCAGGGCGCCCTCGGTCGGATCGCCCTGCACCAGCCAGCGGCCATCGCGGCAGACCAGCGCCGCGTCGTTGACGAGGGCGGCGGCGCGCAGCGTCCGCTCCACCGCCTCGGTCAGATCCGGGCGGCCGGCGAGCGGCTGGCCGTCGACCGTGAAGTCGCCTTCCGGCACGTAGCCGCTGCCGCCGACATCGACCGCGGTGCCGCCGGCCAGCACGGTGCGCACCGTCATCTCGTTGCGGGTGAGGGTGCCGGTCTTGTCGCTACAGATCACCGTGGCGGCGCCGAGCGTCTCCACCGCCGGTAGCTTACGCACGATGGCGTTGCTGGCCGCCATGCGGCGGACGCCGAGGCTCAGCCCGACCGTGACGATGGCCGGCAGCGCCTCCGGGATCGCCGCCACCGCGAGCGCGACGGCGAACAGGAACAGGCTCAGGATGGCGTCGAGATCGGTCACCGGGTTCTTCATCAGGCCGGTGGCGAAGACGACGGCGCAGATCGCCAGCATGATGATGCTCAGCCGCTTGCCGGTGCGGTCGAGCTCCTTCTGGAGCGGCGTCGCCTCCTTCTTGGCGCCTTCGAGCAGCTCGGCGATCTTGCCGACCTCGGTGCCCATGGCGGTGGCGACCACCACGGCGCGGCCGCGGCCATAGGTGGCGGTGGTGCCGGCGAACAGCATGTTCTTGCGGTCGCCGAGGCCGACATCGGCGTCGATGGCGGCGGCGTCCTTGCCGACCGGCACGCTCTCGCCCGTGAGGGCCGCCTCGTCGGTGCGCAGATTGGCGTCCTCGATCACCCTTGCGTCGGCCGGGATGCGGTCGCCGGCCTCCACCAGCAGCACGTCGCCGGGCACGATCAGGTGCGCCGGAATGCGCTGGCGCTCGCCGTCGCGCACCACCGTCGATTCGGGCGCCGCCAATGCCATCAGGGCGCGCACCGACTTCTCGGCCCGTGCCTCCTGGATGAAGCCGAGCAGCGCGTTGAGCAGCACGATCGCCATGATGACGATCGCCTCGTAGGGCAGGGCGCTCTCGCGCGGCTCCTCCAGAATCCACTCGACCGCCGAGATCACCGTGGCGACCAGCAGGATGATCACCAGGAAGTCCTGGAACTGCTCCAGCAGCCGGCGCCACCACGGCGTCTCGGGCGCGCTCTTGAGCTGGTTGGGCCCGTACTCGGCCAGGCGGCGCTCCGCCTCGGCGGAGGTCAGGCCGCGGGCGGCGTCGGAGCCGAGACCGGCCACCACCACGTCGACCGGCAGACGGTGGGGTGGCGCCGCGGTCGCCGCCAGCTCGGGCGGAGGCGCACGGCCCGGCTCTTGTGCGTGAAGGGGAGCGACGGGCGCGGCGTAGGGCTGGTTCATCGTGCTGGACTTTCGCAGGCCCAGGGCCGGCGTCGGGCCGGAGCCGGACGCCGGAAGCGGTGGGCGACGGTGGTGAGGCGAGCTTTCACGGCGGTCTCGCTCGGCCGTGCGGGGGATCGGGTGCGGGCGACCGCCGGGGCGGCCGCCGGAGGTCAGGGCCCGAGCCAGCGGGCCGCGTGATCGAGGTCCGCGAAGATCGCGGCCGCGGCGCCGACCAGCGCGAAGGCGCCGGCGACATCGCGAAGCGTCGGGCTCGTGGGCCGGGAGACCGCGGACGCCGAGAGCAGCCGGGTCGTGACCGTGAGCGTCAGGGACAGCACGAAGGCCGACAGGGCGAAGGCGGGCAGCACCAGGGCCGGGGGCATCAGCCAGGCCGAGAGGGCCAGCGGCAGCGCCAAGGCGAGCGAGGCCAGGGCGAGCAGCCGCGCCGGTCGCGGCATCCGCAGGCTTGGCCTGTCGGGCCAGCGCGACGCCGTCTTCACAGGGGACATCGGAGTCTCCAGGGGCCCGGCCATCGGGTCTCGACCGTCCAGGTCGTTGCGAGGGCGCCCGGATACCCGGATCGGCAACTCAGGTATCGATAAGGACGCGAACGATAGCGACGCGAACACTATGGCGGGGCGAGTTGCAGTGGAACGAGCATTTCAACTCGGGCGCCCAATATTTTAGCGCCGGGCTGCGACATCCTGTAAGGGTGGGTTCCGGGGGGTATTTCTACAGGGGTGACGGCAACCCCATGGTTCGCTGTAAAGCATGCTTTACGCTCCGGTTTCCGTCGCGGCGCGTCGCAGTCGCAGAGCATGGTGCGGTGCGGTACAGTGGCGTTACTTTAGATCGTCAGATGGGACGCTGTTTCGCAAAAGAACATCCGGTCCAAAGTCGGCGCTTTCAACTTGCGTCCCTCGCGGTTCTGGCGTTTAGTGCGTCGGCAATCGGTTTTTGGCCGCTCCGGCCCGAAGTGCGTCCGCAGGCGCCGACGTATCGGAACTCCCCAAAAATCCGGGTTGTCACGCGATATGCAAGAGATTGCATGTCGTGATCATCGCGACGTCAGACTTGATCAGGAGACCGACGATGCAAAAAGGCACCGTCAAATGGTTCAACCCCACCAAGGGCTATGGGTTCATCCGGCCGTCGACCGGGGATAAGGATGTCTTCGTCCACATCTCCGCGGTCGAGCGCGCCGGCCTCAGCACCCTGAACGAGGGTCAGGTGGTCGAGTACGAACTCGTCACCAACCGCGGCAAGACCTCCGCGGAGAACCTCAAGGTCGCGTAAGCGACAGGGCCGGCTCGTCCGGCTTGCGGGTGTGTCCCGTAGCCCCCGGTTCGCCGGGGGTTTTTTTATGGCCCGGCGGCTGCTCCGGGCGCCGTGGATCAGGCGGCGGCGACGAGCTCGCCGTAGTCGGGAAAGTAGCGCTCCGCCATGCGCCCGACATAGCGGCGCAGAGGGCCGTGGCGCTCGGCCGCGGTGCGCAGCGGGGTGACGAATTGCGGGCACAGCGCATGGGCCGCGAAGGCGAACATCGTGGCGTCGACCGTGGTGGGCGCGTCGCCCATGAAATACGGCTTGTCGCCCAGATACTCGGCGATGGCGTCGATGGAGCGGGTGGCGAGGCGCAGCAGGTCCTCGGGGGCATGCCGGGCGAGCCCCTGACCGTGCAGATCGCGGCGCACGCCACGGCGAACCATGGCGATCACCACGGGCCGCAGCGGCGCCGGCAGCGAGGCGAAGAACTGCCGCGGGCCGCGATCGAAATTGGCGTCGTCGACCCAGCGGGCATGGACCAGCGCCCAGTACAGATGCTCCTCGGCCATGCGTTCGAACGCCCAGGCGACGGCGCGCTCCCGGTCGCTCAAGCCGCGGTCGAGGGCGAGGCCGTACTTCTTCTCCAGATGCCAGCGGATCAGAGTCGAATCGGCGATCACGGCCCCGTCGTCGTCGATATAAGGCAGCTTGCCCTTGGGCGCCTTGCGCAGGTTGCCGAGGGCAACCCGGTAAGGCACGCCGGCCATCTTCAGCAGCGTCTCCGCCTTCATCACGAAGGCGCTGGGATCGGGCAGGCCGAAGGCCGGGCCGAAGCCGTACAGCGTGATCATCGGGGTCCTCGGGACGGGGGGCGTCGAGGGGCGCGACTGTCGGGGCGCCGCGTGGCGACTTCGTGGCGGGTGCCGCCGGACGACAGCCGGCCGGTCCGGACGGCGATCATCAGCCGCCGGGGGCGACCAGCACCCGGTCGGGTGTCGGGACGCCGGCGATCCGGCAGCGGTCGGCCGTCACCGTGATGCGGCCCTCGGCCAGCCAGCGCAGCGCCAGCGGATAGATGCGGTGCTCCACCGCCAGCACCCGGGTCGCCAGGGTGTCGGGGGTGTCGTCGTCGCCGACCGCGACGGCGCCTTGAACGATGATCGGGCCGGAGTCCATCTCAGGGACCACGAGGTGCACGGTGGCGCCGTGCAGCCGCACCCCGGCGGCGAGGGCGCGGGCGTGGGTGTCGAGCCCCTTGAAGGCCGGCAGCAGGGCGGGGTGGACGTTGATCATCCGCCCCTCCCAGCGCCCGACGAACCACGGGGTGAGCAGCCGCATGAAGCCGGCGAGGCACACACAGGCGATGTCGTGGGCTTCGAGCGTCGCGTGAAGGACCTGCTCGAACGCCTCGCGATTCTTACCGAAATCCTTGTGATCGATCACCTTGGTGGCGATCCCGGCAGCGGCCGCGCGGGCAAGCCCCGCGGCATCCGGCCGGTTCGACAGCACCAGCGCGATCTCGGCCGGGAAGGCCGGATCGGCGGCTGCCTCGATCAGCGCCACCATGTTGGAGCCGCGGCCCGAGATCAGGATCGCCACCCGCATGCGGGCGCGCTGCGCGCTCTCGATATCCACCGCGCTGGCCGCCATGGTCACGCCTCCAGGGCGAGCCGGCCCGTGTAGGTCACCCGCTCGTCGCCCGTGGCCGCACCCACCGTGCCGATCCGCGTCACCCGCTCGCCGGCCCGGGTCAGCGCCGCCGCCACCGCGTCGGCATCCTCGGGGGCCGTCACGGCGATCATGCCGATGCCGCAGTTGAAGGTGCGCAGCATCTCGGCCGGCGCCACCTCACCGGCGGCGGCGAGCCAGCGGAACACCGGCGGCACCGGGATGGCGTCGAGATCGATGCGCACGCCCTGGCCCTTGCCCAGCACCCGCGGAATGTTATCGGGGAAGCCGCCGCCGGTGATGTGGGCGAACGCCTTGACGGCCCGGGTCTCGCGCAGCGCCGTCAGGCAGCCGGCCACATAGATGCGGGTCGGCGTCAGCAGCGCCTCGCCGAGCGAGCGGGCCGGATCGAACGGAGCCGGCGCCTCCCAGGCGAGGCCGGAGCGCGCCACGATGCGGCGCACCAGCGAGTAGCCGTTGGAGTGGACCCCGGAGGAGGCCAGCCCGAGCACCACGTCGCCGGCGGCGACCGGGCGCGGCAGCAGGCCGCCGCGCTCGGCGGCGCCGACCGCGAAGCCGGCGAGGTCGTAGTCGTCGCCCTGGTAGACCCCCGGCATCTCGGCGGTCTCGCCGCCGATCAGGGCGCAGCCGGCTTGCCGGCAACCCTCGGCGATGCCCGACACGATGCGGGCGGCGCGCTCCGGATCGAGCCGGCCGCAGGCGAAATAATCGAGGAAGAAGAGCGGTTCGGCGCCCTGCACCACGAGATCGTTGACCGACATGGCGACGAGGTCGATGCCGATGGTGTCGTGGTGGCCGGTGTCCACCGCGATCTTGACCTTGGTGCCGACCCCGTCGGTGGCGGCGACCAGCACCGGATCGGTGAAACCGGCCGGCTTGAGGTCGAAGACGGCGCCGAATCCGCCGATCTCGGCGTCGGCGCCCGGCCGGCGGGTGGCCCGCACCAGCGGCTTGATCAGGTCGACCAGCCGGTTGCCGGCATCGATGTCGACACCCGCGTCGGCGTAGGTCAGGCCCGGACGGCGGCTCTCACTCATGGACGATCTCACGCAGCCCGTGACGATTGGATGCGGGGTGGTACGTGGGAATCGGGCCTAGCGCAATGTTGCCGATCACAATATGAAGCCCGAGGGCTCGCGCCCGGGAGGGTTGCCGGAAGCTGCGAGCCGGGGTGTGATCGTGAATCTCCCGAATGTCGTAACTATTGCGCGTATCCTGCTGGTTCCCGTGCTGGTCTGGGCCATCGCGGCGAACGAGATGCGGCTCGCCTTTCTGCTGTTCCTGGCCGCTGGCCTGAGCGACGCCATCGACGGCTTCCTGGCCAAGCGGTTCGGCATGACCACCGAGTTCGGGGCGCATCTCGACCCCCTGGCCGACAAGGCGCTGATCATCGCCATCTTCGTCGGGCTCGGCATGGTCGGCGCCATCCCGCTGTGGCTGGTGATCCTGGTGGTCTCCCGCGATGTCCTGATCGTCGCGGCCGTCATGTTCACGCTGCTGCTCGGTCGGCCCATCAAGGTGCGGCCGCTGTGGGTGTCGAAGCTGAACACGGTGGTGCAGATCGTCTTCGCCTCGGTGGTGCTGGCGGCGCTGGGCTTCGGCTTCGACGCGCAGCCGGTGCAGGCCGTGCTGATGTACCTGGTGGCGGCGCTGACGCTGGTGTCGATCGGCTTCTACACCCGGGAGTGGGTGCACCACATGAACGCCACGGAAGGCGAGCCCGGCTGATGGCGGACCGCGGGGCCGAGCCGGAGCAGCTCGCCTTCGGCTTCGACCATCCGGAGAGCCTGGCCCGCGACGACTTCCTGCGCGGGCCGTCGAACGCCGCCGCCCTCGACGCCGTCGACCGCTGGCCCGACTGGCCGGCGCGCGCGCTGGTGCTGGCCGGGCCGGACGGTGCCGGCAAGACCCATCTGGCGGCGATCTGGGCGGCCCGGGCGGACGCCCGCATCGTTCCGGCCGCGGCGCTCGACGCGGCCGGGGTGCCGGCGGCGCTCGCCACCGGCGCCCTGGTGATCGAGGATGCCGGCCCCGGGCTCGACGAGGTGGCGCTGTTCCATCTGCTCAATCTGGCCCGCGAGGCCGGGGCCTTCCTGCTGCTGACGACACGGACGCCGCCGGCCGCCTGGCCGCTGCGCCTGCCCGATCTGCGGTCGCGGCTGCGCGCCCTGCCGGTGCTGTCGCTGGCCGCGCCCGACGACGCGCTCCTGCGGGCCGTGCTGGTGAAGCTGTTCGCCGATCGCCAGCTCGCCGTCGACGACGGCCTCCTGACCTATCTGGAGCGGCGGATCGAGCGCTCGTTCACGGCCGCCCGGGCCGTGGTGGCGCGCCTCGACGACGAGGGCCTGCGGCGGCAGCGGCCGGTGACCCGGGCGCTCGCCGTGGAGCTGCTGGGGAATGGCGAGCCGGACGAGGACGACGACCCGGAGCCGGAGGGCGGGGCGGCGGCGGATGCCGACCGGCGCCCGGGAGCGTAGCGGCCGCCGGCGGGCCGGCAGCCGCGACTAGCCGCCGCCGGATCGGCCGCCGCGGTCGGCGGGCGCGACTTCCCGTCCGCGTCATCCTTCGGTCCAGGACTGGCCTTAGGTCTCGTCCAACCCCATAGTCGGAGGTCTGGCGGTATGGCACGGCGACTCGCGGAGCGGCCGAGCATGGGCAGGACGAGCATGGTCGATCAGCAGAGTCTCGAACAGACGGCAGCGTGGCCCGGCGAGCAGGGCCTGGCGCCCGTCGCCCGCGACGCCGCGCGGCCCGGGACGACGCTCGACCCCGACCGCTTCATCAACCGGGAGCTGTCGTGGCTCCAGTTCAATCGGCGGGTCCTGGAGGAGTCGGCCAATCGGCACCATCCCCTGCTGGAGCGGGTCCGGTTCCTGTCGATCTCGGCCAACAATCTGGACGAGTTCTTCATGGTCCGGGTCGCCGGCCTCAAGGGGCAGGTGCGCGAAGGCATCGTGACCAAGAGCCCCGACGGACTCACCCCGGGCGAGCAGCTCGCGCGCATCAACGAGAGCGTCAAGGTGCTGGGCGAGGAGCAGCAGCGCCTGTGGCGCGAGCTGAAGGAGGAGCTGGCGGCCCAGCGGATCGACTTCGTCGAGGCGCCGGATCTCAAGAAGGCCGAGCGGGCCTGGCTCGAGGATTATTTTCTCCACCACATCTTTCCGGTGCTGACGCCGCTCGCCATCGACCCGGCGCACCCGTTCCCGTTCATCCCCAATTTCGGCTTTTCGCTCGCCCTCCAGCTCGCCCGCGGCCGCGACGGCCGGGCCATGAACGCGCTGATCCGCATGCCGTCCAAGATCGAGCGCTTCATCCGGCTCGCCGGCGGCGACGAGGCGTCCGGGCAGGTGCGCCTGATCACGCTGGAGCACACCATCGCGCTGTTCACGCCGCGGCTGTTCCCCGGCTACGTGCTCAAGGGGCAGGCCGGATTCCGGGTGCTGCGCGACTCCGAGGTGGAGATCGAGGAGGAGGCGGAGGACCTCGTTCTCCTCTACGAGACGGCGCTCAAGCGCCGCCGCCGCGGCTCGGTGATCCGGCTCGAGCTCGACGCCGCCATGCCGGCCGACCTGCAACGGTTCGTCCAGCGCGAGCTGGCGGTCGCCGACGACGAGGTGTTCCTGGTCGACGGGGTGCTGGCGCTCTCCGAGCTGTCGCAGCTCTCCGCTCTTGATCGCCCCGACCTCGAATTCGTCCCCTACAATCCGCGCTTTCCAGAGCGCATCCGCGACCATGCGGGCGATTGCTTTGCGGCGATCCGGCAGAAGGACCTGATCGTCCATCACCCCTACGAGTCGTTCGACGTCGTCGTCCAGTTTCTCCAGCAGGCGGCCCGCGACCCCGACGTGGTGGCGATCAAGCAGACGCTCTACCGCACCTCCAAGGACTCGCCGATCGTCAAGGCGCTGGCCGAGGCGGCCGAGGCCGGCAAGTCGGTCACTGCCGTGGTCGAGCTGAAGGCGCGCTTCGACGAGGAGGCCAACATTCGTTGGGCCAAGGACCTGGAGCGCGCCGGCGCTCAGGTGGTCTACGGCTTCATCGAGCTGAAGACCCACGCCAAGCTGTCGCTGGTGGTCCGCCGCGAGAGCGGCAAGCCGCTCTCCTATGTGCACACCGGCACCGGCAACTATCACCCGCAGACCGCGCGGGTCTACACGGACCTGTCGTTCTTCACGGCCGATCCGGCGATCGCCCGCGATGTCGCCCGCGTGTTCAACTTCATCACCGGCTATGCCGAGCCGGCCGGGCTGGAGCGGCTCGCGGTGTCGCCGCTCGACCTGCGCACCCGCATGCTCACCCACATCGCCGAGGAGACCGCCCATGCCCGGGCCGGACGGCCGGCCGCGATCTGGATGAAGATGAACTCGCTGGTCGACCCCGGCATCATCGATGCCCTCTACGAGGCGTCGCAGGCCGGCGTGCCGATCGATCTCGTGGTGCGCGGCATCTGCTGCCTGCGGCCGGGCGTGCCGGGGCTCTCCGACAACATCCGGGTCAAGTCGATCATCGGCCGTTTCCTGGAGCACGGCCGCATCTACTGCTTCGGCAACGGCCACGGCCTGCCGCACGCCAAGGCCCATGTCTACATCTCGTCGGCCGACATGATGCCCCGCAACCTGGACCGCCGGGTCGAGGTGCTGTGCCCGATCCTCAATCCGACCGTGCACGAGCAGGTGCTCGACCAGATCATGATGGCCAACTTCAAGGACAACGAGCAGAGCTGGACGCTCTTGCCGGACGGCGGCTCGACCCGTATGAAGGCGGCCTCGGGCGAGGAGCCCTTCAACGCGCACAAGTACTTCATGACCAACCCCAGCCTGTCCGGACGCGGCAAGTCGGTGAAGGACTCGTCGCCGCGCAGCTTCACCCGGCGGGGAGACCGTGCCTAGGCGCGCCCCCGCCGTGAAGGAACCGGCCCCGGGACGGCTCGACACCGGGCCGCCGGTGGGCGTCATCGACATCGGATCGAACTCGATCCGGCTCGTGGTCTACGAGGGGCTCACCCGCAGCCCCACCCCGATCTTCAACGAGAAGGTGCTGGCCGGGCTCGGCCGCGAGGTGCTGTCCACCGGGCTGCTCGCCGCCGATGCGGTGGAGCGCGCCTATCAGTCGCTGCGGCGCTTCCGGGTGCTGTGCGACACCATCGGGGTCAAGCGGCTGTGGGTGGTCGCCACCGCGGCCTGCCGCGACGCCGAGAACGGCCCCGAGTTCATCCGCCAGGCCCAGAGGATCTGCCGGGCCAAGATCGACGTGCTGTCCGGCAAGCGCGAGGCGATGCTGTCGGCGCTCGGCATCGTGTCGGGCATTCACGAGCCGGACGGCATCGTCGGCGACCTCGGCGGCGGCTCGCTGGAGCTGGTCGACGCCCGCGGCACCCGCCTCAAGGGCGGCATCACGCTGCCGCTCGGCGGCCTCGCCCTGCAAGACATCTCGGCGCGCTCGCTCAAGAAGGCCGAGAGGATCGTCGACACGGCGCTGCGCGACGTGCGCCTGCTCAAGGGCGGTGCCGGCCGCGCCTTCTACGCGGTCGGCGGCACCTGGCGGGCGCTGACCCGCCTGCACATGCGGCAGACCGGATATCCGCTGCACGTGATGCACAACTACATCGTGCCGGCCAAGGAGGCGCTGGAGTTCGTGCGCCTGGTGCGGCGGGTGAATCCCGAGATCCTGTCGCAGATCGACTCCATCAGCGAGACACGGCGGCCGCTGCTCGCCTATGCGGCGATCGTGCTCGAGCACATCATCCGCTATGGCAAGCCGCGCGAGATCGTGGTGTCGGCGACCGGCGTGCGCGAGGGCCTACTGTACGAGGCGCTGGGGGAACGCGAGCGCCGGCGCGACCCGCTGGTCGCCGCCTCGATGGAGCTGAATCAGCTACGCTCGCGCTCGCCGGCCCACGGGCTCGAGCTGGTCGACTGGACCGACGCCTTCATGGCCTCGACCGGCATCGAGGAGACCGACGCCGAGACCCGCCTGCGCCACGCCGCCTGCCTGCTCGGCGACATCGCCTGGCGGGCGCATCCCGACTATCGCGGCGAGCAGTCGTTCAACGTCATCTCGCACGCCAACTTCCTCGGCGTCGACCATCCGGGCCGCGCCTTCCTGGCGCTCGCCGTGTACTTCCGCCATGTCGGCCTGTTCGAGGGCGAATTGGCGCCCGGCATGCGCGAGCTCGCCACCGCCCGCATGATCGATCGGGCCCGCGTGCTCGGCGGTGCCATGCGGGTCGCCTATCTGATCTCCTCCGCCATGCCGGGGGTGCTGCCCGAGACCCCGCTGGTGGTGCGGCAAGGCCAGCTCCAGCTGTCGCTCACCGGCCGCTACACGGCGCTCGCCGGCGAGCGCGTGGCCAACCGGCTGCGCCAGCTCGCCCGGCTGATCGGCCGCGAGGCCGTGCTGGTGACCTGAGAGCCGTTCGAACCCACCGGACGGCGGCTGCGGTTGGGGTCGCTCCGGCATCAGGCCGGACCCGACCTCACATCGCTCGCACGCGCCGGAGGAAGGCGTCGACGCGGTCTTCAAGATCGCTGGCGCGCGTCTGCAAGACCTGTGCGCCTGCGAGCATCTCGGCGGACGAGCGGCCGGTGTCGGCGGCCGCGTGCGTCACGCCGGCGATCGTGGTCGACACATCGCGGGTCGCCGCCGACTGGCGTTCGATCGCGCCGGAGATCGAGGCGTTCACGGCGCTGATGCGGCCGATGACGCGATTGAACTCCTGGATGGCGGCCGCCGTGATCTTGCTGGAATCCTGGATGCCGCGCATCTGCTGATCGATCTGCTTGGTCGCGTCGGCGGTCTGGTTGGCGAGCGTCTTCACCTCCGAGGCGACGACCGCGAAGCCTTTGCCCGCCTCGCCGGCCCGCGCCGCCTCGATCGTCGCATTGAGCGCCAGCAGATTGGTCTGCGCGGCGATCTGGGCGATGATCTTGGTCACCTCGCTGACCGTGTCGGCGGCGTCGACGAGCTCGCTCACCATCTTGTCCGACTTGGTGGCCTCGTCGACCGCGAGGGCGATCACGCTGCTGGCCTCGGCCAGCTCGCGAGCGATCTCGTCGACCGATCCGGCCAGCGCCTCGGAGGCGGTCGCCATGGTGGCGGACTGGCTGCTGGTCTGCTCGGCCGCCAGGGCGAGCGCCTGCGCGGTGTGCTGCATCTGGCCGGCCGATGTCGCGACGGTGCCGACCAGCCCCTTGACGTTCGACTCGAACGTGGCGGCCAGCGCGGCGTTCTCGGCCTTGCGCTCGGACAGGTCTGTGGCGAATTTCACGACCTTGTACATCCGCCCGTTCATGTCGAAGATCGGATTGTAGGACGCCTCGATCCAGACCTCCCGGCCACCCTTGCCGAGGCGACGGAACTGACCGCTGCGGAATTCACCGCGGTTGAGGGCGACCCAGAACTCCCGATACTCGGCACTCGCCCGATAGGCCGGATCGACGAACATGCTGTGGTGCCGCCCCTGGATCTCGGGGAGCGTATGGCCGATCACGGCGAGGAAGTTCTGGTTGGCCGTGATGATCGTTCCGTCCAGCTCGAACTCGATCACCGCCTGGGAGCGGTCGATGGCGTTCACCTTGCCGCACAGCTCGGCGTGCTCGAGCTTGGCCTTGGTGATGTCGGTGGCGAACTTCACCACACGGAAGACACGACCGCGGGCGTTCAGCAGCGGATTGTAGGAGGCTTCGATCCACACCTCGCGGCCGCCGCTGCCCATGCGCTTGAACTGCGCCTGCATGAACTCGCCCTGGTTCAGCTTCGCCCAGAAATCATGGTACGCGGAGCTGGCGGCGTAAGCCGGATCGACGAACATGCGGTGGTGCTTCCCGCGCACATCGTCGAGCTTGTAGCCCATCGCGGCGAGGAAGTTCTCGTTCGCCGTGATGATGGTCCCGTCCGTCTCGAACTCGATGATGGCCTGGGATCGGTTCAGGGCCTCGAACGTGGCCCGGAGCGAGGGGACGCGGAGAAGGCTGCGCATGTGAAAGTCCGGCAGGTCGGCGAGTGGTCAGATGCCAGTTCGCCATAGAAGCCTAAAAACTTTCGAAAACTGATCAGCTAATCTTGCTGCGATGTCGGAACGATATCGCCGGGTTGGGCAGGAAACGGACTAATGCTGAGGGCGACTTGTCATGCCGGCCTCGTGCCCGGCATCCACGACTTCAGGCCGAGCAGCAACACAGACGGGGATGGCCGGGCAGGCCTGGCCATGACGGAGGATGCAGTCGGAGAGGACTGCCGTGCGGCCGCGCCCGTCGCGGCGCGATCAGCTTCGCTCGACCAGGATCACCCGGCCGCGCTCCACCGCCAGCGCGAGCTGCCCGTGCTTGAGGGCGAGCGCCTTCTCGCCGAACAGCTCGCGGCGCCAGCCCTTGAGGGCACGCACGTCCGCCTCGTCGTCGGCCGCAATGTGCTCGAGGTCGTCGACGGTGGCGATCACCTTGGCGGCGACGCCGTCGCGCTCGGCCGTCATCCGCAGCAGCACCTTGAGCAGCTCGACGGTGGCGCTGCCGTTGGCGAGCGGGCGATGCCGCTCGATCGGCGGCAGCGTCTTCGGATCGCGGGCGAGGCCGGCCTGGATGGCGTCGAGAATATCCTGGCCCCAGCGCGACCGCTCGAAGCCCTTGGGCAGCGAGCGCAGGCTCGCCAGCCGCTCCGGCGTGGTCGGCGCCTGCACGGCGATCTCGCCGATGACGTCGTCCTTGAGCACGCGGCCGCGCGGCACGTCGCGGGTCTGCGCCTCGCGCTCCCGCCAGGCCGCGACCTCGATCAGCACCGCCAGCTCCTTGGGCTTGCGCACCCGGCTCTTCAGCCGCTCCCAGGCGGTGTCGGGGTCGGCCCGGTAGGTGTCGGGCGAGGTGAGGATCTCCATCTCCTCGTCGACCCAGTTGGTGCGGCCGCGGCGGGCGAGATCGGCCGCCAGCGCCTGGTAGACGTCGCGCAGATGGGTGACGTCCGAGATCGCGTAGGTGATCTGGGCCGGCGTCAGCGGTCGCCGCGACCAGTCGGTGAAGCGGTTCGACTTGTCGAGAGCGTCGCCGGTGATGCGGTGGACGAGCTGGTCGTACGAGATGGCGTCGCCGTAGCCAAGCACCATGGCGGCGACCTGGGTGTCGAAGATCGGATGCGGGATCAGCGACGCCTGGTGCCAGACGATCTCGATGTCCTGGCGGGCGGCGTGGAAGACCTTGAGGACGCGCTCGTTGGCCATCAGGGCGTAGAACGGCGCGAGATCGATGCCCTCGGCCAGCGCGTCGACCACCACGGCCTCGTCCGGGGTCGCCATCTGGGCGACGCACAGCAGCGGGTAGTAGGTCGACTCGCGCAGGAACTCGGTGTCGACGGTGATGAACGGATGCGCCGCCATGCGCTCGCAGGTGGCGGCCAGCGCTTCGGTGGTGGTGATGGGTTCGACGGCCTCGGACGGGGTGGGGAGACCGGAGACGCGGACGGATCGCGAACGCAACGGACCCTCTGTCGGCATGAAACGGAGCGGAACGGAGCGGGCCGGGGACGCCCGCCGAATGCAGGGGGAAGAAACCGATAGGTCGATTATTTATCGATCATCCCGACGAATCTTAGCGCGCCGCCGCCCCGAGGTCGAGCAGCACGGCCCGATATTCGCGGAAATCCAACGGATTCTCGAGTTCGGGCGTACCGCCCGAGGGCGCGCCGGCATGTCGTTACTGGCCCCGGGTTCTCAGGCGGCGACCGCGTGCTCGTAGATGTCCTCCTCCTGGGCGTTGTGGATGCGCACCAGCGCCTCGATCGCTTCGATCACCCGCTGGGCGTCGCGGATCAGGTAGCGGTCGACATCCTCGGGCCGCAGGCCGTCGGCGAGGCGGCCGAGCAGGCGGGCTAGGTGCTGAATCTCCCGGTGCGCCCGGCTCATGGCGGCGAGGCCGTGGTTGTCGGCGAGGAAGCGGGTGAGGCGGGGATAGACCGAGACTTCGTCGTCGCGCTCGTGGGCCACCACATGCTCGGTCACCAGCCGGTGGGCTTCGCCGATCAGCGCCACGGCGCGGGCCGGGTCGGCGTCGTCGAGGGCATCGGCGATGGTGCGCAGACCGTCGAGGTCGCGCTCCAGGCGGGCGTGGTCCTCGCGCAGGTCGCGCGCTGCGGCCGAGGGCATCGGGCGTCGGAAGCCGGCAGCCCGGCCGGGTGTCAGCGCCCGCAGGGCGTTGAGGATGACGGCGACGTCGATCGCCTCCTGGACCAGGGCGCCGGCCACCGGGGTGAGCCAGCCGAAGGCGGCCGCCAGCATGGCGACGGCCGACAGCGCCATGCCGACCACGATGCTCTGCACCGCGATGCCGCGCGCCCGCCGGGCGACCGCGACGGCTTGCGAGACGCGGTCGAGCCGGTCCACCAGGATCACCACGTCGGCGGCTTGCGAGGAGGCGGAGGCGCCGCGCGCCCCCATGGCGATGCCGACCCCGGCGGCCGCCAGCGCCGGGGCGTCGTTGATGCCGTCGCCGACCATCAGGGTGGGGGCGAGGCGCTGCTCGGTGACGACGGCATCGACCTTGTCGGATGGGCTGCGGTCGGCCAGCACGCCGTCGAGATCGAGCGCCGCCCCGATGGTCTCGGCCGCGTCGGCGCGGTCGCCGGTCACCATCATGATGCGGGCGATGCCGGTCGAGCGCAGCATCTGGATCGCCCGCGGCGTCTCCTTGCGCAGCTCGTCGGCGAGCAGCAGCGCCCCGGCCGGGCGCCCGTCGACGAGCACGAACACGGCGAGCGCCGACCGCCACGACGCCCGGCGCAGCGCCCGCACCGCCCAGTCGGGCGGCCGGACGGTGCCGAACACCATGGCGGGCGAGCCGACCCGCAGGAGGTGGGGGCCGACCCGGCCCTCCAGGCCGGAGCCGAGGTTCTCGCGCACCTCGGAGGGGAGCGTCAGGGCGAGGCCGCGCTCGGCCGCCGCCGCCATGATGGCGCTGGCGACCACATGGTGCGACGCCTGCTCCAGCGAGGCGGCCAGCCGCAGCACGTCGTCGGCGCTCTCGCCCGGTGCGGTCTCGATCGCCACCAGCCGGGCGCCGCCGACCGTCAGGGTGCCGGTCTTGTCGAACATCACCGTGGCGGTGCGGGCGAGCGCCTCCAGGGCGCCGCCGCCCTTGACCAGGATGCCGTGGCGGGCCGCCTGCGACACCCCGGCGATGAAGGCGACCGGGGCGGCGAGGATCAGCGGGCAGGGGGTCGAGGCGACCAGCACGGCGAGCGCCCGGATCGGATCGCCCGACCACGCCCAGGCGGCGCCCGCCAGCACCAGGGTGACGGGCAGCAGCAGCAGCGCCCAGCGGTCGGCGATACGGATGAACGGGGCCTTGGCGGTCTGCGCCGCCGTGACCAGCCGGATGATCCCCGCATAGGTGCTCTCGCCGGCGGTCGCGGTCGCCCGCATCTCGAAGGTGCCGCCGACATTGACGGTGCCGCTGCGCACGTCCTCGCCGGGCCGGCGGGTCACCGGCAGCGCCTCGCCGGTGAGGGCCGACTCGTCGATCAGCGCGCCGGTGTCGACGACGGCGCCGTCCACCGGCACCACCTCGCCGGCCCGCACCAGCACGCGATCGCCGACCGCGATCGCCTCGATGGGCACATCCTCGACGGCGTCGCCGGTGCGGCGATGGGCGATCCGCGGGGCCCGGTCGACCAGGGCGCGCAGGTCGCGCTCGGCCCGCGCCACCGCGATGTCCTCCAGCACATTGCCGCCCGTGTACATGATGGCGACGACCACCCCGGCGAGCGGCTCGCCGAACGCGAGCGCGGCGCTCATCGACACGAAAGCGACGGCGTCGACCCCCATGCGGCCGGCGAGCAGCGCCTGGGCGATCGAGATGGCGAGCGCCACCACCACCGGGGCGGTGCCGGCCGCCCAAGCCCAATGGGCGAGGTTCGGGGCGCCGAGCCCCCAGGCGACGAGGCCGACCACCAGGCCGACCACCGCGGTGGTCACCAGCCCGTACCGCTTCAGAAGCTCGCCCATGGTGCCTCGCCGCCGGCTCGAACCAGACGCGAGAGGATCGTTAGCATTGCGGCGAAGTGCCTGAAAGTAAGGGATAATCCTGGGCTTTGACGCGACTGCGAGGCGTTCGCGAAGGGCGCCCTCGGCGGCTCATGCGGCGGGGGAGTCCGGGCCGGACCCGGGTGGCGGATGGGCCGGCGGCTGCTCCAGGAGCTCGGGGCAGGGCGGCAGGCAGCGCCACACCACCGCCAGCACCTCGGCCGGATCGAGCGGCTTGCTCAGGCTCGCCGCCGCGCCGAGGTCGACCGCCATGCGGAGAAAGTCGGGCCCCTTGCGGTTGCGCTGAAAGCGGGTGTGGCCCGACATCATCACCACCGGCAGGCCGGGACATAGCCGGCGCACCGCCCGCAGCGTCTCGAAGCCGTCCATCTCGGGCATGAAGATGTCACAGAGGACGAGATCGAAACGCCCGGCCTCCAGCGTCGCCACGCCGCTGCGGCCATCCGGCGCGGCCTCGACCTGGTACCCCTCGGCGGCCAGCAGAACCGCGAGTGCGGTGCGGACCAGTTCGTCGTCGTCGATCAAGAGAAGACGCGCCATCGCGGTGCGACCGGACTGCCACACCGGACTTGCGGCGGGTGGTGCTTCTCTCGTACACGGACGAGTGTATACAGTGCGCAAGGAATGTTCATCGATTTCTCCGACCGGAGTCGCACAAATCCTCCTGGTCGCGATAAACAAGCGTCATGACTTCGCTCGACCTTTCTCTCCCTGGTCCCAGCAACGGCGCCGCGGCGGCCGAGCCCGTGGCCGCGCCTGCACATGCCCGGGACGAGCTGCTCCGGCTGTGCATCGAGGCAGCGCCGGTCGGTATCGCCATGTTCGACCGCGAGATGCGCTATCTCGCGGCGAGCCGGCGCTACCAGCAGGACCACGGGGTCGCCGACCAGAACCTGGTCGGCCGCAGCCATGACGACGTGTTCCCGGGGCTGCCGCAGCGGTGGCGCGACATGCATGCGCGTTGCCTCGCCGGAGCCAGCGAGCGCTGCGACACCGACGTGTTCGAGGCTCCGGGTGCCGGCCCGGGCTGGTTCCGCTGGGAGATGCGGCCGTGGCTCGATCCGGCCGGCGAGATCGGCGGCGTCGTGCTGTTCACCGAGAACATCACCGAGCACGTCGCCCGGGAGGCCGAGCTGCGCCGCTGGGCCGACGCCTTCGAGAACGCCGCCATCGGCATGGTGGTCAGCGATGCGGCGAGCAACACCATCACGTTCGCCAATCCGGCCCGCGCCGCGATGACCGGCCGGACGGTCGCCGAGGTGTGTGGGGCCGATGTGCTCGACACCTATCCGGAGGCCGAGCGGCCGCGGGTGGCGGCGGCGGTCGCCGAGGCCGACCGCGCCGGGCGGATCACCTACGAGTCGGAGTTCCTGCACCGGGACGGCTCGACCGTGCCGGTCGAGGTGACCGTCACCAGCATCCGCAACCCCGACGGCAGCGTCCGCTACCGCATCTCCACCGCGCTCGACATCGCCGACCGCCAGCAGGCCGAGCGCGCCCGCCGGGAGAGCGAGGCGGAGGCCCGCCGCTACTCCGATCTGCTGCGGACCATCATCGACACCATGGCCGAGGCGGTGCTGATGGTCGACGCCGACGGCCACACGCTGTTCGCCAACGCGACCTGCAAGGCGATGTTCGGGGACGGTCTCGACATCGGCTCGGAGGCGTGGCAGCGCATCTACCGGCGCTATCGCGCCGACGGGGTGACGCCCTATCCGCCCGGCGAGACGCCGATCGGCCGCGCCCTTCAGGGCGAGAGCTTCGACAACCTGTACGTGATCTGCCGGCGCGACGGCGTGCCCGATCTCCACATCGTGGCGAGCGGCCGCTCGATCCGCAACGACGCCGGCCAGCACGAGGCCGCCGTGGTGGTCTACCGCGACGTCTCCGAGCTGACCGAGAAGACGCTGGCGGCCGCGCGCAGCGCCGAGCTGCTCGACAAGACCATCGCCAGCATCCCGGACGCCTTCCTGGTCACCGACGAGAACCGAAACTTCCTGCACGTCAACCCGGCCTGCAAGACGCTGCTCGGCATCGACGCCAGCGTGTCGCTGGACGAGTGGGAGAAGTCCTATCTGCTGCTCGACGCCGACGGCCGCACGGCGATCGTGGGAGACGATCGGCCGCTCGCCCGGGTGCTGCGGGGCGAGCCGATCGACGGCGCCGAGCTGGTGCTGCGCGATCAGGCCTCGGGGCGCGAGCTGGCGCTGTCGCTGACGGCGCGGCCGATCTACGATGGCGACGGCACGGTGCGCGGCGCCGTGCTGCTGTATCACGACCTGACCAAGTCGAAGCATATCGAGCGCCAGCTTCGCCAGGGCCAGAAGATGGACGCCATCGGCCAGCTCACCGGCGGTGTGGCCCACGACTTCAACAATATCCTCACGGCGATCACCTGCACGATCGAGATCCTCACCAAGGGGGTCGCCGACCGTCCGCATCTCGCCACCATCGCGCGGGTGATCGATCAGGCGGCGCGGCGCGGCGCCGATCTCACCCGCCAGCTTCTGGCCTTCGCGCGCCGGCAGCCGCTGGAGCCGCGGCCGACCGACATCAACGGCCTGGTCACCGACACGGCGCGGCTGCTGCGCCCGACGCTGGGCGAGCACATCGAGCTCGCCGCCATGATGGGCGAGGGGCTGTGGCGCGCCATGGTGGACGCCTCGCAGCTCTCCACCGCGCTGATCAACCTGGCGGTCAACGCCCGCGACGCCATGCCGAACGGCGGCAAGCTCGTCGTCGAGACCGCCAATGTGACGCTCGACGGCACCTATGCGGAGAGCAATCCGGACGCCCGCCCCGGCGATTACGTTATGATCGCGGTGAGCGACGACGGCACCGGCATTCCGGCGACGCTGCGCGAGAAGGTGTTCGAGCCGTTCTTCACCACCAAGGAGGTGGGGCGGGGCACCGGGCTCGGCCTCAGCATGGTGTACGGCTTCATCCGCCAGTCGGGCGGCCATGTGAAGCTGTACAGCGAGGAGGGGCAGGGCACCTCGGTCAAGCTCTACCTGCCGCGCATCAGCGAGGCCGAGGAGGGCGCCGAGGAGACGTCGTCCGCCGTCGTGATGACGGGCGGCCACGAGACCATCCTGGTGGTGGAGGACGACGACCTGGTGCGGCGCAACGTGATCACGCTGCTTCAGGATCTCGGCTACCGGACGTTCTCGGCGAATGGCGGGCCGCAGGCGCTCGACCTGATCGAGCAGGGCGCGCTGTTCGATCTCCTGTTCACCGACGTGATCATGCCGGGCGGCATGAACGGCCGCGATCTCGCCGCCGAGGTGGTGCGCCGGCGGCCGGGCGTGAAGGTGCTGTACACCTCGGGCTATGCCGAGGATGCCATCGTCCACCACGGCCGCCTCGATCCCGACGTCACCCTGCTCAACAAGCCGTACCGCAAGGCCGATCTCGCCGCCAAGGTGCGCGAGGCGCTGGGCGGCCCGACGGCGCCGGACGCGACCGGCCGCAAGCGGCGGCGGCGGACGAGCGAGCCGCCGGCCGGGGGGGCCGAGTAGGGCGCTGGCTGCGGGTAGAGGAGCCCGGCGTCAGCCGCCCCGCACCCGCGGCAGATGGATGAATCGCCACGGCGACGGCATCGGCCCAACCGGCACGGTGATGAGGGTCGGCCCGTCGCGGCGGGCGAAGCCGCGCGCCAGCGCCGCGCCCAGCTCCTCCGGCGTCCGGGCGCGCTCGGCCACCGCCCCGAAGCTCTCGGCGAACTTGACGAAGTCCGGGTTGGCGAGGTCGCAGGCGATCAGCCGGTTCCCGAACTGCTCCTCCTGGATGCGGCGGACATTGCCGAAGGCGCCGTCGTCGAACACGATCGCAACGAGCGGAATGCGATGGCGCACCGCGGTGGCCAGCTCGTTCGCCGTGTACATGAAGCCGCCGTCGCCGTTGATCGACAGCACCGGCACGTCGCGCCGGGCGTCCTGCACGCCGAGCGCCGTCGCGTAGCCCCAGCCGAGATTGTCCTGATAGCCCGGCGACAGGAAGGTGCGTGGCCCGTAGACCGGGAAGGCGAGACGGGCCGCGAAGCCGATCTGGGTGACCTCGTCGACCACCACGCCGTCGTCGGGCAGCGCCGCGCGGATCGCGTCCAGGAAGGCGAGCTGCGGCCCGAGCGCCGCCGCGAGGCGCGCCCGCAGCGCCGCCTGGCGATCCGCCATCTCGGCCCGGCGCGACGGCCGGGCGCGGTTCTCGGCCGGCACCAGGTCGAGCAGGCGGCGCAGGATCGGCGCGGCGTCGCCCACCAGCGCCACCGCCGGCGTGCCGTGGCGGGCCGGCTCCTCCGGATCGGCGTTGACGTGGACGATGGCGAGGTCGTCGTCGGTGCCCCAGTCGCGGCACTGGAAGAACAGGCGGGTGCCGACCGCCAGCACCACATCGGCCTCGCCCCACAGCTCATGGGCGAGCGGATGGGTGGCGCTCAGCGGATCGCGGCTGGTGAGAACGCCGCGGCCGCGGCGGAACCCGGAGGCGACCGGCGCCTGGAGCATCGCCGACAGCGCCGCCACCTCGGCGGCCGCGTCCATGGCGCCGCCGCCGACGAAGATCACCGGGTTGCGGGCGCGGCCGAGCAGGCGGGCGGCGGCCCGCACCGCGTCCTCGTCGATCGCCGGGGCGGCCGGCTGCTCCGGCTGCGGCAGCGCCGGCAGATCGGCGGTGCGCCCCCACACGTCCATGGCGCATTCGAGCACGGCGGGGCCGGGCCGCCCGGTGCGCATGGCCGCGACGGCGCGATGGACGAACGGCGCCGCCTCCTCGGGCTTGCGGATGCGGGCCGTGTGGTCGACGAGCCGCGCGATGATGCCGGTCTGATCACGGATCTCGTGCAGATGGCCGCGGCCGAGGCCGATCTCGGCCTCCGGGATCTGGCCGACGAGGCCGAGCACCGGAGCGTTCATCGAATAGGCGGTGAGCAGCGCCGCCGTCGTGTTGAGGAAGCCCGGGCCCGGCACCACCGCGAAGGACGACGGACGGCCGGTGGCGAGCGCGGCGCCCAGCGCCATGTAGGCGGCGCCCTGCTCGTGACGCGCATGCACGGTGCGGATGCGGTCGGCGGCACCGTAGAGGGCATCGAGCAGCGGGTCGTTGTGGACGCCCGGCACCGTGTAGAGCGTGTCGATGCCGTGCATCGTCAGCGCCGCGACGGCTGCCGCGGCCGTGGTGGTCGAAGTCATCTCGTCCTCGCCGGTCCTTTCGGGGGGTGCGCCGTATAGACCATATTTCGACGGCGCGATCACCCGCCGCGCGGGCGACCGGGGCCGCTGGCCCGGATGGGGCGAAGTGCCGGGTGCCGCCGACGCGGCCGCCACCCGGGGCCGCGGCTTGACAAGGCCGACGCCCCCATGCGCTTGTGCGGCCGAAACAACCGGGTCCGGCGCCGGGCGCCGCCCGCCTTTTCTCGATGGACCGCCATGCATCGCTATCGCACCCACACCTGCGGCGCGCTCCGGGAGAGCGACGTCGGCGCGACCGCCCGCCTGTCGGGCTGGTGCCACCGCATCCGCGACCACGGCGGCGTTCTCTTCATCGATCTGCGCGACCACTACGGTCTCACCCAGGTGGTGGTCGATCCCGACTCGGCCGCCTTTCCGATCGCCGAGAAGGTGCGTTCCGAGTGGGTGATCCGGGTCGACGGCCGGGTGCGCAACCGCCCCGCCGGCACCGAGAATCCCGATCTGCCGACCGGCGCCGTCGAGGTCTACGCCACCGACATCGAGGTGCTCGGCCCGGCCGCCGAGCTGCCGATGCCGGTGTTCGGCGATCAGGAGTATCCGGAGGACATCCGGCTACGCTACCGCTTCCTCGATCTGCGCCGCGAGCGGCTGCACCGGAACATCATGCTGCGCGGCCAGATCATCGATAGTCTGCGCCGGCGCATGAAGGAGCAGGGCTTCTTCGAGTTCCAGACGCCGATCCTGACCGCGTCGAGCCCGGAGGGCGCGCGCGACTTCCTGGTGCCGTCGCGGCTGCACCCCGGCAAGTTCTACGCGCTGCCGCAGGCGCCGCAGCAGTTCAAGCAGCTCATCATGGTGTCGGGCTTCGATCGCTACTTCCAGATCGCGCCCTGCTTCCGCGACGAGGACGCCCGCGCCGACCGCTCGCCCGGCGAGTTCTACCAGCTCGACCTGGAGATGAGCTTCGTCACCCAGCAGGACGTGTTCGACGCCGTCGAGCCGGTGCTGCGCGGCGTGTTCGAGGAGTTCGGCGGCGGCAAGCGGGTGACGCAGAAGTTCCCGCTGATCCCGTTCGCCGAGGCGATGCGAAAGTACGGTTCCGACAAGCCGGACCTGCGCAACCCGATCGAGATGGCCGACGTCTCGGAGCACTTCCGCGGCTCCGGCTTCAAGGTGTTCGCCAACATCCTGGCGAACGACAAGGCCGCGCAGGTGTGGGCCATCCCGGCCAAGGGCGGCGGCAACCGCGCCTTCTGCGACCGCATGAACGACTGGGCCAAGGGCGAGGGCCAGCCCGGCCTCGGCTACATCTTCTGGCGCGAGAACGAGGAGGGCGGCGCTGGTCCGCTCGCCAAGAACATCGGGCCGGAGCGCACCGGCGCGATCCGCGACCAACTCGGCCTTTCGGTCGGCGACGCCTGCTTCTTCGTCGCCGGCAAGCCGAAGGATTTCGCCAAGTTCGCCGGAGCCGCCCGCACCAAGGTCGGCGAGGATCTCGGGCTGATCGACAAGGACCAGTTCGCGCTGTGCTGGATCGTCGATTTTCCGATGTACGAGTGGAACGAGGAGGAGAAGAAGATCGACTTTTCCCACAACCCGTTCTCGATGCCGAACATGGCGGTGGACGAGTTCCTGGCGCTCGATCCGGCCGACAGCGACCGCATCCTCGGCATGAAGGCGATCCAGTACGACATCGTCTGCAACGGCATCGAGCTGTCGTCGGGCGCGATCCGCAACCATCGCCCCGACGTGATGAAGAAGGCGTTCGCCATCGCGGGCTACGGCGAGGACGTGCTGGAGCAGAAGTTCGGCGGCATGCTGCGGGCGCTGTCGCTGGGGGCGCCGCCGCACGGCGGCATCGCGCCGGGCGTCGACCGCATCGTCATGCTGCTGGCCGGCGAGGAGAACCTGCGCGAGGTCGTGCTGTTCCCGATGAACCAGCGGGCCGAGGATCTGCTGATGGGTGCGCCCTCCGAGGTGACGCCGAAGCAGCTTCGCGAGCTGCACATCCGGCTGAACCTGCCGCAGAAGGGCTGAGACGCGCGGCCCGATTGCAGCTTGCAGCGGCGCGGTGCGGCGCTTTCCGCCGCGCCGCGTGTGCGGTCGCGAAAAAATACCTTGAACGGGGGGGCCGGGGAGCTTATGTCACCCCCGCCGCCGTGATCTGCCCGGTTCGGGCCGATCGGCGGCATTCGCTTGTTTAGAGCCGGTTTTCGGCACTCTGGTTCGATCTCTGGTCAAGGAGGACGACATGCGCCAAGGCGCCCTCTTGCGATCGGGGAAGGGCTTGGGGCTCCCAGGTACCGCCCGAAATATCGTCAACGACATCGCGGCCCCCGGGCCGGCTTCGGCGGTCGACCGGCGACTCGACGACGAGCGGTACGATCACTTCATCGTCCGCAACGGTGTCCACTGCGCAGGTGCTCACCTCATCATCGACGTCCATGGCGGCGATCGGCTCGACGACATCGAGCACATCGAGCGCACGCTGCGCGAATGCGTCGATGCCGCCGGGGCGACGCTGCTGCACATCCACCTGCACCACTTCCAGCCGACCGGCGTGTCGGGCGTGGCGGTGCTGGCCGAGAGCCACATCTCCATCCATACGTGGCCGGAGGTGGGGTACGCGGCGCTGGACGTGTTCATGTGCGGCAAGGCCGAGCCCGACGCCTGCGTGCCGATCCTGCGCGAGGCGTTCTCGGCCAAGCGCGTCGTGGTCAGCGAGATCCTGCGCGGGCAGGGCGCCTGAGCGCCCGCTGCGGAAGCCCGGCGCGGCCGGGCTCCGCGCTCCACACCACCGGACTGACACACGACGGCCGGGAGCCTCCCGGCCGTCGTGGCCTTTTGCGCGAGGTCGCGATGTCGCAGACACGCTGGATTCCCGAGACTCTCTACGACGCCATCGGCATGCGCATGAGCTTCGCGGCCGACCGGGTGCTGTTCGAGGACCGCACCGACCACCAGCACCTGGTGCTGTTCGAGAACGCCGGCTTCGGCAAGATCCTGGTGCTCGACGGCGCCATCCAGGTCACCAGCCGGGACGAGTTCATCTATCACGAGATGATGACCCATGTGCCGATCCTGGCGCACGGCGCGGCACGCGCGGTGCTGATCGTCGGCGGCGGCGACTGCGGCATGGCCGAGGAGGTGCTCAAGCATCGCGGCGTCGAGCGGGTCGTCCAGGTCGAGATCGACGCCTCGGTGGTCGAGTTCGCCAAGGCGCATTTCCCCGAGTTCACCGGCCCGGTGCTGTCCGATCCGCGCTTCGCGCTGGTGATCGCCGACGGCATGGACTTCGTCGCCCGCACGGCGGAGCGCTTCGACGTGGTGATCGTCGATTCCACCGATCCGCAGGGGCCGGGCGCGGTGCTGTTCACGCGGGAGTTCTACGCCGGCTGCAAGCGGGTGCTGCGGCCCGGCGGCGTGCTCGTCACCCAGAACGGCGTGCCGTTCCTGCAACCCGACGAGCTGGTCGCCTCGGTCCGCCACTTCCGGTCGCTGTTCGCCGAGGGCGGCTGCTATCTCGCCGCCATCCCGACCTATGTGGGCGGCCACATGGCAATGGGCTTCGCCACCGACGACCTTGCCCTGCGTCGGACGGATGCGGCGACCCTCGCGGCCCGGTGGGAGGCGGCCGGACGCTTCGAGACGCGCTACTGGACCCCGGAGGTGCAGGTGGCCGCGTTCGCGCTGCCCCGCTTCATCGCCGACGCCATCGCGGCCGCCTGAAGCGCAATCATCTTTCGCGTACGTCGCCGCGAGACGAAAAAAGCCATAAAGATGGCTTCCGAAAGAGACACGGGAACCCGTCAGGAGGAATGGCGATGATTCGTGCTCTGGGTGCCGTCGCTCTCGTGTCCCTCGCCACGTTCGGACCGCCGGCCCCGGCGGTGGCGCAGGATGCCCTGACGGGCGGCCTGCTGGGCGGCGCCGCGGGCGCCATCATCGGCGGGGCGGCGACCGGCCGAGCCGGCGGCGCCATCGCGGGCGGCATCATCGGTGGCGCCACCGGCGCCATCATCGGGGCCGAGGCCGAGCGTCGCCGCGGCGGCTTCTACTGGTACGAGGGCCGCTGCTACCAGGCGGTGCCGGGCGGCTACCAGCGCGTGCAGCGCAACTACTGCTACTGATCCCGATCGACGCCGATCCGCTGACCACATGGAGCCGGGCGGGGCGGGCCATCACCACGGCCCGCGTCGCGGTCGCTCGGTCGGCGGCGGCGTGAGCACCGCCCCGGCGCGGCTCTGCACCTCGGCCGGCACCCCGTAATCGCGCATCAGGGCGCGCGCGTCGCGCAGTCCGCAGGATTCGCGCTGCACCATCAGCAGCCACAGGGCGTGGGCGGCGGCATCGATCAGCCTGCGCCGCTCGCGTCGTTGGGCGTCGACGCCCGCCGGATCGCCGGTCGCCACCGGCGCCGCCGCATCGTGCGCCTTCAGATCCGCCAGCGCTTGCTCCAGCCCGCGGCCGAGCCGGCCGAGGGCCGAGGCGCGCTCGGCCATCAGCTCGTCGCCGAGCAGGTCCGCCGGTGTCCGGTCTCGCGGGCTCTTCGGCATGCCGCCCGTTCTGCTCCTCTGATCCATGCTCCGTCTGACGCCGCGATGGATCGCCGGCGCGCCGGGCACGTTAGCACCACGGAGACGACGGACACGCAAGCGGAGGACCGGCCGGCCGGTTCCGAGGGAGTCGAGAATGGACGATCAGGGTGGAATGCTGTGGTTTCTGATCAACGTGGTGTTCGTGGTGGTGCTCGGCGCCGCGATCGCCTGGGGCACGATGCGCTGGCGCCGCCGCCGCACCGATGCCGCCGCCCGGGCGGAGCGCGACCGGGCGACGGTTCAGTCCTATCGCGACAGCGATCAGAACACGGCCAGATAGCGCAGCAGCGACAGCACGCCGATGATTATGACGACGATGCGGGCGATCTGCTTGGCGCGTCCGTCGATCGGCAGCATGCCGATCAGGTAGAGCACCAGGACGACGACCAGGAACGTGATGAGAATGCTGATGAGAAGTCCCATGGGTGGGGCGGCTCTCGCACAAGAGGAATGAACGGGGCCGGACCGGGCAGGTCGCGTCCCTCGGCGACGGGTCGGCCGTGATCGGCCGGGCGGTGGCGTGTCGGCGCGCAGACACTCGCTCGGCCGACACGGAGTGCAACCGGCGCCACGCGGGTAGGTTCCCACCACAGTCGCGAAATCGCTGTCGTCCGTCCGAGCGCGAACGGTCCGCCGGCACCGGGACGAGGACGGCTCGCGGCCGATTGCTCTGCCGGCTGCCGCGGGTGGCCCGATGGCCGGGGCGGCCGCGGGTTGCCCGTGCGAAATACCGTCTGCTATAGCGACGGCGCACGACCGGACACGACTCGCGCGGCCGGTCGCTGGCCCGTCCCGGGCCACGGCCGCCGGCCGTCGGTCCCGACGGTTCCCGAGGAGCTTCCATGTCGGTCGACGCCGCGACGGTCCGTCGCATCGCTCACCTCGCCCGCATCGCCGTCCAGGACGACGAGATCGAGCATCTGCGCGGCGAGCTCAACGCCATGCTGGCCTTTGTCGAGCAGCTCTCCGAGGTCGACGTGAGCGGCGTCGAGCCGATGACCTCGGTGACCCCGATGGTCATGAAGCAGCGTGACGACGTGGTGACGGACGGCGGCATTCCCGATCTGGTGGTCGCCAATGCGCCGGCCCGGGAAGACCACTTCTTCCTGGTGCCGAAGGTCGTCGAGTGACGCGGCCGCGCCCGCAGCAAGGATGTCCGCCATGAGCCGCGAGCCCGCGACGAGCCTCACCGCCCTCACTCTCGCCGAAGCCCGCGACGGCCTGCGCCGGCGGGACTTCTCGTCCCGCGAGCTGACCGAGGCGCATCTCGCCGCCATGGAGGCGGCGCGCGTCCTCAACGCCTATGTGCTGGAGACGCCCGACAAGGCGCTCGCCATGGCGGACGCCTCCGACGCCCGGCTGGCGGCGGGCGAGGGTGGTCCGCTGGAGGGGCTGCCGCTCGGCATCAAGGACATGTTCGCCACCGCGGGCGTGCGCACCACGGCGTGCTCGAAGATCCTCGAGACCTTCGTGCCGGTCTACGAGTCGACCGTGTCGTCGCAGCTCTGGCGCGACGGCGCCGTGATGCTCGGCAAGCTCAACAACGACGAGTTCGCCATGGGCTCGTCCAACGAGACGTCGCGCTTCGGCCCGGTGATCTCGCCGTGGCGGCGCACCGGCGACACTGCCGCGATCGTGCCGGGCGGCTCGTCGGGCGGCTCCGCCGCGGCGGTCGCGGCCGGGCTCTGTCTCGGCGCCACCGGCACCGACACCGGCGGCTCGATCCGCCAGCCGGCCGCCTTCGCCGGCATCGTCGGGGTGAAGCCGACCTATGGGCGCTGCTCGCGCTGGGGCATCGTGGCGTTCGCCTCGTCGCTCGACCAGGCCGGTCCGTTCGCCCGCTCGGTGCGCGACGGCGCCATCCTGCTGTGCTCCATGGCGGGCCACGATCCCAAGGACACCACCTCGGTGGACCGCCCGGTGCCCGACTACGAGGCGGCGATCGGCCGCTCGGTCAAAGGCATGCGTATCGGCATCCCGAAGGAGTACCGGGTCGACGGCATGCCGGAGGAGATCGAGGCGCTGTGGGCACGCGGCGCCGCGTGGCTGAAGGCGGCCGGCGCCGAGATGGTCGAGGTGTCGCTGCCGCACACCAAGTACGCGCTGCCCGCCTACTACATCGTGGCGCCGGCGGAAGCGTCGTCGAACCTCGCCCGCTACGACGGCGTGCGCTTCGGCGTGCGGGTGCCCGGCGACGACATCGTCGAGATGTACGAGAGGACGCGCGCCGCCGGCTTCGGCCCCGAGGTGCGCCGGCGCGTGATGATCGGCACCTACGTGCTCTCGGCCGGCTATTACGACGCCTATTACCTGCGCGCCCAGCAGGTGCGCACGCTGATCAAGCGCGACTTCGAGGACTGCTTCGCGGCCGGCGTCGACGCCATCCTCACCCCGGCGACCCCCTCGGCGGCGTTCGGGGTCGGCGAGAAGGTCCATGGTGACCCGGTCGAGATGTACCTGAACGACATCTTCACGGTGACGGTGAACATGGCCGGGCTGCCGGGCATCGCGGTGCCGGGCGGGCTCGATGCTCAGGGGCTGCCGCTCGGGCTCCAGCTCATCGGCCGACCGTTCGACGAGGAGACGCTGTTCTCGCTCGCCGCCGTGGTGGAGCAGGAGGCCGGCCGGCTGACCCCGGCGCGCTGGTGGTGAGGCGGGCGCGGCGCCTGTCGAGCCATCCCGCCGGTTGACGCTCCGTCACGGCCGGGCCGGCCGTAGGCCGTGGCCCAGCCACCCATCTCACGACGATGATTGATGCGTCGGAGGCGTCGCGGCTCAGCGGGCCGGAGCGGCAGGAGTCAAGTTGGTCGGCGCCGGCGTGGTCGGCGGCGGCACGAAGGTCGGCCCGACGGTGCGAACCGGGCCGCGCGCGGCGTCGGCAGCCGGCGGAGCCTCGCCGGTCTGGCCGGCTGGGGTGCCCGGACCGGCGGGCCGGCGATCGGCCCGGATCGGCCGGCCCTGCGCGTCGGTGCGCGGCTGCGACATCGCCTTGGAGCGCTCCTCGGTGACGACGATGTCGCCGCGCTCGATGGTGGTGTCGCGGGTCACGCCGAGCGCCTCGGCCCAGCTCTGCCCCGGCTTGCGGCACGAGCAGGCCTGATCGAGCGATTGGCGATAGCGGAACGCGGTCGGCAGATCCCGGTAGGAGCGGCCCGCCAGCGACACCGCCTGGCCGACCTCCTCGCCCGGGTTCCGATGCGTGAAGAGCTGCACCTCGGCGGCCGGGCACAGCTTCTGACACGCCTGCTCGTCGTCGGCGAAGCGGGCCGGCGTCGCCTGGAACGAGATCGGGAAATAGTAACCGTCGCAGGTGCGCACGCACAGCGTCCGGTAGGTGGACGACTGCATGCCATCCGGCACCGGCAGGGCCGGGTTGCTGCCGAACAGGTCACCGAACAGGCCACGGTTCTGGGTCGCCGCCGCCTGGTACTGCGGGCCGCAATTGTTCTGGGCGAGCGCCGCGATCAGCGCCTGCTTCTGGCCTTCGAGATCGCCACCGCCTTGCACCCGCTGCAACTCGGCCTGGGTGCGGCTGAGGCGGTCGCGGGTCTCCTGGATCTGGGCGTTGAGCGGCCGGCACTCGGCCGGCTGATTGCTGAACAGCGAGAACAGCGGGTTGCTCTCGCAGCCGAGCCGGCGCGCCTGGGCGATCATCCGGTCGAGGTCGTTGGTCTGGCGGCCGACCGCGTCCTCGTAGCGGCGGGCCTGGTCGTTGCGGGTCGGGTCGCCGCCGCGGTTGATCATGCCGAGCTGGTTCTCCAGCCGCGCGCAGACCGGGTTCTGCCCGTAGGACCCGCCGCCTTGCTGCTGGGGATAGCCTTGCTGCGGGTATCCTTGCTGCGGGTAGCCTTGTGCGGCGGCGAGGCCGGTGCCGGCCGCCAGCAGCATCACGGCGGCCGCGAGCCGACCGCGCCGGCCCGCTCTCCAGCTCGCCATCCAGCTTGCCCCACCGCTCGCCCCAGAGACCATCCCGCCCTCGTGCGCAGGGCCGTCCCGCGGCCCGGAATATCCCCCGGAGACAAGCGCCGGAATGGTGTCCAAAGTGTGGATTTCCAGTCGTTTTCGGCCGTTCGGACGGCGTCTCGCGGGGTCCGCGGGCGGCCGTTAGGGGGCGTCCGGCTGCACCTCCGGGCGGGCCTGCGCGAAGGCCGGCAGGGCCAGGCAGGCGGCCTCGGCCGCGAGGATCTTCGGGAAGCGGTCGAGCGCCATGTCGATCCGCCGGGCGTTGGCGAGCTGCGGGACGAGGCAGACGTCGGCGAGCGTGACGGCATCGCCGAACGCATAGGGGCCGGGCGTGATCAGCCGCTCGATAGCCTCGAAGCCCGCGCCGATCCAGTTCGCCACCCAGGCGTCGATGGCGGCCTGGTCATGCCCCAACGTGCGGGCGAGATAGCGTTGCGGCCCGGTGTTGTTGAGCGGGTGAATGTCGGTGGCGATGATCAGGGCGACGGCCCGCACCCGGGCGCGGGTGAGCGGATCGGCCGGCTGAAGCGGCGGCTCCGGCCATGTCTCGTCGAGATAGTCGATGATGGCGAGGGACTGGAGCAGCACGTCGCCGCTGTCGAGCTCCAGCACCGGCACCCGCATCTGTGGATTGACGGCCCGGAACGCCTCGCCGAACTGCTCGCCGCCGCCCTTGGCGCGCAGGTCGATGGGGACGGTCTCGTAGGCGAGCCCCTTGAGGTTCAGGGCGATGCGGACCCGGAAGGCGGCGGACGAGCGATAATAGGAATACAGCTTCACGGTGGCTCCGGCGGGCTGGCACGAGGGCGGGGCTGGGCGAGGCGGGGCGACCCGGACGCCCGGGCCGGGAGATGCCGGGCGCCGCGATTCGCCGGCGGCGGCCTGCCGGCGAGGATTGCTCGCCGGCCTCGGGCCGGCAAGCCGGACGCGCGCCCCTCGGTCATTGTCATGGCTGGGCCGGCCGAATGGCGCGGATCTTCGCCTGCGTGAGGCGGGACGAAGGTGCGGAGGGACGTGCGGCGATAGCGGGAGGGCGCCTCGGCTCAGCGGCTGCACTCGATGGCGACGAAGTCGTCGCAGGCGGCGCCGCGGCAGCCGCTGGCCCGGACCGGGACGGTGCCGGTGATCTCGTCGCGGTCGACCTTGCGGAACGACACGGCGTGCTTGAAATCGTGCTGCCGGCACAGCGCGGTCGCCATGGCGGTGCCGCAGCGGTCGCCGCTGGCGAGGCAGCGGTCGATGCCATAGGCGTCGGCGTTGCTGTTCAGGATGAACACCCGCTTCTCGGCCTGGGCCGGGGCGAGGCCGGCGACCAGGGTCGCCAGGAACGTGACCAGGGCGAGGGCGCGCATCGGCGTGCTCGATCGGTGAGAGGGCGACGGCACTGCGGCCGGGCGCCAGCGGCGCCGCGAGCCAATTCCGACAATGCGGCCACATCCGTTAAGGCGGCGTTAACTGCCCGATTCGGTGGCTCCGTGCACGGGAACTCTTGACGGGCCGCCGCGGCTCGACCATGGTGCGCGCCCATGAACGGCCACCACGCCCAGATCGGCATTTGCCGGGGGATTATTCGCTAGCGGCTCCCGCTGGCTACGGCCGTCTTGTCTTCATTTGTCGACAAACAGACGCCGGGCCAGCAGGCCGCGGGCATGATTCGGCTCGTGACGAGCAGCCGCTGCGGCGCCGGCTCGTCCCGGACCGGGTGTTCGGCCGGACTCGCATGACGCGGGCCCGCCTCGGCGGACGCGCGACCCGATGTCGACGGCGAACCCTCGCGCCGCCGGAGAACGCACGAAGGGGACGGCACGGCATGGACCTCAGGCTCTACGATACGCTCGCGCGCGACAAGCGCCCGTTCGTCCCGCTCGATCCGCGCCGCGTGCGCATGTATGTGTGCGGGCCGACCGTCTACGACTTCGCCCATATCGGCAATGCCCGGCCCGTCATCGTGTTCGACGTGCTGTTTCGCCTGCTGCGACACGTCTACGGGGCCGAGCACGTCACCTATGTGCGCAACATCACCGACGTCGACGACAAGATCAACGCGCGGGCGGCGGAGCGCGGCGTCTCGATCCGCGACCTGACGGAGCAGACTTACGCCGAGTTCAAGGCCGACGTGGAGGCGCTGGGCTGCCTGCCGCCGACCGTCGAGCCGCGGGCGACCGAGCACATCGCCGAGATGCGCGCGCTGATCGAGCGGCTGGTCGCCGCCGGCCACGCCTATGTGGCGGAGGACCATGTTCTGTTCAGCGTTCCGTCGATGCCGGAGTATGGCCGCCTGTCGAAGCGGCCGCTCGACGAGATGATCGCCGGCGCCCGCGTCGACGTCGCCCCCTACAAGCGCGACGCCATGGACTTCGTGCTGTGGAAGCCGTCGAAGCCCGGCGAGCCGGCGTGGCCGTCGCCGGCCGGCATCGCGGTCGAGGGGCGGCCGGGCTGGCACATCGAGTGCTCGGCGATGTCGTGGAAGCATCTCGGCGAGACCTTCGACATCCACGGCGGCGGCATCGACCTCGTGTTTCCGCACCACGAGAACGAGATCGCGCAATCGTGCTGCGCCTTCGGCACGCCCGTGATGGCGGCCACCTGGATGCACAACGGCTTCCTCCAGGTCGAGGGCGAGAAGATGTCGAAGTCGCTCGGCAACTTCGTCACCATCCGCGAGGTGCTGAAGGACTGGCCGGGCGACGTCGCGCGGCTCGCCATGCTGTCGACCCACTACCGCCAGCCGATCAACTGGACCCTGAAGGGGTTGGAGGAGGCCCACAAGGCGCTCGCCTCGTTCTTCGACGCGGCCTCCGCCGAGGCCGAGCCGCGGCCCGCACCCGCCGTGCTGGAGGCGCTCGCCGACGATCTCAACACCCCGATGGCGATCGCCGCCATGCACGGGCTGAAGAACGCCGCCGGCCGCAAGGCGCTCGCCGGCACGCTCGCCTTCCTCGGCTTCCGGGCCGAGGCGCTCGCCGCCTGGCAGGCTGCGCACGCGCCGGCGCCGCCGATCCCGGCCGCCGAGATCGACGCCAAGGTGGCGGCCCGTGTGGCCGCCCGCCAGGCCAAGAACTGGGCCGAGTCCGATCGCATCCGCGACGAGCTTCTGGCGCTCGGGATCGTGCTGAAGGATTCCAAGGACGGCACCACCTGGGAGGTGGCTCGATGAGCGACGCGCAAGAGCAGGGCATGAGCGAAGGCGCGCGCCGCCTGTGGCGGGCGTTGCGCAGCAAGAAGGTCGGCGGCGCCAAGTTCCGCCGCGACGTGCCGGTCGGGCCGTACCGGGCCGGCTTCCTGTGCGAGGACGTGCGCCTCGTCGTCGAGGTCGACGACGCGGAGGCGGGCGGCGCGCCGCGCGATCCCGCCCGCGACCAGTGGTTCTTCGCCAATGGCTATCGGGTGCTGCTGTTCCGCGCCGCCGACATCCTCGCCAATCTGGACGGCGTCGTCTCCATCGTCGAGACCGAGCTGCGGGCCGCCCCGCGCAACGCCGGTGCCGGCCGGGCGCGCCCGGCGCCGAGTTCCGGAAAGGGCACGTGATGGCGACCGCCCATCCGAGCTTCGCGCTGCGCCCGGTCCTCCCGGCCGACACGCCGCTGCTCGCCGAGATCCTGCGCGAGAGCGTCGCCGAGCTCGCCGCCGAGGACTACAGCGAGGCCCAGCAGGATGCCTGGGTCACGGCGGTGGACGACGAGGCGGCATTCGCGGCGCGGCTCGCCAGTGCGCTGTCGCTGGTGGTGACCCTCAACGGTGCGCCGGTCGGTTTCGCCACGCTGGTCGACGACAACACCATCGATCTCCTCTACGTGCATCCCGGCGTCGCCGGCCTCGGGGCCGGCGCCATGCTGTGCGACGCGCTGGAGAAGCTGGCCGGGGCGCGCGGCACCAAGACTCTGACGGTCGACGCCAGCGACAACGCCCGCGGCTTCTTCGAGCGGCGCGGTTACGTGGCCCAGCGCCGCAACACCGTGCTGCGCGGCGACGAGTGGCTCGCCAACACGACGATGACCAAGGCGCTCGCCGCCGGGGCCGGTGGCCGATGAAGCGCCCGGAGACGCCGTTTCCGCGCCACTGGATCTTCTACATCGTCATCAAGCTGCTGGTGATCGCCGGCGGCACCGCCTTCGTCCTCAAGTACATCGGCTGGTGGTGACGGCGCCGCCGACCGCTCGCGTTCGTTTCGCCGTTCATTCGCACTCCGGGGCCCGCCATGAAGGACCGCCTGTATCTCTACGACACCACCCTGCGCGACGGCGCGCAGACCAACGGCGTCGACTTCACCCTCTCCGACAAGCTGGCGATCGCCCACATGCTGGCCGAGATCGGCATCGACTACATCGAAGGCGGCTACCCCGGGGCCAATCCGCTCGACACCGAGCTGTTCGCGCAGGCCCACAGTATCGGCGCGACCTTCACGGCCTTCGGGATGACGCGGCGACCGGGGCGCTCCGCCGCCAACGATCCCGGCATGGCGATGCTGCTCGACGCGCATGCCGATGCCATCTGCTTCGTCGCCAAGACGTGGGACTATCACGTCCGCGTCGCGCTGGAGACGACCCCGGAGGAGAACCTCGCCTCGATCCGCGACAGCGTCGCCGCCGCCAAGGCGCGCGATCGTGAGGTGCTGGTCGACTGCGAGCACTTCTTCGACGGCTTCAAGGCCAATCCCGACTTTGCGCTCGCCTGCGCCGAGACGGCATGGCGCGAGGGCGCCCGCTGGGTGGTGCTGTGCGACACCAATGGCGGCACGCTGCCGCACGAGGTCGAGCGCATCGTCGGCGAGGTGGTGAAGCGGGTGCCCGGCGCGCATGTCGGCATCCACGCCCATAACGACACCGAGCAGGCGGTCGCCAACTCGCTCGCCGCCGTGCGGGCCGGGGCGCGCCAGATCCAGGGCACGCTGAACGGTCTCGGCGAGCGCTGCGGCAACGCCAACCTGATGTCGCTGATCCCGACCTTGAAGCTCAAGCCCGCCTACGCGGACCACCTCGAGATCGGCGTCGACGACGCGGCGCTCGGCCGGCTCACCCGGGTGTCGCGCCGGCTCGACGAGATGCTCAATCGCGCGCCCAACCGGCACGCCCCGTATGTCGGCGCCAGCGCCTTCGTCACCAAGGCCGGCATCCATGCGTCGGCGATCCTGAAGGACCCGGCCACCTACGAGCATGTCGCGCCGGAGGCGGTCGGCAACCGCCGCGATCTCCTGGTCTCGGATCAGGGCGGACGCTCCAACGTGCTCGCCGAGCTGGCTCGCATCGGCCTCACGGTCGACAAGAACGATCCGCGCATCGGCACCCTGCTCGATGTGGTGAAGGAGCGCCAGGCGATCGGCTACGCCTACGAGTCGGCGCCGGCCTCCTTCGAGCTCTTGGCCCGCCGCGTGTTCGGCACCGTGCCGGACTATGTCGAGGTGCTGAAGTTCGACGTCAATGTCGAGCACCGCATCAATGCGCTGAACAAGCGCGTCACCGCGACCGTCGCGGTGGTGAAGGTGCAGGTCGGTGACGGCGAGCCGCTGATCTCCGCCGCCGAGGGCATCGGCCCGGTGCATGCCCTCGATCTCGCGCTGCGCAAGGATCTCGGGAAGTACCAGGAGTACATCCAGGGCCTGGAGCTGACCGACTACCGGGTGCGTATCCTCGATGGCGGCACCGGGGCGGTGACGCGGGTGCTCATCGAGAGCCAGGACGAGACCGGCGCGAGCTGGACCACCGTCGGCGTCTCGCCCAACATCATCGACGCCTCGTTCCAGGCCCTGATGGACTCGATCGTCTACAAGCTGGTGCGCTCCGGCGCCCCGGCCTGAGACCGGATTCGGGTAATCAGTTCGCTGTCATTCCGGGGCGCGGCGAAGCCGCGAACCCGGAATCCAGCCGAGAGCCCCGAGTTTTGCCGCTGGGTTCCGGGTTCGCGGCATCCGGACGGCGCGAAGCGTCGGTCCAGATGCCGCGCCCCGGAACGACGGCGAACTGTCACCCGGAAACAGTGGGAAACCGGCGGGACGCGGGCTCCGACCGCTCGCCCGGCGATGTCTCTCCGTCATGGCCCGGCACGCCGCCGGCTCGTCACGAGGCGCGGGCGCTGCGCCGTCCACCCCGGCCGCGGCGAACAGGGGCCGAATGTGCCGCGGCCGGGGCGGTGGGCGGGGCGGCGGCGTCGTCGCTCGCCGCCAGGGCGCCGGACGCTTGCGCCTCCGCCCGCGGGGGTTCGCCATTCTGGTGTTCGGCGGTGGGCCGCGTGGCACCGTCGGTGCCGCCGTCGTCATCGGCACCGCTCCCGACGACCGTGCCGTTGATGCCGCCGTGGCCGAACGGTGCGCCGTTGCCGGCACCCTCGGCGGCGCGTCCGGGCAGCCGATCGGCCGGCAGCACCCGCTCGGGCGGGAACCGCATGGTCACCGTGGTGCCCTTGCCGGGCATGCTGTCGATGACGAGGTCGCCGTTCAGCGCCTTCATCAGCGCCATGCTGACCGGCAGGCCGAGGCCGCTGCCCTCCTTCTCGCCGTGGCGCACGAAACCGGAGACCGCCGGCTCCCCGCCGATCCGTGCGATGGTCTTGGGCTCGATGCCGATGCCGTGGTCTGCCACCTCGACCACGACACCGCCGCTCGCGGGCGTGCGCACCGTGACCCGCACCTTGCCGCCGGGATGCGAGAACTTGACCGCGTTGGACAGCAGGTTGAGCAGCACCTGGCGGACCCTCAGCTCGTCGGCATGCAGGCACACCGGCCCGGCCTCGAACTCGAACACCACCACGACGCCGGCCTTGCTGGCCATCGGGCCGACGAAGCTGACGGCTCCCGACACCAGCCGCACCAGGTCGAGCGGGCCTTCGTGCAGGCGCAGCACGCCGGCCTCGACCTTGGCGATGTCGAACACGTCGTTGATCAGCCCCAGCAGGTGGACGCCCGAGCTGTGGATGTCCTGCACGTAGGAGAGATAGCGCTCGTGCGGCAGCCGGCCGTGGATCTCGGCCAGGATGGCGTCCGAGAAGCCGACGATGGCGTTGAGCGGCGTGCGCAGCTCATGGCTCATGCGGGTCAGGAAGTCGGTCTTGGCGCGGTTCGCCTGCTCGGCCGCCTTCTTGGCGCCGGCGAGTGATTCGCGCGCCTCGTGCAGCTCGGTCACCTCGCGCAGCGAGGCCGCCCGGTAGGTGTCGGCCCCCAGCGCGAAGCGGCTCAGCACGGTGTCGAAGTGGCTGGTCCGGCCGTTGCGGGTGAGGGCGATCTCGAATCGCGTCGGCCGCTCGTCGCCGGGCGCGCCGCGCAGATGGTCCACCAGCGACCCGATATTGGCGTCGTCGGCCAGGAACAGGCCGGCGGCCGGACGGCCGACCACGCCGCCCTCCGGCACGCCGAGGAACGTGCAGGCGGCCGAGTTGCAGACATGCACCAGGCCCTCGCGATCGGCGATGACGATGCCGTCGGTCGACGTCTCGATCAGGATGCGGGCGCGCCGGCCCTGCTCGTCGGCGACGCGCTGCGCGGTGCGCAGATCGGTGATGTCCGACAGCGTCAGGATGGCGCCACCGATTCGCCGGTCGATCCGGTGGGCCGACACCTGCATCAGGTACAGCCGGTCGTGGATCTGGAGCTCCTCGGCATGGGTCGATCCCGAGGCGAGCACCGCCTCGATGGCGGGTCCCACCTCGGCGGTGCCGATCTGGGTGGTGACGTCGAGCAAATGAGGGCGGCCGATGTCGTGGCCGAGGCGCAGGATGCGGGCCGCCTTCTGGTTGGCGCGGACGATGTGGAAGGTCGGGTCGATCAGCACGATCGCCTCGGCCGAGCTGGCCATAATGCCTTCCAGCTCGCTGTTCGCCTCGGCGAGATCGCCGGTCTTGACCGACAGCTCGTCGTTGACGGTGGTCAGCTCCTCGTTGGTCGCCTGAAGCTCCTCGTTGGCGGTCTCCAGCTCCTCGTTGGAGGCCTGAAGCTCCTCGTTGGACGCCTGGAGTTCCTCGTTGGTCGATTGCAGCTCCTCGTTCGAGGTCTCCAGCTCCTCGACGACGGTCTGCAAGTTCTCCTTGGTGGCCTTCAGCTCCTGCTCGAGCGCGGCGATCTGCTGGCTGCTGGCCTCGTCCGCATCGCTCGCCGTGGTGGCGGCGAGGGGGGTCACCGGCTCGCACTCCTCGAAGCACACGAGAAAGAGCCGCTCGTCGGCCCGCGCCCGGTCGACCGCGTGGACCGAGACCCGCAGGCCGCGCCCGCCCTGCGGATCGGCGTGCACCTGGCCACGATGCGAGCCCTGGTCGCGCTGGCAGCGGTGCAGCAGCACGCGCAGCTCGCTGCGCAGCGACGGATCGACGATGTTGGCGAGGTTGAGATCGACCTTGCCGCTGCCGCGGCCGAGGTGAACGAAGCGGCTGACGTCGCCGTAGAAGTGCAGCGGTTCGCCGTCGTTCGATACCAGGATGCTGGGCGGGCCAAAGCGGTCGACCAGAAGGTCGCGGCCGACGCGGCCGAGATCCTCCTCGGGCGGTTCGGTCGGGCGGCGCACCGGGGCGCCGAGATCCGGGGTGGTCGGCAGGATACCCTCGGCCTTGGGCACGTAGTAGGGACGGATCGAGATGTTGCGGCGGCGGAACAGCTTGTGGCGGGCGTCCACCGCCGTGAACAGCGCCTTGCAGTTGCCGAGCGATTCCGACTTGCCGAGGAACAGGTGGCCGCCGGGCCGCAGGGCGTAGTGGAACAGCTTGAAGATGTGGTCCTGCAACGCCGGCTTGAAGTAGATCAGCAGGTTGCGGCAGCTGATCAGGTCCATGTTCTTGAACGGCGGGTCCTGCACCACGTCGTGGCGCGAGAACACCACCATGTCGCGGACCGTCTTGTCGATGCGGAACAGCCGGCCGTTGCTGGAGAAGTGGTTTTGCAGCGTGGCGCTGCCCAGGCTGACGAGGCTGCTCTCGGCATATTCGCCGCGGCGGGCGTGGTTGGTCGCGGCGGCGTCGATGTCGGTGCCGAAGATCTGCACCCGCAGGGCGCCGAGGCGGGTCTGCGCCTTGCCGGCGAGCAGCAGGGCGATGGAGTAGGCTTCCTCGCCGGTGGCGCAGCCCGGCACCCAGATGCGCAGCGAATCCCCGGTCCGCTTCTCCTTGATGATCTTGTCGAGCGCCTTGTTGAGCGCCGCGAACGCCTCCTTGTCGCGGAAGAACGACGTCACCGAGATGAGGAAGTTCTTGGCGAGGACGCCGACCTCGTCGCGGTTGTGCTCGATGTAGCCGATGTAGTCCTTGAGGGTGCCGATCTGCAACGCCGACATTCGGCGGGCGATCTGGCGGCGCAGCGTCGCCTCCTTGTACTTGCTGAAGTCGATGCCGGTCTGGTTGCGGATCACCCGGATGATGGTCTGGTAGGTGCCGCCGACATCGGACTTCTCGACGAGGCCGAGATGCAGGTCGTGTCCCTGCGCGATGGTGGCGAGCTTGCCGGCGATCTCTTTGGGCGGCAGCACGAGGTCGGCGCCTCCCACTGTGATGGCGGCGCGCGGCATGCTCTCGTACTTGGCGGAGTCGGGCTCCTGGGCGAAAGTGATGCCGCCATGCGCCTTCACGGCCCGCAGGCCGTTGGCGCCGTCCGAGCCGGTGCCGGACAGCACGATGGCGATCGCCCGGCTGCCGAGCCCGGCCGCCAAGCTGGTGAAGAAGTGGTCGATGGAGGGCTTCGGCCCGATGGTCTCCATCGGGGTACGCAGCACCAGCTTGCCGCCGCGATAGAACACGTCGCTGTTGGGCGGCGCGATGTAGATGGTGTTGGGCTTGACGGTGACGCCGTTGTTGATGGCGACCACCGGGATGCGGGTCTCGCGCGCCAGCAGCTCCACCATCATGCTGCGATGCTGCGGCGAGAGGTGCTGCACCACCACGAAGCACAGGTTGGACGAGCTTTGCAGGGCGGCGACGAACGGCCGCAACGCCTCCAGGCCACCCGCCGAGGCGCCGATCCCGACCACATAGAGATCGCGGAGGCGGCCCGCCTCGCCGGACTTGACATCCCCCGGCCCGCGGGCGGCGCGAGGTGACGGTGCGCGTCGGCTCATGGTCATGCTCCCGATCATCGGGGTGCACGCAAGTAACCTCGCCGCCGGGGCGACGCGGGTACGCCTACTAGAACAGTTTGTAATGGGCTAAAAGATACCGTTCGACCGACGCCTCGTCTTACGTACGTCTGCGTATCTTAGTAGCACTGCGGAGAATACTCGCGCGTCACGGTCGATACCGCTGGTAAGTTGTCCACTCTTTCGTTGCAATCAGTGGCAGCGTCTCGCCATGACTAGCCTTAATCCTAGCCGAGACTTATTGCGATGAGTGCGTGGCCCACACGTCTCCGCGGCGACGTCCCTGCGTCATGCTGGCGGAATCTCCCGAATCACGTCTCGGCAATGCGCGGTGGTCGGCGGAGCAGGGTGGCCAAACCTTGGGAAACTATGAGGGGCGCGTAGGCGCCGCCCTACATGCGCTCGACGGTGGCGGTATCGCCGGCCTTGTCACGCTCGCTCACCTGGGCGGTGGCGGCCTGGAGGGTCGGCACCACGTCCTCGATGTCGCGGCAGACGTGGTAGTTCATCAGCGCGCCATTGTGGATGAAGCCCGCCTCGCGCATGCGGTCGAGCACCGCGAGGAGCGGTTGCCAGAAGCCGCCGATGTCGGCGAGAAGGATCGGCTTCTTGTGGCGCCCGAGTTGCGCCCAGGTGAGCTGCTCGACCAGCTCCTCCAGGGTGCCGATGCCGCCCGGCAGGGCCACGAAGGCGTCGGCGCGCTCGAACATCAGTTGCTTGCGCTCGTGCATGTCGCGGGTGACGATCAGCTCGGTGGCGCGCCGGAACATGTTCTCGCGGGTTCGCAGGAATTCGGGGATCACCCCGATGACCCGGCCGCCGTGGTCGACGACCGCGTCGGCGACGGCCCCCATCAGGCCGTTGGAGCCGCCGCCATAGACGAGGCCGATGTGGTTCTCGGCAAACAGCCGGCCGAGCCGGCGGGCCGCGGCCACGAAGGCGGGGTCGGTCCCGTTCCGCGAGCCGCAGTAGACACAGACATTTTCGATTTTGCTCATCCCCGGCATCTGGCGTGCCCGCCCGGCGGCGTCAAGATCGTGGGCCGCGCCTCACCGCGCCTCACCGCGTCTCGCCGCGCCGGGCGCCCGGCGAACGGTCGCCGCGCCGTCATTGTGCCGGGGCGGGTGTGCGACACCGTGCACGCCCGCCCGCGATCTCCTATATGGAGGAGGGTAGCCTCCGCCCCTCCCGCCGGCGCGGCGACGCCGCCGCGCACGAGAACTCCGCGATAAGAGACCCGATGAGACCCAACGCGCCCGAATCCCGCGATGTGTCCGCCGACGGCGGCCGTCTGTTCAAGACCCTTCTGGCGCTGTGGCCCTATATCTGGCCGGCGGAGCGCGACGACCTCAAGGGGCGGGTGATGCTGGCGCTGGTGCTGCTCCTCGGCGCCAAGCTCGCCACCGTGCTGATGCCGTTCACCTTCAAGTGGGCGACCGACGCGCTGACCGCGGCCGGCACCACCGGGGTGGACGCGACGACGCTCGCCTGGATCGCCTCCGCGCCGATCGCGCTGACCATCGCGTATGGCGGCTCGCGCATCCTGATGGCGGTGCTGACCCAGCTTCGCGACGGCCTGTTCGCCAAGGTCGCCATGCACGCGGTGCGGCGCCTGGCCATCCTCACCTTCGAGCACATGCACCGGCTGTCGCTGCGCTTCCACTTGGAGCGCAAGACCGGCGGCCTGACCCGGGTGCTGGAGCGCGGCCGCAACGGCATCGAGATCATCGTCCGCATGGTGCTGTTGCAGCTCGTGCCGACCGTGGTCGAGTTCGCCCTGATCGTCGGCGTCCTCCTGTGGGTGTTCGACTGGCGCTACGTCGCCACCATCGTGGCCACGGTGGCGCTGTACATGTGGTACACCTACATCGCCACCGAGTGGCGGATCGGCATCCGCCGCAAGATGAACGACAGCGACAACGACGCCAACACCAAGGCGATCGACTCGCTGCTCAACTACGAGACGGTCAAGTATTTCGACGCCGAGGCGCGCGAGGCGCGCCGCTACGACCGCTCGATGGCCCGCTACGAGGAGGCGAGCGTCAAGGCGTACACGTCGCTCGCCGTGCTCAATGCCGGGCAGGCGATCATCTTCACCATCGGGCTCACCGTGGTGATGGCGATGTGCGCCATCGGGGTGCAGGGCGGCACCCACACGATCGGCGACTTCGTGATGATCAACGCGATGATGATCCAGCTCTACCAGCCGCTCAACTTCATGGGCATGGTGTATCGTGAGATCAAGCAGGCGGTGATCGACATCGAGCAGATGTTCCGCATCCTGAAGCGCGAGACCGAGGTGGCCGACGCGCCCGGCGCGCGTCCGCTCGCCGTCAAGGCCGGCGCCATCCGGTTCGAGGACGTGCGCTTCGCCTACGAGCCGTCGCGGCCGATCCTCGAAGGGCTCAGCTTCGAGGTACCGGCCGGCAAGACGGTCGCCATCGTGGGCCCGTCGGGGGCCGGCAAGTCGACCATCTCGCGGCTCCTGTACCGTTTCTACGACGTCACCGGCGGCCGCATCACCATCGACGGCCAGGATGTCCGGGCGGTGACCCAGGGTTCGCTGCGCAGCGCCATCGGCATGGTTCCGCAGGACACCGTGCTGTTCAACGACACGATCCGCTACAACATCCGCTACGGCCGCTGGGAGGCGACCGACGCCGAGGTCGAGGAGGCCGCCAGGCTCGCCCAGATCGACGGCTTCATCCGCATGGCGCCGAAGGGCTACGAGACCGAGGTGGGCGAGCGCGGCCTCAAGCTGTCGGGTGGCGAGAAGCAGCGCGTCGCCATCGCCCGCACGATCCTGAAAGGGCCGCCGATCCTGCTGCTCGACGAGGCGACCTCGGCGCTCGACAGCCACACCGAGAAGGAGATCCAGGACGCGCTCCAGCAGGTGTCGAAGAACCGCACCACCCTGGTGATCGCCCACCGGCTGTCCACCATCGTCGGGGCCGACGAGATCATCGTGCTCGACAAGGGGCGCATCGTCGAGCGTGGCACTCATGCGGCGCTGCTCGAAGCCGGCGGCCTCTACGCCTCCATGTGGAACCGCCAGCGCGAGGCCGACGAGGCGCGCGAGAAGCTCGCCCAGGTCGACGAGCCCGCCGCCGCCCCGAACCGCGATCCGCCCGGCACGGCGCCGCTCGCCGCCGGAGCAGGCGCCGCGGCGGGGACCGCGGTGGCCGAGGAGGCGGACACCACGACGGGGCCGCCGGAGGACCGCGCCGAGCCGGTCGCCTGACCGGCGGCGCCGTGGCCGCACGGCCCGAAGGCGCCATTGCGCCGCGCCACCACGCGCCGCGGCCGTCCGGCGCGGCCACGGGTCGCTGGGGGCGCCGGCCGGCGGCGGTGGACGAGGGGGCGCCGCCGCGCGCGAGCCGCGCGGCGATGTGCTACCAACGCGACCGACTCAAAGACGGACGCGCGCGCCTGCCCGGCGCGCCGAAGCCATTTCGAGAGCACCCATGTCCATCGTCGATTCGATTCGCTCCCAGCTCGTGCCCATTCATTCCGAGGGCTATCCGTTCGTCGGCGCCTTTGCGCTGGTCAGTCTCGTCCTGTTCTGGCTGTGGTCGCCGCTCGGCTGGATCGGCGTCGTCCTCACCCTGTGGTGCGCCTACTTCTTCCGCGATCCGCCGCGGGTGACGCCGCTGCGCGACGGCATCCTGGTGTCGCCCGCCGACGGTCGCGTGTCCCGCATCGCGCCGGCCAAGCCGCCGGCCGAGCTCGGCCTCGGCGAAGCCCCGCTGCTGCGCGTCTCGATCTTCATGAACGTGTTCAACGTGCATGTGAACCGCAGCCCCACGGCCGGCCGCATCGAGCGCATCGCCTACACGCCCGGCCTGTTCCTCAACGCCGAGCTGGACAAGGCGAGCGAGAACAACGAGCGCAACGGCTTCGTCATCGCCACCCCGTCGGGCGTGCGGATCGGCATGGTGCAGATCGCCGGGCTGATCGCGCGGCGCATCGTCACCTTCACCCGCGAGGGGGCGACGGTCGGGGCGGGCGAGCGCGTCGGCATGATCCGCTTCGGCTCGCGGGTCGACGTCTATCTGCCGGAGGGCACCCGGCCGCTGGTCGCCGAGGGGCAGACCATGCTGGCCGGCGAGACCGTCATCGCCGACCTCAAGGTGAGCGATCCGGGCCGCACCTATCGGGTCGGGTAGTCGTCGGGCCGAGTAGGGCCGGGCGCGGCGCGCCGTCGGGGTGACGGCCGGTACGAGGCCGGCCGGCGCGGCGTGTACGGGCTGTGGGCCGCCGATCCGGGCGTGCATTCCAGGAACAGACGGAGTCCGTGTCGCCGCCGCTCCGCGGAGGCGGCGCGCGGCTAGTTTGGAACCTCTCTAATGTGGGGGCCGATTCGTGAGTCTGGCCCGACAACGGTATTTCAGTAAGGGTTGAAAACCCCGGCGCCGTGGCCGACAACATCACAAGAAGACTTCGAGGCGTCTGCACAACGATAATAAACAAGAAGCCGACTTCGTGTCGTCCTCTCTCTCGGGGCGGCCTGTGGCGGCTCATAATCCGGAACAACACATGGAAGATCCAAGTCGGGCATATCGATAGCCTGACCGAGCAGATCTTTTTCTTGTTCCGATTGGAATGTGTTCGAGTTTCCACTTCACGCGGCCGCGCTTCGACGGTCGCGCCGACCTCGGCGCGGCACACCATCCATGACGAGGCGAGCGATGAGTCGGATCAAGATCGACCACCAGATTCCCGCGGCCACCCAGGCCCGTCTCCTGCTCGTGGTGTTCGGCGCCCGTGCCTACGGGGTGGCGCGTCGGATGCAGCGGCGCAATTTCCGCCGGCCGGAGCGCGCGCGCTACTGGGCCGAGGTGGCCCGGGCGATCCGCAAGGGGCGCGCCGGCGATTCCGTGAGGAGCACCGCGATCACCGGCCATGTCTGGCGCGCTCCGGCACCGGCAGGGGCGGGTGATCGGGCCGGACTGTAAGCGACCGGCCGGCGGACGACGGCGGCGTCCCCCGCGCGATGAGATCCGCCGCGCGATGAGATCGGCTCCGGTGCGTGACGGTCGGCTGCGCACCGGAATCCGTGGCGGAACCGCCGGCGGGGTTCTATAGTTCGCCCGCCATGTCCCTGTTCCCGCCCTTCGATCCCGAACGTGATCGACGCACCCCGCGCCTGCGCGGCTTCCGTCCGATCCCCATCCGCACCCTCATCCCCAACGTCATCACGCTGCTGTCGCTGTGTGCCGGGCTCACCGCCATCCGGCTCGCCGCCGAGGGGCGTTTCGAGGTGGCGCTCGGCGCCATCGTGTTCGCGGCCGTGCTCGACGGGCTCGACGGGCGTCTCGCCCGCCTGCTGCGCGGCACCTCGCGGTTCGGCGCCGAGCTCGACAGCCTCGCCGACTTCGTCAACTTCGGCGTCGCCCCGGCCCTGATCCTGTATTTCTGGGGCCTGCACGTCTTCAACAATATCGGCTGGATCGTCGTCATCGTCTTCGCGATCTGCGGGGGCCTGCGCCTCGCCCGCTTCAACGTGATGATCGACGACCCCAACCGGCCCGCCTGGGCCGCCAACTTCTTCACCGGCATGCCGGCACCGGCCGGCGCCATCGTGGTGCTGTTCCCGATCTACCTCCAGTTCCTCGGCGTCGCGAAGTCGATCATCCCGATGACGCTGGTGCTGATCTACACGCTCGCCATCGGGCTGTTGATGATCTCCAAGCTGCCGGTGTGGTCGGGCAAGCGGCTCGGCACCCGGGTGGCACCCGAGATGGTGCTGCCGGCCTTCGTGCTGGCGGTGCTGTTCTTCGCGCTGTTGATCAGCTTCCCGTGGGAAGTGCTGACGGTCGGCACCCTGGTCTATCTCGGCGTGCTGCCGCTCGGCTGGAAGTCGTACCGCCGCCAGGCCCAGGCCGATGCCGATCGCGCCGCCGCCGACCGGGCCGCCGCGACCCGGACGGCCGCACCCGCGGCGTCGCCCGGCCAACCCGCTGCGGCGGGTACACCGGCGGCGGGTGCACCCGGGACCGGGCCGACGGCAGCGCCGCCCGCCGGCGACGGCAGCGCCCAGGGCGACCGCCCGAATCGCCTCAACTGACTGCGTTGGCGATCCTCTCGCGGGTCGCCGCACAGCGCCCCGCCGGAGGCGGTTGACGGCGGCGCCGTGGCGGGCGATGCCTTCGCCCGAAGCGCCGCCGCGCCCGCGTGCCGGCCGCAGCAACGAAGGCCACGCCGTTGAGTCACGAGCCCACCATCACGCCCGAGCTGATCGCCCAGCACGGGCTCAAGCCCGACGAATATGATCGCATCGTCGCCCTCATCGGGCGGACGCCGACCTTCACGGAGCTCGGCATCTTCTCGGCGATGTGGAACGAGCACTGCTCGTACAAGTCGTCCAAGATCCACTTGAAGACGCTGCCGACCAGCGCCCCCTGGGTGATCCAGGGGCCGGGCGAGAACGCCGGTGTCATCGACATCGGGGACGGGCTCGCGGCGGTGTTCAAGATGGAGAGCCACAATCACCCGAGCTACATCGAGCCCTACCAGGGTGCGACCACCGGGGTAGGGGGCATCCTGCGCGACGTCTTCACCATGGGGGCGCGGCCGATCGCCTGCCTGAACGCGCTGTCGTTCGGGTCGCCGAGCCATCCGAAGACCCGGCGCCTCGTCGCCGGCTGCGTCGCCGGCATCGGCGGCTACGGCAACTCCTTCGGGGTGCCCACCGTCGGCGGCTCGGTGCGCTTCCACAAGAGCTACGACGGTAATTGCCTGGTCAACGCCTTCGCGCTCGGCCTCGCCGAGGCGGACAAGATCTTCTACGCGGCGGCCTCCGGCGTCGGCATGCCGATCGTCTATCTCGGCTCCAAGACGGGCCGCGACGGCATGGGCGGTGCCACCATGGCGTCGGCCGAGTTCGACGAGGACGCCGAGCAGAAGCGCCCGACCGTCCAGGTCGGCGATCCGTTCTCCGAGAAGCTCTTGCTCGAAGCCTGCCTGGAGATCATGGCCAAGGGCTGCGTCATCGCCATCCAGGACATGGGCGCCGCGGGCCTCACCTGCTCGGCCGTCGAGATGGGCGCCAAGGGCGACCTCGGCGTCACCCTCGATCTCGACCAGGTGCCGTGCCGCGAGACCGGCATGACGGCCTACGAGATGATGCTGTCGGAGAGCCAGGAGCGCATGCTCATGGTGCTCAAGCCCGAGAAGGAGCAGGAGGCCGAGGCGATCTTCCGCAAATGGGGGCTCGACTTCGCCGTGGTGGGCGAGACCAACCCGTCGAAGCGCTTCGTGGTGAAGCGCGGCGGCGTGGTGATGGCCGACCTGCCGATCAAGGAGCTCGGCGACGAGGCGCCGGTCTACGACCGCCCGCATGTCCCGACCGAGAAGCCCGCCGTGATCGATCCGGCCGCGGTGGAGCCGAAGACGACGCTGGCCGAGGCGCTGGAGATGCTGATCGGCACCCCCGACCTGTGCAGCAAGCGCTGGGTGTGGGAGCAGTACGACCACGTCATCCTCGGCAACACGATGCAGCGTCCGGGCGGCGATGCCGCCGTGGTGCGGGTGCTCGACGGCCCCAAGGGCCTGGCGATGACCACCGACGTGACGCCGCGCTATTGCGAGGCCGACCCGGTCGAGGGCGGCAAGCAGGCGGTGGCGGAGGCGTGGCGCAACCTGACCGCGGTCGGGGCGCGGCCGCTCGCCGTCACCGACAATCTGAACTTCGGCAATCCCGAGAAGCCGGAGATCATGGGCCAACTGGTCGGCTGCATCGCCGGCATCGCCGAGGCGTGCCGGGCGCTCGACTTCCCGGTCGTGTCCGGCAACGTGTCGCTCTACAACGAGACCAACGGCAAGGCAATCCAGCCGACCCCGACGATCGGCGGCGTCGGCGTGCTCGACGACGTCACTCGCAGCGCCACGGTCGCCTTCAAGGCCGCCGACGAGACCATCCTGCTGGTCGGGGAGACCGTCGGCTGGCTCGGCCAGTCGGTCTACTTGCGCGATGTCTGCGGCCGCGAGGAGGGGGCGCCGCCCCCGGTCGATCTCGCCGCCGAGAAGCGCAACGGCGATCTGGTCCGTGGCCTGATCGGCGACGGCCTCGTCACCGCGGTGCACGACGTTTCCGACGGCGGCCTCCTGGTGGCGGTGGCCGAGATGGCGATGGCGGGCGAGCTGGGCGCGCATCTGGATGCGCGGGCGGTCGGCGACGTGCCGCCGCACGCCTTCTGGTTCGGCGAGGACCAGGCCCGCTACGTGGTCACCACCAAGGGCGAGGCGGTCGCCGCCGTCACGGCGCGGGCCGCGGCGGCCGGCGTTCCGGTGGTGCGGCTCGGTGTCACCGGCGGCCACGCGCTCGCGATTTCCGGTGAGCGCCCGATTGGGCTACATGCCTTGACCGAGCGATTCGAGCAGTGGCTGCCCGCCTACATGGCGGCGGCCGCCGCCTAGGGCCTCGCCGGCGAGCGGCCCTCCTGCTCGCCGGACAGAATGTGCCCACCAAGAACGTGCGGAGTGGGCTCCGATCCGGCCGGATCGGAGTTCCCTTCAGGGAGCAAGGGCGCCGAGACCGGGCGACCATCGAGGACGGGTGCGGAGACCGCCATGCCGATGAGTGCGAACGACATCGAAGCGTTGATCAAGCGGCACATTCCGGATGCCGAGGTGACCATCCGGGATCTCGCCGGCGACGGCGACCACTACGCCGCGACGGTGATCTCCGAGACGTTCCGCGGCAAGACTCGCCTCCAGCAGCATCAGCTCGTCTATGCGGCCCTCAAGGCCGAGATGGGCGGCGAGCTGCACGCCCTGGCCTTGCAGACCGGCACCCCGAAGGGGGCTTGAGTCTGACGGCCGCCGGCCGGCACGCGACCTTCTGCTGGACCACGGCCGGCCCGCCGGCAAGGCGGCGCGCCGGCGGTAGTGACGAGCGGCGCCGGCCCGCGGCGGTCGCTGGACGGTGGGTGGGTGGCGCCTATTATTCAGGCGGTCCGTCCGGCCGACCGCATCCCTCCATCCGTTCGGCCACGAGGCCGGAACGGGAGCGGCCGAGGCGGCCGGACCGCGGTGTCGCGCGGCGTCCCGGAGTTCGGTCCGGCGTCTTCTGTTCGGCAATCCGGGCGTCGTCTCCCTGTTCTCGTCGGTCTCCTTCGGAGGTGACATGATCCGCCCTGGTTTCGCCGCGCTCGCGGCGCTCGCCCTGCTGGTCTGTGGCCCAGTCCAAGCGCAGGACCTGTCCCCCAACGGGGTGAAGACGTTGGCGCCGGTCGGCGCGATCAAGCCCACCGGCACCTGGAACCTCGGGACTCGGGCCGGAGATTTCGTCTTCGTGGCAGGAATGCGCGGCATCGACCCGGCTGCCAACCGCCTCGTCGACGGCGACGAAGCCCGCATCCGCCAGGCGTTCCTCAACATGAAGTTGATCGCCGAATCGGAAGGAGCGTCGCTGCGAGACGCTGTCCGGCTGGTGGTCTACGTCACCGACATGTACCGATTTCGTCCGCTGGTGAACAAGGTGCAGGAGGAGCTGTGGGGCAAGGGGCCCTATCCGCCGCGCACCATTATCGAAGTCGACCGGCTGAACCAGGACGACATCTGCGAGGTGGAGGGCACGTTCTATGCCCCTGCGAAAAAGTGAATATTGATTCGAGGGGCCACGGGGCTTCGCTCGCTCAGGGGGCTTGGTGACATCCCGTGTCCTCGGCTACATATTCGTGACATGCGGGTCCGGCTGCGATTGGGCTGCCGGCCCCAAGGGACGCGATCATGGGCATCGAGCAATTCATCGACAACGAAGTGAAGTCCAACGACGTCGTGCTGTTCATGAAGGGCACGCCGCAGTTCCCGATGTGCGGCTTCTCCGGGCAGGTGGTGCAGATCCTCGACTATCTGGGCGTGCCCTATAAGGGCCTCAACGTCCTCGAGAACGACGATCTCCGCCAGGGCATCAAGGACTTCTCCAACTGGCCGACGATCCCGCAGCTCTATGTGAAGGGCGAGTTCGTGGGCGGCTGCGACATCGTGCGCGAGATGTTCCAGGCCAACGAGCTCCAGCAGTTCTTCAAGGACAAGGGAATCTCAGTCCGCGAGACCGCCGGCTGACGGCTGCGGCCGGCGTCGGTCCGGCCTGATGCTCGGCACCGGGGCGGCGCGCCGCCCCGCCTACGCCGGTGCTCCGGCTGGCGGGCTGGTGATCGCTCAGCCGAGGGTGCGGGCGAGAAAGTCGCGCACGAGCGGCAGCGCCGCGTCGAAATGCGTCTCCAGCAGCCAGTGGCCGGCGCCGGGGATCAGGTGCAGCTCGGCGTCCGGCAGGTCGCGAAGATAGGCGCGGGCCGCCGGCTCCGGCATGTAGCCGTCCTCGGGACCCCAGACGATGAGGGCCGGTGGCCGCCGGGTGCGCAGGTAATCCTGGTAGCGCGGGAACCAGGCGAGGTTGGCCTCGAGCTTCTCCATCAGGCCGACCGACAGCGCCCGGCGCACCGGCGTATCCATCAGTGGCCAGTGCAGCGTCCACAGGTCGGGCGTCACCCGAGCCGCGACCGCGTCGTCGACCTCGCCGACGAACTCGTGCCGGAAGCCGTCCTCGCTCACCGCCTCCTCGAGCGGTCGCCGGGTGGCCGGTGACGGGGCGTCCCAGTAGGCGCGGATGGTCGCGTATTTGGGGCCGAGCACATCGGCGTAGATGTCGCCGTTCTGGATAATGAGGGCGGCGATGCGCTCCGGCCGCGCGATGGCGTGGCGCAGGCCGATCTGGGAGCCGTAGTCGTGCAGCCAGAGGGCGTAGCGGGCGAGCCCCAGCGTGCTCGCAAACGTGTCGAGGAATTCGGCGTAGGCATCGAAATCATAAGCAAAATTTCGCGGGTCTGGGGTGCCGCTATAGCCGAAGCCGGGGAAATCCGGCGCGAGGGTGCGCCAGCGGTCCGCGAGAGCCGGCATCAGCCGTCGGTACTGGAACGACGAGCACGGATAGCCATGCGGCAGCAGCAGCGCCGGCGCATCGCGCGGGCCGGCCTCGCGATAGAAGACCTCGACGCCGCCGACCGTGATGGTCCGGTGAACGACGGCGTGATCGGTGGTCTCGTCCGGCATGGAGCCTCTCGGCTTCGGGGTGTTCCGGCGGGAGAACCGGGCCGTGAAGTGTTTGGTTCCTGGCCGGGCGGCCTGATGCGCAGGGCCGGGTGATCTCGCCGGCTTGCTCCGGCGTAACGCTCGGTGCGGGTGGCTGTGGTGCATCCGGTGTTCGTGCTGGCGGAGCGACGGTGAGGAGAGGGGGCATGCGGGATCTCGTGGCGCGTCTGCGCGCCTATGCGGCGGTCGACGATCCGCTCGCCGCGGCCGCCGCCACCGTCGCCCTGGTGGTGGTCGGCAACCAGCCGTTCTATCCGCTCTATCTGCACGCCATCGCGGGCTCCGCCGCCTGGCCGGCCTGGCTGACGCTGCTGTCGACGCCGTTTTTCCTCGCCGTGCCGGCGGTGGCCCGGTGGAATTCGCTCATCGGCCGCCTGCTGCTGCCGGTGGTCGGCGTCGCCAACACGCTGCTCGCCATCAAGGCGCTGGGGCGGGGCAGCGGGCTCGACCTCTTCCTCATCCCCTGCGCGCTGCTCGCCGCCGTGCTGGTGCGGCCGCGCGAGCGCCTGCTGGCGCTGCCGGTGCTGGCGCTGCCGTTCCTCGCCTATGGGTGGCTCGGTGGCCTCCTCGGTGCCCCGCTGGTGCGCGTCTCGCCCGAGCAGGAGGCCGCCATGCTGGTGGTCAACGCCATCAGCGTGGCGAGCCTGGTGACGCTGATCGGCCTGCTGGTGGCCGGCCTGCTCGATCGGCGCGCCGCGGAGCCGGCCGCGGCGCGCTGATGCCGTAGGGGGACACTGGAACCGGCTCCGGACCTTATGGGACCTTTATGGCGCGGCGGGTCGAGCCGTCTCGATACCCTATGGGGGCATCGGCACATTGACGGGCAGGACGATCACGAGAGGACTTGACCGTCATGCCCATCCTGCGTGCCATGAAACGACTGCTGCTGGCGCGTGTCGCCGATGTCGCCGGCCTGCTGATCGGGCCGCCCGATCCCCGCTACTGGCCGGAGCGCCACTACATGCGCGGCCCCGGCCCCAAGTGGCGCGAGAAGCAGGCCCGCGGAGGCGCCCGGTGAGCGCCGTCTCTTATCGCGATTGGGCGCGCGGCTCGAGCGAGGGCGCCGCGCTGGTCCAGCCGCCGCCGCCGCTTCGCCCGCGCCGCGAGGCGGAGCCGGCCGAGACGCGCCCCGACGGAGACGCAGACGATCGCCGTCGCCGTGCCTTCGCCTACTGCGTCAGCAACGATCTCGTCTAGCTAGAGCATTGTCCGGCGAAGTGGACCTCGGTTCGCCGTCGAAAATACCTCGGCCGGTCTTGTAAGCCAGACGACACCGATCGCGCTCTTCGGCAGGACCCGCGACAGGGGCGGAGACTCGCTATATCGTCGGAGACCCTGGAACGAATTCCGTCCCGATGCGTTGTGTCGCGGGCCGTCTTGCTCGGGGAGGGCCGCGATCGATGCCGACCTTCTTCTTCAATCTGATTCACCGCGGCGGCGTGACATTGGACCCGGACGGCACGACGCTGCCGGATGAACCCGCGGCCCGGCTCCACGCCGAAGGAGTGGCGCGCGAGCTGATGCAGCATCGCGAGGCCGCGACGCGCTTCTGGCGCCTGCGCGTCTGCGACGACGAGCGTCGGCTGCTGTTCGAAGTGCCCTTCGTCGAAATCGACCCGACGCTGCTGCATCTGCCGCTGCACCTGCGCGAGGCGATGCGGGATGTGGTGGTCGGTGCGGCCTCCCTTGGGAATGCCATTCACGACGTCAGGTTCAGCATCCGCCAGTTGAGGGGGACGATGGCGCGTGCCGATGGTCTGCCGTATCTGGTCGCCCTGGACGGGCGGACCTTGCCCGACCGCCCTGCCACCTAGGGTCGGGACGACGGCCCGTTTCGGACGAGACAAAGAGCTAGGCCGGCTGATAACGTGGTGGGCCTCCGTACGCGACCGGCCACACCGGGTATGTCGTCGATCGCACAGCGCTGCCGTCCTCGACGAGGCAGATGCACATCGATCGTGATCCCGCGGGCAACCACGGCCCTCTGTCCGAAAGCTGCTGTCTCGAATCCGAAGGTTCAGCGATGAGCGAGTTCGGTCTGCCGGGAGCCGCCGGTCCGAACGGCAAATTGGCCGCCCTGTCACGCGGCGGCAACGCGACGTCGAACGGAGTCCTGGCGGCTCTGTCGCCGGAAGCGTTCGGCCGGCTCAAGCCGTTCCTGCGCGAGCGCTTCTTCCGTGACGGCCACGTGCTGTGGAAGGGCGGCGAGCGGCCGGATCGGGTCTATTTTCCTGTCTCCGGCATGATCTCGCTGGTCGTGGCGGCCAAGCCGGGCGCAGCCCTGGAGGTCGGCAGCGTCGGCCGCGAGAGCGCCGTCGGGTTCGACGGCGGAGCGGATGCGCCGACCGCACCGGCGAGTGGCGTGGTGCACGCATCCGGTACCTTCGTCCACATGCCGGCACGCGAGTTCGCCGCCGCCAGCCGGCAGAGCGAGGAGCTGCATCGGGTGGAGCTCGTCTGCCGCGAGTGGATTCTGGCTCAGGCCCAGCAGGTCGCCGTCTGCAACGCGATCCACAGCGCCGATGCCCGTTTCGGCCGCTGGCTCGCCCGCGCCGCCGAGGCGACCGGCAGCGATGTCGTCGCCGTCACCCAGGAGGTCGCGGCCGAGATGCTCGGCCTGCGTCGCACCACCGTGACGCTGATCGCCCAGAACTTGCAGGCCGCCGGCATCATCCGGTATCAGCGCGGCGTCATCACCATCCTGGATCACACCGGGCTGCGGGGGGCGGCCTGCTCGTGCAGCGCCTCGCTCGGGCCGTCGCGCTGGCCGTCCAGGCTGGTCGCGTCGCGGGCCGACGGGGCCGGCGCCGATCGGCCTTCGGCCGAGGCGGCGAACCGGAGCGGTTGAGCCGCCGGCCCGACCGTATGCGAGCCGTCAGCCCGGCGACCCGGGCTCGTCGAGCCGGTCTGCCTTCAGTTGATCGAGGCGGCGGATCGCGCCGTCGATGATGCAAGCCTCGCGCCGGTAGTCGCGGGCCCGCGCCCGCCAGTCGGCCGCCAGCATGCCGCGACCGTTCCGCTCCGAGTCGCGGGCCAGCTTCTCCACCAGTGCGACCCGCTCCTCGAGGCTGCGCTGCGCCACCGCCAGCGCCCGCCGCAGGCTCTCGTCGAGCGCCGGGCTCATCGTCTCCGCCGTGTAGGCGTGGCCGACGTGACAGCGGTAGCGGGCAGGCTCGCCGTCGTCGTCGAACTCCCACATCACGCCACCGCAGTCCGGGCAGGTGAGCATGGAGCGCCGCCCGAGATGCTCCATCGTATCCATGTTGGTCTGCCCGCTACGGGCGACCTCGACCTCGTAGCGGAGCTTGTCGGGCACTTGTCGCGTCTCCCCGACAGGTGAATGAATAAGCGCTTCGAGCAGGCGCGGCAGCTCGGCCAGCCGCACCACATGATCGGCCTTCACCCGCTCGAGCGCCGTGCGGGGCATCTCGGGGAACTCCGCGTCCGCCGGGTCCTGCACCACGGCCAGGCCGCCGCAGGCGGCCAGCGTCCGCAGCCCCGAGGCGCCGTCGCCGAGCGTGCCGGTCAGCACCACGCCGATCGCCCGCGGCCCGCAGCACAGCGCCGCCGAGCGCAGCATCGGGTCGATCGCCGGCCGGGTGTTGTTCTCGCGCGGTCCACGGCCGAGACAAACGCGGTCGCCGTCGAGCAGCAGGTGACGGTCGGGCGGCGCGACCAGAATGTGTCCGGGCTCGACGCGATCGCCGTCGCGGGCGAAGCGTGCCGGCAGCGGCCCCGCTCGGGACAGCAGCTCGTCCAGCACCGAGCGCAGATGTGCGGGGAGGTGGATGGTCACCAGCACGGCGGCGGGAAAACGCGCCGGGAGGGCGCCGACCAGCTCGATCAGCGCCTTGACGCCGCCGGCCGAGGTCCCGATCGCCACGATGTCGCGTTGCCCCAAGCCCGTGCTCCACGATCGGTTTATCGTTTCAACGCGGGTGATCCGGCCACCGTTCCTGCGTCGGCCACCCGACCGTCCCCGCGCCCGTCGATTGTCAGTCGGTATGGCGGGCGATAATCTCGCATCCGAAACCTTCGATTTGGAAACGTCGCGGCGGCGTTTCCGGAGCCCTGTTCATCACGACGCTCCGGTCTGCGGACAGGATCGGTGCCGGTCGGCGAGCCGTGCGGGCGCTGCGGATCGGCCGACTCGGCAGAGAGCGTGACGATGGTGGGCGACGTTCACGACGAGCCGCGGCGAGCGGCGGACGGGCCGGGCGGCGAGCCGGGCGTGCTGGTGACGATCGGCGCGTCGGCGGGCGGGATCGCGGCCCTGCAACGGCTCTTTGCCGAGCTGCCCGACGACACCGGCGCCGGCTTCGTGGTGGTGATCCACCTCGATCCCGAGTACCGCAGCGAGCTCGCCTCGATTCTCGCCGCCAAGACCACGATGCCGGTGCGGCAGGTCACCGACTCCATGCCGTTCCTGCCGAACCACGTCTATGTGGTGCCGCCCGACCGGCGGTTGCAGATCGTCGATCATCGCATCTCGGCGGAGCCGTTCGAGGACGAGCGCGCGCGCCGCAGCCCGATCGACCAGTTCTTCCGCTCGGTCGCCCTGGGGTTCGGCGACGGCTGCGCCGTGGTGCTCAGCGGCGCCGGATCGGACGGGGCGCTCGGCGCGCGCGCCATCAAGGAGGCGGGCGGCATCATCCTGGTGCAGGACCCGAACGAGGCCGAGTACCCCTCGATGCCGCGCAGCGCGATCGCCACCGGGGTGGCCGATTTCGTGATGCCGGTCCGCGATCTCGCCGCGCGGCTCGTCGAGCTGATCCGCGGCAAGCGCGGCCGGCCGGGCGAGCCGGACGGCGCCGTCGACGAGGAGAATCTCCGCCGCATCCTGGCGCATCTGCGGGTGCGCACCGGCCACGACTTCTCCAAGTACAAGCGCTCGACCGTGCTGCGGCGGGTGGCGCGCCGCATGCAGGTCACCCGCACCGAGACGCTGCGCGAGTACTACGACGCGCTGCATCAGGACTCGGAGGAGGCGCGGGCGCTGCTCGGCGACCTGCTGATCTCGGTGACGACGTTCTTCCGCGATACCGAGGCGTTCCAGGGCCTGAAGACCCAGGTGCTGCCGGAGCTGTTCCAGGGCAAGGAGCCGAACGACACGATCCGGGTCTGGATACCCGGCTGTGCCACCGGCGAGGAGGCCTACACGATCGCCATGCTGCTTCTGGAGGAGGCGTCGCGCCACGACCTGCGGCCGCTCGTCCAGGTGTTCGGCTCCGACCTCGACACGCGGGCCCTCGCAGTGGCGCGCGAGGGGCGCTATCCGGCCACCATCGAGGCGGATATCGGCGAGGACCGGCTACGCCGCTTCTTCACCCGCGAGGGCGACGGCTTCCGGGTGCGCCAGGAGCTGCGCGACGTGGTGCTGTTCGCGGCGCACGATCTCCTGAAAGATCCGCCGTTCTCGCGCATCGACCTGATCTCCTGCCGCAACGTGCTGATCTATTTCGATCGCGACCTCCAGGACCAGGTCGTCAGCACGTTCCACTACGCGCTCAATCCCGGCGGCTTCCTGCTGGTCGGCGCCTCCGAGGCGGCCGAGAATCCGGCCGGCCTGTTCCGCTGCATCGATCGCGGCGCTCGCATCTACCAGTCGCGCGCATTGCCCGGCGACAAGCCACGCCTGCTGCCGCAGCTCGTCGGCCCGATCGGGCTTCGCGAGCATATCCCCGGCCTCGGCCGCAGTGTCAGCCCGACCGCGGCGCTGAGCGATGCCGTGGCACACCGGCGCGCCATCGAGTTGCTGGCGCCGCCGAGCTTCCTGGTCGACCAGACTCATCGGGTCATTCATCTCTCGGAGACGGCCGGGCGATTCGTCATGCCGTCCGGCGGCCCGCTGACCGGCGACATCGTCGACCTGGTCCGCTCGGAGCTGCGTTTCGAGCTGCGCTCGGCGCTGCATCGCGCCTTCGAGCAGGGGCAGGCGACCCTGAGCCTGCCGATCCCGGTGCGCTTCAACGGCGCGCCGCACCGTGTCCAGCTCCTGGTCAGGCCGGTGCCGGCCGAGGATGGCAGCGGCTCCGGCTCCGCCGTCGTCATGCTGATCGAAGGCGAGCCGCTCGACGAGACGCTCGGCAAGTCCGAGGAGCATCAGGCCGCCGACGAGACGGTGCGCCGGCTCTCGCAGGAGCTGGAGATGACGCAGGCGCGCCTGCGCACCGTCCGCGAGGAGTCGGACGCCGCTAACGAGGAGCTGCGCGCCGCCAACGAGGAGCTCCAGTCGATCAACGAGGAGTATCGCTCGACCTCGGAGGAGCTGGAGACCAGCAAGGAGGAGCTCCAGTCGATCAACGAGGAGCTGCAGACCGTCAACAGCGAGCTGAAGCTCAAGCTGGAGGCGATCTCGCGCGCCCACAGCGATTTGCAGAACCTGATGGCGGCGACCGACTACGGCACGCTGTTCCTCGACTCGGTGCTTCGCATCAAACGGTTCACGGAATCCGTCACGCAACTGTTCAGCATCACGCCGAACGACAGCGGCCGGCCGATCACCGACTTCGCTCATCAGCTCGAATACGACGGCCTGGTCCGCGACGCCCGCGGCGTCCTCTCCGATCTCGTGCCGGTCCGCCGCGAGATCCATAGTCGCGACGGCCGCTGGTACGAGATGCGGATGCGGCCTTACCGCACCGTCGACGACAAGATCGACGGAGTCGTGATCACGTTCATCGACGTGACGCAACGGCGCAGCACCGAGGAGGCGTTGCGCGACAGCGAGGAGAAGCTGAAGCGGCAGACGCGCCTGATCGAGCTGTCGCGCGACCCGATCTTTGTCTGGCATCTCGACGACGGCATCGTCGACTGGAATCGCGGCTGCGAGGAGCTCTATGGCTTCATGCGTGACGAGGCGCTTGGCCGCTCGCCCGCGGTGCTGCTCGGCACCACCCTCGAGACCGGCACGCTGGCGGAGATCAAGGCGCGGCTGAACGCCGAGGGAAGCTGGAGCGGCGACGTGCTCCAGCGGACCAAGGACGGCTGCGAGCTGGTGGTCGACACCCGGATGCGCGTCGAGTCGTTCGCCGGCGATCGCCTGGTGATCGAGACCGGCCGCGACATCACCGAGCGCAGGCTGTGGGACGAGCGCCAGCGCCTGCTGCTGCGCGAGTTGACCCATCGGGTCAAGAACACGCTGGCGGTCGCCCAGGCGATCGCCCATTCGACGTTCCGGGGCGACGCCGAGATGCGCGAGAGAGTGGCGCGCTTCGACGAGCGGTTGGCGGCGCTGGCGAGCAGCCACGGCCTCCTGGTGCAGACCGACTGGACGGCGGCCGATCTCGGCGCGCTGGTGGCCGGCCAGCTCGCCCCCTACGTCTCCGCCCATCCGGACGGGCTGATCACCGAGGGTGGCCCGTTGGCGCTGTCGGCCGACATCGCGACGCCGCTCGGGCTGGTGATCCACGAGCTGGCGACCAATGCCGCCAAGCACGGCGCGCTGTCGCGCCCGAGCGGAAGCGTGCGAGTGGCGTGGAGGCTCGGCGAGCGCGACGGCGCCCGGATGCTGACGCTCGTCTGGTCGGAGATCGGTGGTCCGCCGGTGACGCCGCCGTCCCGGTCCGGCCTCGGAAGCCGGCTGATCGACGGCGCCATCCCGAACGCGACGGTGACGCGCGACTTCCGTCCCGACGGCCTCGTCTGCACCATCGAGGTCGCCATGCCGGACAGGGAGGTGACCTTGCCCCCAACTTATCCCCGGTCATAACTGGACTCTGTTCTCCATCTGGACCTTGTTGCTGCGGGTGGCGAACTCGGCGGGGGTGAGCCCGCCGAGGCTGGTGTGAGGTCGGTGGCCGTTGTAGTCACGCCGCCAGGCCTCGATGATCCGCCGGGCGGCCGGCAGATTGCGGAAGACGTGCTCGTTCAGGCACTCGTCCCGGAAGCGCCCGTTAAGGCTTTCGACGAACGCGTTCTGGACCGGCTTGCCGGGGGCGATGTAGTGCCATTCGACGGCCTGGTCCTCCTGCCACTGCAGGATCGCCCGCGACGTCAGCTCGGTCCCGTTGTCACTGACGATCATTTTCGGACGACCTCGCCTGTCGACGAGCCCGTCGAGCTCCCGGGCGACACGGCGCCCCGACAGCGAGCCGTCCACGACCGACGTTAGGCACTCCCGGGTGAAGTCGTCGACCACGACCAGCACCCGGAACCGGCGGCCGTCGGCGAGCACATCCGACACGAAGTCGAGGGACCAGCGCTGGTTCGGCCCTTGCGGCAGCGTCACCGGCGCCCGTGTCCCCAAGGCGCGCTTGCGGCCGCGCTGGCGGCGAACCGTTAGCCGTTCCTCCCGATACAGGCGGAACAGCTTCTTGTGGTTCACGGTCACGCCCTCCCGCGTCAGCAGGATGTGCAGCCGCCGATAGCCGAACCGCCGGCGCTCGGTCGCCAGAGCCCGCAGGCGCTCGCGCAGCTCCGCGTCGTCCTCGCGTCGGCGAACATAGCGGAACGTCTTCGGCGCCAGCCTGAACAGGCCGCAGGCACGCCGCTGCGAGTAGCCCCTCTCTTCCATCGCCCAGCCCACGGCCTTTCGCCGCGCTCCGAGCGTCAGAAGTTTTTCCGAACGCCTCGCGCAGCGTCGCCGCATCGAAAACCGCCTCGGCCAGCAGCTTCTTCAGCTTCCGATTTTCTTCCTCGAGCGCCTTCAGCCGCTTCGCGTCCGACACCTCCATCCCGGAAAACCGCGACCGCCACGTGTAGAAGGTCGCGTCGCTGATCCCGTACTTACGGCACAGATCCGCGACCGCGATCCCGGCTTGATGCTCCTTCAGGATCCCGACGATCTGCTCTTCGCTGAACCGGCTCTTCCTCATCTCCGTCTCCTCTCGACGGAGTCCAATTCAAACCGGGGGCATTCCAGGGGGGCAAGGTCATCACCAACATGGCGGGAACGTCAAAAAGGGGGTCCGCACGCCACGCCTGCCGCCGCTCGGGACCACGCTCGAGCCCAGTGCATGGGGCGCTCGCGAGGCGGACTGACCACCAAGATCCACGCTCTCGTGGATGCCAACGGCCTTCCGGTCGTCCTTAAGCTCACGGAGGGCCAGGCCCACGACGGCAAGAGCGCCGCCGACATGCTATCGTCGATCGGCAGAGGCCAGATCCTCATGGCCGACCGGGCCTACGACAGCGACGCGCTGCGCAAGTCTATGGAGGCGCGCGGCGCCTGGGCGAATGTCAGGCCCATGCCGACCCGCGTGAATGTGCCAGCCTTCAGCCCATTCCTGTACCGCTACAGGAACCACGTCGAACGCTTCTTCAACAAGCTCAAACACTTCAGAGCCATTGCCACGCGCTACGAAAAACACGCCGCCAACTTCCTCGCCCTCGTGAAGCTTGCAGCCACCCGAATTTGGCTGCGAACTTATGAGTCGGTGACTTATACCAACGGCGTGAGAGGGTGACTCGGGTTTTCGAGGGGTGGTCGGCGTGATTCTCTGAGGTCTCTTGATTCGAGGGAGGCAGGGATGCCGGGGATCACGATCACGCGGAACGACCTTACGGCGGCGCAGCTACGGCATAAGGCGGCGCGGAGCCGCGACGCCAATGCGGCGCGGCGGATGCTGGCGCTGGCGTTGGTGCTGGAGGGAAAGTCTCGGAGCGAAGCGGCCTCGTCGTGCGGGATGGACCGGCAGACGCTGCGCGACTGGGTGCATCGGTACAACGCCTTGGGGCTGGCCGGGCTGGCCGACCGGAAGGCGCCTGGTGCGTCGCCCCGGCTGTCGCCGTCGCAGATGCGGGAGGTGGCGGAGCTGGTCCGGCAAGGGCCCGATCCGGCCGTCCACGGTGTCGTGCGCTGGCGTCGGATCGACCTGTCGCGCCTGATCGAAGAGCGCTGGGGCGTCACCCTCGCCGAACGCTCGGTGGGGGACCTGCTGCGGCGCCTCGGCATCCGGCGGATGTCGGTGCGGCCGCGCTGTCCCGAGCAGGACATCGCGGCCCAGGAGGCGCATAAAAAAACTTCGCCGACCTGGTCACCGCCTGCATCCCGGCCCGCGCACGCGGCAAGCCGATCGAGCTCTGGTGGCAGGACGAAGCGCGTGTCGGCCAGCAGGGCACGCTGACCCGCATCTGGGCCGCGCGCGGCACAAGGCCGCGCGCTCCACGCGACCAGCGCTACGATTGGGCCTATCTGTTCGGGGCGGTCTGTCCGGCTCGCGATTGCGGCGCAACTGGCTCTCCAACCGCGTCTTCGACACCTACGACGACATCGTCGACGCCTGCTGTGACGCCTGGAACGCCCTCGCCGCCGAGCCGAGCCGCATCCGCTCGATCGCAAGCAGAGCTTGGGCAGCGGTCAATCTCTGATGCCGTGGGTATTAGAGTGGAATCCGATCCAGTTGGATCGGATTCCACTCTAAGCGGGCAGCCAAGACCGGCAGCCTAAATCAGCAGCCCGTCGCGCAGCTCCAGCACCCGGTCGAAGCGGTCGACGATCTTGTCGTCGTGGGTGACCACCACGATGGCGGCCTGCTGCTCGACCGCCACCCGGCGCAGCAGATCCATCACCACCTGGGCGCGCTGCGAATCGAGCGCCGCAGTGGGCTCGTCGGCCAGGATGATGCGCGGCCGGTTGGCCAGCGCCCGGGCGATGGCGACGCGCTGCGCCTCGCCGCCGGAGAGCTGGGCCGGGAAGGCGTCGCGCCGATGGCCGACGTCGAGATAGGCGAGCAGCTCGCGGGCACGGCGCTTCGCCGTGCCGGCGCTCTCACCGGCGAGCCGCAGCACCAGCGCGACATTGTCGGTCGAGGTGAGGAACGGCAGCAGATTGTGGAACTGGAAGATGAACCCGATGGTGGCGAGTCGCAGGCTACGCAGATCGCTGCGCCGCCAGCGCCCATCGCTGAACACCGGCTCGCCGGCGAGCCGCAGCTCGCCCGACGACGGCGCCAGGATGCAGCCGACGATGTTGAGCACGGTGGTCTTGCCTGAGCCGCTGGGGCCGCGCAGGCCGACGACCTCGCCGGCCGCCACCGTGAACGAGACGCCGCGCAGGGCGTCGACGCGGGTCTCGCCCTCGCCGTAGTGCTTGCGCACATCGGTGAAGGCGATCAGCGGGGCGTCGGGGTCGGTCATCGTCGCCTCACCCGGCCAGCGCGGTCGCCGGGTCGACCTTGAGGGCGAGTCGCACCCCGAGGCTGCTGGCCAGGATGCAGACCAGCACCACCACGGCGCCGAGCGCCAGCACGTCCGGGCTCTCGACCACGACGCGGCGCGGGAAACCGTCCTTGGCGGCGACGATGAAGCTCACCCCGAACACGAAGCCGATCGCCCCCATGGCCAGCGCCTGCTGCATGATCAGACCGACGATCACCCGGTCGGGCGCGCCGATCAGCTTCAGGGTGGCGATCTCGCGGGTCTTGTCGATGGTCAGCGTGTAGACGATCAGCGCGATGATGACGGTCGACACGATCAGCAGGAGCGACGTGAAAAGGCCGATCTGACGGCGCGCCCGCTCGATCACCGAGCGGCTGAGCACGGTCTCCTGATCCTCCTGGGTGAGCACCGCAAGATGCTTCCAGCGGCGCACCCCGTCGGCGACGGCGGCGACCGGAACGTCTGGGCTCACCCGCGCCACTACGGCGTTGACGATGTCGCTCGTCGCCTCGCCGCTGCCGCGGGCGAGCTCGCGGCGCGCGGCCGGCGGGGCCAGCTCGAACTGCAGCTTCTGCGAATCGCGCAGCGTAATGAAGGCGACCGGGTCGCCGCCCGACGACACCTGACGGGCCGTCAGCCCGACCACCCTGAACTCGCGGCGTCCGAGGCGGATGCGCTCCCCCACCGCGACGCCGGCCGAGCGGTCGATGACCACCTCGTAGCGGCTCTGCGCGATCGCCCGGCCCTCGACGATGGCGGTGGGTGTGCCGGGGCGGCCCGGCTCGAAGCCGACCACGTAGAGGCGCAGCTTGCCGTTCCGCGTCTCGGTCTCCACCGACTGGAAGGTGAGCGAGCCGGCCTCGGTGACGCCGGCGACCCGCGCCACCGCCTCGCGCACGTCGCCGGGCAGGCGCGATGCTTCCGCGAACGGCCCGCGGGTGTTGGTCTCGACCACCCACAGGTCGACCGCCGGGGCGCGGGCGAGGGTCAGCGACTCGGCCACCAAGCCGCGATAGATGCCGAGCATCGACAGCACGATGGCGAGCAGCAGGCTGAGCCCCAGGCAGGTCAGCAGGAAGCGGCCGAGATTGTGCCGGATGTCGCGGATCGCCAGGTTCACGGTCGTGCCCCTCCGGTCGTGCTGCCGCCCGGGGCGGCGTCGGCCGCGGCGGCCCGTCCGTCACGCAAGCCCGTCCCGATCGCGGCGACCACGGCGGCGCCGTCGGGCAGACCGTCGACCAGCTCGACCCGGCCGTCATGGGTGCGGTGCCCGAAGCGCGCGGGCAGGCGGGCGAGCCGGCCGTCGCGGATGACCCAGAGAAAGCCCGTGGCACCGTCGAACCGCTCGATCGCCTTCTCGGGCACCATCAGGGCGCGCGGCAGCACCGCCTTGGTGACGAACACCTCGGCCTGCTCGCCGAGATGGAAGTCGGGCGGGCAGTCGGTGCAGGTCACGTAGACGCGGCGCTCCTCGTTGACGCGGTCGCTCTCGAGGCCGACCCGCGCCACGGTGCCATGGAATAGCCGCTGCGGCAGCGAGCGCAGGCGCACCTCGGCCGGCTGACCGACCGCGATGCCGCCCGATCTGGCCTCGTCCACATAGGCGAGAATCCACACGGTCTCCGGCGCCACCAGGGTGAACAGCGTCTCGCCGGCGCCGACGACGGCGCCGAGCTCCTTGGCGCGCGACACCACGAGGGCGTCGAACGGCGCCTTCAGCTCGTGCTGGCCGAGCACCGCGAGATCGCTCACGAGCTGAGCGCGCGCGTCGTCGAACTTGGCGCGCGCCGAGGCGATCTCGCTCTGGGCGACCAGCAGGTCGGCGCCGGCGATCGCCTCGTTGGCCTGCGACTCCTCGGCCGCCTCCTGCGACACCGACTGGCGCTCCAGCAGCGACTGGCGTCGCCGGTTGGTCTGCACCCGCTGGCGGTGCAGCGCCTCCGCCTTGCGGGCGGCGGCTTCGGCGACCGCGACGGCTGCTTCGGCGTTCGCCACCTGGGCGCGGGCCTTGGCGACCCGAGCCTGCTGCTCGGTGGCGTCGATGGTGGCGAGCAGCCGGCCGGCCGCGACGGTGTCGCCGTGGTCGGCGTTCAGGGCGTCGAGCGTGCCGGCGACCTTGAAGCCGGTGCGGCTCAGCACCCGCGCCTCGACGGTGCCGAGGCCGAACACCTTGACGGCAAAGTCCGTCTCGGGCCGCACCACCGGCACCGTCAGCGGTGCGTTGCGGGCCCACAGGAGGCCGCCGCCGGCCGCGGCGACCGCCAGTCCGACGAGGGCGAGGACGACGACGCGGCGCATGGCGGCCTCCTGGTCATTGGGCCGGAGCCGGCGGACCGGCCGGCGGGGCAGGGGCCTCGATCACCCGGTCGGCATCGCGCAGCACCACGTAGATGGCCGGGATCACCAGCACGGTCAGCAGCGTGGAGGAGGCGAGGCCGAACAAGAGCGAGATCGCGAGCCCCTGGAAGATCGGGTCGAGCAGGATGGTGGCGGCCCCGATCATGGCCGCAAGCGCCGTGAGCAGGATCGGCTTGAAGCGCACCGCGCCGGCCTCCAGCAGCACCTCGCGCAACGTCTTCCCGTGCCCCGCACCGTGCCGGATGAAGTCGACCAGCAGGATCGAGTTGCGCACGATGATCCCGGCGAGCGCGATGAAGCCGATCATCGAGGTCGCCGTGAAGGCAGCGCCGAACAGCCAGTGGCCGAGCACGATGCCGATCAGGGTCAGTGGGATCGGCGTCAGGATGACGAGCGGCAGGCGGAAGCTGCCGAACTGCACCACCACCAGGATGTAGATGCCGACCAGCGCGGCACCGAACGCCGCCCCCATGTCGCGGAAGGTCACGTAGGTGATCTCCCACTCGCCGTCCCACAGCATCGATGGCTTGCTCTCGTCGGCGGGCTGGCCGTGCAGCAGCACGGCGGGCTTCGGCAGCGTACCCCAATCGTGGGCATCGATCACCTTGCCGACGTCGAGCATGCCGTAGATCGGTGCCTCGAAGGCCCCCGCCAGCTCCGCCGTCACCATGTCGGCGAAGCGGCCGTCGCGGCGGAAGATCAGCGGCGAGCCGGCCTCCTCGGTGACGCGGACGATGTCGCCGAGCTCGACCCACGCCTTGTTGCCCGGCACCGTGTTGGCCGGGATGGGCGTGGAGGCGAGGGTCTCCGACCAGGTCAGGCGGGTCTTCGGCAGCCGCACCGCGATCTCGATCGGGTTGCGGTTCTCGCCGCGATGCGAGTAGCCGACCGTGACGCCGCCGATGAGTGCCTGGAGGGCGTCGTAGACGTCGCCCTGCTCGACGCCGAAGAACTCCAGCCGGTCCTGGTCGATGGCGATGCGCAGCCGCGGCCGCGGGGCGCCGATCGAGTCGTCGATGTCGACCACGAAGGGCACCTTGGCGAACAGGCCCTTCAGCTCGCGGACGACGGCGCGGCGTGTTTCGGAGTCCGGGCCGTAGACCTCGGCCAGCAGCGTCGCCAGAACCGGCGGGCCGGGCGGCACCTCGACCACCTTGGCGACCGCGCCGGCGGGCAGCGGCACCGCCTTGATGCGCTCGCGCAGATCGAGCGCGACGGCGTGGCTTGCCCGCTTGCGGTCCTTGCGCGGTGCCAGATTGACCTGAAGCTCCCCCAGCTCCGGGAACTCGCGCAGATAAGAGTGGCGCACCAGCCCGTTGAAGTTGAACGGGGCGGGCGTGCCGGCGTAGATCTGGAGGTCGCGGGCCTCCGGGATGGTGCGGGCGACGGCGGCGAGGGCGAACAGCGTCCGCTCGGTGTCCTCGAGCGTCGCGCCTTCGGCGAGGTCGACCGTGACGGCCAGCTCCGACTTGTCGTCGAACGGCAGCAGCTTCACGGTGACGCCGCGGGTGACGAACAGGACGCACACCGCAACGGTGGCGATGCCGACCGCGCCGAGGAAGATCCAGGCGTTGCGGCGATTGCGCACCACCGGCGCGGCGAACGCCCGGTACAGCCGGCCGAGGCGGCCGCCGTCGTGGCTCTCGGCGTGGATCGGCGCGCCCGAGCGCGGCGCCAGCTTCAGCATCAGCCACGGCGCCACCACGACCGCGACGAAGAACGAGAACAGCATGGCGGCCGAGGCGTTGATCGGGATCGGCGCCATGTAGGGGCCCATCAGGCCCGACACGAACAGCATCGGCAGCAGCGCCGCCACCACGGTAAGCGTGGCGATGACGGTCGGGTTGCCGACCTCGGCGACCGCCTCGATGGCGGCGCGCTCGCGTGGGCGTCCGTCCCCCATGCCCCAATGGCGGGCGATGTTCTCCACCATCACGATGGCGTCGTCGACCAGGATGCCGATCGCGAAGATGAGGGCAAACAGGCTGACCCGGTTGATGGTGTAGCCCATCAGGTTGGCGGCGAAGAGGGTGAGCAGGATGGTGGTGGGGATCACCACCGCGGTGACCACCGCCTCGCGCCAGCCGATCGCCACCGCGATCAGGATGACGATCGACACAGTGGCGAGGCCGAGATGGAAGAACAGCTCGTCGGCCTTGTCGCTCGCCGTCTCGCCGTAGTCGCGCGTCACCGTCACGGTGACGTCGTCGGGGATCAGGCGCGACTTGGCGTTGTCCAGGCGCGCCAGGAGATCGGCCGAGACCGTGACGGCGTTGGCACCGGCCCGCTTGGCGAAGGCGACGCTGACCGCCGGCGTGCGGACGAAGGCGCGATCCTCGGGCCGGTCGTGCGAGGCGGTCGCGTCGGGCGTGTCCATCCACACCCGCGCCTCGCGCGGGCTCGGGCCGATGATCACCGAGGCGAGGTCGCGCACATAGACGGGGCGGTTGTCGCGGGTGGTGACGAGCAGGAGGCCGATGTCGGGCACGCCGGCGAGCGTCTGGCCGGCCGCGACGGTGCGCATGACACTGTCCTCGCGCACGCCGCCGGCCAGGAACGAGCGGTTGGCGTTCTTCACCTTGCCGACGAGCTGCTGGAGCGTCACGCCGTAGAGGGCGAGCTTCTCCGGATCGGGCTCGACCCGGATCTGCTGCGGATTGCCGCCCGAGATGTAGGTGAGCCCGACATCGTCGACCTTGACCAGCTCGGCCCGCAGCTTGTCGGCCAGCTCGTAGAGGTCCTTGTCGGTCCAGCGCGCCGCCGCGTCCGGCTTCGGCGTCAGCGTGAGCACCAGGATGGCGACGTCGTTGATGCCGCGGCCGACGATCAGCGGCTCGGTGATGCCGGCCGGCATACGATCGTAGTTGGCGCGGATCTTCTCGTGGACGCGGAGGATGGCATTCTCGGCCGTGGTGCCGACCAGGAAGCGCGCCGTCACCATCACCCGGTCGTCCTGGGTCTGGCTGTAGACGTGCTCGACGCCGTCGATGCTCTTGACGATGGTCTCCAGCGGCTTGGTCACCAGCTCCACCGCGTCGGGCGCCTTGAGGCCGTCGGCGTTGATGCGGATGTCGACCATCGGCACGCTGATCTGCGGCTCCTCCTCGCGCGGGATCGAGATCAGCGCCAGGGTGCCGGCGACCAGCGCCGCGATGAGGAACAGCGGCGTCAGCGGCGACCGGATGCTCGCCTGGGTGAGACGCCCCGAGAGGCCGAGATTCATGGCGCCACCAGGCGGTCGCCGGACTTGAGGCCGGACAGGATTTCGAGAGCATCGGGCTCGCCCGGCCGCCGGACGAGGCGGCCGCGCTGCACCGGCACCTCGATGACGGCACTGGCGGGATCGCCGTCGCGGGCGAGGCCGACATAGTCGATGCCGAAGCGGGTGCGGACGAAACGGGCCGGCACCACCACGGCGTCGCGCTCGCCGGCCGACACCCAGACCCGGATGCGCTCGCCGACGAAATAGTCGCCGAGCCCGTCGACGGCGGCATCGGCGACGACGCGACCGTCCTCGATCTGCGGATAGACCAGCTTGATGGTGCCGAACATGGCGTCGCGGCGGCCGAGCGCCTCGCCGTCGATGCGCACCGTATCGCCGGGCTTCAGGACGCGCGCGTGGCGCTCCGGCACGCGCAGGCGCAGCACGAAGTTGCCCTCGGCGATCATCGCGATGGCCTCGCCCGGCAGCGTCACGGTGCCGGGCGTCACCGGCACCTTGAGGACGCGGCCGGAGGTCGGCGCGAACACGGTGCCTTCGGCGAGCTGCTGCTCGATGACGCTCTTCTCGGCGCGCCGCGCCCGCAGCGCGTTGTCGGCGACGTTGAACGCGGTGCGCACCTCGTCGAAGCGCGAGCGCGGCACGGTGCCCCGCTCGAACAGGCTCTCGGTGCGGTCGAGATCGATCTTCGCCTGGGCGACCTGCGCCTCGAGGCCGGCGATCTGGGCATCGAGCGAGCCCATCTGGAGGATCAGCTTGGTGTCGCCGACCGCCGCGATCGCCTGGCCGCGCTCGACATGGTCGCCGTATTTCACGTCGATCTTCGCCACGGTGCCACCGATGCGGGCACGGGCCGGCACCACATAGGCACTCTCGACGGTGGCGAACACCGCCTTCTCGTCGCGGGTCGGGGTGGGCGTCACCGTGAAGGTGTCGGCGCGAGCGGGCAGCGTTCCGGTGGCGAGCAGCAGCGCCAGCATGGCGGCGCGCACCATCGCCCGCTGCCGGTCGTCGAGGCGGGCCAGGACACGTCGCTGACTCTTCGCGGGACCCTTGCGCGAGCGGGCGGGCGGACGGGCCGGCGGTGGGGGAAGGAGCTTCATCGGGGTGGCCTCTTGTCGGACGAGGGGGCTTGACGGGTGTTTGATGAGGGAACGTCGCCGGCGGCGGGCGTGCAGTAGATGCCGTGCAGGGCGGCGAGAAGCTCGCGGGCGGCGGGGCTCGCGATGGCGTACCAGACGGTCTGGCCGTCGCGCCGCGCCGTCACCAGCCCATCCTTGCGCAGCAGCGTCAGGTGCTGCGACACGTTGGCGATGCGCATGCCGAGCGTCTCGGCGAGTTCCCCGACCGAGCGGTCCCGGTCGAGCAGGGCGCACATCATCATCAGCCGGTGCGGGCTCGCCAGCGCCCGCAGCAGCGTGCAGGCGGCCTCGGCCGCGAACGACGGATCGGGGTTCCTTGTTTTCATGATTGCGAATATATGCAATAATCGATATGAACACAACAACGACTGCGCGGCCGTCGCGCGTCGTGTTTCGAACAGGAGGATTTCGATGACCATCGACCGCGCCGTGCTGGCCTTCGCGGGCGTCATGGTGCTCGCCAGCGCCGCTCTCGCGGCGTTCGTGAGCCCGTGGTGGCTGCTGCTCACCGCTTTCGTCGGGGCCAATATGCTCCAGGCGGCCTTCACCCGTTTCTGCCCCGCCGCTATCCTGTTGCGGAAAGTGGGGCTGAGGCCCGGCTGCGCCTTCGATTGACGCGGCTGCCGTCGTCTGCCGCCACCGCACGGCGATCGAGCATCGGCCACGGCTCTCCTCGTGGGGCTGTGCTGGATGGCTTCGGCTGCGGTGCGACGGGCGATGCCCTGACACCAACAAGGAGACGACCCGTGAAGACCAATTGGCCCGAGATGATGAAGGAGCTGAGCGTCAGCCTGAAGGAGCTGCGCGGCGGCGCTCCCGACGTGATGAAGGGCTTCTCGTCCATCGCTCAGGCGGCGCTCGCCCCCAAGGCGCTCGACACCAAGACCAAGGAGCTGATCGCGCTGGCGATCGGCGTGGCGATCCGCTGCGACGACTGCATCGCCTTCCACGTCAAGGCGGCGATCGAGCAGGGCGCCACCAAGGAGGAGCTGATGGAGACTCTCGGCATGGCGGTCTACATGGGCGCCGGCCCGAGCGTCATGTATGCGAGCCACGCGGTGGAGGCTTACGGCCAGCTCGCGCCCAAGAGTTGAGCGGTCGACGCCGCGGCCGCCGCGGCTGAACGGACGGTCCCCGATCGACGACCATCAATCGTACGTCTTGCGGACGACGAACCAGGGTACAATGGGGGGCGGCCCGGCAGCGGGCCGCCCATTGTCGTTTTCCGAGGGAGAGAACCGGAGTGTCGGGCGCAACAATCGGCTGCGAGGACGGGCGGTGAGGCGCTTCGTCGTCCTGTTGGTCGCGGCCGTGGTGTTCGTCGCCGGTCTCGCGCCGGCGCGGGCCGAGACCATTCGGATCGGCGTGCTGGCATTCCTCGGGGCCGAGCGCAGCCTGGAGGAGTGGGGTCCCACGGCGCGGGCGGTCGAGGCCGGATTGCCGGGCACCACCGTCATCATCGTGCCCTACGACCACGCCGGGCTCGACCGCGCCGTGGCGGCCGGCGAGATCGATTTCCTCATCACCAATCCGGGCCACTATGTCGAGCTGGAGGTGGCGCACGGGGTCAGCCGCATCGCCACGCTCGAGTCCGGCCAGCCGGTCGCCGCCGCCATCGTGGTGCGGTCCGAGCGCAGCGACCTGCGCGACCTCGCCGACCTCGCCGGCAAGCGTGTCGCCGTCGTCGGCACGACGGCGTTCGGCGGCTTCCAGGCGGCCTGGCGCGAGCTGGCCGCCGCGGGTCTCGATCCGTTCCGCGATCTCGCCGGGCTCGACAGCGTCGGCTTCCCGATGACCGGCGTCCTCGACGCCGTGCTGACCAACCGGGTCGATGCGGGCATCGTGCGGGCCTGCCTGCTGGAGCAGCGCGAGGCGGACGGCGCCGTCGCCCGCGGAGCCCTGCGGGTGCTGGCGCCACGCTCGACCGCCGCGACGTCGTGCCGGGTGTCGAGCCGAGTCTATCCGGACTGGCCGATCGCCAAGCTGCGCGGCACTGCGCCGGATCTCGCCAAGCGGGTGGCCACCGCGCTTCTCACCTTCCGGCCAGCGCCGGGCCAGGCCGGCTGGACGGTGCCGCTCGACTACCAGCCGGTGCACGAGGCGTTCCGCGACCTGAAGATCGGCCCCTACGAGTCGCTCCGCCACGTCTCGGCGCGCGAGCTGCTGGCGCGCTACTGGCAGGTGTTCGCGGTGCTCGGCATCGCGCTCGGCGCGTGGGGCGTGCATGTGCTGCGGGTGGAGCGGCTGGTGCGCCGGCGCACCGCCGAGCTCGCCACCGTCAATATCGATCTGCGCCGCGAGATCGAGCAGCGCCGCCGCGCCGAGGAGCGCGAGGCGCAGCACCGCCGCGAGCTCGACCACGCGGCCCGGCTGTCGATCCTCGGCGAGATGGCGGGCGGCATGGCGCACGAGCTGAACCAGCCGCTCGCCGCCATCGCCAACTACGCCGACGGCTGCGAGCTGCGGCTCAAGACCGCGCCGGTGGACACCGCGGCGCTGATCGGCGCGACGCGGCGTATCCGTCAGCAGGCCGACCGCGCCGCCCAGGTGGTGCAGCGCATGCGGGCCTTCCTGCGCAAGCGCGAGCCGGTGCATGCGCCGCTCGATCTCGCCGAGGTGGCGGGCGAGGCGCTGGAGCTGTTCGAGGGGCCGGCGCGCCGCGCCGGCGTCGCGGTCGAGACGGTCTTCGCGGCGGGGCTGCCGGCCGTCCTCGGCGATCGCATCCAGCTCCAGCAGGTGCTGCTCAACCTGATGCAGAACGCCGTCGACGCCTCGGCGGGGGTGCCGGCCGCCACGCTGCGGGTGGAGACGGCGGCCCACGACGGCGGCGCCTGCGTGGCGGTCGTCGATCGCGGCAGCGGCATGCCGGCGGACGTCAAGGCGCGGCTGTTCGAGCCGTTCTTCACCACCAAGCCGACCGGCCTCGGCCTCGGCCTGGCGCTGTGCCGCTCGATCGTCGAGGAGCACCGCGGCCGCCTCGAAGCGGCCGACAACCCGGGCGGCGGCACGGTGATGCGGCTGTGGCTGCCGGCGGCGCCCGATGACGGGAGAGAGGACGGAGACCCGCGATGAAGCCCGCCGCCGTTCCGCCGGTCGTCTACGTGGTCGACGACGACGACGCCATGCGCGACTCGCTCCTGTTCCTGCTGGAGCCGCTCGGCCACGCCGTCGAGGTCTTCGCCTCGGCCGATGCCTTCCTGGCCGGCTACGATCCGCGGCGGGTCGCCTGCCTGGTCGCCGACGTGCGGATGCCCGGCATGAGCGGCCTCGCGCTGCACGAGGAGCTGGTGCGGCGCGGCTCGGTGATGCCGGTGATCATCATCACCGGCCATGGCGACGTGCCGATGGCGGTGCGGGCGATGCGCACTGGTGCCATCGACTTCATCGAGAAGCCGCTCAACAACCAGGTGCTGATCGAGCGCATCGACGAGGCGCTGCGGCTCGCCACGACGCGCCACGCCGCGGCCCAGGAGATCGGGGCGATCCGCACGCGGCTCGCCACCCTGACGGCGCGCGAGCGCGAGGTCGCCGACCTTGTCGCCGCCGGCAAGCAGAACAAGGCGATCGCCCACGTGCTCGGCATCAGCCTGAAGACCGTCGAGATCCACCGCCACAACGCGATGGACAAGATGGCGGCGACCACCGGAGCCGACCTCGCCCGCATGCTGACGCTGGCACGACCAGAAAAGTAGTTCATCGATCCGACTCAGGTCGTTCTGCCTTTCAGCGAAGAAGACACGGCCGATACGATCTTGTCAGCCTCTTGAGGAAACGCCTGAGCCCATATCGTGCAGAATGCCATGCGCACGGTTTCCTCTGGTAATAGTCCAAGCCGCTCTCCGATCTGAACGAATAGCAGGTGCGGGTCCATGTTCTCACGCCGCACGTCTTCGCAGATTTTTTTGACAGCGCCTAGTTGGTCAAACTCGCGCAATAGAGCGACAGACAATTTTCGACCGAACTTGTCCCAGACGTTAAGAACTGAATCGAAAATGTAGGATTCCGGCATTTCACCTGGCAGCCGGAATATCCTCTTGCTGGCATCGTCATGTTCACGAGAGTCGCCATCTATGAAGCAGATAGACGGTATTGAAATCGCTGGATTGGTGTTGTGATATTTATGCGTAGCGACAGCTATTCCGTCTCCTTGCATTGAGTGAACTTCGACATGATCTATAAGAGTGAGATTTCTTTGTCTTATTGCTGCCTCAACCCATGCTTTGGAAAGCTCATCTTCGACAAATATGGCCGCCTGTTTTGCAATTTGTCCGGTGATTGCTCTTAAGGAGCCTACATCAAGCTTGCCTTGAAATATCCTATCTTGTGTTGCAACCCAAATAGCTTTTGATGGTAATGGCATTAACGCTTCGTTAGAGTGGGTTGTAAAAATTACCTGGACCCTTTTCCTCTCCGCTGCTTCAATTAGGTATTCGACTACACGTATCGTTGCTACAGGGTGCAGTCCATTTTCAATTTCTTCAATTAAAATAAGGGCTTGATCATCCGCGGATTCGATTTCTGCAATCATCCTGATAATGCTTGACTCGCCTGCGCCGAAGTGGAACTCGGAATACCCAAGGCCTTTCAAAGTCACTCCTGTCAACAATTGTATGCGACCACTGTTCTGGATTCTCATTGATTTGTAACCAGTGACGTCCTTGCCCAGAATTCTGCCTACGGCCTCTCGCACAGTATCAGGAAACGCAGAAATCTGGTCTACCGGAACCTTGAAGTCGCCGCGGGCGCACTTGAGGAGTTCTGCTCTTTCGTTTGCGGGGACCGTTCGAGAGACGCCAAACATAAGAACCTTTCGATCTGGAGCATCGCGATTCCATCTTCTATTCTTGAAGTTTGCGGTTCTGCGGATGCTGTCTTTTGGATTCAAGGCCCGGTCGACTATTTCGTACTCAATCGACCAATCTAACATGCTCTCGTCGTAGATCCCGCTCTTCGCAAAGAAGCGTCGCGGGGTGACGTCTTTGTATGCGCAGGCGGCGGCGCCTAGGACTGTCGTCTTTCCTCCTCCATTAGGTCCAATGATTGCAGTTACCGGAAAGTCGAATGCGACTGGTTGATCTGTAAATCCCCTAACTTTTTTAATAATTAGTTTTGAAAGGTATTTTCCATAGTTCTTTTGAGCGGATTTTTCGAGCAGATTGTTGATTGTGCTGGTTCGAATTTGTGTCTTTAGCATATTTCATCTCTGGCTGGAGTGCTGATCAAGCTAGATTAGCTGAGTCGGTGGCTTATAGAAGAGGGTGCTTTAGTGAAGTTCGATTTGCGCGTTCACCTGGATTAAACGAGCGATACGGTGAGGCTCCTTCCTTGGTCGAACGGTCGGTCCTGTCGAAGAGGAAGAGGGAGGAGCCAAATTTATGTTTAGGGGTTAACCCCTAAGCCCCTGGGGGAAATCTCCAAATTCCTTTGTTCCGAGTGCCGGCCTAGCGTCGCGGAGGCTGCGGAGCGGGCTGTCGTCACGTGCCGGCGCTCCGCCGCCCACAAGGAGCCCGGCATGTCCGAATCCCGTCGAAACTTCCTGCGCGCCTTCGGCGCCATGACGGTCGGGGCCGCGGTCGCGGCACCCGCCGCCGCGGCACCAGCCGCCGCGGCACCCACCACCGCTTCAAATGCCGGCACCGCCGCGCCGTCGCCGCGCTGGGCCATGGTGGTGGACGTCGCCAAGTGCATCGGCTGCCAGTCGTGCACGATGTCGTGCATCTACGAGAACGCCGTGCCGGAGGATTCCTTCCGCACCATCGTGTCGACCTACGAGGTGCAGGAGGGCGGGCGCACCGCCATGGTGATGCTGCCGCGGCTCTGCAACCACTGCGCCGACGCCCCCTGCATCCCGGTCTGCCCGGTCGGCGCCACCTATCAGCGCCCCGACGGCATCGTGGTGGTCGACGCCGACCGCTGCGTCGGCTGCGCCTACTGCGTCCAGGCGTGCCCGTACGACGCGCGCTTCATCAATCACCACACCGGCAAGGCCGACAAGTGCACGTTCTGCGCCCACCGGGTCGAGGCGGGGCTGATGCCGGCCTGCGTCGAGACCTGCGTGGGCGGCGCCCGCATCTTCGGCGATCTCGCCGATCCGGACAGCACCGTGTCGAAGCTGGTCGCCAAGGGCGACTCCAAGGTGCTCAAGCCCGAGCTCGGCACCCGCCCGCACGTCTTCTATCTCGGCCTCGACGACCGCCTGACCGGCAAGGTCGAGGGCGAGCCCACCCTCTGGCGTCCGCGCGCGACGGAGAGCCACGCATGACCATTCTCGAAGTCGTCAACGTCTCCCGCGATGTCGCCTGGCTGCCCTGGGCCGTGCAGTACTTCTTCCTGGTCGGTCTGTCGGTGGCGTGCTTCTTCATGTCGCTGCGCGGCCTGGTGCTCGGGGCCGCGCGCGAGCGCCGCTTCGCCCGTGACGCGCTGATCGGCGCGCTCGCCTGCGGGCTCGTCGCGCCGGTGGCGCTGCTCGCCGACCTGCACCAGCCGGGCCGGTTCTGGCACTTCTACGCCTATCCCAATCTCGGCTCCTGGATGGCCTGGGGCGCCTTCTTCATTCCGGCCTATGTGGGCGGCCTTCTCGTCTATGCCTGGGCGGTCCTGCGCGGCGATCTCGCCGCCGCCGGCCAGGGCGACGGCGTGCTGGCCCGTCTCCAGCGCCTCGTCGCGCTGGGCGGCGCGCCGGCACCGCGCCTCGCGCGCCTCGCCGCCGGCTGGACCGTGGTGTTCGGCCTGCTGATCCTGCTCTACACCGGCATGGAGGTGATGGTGGTGCGGGCGCGTCCCCTGTGGGACACGCCGATCCTGCCGCTCCAGTTTGCCGCGACCGCCGTCACCGGCGCCGCCGGCCTGGTGTTGATCGTGGCGCGGCTGCGCGGCGACGCGACGCCCGCCGCCGATGCCGCGGCGGCGCGCTGGATGGCCGGGGGCCTCCTCGCCACCGTGCTGCTCGGGCTGGTCTGGCTCGGCCTCGGGCTGACCGGCGTCGCCGAGACCCACGCCCGCGCCCTCGCCAGCGTCGCCGGCCATCGCGCCTGGCAGCTCACCGCCGCCTGGGCGGCACTCGCCACCGTGCTGCCGCTGGCGCTGCTGTGGGGCCGGCCGGCCGGCTGGGGCTGGATCGTCGGTCTCCTCGGCCTGCACGCCGCCTGGATGTTCCGCTGGACCGTGTTCATCGGCGGCCAGACCGTGCCGAAGACCGGCGCCGGCCTCTACGTCTATCAGCTCCCGCTTGGCCACGACGGCCTGCTCGGCATCGCCGGCTCGCTCGGCCTGTGGGTGTTCGTCTTCGTCCTGCTCACCACGCTGCTACCCCCGCCGCCGCCGGTCCCCGTCCGGCCGGCGCTCGTTCCGGCCGAATAGGAGCCCGCCATGGATCGCAGAACCATCCTCAAGTCCGGCGTCGCCGCCGGCGGGCTGGGCCTGTTCGCGGCCGGCTATGCCGACACCGCCCGCAAGGTGGTCGACGGCGTCGTCGACGCCCTCGCCCCCAAGGCGGGCGCCGCCAACATCCACGGCGCCTCGCTGAAGCCCGAATACACCGTCGACCCGGTCACCGGCGCGGTGACGCCCGATCCGCGCCAGCAGGTCTCCTACGTGATGTGCATGGGCTGCACGACCTATTGCGGCGTGCGGGTGCGGGTCGACCGCGACACCGGCACGGTGCTGCGCATCGCCGGCAATCCGTATCACCCGCTGTCGTCCGATCCGCCGCTCGCCCCCGACGCCTCGATCCGCGACTCCTTCGCGGCGGTGTCGCGGGCCGGCGAGAGGGGGCTGGCGGGCCGTTCCACCACCTGCGGCCGCGGCTCGGCGATGCTCGGCTGGATGACCAGCCCGTATCGCATCACCCAGCCGCTCAAGCGGGTCGGCCGCCGCGGCAGCGGCGAATGGCAGCCGATCTCCTTCGAGCAGATGGTGCGCGAGATCGCCGACGGTGGCGACCTGTTCGGAGAGGGCCACGTCGACGGCCTGCGGGCGCTGCGCAGCTTCGATCCGATCGACCCGAAGGCGCCGGAGCTGGGGCCGAAGGTCAACCAGGTCGGGCTCCTGTCGTCGACCAACGAGGGGCGCGAGAACTTCGCCCGCCGCTTCGTCCAGAAGGCGTTCGGCTCGCTCAACTTCATCGGCCACGGGGGCTATTGCGGCGGCTCTTATCGCTCCGGCTCCGGCGCCGCCATGGGCAACGTCAAGACGCTGCCGCACGCCAAGCCGGACTTCGCCAACTGCGAGTTCGTGATCTTCTGCGGCACGGCGCCCGCCAATGCCGGCAACCCGTTCAAGCGGCAGGCGGCGCTGCTCGCCAAGGGCCGCACCGAGGGCAAGCTGAACTACGTGGTGGTCGATCCGGTGATCGGTCACTCGGACAGCCTGGCGAGCCGCCATCGCGGTCGCTGGATTCCGATCCGGCCGGCGACCGACGGCGCCTTCGCCATGGCGCTGGCCCGCTGGATCATCGACAACGCGCGTTACGACCGCGCCTTCCTGGAGCAGCCGAACCCCAAGGCGGCGGCCGCCGCCGGCGAGGCCGGATGGTGCAACGCCACGCATCTGGTGATCGCCGAGCCCGGCCATCCGCGTGACGGCTTCATGCTGCGTGGCTCCGATCTCGGGATGGCCACCGAGGGCGACACGTACGGCGACAAGGACCCCTATGTGGTGGTCGAGCCCGGCAGCCGCCGGCTGGTGCCGCACGGCGATCTCGCCGGCCCGGCGACGCTGTTCGTCGACGGCCGTTTTGCGGTCGGCGACACGGAGATCCGGCTGCGCTCGTCGTTCGACCTCTATGCCGAGAGCGCCCGTCGCCACACCCTCGACGAGTACGCGAACATCTGCGGTATCCCGGCCCAGACGCTGGCCGGTCTCGCCGAGGAGTTCACCAGCCACGGCAAGAAGGCGGCGGTGAACACCCATGGCGGCACCATGGCGGGCAACGGCTTCTACAACGCCTTCGCGCTCGTCACCCTGAACACGCTGATCGGCAACATCAACGTGAAGGGCGGCACGATGGCGCCGGGCGGCCCCTTCCCGGCGGAAGGCAAGGGGCCGCGCTACGATCTCGACGGCTTCCCGGGCCAGGTGACGCCGAAGGGCACGCCGCTGTCGCGCAACGTGCCCTACGAGCGGTCGAGCGAGTTCAAGCGCAAGAAGGAGGCCGGCAAGCCGTACCCGGCCGAGGCGCCGTGGTATCCGGCGGCGCCGCAGCTCGGCTCCGAATGGCTCACCAGCGCGCTCAACGGCTACCCGTATCCGATGAAGGCGCTGTTCGTCTGGAACACCAACCCGATCTACGGCATTCCCGGCCTCAAGGGCGCCGTGTCGGAGGCGCTGAAGGACCCCAAGCGGCTGCCGCTGATCGTCTCGATCGATCCGTTCATCAACGAGACCGGGGCGTTCGCCGACTACATCCTGCCGGACTCGCTGCTGTTCGAGACCTGGGGCTTCGCGGCGCCCTGGCATGCGGTCCCGAGCCGCACCTCGACGGCGCGCTGGCCGGTGGTGCGCTCGAAGAACGCCACCACCGCCGATGGCGAGCCGATCGGCATGGAGGCGTTCTTCATCGCGCTCGCCAAGGCGATCGGGCTGCCTGGCTTCGGGCCGAACGCCATGACCGACGCGGCCGGCGCGCCGCTCGCGCTCGACCGGCCGACCGACTGGTTCTTCCGGGCCGCCGCCAACGTCGCCTTCGCGGGACAGAAGCCGGTCGCTGATGCCACCGACGAGGACATCGATCTCACCGGCTTCGGGCCGCATGTCGAGGCCCTGAAGGCGACGCTGAAGCCGGAGGAGTGGCGCAAGGCGGCCCATGTGTTCACCCGCGGCGGCCGCTACCAGCCCTATGGCCAGGCGTATGACGGCGATCGCATGGCGCAGAAGTTCGCGCCGGCCCTGACCCTCTACAACGAGCAGGTCGCGACCGCCCGCAACGCCGTCACCGGCAAGCGCCACTCCGGTGTGCCGCAGTGGACGCCGCCGGCCTTCTCGGACGGCACGCCGATGCGCCAGGTGTATGGCGAGGCCGACTGGCCGCTGCTGCTGATCAGCCAGAAGTCGGTGCTGATGGGCGCCTACACGATCGGGCTCGATCGGCTGCGCGGCCTCCATCCGGAGAATCCGGTGGCGCTGCATGCCGACGACGCGGCGCGCCTCGGCATCCGCAACGGCGACAAGGTGCGCATCGCCACGCCGGGCGGCGAGGTGGTGGGGACCGCGCTGGTGCGGCACGGGGTGATGCGTGGCGTCGTCGCGGTCGAGCACGGCTTCGGCCACACCGAGTTCGGCGCCCGCGGGCACCGCATCGGCGGCACCCGGCAGCCCGACGGCGAGGCGCTCGCCGCCGGCATCAACCTCAACGATGTCGGCCTGTCGGACCCGACCCGCAAGGACCTCTCGGTGTGGCTCGATCCGGTCGCCGGCTCGGCGGTTCGCCAGGGCTTGCCGGCGCGCCTGGCACGCGCCTGACGAGATGCGCCGCCGTTCCGCGGGCGCCGGTTCCCCCGGCCGGCGTCCGGCCTCCATCCACCCCCGGCAGCCCGGTGGAGGACGGCCCCTCGGGCCGCGGGCGGCGGCGCAGCCCGCCTCGCGGCGGGGTGCCGGCTCAGGCTCGCGTCGCCACCATGGATGGGCGGAGGCTCACCCGGTCGAGCCAGCCGGCGAGATCGGGCCGGGCGGAGCGCCACGGGACGTCGGGCAGGCGGAAATCCAGATAGGCGAGCGCGCAGGCGAGCGTGACGTCGCCGAGATCGGCGTCGCCAAAGCCCTCCGGGTCGCCCGAGATGCGGACCAGCGGCACGGTGCGGTCGAGCGCGCCGCGCAGGCGGTCGAACCAGCCTTGCCACTGCGTCTCGGGCGGGCGGCGGCTCTCGACCACGAGGCCGAAGCCGGCGTCGATCAGCCCCTGCGCCAGCCCGGTGCGGGCGGCGCGGTCGAGCGCCGCGTCGGCGTCGGGAGCCGGGCGGCCGGCGAGCCGCAGCAGGTACTCGCCGATGGCGGTGCTCTCGGTCAGCGTCGTGTCGCCGACGACGAGCGCCGGAATCTTGGCGAGCGGCGTCGCGGCGAGAAGCTCCGGCGGATCACGCCACGGATCGACCGCCACCAGCGTCATCTGGTCGGCGAGGCCGAGCTCGTGGGCCAGCACCCGCACCTTGCGGGCATAGGGGGAGGGGGCGTTGTAGAACAGTCGCATCGGGGTCCTCACGGGGGATGGTCGGCACGGACACGCTGCCGCGCGGCGAGCCATGCGGCGATCCGGTCGAGCAGCAGCGCCAGCGCGAACGCGGCGGTGCCGAAGGCGAACAGCAGCCGGTGCTCGCCGGTCTCGGCGAAGGCGGCCGACAGCAGCCAGGCGCCGGCCGCCTGGCCGACCGAGAACACCACGGTGGCGCGGCTCCAGGCGACCTGCTGGCGGGTGGGATCGTGGAAGATCTCGCGGATCTTGCCGAGCACCAGCGGGGCCGATCCGGGCACATAGGCGCCGACCATGAAGCTGGTGATCGCCAGCGCCGCCGTCCCGGTCGACACCAGCACGATGCCGACCGCGGCGATCTGCACGGTGAGCGCGATGGCGAGCGCCGCGCCGTAGCCGACCCGGTCGCCGAGCGCCCCGAACAGCGCCGGGCCGACGGTGGCGCCGAGCCCGAACGCCACCCACCAGCCGGCCCCCGCCGCGATCCCGGCCCCGAGGCCGCGGGCGATGAAGTCGACCAGGAACACCATGTGGGGCACCAGCGCGACCGCGATGGTGCCGTACACGGCGATCACCAGCGTGGCACTCGTCGGCCATGGCTGCGCCGCGTCGGCGACGGCCGCATCGGTCGATACGACGACGTCCGGCGGCCAGCCGCGGGCGGTCGCGACGGTGGCGAGAGCGGCGAGGAGCCCGAGCGCCATCCAGGTCTCGCCGAGACCGATGCGCAGCAGGGCCGGCACCACGAGGCCCGAGGTCACGATGCCGAGCCCGACGCCGGCGAACACCAAGCCGCCGGCGACGCCGCGCCGCGCCGGCTCGACCAGCCGCAGGGCCGCGGGCGCCGCCATCACCATCAGGGCGCCGCCGCCGAGGCCGGAGACGAAACGCCAGGCGGCGAACCAGGAGAAGGGCAGCGGCCAGGCGCAGGCCACGAAGGTCGCCGCCGTCACCAGCATCAGCACCGGAGCGGCGATGCGGGTGCGGGCGGCGAGCCGCCGGCCCGCGATGGCGCCGATCAGGTAGCCGGCGAGATTGGACGCGCCCAGATAGGCCGCCTGGTCCGGCCCGAACCAGCCAGCCGCCACCACGGCGGGCAGCAGCGGCGTGTAGGCGAAGCGGGCGAGGCCGACGCCGACGAACAGGGCGGCGAGCGCCGCCAGGATGGCGGCGCGGGGGCTCGGCGCGGGTGGGGTCGCTTGGTGCATGGGGGCTCCGGGGCGCCGACTGTAGAGAGCGGCGGTCGCCCGGAGAAACGCTTTGTGGTGATCGCGGCGATCACGCCCGGTGATCACGGCCGGCGATCGATGTGGTGATCGCGGTGGTCGCCCGACGCCTTCACTCGGCCGCGATGGCGGCCGGGCGGCTCTCCCGCATGGCCGCCACGAAGGCGGCCAGCGCGCTCGACAGGCGGCCGTCGCGGCGGCGGATCAGCACGGTGTCGACCCTTGCGTCGGCGGGCGGCAGCGCATGGACGCGGACGCGCTCCGCTGGCCATACCGGCCCGAGCAACGCGCGTGGCAGCAGGGTGACGCCGAGCCCGGCGGCGACACAACCGAAGATGGCCTCCAGGGTGCCGAACTCCTGCACCCGCAGGCCGACGATGCCGCGCCGCGCCAGCACCTCCTCCAGTCGCTGCCGGTACGAGCAGCCGAGCCGCAAGACGACGACGCGCAGGTCGCCTGGCGACGGCCCGGCGTCGAGCGGTGGCGCGTCGGGCGCCGTCATCACCACCAGCTCCTCACGGAACATGGTCTCGGACACGAGGTCGGAATGGTCCACGGGGCCGCACACGAAAGCTGCCTCCAGGTCACGCCGCAGCACGCGCTCGATCAGCTCGGCGGTGGTGCCGGTGCGCAGCATCAGGTCGACGTCCGGGCAGTCCCGGGTGAAGCCGGCGAGCCGCGGCGAGAGCCGCAACGCCAGCGTCGTCTCCAGCGCGCCGACCACCAGCGGGCCGTGCGGCGTGCCGTCGTCGCGGGCTGCGGCGGCGGCCTCGTCGATCAGGCCGGCGATGCGGTCCACATAGGGCAGCAGGCGGCGGCCGGCCGCCGTCGGCACGACGCCGCGGCTGTGACGGGCGAACAGCGGCGTGCCGATCTCCGCCTCGAGCGCTCGGATGCGCGCCGTCACGTTCGACTGCACGGTGTTCAGCGCCTCGGCGGCGGCCCGCATGCTGCCGAGCCGGGCGACGGCGGCGAACACGGCGAGGTCGGCGGGCTGCATGGGTTCTTCCTTCGACGGGCACGTCGGTCGAGCGTCGGCCGCCACGCCAGTCTAGGAAGCCTCGCCGCGCCCGTCACCCTGCCGCGGCGGCCGGCGGTGATCGACGCCCCGGGGTCACGGCCGCGGCGACGGTGTTCCGCTCTCGATCGGGGCCTCGGGACGCGCCGCCCAGGCGGCCCACGAGCCCTTGTAGAGCCGCACGTTGCGAAAGCCGAGCTCCTTCAGGATGCCGAAGGTCTCGGAGGCGCGGCCGCCGGTCTGGCAGTAGACGATCGTCTCCTTGGCGGGATCGAGCCCGGCATAGAGGCGGCGCAGCTCGGCGATGGGCTTCAAGGCCATGCCGCGGGTGTCGGCCACCTGGCGGCGGGCGATCTTGAGGTTGGCGTCGGGATCGATCCAGTTCTCCTCGTAGGGGATGTTCACGGCGCCTGGGACGTGACCGGCGCGGGCGGCGCGGACGTCGCGCCCGGCATATTCGGCGGGGGTGCGGGTGTCGACGATCTGCACCGCAGGGTCCTTCAGCCGCGCGATCAGCTCCTCGGTGGTGACGGTCATCCGGGGATCGGGCGTGAGCCGGACGACGGCCGGCCGCCGCCTGCCGTCGCCCGTCTCGATCGGCCTGCCGGACTCGTGCCAGCCCTCGATGCCGTCGTGGAACACGGCGACCTGGCGGCCGCCGAAGTACTGCACGGCCACCATCGCCGCATAGGCGCGCGGGCTGCCGCGGTTGGCGTAGACGACGATCTCGCGGCCGAGGTCGAGCCCGGCCTCGGCGAGGCTCTTCTCGGCGCGCAGCAGCTCGCCGACCTCCTTGGGGGCCGGCAGGCGCAGCAGGCGGTCGGCGTCCGCGACCGTGACGGCGCCGGGCAGATGCGCCTGGCGGTACGCGGCGGCATCCCGGGCGTCCCAGACGAGGGCACCGCGGGCGATCGCCGCGGCCGTCCCCTCGGCATCGAGGATCAGCGGGCCGGCCCGCAGCGGGACCGCGATGGTCAGCAGCAGGGCGATCAGAGCGAGGCGAAACGAGACGGGCATCGGGCGGCCTCGGCGCGGGGGCGCAGCACAGCAGATGCGGGACCATCGGGGCTGCGGGGTGGCGGGTCGTTGATCCGGATCAGGCGTTGGTAGGGGAGCGCCCGCCCGCGAGGGCGGGCCGTCCGCGCCGTCAAGACATCTTGACGCTGCTTTTGCATGTTATTACATAACGAATATTCCCCTTATCGCGGGCGCCTCTGCGGTGCCCGGAGGTGCTTTCATGACCGCCATCACTGCCCCGAATCCGAGCCGGCGCGACTTTCTCTATCTCGCGACCGGGGTGGCCGCTGCCGCCGGCGTCGCCGCCGCGGCTTGGCCGCTGGTCGACCAGATGAACCCGGACCGCAAGACCATCGCGTCCGGGGTGCCGATCGAGATCGATCTCGCTCCCATCGCGCCGGGGCAGATCCTCAGCCTGATCTGGCGCGGCAAGCCGATCTTCGTGCGTCATCGCACCGCGCAGGAGATCGCCGCCGAGGAGGCGACGCCGCTGTCCGCCCTGATGGACCCGCAGGCCGACGCCGACCGGGTGAAGCCCGGCAAGGCGCAATGGCTGGTGGTGTATGCGAGCTGCACCCATCTCGGTTGCATTCCGCTCGGTCACCGCGGCGACTGGGGCGGCTGGTTCTGCCCGTGCCACGGCTCGCAGTACGACGCCTCGGGGCGAGTGCGGCGCGGGCCGGCCGCCCTCAACCTGCCGGTGCCGCCCTACAGCTTCGTCGACGACACGACGCTGCGGATCGGCGAGGCGTGAGATGACGCGAGGAGAGACGATGATGCGCATCGCGGTGGCGAGCGACGACTTCCGCACGGTGACGGCGCATGCCGGCAAGGCATGCCGGTTCCTGGTGTTCGAGACGGCGCCCGGCGCGGCGCCCCGCGAGGTGGCACGGCTCGACCTGCCGCCCGAGCAGTCGATTCACGAGTTCCGTGGCGACGGTCCGCATCCGTTGTTCGCGATGCGCGCCGTGATCGCCGGCAGCGCCGGTGCCGGCTTCGTCCGCCGGCTGGCGGGCCACGGGGTGGCGACGGTCACCACCGACGAGACTGATCCGGCGACGGCAGCCGCGCGCTACGCGGCCGGCACGCTGGCGCCCGCGGTGGCCGACGCCGACGCCGACGGCTGCGGCTGCACCTGCGGGTGAGGACGGCGAGCCGCTCGCCCGCCCGTGCCGCGGCATGCACTCTCAAAACGCGAAAACCGCCGGGCGGGGGATGGTCCCGCTCGGCGGTTTCGTCTCGCGGTCCGCGCCGGCGGGCCACGAGAGTTCGGCAGCTCGTGGGGTCCACCCCGGCGCGCTTGCGCCGCGCCGGGGGCACTCCGGAGCCGAGAGCGGCATCCGATCCAACTGGATCGGCCCTACTCTAGAAGCCCTTATTTGATCGCATTTTCGACGGCGAACCGGGTCCCACTTCGCGGAAAATGCTCTAGCTCTTGGCGGTCGGGCAGGTGTTGATGCCGAAGATCGTGTAGGCCGGGCAGTAGGAGATCGCCGCGGTGGCCAGCGGCACCAGGCCGATCCAGGCCCACATCGGGCCGCCGGTCAGCGCCCAGTAGACGAGGCCGAAGCCGACCACGGCCCGCACCAGCCGATCCATCATTCCCATGTTTTTCGTCATGACAGTCCTCTCGCTCGCTTCGATGCACAGGATGAAGTCGAGACGTAATCGCGGGAGCGCCGGTCGTCTGTGACGAAGTCACCAATCCGGCGCGGCCGTCGATCCGGACGGATGGCGACGATCGCCGCGGAATGGCCGTCGTCACGTCGGACATCGCCGAAAAACGGCGGAGCGACGCGGCCGCGGAGGCATTGTACGCCGGAGGGGCGGTGCCGTCGCGCGCATTCGGCAGCGGCGATGTCGCAGCGTCATGTCTCGCCGACGAAGCGTCGCCGTTCAGGCGTCGCCCGGGCCGGCGGTGCGGCGCAGGGAGGCGGCGTCGCGGACCTCGATGCGGCCGCGCGCGAGCGACACCCAGCCACGCCGCTCGAATGTCTTGAGATGCCGGCTGATCACCTCGCGGGCGCTGCCGATCTCGGCGGCGAGCTGCTGATGGGTGATCGACAGCGCGCGGCGATCGGCGGCGAGCGCCAGGAGCCGTGCGGCCAGGCGGCTCTCGATCGACTCGAAGGCGACGTTGCGGATCACCCGCATGAGATCCGCCATGCGCTCCGCATGGGCCGTGAACACGAAGCTGCGGAAGCGGCCCGAACGGGCCATCAGGGTCTCGAAGGCGGTGTCGGTCAACGCCACTGCCTCGACGGCGGTCTCGGTGGTGGCGAAGGCGCTGTAGCGGTCGGCCGCCAGCAGCGCCATGGTGGTGAGGATGCAGATGCTGCCGGGTCCGAGCCGATACAGCACGATCTCGTTGCCGTCGCGATCGAGCTGATAGACGCGGATGCGCCCTTGCCGCACCAGCAGGAAGGCGCCGCACGCCTGGTGCGGCTCGAACACGGTGGCGTCGGCCGGCAGCGCTACCGAAGCGGAGGCGCCGGTGAGGATGGCGCGCTCGTCCGGTGGCAGCGTGGACAACGGCGAAAACTCCGCGAGCCAGCCGGGTGAGGGGGTGTTCACGCGCAGCCCCCTCGGGCATCACCGGCGCGGCCGCGGCCGCGCAGCCGGGGGCCATGCGCCGCCGTGCGGCGGGCACGGCCTGCCACCGCTGCGGCGCGGTTCGCCCGCTTGCTCGATGCTCGCATCATCACCGATCCCTATCAGCCGGCCCTGGCCCCCTCAAGCCGGCGACGAGCGAGCCGCCGCGGCACCGTGAACGTGCGAGCCGGGGTTGCGTGGCGGCCGATGCTTCGCCTAGATCACCCGGCGCGCCGCCGCCGCGGCCGCCCGCCGCGGAGGCGGCTCGTCGACCGCCCCGCCGTCCCGTCCCACCTCGACCTCCGAGCACGCCCCATGAGCGACCTGAAGATCATCGCCGGCCCGTTCACGTTCGACGCCCGCTTCGAGCGCGCGGCGGCGCCTAAGACCTGCGCGGCCTTCATCGAGCGGCTGCCCTTCGTCAGCAAGGTGGTGCATGTGCGCTGGAGCGGCGAGGGCGTGTGGATTCCGCTCGGCGACTACAGCTTCGGGGTCGACTACGAGAACCACACGAGCTTCCCGGCGCCCGGCCAGATCATCCTCTATCCGGGCGGCATCAGCGAGACCGAGATCCTGCTCGCCTATGGCGGCGTGCGCTTCGCCAGCAAGGTCGGTCAGCTCGCCGGCAACCACTTCATCACGCTGACCTCGAACCTCGACAAGCTGCCGGAGCTCGGCCGTCTGGCCCTGTGGGAGGGCGCCCAGCCGATCCGCTTCGAGGCGGTCCAATAGATAAAGGACTTTCAGAGCGGAACACGATCCCGTCGGATCGGATTCCGCTCTGGAAGGCGTCCGCCCGGATCGATCCCGAGAGTCGCGCTCGCAAAACGTCCTCGGCAGTAATTCGACACCGCGACTGGGTCGATGTCGTCATTTTCAGACAATTCGCACAGGTTTCGCTGTGCCGTTCTTCGCCATTCGTCTGATGGATTCACGCCTTGACGTCTGGTGGTCGTCATGAGACCGTTTCTCGTCGCAAAACGACGATGCGGGAGAGACCGGCCGAGGCCGCGAGCCAAAGCCGGCGCCGACGGAGCAACACCCCCGGAAACTCTCAGGCACCCGAGACCGCATCGATCGGACACTCTGGAGAGAGGCGTTTCGGACGCCCACCGAAGGGGAAGTTTCGCCCGGCGACGGGCGGGATAAGCTCTCAGGTACCGTGACAGAGGGGGCCACCGGATCGGACATCGTCCGGTCCACGGCTCCTCGTGTCACGGAGGGCGAGCATGCCCCACACTCCGGTCGATCCCATCTCTGCTCATCACGATTCTGATCATCACGTCGCCGATCATCACGCTTCCGTTCATCAGGTCTCTGATCATCCTCTCTCCGCGCACGACGTCTCGCCGTCTCCCATCGCGGCGCCGCTCGCCGGCATCCCGCAAGCGGCGGCGGACGGCGCCGGCCGTCACGTTGTCGTGGTGGGGGCCGGCATCACCGGCGTCACCACGGCTTACGAGCTGCTGACCCGCGGCTACGCCGTGACAGTGCTGGACCGGCAGCGCTATCCGGCGATGGAGACCTCCTTCGCCAATGGCGGCCAGCTCTCCGCCAGCAATGCCGAGGTGTGGAACAGCTGGGCCACCGTGCTGAAGGGCCTGAGGTGGATGTTCAGGTCCGATGCGCCGCTGCGGCTCGGCCTCGCGCCGAGCTGGCACAAGCTGTCGTGGCTGGCCGAGTTCATGGCCGCCATCCCGCGCCGGGAGCCCAACACGATCGCCACCGCCCGGTTGGCGATCGCGGCGCGCGAGCGGCTGTTCGCCATCGCCCGCCAGGAGGGCATCGACTTCAGCCACGAGACCCGCGGCATTCTCCACGTCTATCGCGATCGCGCCGGCTGGGAGCACGCCGCCGCGGTGAACCGTCTGCTCGCCGCCGGCGGGCTCGCACGTCGCCCGGTCTCCGCCACCGAGATTCACGACATCGAGCCGAGCCTCCATGGCCGCTGGTACGGCGGCTTCCTGACGCCGTCGGACTCGACCGGCGACATCCACATGTTCACCCGTCGGCTCGCCCAGGCGTGCCGGCGGCGCGGTGCCCGGTTTGTCCAGAATGCCGAGGTGACCGCCGCCTCGGCCGACACGCGGGGCGTGCGCCTCGGCTGGCGCACCGGCGATGACGTCGGCGTGCTCACGGCCGATTTGGTCGTGGTTTGCGCCGGCGTCGGCAGCCGCCGCATCGCCGCGATGCTGGGAGATCGCCTCAACGTCTATCCGGTGAAGGGCTACTCGATCACGGTCGAGCTGCACGACGACATCAGCCGACGCGCCGCGCCGTGGGTGAGCCTGCTCGACGACGAGGCGAAGGTGGTGTCGAGCCGGTTGGGTCCGGACCGCCTGCGGGTCGCCGGCACCGCCGAGATCGCCGGCTTCGGTCTCGATATCCGCGCCGACCGCGTGCGCCCGCTGGTGGAGTGGACGCAACGCCTGTTTCCGGCGGTGGCGACCGACCGGGTGATTCCGTGGGCGGGTCTGCGGCCGATGATGCCCGACATGATGCCGCGCGTCGGTCCCGGTCGGCACGCCCGCGTGTTCTACAACACCGGCCACGGTCATCTCGGCTGGACGCTGGCGGCCGCGACCGCGGCGCTGGTCGCCGATCGCATCGCCGGCGATCCGGCGGGCCGCCTCGATCGCGCCGCGTAATCGCGTCCGTCGCGCGTCGGCGCGCGGTTGCGACGCGCGCCAGTCGACACGCCGAAGGCGACCTGCACGCGGCGATCGCATCGCCGCGGCAGCCCTCGACCATGTGATTGCTTGCACCGCCACACGAACGACGCGACAACGCGCAACGACGCGCAAGGGAGGAACGGATGGACGCCTTCACCCACTGGCTCAATGTCGTCAACGGCGTGGTATGGGGCGTCCCCATGCTGATCGCCATTCTCGGCACCGGGCTCTATCTCCAGATCCGGCTGAAGTTCATGCCGATCGCTCGTATCGGCCACGGCTTTCGGATGGTCTGGGACGGCCGCCGCTCGGCCGAGACGGCAGTCGGCGAGATCAGCCCCTTCGCGGCGCTGATGACGGCGCTCGCCGCGACCGTCGGCACCGGCAACATCGCCGGCGTCGCCACCGCGATCGCGCTCGGCGGCCCCGGCGCGCTGTTCTGGATGTGGTGCACGGCGCTGGTCGGCATGGCCACGAAGTACGCCGAGGTGCTGCTCGCGGTGCATTACCGCGAGGTGGACGAGCGCGGCGAGGCGGTGGGTGGCCCCATGTACGCCATCAGGAACGGGCTCGGCCCGCGCTTCGCGTGGCTCGGCGTGCTGTTCGCGGTGTTCGGGGGCGTCGCCGGCTTCGGCATCGGCAACATGGTTCAATCGAACTCCATCGCCAGCGTGATGGACACCACCTTCGGGGTCCCGAACTGGGTCACCGGCGTGGTGCTGAGCGGCATCACCGGCGCCGTCGTGCTCGGCGGCATCCGCCGCATCGGGGCGGTGGCGACCGCGCTGGTGCCGTTCATGTGCGTCGCCTACGTGGTCGGCGCCCTGCTGGTCCTCGTCATCTTCGCGGATCGCGTGCCGGGCGCGCTGGCGCTCGTCTTCCAGCACGCCTTCACGCCGGTTGCGGCGACCGGCGGCTTCGCCGGCGCCGCCGTGTGGGCGGCGATGCGCTACGGCGTCGCCCGCGGCGTGTTCTCCAACGAGGCGGGCCTCGGCACCGCCGGCATCGCCCAGGCGGCCGGCAAGGCGAAGAGCCCGGTGAACTCGGCGCTGATCGGCATGATGGGGACGTTCATCGACACCATCGTGGTGTGCAGCATGACGGGCCTGGCCATCATCGCGTCGGGCGTGTGGTCGAACGGCGAGTCGGGCGCGGTGCTGTCCACCTCGGCGTTCAGCGCCGCACTGCCCGGCATCGGTCAGTACGTGCTGGCCGGCAGCCTGATCATCTTCGCGCTGACCACCATCCTGGGCTGGGCCTATTACGGCGAGAAGTGCTGGGAGTTCCTGATCGGCGTCAAGGCCATCACGCCGTACCGGGTGCTGTGGACGATCGCCGTGCTGATCGGCACCGTCACCCATCTCGACACCGTGTGGTTGATCGCCGACACGCTCAACGCCCTGATGGCGGTACCCAACCTGATCTCGCTGGTGCTGCTCTCGCCGGTGGTAGTGGAGCTGACCCGCGCGCATTTCGCCGACATGGCCCGCCGACCGGCCGAGGCCGCCGTCACCGAGCTCTGACCCGACCGGGTCCCTCGTTCGCCGACCCGTCAAAAAGAGCGGCCCGCCTTCGGATCGTCTCCGGAGGCGGGCCGCGTCGTCATCGCCGGTCTGGCGCCGGCTGGCCGTGCAGGCGGCCGTTTACGAGACGGCCGGTTTCGCCCTCACGGGCCGATCGTCCGCGCGGGCGACCGACTGCTGGTAGCGGATGATGCCGGCCAGCAGCGCGACGGCCACGAAGCCGAACAGCGAGATCGCCTGAAGGCCCGGGTTGACGCTGCCGGTTGCATCCTTGAGGGCGCCGACCACGTACGGAGCTACGAAGCCCGACAGGTTGCCGACCGAGTTGACCACCGCGAAGGCGACCGCGACGGCGCCGGCGCTGAGCAGCGACGGCATCAGCACCCAGAACACCGGCACGGTCGAGAACACGCCGACGGCGGCGAGCGACAGGAACGCCAGCTTGAGGACCGGCACCGAGACCAGTGTGGCACTGCCGAGCCCGATCGCCGCCAGGCTGAGCGGCAGCAGCACATGGAGCCTGCGCTCGTTGTGCTTGTCGGAGTGGCGGCCCCACAGGACCATGCCGATGGCGCCGCACATCGGCGGGATCGCGGCGACGAATCCGGTCTGCACGAACGACAGCCCGAAGTCGCGGACGATCTGCGGCAGGAAGAAGCTGATGCCGTAGTTGAACGCCGTCACGCCGAAATAGACGACGCACAAGAGCAGGATGATCGGGCTCTTCATCACGTTGAGCACGCCGTGCGGCACCAGCGCGGTCGCGTTCTCGCGCTCGCGGCGCAGCTCGTCGGCCAGCCACGCCTTCTCGTCGGCGTCGAGCCATTCGGCCTTCTCGGGCGTGTCACGCAGCAGGTAGATCACGACGAAGGCGACGAAGACGGACGGCAGACCCTCGATGATGAACAGGAGTTGCCAACCGTGCAGGCCCCACATTCCGTCGAGGCTGAGCAGCCAGCCCGAGATCGGCGAGCCGATCACGCTGGCAACCGGCATCGAGGCCAGGAACATGCTGTTTACCTTGCCGCGATGTCGGCTCGGCAGCCACAATGTGAAGTAGAACGCGATGCCGGGGAAGAAGCCCGCCTCGGCGGCGCCCAGCAGGAAGCGGATTGCGTAGAAGCTCCACTCGTCCCACACGAAGGCCGTGGCGGCGGAGAGGATGCCCCAGGTGATCATGATCCGGGCGATCCAGAATCGCGCACCCACTTTTTCGAGGATGATGTTGGATGGCACCTCGAACAGGAAGTAGGCGATGAAGAAGATTCCGGCCCCGAGCCCGAACACGGTGTTCGAGAAGCCGAGATCCTTGCTCATGGTCAGCGTCGCAAAGCCGACATTGACCCGGTCAAGGAAGCACAGAATGAAGGAGACTACGAGAATCGGCAGGAATCGTCGGATGACTTTCGTCGTGGTTCTCTTTTCGATGTCTTGCATGCCCCACCTCGCCGGTCGGTGATCGCTGAGCCGTCGCTCGACTCCCGAGCTTTGGACGGCAGGCGCAGCCTGCGCCTTGTCGGTTCCGAGGAGGCGTCGTGTTTCACGAGGCGAAGCATCGTGTTTGAGGAATTGCGGCGACCTCTCCGAGGGAGGACCGTCGTGAGCGGCAAGATCACGGGTCGGCTCCTTATCCATACTCTGTATCGAAACTGGAGTGATCGTGAAGAAGCGGTCGTTTTCGACGGCTGCGACCGTGCGCGGTGTGGTCTGGACGCGACGTCGTCTCGGCGGGAGGCCGGCGCGAGCATCGCGCCGACCCGTCGTGCTCGACACATCGCGCCCGCGGCGGACGACCGCGCTCATCTGCGCGGAGGATCGAACGCATGTCTGAAGACTTCACCCTGGATCTCGGCGCGGTCGGGTTCGTCGGCCATGACCTGATGCGGCCGGAATGCGTGCTCGCCACCCGCTCGGGTCATCTCTACTGCTCCGACTGGCGCGGCGGCGTGGTGCGGATCGGGCCCGACGGCAGCCGCCGGGCGATCGGCTGCGCGGCGCGCCGCGAGGACACCGACTTCATGCCGAACGGCATCGCGCTGCTGCGCGACGGCAGCCTGCTGGTCGCCAATCTCGGGGCCGAGGGCGGCGTCTGGCGGCTCTACCCGGACGGCCATCGCGAGCCGTGGGCCATGGAGGTCGGCGGCGAGCGCGTGGCGGCCGCGAACTTCGTGTGGCTCGACGATCGCGAGCGGGTGTGGATCACCGTGATGTACCGCTCCAATCCCGGCGCCGGCCGCAAGCGGCTCGGCAAGGGTGCAGCCGCCGACGGCTACATCGTGCTGGTCGAATCGGTCGATCGGCCGCAGACGGCCCGCATCGTCGCCGACGGGCTCGCCGCCACCAACGAGTGCCGCATCTCGCTCGACGGCAAGTGGCTGCTGGTGAACGAGACGTTCCACAAGCGCATCGTGCGCTTCGCGCTGGCCGATGACGGCTCGCTCGGGGCCCGCGAGGTGTTCGCCGAGTTCGACGACGACACGCTGCCGGACGGCATGACGCTCGACGCCGAGGGCGGGCTGTGGATCACCGGCATCGCCGCCAACAAGATCATCCGGGTGATGCCGGACGGCCGTTGGCACCTGGTGGTGGAGGACAGCAATGCGGACCACATGGCGGCGATCCGCAAGGCGATCGCCGACGGCACTCTCGACCGCGTGCTGTTCTACAAGAACCCCGCCAAGGTGCTGCCGAACGTCACCAGCCTGGCGTTCGGCGGCCCCGATCTGCGCACCGCCTATCTGGGCTCGGTGAGCGGCGACAGGGTCGCGTACTTCCGCTCGCCGGTCGCCGGCGTGCCGCCGGCCCACTGGGACTGGTGAAGCATCGATTATTCTGGACGATGGTTCGGGCGCGCGGGTCGTGAGGCTCGCGCGCCTTTTCGTTCGACCGGCGCGAGGTCGGGACACAAAAAAAGCCGGGCCGCAGAGGGGGACGCGGCCCGGCAGGCGGCGGATCGATTGCTCGTGGCGGCGATCGATCCGCCGGCGCCGCCCCGCCGGTCGGGTCGGCGCCGAAGTGGTGTCTCAGACGAGATCCGCCTGATCAGTTCGGTGGTCTTTCCGGAAGCCGCGAAGCGGCTATCCGGAATCCAGCCGAGGACTCCGAGTTTGCCGCGGGATTCCGGGTTCGCGGCGGAGCCTGCGCCCGGACGGCGCGAAGCGCCGATCCGGGTGCCGCGCCCCGGAATGACGCGAACTGATCACTCGAAAACATTATCAGACGACGCCCTCCCGGTGGAGCCGCGCGATCGCCTCGGCGTCGAGTCCCAGGAGCTCGCCATAGACCTCCTCGTTGTGCTCGCCGAGCAGCGGGGAGGGCGTCCGGATGGAGGGAGGCGTCGCCGTCATCTTGAGGTGCGAGCCGGTGAGCTTGAGGGGGCCGCCCTTCGGATGCCGGGTCTCCACGAACATCTCGCGCGCCTCGGCGATATGCGGGTCCTTGACGATGCGGTCGATGGTGTTGATCGGTGCCGCCGGCACGCCGGCCGTCAGCATGCGCTCGACGATATCGTCGACGGTGTGCTCCCGGGTCCACGCCTCGACCAGCGGCTTCACCTCGGCGTGGCGCTGCACGCGCTTCGGGTTGGTGTCGAACCGCTCGTCGTGGATCAGCTCCTCGTGGCCGATCACGCCGCACACCAGCGCCCACAGCTTGTTGTTGGCGGCCCCGATGACGACGCGGCCGTCCTTGGCCTGGAACGAGTCGTAGGGATAGCAGGCTTCGTAGCGGTTGCCGATGCGCTCGGCCACCTTGCCGGTGGCGAGATAGATCTGGGTGATGATCTCCATGCTGGCGACGACCGAGTCGACCAACGCGATGTCGACCTTCTGGCCCTCGCCGGTCTGATCACGATGGCGCAGCGCCGCGAGAATCCCGATCGTCACCGAGAGGCCGGCGAGCACGTCGCCGATGGCGGTGCCGGTGCGGGTCGGCTCGCCGCCCGGCCAGCCGGTGGTGCTCATCAGGCCGCCCATCGCCTGGCCGATGATGTCGTAGCCGGCGCGCAGCCGGTAGGGGCCGGAATGGCCGAAGCCCGAGACGGCGCCGTAGACGAGCCGCGGGTTGATCTGCTTCAGGGTCTCCCAGCCGAGACCGAGCTTCTCCATGGTGCCGGGCCGGTAGTTCTCGACGATCACGTCGGCGTGCTTCACCATGTCGAGCAGGATGTCGCGGCCCTTGCCCTTGAGGTTGAGGGTGACGCCCCGCTTGTTGCGGTTGAGGTTCATGTAATAGGCGCTCTCGCCGTTCACGAACGGAACGTAGTGCCGGCTGTCGTCGCCCTTGCCGGGCTCCTCGACCTTGATCACGTCGGCGCCGAGATCGGCCAGCATCATGGTGCAGAACGGGCCGGCCAGCACGCGGGTGAGATCGATGACGCGCAGCCCCGACAGGGCGCCTGCGGTGGTGGTCATGGGACGAACGTCCTCCTCGATTGAACTCTGTCAGGCGCACTGCGGGAAGGCATGCAGGTCGGTGCGCTTGCCGGAGCGCGCGACCTGGCCACCCACCGGGCGGCCGAGCAGTGTCGTCAGTCCGCGGGCGAGCGGCAGGATGGCATCGAGGTCGACCCCGGTGGGGATGCCGCACGCCTCCAGCATGTGCACCGTGTCCTCGGTGCTGATGTTGCCGGTGGCGCCGGGCGCGTAGGGGCAGCCGCCGATGCCGCCGAGCGACGTGTCGAAGCTGTCGATGCCGGCATCGAGCGCCGCCATCACGTTGGCGAGGCCCATGCCGCGGGTGTCGTGGAAGTGGACCGTGAACGGCACGCCGGGAAATCGATCCCGCACGGCGCGGCAGAAGCGATCGACCTGACGCGGATGCGCCATCCCGACGGTGTCGCACAGCGTCACGCCGACCATGCCGAGATTCAGGTAGGTCTCGGTCGCCCACAGCACCCGGTCGAGCGGCTGCTCGCCCTCGAACGGGCAGCCGAACGCGGTGGCGATCGAGCCGGTGACGCGGATGCCGCTGCCCGCCATGGTGCCCATCACGTCGCGGAAGCCGGCCAGCGACTCGTCGCAGGTCATGCGCATGTTGGCGAGGTTGTGCTTCTCGCCGATCGACATCACGAGGTTGATCTCGTCGACCTTCGCCTCGATGGCGCGCAGCGCGCCGCGATTGTTGGGCACGAGCGTGGTGTAGACGACGCCGGGCTGGCGGGTGATTCCGGCCATCACCTCGGTGGCGTCGCGGAGGTTGGGGATCGCCTTGGGCGAGACGAACGACGTCACCTCGATCTTGGCGACGCCGGTGCGCGACAGGGCGTCGACCAGCGCGATCTTCCGAGGCGGCGGCACGAAGGTCTTCTCGTTCTGCAAGCCGTCGCGGGTCGCGACCTCGTTGATGAAGACTCTCGTGGGGGTGGTGGTCGTGCCCATGCCGACTCTCCTCTGTCGGCCCGTGCCCGGCCGGACGCGGACGCACCGGCCGCCGTTCGCGGGGCCGATAGACACGACGGGTCTGCGGCGCGCACACGGGCTTCAGGTTCGAGGCGGACAGTGGCGCCGGGGGACAGGCGTGGCCATCAGCAAGTGGCGGGGCCTGACCTCGCCGATGGCGATGGCCGGCGCACGGGCTGCGGGCGTATGGTTCGACTCGTCGTAGGTTCCGAGCGGGACATCGCGGTTCGCACCGGCCCATTCAACGAAGTTCGCCGCTGGAACGGCGCGCCGCGCGCCCGCCGCGCGCCTGCCGTCCATCCGTCCGTCGGTGCGCCGCGGTTTCGAACGCTCGGCGGCACACCGGGGTGGCGGCGTCAGCTCTCGTGTGAGTCGTGGGCCGGCGGCGCCTGTGCGCCCAGCTCCTGTGCGCCCAGCTCCTGTGTGCGCGGCTCCTGTGCGCGCAGCTCCTGGGCCTGCGCCACGTCGCGCAGCATGCGGCGGTCGAGCGGCGCCAGGCATTCGACGAGGGCGCGGACCACCACCGGCAGCGAGCGATACTCGCGGAAGCCGAGCAGCAGCCGCCGGGTCGCCCACGGCTCGTTGAGCTGCAGCGACGCGAAGGCTCCGGTGGTCGCATAGGGCAGCACCGCGCCCTGAGGCAGCACCGCGACTCCGAGCCCGGCCTCCACCATGCGGCGAACGCCGTCGAAGCTCAGCACCTGGACGCGCAGCTTGAGGGCGAGCTGGGAGCGGTCGACCTCGGACAGCAGGCGGGCCTGCAACGAGCTGCCTTCCTGAAGACCGACGTGATCATAAGCCAACGTGTCGGCCAGCGTGACGGAGTCGCGGCCTTCCAGCGGATGCCCGCGCGGCACGATCACCATCAGGGTGTCGCGCCGGTAGATGCGGGTCTCCAGGCCGGTTTCGCCGATATAGTCCGAGAACACGCCGAGATCGGCGGAGCCATCCTGCACGGCCTCGGCGACCGTGCGGCTCACCTCCTCGCGCAGATCGATCTTCACCTCGGGAAACTGGCTGGTGTAGACGGCGAGATCCTCGGGCAGAAACTGCGTCACCGCCGAGGTGTTGGCCCACAGCCGCGCGCGCCCCTTGGCGCCTTGCGAGAACTCGCTGAGCTCGGCCTCGAGATCCTCGATGATCTTGGCGAGGCGCTTGACGTGACGGTAGAGCGCCTGCCCGGCGGGGGTGGGCTCGACCCCCTCGCGCAAGCGATAGAGCAGCGACACGCCGACCCGCGCCTCGATGTCGGAGATGCGCTTGCTCACCGCCGACGGCGCGATGTTGTTGGCGCGCGACGCCTGGGCGATGTTGCGGTGCTCGACGACCGAGGCGAACAGTCGGAGCGAGAGGAGATCGAGCGTGCTCACGGCGCAATCTACCTCCTCGGCCGCCGTTGCGACAGATGCTTCTGTGGTCCGCCGCGCCGGACGGCGCGACGGGCCTGGTCCCGTCGAGCCGGCGCCGGGCCTCAGGCCATCCGTTCCGGCTCCCGCGCCGCGAACGTCGCCTCCATCTCGCGCCGCAGCCGGCAGGCCGGCGACGCGGTGTCGATGGCGACGTCGTCCCAAGTGACGAGCTGGTCTTTGGCGACCGGCCGGACGAGGGCGACCGAATGGGCGAGCCCGAGCGGCAGATGGCGGGCCGCCAGCGACACCCCGGCCGGCACCAGCTTGCCGAACACGGTGTAGCCGCCTTCGCCGTCCAGCACCTCGCCGGCTGCCAGATCGCGCTTGGCGGTGGCGATGACGTCGGCGTTGAAGACGCGGGCGAGCCCGGTCGGCTCGCCACGCAGCCCGATCGAGGCGATGGAGATGCCGAGCTCCAGCCCGATCAGGTGCCAGCGCTTGTAGGAGCACATGTAGCGGCCGCCTGGATCGGTCACCACCTGGTACTCGCCGAAGCAGCGGTGGATGTAGTCGGTGTCCGCCTCGATGCACACCCACACGCCCTTGCGGATGTCGTAGGGCAGCTTGGTGCCGTCCGGGCGCAGCGACGAGACCACCTCGACCACGCCCTTCTGCTCCAGCACGCCGCCTTCGCTCTTCGGGCGCATCAGAGTCGGGATGTCGTCGATCGAGCCGGGCGGGAAGGAGAGGCCGTGCGACTGCGCCGCGAGCCCGGTCGCGTTGGCGATCGCCGCGCTCTCGATGGCGGGCTTGGAGCCGTCCAGGAAGGCGTTGAACATCTTCGGGTTCATGCCGCCGATGCGGGCCTGCTCGGCCGATACGCCCCAGTGGTCCCACACCGTGTCGGGAGTCGATTCGCGGTACTGCGGCAGCCACTTGTGGCCACGCCCGGCCGCCACCACCGGGAAGCCGGCGGTGCGCGCCCAGTCGACCAGCTCGCAGGCGAGCGCCGGCTGGTCGCCATAGGCGAGGCTGTAGATCACGCCGGTGGCGGCGGCGCGTCGCGCCAGCATCGGGCCGCAGAAGGCATCGGCCTCCACGGTGACGTTGACGACATGTTTGCCGGCCGCGAAGGCGGCCAGGCAATGCTCCACCGCGGCCGGCGGGTTGCCGGTGCATTCGATGACGATGTCGATCGCCGGATGGGCGATCAGCGCCTGCCAGTCATCGCCCACATGGGTGGTGCCGCTCTTGGCGGCATGGTCGAGCGAGGTGGCGGCGACGCGCTCGGCCGGCCAGCCGACACGGGCAAGGTTTTCGCGCGCCCGTGCGGGCGACAGATCCGCGATGCCGACCAGATGCACGCCCGGGGTGCGTGGCACCTGGGCGAGATACATGGAGCCGAACTTGCCGGCCCCGATCAGGCCGACCCGGATCGGATCGCCGGCGGCGGCCCGGGCCTGGAGGAGTGAGAACAGGTTCATCGGAAGCTCCCGGGTGACGAGGGTCGAGGGTGGTCGGCGGTCAGGTGCCGCGCTTGCGGAACTGGACGCCGAGCAGCTCCTCGAACACGAGGATCATGCCGCCCTTGTCGAGCGAGCCGTGGCCGCGCAGCAGCGCCTGCTGGTACGTGCAGGTGGCGGCGGCGAGCACCGGCATCGGAATGCCCTTGGCGGCGGCCAGCTCGGCGGCGCTGACCAGATCCTTGTAGGCCGCCTTCATCGGGTAGCCGGCCCCGAAGTCGCCCTCGAGGAGGCGCGGGACGAAGAACTCGGAGGCGTAACTGCGGCCGGTGCCGGTGTTGATGATCTCGGCCATCTTCTCGGGATCGAGCCCCATCTTGGCGGCCATCGGCAGCACCTCGGCGAGCGCCGCCGCGTTGATGTCGAACAGGAGCTGGTTGACCAGCTTGGCGAGCTGGCCGCTGCCGGGCGGACCCATGTGGACGATCGTGGTGCCGATGCAGGACAGCAGCGGCTCGACCGTCGCGACGGTGTCGGGGGCGCCGCCGCACATCACCGTCAGGGTGCCGTCGCGGGCGCGCGCCTCCATGCCGGACACCGGCGCGTCCACGAAGGCGATGCCACGCGCCGCCAGCGTCTCGGCGACGCGCACGCAGGTCTTGTACGTGATGGTCGAGAGATCGACGACGATCTGGCCGGCACGCAGCTTCGGTGCGAGGCCGTTGTCGCCGAACAGCGCGGCCTCGACGATCTCGGCATTGGGCAGGCACAGGAACACGATGTCGGCTGCCGCGAGATCGGCGATCCGGGTCGTGGTGCGGGCGCCCCGCGCTTCGAGCTCCGCGAAGGCGTCCGGCCGGACGTCGCTCACGGTGAGCTCGGCGCCGCTGCGCAGCAGGTTCAGCGCGATCGGCTTGCCCATCTGTCCGAGGCCGGCGAATCCCAGTTTCATCTCGTTGCTCTCCATTCCTGCTCCACCACGCCGGTGGGCCGGCGCGATCCGGTGCGATGACCGGGGCGGTCGGATCATGGCCGACCTCGCGCCGATTGCCATCGGGGTGGTGTGGAGCGACGCCCGGCCCCGGAGAGCGGTCCTCGCCTGCACCGTCACCGATGACGAAAACCCTGCAACGAGCGGTGGGCTGCCAAAACTCTTTGCTCGCGAGCGCTGCCATCGTGGGTCACGATGGCGATGTGGCTCCGGGGCGCTGCCGCGCGAGAGCATTGTTCGGCGAAGTGGGCGCCGGTTCGCCGCCGACGATGCAATCACGCCGCTCTAGCCACCCGCCCGATCGCTCCCCGCTTGGTTCTGGGGTGGGCGAGAGCGCGCGCCGTAGGGCGACAGCGCCGTCGCGATGGCCTCGATCAGCAGGCGGACACGACGGGGTTGCACGGCGGCCGGCGGATAGACGATCTGCAAGGCCGTCTGGCCGGCCGAGAAGTCGGCCAGCAGCTCGACCAGCGTGCCCTCGGCGATGTCGGCGGTGACGTCCCACAGCGACTTGAAGGCGATGCCGCGCCCCTCGCGGCACCACTGCCGCACCAGGCCGCCGTCGTTGACGATGCGGCGACCGCGCACCAGCACCCGGCGCACCTCGCCGTCGATGCGGAACGGCCATTCGTGATCCACGGTCTGGCCGAACCGCATCAGGATGCAATCGTGGTCGGCGAGATCGTCGGGATGCAGCGGTGTGCCGCGAGCCGCCAGATAGGAGGGCGCCGCACAGACGATGCGCCGGTTCTCGCCGAGCGAGCGCACCTTCAGGCTGCTGTCGGCGAGCACCCCCTGACGGACCGCGAAGTCGATGCCCTGACCCACGAGATCGACATAGCCGTCGGTGAGATGCAGATCGATTGCCACGTCCGGATGGCGATCGAGGAACGCGCCGACGATCGGCACGATGCAGCGACGGCCGAGATCCTCGGGCGCGGTGAGGCGGACGAGGCCCGATATCTTGTCGGCACCGTGGCGGATGCGCGCCTCCAGCTCGTCCGCTTCGGCGAGAAGCCGACGCGCGCCTTCGACCAGCACGCGGCCCTCGTCGGTGAGGCTGAGCGCTCGCGTGGTCCGGGTCAGCAGCGTTGCGCCGTAGTGTCGCTCCAACGCGGCCAGCCGCTCGGACACCGAGGCGGGCGACAGGCCCATCTCGCGGCCGGCGGCGGCGAGGCCGCCTTTTTCGACGATGCGGAGAAACAGGGAGAGCTGATCGAAGGTCATTATTCGATACTTCCGAAATATGACTTCGGAATCAAGTCGATTGTACATTCTTTCCGGAGCTGTGATGTCTCGGTTCCGAGATCGGCCCTGTGCCGATCCGCCCCGATCCGGAGCCGACCGATGACCGCTTCCTTGTTCGATTCCCTATCCCTCGGACCGCTGTCGCTGCCGAACCGCATCGTCATGGCGCCGATGACGCGGGCGCGCAGCACGCAGCCTGGCGACGTGCCGAACGCCCTGATGGCCGAGTACTACGCCCAGCGCGCCGGGGCCGGCCTGATCGTCAGCGAGGCGACCCAGATCTCGCGGCAGGGGCAGGGCTACTCGTTCACGCCCGGCATCTACACGCAGGATCAGATCGCCGGCTGGCGCCGGGTGACCGACGCGGTGCACGCCGCCGGCGGCCGCATGGTGTTGCAGCTCTGGCATGTCGGCCGGATGAGCCATCCGAGCTTTCACGCCGACGGCCGGCCGGTGGCGCCGTCGGCGCTGGCGCCCGACGCCAGCGTCTGGATCGTCGATCCGGCGACCGGGCAGGGCGGCATGGTGGCGTGCCCGGTGCCGCGCGCCCTCGACATTACCGAGATCCCGGGCATCGTCGACGACTACCGCGGCGCCGCCGCCAACGCCGTGGCGGCCGGCTTCGACGGAGTGGAGATCCACGGCGCCAACGGCTACCTGATCGACCAGTTCCTGCGTGACACGTCCAACCGGCGGACCGATCGCTACGGCGGCTCGCGGGAGAACCGCATCCGCTTCGCCGTCGAGGTCGCCGAAGCCGTCGCGGGAGAGATCGGTGCCGATCGCACCGGCATCCGCCTGTCGCCCTACATCACCCAGCGCAACATGGCGGACGACGGCATCGTCGACACCATCTTGATGGCGGCGCGCGCCTTCGATCGTATCGGGCTCGCCTATATCCATCTCGCCGAGGCCGACTGGGACGACGCGCCGGAGGTGCCGGTCCGCTTCCGGCACCACCTGCGGGCCGCCTATTCGGGCCGCATCGTGGTGGCCGGCAAGTACACGCGGGCACGCGGCGAGGCGATCCTGTCCGCGGGCCTCGCGGATCTGGTGGCGTTCGGGCGTCCGTTCATCGCCAATCCGGATTTGCCGCGCCGCTTCGCCGAGGGACTGCCGCTGTCGGCGTTCGAGGGCGCGACGCTGTTCGGCGGCGATGCCCATGGCTACACGAGCTATCCGGCCTGGCCGGCTGCCGCGTGAGCGAGCCGGACACCGACGACAGCCGAAACAGCGCGTCATCGCGCGGCCCGACCGAGACCCCGCGGCCACGACCTCGCCGACACGGACGACACGCCTCCGGCCGCGGGATCGTCGCGTTCGGCCCCCCTTCAACTCCGCACCCCCAGAGGAGACAACACCGTGCCTCATCGTCGTGACGTCCTACACGCGGGCCTCGTCGCCGCCGGCGCCGGTCTGACCGCCGCCGCCACCGGCGCCCGTGCTCAGACCGGGCCTGTTTCCGCCCCGCCCAAGGGCACGTTCTGGCCGAACGGCGCGCGCCTGGTGATCTCGATCTCGATGCAGTTCGAGGCGACCGCCCAACCGGCCGATGCCGAGGGGCCGTTTCCGCCGCTCGACTCGAAATACCCCGATACGATCACGCCGAGCTGGTATCGTTACGGCATGATCGAGGGCGTGCCGCGCCTGCTCGATCTGTGGGACCGCCACGGCGTCAAGGTGACGTCCCACATGGTCGGGCGCGCCGTCGAACTCAATCCCGAACTCGCCCGCGAGGTGGTCAAGCGTGGCCACGAGGCGGCTGGCCACGGCCAGACATGGTCGCCACAGTACTCGATGACGCCCGAGGAGGAGCGAGCCTCCTATGTCGGCAGCGCCGACATCATCGAGCGCATCACCGGCCAGCGGCCGATCGGCTTCAACGCCTTCTGGATGCGGCACTCGCGCCAGACGCTGGAGATTCTCCAGGACATCGGCTTCCTCTATCACATCGACGACCTGTCGCGTGACGAGCCGTCGATCCTGCCGGTGCGCGGCAAGCCCTTCGCGGTGGTGCCGTACACGCTGCGCAACAACGACATCGGTCGCTTCGGCGCCAGCACTGCGATGACCGGCGCCGCCTTCGCGCAGGACCTGAAGGACGAGTTCGACGTCCTCTATGCCGAGGGTGCCAAGCGGCGGCGCATGATGTCGGTCAGCACCCACGACCGCTGGGCCGGGCAGCCCACCATCGTGAAGGCGCTCGACGACTTCATCACCTACGCCAAGAAGCGCGACGGCGTGGTGTTCATGCGCAAGGACGAGATCGCCCGCTTCGCGCTCGCCCAGGCCGACACGCCGCGCGACCCGCCGCGCAGCTTCGGCTGAGCCACGGTCGCCGCCGGTGGGCGCACGGCCGCCGTCGCCACGCGCCGTGCGCCTGCCGGCACCGCCCCCTCGATGATCCCTCGCGTTCCAGGACCCCCGACCATGGACACGACCCACCGTCTCTCCCGCCTCACTCTCATGCTGCACTGGCTCGTCGCCACCGCGATGATCGCCATGACGATCCTCGGCTTCTGGCTATGGTTCGTCGAAAGCGGAACGCCCGAGCGGCGTCTGACGATGGACCTGCACAAGTCGATCGGCACCCTCGTGCTGGTGGTCGCGTTCGCTCGCGTGGTCTGGCGCCTTCGTGTCGGGCTGCCGCCGGCGGCGGACATGTCCGCGAGCGCCCGGCAGGTGCGGCTGGCCCACGCCGCCCACATGGCCCTGCTGGCGGTGACGGTGGCGATGCCGGTCTCGGGTCTCATGCGGTCGATCGGCGGCGGTTATGGACTGGTCGTGTTCGGCGTGCCGGTGGTGGAGAAGGGGCCGAAGTACGAGCTGGTCGCCGACATCGGGGCGGTCGTTCACCAGGCTGCCGCCTATCTGCTCGTGGTGCTCGTGGTGCTGCACGTCGCCGCTGCCATCAAGCACCATGTCGTCGATCGCGACAGCACGCTCGACAGAATGCTGGGACGATCGGTGGCCGGCGGCGCCTGAGCGTCGGCGCGAACCGGGGCCCGGGATGCGCCGGGCGGTGATCCTGAACGAAGCGGTGCCTTCTAGACGAAAGGGAACGGCGGTGAATCGCCTCGATATCGGATTGCGTGCGGTCGGGACGGCGGCGAGCCTCGTCGTCCTGGGCCTCGGCGTCGAGACCCTGGCGACCGCGCCAGTGTCGCCCTGGGCGACGGCGTCGCTGTTGTTGTTTCTCGTCCTGCTGGCGGTGACCACGCCGTTCATCGCCGGCCGGCCGGCCAACTTCTTCGGCCTTGTCGCCGCCCTGTTTTCGACCCTGGTCCTCGGGCGTCTGTTCTCGACCATGCGACTTGGCGGGCCGTCCGAAGCCGAGCTGGGCTCCATCGATCCGCTGCTGGTGGCCGAGACCGGCCCGGGCATTCCGGCCCTCACCTGGAGCACGACGGCATTGGTGCTGCTGATCGCGGTCCAGATGCTGCTGATCGCCTGGCGTCACCAGACTCTCGGTGTCGACCGCGGCCTGCCGGGACCGGCCAGGCAGGCCACCTACAACGAATGGGTCATTACCTTCATCCGCCTCTATGTCGGGCTGATGTATGTGGCCCACTTCGCCGGACACCTGTTCGCTGGCCCGCCGGCATTCGGCGTGTTCGTCGCCTACTTCGGCAGCCTCGGATTGCCGTTCCCCGAGGGCTGGGTCATCCTCGCGGGGGTGATCGAGCTGGCTGCGGCGATCGGTGTCGCCTTCGGATTCATGACCCGCATCGCCGCGGTGTGCAGCGTGATCTACCTGTTCGTCTCGGTCGGGCTCGGCGGCCACTACGGCGTCGGCTATGTCTGGGTGCTGCCGACCGGCGGCTGGGAGTTTCCGGCGTTGTGGATGTTCGTCACCGCCATGATGGCGGCGGCAGGTGGTGGCGCGATCTCGATCGACGCCTTGCTGCGCGAGCGCGCTCGCACGCTACCGGGGGTCCTGCGCGCCGCCGTCGCCTGACTGTCGTTTTCCCTCTCTCACCGTCCCGTCGTTCACATCTCGTCCGAGGAAGAAATCATGAAAGCCGTCGCACTGACCCGCTATCTGCCCATCGACGATCCCGAGGCGTTCCGCGACGTCGACCTGCCGAAGCCGGAGCCGCAGGGCCACGACATCCTGGTCGCCGTGAAGGCCGTGTCGGTCAATCCGGTCGACACCAAGATCCGCGCCCCGAAGGACAAGGTGGAGCCGACGCCCCGCGTGCTCGGCTGGGACGCCAGCGGCGTCGTCGCGGCGGTCGGGCCGCAGGTCACCCTGTTCCGTCCGGGAGACGAGGTCTTCTATGCGGGCGACATCACCCGGTCCGGCAGCAATCAGGAATTCCAGCTCGTCGACGAGCGGATCGTCGGCCGCAAGCCGAAGACCCTGACGCACGCCGAGGCGGCGTCGCTGCCGCTCACCGCCATCACGGCCTGGGAAGCGTTCTTCCATCGCCTGCGTATCGACCGCCACGGCGCCCATGCGGGGCAATCGATCCTGATCATCGGCGGCGCCGGCGGCGTCGGGTCGATCGGTATTCAGCTCGCCAAGCGGGCCGGCCTCGTGGTCATCGCCACCGCGTCGCGGCCCGAGACCATCGCCTGGGTGAAGGATCTCGGCGCCGACCATGTCGTCGATCATCGTCGGCCGATGGTCGATCAAGTGCGCGGGCTCGGCTTCTCGTTCGTCGATCATGTGGCGATCTTCAACGACATGCGGCACTGGAACGACGCCGTCGAGCTGATCCGGCCGCAGGGCGGCATCGTCACCATCGACGACACCGACAAGCCGATGCCGATGGCCGGCATGAAGAGCAAGGCGGCGAGCCTCCACTGGGAGTTCATGTTCGCGCGGCCGATGCACCGGACGCCCGACATGATCGAGCAGCATCGGCTGCTCGACGCGGTGGCCGACGAGATCGACGCCGGGCACCTGCGCGCGACCGTGACCAAGATTCTGTCGCCGATCGACGCCGCCAACATCCGGGAGGCGCACCGACTGATCGAGAGCGGCCGCACCATCGGCAAGATCGTGGTCGAGGGATTCTGATCGCACGCGGCGTTAGTCCGGCGGGCGTGCCGTCACCACGACGAGCGGCACGCCGGTGTCGTCCGGGCTGTCGAGCCGGTCGACGACGAAGCCGGCGGCAGCCAGCTCGCGGCGGAGCCCGTCGACGATGCGCGGACGCCCCGTGTGGCTCGGCGCCTGGTGAATCAGGTGGAGGCGGCCGCCGCGCGACAGCGCCGCCGCCAGCACCGCCAGCTCGGCGCTGCCGTCCAGCCAGAACAGGTTGACGTCGATGGCGAACGCCTTGGTGAAGGCGCCGGGCGGCAGCCGCGCGTCGCGAAGCGACACCTCCAAGAACGCCACCGTGCCGGCGGCGACGTGCGCGGCGTTGCGGTCGCGCGCCGCCGCGATGGCGACGGCGGAGCGATCGATCGCCGTGAGGTGGCTGCGGGTCAGGCGGGGTGCGATCGCGGCCACGGCGACGCCGCGGCCGCAGCCGATCTCCAGCACGCGATCGTGGGGCGCCAGATCGAGGACTGCGAGCGCGGCCGCGATGCGGGCCGGCACCGGCGGCTCCGCGCGCTCAGCGCTGCGGCCCCGCGGGCGTGGGTCCATCAGCCCCGCTCCGGGCGCTGCGCGGCCGGTGTCAGACGCTCGATCAGAGCCCGTGCGGCGAGCGGGTTCGTGGCCTTGAATCCGCTGATCACGTAGGCGAACACGTCGCGGCCGACCGGCCGCGGCGGCGTCGCCTCGACGGGTGTCAGCTCGGTCACCGGCGCGCCGGCCGCGAGGGTCCGCAGGCGCTCGGCCCAGTCGTCGAGCGCCGCCGCCGGATAGCCGAGCGGCTCGTGCTCCTGCGTGCCCATCAGGCGCACATAGACGAACGGAGCGGTCGGGTCGGCGATCTGAGGATATTCGGAATCCGCAGCGAGCACGATAGCGACGCCATGGGCGCGTGCGGCCGCGATGAAGCTCGGATCGCGAAAGCTCTCGTGCCGCACCTCGATGGCATGGCGCAGCGGGCGACCCTGGTGCTGCTTCGGCAGCAGCGCCAGGAACGCCTCGATCTCGGTGTGGTCGAACCGCTTGGTCGGGGCGAGCTGCCAGTTGATCGGCCCGAGCTTGTCGCCGAGCGTGACGACGCCGTCGATGAAGCGGGCAATCGACTCGCCGGCATCGGCGAGCGAGCGGCGATGCGTGGAAAAGCGCGGCGCCTTGACGGCGAACACGAAGCCGTCCGGCGTCTCGTCGCGCCACTTCGCGAAGGTCTCGGGCTTCTGGGAGCCGTAGAACGTGCTGTTGATCTCGATGGTGCCGAGGCGGCTCGCCGCATGGGCGAGCTCACGGGTTTTCGGCAGCCCTTTCGGATAGAAAGTCTGCCGCCACGGCTCGTAGATCCAGCCGCCGATGCCGACCCGGATGGTCCCTTGCTCGCCGCCCACGCCGCCGCTCCCGCTCTCGTCCATCCGATTTGTCCGGACCGTCCATGCTAGAGCAGCACGGCCGCGGCATGGTGGCAGCCCGGTAGGCGGAGCGGCCGGCTCGTGTGGGGGGGCGCCTGTCGAGACCGCAGGAATCGACTATCGTGCGCGCGACCGTCGATCTCTGGGCGAGGCTTCCGACCGTGACCGTGACCCTCTACGGCATCAAGGCGTGCGACACGATGAAGAAGGCGCGCGCCTGGCTGGACCAGCACGGCGTCGCCTACGAGTTCCACGACTACAAGGTCCGGGGCATCGACGCGGCGCGGCTGCGCGCCTGGGCTGCCGTGGTCGGCTGGGAGACACTGCTCAATCGCGCCGGCACCACCTTCCGCAAGCTCGCCGATGCCGACAAGGCGAACCTCGACGAAGACCGGGCGATCGCCCTGATGGCGGCGCAGCCGTCGATGATCAAGCGGCCGGTGCTGGACATCGGCGGCACCCTGCTGGTCGGCTTCTCGCCGCAGCGTTACGCGGCGGCACTGCGCTGATGTGAGAGGACGCGGGCGAGCGTGCTGCGGCACTCGCGCAACCGTTCACGCGCTTGCGATCCTTGCCGCCGCTGCGCCGCGAAATGGTCACGCCGATTTCGTCTCGCGTTCGCATCCGCCGTGTATTCGCAAGGTCGCCCCTGCAAGAGGAGGACCGTGCGATGGGAAAGCTCATGTTCCGATGCCCCACCACCGGGCGGAGTGTCTCCACCGGAATCCCGGTGAGTCGTGAAGCGTTCGCGGCGATGCCGGTGTTCTTCAGCCGCACCTTTTGCCCGCACTGTCGCGACACGCACGAATGGTTCGCGCGGCAGGCATGGGTGGGCGAGCACACGGACGCCGAGGCCGGAGCGGCGAGCCGCCATGTCGCCTGATCGGTGGTGTGAACGTGCCGGGCGGCGGCGCGTGAGACGTTCGACGCACGACCTCGCCGACGCGCGCCTCGCCATAGGCGTGCAGATTTCCTGTCGGAAGACGAATCTTCGGACGATGTCCGCATTTGTCCCTGCGGAAAACCGCGGCTGCGTTCAACGCCGCACGGGAGTACCTTGACAGTCGACCCGCCGCCCGAACCGATCCGAGCCGCCTGGCGACAGCCGACAGTGGTTATGGGCCAGCTCCGGACGGCGGGGACCCCACAGCATGGTGATGCGATCATCGTCCCGGCGGCTTTCGCCGGGATCGCGATCTCAACACTCCCGGAACCGATGGCGAGCCGACGACGCGGAAGCAGGATCAGCCGTCGCAGATCGCAGTTGCGATCGGGGCCCGCCCGGCCACCACCTCACACCACCAGATCTCGATATTCGGAATGGGCGTCGATGAACCCGGCCACATAGGGGCACACGGGTCGGACGCGGAGGCCACGCGATCGGGTCGCATCGAGGGCGCCGCGCACCAGTCGTGAGGCGACGCCGCCGCCCCGTAAGATCTCCGGCACCTCGGTATGCGTAAACACCAGCGTATCGCCCTCGCGGCGATAGGTCGCGATGGCGACCGCGTCGCGGATTGCCAGCTCGAAGCGGGAGCGGGCGGGATTGTCACGAACCTGCTCGGATGTGCGATGGTCTGTGTCGCGGTCGGGTTCGGTGTCGCGCATCGTGCGGTGGGCGGTGTCGTTGGTCATCATGTTCTCCTGATCATCCGAGAAGCTTCAGCAGCAGGACCAGCAGCACGATCCCCACCAGGCCGCCGATGAAGATGGCGCGGCGTCCGCGCGTGCGCAGCACGATCTGCCCGCCCCGGGCCTTCTCGGCCGGGTAGGGCGCCGGCGTCTCGTCTTTCGGGGGCGGAGCGGGCTGGGCGGGGCCTTCGCGAACCGGCATCGAGCATCCTCCTGCGAAGGCAACGCCACAGTCGCGGGAGGTTCCATCCGGCCGGCGCGAGGCCAGAGGATTTTCCGGCGAAGTGGAGGCCGGTTCGCCGTCGAAAATGCGACCATGCAAGAACTTCTGGAGCGGAGCCCGATCGCGTTGGATCGGGTTCCGCTCTAGCGCAGACCTTCGTCTGGAATGTCGAGCAGGAGCCCGCACGCCTTGCAGTGCACGGCATCGGGATCGTGCCGAAGGAGGCCGCAGCGCGGGCAGTGGAACCGCACCTTGGTGGGCTGGAGCAGGGTGCGCACGAGATTGAGAAACAGCGTCACCCCGAGGATCATGATCACCACCGAGATCAGCCGGCCCGAGGTGCCGGGCAGGGTGATGTCGCCGAAGCCCGTGGTGGTCAGCGCCGTCACGGTGAAATAGAGCGCGTCGGCGTAGTTGGCGATCGCCGGATTGGTGGCGCGTTGAGTCTCGTAGACGATGCCGGTCATCACGAAGATGAAGACCGAGAGATGGACCACCGCCAGCACCACCTCCTCGCGACGGCGGAACCACTCGCTGTCGGCGCGCAGACGCGCGAGAAGCTGATAGGTGTGCAGCAGCCGCACGGTGCGCAGCACCCGCAGGAAGCCGGCCGCCTCGCCGACCAGCGGAGCCAGGAACGACACGATGGCGGCGAGATCGGCCCAGGTGGCGGGATGCATCAGCTCGCGCAGACGGCGGCGGGCGATGATGAGCCTCACGACAAAGTCGGTGGCGATGATCAGGCCGAACAGCACGTCAAGTTGCTCGATGCGGTCGGTGCGCGGCAGGAACGAAGTCACCACGATGAACACCAGCGTGAGCAGATCGAAGGCGAGCAGCCCGTAGCGGAAACGGTGCGCCTCCGGGGTGTCGGACTCGTAGTAGTGCCGCAGCGTCGCGATGAGGCGCCACGATGGTGTGCGAGGGCGGGCGGTCGGCGGGGGGCTCGTCACGGGTGTCTCCTCGCCGGATGGTAGCAGGCGGGGCAGGGGGAGCGAAGCGCAGCGTGTGCTGAACCTCGCGGCCGACCGGAACGACAAATCCCCCATGGTTGGTTCCAGCATGGAGACCGCATGGCGTTCGGATTCGTCTCGATCCCGCTCGACGAGGCCCGCGCCGGCCTCGACCTCGACGCGCATTTCGCTGATCGCACCACGCTCGACGACATCGTCGTCGCGGCGCCGCGGCCATCCTTGCTGGTGGTTCGCTACAGCGGCAATCACGCGGTTTCGGCGGGCGATCTCGACATGGATGGGCTGGTGACCGCGAGCGTCGCCGGGGTCGTGGTCGATGGCGACCTGGAGCTGTTCGGCGCCATCCTGAACCGGCGGGCGGAGGCGCAGCCGGCGTTCCTGTGGGTGCGCGGCAGCCTGCATTGCCGCGCTCTGGTGCTGCGGCGCATGGACGTGGTGGTCGATCGAAACCTCACGGCGGGCCTGGTGGTGGCGAACGGCGAGGACTGTCATCTCGCCATCGGCGGCGACGTCCACGCCGATCGGATGATCGTCGACGACGGCGCCGTGGCCAGCGTGGGCGGGCGGGTCGCCGCCAAGGGCTGGAACGGCTCGGCCGCCGCCCGCGTCGCGTTGCGGCGCAGCCGCTGGGCCGACGAGGTGCGGCCGGAGCTGCGCAAGGCGTTCCTCGGTCCGGACGGCGCGCTCGCCTGCACGGGCGGCAGCCTCGAGCTGGTCCAGGCGCTGCTCGACGGCCGCGACATCCTGCGGCCGGAACCATGAGGGCGTTCGGGCCGGCGATGGTCGCGCCGGCTGCCCCCGGCGGCCCGTCGCCGAACACTCGCCCGCACGGCGCCGCCATGGCGGCGCAGGCGCGACACAATCGCGGCGCAGGGTCGGCCGCATCGATGATCAGGATCGGGCGGGATGGGACTCCGATGTCCCGGCGTTCGCTCTCGGAGCGGGATCTGCTCCAACAGGATCGGACTCCGCTATAGAAGTCCTTATTCCATCGCATTTTCGACGGCGAACCGGACTCCACTTCGCCGGAAAATGCTCCAGGGTGCGGGCGGGACGCGGTGAGCAAGTCGGCGGGGCGAGGGGCTGTCCGGGCGCGACGCCCGGTAGGGCTCGGAATTCTGACATTCGTGCTGGTCACCGGCTTGGCGATTCTCGCGCCGGCCGGGGCCCAGCCGGTGGGCGACCCGCGGGTCGAACGAGGGCGCCCGCCGATCGGCGCGGCGCGGCCGGCCTTCCGCGGGCCTGCGGTTCATCCGCCGGCGGGTCGCGCGCCCGCCATGATGATGCCGGGTCCGCGCGGACCTTCGGTTCACCCCTCCGGCTCGTTTCCCGGCGCGGGGGCGCCGCCGCCCGGGCTCGCCCGGCCGGGTTTTGGTCGGCCCGGTTTGGCCGGTCCCGGACCAGCCCGCCCCGGACGGCCCGAGGTGGGCGGCGTCCGCCCCGGCGGCTTGCCGCGCCCCGGCGGACCGCCCGCCGCCGCCGGCAGCCGGCCGGGTGTCCAGCCCGGCCTGCCACGCCCGGAGATTGCCGGCCGCGGTCCCGGCGGCATGGTCGGACGTGGCCCCGAAGGGTGGCCCGGATGGTCACGCCCCGGCGTGCTGCCGCGTCCCGGCGCGCTGCCGCGTCCCGGCGCGCTGCCGCGTCCGGGTGGTCCGGCAGCACCGGGGATCGCCCGACCGGGACTCCCAAGACCCGGCTTCGGCCAGCCTGGCTTCGCGCGTCCTGGCTTCGGGCGTCCTGGCTTCGCGCGTCCCGGCCTCGCCGGCCCGGGGATCGCCCGTCCCGGCTGGGGAGGGCCCGGACCGGGGCTGCCGGGACGGCTGGGGCCGTTCCGCTCGCCGGCGGCCGCCGCGTGGGCGGTGATGCGGCCCCGCTTCTACGTGCCGCCGCCGCCGAGCGTCGGGCCGCCTCCCGGCCTCGGCATCGGCCGCACCTTGCACGAGCGCACCTACAGCGGCCTGCCGCCGCGCCAGGAGACCCGCTTCGTCCAGCGCGAGGTGGTGGTGCAGGTCGCCGACACGGTGCCGCGTGCCGAGGTCGAGGCGACGGCCCGCCGGCTCGGCATCACCATGGTCGAGCAGCACGGCTTCGCCGGCCGCACGCTCTACCAGTTCCGGGCCGCCGAGGGCCGGGATGTGCGCGACGTCATCCGCGGCCTGGAGCGCAATCGCATCGTCGCCTCGGCGCAACCCAACTACGTGTACCGGCTCGACCAGGCGGTGACGGTGCCGGTCGATGCGGCCGCGTCCCCCACACCCGTACCCGCGGCAGCCCCGCCCGCGGCAGCCCCGCCCGCCGCCGCGGAAGACCCGCTGCCGCCCGGCGATCCGAGCCAGTACACGGTGGAACGCCTGCGCCTCGCCGCGGTGCACGAGAAGGCGCGCGGCCGTCGCATCGCCGTCGCGGTGATCGATTCCGACGTCGATGCCCGCCACCCGGATCTGCACGGCGCCGTGGTGGAGCGCTTCGATCCCGGCGGCGCCGCGGCGCGCCCGCATGTTCACGGCACCGGCATGGCGGGCGCCATCGTGGCCAAGTACCGGCTGCGCGGCGTGGCGCCCGACGCCACCATCGTGGCCGTCAAGGCGTTCGACGAGCGCGACCGCGGCCCCGAGGCGACCACCTTTCAGATCCTCAAGGGCATCGACCACGCCATGCGGCGCGGCGTGCGGGTGATCAACATGAGCTTCGCCGGCCCGCACGACGCGATGATCGCCCGCAAGCTCCAGGAAGCCTACGACAAGGGCATCGTGCTGGTCGCCGCGGCCGGCAATGCCGGGCCGAAGTCGCCGCCGCTCTATCCGGCGGCCGATCCGAACGTCATCGCGGTGGGGGCCACCGACCGTGCCGACAAGCCGTTCGCCCAGGCGAGCCGCGGCAACCACGTCGCGGTGGCGGCCCCGGGTGTCGACATCCTGGTGCCGGCTCCCAACGGCGCCTACCAGCTCAGCACCGGCACCTCGGTGGCGGCCGCCCATGTCAGTGCCGTCGTGGCCCTGATGCTGGAGAAGCGGCCGGACCTCACCCCCGACGAGGTGCGGGCCATCCTGGTGGGCAGCGCCACGGCGCTCTCCGGCGCGGCCGAGACCGAGGTCGGGGCCGGGCTCGTCGATCCGCTCAAGGCGCTCGACTACGAGCCGCCGGAGCCGGCCGAGCCGGCGGTCGCGGGCGGTCCCGGCGCCACCCCGGCAGGGCCGGCGAGTGTGCCGCCGGCTGCCGCGGCGATGCCAAGTCCAGCCCCGGCCACCACCCGGCCGGCCCAGGCGGAGGGGCGGCCGACACGGTGAATGACGTTTCCGTGTGGTGCGCCCTTCAGGGTTGTGCTCGGTGCGGCTTCGGTCAGACTGAATTCCGGCGTGAGCCTTCCGTCTGAAACGGATGCTCCGTCACGTCCGACGGTGTGGCCAGAAGATTGAGTTGATTGAAGATCAGGTATCGTAGACTGGTTGAGGAATCCTCGTAACCGATCGTATAGGGGGATCGACTTACTGAAGATTATCGCATTTCGATAACAAAGTTACAATTTCAGTTGAGTTTCGATGCCTTCTTTTTGTCTAATTTCGAGCATTGGTTGTGATTGTTTTCGATCGTTCTGCTGTCGATGGCTCTGCCATCACTCGTTCTGTACTCGATCGTTCTAGCCGTCGGAGGAGGCCGCCATGGCGGGATGGCCCTATGTGACGTCTGGCGCCGCGTCGGACCCGTCTGCCCAGCCTGCTCCGGGCGACGCGGACGAGATCGGCGATCCGCCGGGCAGCCCGGCCTATTTCGGGACGGCCGCCATGGCGAGCGCGGCCGCAGGCGCGCCGCCGACCAGCAACTGGCCGGCTCCGGCGGTGGGATCGCCCCCCGGCAGCGCCGCCTATCACGGGACCGCCGTGGCGGTCGGCGCCGCGGGTGCCGCGTCCGCGCGCCCCGACGACGATGTCGGCGATCCGCCCGGCAGCCCCGCCTATTTGGGCACGGTGACGCCGCCGCCCGCCGAGCCTTCCGCCCAACGCCCCGGCGAAGCCGACGGGTCGCCGGTCGCGGTCGGCGACCCGCCGGGCAGCCCGGCCTATTTCGGCAACGCGGCCCCCTGAGCCGCCCCCTCCCGAATTGATCCTTCGGCGCCGGTGACGGCGCCCGCCCGGGTCGCCGCACCGCTGGTGCGGTCCCGACCAAACCCGTCGTCCCGTGCCATCCGGGCCCCATGCCGATGCGGTGCGCTCTGCGGCGCGCCAGGGAGGCCGCATGTCTGAATGTCTCGTCGTCCTCTCGGCCGCCACCGCGGCCGACGTGCTGGCCGCGCTGCGCAGCCGGTTTCGAGTGATCAGCGCGCTGCCGCCGCGTCTGGCGGTGGTCGATGTCGATGATGGGGAGGCCGAGTCCGCACTGGTGCGCCTGCGCGCGACGCCAGGGGTCGAAACAGTCCTTGCCGATCCGGCGGCACCGATCCCGGGTGGGCTCACGGGGGACGAGCTGCTGTTCGTCGATGCCTGGCGGCAGCGTCCGGCGCTGCGCAGCAAGGCGCGTCCGGGCGAGGGGCTGCCCTGGGACGCGGAGGGGTTCGAACCGCCCGATCGCCCGCGTCGCCGCTGAGCGCTCGGATCGACACCACGACCACTATGGGAGGTGCGACATGGCCGGTGACTTGAACTTCCCGGAATATCTCAGCGTGCTCGACGATGCGGCGGCCGCACTGGCCCTGCATGCCGCCCCGCGGCCGATGCGCTTCGTGCACCGCTACGGCGATCGTGTGCTGATCGGGACAGACCCGGTGCCGCTGCCGGCCGGGACGGCGCAGCGGGCCCTCACCGAGGCGAGCGCGCCCGGTGCCGCCCTGCCGGCCGACCTCGACGAGACCGAGCGGCTCGGCGTCGAGGCGTTCCAGCTCCGCCTCCAGCCCGAGTTCCTGAGCGCCAAGCAGCAGCGGCCGCGCGACGGCCAGCCGTGGAACATGCAGGGCTGCACCGACGTCGCCCAGGCGCTGCCCGAGGCGGCACGCGCCGCCCTGGCGGCCGAGGCGGCGGCACCGACCAGCGCCTATCTCGAAGGCAGCGTCGCGGTCGGCATCGTCATCGTCGAAGGCCCGACCGCCGACCTGCAATTCAGCGCGGTGGAGCGCACCAAGGTGGTGGCCGAGGTGCAGAACGGGCTGAGCTGGCTGGCCGCCCAGAACCCGGCGGCCGGCATCTCGTTCAGCTACGACATCCGCACGGTCCGCATCGCCACGCCGCCCAATCCCGGCGCCGCCGATCTGGAGGCGGTATGGCGCGATCCCGCCATGGCGGCGCTCGGCTACACGGCCGACTGGAACGGCGTGGTGCGCTATGTCGAGGACAATCGCACGCGCTTCCGCACCCGCTGGACCTATGTGGGCTTCTTCACCAAGTACCCGCTGTTCCACTTCGCCTATGCGAGCATCGGCGGTCCTCGCCTGGTGATGGACTATGCCAACGACGGCTGGGGACCCGATAACATCGACCGCGTGTTCACCCACGAGAGTGGGCACGTCTTCGGCTGCCCCGACGAGTATGCGGCGAGCGGCTGCACCTGCGGCGGCTCCTGGGGCCGCTTCGGCCGCCCCAACTCGAACTGCGAGAACTGCGCGCCCGGCGGCGGCGTCGCCTGCCTGATGAAGGCCAACACCTTCGCGATGTGCAACGTCACGCCGGCGCATCTGGGCTGGCTGCGGCCGTTCCCGCCGGTGCGCGGCAACCCGGTGCTGATCCAGGGCCGCTTCGGCACACCCGGCAATTTCGAGCTGCTGGTTCCCGGAGCCGCCGACGGGCTGCTGTTCTCCTGGCGCGACAACAGCCGGCCCGAGATGTTCTGGGCGCTGCCGCTGCCCTTCGGGCTCGGCGCCGGAGCGGTCGACGGCGTCGGCATGATCCAGAGCAATTTCGGCTCGCCCGGCAATCTCGAAGCGGTGGCGCGCACGGGCGACCGGCTGCACTTCTACTGGCGCGACTCCGGGCCGGCGTTCCGCTGGAACGGGCCGTTTCCGCTGTTCGGCGGCGCCCGCGGCAACCCGGTGCTGATCCAGAGCCGCTTCGGCAGCAAGGGCAATTTCGAGCTGGCGGTGCCGGCGGCGGCGGGTGGCGGCTTCCTGTTCGCGTGGCGCAACAACGACGTGCCGGCGATGCCGTGGTCGGCGCCGGGGCGCATCGGCGGTGGCGAGATCGAGGCGCTGACGCTGATCCAGAGCCGCTTCGGCGCGCCGGGCAATCTGGAGCTGATCGCGCGGGTCGGCGACCAGCTCCATTTCTACTGGCGCGACTCGGGGCCGGCGTTCCGCTGGAACGGGCCGTTCCCGCTATTCGGCGGCGCCCGCGGCAATCCGGTGCTCATCCAGAGCCGCTTCGGCAGCAAGGGCAATTTCGAGCTGGCGGTGCCGGCCGCGTCCGGCGGCGGCTTCCTGTTCGCGTGGCGCAACAACGATGTGCCGGCGATGCCGTGGTCGGCGCCGATGCGTGTCGGCCGCGGCGAGATCGAGTCGCTGACGCTGATCCAGAGCAGCTTCGGGACGCCGGGCAATCTGGAATTGATCGCGCGGGTCGGCGACCGGCTCGATTTCTACTGGCGCGACTCGGGGCCGGCGTTCCGCTGGAACGGGCCGTTCCCGATCACCACGTTGCCGTGACCACAGCACCGCCGTGAGGGACGGGGCGGCCGGGCGAACTTTCGGCACCGGCCGACGTTGGACCGGGCGGCGCGCATCCCGCGCGCCCGGTCCTTCACCCACGGCAGGCACGCCCATGATCAAGCTCGGCTACAAGCTGATGTCCGAGGAGCACGGCCCGGCCGACCTGGTCCGCAACGCCGTGCGGGCCGAGGAGGCAGGTTTCGACTTCGCGGCCATCTCGGACCACTTCTTCCCGTGGCTGGAGGAGCAGGGGCACTCGCCGCTCGCCTGGACGGTGCTCGGCGCCGTCGCCCAGGCCACTCGGCGCATCGGCCTGATGACCGCGGTGACCTGCCCGACCTTCCGCTACCATCCGGCCATCGTGGCCCAGGGGGCCGCCACGGTGGCGCTGCTGAGCAACGACCGCTTCACGCTCGGGCTCGGCGCCGGCGAGCGGCTCAACGAGCACGTCGTCGGCCTCGGCTGGCCGGGCCGCGCCGAGCGGCAGGAGCGGCTCGCCGAAGCGATCGACATCGTCCAGGGCCTGCTGTCGGGCGAGATGACCAATTACAGCGGCCGCTGGCTCAGGCTCGACCACGCGCGCCTGTTCGATCGCCCCCAGCGCAAGGTGCCGGTGGTGCTGGCGGCCGGCGGCCCCAAGGCGGCCCGCCTCGCCGGCGAGAGGTGCGACGGCCTGATGGCCACCGAGGCGCGATCCGACCTGATCGACGCCTACAAGGGCGCCGGCGGCCGCGGACCGCGCTACTGCGAGGTGGCGCTGTGCTGGGCCGAGCGCGAGGACGACGCCCGCCGCACCGCTCACCACTATTTCCGCTGGTCGGCGACCGGCTGGCCGGTGATGGCCGAATTGCCCGATCCCGAAGGCTTTGCGGCCGCGAGCGAGAGCGTGACGCCGGAGATGGTGGGCAAGCTGGTGAGCTGTGGCCCGTCGGCCGAGCAGCATCTCGCCGCCATCGACAAGTACGTCCAGGCCGGCTTCGACCACATCGTGCTCACCCAGGTGGGGCCGCGCCAGGAGGAGTTTCTGGCCTTCGTGCGGCGCGAGCTCGTGCCCGCGCTCGGTCGCCGCAAAGCGGCGTAGCGGCGGCCGGGCGCCGCCGCTACAGGGGCCCGTCAGCGACTAGACGCGGCGCTTCATGTCGACATAGTCGCGCCGGGTGTGGCCGGTGTAGAGCTGGCGCGGCCGGCCGATCTTCTGGCTCGGGTCGGCGATCATCTCGGTCCACTGGGCGATCCAGCCGGCCGTGCGGGCGAGCGCGAACACCGCCGTGAACATGGCGGGCGGGAAGCCCATCGCCCGCAGCGTGAGGCCCGAGTAGAAATCGAGATTCGGGAACAGCTTCTTCTCGGTGAAGTAGTCGTCCCGCGCGGCCGCCTGCTCCAGCTCCAGGGCGACGTCGAACAGGCGGTCGTCGCTGCGCGTCGCGGTCAGCACCTCGCGGCAGATGTCCCGCATCAGCTTGGCGCGCGGATCGTAGCTCTTGTAGACGCGGTGCCCGAAGCCCATCAGGCGGAACGGATCGTCCGGGTCCTTGGCGCGGGCGAGAAACTCCGGGATGCGGTCGGGCTTGCCGATCTCGGCCAGCATCTTCAGCGCCGCCTCGTTGGCGCCGCCATGCGCCGGGCCCCACAGGCAGGCCACGCCGGCCGCGATGCAGGCGAACGGGTTGGCACCCGACGAGCCGGCGAGCCGCACCGTCGAGGAGGAGGCGCCCTGCTCGTTGTCGGCGTGCAGGATGAGGATGCGGTCCATGGCGCGGGACAGCACCGGGTCCACCTTGTACTCCTCGAACGGCACCGAGAAGCACATGCGCAGAAAGTTGGAGGCGTAGTCGAGATCGTTCTTCGGGTACACGAAGGGCTGGCCGGTCGTGTACTTGTAGGCCATCGCGGCGATCGTCGGCATCTTGGCGATCATGCGGATCGAGGCCAGCGTGCGCTGGTGCGGATCGGCGATGTCGGTGGAGTCGTGATAGAACGCCGACATGGCGCCGACGCTGCCGACCATCACGGCCATCGGATGCGAGTCGCGGCGGAAGCCCTGATAGAAGCGCGCCATCTGCTCGTGCACCATGGTGTGGTGCGTGACGCGGTAGTCGAAATCGTGCTTCTGCCGCACCGTCGGCAATTCGCCGTAGAGCAGGAGATAGCAGGTCTCCAGGAAGTCGCCGTGGGCGACCAGGTCCTCGATCGGGTAGCCGCGATAGAGCAGGACGCCTTCGTCACCGTCGATATAGGTGATCTTCGACTCGCAGCTCGCCGTCGAGCTGAAGCCGGGATCGTAGGTGAACAGGCCGGCCTTGCCGTAGAGCTTGCCGATGTCGACGACGGCCGGCCCGGCGGTGCCGTGGTGGAGCGGGAACGTGTGGCTCTCGCCGTCGATCGTGAGGGTTCCGGTGCCGTGGGCGGCGCGGGAGTCGGCCATGATCTCCTCGGGTGCGAGGTCGGGGGAAACGGGACGCAGCAACGCGACGCAGCAAGTTCGGGATAACAGGTTCGAGATCGCAGGCTCGAACACCAGGTCCGATCATAGTCCGACCATCGAGTCCGATGCCGCGACCCCATCCAGGATGCAGGATCGGCGGTGACGAGGGTCGAACGGTGCCCGGTGTCGCGCCAGTTTGCCCGATGCTAGAGCATCTTGACGGCCCCGGCAACGCACTCGGCGAGCGCGGTGCCGGGCCTTTTGCGTCGGTCAACGGCGCCGGACGAGGTCGAGCAGGCGCGCCCAAGGGCCCGGCCGTGGCAGTGTCGCCAGGGCTGTGTCCATGGCGCGCGCGAACTCGGCCGTCATGGCGGCCAGGCACCGCGGCAGCTCCGGGCCGCCATGGATGCGCGCGAACACCGCGTCGTAGTCGGCGAGCACCGCGGCGGTGGTCTCCACGATCGTCTCGTGGCGGCACCAGACGACGAACTCGTGATACGGCAGCTTCTCGCGCAGCGGCACGTCCTCGCTGACCACGATGCAGCCGCGCGACAGCGCCGGCAGCACCCGGAACTCCTCGATGGCGTGGTGGTGCGCAGTCTGGTGCGGATTGACGATCACCTTGGCGCTCGAATAGAGCCGCTCCAGGCCCGGGCGGTCGAACACGCCGGTGACGTTTCGGTATCCCGGGAACCGCGCGGTCAGCGCCGCCACGATCGGGGTCCGGCGCGGCTCGGCGATGTTGTTGAAATTGGTGAGCACGTCGATCGGACGGTCGCGCCCGGCCGCGTAGGCGAACGGCAGCGACGGCGCGTAGACGATCTTGCGCAGGATCGCGTCCGGAAAGATGCCGCTGGTGGCGAGGTTGACGATGTTCGGCACGTTGTACTCGACCACGATGTCGGCGGTCTCGTAGAGCTCGGGATTGACGACGCGCACCAGGTAGGTCTCGCGCGGATCGAACATCGAGGGGATGACGCCGGCCGGGGTCCCCGGCGCGACGCTGCGGCCGCCCGGTAGCACCAGGTTGTGCTCGTCCTGGAAGAAGATCGTCAGCCGTGACGGCTTCACCCGGCGCGCCGCGAGATGGCGCAGCACCAGGTCGCGGTTCATCAGCAGAGGCGAGTCGTTGACGAGCGGCATCGCGGCCCCCGGGGCGGCTGCGTGTCGCACGGGACAGGGCCGGAGGGCAAGGTGGCGGCGCCCATCATGGGCCACGAAGCCAATGCGGGCTGCGGCCGTCAGCGGAAGCCGATCCGGGGGCACCCCACCCGATCCGGACCACCTCCGCCGATCAGCCGACCGCGTCAGTCGACCGCATCAGTTGATCCGGCGCCAGGTCTGTGCCTTGCAGACCAGGCCGCCGAGCGCGCAGCCTTCCAGCTTCAGCGACGAGGCCCCCTGCATGGTGATGTAGCCCGTGTAGGTCTTGCCGTCCTGGGCGTTGTAGACGCTGCCGGCCCACTGCTCGGGCTTGCCGCTCGGCTTCATGTTCAGGACGATCGGCACGCCGAGCAGCGGGCGGTTGCGCTTGTCGGCATCGGCGTTGTTGGCGTCGAGCTTGGGCTTGCCGGTCGCCGGGTCGTTGGGCTCCCGCAGCCAGGAGATCGAGCCGCACAGGGCGCCGCCGCAACTGCCGATGGCAATGCGCGAGCGGCCGTCCTCGGTCAGCCAGGTTCCCTTGGGGTCGGCGGCCGCCGCCGGTGTGGCGAGTGTGGCCAGGAGCAGGGCGCCGATCATCAGGGCGCTGCGGGCGACGGCGCGAGGCAGCGCGAGGGCGTTGCAGGCGAGAGCGACGGACGTCGGAGTCCGGACCGAGAACGTCATGGCGTATTCCCCCTTCCGCCGATCGGGGCGGTGATCGTGCTGGTTGTGGATCGTTGGTCTTGGGCGCGGGCTAGGCCGCTGGACCTGCCCATTGTGCCGGGTCGCCCACGCGGCCGCGAGCCTGCACGCCCCGGTCATTTCGCCGCGGTGCAGCAGGATTTTCGTGATGCGGGGGATCGTTCTGTGCCGCGGTGCGTGGAACAGTTCGACGAGGTATGGCGACAGGGCGAGCCGGGCCGAGTAGCTCGGGCGACAGGCCGGTTCGGGACTTGGGCACTCGCACGGCGTGACGGGACCCGTTTCGGCGCCGGCATCGAGCGCCGCCGAATGCGGGACCGGGCCTCGGGCGGAGGGGGCGCGGGGGCGGCGCCTACTCCGGCTGCCGTCGCGCTCCAGCCGGGCTACGGCTCACCGGCCGTCCCGCTCCTTCAAGACCTCGCGCATGGTGTCGGCGATAAGGCCGGGCAGGGTGGCGACGAGGCCGGAGACCATGCCCCGCACGCCGGCCAATTCCTTTCGGACCTCGCCGAGTTCCTGAGCGACACCGTCCACTTTTTGCTCGACGCGGTCGAGGCGCGTCTTGATGGCGGCGAGGTCGTCGGAATTGCGGCGCGTCTCGGTGAGCACATGGCGCGTCACCATCTTCTCGCCGTCGACCTCGCGCTCGACGATGTCGACGCGGGTGGCGAGCTGCTCGAACTCCGTGCGGGTCACGTAGTCGGTCATGGTAACTGGCCTCGAAAAAGCCGGCGCATCTTAGCCCAATGCCGCCGCTTCTTCCAGAAGTTGTGGTGCGGGTCGACCGGCGAGTCGTTTCACGCCGCCGGTCTGCGACACGGCTACTCTGCCGCCTGCGCGCCCTTCCGCCGCCGCCCGTTCGCGGCCCCCGTGCCACGCCGCGCCGGCGGCGCCGCGACGACTTTCCGCTCCAGCACCGGCTTCAGGAACTGCCCCGTATACGACCGCTTCTCCTTGATCACGTCCTCGGGCGTACCCACCGCGACGATCTCGCCGCCGCCGTCGCCGCCCTCGGGGCCGAGGTCGATGATCCAGTCGGCCGTCTTGATCACCTCGAGATTGTGCTCGATCACCGCCACGGTGTTGCCGCCGGCCACCAGCTCGTGCAGCACCTCCAGCAGCTTTTCGACGTCCTGGAAGTGCAGTCCGGTGGTCGGCTCGTCGAGGATGTAGAGCGTCCGCCCGGTGGCGCGTTTCGACAGCTCCTTGGCCAGCTTCACCCGCTGCGCCTCGCCGCCCGACAGCGTCGTCGCCTGCTGGCCGATTTTTATATAGTCGAGGCCGACGCGATGAAGCGTCTTCAGCGTCTCGCGCACCCGCGGCACCGCCTTGAAGAACGCGGCGCCTTCCTCCACCGTCATGTCGAGCACGTCGGCGATCGACTTGCCCTTGAAGGTCACCTCCAAGGTCTCGCGGTTGTAGCGCTTGCCCTTGCAGACGTCGCAGGTGACGTAGACGTCCGGCAGGAAGTGCATCTCGATCTTGATGACGCCGTCGCCCTGGCACGCCTCGCAGCGGCCGCCCTTGACGTTGAACGAGAAGCGGCCCGGCTCGTAGCCGCGCGCCTTCGCTTCGGGCAGCGCCGCGAACCATTCGCGGATCGGCGTGAAGGCGCCCGTGTAGGTGGCCGGATTGGAGCGCGGCGTGCGGCCGATCGGCGACTGGTCGATGTCGATGATCTTGTCGATGTGCTCCAGCCCCTCGATGCGCTCGTGCGGGGCAGGGGCCTCGGCGGCGCCGTGCAGCTTCCGCGCGATCGCCTTGTAGAGCGTGTCGATCAGCAGCGTCGACTTGCCGCCGCCAGACACTCCGGTGATGCAGGTGAACAATCCGACCGGAATGTCGGCCGAGACGTTTTTCAGATTGTTGCCGCGCGCCCCGACGACGCGCAGCACGCGCCGGGAATCCGGCACGCGCCGCTCCGGCACCGGGATCATGCGCCGGCCGGTGAGATACTCGCCGGTCACCGACTTGGTGTCCGCCATGATGTCGTCCGGGGTGCCGGCCGAGACGATGCGGCCGCCGTGAATGCCGGCGCCGGGGCCGATGTCGAGCACCCAATCGGCGGTGCGGATGGCGTCCTCGTCGTGCTCCACCACGATGACGGTGTTGCCGAGGTCGCGCAGCCGCCGCAGCGTCTCGATCAGGCGGGCGTTGTCGCGCTGGTGCAGGCCGATCGAGGGCTCGTCCAGCACATAGAGCACGCCGGTGAGGCCGGAGCCGATCTGCGAGGCGAGGCGGATGCGCTGGCTCTCGCCACCGCTGAGCGTGCCGGAGGCGCGCGCCAGCGTGAGATAGTCGAGGCCGACATCGTTCAGGAAGGTCAGGCGCTCGCGGATCTCCTTGAGGATGCGGGTGGCGATCTCGTTCTGCTTGGGCGTCAGCCGCTTCGGCAGCGCCGTGAACCAAGCGCCGGCGCGCCGCACCGACAGCGCCGCCACCTCGCCGATGTGCAGGCCGTCGACCTTCACGGCGAGCGCCTCGGGCTTCAGGCGGTGGCCCTGGCAGGATGCGCACGGGATCGCGGTGAAGTACTTGCCGATCTCCTCGCGCGCCCACTCGCTCTCGGTCTCGCGCCAGCGCCGCTCGAGATTGCGCACCACGCCTTCGAACGGCTTCTTGGTCTCGTAGGCCCGCATGCTGTCGTCGTAGACGAAGCGGATCTCGTCGTCGCCGGAGCCGTACAGGATCGCCTCCTGGGCGCGCTTCGGCAGCTCCTTCCACTTGGTGTCGAGAGTGAAGCGGTAGTGCTTCGCCAGCGCTTCCAGGGTCTGGACATAGTAGGGCGACGACGACTTCGCCCACGGCGCGACGGCGCCGCGCTTCAGCGTCACCTCCTTGTCGGGCACCACGAGGTCGGGGTCGATCTTCTGGTCGAGGCCGAGGCCGCCGCAGGACGGGCAGGCGCCGTGCGGTGAGTTGAACGAGAACAGCCGCGGCTCGATCTCGGGGATCGTGAAGCCCGACACCGGGCAGGCGAACTTTTCCGAGAAGACGATGCGGTTGGCGTCCGCCGCCGCGGCCGCGGCGAGCTTGGTGGTCTTCGCGTCGGGCTTGGCGGCATTCTCGACGCGCTCCCTCCCCCCTTGTGGGGGAGGGGCGGGGAGGGGGGTAGCCCCGGACGCCGTCCCATGCCGCTTACCCCCCTCCCGACCCCCCTTCGGGTGGTCGACCTCCCCCACAAGGAGGGAGGTAACGGAAGAAGGGACCGGCGCCCCGTCGGCGAACTCCACCACGGCCAGGCCGTCGGCGAGCTTGAGGGCCGTCTCGAACGATTCGGCGAGGCGCGTGGCGATGTCGGGCCGCACCACGATGCGGTCCACCACCACGTCGATGTCGTGCTTGAGCTTCTTGTCGAGCGCAGGGGCCGCGGCGATCTCGTGGAAGGCGCCGTCGATCTTGACCCGCTGAAAGCCCTTCTTGAGCAGGTCGGCCAGCTCCTTGCGGTACTCGCCCTTGCGGCCGCGCACCAGCGGCGCCAGCAGATAGAGCCGCGTGCCCTCCGGCAGCGCCATCACCCGGTCGACCATCTGGGACACCGTCTGGCTCTCGATCGGCAGGCCGGTGGCGGGCGAGTAGGGCACGCCGACGCGCGCCCACAGGAGCCGCATGTAGTCGTAGATCTCGGTGACGGTGCCCACCGTCGAGCGCGGGTTCTTGGACGTCGTCTTCTGCTCGATCGAGATGGCGGGCGACAGGCCGTCGATCTGGTCGACGTCCGGCTTCTGCATCATCTCCAGGAACTGGCGCGCATAGGCCGACAGCGACTCGACGTAGCGGCGCTGGCCCTCGGCATAGATGGTATCGAAGGCGAGCGACGATTTGCCGGAGCCGGACAGCCCGGTGAACACGACGAGCTTGTCGCGCGGCAGGTCGACGTCGACGGACTTCAGATTGTGCTCGCGGGCGCCGCGGATGGAGATCACCCGGCCGTCGGGCCGGCGCGGCTTGTCGAACAGGTCGGTCATTGGGCACCGGATTCGGTCCTGGGCGGCACGAGGACCTGGCCCGGACGGGGGTGACGGTGCCCGGAACTTAATGAGAACGGACGCGGAGCGCCAGCACCCTCGCGGTTGTCAACAGCGGCGCGTGCGAGCGGCGCTCGTAGGGCGCAGGGGCGAGCCGCGGCCTCACCTCCAACCATGGTGGCGGGATGGGGCCGTCACGGCCGGTGGCCGCCACGGATTTTGCGGGTCGGGCCGCCCCGGAAAAGCAGAAGCCCCGGCCTGGGCACCGGGGCTTCCACCATCAGGAGAGGCTTACGATTGAGACTTCAGTCGAGACATGGCGATCAGTAGCGCGCCATCACCGGAGCGCCACCGCCGAAGCGGTAGTTCAGGCCGATCTTGGCGGTGTGGATGCCGTTGAGGTCGTGATCCCACGAATAGGCGAGGCCGTCGCCGGGATTGATGCCGGTGACCGTCTGGGTGCCGTTGGTGCCGATGTACATGTACTCGGCCTTGATGCTCCAGTTCAGGTCGAACGCCCACTCGATGCCGCCGCCGACCGTCCAGGTGGCCTTGGTCTCGCTCGCGGAGGCCGCCATGGTCTGGAGTCCCCAGCCGTCGTAGATCGCAGTCTCGACGTTCACGAAGGCCGCGCCGCCCTTCACGTAGATCATGGCGCGATCCCACGAGTAGCCGAGGCGGCCGGTGATCATGCCGTACCAATCGCCGATCTTCGCCGACGACAGCACGCCCGGCGCGACCGCGCCGTTGTTGGCCAGGATCGGATCGTACGCGGAGCCTTCCAGGCTGAGGTAGCCGATTTCGCCTTCGAGGCCGAGCACGAAGGGCGAGCCGACCGGCTGCCAGTTGCAGCCCACCGTGCCACCGCCGATGAAGCTCGAGTCGGCCTTGTAGCCCCAGCCCCCGACGGCGGTGTAGCCGTTCAGGTCCCACGCGGTGACGTCACCGTCGGCCCACGCGCCGCCCACATAGCCGCCGATGTAGCAGCCAGTCCACGAGAACACAGGCGCGATGACCGGCGGTGCCTTGACGGGCATGCGCATATCGGCCGCAGAGGCGACGCCGGCCATGGCCAGGATGGCGGCGCTCGCGAGCAGAACCTTCTTCATGGGAACCCCCCTCTCGGAAAAGATGTCTCAGCATAGATCGAGGCGGGTTGTGGAAGGTGACATTTTCGCCACAACTCCCGGAAAGATCCGCGCTATACGCAACTAGACCGATCAGTCTAGTCGTGGGGCTTCAGCCATGATGCCGGAGGCGTGCCGTTGGCATGATGAGAGCCCCGGGGCGGAACCCCGGGGCTCGATTGGCGCGCGAAGGCGTGCGTGATGATCAGTAACGGGCCATGACCGGCGCGGCGCCACCGCCGAAGCGGTAGTTGAGGCCGACCTTGGCAGTGTGAATGCCGCCGTTGTCGTGATCCCAGCAATAGGTGCCGGGGGCCGGCGCCGTGCCGCCGTACACGCCGCAGGTCGCCAGCGTGTCGTTGAGGCCGATATACATGTACTCGGCCTTGATGCTCCAGCTCGGCGCCAGGGCGTACTCGATGCCGCCGCCGACCGTCCAGGTGGTGACGGTGTCGCTGGTGGACATGCCGAAGCCGGTCAGGCTGTCGTAGATGGACGACTCGACATTGAGGAAGGCCGCACCGCCCTTGACGTAGAGCAGGGCGCGATCCCACGCGAAGCCGAGGCGGCCGGTGATCATGCCGTACCAGTCACCGATCTTGCTGGCGGCCACGATGGTCGGATCGAGCGGATCGGCGCCCGAGCCTTCCAGGCTGATGTAGCCGAGCTCGCCCTCGAGGCCGAGGACGAACTGCGAGCCGACCGGCTGCCAGTTGCAGCCCAGCGTGCCGCCGCCGATGACGCTCGAATCGGAGCTGTAGCCCCACGAGCCGACCCCGGCGAAGCCGTTGCGGTCGTAGACCGAGTAATCGTCCGACCAGGCGCCGCCGACGAAGCCGCCGATGTAGCAGCCGGTCCACGAGAACGCCGGAACCACCATGGGCGCAGGCGGTGCCTTCATGGGCATGCGGGCCGACAGGTCCGCCGCCGATGCGGCGCCGATCATGCCGAGCGCGGCGACAGTCGCGAGCAAGACAGTCTTGGTCATGAGACCCCCCTTGTTGTGAACGAGATCAAACCATAGGGGTTTTCCGTACAGAAAGGGTGTCATATCGGCCACAGCTTCATCATCCAAAAGCGCGATAAGGTAATTTGAGACCTCTGTCTCGAGAAGATCCGGCCCCAATGCCGCTGGAAGCCCTCGACAATCCGATGCGGGCGGTCCGGTGAAAGTAACGATGGGGGTATGATAAAACCTAATAGATGCGGTCCAATGTCTGGTCGTCGACATAGGCGGCGGACGCTGAATAAATCTGCCGGACGGGCTGTTCGCCCGGCTGCGGTCGGGCGGGGCGCCGCACTCGGCTGCTCCGCCATAGCCGAGACGGGGCGCGCTCACACGAATGTCGATTTCGGCCTGCCGCCTGGTGCGCGCTTGTCGGCCGGGGACGGCAGCAACAAAAATGTGGATGGGCGGAAGGCGGAACAACGCGGCCCTCACGGTGACGAGCGGTCGAGGTCCGCCGCTACCGACCGTGAACCGACGTTCACTTCGCCGGATAATTCCTATGCGTTCGGGGCACGGTGCTTCCAACGCAAAAGGCCCCGGGCATGCCCGGGGCCTTCGCTCGACGCGAGGTCGATAGGATCAGTAGCGAGCCATCACCGGAGCGCCACCGCCGAAGCGGTAGTTGATGCCCACCTTGGCGGTGTGGATGCCCGGGACGTCGTGATCCCAATTGGCGATGCCGCCGCCGACCACCGGACCGGAGACCGTGTAGGTCTCGTTCAGGCCGATGTACATGTACTCGGCCTTGATGCTCCAGTTGAAGTCGAGGGCGTACTCGATGCCGCCGCCGACCGTCCAGGTCGCCTTGGTCTCGCTGGTGGACGCGGCGAACGCGCCCGGCTGCACGATCGCGGTCTCGACGTCCACGAAGGCCGCGCCGCCCTTGACATAGAGCAGAGCACGATCCCAGGCGAAGCCGAGGCGGCCGGTCACCATGCCGTACCAGTCGCCGACCTTGGTCGACGAGTAGAGCGGGAAGGCGGTGCCGAACGACACCGGATCATAGGCCGAGCCCTCGAGGCTCATGTAGCCGATCTCGCCCTCGAGGCCGAGCACGAACTGCGAGCCGACCGGCTGCCAGTTGCACCCGAGGGTGCCGCCGCCGATGACGCTCGAATCCGTCTTGTAGCCCCAGCTTCCGACGCCGAAGACGCCGTTGCGGTCATAGGCGCTAACGTCCTCACCGGCCCACGCGCCGCCGACGAAGCCGCCGACATAGCAGCCGGTCCACGAGAACACGGGAGCGATCACGGGCGGCGCCTTCACGGGCATCCGCGCAGACAGGTCCGCGGCGGACGCCGCACCGACCATGCCGACTGCCGCGACCGTAGCGAGCAGGATCTTCTTCATTAACGGCCCCTCCATTCCTAGAAATACCGAAGTCCCAGGGTCGCGACCCTAGGCGGAATCGCCCCGGCCGTGGTGACATATATGCAACATTGGATCGGGATTGGGCGCCGTCGGCCTGGCCGGGCCGCCGCGCACCGTCCCGGAGGCCGCGTGCCGCCGGTGTCGGGCGGGGCGTGGCGATCCTGTCAAATATCAGAAAATAAAACGAAAAATAGAACCGTTCGGCGCGCCCGGGAAGTCGCAGCGAGGTGCCGTCCGTCCCCTCCGACCCGGGGATGCGACAGCGGAGCAAGGGACGGAAGGTCGGCCGCAACCTGTCGGCTTGCTTAATCCCCGGTTACCGAATACAAGAACATTTGCGGAACATCGATGTGTGGACAAGAACGCCGTCCACCTTGTTGAGGATTCGATAAGGACTAGTGTGAGCCCGCCTGTTCGCCGGGCTGGCGGCTTGCGCCCGTCCATCGCGTCCGTTGCGTTGCGGGCCGCGCGGTGGCCGGGGCTGGTCCTCACGAAGGAGGGACGGGCGGGTCTCGTGGGGGGCCTTGTGGGGGCGGATGTCGTCTCGGCCGGGGTCTCGTTCGGGAGAGCCGCCTGACGGGTTGAGCTTGCCGGGAGAACTGCCGGGTAGGCTCGTGAGCATCGCGTACGGGCAAGAGTATATAGAGTCGAGAGCGCGGCGAGCGTATCGAGCGCAGGACTGTCGAGCGTTACCCATGTGGAGCCACCGGGGGCGCACAGAGCGAGCGGAGTTGGAGCATGGCGGGTTCGGTCAACAAGGTGATTCTCATCGGCAATCTGGGCGCGGACCCGGAGATTCGCCGGACCCAGGACGGGCGTCCGATCGCCAATCTGCGCATCGCCACCTCGGAGACGTGGCGCGACAAGGCCACCGGCGAGCGGCGCGAGAAGACCGAGTGGCATCGGGTGGTGATCTTCAGCGAGGGGCTCTGCCGGGTGGCCGAGCAATACCTCAAGAAAGGCTCGAAGGTTTACGTGGAAGGCACGCTCCAGACACGCAAATGGCAGGATCAGCAAGGCCAGGACAGGTACTCCACCGAAGTCGTGCTGCAAGGCTTCGGGGCGACGCTGACGATGCTCGACGGCCGCGGTGGCGGCGGGGAGGGCTTCGACCAGAGTGGCGGGGATGATTTCGGCTCGCCGGGACCCACGGCGGGGCGGGAGCGGCGCCCGGCAGCGGCGGCCGCGCCGTCGCGGCGCGACGATCTCGACGACGACATTCCGTTCTGAGGCGGTCGCCGCACGTCACCCGGCGCGGTCCGAGCGGCGGGACGGATGGTCGATGGCAAACCCCGCGGCATCGCGGCCTGCCTCGGCGCGAGGTGTTTCCGGCCGCGCCGGCGTGAGACCGATCCGGCTGCGCCGGCGCCGGACGAGCACACTGCTTCGTCACGCCGGCGCGTTCGAGGGGCGATTCGCCGGACGCGGCCGGTACGGGCACGGGTCGTGTCGGTGCAAGTCTTGCGCGGGGGCGAGCCGTGGGGACGCGACGGCGAGCCGTGTGAGCAGCCGTGCGGGCGCAGCTCGCGTCGATCGACCTTGCGTCGATCGACGTGCCCTGCCGACGGTTGCCGCGGAACGGCGATGGTGATCGCGGGTTGCTCTCCGACAGGCAAGTCGTCGATAGGCGACGCTATCGCCGCAACGGAGACCCCCATGGATCGAAACGAGAAGAACCGGATCGCCATTCACAATCCCGGCGGGGTTGCCAGCCGAGCTCGGCCCGGCGTCCGCCGAATGGGCGGCGTCGCCACGCTGGCGGTGGCGGCCGTCCTCACGGCCGTCCTCCTGGCCGGCCCTGCGGCCGCCCAGCTCGCCAATCCGGCCGGGCCTGGGCCGGTGGCCCCCAGCACCGGCGCGCAGCCGCCGTCGCCGGCGGATCGGCCGGCCGGCCAGACCACCGGCCAAGCCGGACCGGCGGTCGGGCAGGCCACCGGCGCCGCCCTGGGAGCCGCGCCTCCGGCGGCCGAGTTCGTCCGCAAGGCGGCGATCAGCGACATGTTCGAGGTGCAGTCGAGCCAGCTCGCCCGCGAGAAGGCCGATCAGGAGGGTCGCCAGTTCGCCGCCACCATGCTTCAGGCCCACACCAAGACGACGGGCGAGCTGCGCGAGCTGGTGACCAGCGGCAAGGTCAAGGCGGAGCTGCCGGCCGGCCTCGATGACGAGCACCGCCAGAAGCTGGAGCGGCTGCGCGGCCTGAGCGGGAAGGCGTTCGAGGACGCCTACGAGACCATGCAGGTGGAGGCGCACCAGACCGCCATTCAGCTGTTCTCGGCCTATGCGCAGGGGGGCGACGATCCCGAGCTGAAGCAGTGGGCCGCCAAGACGCTGCCGGAGCTCGAGCGGCATCTCGGCATGGCCGAGAAGTTGAAGTAGGCGGCCCAGGCGGCCCCGAGCGCCCGAGACAGCCGGAGGCGGCGCCAGGTGCGGCACCGCCGCGGACGCGACCCGCCCGCGGCGTCTCGGGCGGCTGTCCGTGGCAAGGGTTCAGCCGTGAAGGGAGAGTTGCGGCAAGAGGGCGGAGCGGAGGCCGTGAGTGAGCGCGGCTGCACGGGGCGGGCCGGTGATCTCGCTGGGCCGTAGCCTCGTCGGCTCCCGGTCCCGGCCGGGCGTTGCGACCACGAGGACCTCGCCGGCAGCCCCGGCGTGCGGCAAGATGGGCCGACAACGCCTGCCCCGATCTCGACGCGCACCGTCCGATAGCGTCGTCGGACGTCGCCGTCCGATGCGGCTGCCAGCAGCCGGCCCGGTGCCGCGCTTGTGCCGCTGCCGTCGCGGCGCGGCGTCGGCGCCACGAGCGGCTCGCGACGCGTGATGCTGCGCGCCAGGGTGCGCCAAGGGGCGACTGGAAGGTGCCGACTGGAAGGTACTCATGCCGACCCTCGCCACGGCCCTGCTTCAGGGTCTCAAGGATCACGGCGCCCGGGAGCTGTTCGGCATCCCGGGCGACTTCATCCTGCCTCTCTTCAAGGTCGTCGAAGAGTCCGGAATTCTTCCGTATTTCACCCTCAGTCACGAGCCGGCTGTGGGCTTCGCGGCGGATGCGGCGGCGCGCTACCAGTCGACCCTCGGGGTCGTCGTGGTGACCTACGGGGCGGGCGCCTTCAACGTCGTCAACGCGGTTGCCGGCGCCTATGCGGAGCGCTCGCCCGTCGTCGTGGTGGCGGGCGCGCCGGGCGCCCGCGAGCGGACGAGCGGTCTCCTGCTGCACCATCAGGCGCGCAGCATCGACACCCAGCTCGCGGTGTTCCGCGAGATCACCTGCGACCAGGCGGTGCTGGACGATCCGGCGACCGCCCCGCAGGCGATCGCCCGGGTGCTGCGCAGTGCCCGCGAGCGCTCGCTGCCGGTCTATATCGAGGTGCCGCGCGATCGGGTCGACGCCCCGGTGGCGCCGGTGCCGGTGCTGCCGCGCCGGACAGCCGATCCGGACGCGCTCGCCGAATGCGCCGGCGAGATCGCGGCGCTGCTCGGCCGCGCCGAGCGGCCCGTGATGGTGGTCGACGTCGAGATTCGCCGCTACGGCCTGGAGGAGCGCGTCGCCACGCTGGCCCGACGGCTCGGCCTGCCGGTGGTCACCACCTTCATGGGGCGGGGCCTGCTGCAAGCCGCGCCGGACGTACGCCGCGGCACCTATCTGGGCAGCGCCGGTGACCCCGCCGTGACCCGGCTGGTCGAGGAGGCGGATGCCCTGCTGCTTCTCGGCGTGATCCTGTGCGACACCAATTTCGCTTTATCCGAGAAGCGGTTCGATTGGCGTCACACGGTCCTGGCGATCGACCGCGGGGTGCGCATCGGCCACCATACCTATCCGGAGCTGCCGATCGAGGATTTGGTGGACGCGCTGATCGCCCGCGCCGGCCCGGAGATCGCCGCCCGCCCGCGGACGCTGCCGCCCTTCGAGGATTATCCGCGCGGCCTCGTCGCCGACGACACGCCGCTGGCGCCGAGCGACGTCGCCGCCGCCGTCAACGACCTGCTCGACCGCCACGGCCCGCTGCCGATGACCGCCGACATCGGCGATTGCCTGTTCGTCGCCATGGAGATCGACAACACCGCGCTGGCGGCGCCCGGCTATTACGCCGGCATGGGGTTCGGGGTGCCGGCGGGCATCGGGGTGGCGGCGGCGACCGGGCAGCGGCCGCTGATCCTGGTCGGCGACGGGGCCTTCCAGATGACCGGCTGGGAGCTCGGCAACTGCCGGCGCTACGGGCTCGATCCCATCGTGCTCCTGTTCAACAATGCGAGCTGGGAGATGCTGCGGGTGTTCCAGCCCGAATCGAGATTCAACGATCTGTCCGACTGGAACTTCGCCGCCATGGCGCCGGCGCTCGGTGGCCATGGCGAGCGGGTGGCGACCCGGCGGGAGCTCGCTGCGGCGCTGGAGCGGGCGATCGCCCGCCGCGGCATGTTCTCGCTGATCGAGGTGATGCTGCCGCGCGGCGCCACCTCGCGCACGCTCGCCCGCTTCGTCACTGGCCTCAAGAGCGCCCGCGACCGCCAAGCCGGCTGAAAGCCCGCGCTTCCACGTTACGGCGTCAGCACGGCGCGGACGCCGTCGATCACGTACTGGACCGCCAGCGCCGCCAGCAGCACGCCGAGCAGGCGCGACAGCACCACATTGCCGGTGATGCCGAGCGAGCGGGCGATCCGGCTCGCGAACGCGAACACCGCGAGGCAGAGCGCGCAGGTCGCCGCGATAACGGCGAGCAGCACGGCGATGCGGGCCGGCCGGCCCGCCGCCTCGCCGCCCAGCAGGATGACGGCGGTCAGCGCCCCGGGGCCGGCCATCAGCGGAATGGCGAGCGGAAAGGCGGCGATGTGGCGGACCCGTTCCTCCAGCGCCACCTCGGCGGTGCGCGACTGGCGCTCGATGCGCACCCCGAGCACCATCTCGGCCGCGGTGGCGAACAGCAACAACCCCCCCGCGATCCGGAACGCCGGCAGGCTGATGCCGAGATGGCGCAGCAGCCAGTCGCCGACGAGCGCCGCCCCCATCAGCACCAGCACGGCGATCAAGGTGGCGCGCCCGCCGACGCGCCGCCGCGCCTCCGCCGGCAGCCCGTCCGTGAGCGCCAGGAAGGCCGGCGCGAGGCCGAGCGGATCGACCACGATGAACAGCGTGACGGCGGCGGAGAGGAGGTAATCGAGGTCCATGGCGGGGGCGTAGCGGGGCGTTCCGGAGGGGTCAATCGCAAGGGCGTCGCGGGGGTGGCGCGCGGCCGCCGCCGCATTGCCGCCACGTCCCCACAACCGTCCTCCTAAAGCGTTGTGCAGAAAGCGAAATAGTTGGGTGTCCAGAGGCCCGCGAGGCTGGTCATTCGGGCTCCGATCCACTATCTAGACAGCAACGGATTCGCCGGGATTTCCTGAACTTGGCCGACAACGACACCCCCGCTCCGAGCGGCGCCAGCCCTTCGGACATTCGCCCCGTCTCGATCTCCGAGGAGATGAAGCGCGCCTATCTCGATTACGCGATGAGCGTGATCGTCTCGCGCGCGCTCCCGGATGCCCGCGACGGCCTCAAGCCCGTGCATCGGCGCATCCTCTACTCGATGCACGAGCAGGGGCATCTGCCCGACCGCAAATATGTCAAGTCGGCCCGCGTGGTCGGCGACGTGATGGGTAAGTATCACCCGCACGGCGACTCGGCGATCTACGACGCCCTGGTGCGGATGGCGCAGGACTTCTCCATGCGCCTGCCGTTGATCGATGGGCAGGGCAACTTCGGCTCGGTCGACGGCGATCCGCCGGCGGCGATGCGCTACACCGAGTGCCGGCTGGCGCGTCCGGCGCTGGCGCTGCTCGACGACATCGACAAGGACACCGTCGATTTCCGCCCCAACTACGACGGCAACGAGAAGGAGCCGTCGGTGCTGCCGGCGCGCTTCCCGAACCTCCTGGTCAACGGGGCGGGCGGCATCGCGGTCGGCATGGCGACCAACATCCCGCCGCACAATCTCGGTGAGGTGATCGACGCCGCCATCGCGCTCATCGACGATCCGGCGCTGTCGATCGAAGACCTGATCAAGATCGTGCCCGGGCCCGACTTTCCGACCGGCGGCGTGATCCTCGGCCGGGCCGGCATCCGCTCGGCCTTCCACACCGGCCGCGGCTCCATCGTGATGCGCGGCAAGGCCGAGATCGAGACCGTGCGGCGCGATCGCGAGGCGATCGTCGTCACCGAGATCCCGTACCAGGTCAACAAGGCCTCGATGGTCGAGAAGATCGCCGAGCTGGTGCGCGAGAAGCGGATCGAGGGCGTCGCCGACCTGCGCGACGAATCGGATCGCGACGGCTACCGCGTCGTTGTCGAGCTCAAGCGCGATGCCGTGGCGGACGTGGTGCTCAACCAGCTCTATCGCTTCACGCCGCTGCAATCGACCTTCGGGGCCAACATGGTGGCCCTCGATGGCGGCCGCCCGCAGGTGATGTCGCTCAAGGACCTCCTGTCCGCCTTCATCGCGTTCCGCGAGGAGGTCGTGAAGCGGCGCACCAAGTTCCTACTCGGCAAGGCGCGCGATCGCGCCCATGTGCTGGTCGGGCTCGCTGTCGCGGTCGCCAATATCGACGAGGTCATCCGGCTGATCCGCGCCTCCCGCGACGCCAACGAGGCGCGCGAGGCATTGATGGGCCGCGACTGGCCGGCCGCTGACGTGCTGCCGCTGATCGAGCTGATCGACGATCCGCGCCACAAGGTGCAGGAGGACGGCACCTTCCGGCTCTCCGAGACGCAGGCGCGGGCGATTCTCGATCTGCGCTTGCAACGGCTCACCGCGCTCGGCCGTGACGAGATCAAGGACGAGCTGGACAAGCTCGCCGCCGAGATCACCGATTACCTCGACATTCTTCGCTCGCGCGCCCGCATCCAGGCGATCGTCAAGGCCGAGCTCGGCGAGATCCGCGAGAAGTACGCGACGCCGCGCCGGACCGTCATCCTCGACCAGGACGGCGAGATGGAGGACGAGGACCTCATCCAGCGCGAGGACATGGTCGTCACCGTCTCGCATCTCGGCTACGTCAAGCGGGTGCCGCTGTCGACCTACCGGGCGCAGCGCCGCGGCGGCAAGGGCCGCTCCGGCATGCAGACCCGCGAGGAGGATTTCGTCGCCCGGCTGTTCGTCGCCTCGACCCACACGCCGGTGCTGTTCTTCTCGTCGCGCGGCCAGGTCTACAAGGAGAAGGTCTGGCGGCTGCCGCTCGCCGCGCCGAACGCCCGCGGCAAGGCGATGATCAACCTGTTGCCGCTCGCCCAGGACGAGCGCATCACCACCGTGATGCCGCTGCCCGAGGACGAGACGACGTGGTCCGAGCTGGACGTGATGTTCGCGACCACCAGCGGCACCGTCCGGCGCAACAAGCTCTCCGACTTCTCCGACGTGCGGCGCTCCGGCATCATCGCCATGAAGCTCGCGGCCGGTGGCCACGACGACGAGGCGATCGTCGACGTGCAGATCTGCACCGAGAAGGACGACGTGCTGCTGACCACCGCCATGGGGCAGAGCATCCGCTTCCCGGTCACCGACGTGCGGGTGTTCTCGGGCCGCACCTCCATGGGGGTGCGCGGCATCGCGCTCGATGCGAGCGACCGGGTGATCTCGCTGTCGATCCTGCGTCACGTCGAGGCGACCGGCGAGGAGCGCGACGCCTATCTTCGGCGCGCCATGGCGGTGCGGCGCGGCACCGGGACGGACCACGGCGACACCGCCGAGATGGACGGCGCGGCGCCCGACGCGGACGCCGACGAGACCGCGACCGGCGGCGCCATCGAGCTGGGCGAGACGCGCTATGTCGAGCTGTCGGCGGCCGAGCAGTTCGTCCTCACCGTGTCGGAGCGCGGCTTCGGCAAGCGCACCTCGTCCTACGAGTATCGGACCACCGGGCGCGGCGGTAAGGGCATCGTCGCCATGGACAACCGCACCCGCTCGGGCGGGCTGCGGCCGCGCATCGGCAAGATCGTGGCGTCGTTCCCGGTGGAGGAGAGCGACCAGCTCATGCTGGTCACCGACGGCGGCCAGCTCATCCGCTGCGGCGTCTCCGAGATCTCCATCAAGGGCCGCAAGACCCAGGGCGTGATCGTGTTCAACACCGCCGAGGGCGAGCGCGTCGTCTCGGTCGAGCGCCTCAGCGAGGGCGACGAGGGCGACGGCGAGAACGGCAACGGCGGGGGAACCGGCGACGGCGATCACGCCTGACGCCGGCCGGGCATCCACGACTTCAAGCCGAGCAGCGACAAGGACGTGGATGGCCGGGACAAGCCCGGCCATGACGGAGCGTGCAGTCCGCGGGGGCTGCCGTTGGGATCAGATCGCCCGCAGGGCGGGGCCGGGGACTTCGTCGCGGATGTGGGCGATGCGGTTCTGGGCATCGACCTGGACGACGGTCGGCTGGTGGCGCTTCGCCTCCTCGGCCGTCATGTCGGCGAAGGTGGCGAGAATCACCAGATCGCCCGGCTTGTTGCCGTGCGCCGCCGCGCCGTTGATGCAAATCACGCCGGAGCCGCGCTCGCCCTCGATGGCGTAGGTCACCAGGCGGGTGCCGCGGGTGACGTTCCAGACGTGCAGCTCTTGATTGTTGAAAATCTTGGCCGCGTCCATGAGGTCGGCATCGATCGTGCAGCTTCCCTCGTAATGGAGGTCGGCATGCGTGATCGTGGCGCGGTGGATTTTCGACCAGAACATCCGGAGCTGCATGGCGCGCCCTTGTGGCAGATTTCGGTGCCGCTGCCAACCGGCCAGCCGGTCGCAGCGAGCCGCGGATGCAGGGCTCACCAGCGGTCGACCAGCCGGCGCGCCCGCAGGAGGCGCGCCGTGCGGCGGCCGTCGTCGCGCGCGATCGTGTGCGACGTCGGTGCGCCCGCATCGTTCGTTCGATGGGCCTGGAGCATCGCGGCGCGAACGGCCGGGAGCCGCTCGGCCTCGGGACGTCCGGAGGTCACCGCGGGCCGGCCGAGAGCCGGCCGTCGGCCGCCTACCCAGGCGGCTTCGGCAATGCTCCACAAGCCCTGGTGATCCGCCTCGGGCCGGCGGCTCGACCCCGCCGCCGCCCGCGGCCGACCGAGCAGGCTCGCTCCGCCCGCCGCCGCCACGAAGCTCGCCACCAAGGCCAGCAACATCCAGTCCAGTCCGATCATGCCCCGCCCCCCGACGCGCAATGAATCGCTAACCATGACATCGTCGGACGAAAGTCCGGCGGCGCCGTGGTGAAACCCGGCATCGGTGTGGCGGTTCGGCGGCGATGCGGGCGTCCGGCTTGCGGTATCGAGGCGCCGACAGACGAGGCCAAGTATCTGAACCACAAGGGATTACGAGCCTTGCCCAACGTGGCGCGGCTAGCGGATCAGTCGCGCCACCTCGCGGAAGCGCGGGTGCTCGGCGGTCTCGAGCCATTCGAACACCACCATCTCGGTGGTGACGATCTCGGCGCCGTGGCGGGCCATGCGGGCGAGCGCGGTCTCCTTGCTTTCCGGTCGCCGCGACCCGACGGCGTCCCGCACCACATGGACGGCGCGCCCGGTGGCGAGCAGGCCGAGCACCGTCTGGCCGACGCAGACATGCGCCTCGCAGCCGGTCACCACGGCGGCGCGGTCGCCCGGCACGCGGTCGAGGAAGCCGGGCGCGCGCACGGCGTCGAAGGTCATCTTGGGCACCACCGGCCGCCCCGGCACGACGAGCTCCGGCACGGTCGGGCCGAGGCCGGTCGGGTTCTGCTCGGTGAACACCACCGGAATGTCGAGCATCGCGGCGGCGTCGAGCAGCCTGCGGGCGTTGGCGATCGCCGTCGCGGCGTCGTGGATCGCCGGCATCAGCCGGGCCTGGAAATCGACGACCACCAGGATCGAACGGCGCGGATCGATAATCGGCATGGTGGCTCCCGTCTGGCGCGACCGCGGGCTGATGGCGCCGAGGCGCTTCTGGCGCCGAGGTGCTTCGCGATCCAGGTTAGCCGTCTGGGCGCAGGGGCGAAACCCGCGCAGACGCTTTCGGCGCAGGGCGGGTTGGGCTAGGCTTCACCCGTCTCTCACCACTGCACCGATCATGACCTGGTTCGCGCCGCCGACCGACATCGAGAGCCGCGTCCACGCCACGCTGCCCGACATCTTCCGCCAGCCGCGCCCGACCGAATGGGGGGTGGCCAACAAGCCCGGCGTTACGATCGACAGCTTTCTCGAAGGGCCGTGCCTCGCCGCCGACGGCACCCTCTACGTGGCCGACATCCCGTACGGCCGCATCTTCTCCATCGACGCCAGCCGGCGCTGGAGCCTGGTTCACGAGTACGACGGCTGGCCGAACGGCATGAAGGTGGCGCGCGACGGCAGCCTGCTGGTCGCCGATTATCGCCGCGGCCTGCTGCGCATCGATCCGGAGAACGCCACCATCCATCCGGTGCGCACCACGGTGAACAGCGAGAGCTTCAAGGGCCTCAACGATCTCGCGGTGTTGTCGGACGGCTCGGTGCTGTTCACCGATCAGGGGCAGACCGGCATGCAGGATCCGAGCGGCCGGCTCTATCGGCTGTGGCCGGACGGCCGCCTCGACCGGCTGATCGGCAACGCGGCCTCGCCCAACGGGGTCGCCGTGAACGCCGCCGAGACCCATGCGTATCTGGCGCTGACGCGCGCCGCCGAGGTGTGGCGGGTGCCGCTCGCGCCCGCGGCGCTCGCCGCCAAGACCCAGGTGTTCGCCCGCCTGCCGGGCGGCCTCTCCGGACCGGACGGGCTGCTCGTCGATCCGGCCGGCCGGCTGATCGTCTGCGATCCCGGCCATGGCTGCGCCTGGGTGCTGTCGGAGCTGGGCGAGCCGCTGTTCCGGGTGCGCTCCTGTGCGGGCCGCACCCTCACCAATGCGGTGCTGCGCCCAGACGGCCGCACCCTGCTGATGACCGAATCACAGAGCGGCCAGATCCTCGAGGCGGTGCTGCCGGCCTGATCGGCTCGGCGTGGTGGTGGTTACGCCTCTTCGGCCGCCTTGGCTCGGGCCAGCAGCGCCTCGGCGCGGGCGAGGTGAGGGCGGTCGTACATGACGCCGCCGATCCCGACCACGCCGGCCCCCGGCGCCGCCGCGAAGGCGTCGACGATGGCCCGCGCCTTCGCCACCGCGTCCGGCGTGGGCGTGAACACCGCGTTGATCACCGGCACCTGGGCCGGGTGGATCGCCATCTTGCCGGTGAAGCCGTCGCGACGCGCCTCCTCGCACTCGCGCCGCAGCCGGCCCTCGTCGCGGAAGTCCACCGCCACGGTGTCGATCGCCTGCACGCGCGCCGCCGCGGCGGCGGCCAGGCAGAGGGTGCGGGCGAGCCGGTAGGGATCGAGGAAGCGGCCGTCGGCGTCGCGGTTCGCCTCGGCGCCGAGATCGACCGACAGGTCCTCGGCCCCCCAGGTGAGGCCGGCGAGCCGGCGGCTCGCCCCCTGATAGGTGCCGGCGAGGAACAGCGAGCGCGCCGTCTCGGTGGCGATGGCGACGACGCCGACATGCCCGTCCGGCAGGCCGCCGGTCGCCTCGCGCACCGCCAGCTTGGCGTCGAGATGGATGACGGCGGCGCCGCCTTCGGCCTTCGGCAGCATCACCAGGTCGGGGCGCGCCGGGATGACCACGTCGAGATCGGCATCGATCAGCCCAGTGTCGAGGCCGTTGACCCGCACCAGGAGCCGCGGCCGGCTCGGCCAGGCAGCGACCGCCGCCAGGAACTCCGCGGCGGCGGCGCGGGCCGTCGCCTTGCGCTCCGGCGCGATCGAGTCCTCCAGGTCGACGATCAGGGCGTCGGCGCCCGACTCCATCGCCTTGGCGAGCTTCTTCTCGGCGTCGGCCGGCACGAACAGCAGGGACCGCATGGGGACCTCACACGGGGCGCTTGAGCATGAACGCCTGGCGGCGACACTCGGCCACCAGCCTGTCGTTCTGATTGTAGGCGCGGTGGTGCAGCTCGACGATGCCGGCATTCGGCCGCGACTGCGATTCGCGCTTGTTGATCACCTCGGTGGTGGCCCGCACCGTGTCGCCGTCGAACAGCGGGTGGGGGAACACGACGTCGGTCATGCCGAGATTGGCGATGGTGGTGCCGACCGTCAGGTCGGTGACCGACAGGCCGATCATCAGGCCGAGCGTGAACAGCGAGTTGATCAGCGGCCGCCCCCACTGGGTCTCGTTCTCGCAGAAGTGCCGGTCGATGTGCAGCGGCTGCGGGTTCAAGGTCATGTTGGAGAACAGCACGTTGTCCATCTGGGTGACGGTCCGCCGCAGGCGGTGCTCGATCACTTCGCCGATGGCGAAATCCTCGAAATACAGTCCGCCGCGCGGATGCCTGACGGCCGTGGCGTACGACATGCTGCTGCTCCCGGTGTGACCGCCGCCGGGTCGGCCGAGCCCGGGCGAGGGCGCGTGGCCGGCGGACGATTCATCTTTTGTTTACCATAATGACGCAACCTCGATCCGTCCTCATGGGTCCGTGTCGGCCCTCGACCCTCGGGTAGACCGTGGCTGTCTCCGCCTCCCTCTCAGCGACCTCCGGATGGGCCGTCAACGACGCCATCCGGACGGCGTCGCGGAACACGGGCGCCAGCTTCGAGTATCTGCTCGCCACCGCCAAGGTCGAGTCGGACTTCAATCCGCGCGCCGCCGCCGGGACGTCCTCGGCCCGCGGGCTGTTCCAGTTCATCGACCAGACCTGGCTGACCATGGTGAAGGAGGCGGGCCCGGCGCTCGGCCTCGGGCGCTATGCCGATGCCATCACCCGCACCCCGTCGGGCCGCTACGAGGTCGCCGATCCGGCGCAGCGTCAGGCGGTGATGAGCCTGCGCAGCGACCCGGCCGCCAACGCCGCCATGGCGGGGGCCTTCACCCGGCGCAACGCGGACCGGCTGGAAGCCCGGCTCGGCCGGCCGCCGAGCGAGGGCGAGCTCTACATCGCGCATTTCCTCGGCGCCGGCGGTGCCGCCAAGCTGATCACCCAGGCGGGCCGCAATCCGTCCGGCATCGCGGCCGAGGCGTTCCCGCAGGCCGCCGCGGCCAACCGCTCGATCTTCTACGACCGCTCCGGCGCGCCGCGCAGCTTCGCCCAGGTCTACGGCGTGCTGGTCGGCCGCTTCGATCAGGCGCGGACGAGCGCCACCCAGATGGCGGCCGCCGCGGTGGTCACGCCGGTGGCCGCCACCCGCACGGCGGATCGCCTCGATCCCGAGCTGTTCGCGCCGTCGACCTACCAGCCCGACGCGGCCCGCACGGCGTCGTCGCCGCTGTTCCACAGCCTGTTCCAGGACGAGCCGCAGCGGGCCGGGGTGTCGCGCTTCATCACCGAGCTGTGGGCGAGCCGCCCGCATGTGGCGGCGGCACTCTCGGGCGCGGTCGCCCAGGCAGCGCCGGGCTCGCTCGCCGCCACCGACCCGACCCGCGCGGCGGAGCTGTTCGCCGCCCCGGGCGTCGGCGCCGCCGGCCTGTACGGGAACCGGGGGTAGGGCGACGCCTCAGCGTAGTAGCGCCGGGTGCGTTCGGCAGCCGTCTTATGAATCCTCCGGCCGCTTTCGGCTCAACGCATCCCGCCACGACTGCGCCTCGTCGACCAGCGCCTTGATCTCCGGTTCCGGCGCGCTGCCGAAGCGGGCGATTAGGTCGTCATAGACCGCGACTGCCTCAACTCCCCCAACGCAGCACCTTTGTTGATCAGTGCCGCGGTGACTTGCTCTTTCAGCGCAAGCTCAGTTCTGCTGCCAAAGCGCGTCACCACGTCGGTATAGGCGACGAGTGCCTCGTCGCTACGCGCGAACGCATCGAGGCTGATGCCCTTATTGACCAGCGCGATGGCCAAGCGCACCTGCTCGTAGAGCACGGCGGTACCCGCGAGGCGCGCCACAATGGCATCAAAGCTCTCAACCGCACCACGAGCATCACTCAGGTGATGCAAGGCAATTCCGCGTACGTTCTCGGCTTCGGCCCAGTCGAGATCGGTCGCTGCCAGCGCCAGGGCGCGTTCGACGCAGAACAAGGCGTCTTCGGGTTTTTTCGTGCCGAGCAGGGCTTTGGCCTCGCCAAGCCAATAGCCGTAGGATGGAGCTTTGTTAGTCTGCGCCGTCCTGTCCGCGGCGTCGAGCGCTTCCAACGCAACCGCCACGCCGGCCGACCGGCGTGCCGCGTGGTTGCGCAGCCAATGGCCCAAATGCTTCTCCAAATTAAAGCAGAACTCTTTAGTTTTTGCGTAGAGCTTAAACGTATGCTTGTGTGCGGCCACGATCGCTGCCTTGAACGCCAGCACCTTAGCGAGCTGGCGGTTGGGATTGCGCAGCTTCCCCGGGGCGAGTTCTTTAAAAAAAAGGCAGATGTTGTGGATCTTGCGAGCCGCGTAGAGCTCTAGAGCGAGGTCCCATTCCTCCTCGGTGCCGGAGGTCTTGCCGTTGCCGGTCGGGCTGCCCCAGCGGTCGTGCAGCACGAACACCGCGTAGTCGCAGCCGCGCAGATCCTTGTTGATCTGCTCCTGCGGCCGGCCGACGCCGCCGAGCGTCTCCTCCCAGCCGACCGCCGCGAACACCACGCCAGTCGGATTGCCGTGGACCTCGTTGAAGCGGTCGATGGTGGCGCGAAAGCCCTTGCGCTCCTCGTCGAGGCCGCCGGGCGAGCCGATGAAGACGCGATACTCGGTCAGGGTCCGGGGCATCGGGGACGCTCTGGTCGACAATTGGTTTGCGACGAAATGCGGTACTTTGAAATTACCTAACGGAACCGCGTGCCGCAAGGCGACGCGGCTTTTTCGGTCCGGCGCACGGCGATGCGGCGCGCCGGTTGGGGCGTCACTGCCTCTCTCAGATCAGCTCGTAGACGGTGCGGCCGCCCACGATGGTGCGCACCACGCGGCCTTGCAGGCGGGCCTCGTCGAACGGCGAGTTCTTGCACTTCGACTTGAGGATCTCGCGGTCGAGCACCCACGGGCTGTCGAGATCGACGACGATGACGTCGGCCGGGCTGCCGGGCTTGAGGGTGCCGCCGGGCAGGCCCAGCAGCTCGGCCGGCCGCGTCGACATGGCGCGCAGCAGCGTCGTCAGCGGCACGTCGCCCGCATGGACGAGGCGTAGCCCCGCCACCAGCATGGTCTCGATGCCGACCGCGCCGGGCGCCGCCTCGGCGAAGGGCAGCCGCTTGGTCTCGACGTCCTGCGGATTGTGGTCCGACATCACGACGTCGATCAGCCCGTCGCGCAGCGCCGCCACCAGGGCGGCGCGGTCGCTCTCCGGCCGCAGCGGCGGCGCCACCTTGCAGAAGGTGCGGTAGGAGCCGACGTCGAGCTCGTTGAGGGTGAGGTGGTTGATCGACGCGGAGGCCGACACGTCGAGCCCCGCCTGCTTGCCGCGCGACAGCACCTCGAGCGACTCGGCGCAGGTGAGCGAGGCGGCGTGATAGCGCCCCCTGGCGATCTCCACGAGACGGATGTCGCGCTCCAGCATGATGGTCTCGGCGATCGACGGGATGCCGAGCAGGCCGAGCCGCGCCGCGTACTCGCCCTCGTTCATCACGCCGTCGGAGCACAGGTCGGGGTCCTCGGTGTGGTGCACCACGAGGGCGTCGAAGTCGCGGCCGTAGGTGAGGGCGCGCCGCATCACCTTGGCGTTGGTGACGCTCTTGGCCCCGTCCGTAAAGGCGACGGCGCCGGCGGCCTTCAGCAGGCCGATCTCGGTCATCTCCTCGCCCTTGAGACCCTTGGTCAGCGCCGCCATCGGATGCACCCGCACGATGGCGGTGTCGCGGGCGCGGCGCAGCACGAAGTCGACGGTCGCCGGATCGTCGATGGGCGGATGGGTGTCGGGCTGGCACACGATGGTGGTGACGCCGCCGGCCGCCGCCGCGTGGCTCGCGGACGCGAAGGTCTCGCGATACTCGGCCCCCGGCTCGCCGATGAAGGCGCGCATGTCGACGAGGCCGGGGGCGACGAGCTTGCCGGTGCAGTCGATCACCTCGGTGCCTTCCGGCACGCCGCCGGCCCGGATGCCGCGCTTGACGTCGCGGACTTGGCCGTCGGTCATCAGGAGGTCGCCGACGATGTCGAGATCGCGCGACGGATCGACGATGCGGGCGTTGGTGAGCAGGATGGGGCGGCGATCAGCGGGCATGGTCACACGATGCGTTCGTCGGGCGCGGCAGGCGCACCGGCGTCGGACGGACGGGCCGAGCGTTCGGCGTGAGGGCTCGCCGGGGCGGCCCCGGCGAGAGTGTCGGATGTGAGTGTCGGGGATCGGAAACGAGGGTGACGACGTCGGGGCGGACGGGGAAAGGGACCGTCTCGCCGACGCCGTCACGCATTGGGCAGGTTCCGCGCCAGCGCCTCGAGCACCGCCATGCGCACCGCGACGCCCATCTCCACCTGCTCGCGGATCAGCGAGCGGGCACCGTCGGCGACCGCCGAGTCGATCTCGACGCCGCGGTTCATCGGGCCCGGATGCATCACCAGAGCGTCCGGCTTGGCGTAGGCCAGCTTGGTCTCGTCGAGGCCGTAATAGGCGAAGTACTCGGTCGAGGAGGGAATGAAGGAGCCGTTCATGCGCTCGCGCTGGAGACGCAGCATCATCACGATGTCGGCGTCCCGCAGGCCCTGGCGCATGTCGCGGAAGACCTCGACCCCGAACCGCTCGATGCCGGGCGGCAGCAGGGTGGCGGGGCCGACCACCCGGACCCGGGCGTCGAGGGCGTTGAGCAGCATGATGTTGGAGCGGGCCACCCGCGAGTGCAGGATGTCGCCGCAGATCGCCACCGTCAGACCCTCGATGCGGCCCTTGTTGCGGCGGATCGTGAGAGCGTCCAGCAGCGCCTGGGTGGGGTGCTCGTGGGAGCCGTCGCCGGCGTTCACCACCGAGCAGTCGACCTTGTCGGCCAACAGCTTGACGGCGCCGGAGGCATTGTGCCGCACCACCAGGATATCGGGGTGCATGGCGTTGAGCGTGATGGCGGTGTCCATCAACGTCTCGCCCTTGCGCATGGACGAGGCCGAGACCGACATGTTCATCACGTCGGCGCCGAGCCGCTTGCCGGCGAGCTCGAACGACGATTGCGTCCGGGTGGACGCTTCGAAGAACAGGTTGATCTGGGTGCGGCCGCGCAGGGAGGTGCGCTTCTTTTCGACCTGGCGGTTGAGCTCGACGAATTCCTCGGCGAGATCGAGGAGCCCGACGATCTCCTCGCGCGACAGGCCTTCGATGCCCAGCAAATGACGGTGGCCGAGCACGAATGCGGGTTTGGGTGCTACATTCATCAAAGCGGACCGTATAGGCCCGTTCGAGAATGGCAGCAAGCGCGTCCTCCCGTTCCCCCCAGTTGTCCCCAACGGTCCGGAACGCTAGACGCAGATGGCGGTGAGGAGGCCGGACGGATGGGCGATCGGGCGCGGTTCAACCAGTCGCCGCCGTTGGCGGATCTCGACCTGTTCGCGAGCGATCCGCCGCTGGCCGAGGCGGTCAAGATCAACGGGCTCGGCGACGAGGCGCGGCTGCTCGCCGCCTTCGGGCGCCGCTGGGGGGCCGGCGAGATGGCCGAGCAGGCCCGTCTCGCCAACGAGAACGTGCCGCGTCTCCAGGCCTACGATGCCAGTGGTTTCCGCCGCGACACCGTGGAATTCCACCCCGCCTATCATCACCTGATGAAGGAAAGCGTCGGGTCGAGCCTGCACTGCTCGACCTGGACTACCGACGGCGAACGCGCCGACGCCCCCGCCGAGGTGGCCCGGGCGGCCCGCGTCTACATGGTTGCCCAGGTGGAGAACGGGCATCTGTCGTCCATCATCACCACCCGGGCGGCGGTCGCCGTGCTGGCCGCCGGCGGGCCGCCGAGCGCCGCCGAGATGATCCGCAAGATCGTCAACCGCCACTACGATCCGGACTTCCGGCCGTGGTCCGAGAAGTTCGGCATCACCGTCGGCATGGCGGTCACCGAGCGGCAGGCCGGCACCGACGTGCGCGGCGCCGCCACGGTGGCCGAGCCGACCGCCGACGGCTATCTCGTCACCGGCCACAAGTGGTTCATGTCGGCGCCGATGAGCGACGCCTTCGTGGTGCTGGCGCAGGCCCCGGCCGGACCCACCGCCGTGCTGGTGCCGCGCTTCAGGCCGGACGGCGAGGTGAACGCGCTCCAGCTCCAGCGCCTCAAGAACAAGCTCGGCAATCGCGCCAACGCCTCCGCCGAGGTGGAATTCCGCGGCGCCTTCGGCTGGCGGCTGGGCCAGGAGGGCGCCGGCGTGCGCACCGTCATGGAGATGGTGCAGCTCACCCGGTTCGACTGTGCCGTCTCGTCGGCCGGCCTGATGCGGGCCGCGTTCTCGCGCGCCGTCCACCATACGCGGCACCGCGGGGTGTTCGGCCGCCATCTGTCGGATCAGCCGATGATGCGGGCGGTGCTGGCGGATCTCGCCCTCGAGGCGGAGGCTGCGGTGGCGCTGGCGTTCCGCCTCGCGCGGTCGTTCGACCGGGCCGCCGAGGAGCCGGGCGAGCGGATGCGGGCGAGGCTCCTGACCCCCGTAGCGAAGTATCGCATCACCAAGGCCACGCCGGCCTTCGTGGCGGAGGCGATGGAGTGCCTCGGCGGCAATGGCTTCATCGAGGATGGGGTGCTGCCGCGGCTGTATCGCGAGGCGCCGGTGAACGCCATCTGGGAGGGCTCCGGCAATGTCGTCTGCCTCGATGTCCTGCGCATCGTCGAGCGCGACCCCGAGGCGGTGACGGCGGTGGTCGATGATCTTCTCGCCGAGGCCGGCGATCTGCCGGGCGCCCGTGCCAGCGCCGAGGCGGTGCGACTGGCCCTCCGGTCCGCCGAGCCGGGGGGCGGACGGGCCGTGGTCGAGCGGCTGGGGTCGCTCGCCGCCGCCGCCGCGTTGAGGGCCGGTGCCTCACCGGCGGCGGAGCCGTTCGCCCGCAGCCATCTGGCCGGCGAGCGCGGCGCCACCCTCGGCACCAGCCGGCTGTCGGGCGCCGAGATGGACCGGCTCCTCGCCCGCGCCATGCCGGGGTGAGGAGAGGGGGTGGCCCGACCGAACGAGACGACAGACGCCCATGTGGTCTCATACCAACGGCAGCACTCTCGGACTGCATCCTCCGGCCGAAGGCCGGGCACGACGAGTCGAGATCAGCAGCTATCGGTATGAGAGAGCATGTCGTGAGGGCCTCGTGCCCCGGACGCGGCGCGCAGTGCCGCGAGCCGGGGCCCAGAACGGTAAGCTCCGTGATCGCCGCCTCTGGGTCCCGGGTCTCCGGCGCGTCGCGCCTCCGCCCGGGACACGCGACCTCAGTCATGACCGGCACGAGGCTGGGCTCGACTAATCGGCATCAGCAGCCATCGGCATAATCACGGCGTTTGCGGGGTGATTGCGTGGCGGCCCGGTATCGCGGCGCGGTGCACGGCCGATGACGGTTTCATTTCAATACGATGACGATTGCTGCAATGCAGCGGAACCGATCCGCGTCCAGGCCCGTTGAACAGGCGAGGACGGCACGGACGGGCCGACAGGGACGGCCGGGATCTTCCTGACGGGATGTCCCTGAACGGCTTTCCGGCACCCAGGCGATCGGTGTGACGCGCGATCGGCGTGACGCGCCTGCTCGGGCGGGTGCGGGTGTTGTCGCACGGCCCGTCGTCCCTCACGAAAAAACAGGAGTACGACACCATGAAGACGATGGTTCATTACGCGCTCGCCGCCGGTCTCGCCGGAGCGCTGGCGCTCGGCGCCGCCACCCCGAGCGACGCCAAGTCGCGCAACGGCCGCTCGGTCAAGGCCGACCGCGTCGTCACGCAGACTCACTATCACGGTGGTCATGCCGGCTATGCCCGCGCCGGCTACGCCAATCCGGTTCACGCCGGTGCGGGCCTCGCGGCCGGGGCGGTGGGCACCGGAGTCGGTGTGGCGGCGGGTGCGGTCGGGGCTGGCCTCGGCATCGCGTCCGGGGTCGCCGGCGCGGCGCTCAGCCCGTTCACCGGCGGCGTCAACTACGGCTATGTCCCGGCGGCCGATCCGTACGGCGCCTATGCGGCGGCCGGCCCGGTGAACGGTGCCGGCGCGGGGGCCGCCTATGCGGCCAGCGCGGGCGGCGGCTGCTGGATCTCGACCGACTCGGGTCGCGGCTACGGTTACTACGGCGCCTGCGGGACCCGCGATGCCGACTACGGCGTCGCCGCGATCTCCGGCCAGCCCGGTACCCAAGGCACCGTGCTGCCCTACTAATCGGGCATGACGGTTGCGAATGTGAGTTGAGCAGAGGGGCGGGTCTTCGGACCCGCCCTTTTTATTTTGTTCTCGTCCGGGTCAGGTCGGTCCGCGGGCCAGTCGGTCGAGGGCGCCTTGGAGGATGAAGATCGCTGCGTGCTGATCGATCACCGCCTTGCGCTTGGCGCGGCTGGCATCGGCGGCGATCAGCTCGCGCTCGACCGCCGTGGTCGACAGCCGCTCGTCCCACAGGCCGATCGGCAGCTCGGTCAGGCGGGCGAGATTGCGGGCGAAGGCGCGGGTCGACTGGGCGCGCGGCCCCTCGGTGCCGTTCATGTTGAGGGGCAGGCCGAGCACCAGCCCCACCACCCGCCGCTCCGCCGCCAGCGCCAGCAGGCGCGCGGCATCGTCCGTGAAGCGCTTGCGCCCGATGGTCTCCACCCCGGTGGCGAGCCGGCGGTCGGGATCGCTGACCGCGACCCCGATGGTCTTGTCACCGAGATCGAGGCCGACGAGCGCGCCGCGCTCCGGCAGGAGAGGGATCAGCTCGACGAGAGGGACCACGATGGCGGGCATGGGGCTCGCCTATCACGCCGTCGCCACCCTCGCCAGCGTGATCGTCGCCGATCGATCGTCCCGCTCGATCCCGCGCCACGCGGCGCACCGCCGCGTGCACGGCGGCGGCGCGCGATTGACGCCCAGGCGGGAGCGCGGCTTAGTCTGCCGTCGTTCGTTTCGGTGGCGCGCCGCGCGGTCGCGCGCGCCCGGCAGCGGGGAGACGTCGCATGCAGATCACCTGGTTCGGCCATTCCGCCTTCCGGCTCGACTTCAAGGGCACCGCGGTGCTGATCGATCCGTTCTTCACCGGCAATCCGGCCTTCGTGTCGGATCGTGCCGCGGCCATCCGCGGGGTGAGCCACGTCCTCGTCACCCACGGCCACGGCGATCACGTCGGCGACACCCTGGACATCGCCCGCGAGACCGGCGCGACCGTCACCACCAACTACGATCTCGGCATGTGGCTGGTGTCGAAGGGGCTCGAAAAGTTCAACCCGATGAACACCGGCGGCACCACCGATCTCGGCGGCTTCACGGTGACGCTGGTGCGGGCCGATCATTCCTCGGGCGACGTCGTCGACGGCATGCCCGTCTATCTCGGCAATCCGTGCGGCGTCGTCGTCAAGGCGCCCGGCGAGCCGACCGTCTATCACATGGGCGACACCGACGTGTTCTCCGACATGGGGCTGATCGCCGAGCTGCACGCCCCGAAGATCGCCATGGTGCCGATCGGCGACCGCTTCACCATGGGGGCGGCGTCGGCGGCCTTCGCGGTCAAGCGCTTCTTCCAGCTCGACGCGGTGATTCCCTGCCACTACGGCTCGTTCCCGATCATCGACCAGACGGCGGACAGGTTCGTCGCCGCCATGGCGGGGCACGCCACCCGGGTGATCGTGCCCGAGAAGGGCGTCGCCGTGTCGGTCTGACCGACGGATTCCGTCGTCGGACGCGATGCTTCGGGACGCGGCGTTGGCGCCGCGTCCGACGGAGGCCATCCTGGTTGTACTTTCGCGCGACAGGGTCGTCCCGCGAAGGAACCTTTGGTCATCCGATGCGTTGTCGGGTCGCACAATATTCCCTCCCGTGACCGACCTTGCGTACCGGACCCGACCGATGCCGCGCCGCTCTCACGACTTCTCGCTCTGGCCCGAGCATGCGCGGCCGCCGCGCCGGCGCTGGTCGATATCCCGGGTCGCGGGCGTCACCGCGGTCGGCGCGGTCGGACTGCTCGCCGGCTATGTGGCGGTCGCCGAGCTGGTGCGGCCGACGGCGCTCGATGCGCCGGTCGGGCGAAGCGGCCAGACCGCCACGGCGGCAAGTGTGATCCCGACCGCCGTAGCCCCGACCGCAAGCGCGACATCGGCCCGGGATGCTGCGGGCCCGGCGCGGTCCGCCGCCGCGTCCTCGGCAGCCGCCGTCGAGACGGTCGGGGCCGGACCGCCGGTCGGCGAACGTCCGCCGTCGGACCGTGCCGTCGCCGAGCGGGCTGCGCCGGAGAGTGCCGCGGCGGCGCCGTCGTCGCGTCCGCGCACCCGGCCGAGCGTCAACCCGACCGCCATGGCGCCCATCGGTTCCATCCGGGCGGACCGCGAGCCGAATGGGCGTGCCGCTGCTCCGCCCGCCGCTGCTCCGCCCGCCGCGATCGCCGCGCCGGTCCCGCCGAAGCCCGAGCCTTCCGTCTCGGCCGCGCGTGGATCCACTGCCCCGGACACGACCGCATCGACCGTTCCGGCATCGATCGTGCCGGCGTCGCCCGCGCAAGCGGCCGACACGGTGGCCCCGCCCCGGGAGGCCGTGATGGCGGCCGACGACGAGAAGCCGACCGCGCAGGCTGCCGACAAGCCCCGCAAGAAGGCCCGCAAGAAGACCCGCCCGCGCAACACCGAGACGGCCCGTGGCGGCGAGTCCTGGGACGGTGGATGGCGGCGCGCCGAGGCTTATCCGGGCCGCGGCTGGGGCAGCGCACCACCGCCGCCGCCACCAGCCTGGGGCCGCGGCGGTTTCTTCCCGTTCTGACGCAGGCCCTCACGCGGCCGGCCGTCATCCGGTCGGCCGTCGCCCGGCCCCGTGGACCGCATGGCGTTCGCCCAATCGCCTGAAATTCCTCAACCCCCGTCTTCGCACCTCACGATTCAAACCCTATCTCATCACCGCTCGCGGACGCGCGTTTCCACGGCGCCGTTACCCTTCACGGAGTTTCTCATGTCTCTCGATTGCATCCTGTCGGTCCGGGGCGTAGCGCGCCGGGTGGCCGCCGGTCTCGCCGTCGTGGTGGCGGTCGCGGCTCTCCAGAGTCCCGCCGTCGCGGCCGAGGAGCCGGACCTCGTCTTCCGCCGGTCCACCGTCTTCAAGTGGCTGAGCCCCAACGACAAGCTCGCCACCTACGGGCTCGACGACCCGGAGGTCGATGGGGTCGCCTGCCACTTCACGGTGCCCGAGAAGGGCGGCTTCAAGGGCTGGCTCGGCCTCGCCGAGGAGGTCTCGGACATCTCCCTGGCGTGCCGCCAGATCGGTCCCATCCGCTTCAAGAAGAAGTTCGAGCAGGGCGAGGACGTGTTCCGTCAGCGGCGCTCCCTGTTCTTCAAGAAGATGCAAATCGTCCGCGGCTGCGACGTGAAGCGCAACGTGCTCGTCTACATGGTCTATTCTGACAGGATCATCGAAGGGTCGCCGAAGAACTCGACGTCCTCTGTGCCGATCATGCCGTGGGGCGGGAGCGACGCGATTCAGCGCTGCGCGGACTTCGTCGAGAAGTGATCCACGGCCGCGGCGTCGCGACTGGCGCCGGATGCTCCGGTCCGCTCTCGAAGCGAGATCCCGCAAGGGCGTTCGGCAGAATTTTTAGATCCTGATCTCGATCGTTCCGGGGCCGGCCGCCGGCCGGACCCGGGGTGATCGGCCGGCTGAAGGCCGCCCGTTCGCCGGCCTCGCGGCCGTCGATGCATCCGATTGATCTTCATCAACGAATGAGTTCGACTATAGAGCGAGATCGGCTGCGGCAATGTGCCGGGTCGAATCTCGGTCTGCGTCGAGTCTCGAGCTGCGTCGGGTTCGGCGGCGTCGGATCGATTCCGACGGGGCCTGCCGGCGGGTGACTGATCCGGGCGTCACCCGTGGCGGACCCTTTCTGTGAGCCTTGTCACATTGCGGCGGGCTTCCATGCCCGATCGTCGGCTCGGATGGTCCGGGCGGGAGAGCGGCCGGGCAAAGTCGTGGTTGCCGTCGAATTCGAGCTGCAATAGCCTCGTTGGATTGTTGGATTGAGATGCGGTCTCCACGCGACATCGTTCACCTGATCCTCGAGACAGGGCCGAGCGGCCTGATCCTGACGGATGGCGCGGCCCGGATCGTCTTCGCCAACGAGCATGCCGAGGAGATGCTCGGCTTCGGCCACGGTGAGCTACTCGGCCTGCCGATCGAGGTGCTGGTTCCCGACCGCTTCCGCGACATCCATCCCGAGATGCGCCGCGTCTTCGATCTGATGCCGCGCGAACGGCCGATGGGCATCGGCCGCGATCTGACGGCGCGCCGCCGCGACGGCAGCGAGTTTCCGGTCGAGATCGCGCTCAAGCCGCTGCCGATCGACGGCGAGGTGTATGTGCTCGCTATGCTGGCCGACATCACCGAGCGCAAGCGCTCCGAGGACCGCCAGCGGTTGCTGATCGGCGAGCTGAACCACCGCATTCAGAACCTGTTCGCGGTGATCCAGTCGGTGGCGCTGTCGAGCCTGAGCGGCGAGCGGACGCTGCGCGAGGCGCGCGACGTGTTCGTCGACCGCCTCCAGTCGCTCGGCCGGGCCTACACCATGATGACCGAGCAGGAGTGGCGCGGCGCGCCGCTGCGCCAGATCCTCGCCTCCGAGACATCGGCCTTCGCGGATCGCGTCACCCTCGACGGGGTCGAGGTGATGGTGAAGCAGAACGCGGCCCAGAGCTTCGCGCTGCTGCTGCACGAACTGACCACCAACGCCGTGAAGTACGGCGCCCTGTCGTCACCGGACGGCAGCGTGGCGGTGCACTGGCGCATCGAGCCCGAGATGCGGCCGACCGCCTTCGTGCTGTCCTGGCAGGAGAGCGGCGGCCCGAACGTCGTGCCGCCGACTCGCAGCGGCTACGGCCGCAAGATCATCGAGGACACCATGCGGCGCATCGGCAAGCATCAGATCGAGTATGCGACGGCCGGCCTGCGCTACCGCATGGAGGCGCCTCTCGACAAAGTCGGCTGGGTGATCGACGATCCGTCCCCCTGAGTCTCGTGCGTGGTCCCGTGCGTGGCGCGCTGCCGTCGCAGTTCGTCGACAGTGCATGCTCAGTCGATTGTTGGCAGTCGACTTGGTCACGGCGGGTCCGGAGGGACGATGGGTCGCGTCGCCGGGGCGCAGGATACCGCCGCGGCCGACCGAGACTGCGCTATTGAGCGTTCGCTTTTGGATTCGTTTCTCGACTTTCGCCCGTCAGCGCGCCGGGTCCGCGTGCTGGATTGCTCGATGGATTGGAACGCGGAACTCGCCTACTTCGTGACCCCCAAGTCCGGACCGATGCGGCCGATGCGGACGCTGATCGACGCCAATCGGGCGTTGCTCGACGATCTGCCGTTCGGCAGCCGGCGCCGGCCGCATTGGGCCGCCGTGGCCCGGTTGCTGCTGATCGCCGCCGAGACCGGCTCGACCATCGACATCCGCCTGGCGACCGACTCTCTCGTACGCGCCCTGGAGACGGAGGGCTGGATGAGCCGGGTGCGCCCCGACGGCCTGCCGGCGGCCGTCGCCGTGGCGCCGGTGCCGCCGCTCCCGCGCCGGCGGGTCTGAACCCGGGAACCCGGGCCGGAGCGATGGTCAGGGCCGCGCGACGCGGCGGCCGGGCGACACGAAGCTGAACCCCTGGGTGCCGTGCACCGCCACCATGACGGCCTCGACCACCGGCTCCTCGATCGGCGCCGGCGACGACCAGTCGACCACGAAGCTCGCCCCGAAGCCGCCGCGGACGTCCTCCTGGGGGATCACCACCTGGAGCGAGGCGAACGGCTTCAGCGCCACCGGGCGGGGCAGGGAGCGCTCGACCAGCCGGCCGGCGTGATCGCGATACTCCACCGCGTCGATCACCAGCGGGTCGCGGTCGGACGGATTGTGGACCGAGAGGACGCCCGAGAAGTTGAGCCGGGTGCGGCCGCCGCCCGCCATCACGGTGGAGTGCAGCGGGACGAGGATTCGCCCGCGCGCCGCCGGGGTTCCCTCGGGCAGCGGCACCGTCGCCTCCGGGGCGACCGTCACGGCCTGCTGGGCCTTAACGGAGGGCGGAGCGGCGGCGGTGGCGAGAGCGACGCCGAGGGCGGCTACTCCTAGGGTCACGAAGGCGCGCACGGCCGATCTCCCTGCAACGGGCGCGGCGTCGGGGCCGCGCCGACCATCCTGATAACCGCTTTTCGCCGGCGGCGGAATCGACGGCTGCTCGGCGGTGCCGGTGCGGCCGCGAGGCCGCTGCCCGCGCGCCGCCGCCCGGGCATCGCGGCCCATCGGATGCAGACCCGGTTCCCTCGGGTCCCGAAGCGGTTGCGCGCCCGGGGCCGCATCACTATAGTCCCGGCCGCTCGGAGCGTAGCGCAGCCCGGTTAGCGCACCAGTCTGGGGGACTGGGGGTCGCGAGTTCAAATCTCGCCGCTCCGACCATTCATCCATCGCAAACGATCACCCGCCGGCGGCCATCCGTCGAGGACCCCTCGTCGTCGGTCGACGGGCGGGGGCCTGCCGGCCGCCGCGGGGGCGATGGCGAGGCCGCTGCCCGCGCGCCGGACACCGCAGCGTGGCGGAGGGTTGTGACGGCCGCCGGCCGGGTTAAACTAAAACCTAAGGTCCCTCGCGTATCGGTTCGAGGTCTCGGACGCGCCCGCGGGCGCGCGCCGCCGCTCACCCTCGGTGTCGGGAGGATCGCGTGAACGAAGCTGCGACGGCGAGGCCGCAAGGTGCCTCGATCTCGTCCGGATACTGGGACGAGGTCTACTCGACCAACCCGATCTACTCGAAGGAGCTGACCGACGAGACGCGCGCCGCCATCCAGGCCGCCGCCGCCTGGTTCGGCGACCTACGTGGCCGCACCGTCATCGATCTCGGCTGCGGGGCGGGCGCCTCGTCGCTGCTGCTCGCCGAGATCGGCGCCCGGGTGATCTCGGTGGACGCCTCGCCGGTGGCGATCGCCACGCTGGAGCAGCGCTGCCGCGAGCGCGGGATCGACTCCGTGCGGCCGGTGGTCTGCGACGCGATGACCATCGACACCCTCGGGCCGGTCGATTTCGTCTACGGCTCGATGATCCTGCACCACCTCGAGCCGTTCCCGGACTTCTGCCGGGCGCTGCGCCGCGCCGTGCGGCCGGGCGGCCGCGCCTTCTTCTGGGAGAACAACGCGGCGAGCCGCCTGCTGGTGTGGTTCCGCGAGAACGTGGTGGGCAAGCTGTGGGTGCCGAAATACGGCGATCCCCACGAGTTCCCGCTGACGCCCGGCGAGATCGACGTGCTCCGCACCTTCTTTCAGGTCGACATCGAGATCCCGCGCATGGACTTCCTCGGGCTGGTCTCGCTCTACCTTCTGGGCGGGCGGCTGGAGAAGCCGCTCGTCGCCATGGATGCCTGGCTCTACCGCCACGACATCGGACGGCGCTACTCGTATCAGCAGTACGTCAAGCTTCAGGGCTGAGGCGGCGCCCGCGATGGCGCCGGGCGCCCCGCCGCCATCAGGCCCCAGACGATCCCCATGATCAGGAAGTAGTGGCGCCAGTGCGCCACGTCGATGATGTAGCTCTCGCCGACCTCGCCCACGAAGGCCGCATAGGCGGCGATGAAGGTGGGCTGCCAGGGCGTGCGCACGAAGGCGTGCTTGAGCCCCACCACCAGGGTCACCACGGTCAGCGCCACCCAGGTGGTGCCGGCGAGCCAGCCGCCGTTCATGAAGGCGCTGAGGAAGGAGTTGTGCGGCTCGTAGTGGAATTCCTTGGAGAACTGGAGCGGGCCGACGCCCCACGGCAGCTCGAACACCATCAGCAGGCCGGCGATGTGGCGGCCGAAGCGGCCTTGCTCGCCGGCGTCGTAGTCCTGCACCAGGTTGGCGCGCACCTTGAACATCTCGCCGACGATGTCGAACGACAGCAGCACCACCACGAAGCCGGCCAGCACCAGCACCCCCACGGTGGACAGGAGGGTGATGCGGAAGCGGTCGGAGGCCGAGCGGGTGGTCACGTAGGTGAGGCCGAGCATCACGGCGGCCGACACGGTGAAGTGCCCCCAGGCGCCGCGCGAGAAGGTGAGCAGCAGCCCGGCCGCGATCACCAGGATCATACCGGCGGGAGCCAGGCAGGCGCGCAACGTCCGCCCCGCCAGCAGCCGCTGAATCAGCACCAGGGCGGGCAGCACCAGGAACGGCCCGAACACGTTGGGGTCCTTGAAGGTGGAGCTCGCCCGCGCATAGAGCAGGAACTGGTCGGAGTTCGGCAGGACACGGAAAAACGCCAGCACTGCGATCGCCGAGGTGACGAGCGCCGCCCCGATATAGCCGCGGATCAGGATGTCGAGGCGCCGCTCGGTGTTCTGCGACAGCACCATGGCGAAGAACAGCGTGGTGACCGACAGGAAGCAGGTGACCGCCGTCCAGATGAAGGTGCGCGGCTCCTCGATCACCGGCATCAGCGAGGCGATGTAGCCGAGGTTCTGCACCAGCAGCAGGGCGACGAGCGGCAGCAGCGTCGCCCGCAGGGTGAGGCCGGTCAGCATGTAGATCACGATGGCGACCAGCGTGATCAGCTCGTAGGGCGCGGGCTCGACCTGGACGAAGCCGCTGGTGAAGGCGATCAGCCACAGCAGCACCAGCCGCAGCCGCTCTCCCGCCGTCTCGGCCGGACGACGTGTCCGGCCGCCGGCGAGCCCGAGCGGTGCCGGATAGGGCGCCCGGTGCGGCAGGGTCGCGGTGCCGGCGAGCGTCATCGCGCGGTCCTCGCCCGGCCGGTCGCATGCTGCGGTCGCGCGGCCGCGGTCAATAGGCGTTCTCCGTCTTCAGCAAGGCGAAGGGCGTGCGCAGCAGGATGTAGAGGTCGAACAGCAGCGACCAGTTCTCGATGTAGTAGAGATCGTGCTCGACGCGCTGCTGGAGCTTCTCGGGGCTGTCCAGCTCGCCGCGCCAGCCGTTGATCTGGGCCCAGCCGGTGATGCCGGGCCGGACCCGGTGGCGGGCGAAGTAGCCGTCGACGACATCGTCCCACAGCTTGTTGGCGAGCGGCGCGTGGATGGCGTGCGGCCGCGGCCCGACCAGCGAGAGATCGCCGCGCAGCACGTTGAGGAGCTGCGGCAGCTCGTCGATCGAAGTCTTGCGGATGAAGCGGCCGACCCGCGTCACCCGGTTGTCGCCCTTGGTCACCACGCGCTTGGCGTCCGGATCGGCGTGCTCGTGATAGAGCGAGCGGAACTTGAAGACCTCGATCACCTCGTTGTTGAAGCCGAGCCGGCGCTGCTTGAAGAACACCGGCCCCTTGCTGTCGAGCTTGATGGCGAGCGCCGTCGCCAGCATCACGGGCGAGATCGCCAGCAGGATCAGGACCGCGACGACCCGGTCGAACACCGACTTGAGCACCAGGTTCCAGTCGGCGATCGGCTTGTCGAAGATGTCGAGGACCGGAATGTTGCCGATGTAGGAGTAGGCGCGCGGGCGGAAGCGCAGCCGGTTCATGTGGGCGGCGAGGCGGACGTCGACCGGCAGCACCCACAGCTTGCGCGCCATCTGGAGGACGCGCTCCTCGGCGGTCAGCGGCAGCGACACCAGGATCAGGTCGACGCGGGTGCGGCGGGTGAACTCGACGAGGTCGTCGACGGTGCCGAGCTTCGGCACACCCGCCACCACCGAGGGCGAGCGATCGTCGGCGCGGTCGTCGAACACGCCGCACACCCGCAGGTCCGAATGCGCCTCCGACGCGATGGCGCGCACCAGCGCCTCGCCCTCGCGGCCGCCGCCGACGATGACGACGCGGCGGATCAGCCGGCCTTGATCGGCCCAATGGCGGACCAGCGCGCCCAGCGCGATCCGCCAGCCGAACAGCACGACGAGGCCGACCGCGTACCAGCCGGCGGTCCAGCCGCGCGAGAAGCTGTACTCGGTCTTGGTGAAGAAGGTGAGGGCGAGCGCCAGCAGGAACACCACCGACCAGGCGAGGCCGAGCCGGCCGAGCTGATAGACGTGGGAGCGGAACGCCTGGACGTTGTAGATGTCGACGATCTGGAACGCGATGACCGCGGCGGCGGCGACCGCCAGCTCGATCACCAAGTACATCGGCTCGAAGCCGCTGATCGGGTAGATCCAGATGGCGTGGACGACGGCGCCCGAGAGCGCGATCAGCACGAACTCGACGATGCGGGCGATGCCGGTCAGCACCACTGGCGACACGGCGTCGGCGATCGGCTCCTCGGCGATGGCGCGGGCGAGCGGGCCGAGCTCGCGTGGGGTCGACGAATGGCTGCCGGGACGGCCGGGAAGGGGCTGGTTCATGGGCCGGGTGGCGAGCGCCATGGTGCGTCTCTCCGGGGGGTTGCGGAGCGGGCGCCGGCCGGCGCGCGGCACGGCGACCCCGGACCCGGTTTTATCCGAAAAACCCGAGGGACGTGTAAACCTGCAACAAACGATCCGGTGATCCCGCCGACAGGGTAAATGCCTTCCCGAGAGAAAACCGCCCTCAGGCCGTGCGCACCGGGCCGGTCCGCCCCCGCGCCTCGCGGGCGCGGGTCTTGGCCGCGAGGATCTCTCCGTAGAGCTCGTCCACCCGGCGCTGCATGGCCTCGATATTGAAGCGCGGGCGCAGCCAGTCGAAGCGGGCGGCGGCGTCGAGCTGGGCCCGCACCGGGTCGGCCAGCAGGGCGTCGAGGGCGGCGGCGAGCGCGTCGGGGTCGCCGGGCGGCACCAGCTCGCCGGCCCGCGGCCCGAAGATCTCCGGGATGCCGCCCACCCGCGTCGCCACGATCGGCAGGCCGGCCGCGATCGCCTCCAGCACGATATAGGGCATCGATTCCGCCCGCGACGGCACCACGATGGCGCGGCCGCAGGCGAACGCCTCGCGGGTCGGGGCGGGGTCGTGGAAGGTCACCCGGTCGGCGATGCCCAGCGACGCGGCGAACGCCTGGTAGCGGGCGCGGCCCTCGTCCTCGGCCTGGCCGAACAGGTGGGCGCCGGCGCGGCGGCCGTATCGGCTCTCCAGCCGGGCGATCGCCTCCAGGAACACGTCGGTGCCCTTGAGGTCGCGGTACATGCCGAGGAACAGGAGATCGCGCGCGTCCTCACGCGGGATCACCGGCTCGAACTCCTCGGCGCGCAGGCCGTTGTGGATCACCACGGCGCGGCAGCGCGGCGCCCCGATCTTGCGGCGATAGGTCTCGGCCTCGTAGGCGCTGACATGGACGAGCGCATCGGTGAACCGTTCGAGGGCGCGCTCCACCGTGAAGTAGAAGCGGCCCTCCAGCGACGACGGCGCGTAGTGCAGGCTGCCGCCGTGCGGCGCGTACAGGCAGGCGATCGGCCGGCGGCGGCCCAGCCGAGCACCGATCAGGCGGCCGTACACGCCGCCCTTGGCGCCGTGACAATGGATGACGTCGGGGGCGAGGCTCTGGACGTGGCGGGTAAGGCGCCAGAGGGTGGCGAGGTCGGCGGGCGAGACATCACGCCGCATCGGCAGGCGCGTCGCACCGAGCGCCAGACGGCGGCCGACACGCTCGATCGCCTGCGCTTCGAAGTCGCCGCCAGTCTGCGAGTCGCACAGGATGCCGACCGTGTGGCCGGCGGCGCTCTGGGCGGTGGCGAGGTCGCACACGTGGCGGAAGATGCCGCCGATCGGCGCGCGCACGACGTGCACGATTCTCAAGCGAACCGGCACGTCCATCACCGAGTCCTCCGCCGGGCGGGCGATCACCGAGGCCCGCCGCATCGGTAGCGGTCCCGACGGCGGAATGAAACGAGGACCGAATTCAGGACACGAGAAACCATCTGTCAAGGTTAACCTCCCCGGGCGCCGCGTGCCCGGGAGGTGACGATTAACCCAGCGGCAACCATAATGGGATGAAATCGGGCCGCGTGCGTATCGTCTGTCGGTCGTGGAGTCCCAGTATGTCGATCGGAACGAGCGGTGACCCCGGGGCGCCGCGTGTCGGCGAACTCGACATGCGGGCGATCGGTCGTGCGCTGTGGCGGCGCAAGTGGCTGATCATCCTGCCGACCCTCGTGGTGGCGCTGGCCGCCACCGTCGCCGTCAACCTGCTCACGCCCCGCTACAAGTCCGAGGCCCGCATCCTCTACGAGGGCCGCGAGAACGTGTTCCTGCGGCCGGAGGCCGACCGCGCCGGCATCGACCGCACCGCCGCCGACCAGGAGGCGATGGCGAGCCAGGTGCAGCTCATCCTGTCGCGCGAGCTGGCCTCCCAGGTGATCGCCGAGCTGAAGCTCGCGGAGCGGCCCGAGTTCGATCCGCTGATCGAGGGGTTGTCGCCGCTCAAGCGCGCCACCGTGGCGCTCGGCATCTCCCGCGATCCCTACCGGATGACGCCCGAGGAGCGGGTGCTCGACGCCTGGTACGACCGGCTCACCGCCTACGCGGTCGACAAGTCGCGGGTCATCACGCTGGAGTTCCAGTCGTTCGATCCGCTGCTGGCGGCCCGCGTCGCCAATGCGATCGCTCAAGGGTACCTCAAGCTTCAGCAGGGCACCAAGCAGGAGGAGACCCAGGCGGCGAGCCGCTGGCTGGCCGGCGAGATCGAGCGGCTGCGCCGCGAGGTCGCCGAGGCGGAGGCGCGGGTCGAGGACTTCCGCTCGCGCAGCAACCTGTTCGTCGGCACCAACAACACCACGCTGTCCAATCAGCAGCTCGGCGAGTTCAACACCCAGCTCGGGGCGGCCCGCGCCCGCAAGGCGGATCTCGAGACCCGAGCGCGGCTGCTGCGCGACATGCTACGGCGCGGCGACGCCATCGAGGCGTCCGAGATCGTCAACTCCGAGTTCATCCGCCGGCTGTCGGAGCAGCGGGTGGCGCTGCGGGCCCAGCTCGCCGAGCAGTACTCGACGCTGCTCGACAACCACCCGCGCATCAAGGAGCTAAAGGCGCAGATCTCCGATTACGACCGGCAGATCCGGTCCGAGGTCGAGAAGCTGGTGCGCACGCTGGAGAACGACGCCCGCGAGGCGGCCGAGCGGGTCACCAAGCTCGGCGCCGAGCTCGACACGCTCAAGCGCCAGGCGGCCACCAGCAACGAGGACGACGTTCGCCTGCGGGCGCTGGAGCGCGACGCCAAGTCGAAGCGCGACCTGCTCGAATCCTATCTCGGCAAGTACCGCGAGGCGACCGCCCGCGAGAGCATCGGCTCGGCGCCCGCCGACGCCCGCGTCATCTCGCGCGCCATCGTGTCCAACACGCCGTTCTTCCCCAAGAAGCTGCCGATGGTGCTGGTGGCGACGCTGGCGACCTTCGCGGTGTTCACCGGCCTCGTCACCGCCGGCGAGCTGTTGCGCGCCGGGGCGCCCGAGCGTGGCGAGATGCCGGAGCCGGCGGAGCGATCGGAGCCGCGCTGGGCGACCGCCTATCACGATGGACCGGCTGCCGAGACCATGCGGGTGGCGGCGCCGCGCGAGCCCGCGCAGGTCGCCGCGCCGGCCGGGGCCGAGGCACCTGCCGAGCCGCCGGCGCGTCGGCTGTTCGGCCGGCTCACCCCGGCGCTGCCGTCGTTCGGTGGCGCCCGGGCCGCGGCGGGGACCGGGACGGTGGCCGAGACGGCCGAGAGCGGGACGGAGACGAGCGCCGGTGCGGCCGCATCGTCCGCCGTCGCGCCGACCAGCATGGTCGACCCGAGCCCGGCGATCGCCGCCGACACCGCGGCGGGGATCGCGGCGGGCGGTACCGGGGAGGCGGGCGGCGTCACCCTGTCGTCGATCGACGAGCTGGCCAGCCGCCTGCGCGACGGTGCGGTGGGGCGGCAGGTCGCGGTGTTCGGTACGGCGCCGGACGGTCGCACCACCCAGGCGGCCATCGCGGTGGCCCGGCTCCTGTCGCGCGACTCGCTCGTGGTGCTGGTCCGGCTCGGCTCCGAGCCGGCCGGAGCGACCGGCCCGCTGATCGGCGGCGACGGCCCCGGCGTCACCGACATGGTGCGGGGCGAGGCGACCTTCGGGGAGATCATCGCCCGCGACAAGCTCTCGCGGGCCCATGTGGTGCCGCGCGGCCGTGGCGAGGCCGACACGGCGGCGCTGCTCGCCTCGTTGCGCTTCGTCACCATGATCGATGCGCTCGCCCGCACCTACGACCACGTCCTCATCGACGTCGGCACGTTCGAGGCGGTGGCATGCGACCAGATGGCCGAGCTGGCGCCGGGCGGCGTGCTGGTGGTGCCCGACACCACCGACCCGATCGCCGAGGTGGCGCAGACGCGCCTGGCGGGGGCCGGCTACGGCGACGGTCTGATCGTCCTCGCCGGGGCGCCGCTGACGGCGCCGACCCCGCACACCGAGGCGGCCTGAGCGGCGCGCCTCGGCCGAATGTCGATCGGATGTCAGTCGGGACGGGCGGGCGCCTCGCCGCCGACGAGGCGGCGCAGCCGGTGCACCAGGGCACGCACCCGCTCGTTCTGCTTGGCGCGACGGCGGGCCTCGGCGAGGCCGGCCAGCAGCGGCGCGGCGAGCCGTCCGCGCAGCGACACCGCCACCTCGCTGTCGAACAGGTTCTCCGGCTCGCGGCAGAAGAAGCCCTTGTAGGACGCGGCACCCGGACCGAGATCGAAGCCCGCGAGGCCGCGCGCCGCGCAGTCGCGCACGATGTGGGTGATCAGGATCAGCCCGGGGCTCCAGCGGCCGTTCTCGCTCGTCGTGTAGGAGTTGAACATGCAGGAGAAGCGGTGGTCGTCGGCGACCCCGCCCATCACGGCGATCACCTCGCCGCCGCCCTCGATGGCGTGCAGCTCGATGCCCGGCCGCCCGTCGGCGAGCCCGACCCGGCAGCTCTCGCGCAGGAACGCCGCGACGCCCGGCTCGGCGAACACGTCGGGGATACCCTGGGCGGCGAAATGGGCGGCCTTCTGGGCCAGGAAGGCATCGAGCACGCGGTCGGCGTCGGCCACCGTGGTGGCGCGCAGGTAGCGATAGCCGGCGAGCTTCTCCAGCTTGCGCTCCTTGGTGCGCAGGCGGCCGCGCATGTCGCGGCTCACCACCGCCTTGAACACCTCCTCGGGCGGCTCGGCCGGGAACGCCTGGGACGGCACGTCGTCGACGGTCGGGCGATGCGGCAGCCGGGCGAACGGGTTGTCGAGCCCACGCCAGCGCGGCGGCTGGCGCTCCAGCCGGAACAGGTCGATGCCGTGGCGGCGGCCGGCCTGCCGCAGCAGGGCCAGGATATCGGCGGCCGTCAGGGCGGCGGCGGCGTCGCGGCGCCACAGGCCGATGTTGAGGCCCGAATGGGCGAGGCCGGGGAAGCGGGCGACCGTCAGCGCGCCGGGACGGTGGACGAAGGGCCACAGGAAGGCGGGCGCGCCGGCGCGGTCGCGGCCGATCACCACCAGCGGCCGGAAGCCCTCGGGCGTCCCGACATTCCGCTGCCAGGCGTCGATCCATTCGAAGCGCTGAAACGCGGTGGCGATCGCCCCGTGGGCGGCCAGCTCGCGCCAGGCCGGGGCGGCGGCGGCGAGATCGTCCAGGACGTCGACCGTGGCGATCGGCCCAGCGATGCCGGCGGACGACCGGCCGGCCGGCGCCGCCTCGGGGGTCGCGGACAGATCGACGACGCTCATCTGGCACACCCCACCCGGTTCGGCCTGCATGGCCGGCAGGCTGGCAAAGAAGTATCAACAAAGGGTTGGTATGCCTGGGAAGCCGGCGTGCGAGGGACCGCACCGCCGCGGCACGCCGGGCTCGCGCGGCGTGCCCGGCCCGGGTTCCCTCGGCGCCCGATTGGCGCCCCGCCGGCAAATGCCGCATCATGCAGCGTGATGCGCACCGGGGCCGACGGACCGAGGACGTGCAGCAGTTGAAGAAAGCGATCATCCGTTCCGGGTTCGAGGCGCTGTACTTCACCGGCGCCCACCGGCTCATGCGCCGCTATGTCGGCGGCGTCGGCGCCATCCTGATGCTGCACCACGTGCGCCCGGCGCGGCGCGACGGGTTCCAGCCCAACCAGCACCTGGAGATCACCCCGGAGTTCCTGGAGGCGGTGGTTGGCCGGCTGGCGCGCGATCGTGTCGACTTCATCTCGCTCGACGAGGTGCATCGCCGTCTCACCGAACGCGACTTCGGCCGCCGCTTCGTCGCCTTCACGTTCGACGACGGCTATCGCGACAACAAGGAGTGGGCGCATCCGATCCTGGCGCGGCACGGGATTCCGTTCTGCATCTATGTCCCGACCAGCTTTCCGGATCGGCTCGGCGCGCTGTGGTGGACGGCTCTCGAAGCCGTGATCGCCGGCAACGACCGCATCGTGCTGGAGATGGACGGCCGCGACTGCCGCATCGACTGCGCCGGTGCGGCCGAGAAGGCCGAGGCGTTCCGGCTGCTCTATGGCTGGCTGCGGGCGATGCCGAGCGAGGCGCGGATGATCGACACCGTGCGCGAGCTCGCCGCCCGCTACGGCGTCGACATCGCGGCGATCTGCGACACCCTGTGCATGAGCTGGGACGAGATCGTCGAGCTCGCCGCCGATCCGCTGGTCACCATCGGGGCCCACACGGTCAACCATGTGATCCTGGCCAAGGCGTGCGACAGCGTCGCCCGCTCCGAGCTGAAGATGGGCCGGGCCGTGCTGGAGGCGGCACTCGGCGCCGCACCCCGCCATCTCGCCTATCCGTATGGCGACGCCACCGCGGCGGGGCCGCGCGAGTTCGCCCTGGCGGCGGAACTCGGCTTCCGCACCGCTGTCACCACCCGGCCGGGCGTGCTGTTTCCCGAACATGCCGAGACCCTGACGGCGCTGCCGCGCATCTCGATCAACGGTGAGTTCCAGCGCGGCCGCTATGTCGACGTGCTGGTGTCGGGCGCCGGAACGGCGCTGTGGAACGCCTTGTCGGGCCTGCGCCGCGCCTCCTGAGGAGGTGGCGGGTCAGGCTGGCTCGTCGCGTCGGCGCGACATGAAGCTGACGATGGGCATCGCGAAAGGCAGCCAGCCGGCGCCCGCGATGGCGTAATACGTCATCCGGACCCACCATTCGGGCGAGCCGAGCAGGAAGTAGCCGACGCCGAGCGCCAGGAAGCCCCACACCAGGAACAGCGCGACGAGCGCGAAGACGCCGACCAGGCGGCGGTAGCGGATATGCATGGCGTCACCGTCGTGACGGGCCGCGGCGCGCCGGCGCGCGGGTCCCGGAAATGGCCGTCGCCGACGCCGCGGCGCCTGCGCCGCTCCGAGGCGGGCCCAAGGCCCGGCCGGGCGCGGCCGGCTCGCCGATTGCGACCGGCGGCCCCGATCTATAAGGTCCGGCCCGGCCGACGCAAGCCGTCAGCCGATGCGAGCCGCCGCCGGGCTGGAGCCGGGCGGTCATGGAGCCTCGGCCGGTGGCGAGCCGTCGCGGCCATTCCCGTGCCGGCGACCGACACCCCGCCGGCCGCAACCGCGCCGGCGCATCGCCGGCGGCAACCCCCCGGATGCGTCCCGTGTCGTACAGCACCGTTCGTCTGCTCCGCCTGTGGCTCGTCGTGGTGGCGGGGCTCGTCTTCCTCACCGTCGTGGTCGGCGGCGCCACCCGGCTGACCGAGTCCGGCCTGTCGATCGTGGAGTGGCGGCCGCTCACCGGCACGCTGCCGCCGCTGACCGAGGCCAGATGGCTGGCCGAGTTCGACAAGTACAAGGCGATCCCGCAGTACCAGCTCGTCAACCGCGGCATGACGCTCGGCGACTTCAAAACGATCTACTGGTGGGAGTGGGGCCATCGCAACGTGGCGCGGCTGACCGGGCTCGTCTTCCTGCTGCCGTTTCTGTGGTTCCTCTGGCGCGGCGCGCTCGGCCGCGGCCTGGTCGTCGGCCTGTCGGCGATCTTCGCGCTCGGTGCCGTGCAGGCCGGCGTGGGATGGTGGATGGTGTCGTCTGGGCTCGCCGATCGCATCTACGTCTCGCATTACCGGCTCGCCTTCCATCTGACGCTGGCCTGCCTGGTGTTCGCCGCGCTGGTGTGGACGGCGGCGCGGGTGGGGGCGCGCGGCATCGTCGCGGTGCCGGCACGGCTGCGCATCGGCGCCGTGGTGCTCGCCGGGCTCACGCTGGTGCAGATCTATTTCGGCGCGCTGGTCGCCGGGCTGCGGGCCGGGCTCGTCCACAACACCTGGCCGCTGATCGACGACCGGCTGATCCCGCGCGCCGCCGACCTGTTCTTCGCCGATCCGCTGTGGATGAACTTCTTCGAGAACGCCCTGACCATCCAGTTCACCCACCGGATGGTGGGCTACACGTTGGCGCTGGTGGCGCTCGCGCATTTCGTCGATGCGCTGGCGTCGACCTGCGAGCGGGGCGTGCGGCGCGGCGCGCTCGCCGTGACGGCCGCCATTGCGGTGCAGATCGCCATCGGCGTGATGACGCTCCTGGCGCGGGTGCCGATCGACCTCGCCTTGCTGCACCAGGCGACCGCGCTGGTCGTGCTGATGCTCGCGGTGCTGCATGCCGAGCGGTTGACGCGGCCGGCGGCGGCGCCGGCTCCGGCGGCGCCCGATCTGGTGCTGGCGGCGCGCTGACAGCGGACGCGAGCCGCCTTCCGTTGCGTCAGGGCAGCCGGTCGGAGACGACGGCGAGCTTGGAGATCGCCGTGTCGGTGTAGTGGGTGCCGCGATAGGTGCCGTCGATCACCACCTGGACCCAGTGGGCGCGCACCGGGCGGTCGAGCACCAGGGGCTGCGGGCCGAGCCGGTCCTGGAGCGTGAAGCTGCGCGTCTCGCCCGACGAGAAGACCAGGCGCAGCCGCGCCACCCGGCCGTTCTTGACGAACAGGTCGGAACTCTTCTGGTAGCCGTTGTGCACGATGATCTGGCGGACCAGCCGCTCGCCGTCGAACGCGATGGTCACCCATTCGCCGGTGCCGTCTCCCGCCGCGCCCTCGACCCAGGCGGCGCCGGGATCGCCGGCGAACAGGTTGCGCACCCCGTAGGAGTTGCCGAGCTGCGGGGCCAGCACCGAGCTGGCGCAGTAGAGATCGGTGCCGGCCGCGCTGCCGAAGCGAGCGCAGTCTTCGCGCGGCGACGACGGCCTGGCCGGGCCGCCGCCCGGCTCGGCGCGGACGCCGACTTGGACGCCGGGTTGGACGCCGGCCTTGACACCAGCCTGGACGCCCGGCTGGACGGCGCTCGGCGCGCCCGGCTGCACGCCGGTCTGCACACCCGCCTGGATACGGCCGTCGCCGGCCGGGCGTGGCGACGGGGTGCGGTTCTCGATCTCGCGGATGCGCAGCTCGGCGAGCGCCACGAAGGTGCCGCCCGGGAACGCCGCCACATAGCTGCGGAGCTGGGCGACGTCGCCGCTGTCCTTGACCGAGTTCCAGTAGGCGATCTCGGCGTCCTGGCTGCGGGCGGTCGACGACGGAGCCGGCTGCACCGGCAGCCCGGCGACCGGCGGGGTGGGCGGCGGCGCCGTGGTCGCGGCCGGCACCAGCACGACGTCGCCGATCAGCGAGGAATGGTCCCACGGCACCTGGCGGGAACGGGTCTCGGCGACCACGTCGGCACGGATGCGCCGCATCAGCACGGCGATATCCAGCCCCGGGGTGGGGACGTGCTTCAGCAGCGCCGTGGTGAACGGGCTGTTGCGGCCACTGCCGTCGAGGGCGACGTTGTCGGGCTGGGTCGCGTAGGCGATCAGGGTGCCGACCGCGCTCTGGATCGAGGCGAGGCCGGTGCCGACCGCCGCCGAGCGGGTGCCGAGCGAGCGGGCCAGCGAGCGCGCCAGCGGGTTGTCCCGACAGGCATCGAGGAACACCAGGTTCACCCGCGCGTCCGCCTCCATCTGGCCGAGGACCTGGCCGACCTCGACGGTCTCGAAGGAGAGATCGCCGGGCCGCTCGAGCCGGGCGTCGATCGGCACCAGATAGTTCTTGCCCGACACCTGGAGGCCGTGGCCGGCGTAGAAGAACAGGGCCACCCGGGACTGGTCGAGGGCGCGGCCGAAGGCGCGGATCTTGTCCTCCAGGCCATGCTTGTCGAGATCGCGGCCCTCGATCACCGTGAAGCCGATGCGCCGCAGCATGGCGGCCACATCGGCGGCATCGTTCGGCGGATTGGGGAGGGGGGTGGCGTGGCGGTAGGCGCCATTGCCGATCACCAGCGCGACACGGTCGCCGGCGTGGGCCGGGGCGGTGGCCGGCACGACGAGGAGGAGCGCGACCGCAACCATCGCGACCGCAACCATTGCGACCACGCGGGCGTTTCCCCGGTGCGACGTCCATCGGTGCAGCATGGAGACTCCGGGAGCATCCGGCGAAAGGGCCGCGCGAGTGTACGACGGTTCCGGCGCGGCGGGGAGGCCGTCGCTCGGGTCGGCCGGGCCGCTTCCGCATCCTGCGGTTCGCCTGCTAGAATGGTCTCGATGAGACATCCTCGGATCGACATCGACCCAGCCGTCATGGGTGGCAAGCCGGTGATCCGCGGCACACGGGTCCCGATCGAGACGATTCTGCGCAAGCTCGGGGCCGGCCTCTCGACCGAGACGATCATCGCCGACCATCCCCGTCTGACACCCGAGGATATCCAGGCCGCCCAGGCGTTCGCGGCCGACTATCTGGCCGACGAAGACGTCGTGTTCGGGTGACTTGCGATGCGATGGCTGGTCGACGAGTGCGTCGATGCCGCCATCGTGGAGCATCTGCGGGCCGCCCACCACGATGTGCTCGACATCGCCGACCACGCTCCGGGGGCGTCCGATGCCGCCGTCCTGGCTCTCGCCAGCGGTCAGGGCCGGCTGCTGCTGACGGAGGACAAGGATTTCGGCGATCTCGTGTTTCGTCAGCGCAAGGAGGTGCCGGGTCTGGTTCTGCTGCGGATCGAGCCGGCTCGGCGGCTCGCCAAATGGCCTCGCCTCGCCGTGGCCATCGAGCGACTCGGGGACCGAATGCTCGGCCGCTACACGGTGGTGGACGAGACTCGAATCCGATCCCGTCCTCTCGGCGGGATGGACCGTCGGCCCTGACCGGCGGTCCATCTCGGATAGCCTCGGCTCGGTATGAGCCCCGCCTTGGTATGAGCCTCGGTATCAGTCTCGTTCCGCCGCGCACGCACGCGAGCCGGGAGCCTACTCCGCCAGCGCCTGCTCCAGATCCGCGATGATGTCGTCCTTGTCCTCGATGCCGATCGACAGCCGCACCACGTCCGGCCCGGCGCCGGCCTGCACCTTCTGGTCGTCGGAGAGCTGCCGGTGGGTGGTCGAGGCCGGGTGAATGACCAGCGACCTCGTGTCGCCGATGTTGGCGAGGTGCGAGAACAGCTTGACGTTGGAGACGAGCTTGACGCCGGCGTCGTAGCCGCCCGCGAGCCCGAACGTGAACACGGCGCCGGCGCCCTTCGGCACGTAGGTCTTGGCGAGCGCGTGATAACGATCGCCGGGCAGGCCCGGATAGCTCACCCACGCCACCTTCGGGTGCTTCGACAACCACTCGGCCACCGCCAGCGCGTTGTCGCAATGGCGCTGCATGCGCAGCGGCAGCGTCTCGATGCCGGTGAGGATCAGGAAGGCGTTGAACGGCGACAGCGCCGGGCCGAGATCGCGCAGGCCGAGCACCCGGCAGGCGATCGCGAAGGCGAAGTTGCCGAACGTCTCGTGCAGCACCATGCCGTTGTATTCGGGGCGCGGCTCGCACAGCATCGGGTAGCGCCGCTCGCGCGACCAGTTGAAGGTGCCGCCGTCGACGATGAGGCCGCCGATCGAGTTGCCGTGGCCGCCGAGGAACTTGGTGGCCGAGTGGACGACGATGTCGGCGCCGTGCTCGAACGGCCGGCACAGATAGGGCGTCGCCAGGGTGTTGTCGACGATCAGCGGCACGCCGGCGCGGCGGGCGATCTGGGCGATCGCCGCGAGGTCGGTGATGACGCCGCCCGGATTGGCGATGGACTCGACGAAGATCGCCTTGGTCTTCGGCGACACCGCGCGCTCGAAGCTCTGGAGGTCGTCCGGGTCGGCCCACACGACGTTCCAGCCGAAGCTCTTGTACGAATGGTTGAACTGGTTGATCGAGCCGCCATAGAGCTTCTTCGAGGCGACGAACTCGTCGCCCGGCATCATCAGGGCATGCATCACCAGCATCTGGGCGGCATGACCCGAGGCGACGGCGAGTGCCGCGGTGCCGCCTTCGAGCGCGGCGACGCGCTCCTCCAGCACCGCATTGGTCGGGTTGGTGATGCGCGTGTAGATGTTGCCGAACGCCTGGAGACCGAACAGCGAGGCCGCGTGGTCGACGCTCTCGAACACGTAGGACGTGGTCTGGTAGATCGGCGTCGCCCGCGCGCCGGTGGTCGGGTCGGGCTGGGCGCCGGCATGAACGGCGAGCGTGGCAAAGCCGGGTTGGCGGTCGGTCATGGTCGCTCCGTGACTGGCAGGCGGCGGAAGACAGCAGGCGGCGGAAAACAGAGGTTCCGGTGTAGCCCACGGCGGACCGCCGTCAAGGCGCGCCGCGACGAAGCAATCCTATCCGCCGCGCCGGCGCCGCGCCGGAAAATCCTGCCGCGGCGCGTGCCTCATGCGCCGGTTTCATCCTCGCGCGGGCGGCCCGCGACGGTGCCGCCCGCCAGCGTCACCCGATCGAGCGACAGCCGCTGCACGCCGCGCACCGGCATCGGCGGGCGGCGTGACGACAGGGTGCGCGAGTTGACCCCCATCCAGCCGATCTCGGAGGAGAGGCGGCCGTACTCGATCTTCGGGCAGCGATCCATCACCACCTTGATGCCGTGGCTCTCGGCGCGGGCGGCGCTCGCCGCGTCGCGCACGCCGAGCTGGAGCCACAGCACCGCCGGGCGGGGCGTCATCGTCAGCACCTCGTCGAGCACGGCCGGCACCGCCGAGGCGGCGCGGAACACGTCGACCATGTCGACGGGCTCGGGAATGTCGGTGAGGCGGGCGTGGACGGTCTGGCCGAGGATCTGGCCGCCGGCCAGTCCCGGGTTCACCGGGATCATCCGGTAGCCGCGCTCCAGCAGGTATTTGAAGGCGAAGTAGCTCGGCCGGTTGTCCTTGGCCGAGGCGCCCACCATCGCGATGGTGCGGCAGGTCGCGAGGATGCCGCGGATATAGGCGTCCGGATAGCTGTCGTGGGTCATGCCGAACCGATATCAGATCCGGGCCCGCGCGGTCACGGCCGGCGCACCGGCCGTGCTGGCCGCGCCGTCCGTCTCAGTAGGCGGCGCCCGGGCGGCCGCGGCGCGGCGCCTTGCCCTTGTTGATGGCGGCCCGGCAGGCGGGGCTGATGCGCGACTGGTTGCGCTTCAGGCAGCGATAGACCCGGCTGTGGTCCGGGATCGCCTCCTGGCAGAAGGTCTGGGCGTCGAACTGGCACGCCTGCTGATCCTGCGCCGACTGGGCGTGAGCAGCCTGGGGAGCGAGGCCGACCAGCAGAGCGAAGCCGAACGAGGCGGCGAGCACGGCGCCACGGGACACGGAAGCACGCATTCGGGGATCTCCTCGGAGGCGGGGGGGGGGGGGGGCCGCCCCCGGGGGGGGGGGCGCGCGCGCGCCGGGGGGGGGGGGGGGCGCCCCCNTACGCGACAGACGTAGGACGTGGTCTGGTAGATCGGCGTCGCCCGCGCGCCGGTGGTCGGGTCGGGCTGGGCGCCGGCATGAACGGCGAGCGTGGCAAAGCCGGGTTGGCGGTCGGTCATGGTCGCTCCGACGGTTGCCGGCTCGCCAGTGTGCCGTCAGGTGGTGGGGGCGCGATCGGGACGGCGGCTTAAGGCGGCGAGCGGGCCGACCGTGACGATGCCGAGCCCGGCGGTGACCACGGCGTCGAGAGCGGCGGCGTCGGGACAGATGGTGCCGCAGCTCCAGGCGCGCGCCGCCGTGAGGCCGAGCGACACGACGAGCCCCCAGGCGGAGCCGGCCGCCACCATGCGAACGAGGGCGCCGCGGTCGAGCCGGAGACCGAGCCGGGCGGCGATCGCGGCGAGGCCGGTCGGGGCGGCCGCAGCGGCGGCCGGCGACGGGGTCGGTGGGGTCATTGGTCCTCCCAGGTGGGGCGGCGCTTGCCGATGAAGGCGTCGATGCCCTCCTCGGCGTCGCGCGCCATCATGTTCTCGGTCATCACGGTGGCCGCATAGTGGTAGGCGTCGGCCAGCGGAAGTTCACGCTGGCGGTAGAACGCCCGCTTGCCGTGACGGATCGCCACCGCCGACTTGGCGGCGATCCGCTCGGCCAGCACCAGCGCCTCGGGGCGCTCGCGGCCGGGCTCGACCACCCGGTTGACGAGCCCGATGCGGGCCGCCTCGGCGGCGTCGACCATGTCGCCGGTCAGCAGCATCGCCATCGCGTGCTTGGGCGCCACGTTGCGCGACAGCGCCACCATCGGGGTCGAGCAGAACAGGCCGATGTCGACGCCCGGGGTGCAGAAGCGGGCGTTCGCCGCGGCGATCGCGAGATCGCAGCTCGCGACGAGCTGGCAGCCGGCCGCCGTGGCGGTACCGTTGACGGCGGCGATCACCGGCTGGGGCAGGTTCACCACCGCCTGCATGACAGCGGCGCAGCGCCCCAGCAGATCGGCGAAATAGGCGCGGCCGCGGTCCGGATCGGTACGGTGCGCCGTCATCTCCTTGAGGTCGTGCCCGGCGCAGAACACCGGCCCTTCGGCGGCCAGCACCACGGCGCGGATGCGGCGCTCCTCGGCCAGCCCCGAGAAGGTCTCGGCCAGCGCCGCCAGCATCGCGTCCGACAGGGCATTGCGGCTCTTCGGCCGGTCGAGCACCACCAGGGCGACGCGGTCGTGGTCCTCGCGCCGCACGATCGGAGCGGATGCGGATGTTCGGTTCGCGAGAGCGGGGTCGGTGAACGCAGACGTGGTGAGGGGCATGCGGTTGTCCACAGTGGTCGGCGGCAGTCGGCCGAGCTTCGCCGCCGCGACGTCAACGCGGCCGACGGCATTCGGATCGACGATGGTAGTCGGCCCGGGTCGCCGCCGACAACCGCACCGCGCCGCGAGCGGTGGGCTACGCGCGGCGGCGGTGATTCCGTACAGCCATGGTGCCGGGCACCCGACGGCCAGTCCGGCAGTGGACTTGTCGACTGGTATCAAAACACCATATTTTTAAGTCCCTGACACATAAGGTTGAATTCTAGTGTCGGCCAGTTGACGCCGAAGCCGCCCCCAGGCTAGAAGCGCCGCACGGTGGTGGGCCCCGGTGGCGCCCGCCGGGTTCCCCAGCATTCGGATTCGGATCAGGACGCCATGAAGAGCTATTCGGCCAAGCCTGCCGAGGTCGACAAGAAGTGGGTGATGATCGACGCCAGCGGTCTCGTCGTGGGCCGGCTCGCCGCGATCGTCGCGATGCGGCTGCGCGGCAAGCACAAGCCGACCTACACGCCCCATGTCGACTGCGGTGACAACGTCATCATCGTCAACGCCGAGAAGGTGGTCTTCACCGGCCGCAAGGTGCAGCAGAAGGTGTACTACCACCACACCGGCTTCATCGGCGGCATCAAGGAGCGTTCGGCGCGCTCGATCCTGGAAGGCCGCTTCCCCGAGCGCATCGTCGAGAAGGCGGTGCAGCGCATGCTCCCGCGCGGGCCGCTCGGCCGTCAGCAGCTCGGCAATCTCCGCGTCTACCGTGGTCCGGATCATCCGCACGCCGCCCAGACCCCGGAGAAGCTCGACATCGCGGCGATGAACCGCAAGAACGCGAGGAGCGCGTGATCATGGCCGAGACCATGCAGTCGCTGGAAGATCTCTCGGCCCTGAAGACGGCCGTCACCTCCGAGGCGCCGAAGTACGAGCAGAAGCTCGACAAGCAGGGCCGCGCCTACGCCACCGGCAAGCGCAAGGACGCGGTCGCCCGCGTCTGGATCAAGCCCGGCTCGGGCAAGATCGTCATCAACGGCAAGGACGTCGAAGGCTACTTCGCGCGTCCGGTGCTGCGCATGCTGATCCAGCAGCCGCTGGTCAGCTCCAACCGCTCGGGCCAGTACGACATCAACTGCACGGTGTCGGGCGGCGGCCTGTCGGGCCAGGCGGGTGCGGTGCGCCACGGCATCTCCAAGGCGCTGACCCACTACGAGCCGGACCTGCGCGGCGTGCTCAAGCGCGGCGGCTTCCTGACCCGCGACTCGCGCGTGGTCGAGCGCAAGAAGTACGGCCGCGCCAAGGCCCGCCGGTCGTTCCAGTTCTCGAAGCGTTGATCTCGCGCCAGGCGCGATGGTCGGACAGAGGGGCCTGCGGGCCCCTCTGTTTTTTGCGGATTGCACGGCGAGATTGCGCTCCTGCCCGGATATCGGGCTTGGCGAAGCCGCCACCTCTGGTAGCATCGATGGCGTTCACCGATGCACGGGAGAGGTGCGCATGAGCGACGACGACCAGCAACGGTTCCAGGCCGCCGCGAATCAAGAATTCATGTCGATCCGCACCAGCGTGGTGAAGATCGACGAAAAGCTCGTCTACATGCACGCGGCCGAGTATTCGGCCTATCAGCTCGGAAAGATCACTCAATTGCTCGAGCGGTTGACCGTGGCGGTGGAGCGGCTGGCAGACGCGAAAGCCTCCCCGAAATAGCGGGCGCGGGGCGGCGCGGGGAACGGCGTGCGTGGTGGACGGTGCGGCTGCGTCCGAGCCGTCCCCACCTGACACTGTTTCCGGGTGATCGGTGGCGTCCTTTCGGGTTCGGCGCTGCACGCTGCCCCGGAGCGACCGCCGAATTGATCGGCCGGCTCTCGGATCAGGGCGTCCAGCGGACCGCTTCGAGCACATCTCCGGCGTCGTCCGTGAGGGGCGGGGCGACCTTCAGGGCCAGGCCGCCGCACGAGGTCTCGCGGTACTTGGGGCTCATGTCCTTGCCGATCTCGAACATCGCCTCGATGACCTTGTCGAGCGGCACCAGCGGCTCGCTGGCGCGGGCGAGCGCCATGCGGGTGGCGTTGATCGCCTTGACGGCCCCCATGGCGTTGCGCTCGATGCAGGGAATCTGCACCTGGCCGCCGACCGGATCGCAGGTGAGGCCGAGATTGTGCTCCATCGCCACCTCGGCCGCCGTGCACACCTGTTCGGGCGCCGCTCCCAAGAGCTCGGCGAGGCCTGCCGCCGCCATCGAGCAGGCGACCCCGACCTCGCCCTGGCAGCCGACCTCGGCGCCGGAAATCGAGGCGTTCCTCTTGAACAGGGCCCCGATGGCGGCCGAGGCCAGGAAGTAGCGAAGGCACGCCTCGTCATCGAGCGGCTTGATGAACTGGTCGTAGTAGGCCAGCACCGCCGGCACGATGCCGCAGGCGCCGTTGGTGGGCGCCGTCACCACCCGCCCGCCGGCGGCGTTCTCCTCCGATACGGCCAGCGCGAACACGTTGACCCAGTCGATGATGTTCATGGGGTCGCGGCTCAACGCCTCCGAGGAGGCGAGGCGGCGGTGCAACGCCGCGGCTCGCCGGGGCACGCGAAACGGCCCGGGCAGGACCCCCTCGGTCCGCATGCCGCGCTCCATGCACTGGCGCATCTTGAGCCAGATATCGGCGAAGTACGCCTTGATCTCCGTCTCGGTGTGCAGGCACAGCTCGTTCTTGAGCACCAGCCCGGAGAGGGACAGGCCGGTGCGCCGGCACTGCGCCAGCATCTCGGTGGCCGTCGTGTAGGGGTAGGAGACCGTCCCGCCGCTGGCGTCGGACGCCGCCTCGCCGTCCTCCACGACGAAGCCGCCGCCCACTGAATAATACCGCTTCTCCAGCAGCACGCGGTCGCCCGCCAGCGCCCGGAGCACGAGCCCGTTCTCGTGCCGCGGCAGGTTGGTGGGATCGAAGGTCAGGGCGTCGTCGGGAAAGTCGATCTCGGGGCCGCCGGCGCCGAGCCGCAGCCGGCCGGTGTCGCGGACGGCCTGAACGAGGCTCGGAATCGCGTCGACGTCGACGCTCTCGGGCCGCTCGCCCATGACGCCGAGGATGAGGGCGACGTCGGTGAGATGGCCCCGTCCGGTGAGGGCCAGGGAGCCGTGAATGTCGATGCGGAGCGCGGTGACGTGGGCGAGAAGCGCACGCTCGGCCAAGGCGGCGAGGAAGCGGTTGGCCGCCTTCATCGGGCCGATCGTATGCGAGCTCGAGGGCCCGATCCCGACCTTGTAGAGGTCGAACATGCTGATCATGGCGGAGGATGTTCCTGGCGGTTGGGGGCGGCGTCCCGATCCGCGACCGGGCGGGCCGACGCGCGGCGCGTGGGAATGACGCGGGGCCTGCGCCCGTGGCGGTCGCCGGTTCGCCGCGAGGCCCGATGCGGCGCGATATTAGGGGCGATCGCGCCGACGAGCCAGACGGCGGCGCACATGCCGGTTGTGCCGACGCGGCCGGAGCAAGGCCGATCCTGGCGAGAGGGAGCACCGGCCTGCGACTTGCGCGGGTCCGATCGCCGATGCGCCGATCAGCCGGCGAGCCGGCGGCCGACGGCGTCGACGATGTCGCGGGTACCGGAGGAGCCGCCGAGCTCCATCGGCCGCAGCGTACCGTCCGCATAGGCCGCCTCGACGGCGCGGGTGAGCGTGGCGGCGGCCGCGCAGGCGGCCGGCTGGTTCGCCTTGTCGCCGAGATAGTCGAGCATCATGGCGCCCGACAGGATCATGGCGGTCGGGTTGGCCTTGCCCTGGCCGGCGATATCGGGAGCGGTGCCGTGGCAGGGCTGGAACACGGCATGGCGGTCGCCGATGTCGGCCGAGGGCGCCATGCCCATGCCGCCCATCAGGGCCGAGGCGAGATCCGACAGGATGTCGCCGTACTGGTTCTCGGTCGGCATCACGTCGAGCATCCACGGCCGCCGCACCATCTCGAAGGCGCAGAAGTCGACATACTGATGCGCCGCCCGGACGTCCGGATGGCGCGCCGCCACGGCGTCGAACCACTGCCGCGCCCGGTGCTGCGACGACAGCACGTTGGCCTTGTCGACGTGGGTGACGAGGTTCTTGCCGGCGCCCTGCCGGTGCCGCCGGCGGGCGAGCCGGAAGGCGAAATCGAACAGCTTGTCGCAGACGGTGCGGGAGACGCGCAGCAGATTGTGGGCATACTCCTCGTCGTCGAGGTCGTGGCCGCGCGGAAACGCGAACAGGCCCTCGGTCGATTCGCGCACGATGACGAAGTCGATGGTGGCGGCGCGCGGATCGGCGAGCGGCGAGGGCACGCCCGGCATCGTCCGGCACGGCCGCACCCCGGCATAGAGGTTCAGGCGCTTGCGCAGGTCGTGCTGCGGGCCGACCTCGGTGCCGTCCGGATAGCGGACGTCCGGCAGGCCCATGGCGCAGAGATAGATCGCGTCCGCCGCGGCGGCGCGCTGGAAGTTCTCCTCCGGAAAGGCAGTGCCGGTGCGGGCATAGAGCCCGGCGCCGGCCTCCAGCGTCTCGAAGCGGAGATCGAGGCCGGCCTGGCGGCCCGCCTCTTTCACCAGCTCGACCGCGGGCGCGGTGATCTCGGCCCCGATGCCGTCGCCCGGCAACACCGCGATGTCGAACTGGAGCGGGCTCATGGGAGAGACTCCTGGGGCGCGGAAGGGGAGGCGGGCGGCCAGACGGGGCCGACCGGATTCCGAGGCCGACGGGAACCCGACGGTGACATGGGGGATGCAGCCGCAGCCATCGCGGTTCGCGATGTTGGCCGTTCCGAAACGGGATTTCACCGGGATTCCGAGGCGCCCATGATGTCGAGGCTCGGAGGAAACCCCACCCACAATTCATAACGTGAGGAACCACAATGAGGAAGCTACTCGGCCTCGCGGTCTTCATGGCGCTCGCATGCGGCTCGGCCGTGGCGGAGCCGTTTCCGACCCGGTTCGTCACCATGGTGGTGCCGTTCGCGCCCGGGGGATCGACCGATGTGATCGCCCGCATCGTCGCCGACGGCATGTCGGAGGATCTCGGCCAGCGCATCATCATCGAGAACGTCGCCGGCGCCGGCGGCACCACGGGCTCGATCCGGGTGATGCGGTCGGGCGCCGACGGCTACACCATCCTGGCCGGCCACATGGGCACCCACGCCTCGGCCTACTCGCTGTACTCCAAGGTCCGCTACGATCCGCGCTCGGACTTCCTGCCGATCGGCCTCGCCGCCTCGGCCCCGATCGTCGTCTTCGCCCGCAAGGATCTCGCGGCCGACAACCTGAAGGACTTCATCAAGTACCTCAAGGACAACGGCGAGCGGGTCAAGGTCGGCCACAACGGCATCGGCTCGAATGCGCATCTCACCTGCCTGCTGCTCGCCAGCCTGCTGGAGGCGAAGCCCACCGAGGTGGCCTATCGGGGCAACGCTCCGCTGATGAACGACCTGATGGCCGGACAGATCGACTACTCGTGCGACCAGGTTCTCACCGTGGCGCCGCAGGTCGAGGGCGGAACCATCAAGGCGATCGCGACTGCGGCGCCGTCGCGCTCGAACGTGCTGCCCAAGGTGGCGACCACCGTCGAAGCGGGCCTGCCGGCCTATCAGGTCGACGCCTGGACGGCGCTCTTCGCGCCGGCCGGCACGCCGGTCGAGATCGCCGACCGCCTCAACCAGGCGCTCGTCAAGGCGCTCGACAATCCGAACGTCGTCAAGCGGCTGACCGATCTCGGCGCGATCGTGCCGCCGCGCGATCAGCGCTCGCGGTCGTTCCTGAAGTCGCTGGTCGAGACCGACGTCAAGCGCTGGGCCGACGTCATCACCAAGGCCAACGTCAAGATCGACTAGAGCATTTCCCGGCGAGCCAGGGACGATGCGGCGACGCAAGGACTCTATGAGCGGAGTTCGATCCGGCCGGATCGGACTCCGCTCTAGACGATTCCGAGCCGCTCCTTGATGGATGGCAGCAGGCGGCGGCTGATCGGGATCGGGCGGCCGCGCCGGGTGACGAACTCGGCCAGGCCGCTGTCGACGTAACGCAGCTTCTGCACCTGATCGACATTGATCAGGAACTGGCGGTGACAGCGCAGCAGCGGGGTCCGCTGCTGGAGCACGTTGAGGGGGACGTCGGTCGGGCGCTCCTCGCCATCCAGATCGACGACATAGATCCCGGCGGCGCGCGACTCGACATATTCGACCTGATCGATCTTCAGCAGGAAGACCATGTGCTGGCCGAAGCACGGGATCTGGCGCAGCCGGGTCGCCTCCGACAGCACGCTGAAGTCCTGCGCGCGGCGATTGTGGCGCAGCCGGTCGAGGGTCAGCTCCAGGCGGTCGTGCGTCACCGGCTTCAGGAGGTAATCGAAGGCGTTCTTCTCGAACGCCTGCACCGCATAGTCGTCGAAGGCGGTGACGAAGACGACATACGGCATGGTCGCGTGGTCGAGCAGGCCCAGCATCTCGATGCCGGTGATCTGCGGCATCTGAATGTCGAGGAAGACGACATCCGGCTTGTTGCGAGCGATCATCGCCAACGCCTCGATGGCGTTGCCGCATTCGCCCTCGATGCGGATGTCCGGGGCCTCGCTCAGCGCCCGGCGCAGCTCCTGACGGGCGTGTGGCTCGTCGTCGACGATCAGGACGGTGAACATTGGAGCACGGTCTCCATGGGAACACGGACGGTGGCCAGCGTCGACCGGCCGGGCAGGCTGGTCATGGTCACGCCGTGGGATTCGCCGTAGCGGTTCTTGATGCGCCGATCGACGATGTTCATGCCGAGGCCGTCGCGCACCGGCTTGGGCTCGTACAGACCGGCGTTGTCCTCGACCTCCAGCACGAGGCAATCGTCCTGCCGCCGCGCCCGGATGGCGATGTGGCCGGCTGTCAGCATCTGCGAGGTGCCGTGCTTGATGGCGTTCTCGACGAGCGGTTGCAGCGTGAAGGCCGGCACGCGCACCGACATCAGGTCGTCCGGGATGTCGATGTCGACGGTGAGGCGATCCGAGAAGCGGGCGAGCTGGATGCCGAGATAGGCTCGGATGTGGTCGATCTCCTCGAACAGGGTCACGTCCTCGGTCGGTCGCTTGAGGTTCTTGCGCAGATAGGTCGACAGGTCGCGGATCAGCTCGCGCGCCTTGCCCACATCGTCGTGGGTGACCGACAGGATGGTGTTGAGCGCGTTGAACAGGAAGTGGGGGTTGATCTGCGCTTGCAGCAATTTCAGCTCCGATTGCAGCAGCAGGCTCTTCTGCCGCTCGTAGCGGCCTGCCAGGATCTGGCTGGACAGGAGCTTGGCGATCCCTTCTCCGAGCGTCCGGTTGATGGTGGAGAACAGGCGCGTCTTGGGCTCGTAGAGCTTGATGGTGCCGATCACCCGCCCGTCCTCGCCGGCGAGCGGGATGACCAGCGACGAGCCGAGACGGCAGTGCGGATCGATCGAGCACTGATACGGCACCTCGTTGCCGTCGGCGAAGAACACCTCGTTGTTGGCGATGGCGGCATGGGTGTGGGGCGAGGTGATCGACGTACCCGGCAGGTGGTGGTCGTCGCCAATTCCGATGAAGGCGAGAATCTTCTCGCAGTCGGTGATGGCCACCGCGCCGACGCCGGTCTGATCGTACAGGATGCGGGCGACCCGCATGCTGTTCTCTTGATCGAACCCGTGCCGCAAGACGCCGTCGGCGTGCGCGGCGATCTCGAGGGCCTTGGCCGAGAAGGCGCGCGACTGATGCTCGATCCGATCGCGCCGATCGTTGAGGATCTCCATGAAGACGGCGGCGCCCAGGGTGTTGGCGATCAGCATCGGCAGGGCGATCAGCGAGACGATGTGCAGCGCTTCGTCGAACGGGCGGGCGAGCGCCAGATCGATGCCGAGCTCGATCACCACGCCGATGAAGGTGACCGTGGCGGCCAGCAGCGGGCTGAACAGCATCCGGACCTGGCCGGAGCGGATCAGGTAGCGGTGGGTGAAGCCGCCGAGCAGACCCTGGGCGATGATGTCGAGGGCGGCGGGAAGCGCGAAGGAGCCGCCGAGCTGGTAGCGGTGGAGGCCGCCGGTGATCCCGACCGCCAGCCCGACCCATGGGCCGCCGAGCAACCCGCCGATGACCGCGCCGATGGCCGGCGTGTTGGCGATCGCATTGGCGCTGACGACCGGGAGGCCGAGCAGCGTCCCCATGATGCAGAACAGCGAGAAGATGACGTAGCAGGCGATCCGATGCGGCCAGCGGACCGTGGCGCGCGTCAGCGGTATGAAGAGGCGGGTGCGGCTGAGCAGATAGGCGACGGCCAGGTAGATGGCCATCTGTTGCAGAAGTGCGAGCGACAAGGCGGTGATCGCCTGCAAGTTCATCGGGGCGTCCATCGAATCGGCGGCCGCTCGGCCTGCGGCCGACGGTGGTCGCCAGGAGGCGCGGCGATGCCGACGCCTCGTGGTCTCATGGCGGCTCGATCATAGCGGCTCGATCATAGCGGCTTCGAGCGCGCATCGCGCTCCGAATCCGGGTGGTGGACGATCGGCTCCCGGCGCGCCTGCGCATCACGCGCGGGCCGATCGGAGGCGCACCGGCCCGCACGCGCTGCAAGGACCCGCCGCGCGTGCGCGTTGCACACGCGCCTGGCACACGCTCCGGCTCACGGAGCCCAACGGACGGCCTCCACCGCCGGCTCGGCCTCGTCGGCACCGGGCGGAGGAGCGATCTTGAGCGCCAGGCCGCCGCACGAGGTCTCGCGGTACTTGGGGCTCATGTCCTTGCCGATCTCAAACATCACCTCGATGACCTTGTCGAGCGGCACCAGCGGCTGGCTCACCCGGCTGAGCGCCATGCGGGCCGCATTGATGGCCTTGATGGCGCCCATGGCGTTGCGCTCGACGCAGGGGATCTGCACCTGGCCGCCGACCGGATCGCAGGTGAGGCCGAGATTGTGCTCCATCGCCACCTCGGCCGCGATGCACACCTGCTCGGGCGTGGCGCCCAACAGCTCGGCGAGGCCCGCCGCCGCCATCGAGCAGGCGACGCCGACCTCGCCCTGGCAGCCGACCTCGGCGCCGGAGATCGAGGCGTTCATCTTGAACAGCGCTCCGATGGCGGCCGATGCCATGAAGAAGCGAAGGCAGGCGTCGTCGTCGACGGTCTTCACGAAATGATTGTAGTAGGCCAGCACCGCCGGCACGATGCCGCAGGCTCCGTTGGTGGGCGCCGTCACCACCCGCCCGCCGGCGGCGTTCTCCTCCGAGACCGCCAGCGCGAACATGTTGACCCAGTCGATGACGTTCATCGGATCGCGGCTCAGCGCTTCCGACGAGACCAGGCGCCGGCGCAGCGCCGCCGCCCGCCGCGGCACTCGGAACGGCCCCGGAAGCACGCCCTCGGTCTTCATGCCGCGGTCCATGCACTGGCGCATCTTGAGCCAGACATCGGCGAAGTAGGCGTAAATTTCCTGCTCGGTATGCAGGGCGAGCTCGTTCTTCAGCACGAGCCCGGACAGCGAGAGGCCGGTGCGCCGGCAATGCGCCAGCAGCTCGGCCGCGGTCGCATAGGGGTACGGCACGGGCGACGCGAGGGCGCCGGCGGGCTGCTCGCCATCCTCGATGATGAAGCCGCCGCCGATCGAGTAGTAGCACTTCTCCAGCAGCAGCCGATCGCCCGCGAAGGCGCGCAGCCGCAGTCCGTTCTCGTGCCGCGGCAGGTTGGAGCGGTGGAACGTCAGCGCCTGCTCCGGAAAGCCGATCTCCGGGCCGTCGGCGCCGCCGAGGCGCAGCCGCCGGGTGTTGCGGACCTTCTGGACGAGACCCGCGATGGCGTCGACCGCGACCGTCTCGGGCCGCTCGCCCATGATGCCGAGAATGAGCGCGACGTCGGTGAGATGGCCTCGCCCGGTCAGCGCCAGCGAGCCGTAGACGTCGATGTCGAGCGCGGTGACGTCGGCGAGCACGCTGCTGCGGGTGAGCTCGTCGACGAAGCGATTGGCCGCCTTCATCGGACCGATGGTGTGCGAGCTCGATGGGCCGATCCCGACCTTGTAGAGATCGAACATGCTGATCATGACCGAAGTTCCTTTCCGGAGCTGGGGTCTGCGCGGCCTCCCGATCGGTGATCGGAAGGCCGTGCGATGCGGGTCTCAGAGGCTGAGCAGGGAGTAGAAGATCGCCGAGATCGCCACGGCGCCGAGGAAGAGGACGAGCACGTTGCTCGGCCGGCCGGCGTACTTGCGCATCGCCGGGACCTTGTTGATCGCGTACATCGGCATGATGAACAGCAGCGCGGCGATCACCGGGCCGCAGAGCGACTCGATCATGCCCAGGATGCTCGGGTTGAGCGTGGCGACGATCCAGACGGCGGCGAACATGAAGGCCGCGCTGATGGCGTTGAGCAGGCGAGTCGGGGCGGTCTTGCCATGGCCGGCGAGCTGCTGGCTGATCAGGCCGTTGAGACCTTCGCGGGCGCCCAGATAGTGGCCGAGGAAGCTCTTGGCCATGGCTACGAAGGCGACCGTGGGAGCCAGGTAGGCCATGAACGGATTGTCGAACTTGTTGCCGAGGAACGACAGGATGGAGACGTTCTGAGCCTTGGCGGCGCCCATCTCGGCCGGCGACAGCGCGAAGACGCAGCTGAAGACGAAGAACATGACGACCACGACCATCAGCAGCGCGGCATATTTCTCGATGCGGCTCGCCTTGGGCTCGGCATCGGGGCCGTAGTGCTCGTGCTGGGCGACGGCGAAGCGCGAGATCACCGGGGAGTGGTTGAAGGAGAAGACCAGCACCGGAATGCTCAGCCACAGCGTCAGGCTGAAGTTCGCGGGCGACGCATCGTGGAAGACGGCGCCGTTCCATTGCGGCACCAGATAGAGCGCGAAGCCGATCAGAACGGCGATGAAGGGATAGACCATCCAGCCCATCACCTGCACCACCATCCGCTCGCCGAGCATGACGACGGCGAACAGTCCGGCGGTCAGCACGAGCGCCAGCAGGGCGCGGGGCGGCGGCGCCATGCCGATCTGGTTGATCATCAGGGCTTCGACCGTGTTGGTCAGCCCGACGCCGTAGAGCAGCAGGATCGGCAGGATGGTGAAGAAGTACAGCAACGTGATCAGCTTGCCGGCGGTGACGCCGAAATGCTCGCCGACCACCTCGGTGATGTCGCTGCCCGGCTTCGACGACGACAGCACGAAGCGGATGAGGCCGCGGTGGGCCAGGTAGGTCATCGGGAACGCCAGCACGGCCATGATCAGCAGCGGCCAGATGCCGCCGATGCCGGCGTTGATCGGCAGGAACAGCGAGCCGGCGCCGATCGCGGTGGCGAACAGCCCGAGCACCCAGGTGGTGTCGTGCCGGCTCCAGGTCGGCGCCGATGCGCGCCGCAAGCCAACGTCTGCAATCGTTTCGAAACTCATCGCAACATCCTCCTGTGACGGCGAGATCGGGAGGACGCTAGCGAGGCGGTTCCGGTCGGTGGTGGGGTATCTCCGGAGCGGCGACATAGCGGTGCGAGCGGTCGATCGGGCCGCCGAGCGGCGGCCGCACGAGCCCCCGAAAGGCGCGATCGCGCCGTCACCCGGCCGGTGGAGCGGATTCGGCCGAATCACGGCTCGGTCGCGGCGATGGCCCGGCGCTCGGGTGGCGGTGCTCGTGGGGCGGTACTCGCGTGGCGGCGAGCGTGCGGCTCGCGGCAGGCGCGACGGTGTGCGGTCGGGCGGAGCGGCGCCTGGATGAGCGGATGGCTAAGGCGCGTCCGGTGTGTGGCAGCACCCCGGGACCTGCAAAGCCACGCAGCGAGGAGGGCCGAGCGAGCGCCGCCGAGCGAGAATCGCCACGGGGCCGAATGCTGCCAGACTTCGATGGGTGTCGCCACGGCGGACGCCGGGAGCAGTTCCCAACGTCCAAACACCAACGTAAAAACAGATGAGTGGCTCGCCGGGATCGGCGAAGACGCGAACTACGAATACGCAATTCCCCGACCCAACGCTACGTCGCAAGCGCCGAAAATCCGCAAACGTGACCGCGACCGCGCCGAAGCGCTACGCCTTGCCGGCGGCCCCAAGCCCTCACTGCGGCAGCGGGCAGTGGCTCTCGCTCTTGAGAAGGGCACCGTTCGAACGCGCGATCTAACGGATATTGGAGTTCCGCGCTGTTACTTAGCCAGAATGTGCGACGAGGGTCTGCTCATTAAGGTGGGCTACGGGCTCTATCAATCTGCCCGACGTGAAGCAGCCTGATCCGAATTAGCGAGGCCCGCCGCGCCGCGCCAATCGGAGCACCGAACCCCCATGCAGCCGTCTAATTCGCGCGACTATGTGCCTTCGCGCTTGATCCTGTGGGGACTACAGGATTATTGCGCGAACGATTCTCAACTAGAGGCTCGTAGATGCGTCTGTCCCGTGGTCCCGTTCGCCCCTGCATGAAAGCAGTTGAAAAGGCGTGTCGCTGTGCGTTCGTACTGCTGCTCTCCGCTATTCTATCGCAAATCGCGCCGGGTCAGGCGATTGCGAGCGACACGGAAGTCCAGACCGTGTGGAGGCTGCTCGACTATGTCGCCGTCGACTACGCCGGTGCGGTTTCCAGGGGGCGCGTTACCAGTGAAGCCGAATATGCGGAGATGGTGGAGTTCGCGGCCCAGGTAGAAACTAGGCTCGAGGCTCTGCCCGACAAAAGCGGCAAGGCCGACCTGGTGCGTAGGACGCGCGCGTTGCGCGCGGCGATCACAGCAAAGGCGGCCCCCGCCGAAGTCGCCGCACGATCCAAGGCGCTTGCGTCCGCGCTGCTCGCTTCGTATCCCGTGCCGCTCGCGCCGACAGCGCCGCCGGACATCGCGCGCGGGGCTGCGCTCTACGCCCAGAATTGTGCGAGCTGTCATGGCGCAACAGGTGGCGGACATGGTCCGGGTTCGGCGGGGCTTGATCCACCGCCGATCGCATTCAGTGACAAGGTACGCGCCGATCAACGCAGTTTGTTCGGCCTGTATCAGGTCATCACGCAAGGCCTCGACGGCACCGCAATGGCTGGCTTCGATTCGCTTCCCGACCAAGATCGCTGGGCGCTCGCGTTCTACGTCGGCACCTTCGCCTACCCGGCCTCCGAGACAGGACGTGGTCAGAGGCTATGGCGCGATGATGCGTCGCTCCGCCAGAGATACCCCAATCTGGCGGCGTTCGTCGGCGCGACGCCAGCGTCGCTTGCCGCCGAGATTGGCTCTGGCAAAGCCGACGCCGTGACTGCCTATCTGCGCCGGCATCCGGACGCGGTCACGGCGGGCGCCAACAGTTCGCTCGCGCTCACGCGCGAACGTCTCGAGGCAAGCCTCGAAGCCTATGCGGCTGGGAATCGGCAGGCCGCCACTGATCTCGCGTTGTCCGCCTATCTTGATGGATTCGAGCCTGTCGAGCCGATGCTCGCGGCTCGCGATCCGGAGCTGATGGCGAGAATCGAGCAAGCAATGGGCGCGCTTCGGGCAGCGATTGCCAAGGCGCGCCCGCTCGCTGAAGTCGAAGCCGCCAATCAGGAGCTCGGAAGCCTATTCGGCGAAGCTGAGGCCGCGCTCGCGCCGGAAAAGGCAAGCAGTGCATCAAGCTTCGCTGGCGCGTTCGGCGTCCTGCTGCGTGAGGGGCTCGAGGCGTTGCTGATCGTGATCGCGATGATCGCCTTCCTCCGAAAAACTGGGCGAACCGAAATGCTCGGCTTCGTACATGGCGGATGGGTGGCGGCGCTTGCGGCTGGCGTGGCCAGCTGGTTCATCGCCACATACTTCATCGGTATCAGCGGGGCTTCGCGCGAGCTCACCGAAGGTTTCGGATCGCTATTCGCTGCGATCATCCTGCTGACGGTCGGGATCTGGATGCACGGGAAAAGCAACGCGGAGGCATGGCAGCGCTACATCAAGGAGAAGATGGCGCACGCTTTGTCCAGGCGCTCTGGGTGGTTCCTCTTCCTGCTGGCTTTTGTCGTTGTCTATCGGGAAGTGTTCGAAACCATCCTTTTCTATGCCGCGCTCTGGGCCCAGGGAAATGGCTTGGCAATGCTTGGCGGTGCGGGTGCGGCGGCTGTGCTGCTCGCCGTGCTGGCCTGGATCATGCTCCGGTACAGCACCCGCTTACCGATCACCCAGTTCTTTTCGTGGAGCGCCATTCTCATCGCGATCTTGGCCATCGTCCTCGCTGGCAAGGGCGTGGCGGGTCTCCAGGAAGCAGGAATCCTGGGAGTTGTGCCGCTGCCGGGCGTACCGCGCATCCAGATGCTCGGACTGTTCCCCACAACCGAGACAGTGCTGGCCCAACTACTGGCTCTGGCAATTCTGATTGCGGGTTTCTGGCTCAATCGGAAAACCGCGGTGAGGGCGACGTGACGATACTAGTTATTGCAAATGGCCGTACGAACCGTGGGTGACTGGTGGCGCTTCGCGAAGCCGACCCGTCAGCACCCGCATTATTCGTCACAGCAATGATTCAAGCTTGAATCTGTAGGCGCTACAGGATGCATGGTGCTCGAATCAACGAAGGATCACCATGCCGTCCGACCTGACCTACACACCCGCCGCCGGGCATCACTGGCTCACCCCGGTATACGACTTCGGAGTAGCCGCCCTCACACGCGAGCATCGATGGAGGAGCGCCCTCATCGCGCAGGTCCGCCCGAGAGCTGGTGACGTGATCGTCGATGTCGGCTGTGGCACCGGATCACTTCTGGTCCGCTTGGGAAAGGCTGCGCCATCAGCTCGGCTCATAGGGATTGATCCCGACCCAGCGGTGGTGGCGCGTGCCCGAAAGAAAGTCGCGGCCGCCGGGATCACGGCTGAGCTGCATATTGGCTTCGCGCGGCAAGCGGCTGAGTTGCTTGCGGGCCCACCGCCCACAAAGATCGTATCGAGCCTCGTGTTTCATCAAGTCCCAATGGAAGAGAAAGTCGCGGCGCTCGCGGCGATGCACGCGGCGCTTGGGGCCGGCGGTGAGGTGCACATTGCGGACTATGGTCTCCAGCGCACGGCGCTCATGCGGGGTCTCTTCAGAACAATCATTCAGAACCTCGACGGGCGCGTGAATACTCAACCGAACGCCGATGGGATTCTGCCGGAGTTGATGGACGCAGCCGGATTCCGCAGCGTCGAGGAAACGCTCGTCGTTCCGACGCTGAGCGGCTCAATTTCGCTCTACCGCGGGACCCGCCCGGCCTAATGCGAAACGTTCCCCAAATCATCGGCCTCGCGACAGCGGCTTTCGCCCTCGCATTGGACCAGGTCACCAAGCAGATCGCCTTGAGCAATCTCGCGCCCGGCGTGGCGGTGCCCATCGCCCCGTTTTTCACCGTGCGGCTCGGCTTCAATGAAGGCGTGTCATTCGGGATGTTCGCGGGTTGGTTCTCCGGCCGTCCGCTGATCTTGGCGGCTATCATGATGGGCATCATCGTGCTGCTTGCCGTATGGCTCTGGCGGACACCCAGGCGGCCGCAAGCGGTGGCCCTCGGAGCCATACTCGGGGGTGCCCTGAGCAATGTCTTCGACCGTCTTCGGATTGGCGCTGTTGTCGACTATCTGGATTTTCACGCGTGGGACCACCATTGGCCAGCGTTCAATTTCGCTGACGCGGCAATTGTCTGTGGCGTCGCGATCCTGGTACTCGGAGATGTTATGGGCCGTCCGAATGATCGGGAGGGTCAGCGAGAACTTCGATAATCCGGCAATTCGCGACTTTGCCGTTGTCGCACTCCTTGATCATCCGAGTGAGCTCAGTCCTCAGGCCGAGTAGGCGGCGGATCCGGCTCTCCACGGCTTCGAGCTGATCGGTGGCGATCTGAGTCACCTGCTGGCAGGAGGCGTCGGGCACATCCTGCAGAGCCAACATTGTCTTGATGGCCGCGATGTCGAAACCAAGGTCCCTGGCATGCCGGATGAACGTCAGCCGCCGAACGTCCTCTGCTCCGTAGAGGCGTCGTCCACTATCAGTTCGGGGCGCCGGCGGGATGAGCTTGATCCGCTCATAATAGCGGATCGTCTCGATATTGACGCCTGTACGCTTGGACAATGTTCCGATCGTGATCATCTCAGCCAAATTCTGTAGTGACTACAGAATAGAGGTATAACGGCCGGCCAAGGGCATGTGAACCCCAGAACGATGGAAGGTCTCAATAGGGTCGCTGATTCAGCCCGATGGGGTGTTGGCGCGCAACTCCTCGAGTCGTAGCCGGGCGTTGCCGTCCGACGGCGCTCGCCAGCCCCCGCGCGGCGACAGCGAGCGTTTCGATTCCGCTTGATCCTGTAGCAAGTACAGGATGCATAGTAAGGTCGGAGATTCTGGTATGACGCTAAGGCCTCATCGTTGCGAGTGGTTCTGGTGAGCATTAGGGCGGCTCGCTTCCTGAGCGTCATGATCGCCCCGTGTCGTGTCGGGGTGCATGCGGTGTCGCTCATCGTCATAGCCTGTCTCGCCATTACGACCGTGCCCTGTCCGGCTGCGGCTGAGCCGTCTCAGGAGGCGGTGGTTGAAGCGAGCGGGGACGGCGGGACTGGAGGCGACCAGCAGCCTGAGCGTGGTGCGGCCCTGGGGCGCAATTGCTTCACATGCCCATGCCATGTTGCATTCGAGATTCCGGACGCAGATTGCGTCAACGCACCGGCGATCGTTCCGGACACGTGGAGTGCGACCGCCGCCCGAGCTCTGCATGGAGATGCGGTTTATCCGACTTTCCGACCTCCGAAAGCGCAAGGGACCTGAGCGCGAGACCCCCAATCGGGGTACGGCCCAATACTTCGGAGACAATCATGATCACTCGACACGCCAAGACCGTCATTGGGACGGCTGCGGCGGCATTGGCGCTGAGCGCCTGTGCCACCGCCCACGGAGATCCTCGCACCGCCTCGAATGCTGGGGCGAGGCGTTGTGTCCAGACATCTCACCCGGCTGGGAAGGTGCCGGGCGTGACGGTGCGATGTGCTCCGCGGAACGACTCGGGACCGCCCGCTGCACGACCGGGCCCCCGAAGCTGAATCGGAGATGCACGACTGAATGCACGCGCTCCGCGAGGGCGCGTGCATTGATCCAAAGTTTGCGGGACTTGCCAAGAAAACCTGCAGCCGCTGCAAGGCATAGGAAAAAATGCCTTGATCCTGTAGCCGCTACAGAAGGCATAGTGACGGCATTAGAGTCGCGAGTAAGTAGATTGGCCTTCCTCGAACCCATGTCGAATGACTTTCACCGCTGTGCCACCGCTTCGGAGCGCTGCGGGTGACTGCGATTTCGCGTTTGCTCGCCCTTGTCGCCTTCGCTCTGTTCCTTTGGGCAGGGGCTGCTAACGCGGCCGCGCCGCAAAGCTGCTTCAATCTTTCCGCCGCCAGTCCTGCGCACGTGTCTGTCGAAGAGCAGGATCGGACAGGGGGAAAGCTCGACGGGGAGACCGCGCAATGTCACGCCCGCTGTCACGTGTTGTGCACGGGCCTGCCTGATCGGCCGAGCAGCTTCGTTCGCCCGCAGTCGGGCGTCGGCAATATGGCGATAAGCCAGGACGACTGTCGGCCGAGCCCGAAAGTCGGGCCGATGTTGCGCCCGCCCAGAACCTGACGCGGCAACCGAGCGAACGCTCGTCAAAGGACGAGCCGCGATAGCCCGTCAGGAGAAAATACCGATGAGAAGTAGATGCGTGGCGTTGTGCGCCACGACCTTGTTCACAGCCGCTATGCCGGCGTTCGCTCAAGTCGGCGGCCCAGTAACAGCTCCAGTCGCTCGGCCGACGACGCCACAAGTGCCGGCGCCGCGACCGGCCGGACCGACTGTGTCCGGCTTACCGGCGCCATTTGTCGCGCGATCCGGGCCCTTGCCGGCCAGGCTGACTCTTGAAGACGCCGTCGCGGAGGCGGCGGCTCGAGCGCCGGCGATCGTTGCGGCTCAAGCCGAGGTTGACGCGGCCGGGGCGCGGCTTGGTCAGGCCCGCCTGCGTCCCAACCCCGAGCTCAACGTCGAGGTCGAGAACTTCGCCGGAGGCGGGCCTGAACGGGTCGAGACCACCGTCTCCATCAACCAACGTCTAGATCTGGGTGGCCGGCGCCGGGCGCGTGTATCGGCGGCGCAGGCTGCTCTCGCCGCGCAGGAACTGCGCCTGTCGATCGCTCTCGCGGATCTGGCGAGAGACGTTCGGATCAGCTTTGCAACCGCCGTGGCTGCGAGTGCCCGGCTTGAGCTCGCACAAGCAAACCAAGGGCGCGCAGCCGAACTCGCGCGCATCGCTGAGGAATTGGTCGCAGCTGGTCGAGAACCGCCCTTGCGCGCGCTCCGGGCGCGCACAGCGCTGGCGCAAAGCGATGCGGCCCTGAGGTCGGCGGAAGCGGAGCTGGCGGCGGCACGGCAGTCCCTTGGGGTCCTGTTGGGCGGTGCCGTCGATTCCACCGAGCTCATCGATTCCGGGAGTTTGCCGATCCCGGCAGCGGTCGATCCCTCGGAAACCCTGGATGTTAGGCTCGCAGAGGCCGAACGCCTCGCAGCGGAGACCGGTGTGGCGCAGGAGCGCGCAGCCGGGCGCCTCGATCCTTCCGTGGGAGTCGGTGTTCGGCACATCGCCGAGACAGGGGACAAGGCGCTCGTCGCCGGGTTCTCGGTGCCGCTGCCGCTCTTCGATCGCAACCGCGGCAACATCGCCGCCGCACGTGCTGGCGTTCGCGCAGCGGAGGCAAGGCGCGAAGCGGCGCTTGCTCAAGCGGCCGCCACTATCGCCAATGCTAGCACCGCGCTCGCGGCCGCCGACGTTCGAGTTCGCGCACTGGAGAGCGCGGCCGTGCCTGAAGCGCGAGAGGCGCTCCGGTTGACCGAGCTTTCCTACCAGGCGGGCCGAAGCTCGCTTCTCGAACTTCTCGACGCCCAGGAGGCATTCGCGGCCGTGCAGTCCGAACTCATCGAAGCGCGACTGGCTCGCGCGACGGCGGCGGCGAGCCTGACGCGCTCGGCCGCGCAATGAGGACTCCCAACATGATCACAGGACTAAACCGTAGAAACCTTCTTATTGGCGCCGCCGGCCTGGCGCTCCTCTCCGGCGGCGTGATGCTCGGCCGCACGGCGTTTGCGCCTGCCCCCGGCGAACCGGCTGCAGAAGCAAAGACGGAAGCGGAAGCGGAAGAGGAAGAAGGCGGGGAGGCGAACCGCCGCCCTGGATTTGTGGAGATGACCCCGGCACGGCTCGCTGCGAGCGGGCTACAGACGACCCGGATCGAGCCCGGGTCGCTGGCGGCCGAGATCATCGCGCAGGCGACGGTGGCGGCGCCGCCTCAGGGACAGGCGCTGGTGACGGCGCGTGCAGATGGTGCGGTGGTGCGGATGAACAAGCGGCTCGGCGACCCAGTCGGCGCCGGCGAGACGGTCGCCTTGCTGGAAAGCCGCGAGGCCGCATCGTTCATCGCCGAACGCAATGCGGCGGCGGCAAGGGCACAAGCGGCACGGGCAGCGGCGGCGCGCGAGCGCCGGCTGTTCAACGCTCGCATTACCGCCCGCCAGGATCTGGAAGCGGCGGAGGCGGCCAGGGCCGAGGCGGAAGCGGAACTGCAGCGGACGCAAGCGGCTGTTCAAGCCGCGGGCGTCACCAGCGACGGCCGGCACCTTGCCGTGCGCAGTCCCATCAGCGGACGCATCACGGCCATGAATACGCAATTGGGGGCCTATGTATCGGCGGGCGCGGAGTTGTTTCGCGTGGCCGATCCCCGGCGCGTGCAGGTGGACGCGGCGGTCCCTGCGACAGAAGCGCAGAGGATTCGGCCGGGGGACGGGGCAGTGATCGAACTGCCGGCCGGCGGAACGGTGGCGGCGGTGGTGCGCTCGGCAACGCCCTCACTCGACCCACAAAGTCGCACCGCAACCGTGGTCTTGCAGCCGCAAGGTTCGCCGCCAGGGCTCACTCAGGGTCAGGCGGTGCGGGTGCGGATTACCCCGAGAGGCGGCCCTGTCGGCTCTGCGATGGTTCTCCCCGAGGAGGCGGTCCAGCAGGTCGAGGGCCGCGACTCGGTTTTCGTTCAAGCGCAGGGTGGTTTCCAAGCCGTGCCGGTTACAGTGGGTCGGCGCGCGTCCGGTCGAGCTGAGATCGTCGAGGGGCTTCGGCCCGGACAGACCGTGGTCACCAGGGGAGCCTTCGTTCTCAAGTCTCAGCTCGAGGCGAGCGAGGTCGAGGAATGACGCGTCTCCAGCCCCGGGTTCCCTGCAGGAATATCTCCCATGATTGACCGCCTCCTCGACGCGTCCGTCCGCTTCCGCTGGGCGGTGCTCTTCCTTACCCTCGCGGTCGCCGCATATGGCGCGTATCAGTTGTTCCGGCTGCCGATCGATGCGGTTCCCGACATCACGAACAAGCAGGTGCAGGTAAACACGGTCGCGCCGGCCTTCGGTCCACTCGACATGGAGCGCCTGGTGACGTTCCCGGTCGAGACGGCGCTCGCCGGAATCCCGGGCCTCGATCACACGCGCTCCATTTCGCGCAACGGGTTCAGCCAGGTCACCGCGGTCTTCGACGAGGATGTCGACATCTACTTCGCGCGTCAGCAGGTCTCTGAGCGCCTCGGCCAGGCGAGCGAGAGCTTGCCGACGGGGGTGGAGCCGGAGATGGGGCCCGTGTCCACGGGGCTTGGCGAGATCTTCATGTGGACCGTCAGCTATGCTCCGAATGCGACTGCGCGAAATCCGCGCATCGCCGGTCGACCGGGCTTTCAGCCGGACGGCTCCTATTTGACCCCGAGTGGGGAGCGCCTGACAGACGAGGTGTCGCGCCTCGCCTATCTGCGAACGGTGCAGGATTGGATGATCCGGCCGCAGATGCGGACCGTCGAGGGCGTGGCCGGTGTCGACTCGATCGGCGGCTACGAAAAACAATTCCTCGTCCAGCCCGATCCGAGCCGGCTCGCCGCCTACGGAATCTCCTTTTCCGAACTCGCAAACGCGCTGGAGCGGGCGAACATCTCGGTGGGCGCCAACTTCATTCAGCGCGGCGGCGAAGCCTTCCTGGTGCGGGCCGATGCGCGCATTCGGCAGATCGACGAGATCGCACGCGCGTCCGTGGCGAGCAGGAACGGGGTTCCGGTGACGGTCGGCGATGTCGCCACCGTAGCGGTGGGCGGTGAGCTGCGGACCGGCGCGGCCTCAATGAATGGGCGCGAGGTGGTGGTGGGCACGGCGCTGATGCTTGCGGGCGGAAACAGCCGCATCGTGGCGGAGGCCGCGGCGGAGCGTTTGGCGGAGATTACGCCCTCGTTGCCGCCGGGGATCCAGGTCCAGCCCGTCTATAACCGTTCCACGCTCGTCGAGGCGACGATCGCCACCGTCGAGAAGAACCTGATCGAGGGTGCGCTGCTCGTCATCGCAGCTCTGTTCTGGCTGCTCGGCAATATCCGAGCGGCGATCATCGCCGCGCTGGTCATCCCGCTGTCGTTCCTGATGATGGCGATCGGCATGAACCGGTACGGTGTGTCGGGCAACCTGATGAGCCTCGGCGCGCTAGACTTCGGCCTGATCGTCGACGGGTCGATCATCATCATCGAGAATTGCCTGAGGCGGCTGTCTGAACGCCAACATCATGAGGGTCGGCTTCTGACTCTGGCGGAGCGGCTCCACGAAGTATTCGAAGCCTCGAAGGAGATGGTGCGACCGACGCTGTACGGCCAAGCCATCATCCTGCTCGTCTTCGCGCCCCTGCTTACCTTTACCGGCGTCGAGGGGAAGATGTTCACGCCGATGGCGATCACGGTGATGCTCGCGCTCGTAGCCGCGTTCATTCTCTCGCTGACGTTTGTCCCGGCGATGGTGGCCCTCCTGATCCGCGGCAAGGTCGCCGAGAAGGAGGTGAAGGTGATCCGCTGGACCAAGGAGCGCTACGAACCAGTGCTGCGGCGGGTGATCGCGCGGCCCGGACCTTGGATTGGCGCCGGCGTCGGAGTCTTTGTCGCCGCGGGCCTGGTCTTCGCTACGCTTGGCCGGGAGTTCATTCCTCAGCTCGAAGAGGGCGACCTTCTCGCCACCACGATCAGGATTCCTTCAACCTCGCTCGACCAGTCCAACGCTATGCAGCTTCAGGTCGAACGAATGCTGTCGACCTTGCCTGAGGTCGCCTTCGTCTTCTCGAAGACAGGCACCGCCGAGGTCGCCTCTGACCCGATGCCGCCGAACATGGCCGACACGTTCATCATCCTGAAGCCGCGAGATCAATGGCCGGAGGGTGTCGAGACCCGTCAGGAGGTGATGGAGCGCGTCGAGGAGCGGATGGCCCAACTCACCGGCAACGCTTACGAACTCACTCAACCGATCCAAATGCGCTTCAACGAACTGCTCGCCGGCGCTCGGGGCGATATTGCGGTGAAGGTTTTCGGTGAAGACCTCGACGTGCTCGGCCGTGTCGGTCGCCAGGTCGCGCAGGTGCTTGGCTCTGTGGAAGGGGCGCAAGGAGTTCGGGTCGAGCAGACGGCGGGTTTCCCGACGCTTGACGTACAGTTCAACCGCGACGCCATTGCCCGTTACGGCCTTTCAGTCGAGGACGTCACCGATGCCGTTGCCGCGGCGCTCGGCGGCCGCGAGGCCGGCCTCGTCTTCGAAGGCGACCGCAGGTTTGACATCGTCGTGCGCCTCGCCAATCCGACCCGCGACGATCTCGAGGCGGTGGGCGCGCTACCCTTGATGCTGCCGGAGGACGCGGCAGGCGGACCGCGTCGGTCGATCCCCCTGCGCGAGGTGGTGAGTTTCCGCTTCTCCGAAGGGATCAACCAGGTCAGCCGCGAGAACGGCCAGCGACGGGTCGTGGTTCAGGCCAACGTGGTCGGCAGCGACCTTGGCTCCTTCGTCGAGGAAGCGCGGGAGCGTGTTGCCGATCAAGTGGATCTTCCGCCCGGCGTATTCATCGAGTGGGGCGGACAATATGAGAACTTGCAAGCTGCGACCCGAAGACTCTCGATCGTGATCCCGGCGGTCTTCGCGCTGATCTTCGGTCTGCTGTTCATGGCGCTCAGGGGCGTTGCTCCCGCGATCGCGGTCTACTCGGCCGTTCCCCTTGGCCTCGCGGGCGGCGTGTTCGGCCTGGCGATCGCCGGACTGCCGTTCTCGGTCTCTGCGGCGGTCGGGTTCATCGTCCTGTCGGGGGTTACCGTGCTCAACGGGCTCGTGGTGATGAGCAGCATTCGCACGCGGATCGAGGCGGGTACGGCTGTCGATCAGGCGGTGCTCGAGGGAATGATGGAACGCGTTCGCGCGGTGTTGATCACCGGGATCGTGCCGGCCATCGGCTTTGTCCCCATGGCGATCGCTACGGGACGCGGGGCGGAGGTCCAAAAGCCGCTCGCCGTGGTGGTGATCGCCGGACTGGTCGTCTCGACGCTCCTCACGCTGTTCGTGCTGCCTGCGATCAGTCACCTGCTGCTCCGGGGCCGCGGCAGGAGGCATCGCCTTGGAGAATACGACGATGTCGACACGCTCGGCATGCCGCTTCCGGCCAAGTAAGGCTCTGCGTCGAACCAGGGGCGAGGATAACGAATGGCGCGATGCCTCGCGCCTACGCCGCATGATCCTCGAGCATGTGTGCGTTCGCAACTCGACGCCTGATCGGTGGTAGCGCGAGTGAAGAAACGTCTTGCATCTGTAGTGGCTACAGGAAGTAGGTAGAGCAGAATGGCCGGAGGTGTCTGAACCGAGAACGATATGACCGAGCATGCCGTAGGCCTGATCTGGGACGCCTGGCGCACACGAAAGAAGGGCGCGGGCGCAATCGCGCAACGCCAGCGCGCCCGTCTCGTCGATATGGTCGCCTACGCCCGGGCCAACTCTCCGTACTACGGTGAGCTGTATCGTGGTCTGCCGGATCGGATCGAAAGCGCCGACCAGATCCCGATTACCGACAAGAAGACGCTCATGGGGCGCTTTGACGAATGGTGCACCGATCGCGCCGTCACGCTCGAGGCTGCAGAAGCGCTTGTCGACGATCCCAACCGGATCGGAGAGTGGTTCCTCGGAAAATACACCGTGATGACTACCTCCGGCACGACCGGCCGCCGCGGCATTTTTCTGGTCGACGATCGCACGATGGCGGTCGTGACTGCCATGATGCTCCGCTGGGTGGGTGACTGGCTCAGCCCGAGTGACTTCCTCAAAATCATCGCCCGCCGCGGGCGCACGGCGATGGTGATGGCGACCGGCGGCCATTTCGCGTCGGCCGTTGCCGCGGCACGCCTGAAGAAGCGGCGCGGAAAACAGGTCGAGGTGCTTTCGGCGCACATGCCGATGACAGAGCTCGTGGCGCGCCTGAACCGTTTCCAGCCGGCGATGCTTGCGCCTTACGCCAGCATGGCCGCGATGCTCGCCGACGAGCAGGAGGCCGGGAGGCTCGGCATTCGTCCCGTGCTGCTCGCGCTCTCGGCCGAAGGTCTGCCACAGGAGGAATACGGCCGAATTGCGCGCGTTTTCAACGCCAAGGTCGGCAACAGTTACGCGGCGTCGGAATGCATGTTTCTCAGTTCTATGTGCCGCGAAGGCTGGCTGCACGTCAACGCCGACTGGGCGGCGTTCGAGCCGGTCGACGCCGATTATCGCCCGGTCGCTCCAGGCGAGCAGTCGCACACGGTCCTGATAAGCAATCTCGCCAATCGCGTGCAGCCGATCCTGCGATACGATCTCGGCGACAGCGTGCTGCAGCGGCCCGATCCATGCCCCTGCGGCAACCCCTTGCCCGCGATTCGCGTGCAGGGCCGCTCGGCGGACGTGCTCACGTTCCGCACTTCGAGCGGCGATGTCAGGCTGCCTCCGCTGGCGCTCACCCAGCGCATCGAGGCGGTCCGCGGCATCACGCTCTTTCAGCTCGCGCAGACGGCGCCCACGACACTTGAGATGCGTCTGCAAATCGCGCCGACGGCGGATACAGACACCGTCTGGCGCGAGGCCGAAGCAGGTTTGCGGAAGGTGCTTGCCGAGCACGGGTTTGAAAACGTCGTCGTCGAGCGCGGTGGCAAACCGCCGGAACAGGGTCGCGGCGGGAAATTTCGGGAGGTCATCCCGCTCTCGGCGTGACGGCGCAACCGCAACCGAAGGGAAACCTGCGCCTCAGCGATGCCCAGGTCAGGAGATGCCGGGCACCATTCAGAATGATACGCATTTAAGAGAGCCGGACGTAAACTATGCCAAGTGACGAAGAGACCGAGATCCGTCTTGACGCCCGAAATGCCGAGGAACGGCGCACTCTATGGTGGGTGCTCGGGATCAATTTCACGCAGGTCCTTGTGGCGGGTGCCGTTGGCGTCCTGGCGGATTCGACAGGCCTGCTAGGCGCCGCCCTCGATAACCTCGGGGACGCCGCAGTTTACGCGGTCAGTCTCTATGCAGTCGGCCGCACGGTGGTTGCCAAGGCGCGTGCCGCGAATTTATCCGGCATTCTTCTGATCCTCGTTGCCTTCGCATTGCTTGTAGAAATCTTTCGCCGCTTTTTCGCGGCAGCCGAGCCGATCGGGCTGGCAATGATAGTGACGGCGCTCGCGAATGCGGCGACCAATTTGCTGGTCCTCCGCCTTTTGCGAGCGCATCGTGCGCATGGTGTGCACTTCAAGGCATCGTGGATTTTTACGACCAACGACATGGTGGTCAATGTCGGGATCGTCCTATCCGGTGTCCTGGTGATGCTCTTGAAGTCGCCGATCCCCGATCTGTTGATCGGAATAGTGGTCGTCGGAATTGTCTTCAAAGGCGGGTGGGAGATTCTCGGGGAAGCGCGTGAGGCCCGCGAGGCGGCCCGTCGCGCTCCACAAGAAGGCAAATGACGACCAAGCCCGCCCGTGCCCCTTTGCTACGCTTGCGACTCTCGGAGCCCGTAAGATTTCGCTTGGGCTGATTAGGAAGGGGTGCGCGAATGCCTCGGATCCCGCGTGACAAGAGCTTCGAATCGACACTGGCCCTGATCCGGGATCCGTACCGCTTCATTGCGAAGCGGTGCCAGCGCTACGAGGCAGACCTGTTCGAGACACGGCTTCTGCTGCGGAGGACCATCTGTATGACGGGGCCGGACGCGGCCCAATTGTTCTACGATCCGAGCCGCTTCGAGCGCCGCGGTGCAATGCCCAAGGCCATTCAGAAAACACTGCTTGGAGAGGGGGGCGTGCAAGGCCTCGACGGTGAGGCGCATCGGTACCGCAAGCAGATGTTCATGTCGTTGATGACGCCCGAGCGGATCGAGCAGCTGGTGAAGCGAACCGCTGCGGAATGGCAAATTCGCATGCGAAGGTGGGCATCAGCGGAGGAGGTCGTACTCTATACAGAACTCCACGAGCTTCTGACGCGTGCAGTGTGCGCCTGGGCAGGCGTTCCCTTGGTAGAGCAAGAGATCGACGCCAGAACGCGAGAGATCGCTGCATTGTTTGACCATGCGGGGTCGGTGGGCATCAGGCATCTGTGGTCGCGGTGGGCTCGCAAGCGTGCTGACCATTGGATGGCGCAGATCATCGGGAACATCCGCAGCGGCCACGCTCACCCGCCCGAACAGACGGCCGCACACATTATTTCATGGTACCGGGACTCGGACGGCGAACTGCTGCCTCCGCACGTTGCTGCGGTCGAGCTGATCAATGTGGTCAGGCCGACTGTTGCTGTTTCGGTCTACATCACCTTTGTTGCTCACGCTCTGCACGAACATCCCGAATTGCGGGAGCGGCTGGCGTCGGGCGACGAGGGCTACGCGGAATGCTTCGTCCAGGAGGTTCGCAGATTTTATCCCTTCTTCCCTGCGGTCGCTGCTCGAGTGATTCAGACGTTCGAATGGAACGGGTATCGATTTCCTGAGGGGCGGCGAGTGCTCCTCGACCTTTACGGGACGAATCACGACGCTCGAGCCTGGGAGCGGCCGGGGGAGTTCGATCCCGAGCGATTCCGCCGATGGGATGGTAGTCCATTCAATTTCGTTCCTCAGGGCGGGGGTGATCACGATGTCGGCCATCGCTGTCCGGGCGAATGGATCGCAATCGGACTGATGAAGCTCGCCACGGAGTTCCTGACGCGACGCATGAGCTATGAGGTGCCGGAACAAGATCTGAGCATCACCTGGTCACGGATGCCGCCGGTGCCGGGAAGTCGGTTTGTGATTCGCAATGTGAGGGCGAGCTGAAGTGCCGAAGCCCTGCCAATCAACGACGCCGATGGAGAGCGCGATGAACAAGCCCCCGATCCCGAAAGATCTGGCTGCCGAGATGGTACGCGTCCGCCGCCAGGCTGCGCTGTCGTTCCTGTTTTGCGCGCCCGTTCTCGCAATGGCCGTCTGGTGGCTGCCGCAGCAGTTCGAATTTCCGGCAGAGGTAGGCGAGCGGCTGGCCTTCGCCGCGCGGGCGAACCTGCTCATCATGCTTTGGGTTTTGATCGGCGTCGGAACTATTGCGAGGCTCCGGCGCAAGTCGGCGCACGACACGGCGGGCTCTGCCTACGGCCCGCCGAGCGAGCGGCTAAGAGTTCCGCTGGCCTTTCTGCAGAATACGCTTGAGCATGCGGTGCTGGCCGCGTTTGCCGCCCTTGCGCTCGCCACCGTCGAGGGCGAGGCTCCGCTCGCCTTCATCGTGGGAATGGTCGTGTTGTTCGCGATCGGGCGCATCACCTTCTGGCGCGGCTACCCTCGCGGTTCGCCTGGCAGAGCGTTCGGTGTCGTGACGACTGCGTTGCCGATTATGGGCTCGTTCGCCTGGGTGATCTATGACCTGATCGCGAGCCTGCTGCGCGGCGTCGGCTAGCTTCGCTCGGCGTCGTCTGATGAGCGCTTCGCTTTACGAGCCGATTAACGTCTACAAGCCTGTCGCGGCGAACATAGGCATTGTCGACGGGCCGTTCGAATATCTGACGGTCGGCGGCGTAAGGCTGCCGCTTCCGTTCACCACGCGAATGACGGTCGTGCGGCTCGCGAACGGCGACCTGTTCCTGCACTCTCCGATCAGCTTCGACGTGTCGCTGGCTAACGAAATGCGACGGTTGGGAACACCTCGCCATCTGGTGTCGCCCAACCAGTTTCACTACGCGCATATCGCAGAATGGAAGAAGGCGTTTCCCGATGCAATCGCGTGGGCGTCTCCGCGAGTTCGCCAAAGGGCTCGAGCCCGCGGCATATCGATCGAGTTTTCGAGAGATCTCGACGTGATTCCACCGCAAGACTGGCGCGGTGAAATCGACCAGACGCTTTTCCCCGGCGGCTACTTCAAGGAATTCATTTTCTTCCACGAGGCGTCCAAGACGCTGATCCTCACCGATGCGATCATCAACATCGAGTTGGACAAGATCGGAGAGCCCTGGCGGACTATCACGCGGCTCACCGGTATGTATCATCCTTACGGCCAGATCTTCTTTGGCATGCGGCTTCCACTTCTCCTGCAGCGGAGAAAGAGGGACGCAGCGCTGGCCAAGATCCGCTCGTGGCAGCCGCATCGAATCATTCTCAGCCACGGATGCTGCTTTGAGGCACATGGGGGCGAGGTCATTCAACGAATATTCGGCAGCGGAGGCGCCAGCGGATGGCGATCGGGCTCATGAGGTCCGCGGATGCATTACCTGCTACTGTGACACCGGCCCTCGGCGAGCCACAATTCTGGCGGCGAACAGCGCCGCTCTTCCGGCAAAGGGTCCGCTTGATTCTGTAGCGGCTACAGAATGTAGGATCCCAAGTCTGGCCAGCGAGAATGCTGGGCAGTCGAGCGTGAACGGACGGCGACCCGAAGGGATAGAATGATGAAGCTTGATAGCATGAGGAGCACTGCGCGCCCGCTGCGCTTCAAAGTCGCCGGCATGGGTTGTCAGAATGAAATCCGCGCGCTTCGTGCGGCGGTGGGACCAATCGTCGGAGGCGACGACAAGCTGTCTTTCGACGCCAAGGCGGGCCTTATGGAGGTAGCGGTCGGGGATCCTACCCTGGTTATCGAAATAACCCGGGCGGTTGATGCCACCGGAATGCGAGCGCACCTTCTTCCAGAGCGAGCGCCGCAGTCTACATCCGCGCTGCTTTTTCAGATCGACGGGCTCGACTGCAAGAACGAGGTCGCCGCCCTCAAACGTGCGATCGGTCCGCTTGTAGGGGGTGAGGATCGGCTGGCATTCGATGTCGCGAAACGGTTGATGACGGTCGCGCCGCAAAGCCAAGCGACAATCCAAGACATCGTTCGAGCCGTTGGGCTGACCGGCATGCATGCCTCTCTTGTTGGAGGTGGCGTGGACGAGGCGGTGCTCTATCGTGTCCACGGACTTGACTGCAAGAACGAGGTGGCGGCCCTGACGCGGGAGCTGGCGCCGCTCGTCGGAGAGGACAATCTCGCGTTTGACACAGAACGCGGCATGATGACGGTAGCGCCTCAGAAGCCGGTCGTCGCTGATGTGATCAAGGACGCCGTGGCTCGAGCGGGTATGCGCGCGGAACCATGGGCGCCGCAAACCGCCTCGTCTACTTTCGTCAACCCCACCTTCCAGCAGGAAGATTTAGCATGCGGTTGCGGCGCAGAGGTTCAGGAGGCCCTCAGCCCGCCGATCCCAACCCATTTGTCCGGGCAGATCGTTTTTCGCATTCATGGCATGGATTGTGCGGACGAAATCGCTGCTTTGAAGCGTGAGGTCGGGCCGCTGGTCGGCGAAGATAAGCTAGCCTTCGATCTCCTCAACGGCCGCATGTCGATCAACGCAACACCGGATGCGGCGCTCGAAGCTCGTGTCGAAAAGGCTGTCGCTCGCGCGGGTCTTCGCGCCGAACCTTGGACCGAAGGCGGTACCAGCGAAGCCGCGCAGGCCGAAGAGCGCCGCAAGCGAACGCAGATGTGGCTGACAACCGCAAGCGGCGCATTGACGGCGCTCGGCTTTGCAGTCCACGCTTGGCTTGGGGGAGGTGTTGTCGCGGCTTTCGAGGCAGGCGAACATGCTTTGGGCTCGACTCCGTTGCCGAGCATGCTCCTTTACGCGGTCGCGGTGCTTTGTGCCGCGCGCTACGTCGCGCCCAAGGCTTGGCTCGCGGCCAAGCGATTTCGTCCCGACATGAATCTGCTGATGATGGTTGCTGTCGCGGGCGCGATCGGCATCGGCGCGTGGTTCGAGGCCGCTACTGTTTCGTTCTTTTTTGCGTTGGCGCTGGCTCTCGAGGCCTGGAGTCTTGGTCGCGCGCGCCGGGCGGTTGCTGCGCTCATGGAACTCGCGCCGCCCACAGCGCGTGTCAAGCTCGAAGACGGTTCCGAGCGCGACGCCCCCGCGGCCCAGGTTCGTGTCGGCGCGCATATCATCGTCCGGCCAGGAGACAAGGTGCCGCTCGACGGGAGGGTTGTCACCGGCGAGAGCGAGGTCAACCAAGCACCCATCACCGGTGAAAGCGTCCCCGTATTTAAGGCAGAGGGCGACGAAGTCTTTGCCGGCACCATCAATGGCGAGGGGGCGATTGAGGTCGTGACTACCAAGGCGGCGAACGACACGACACTCGCCCAGATCATCCGCATGGTCGGTTCGGCGCAGAGCCGCCGCGCGCCCAGTGAGCAATGGGTGGAGAAGTTCGCGCGCGTCTACACGCCCGTCGTCATGGGTCTCGCCATTGCGATCTTCCTCGCTCCGCCATTGCTCTTGGGGAGCGCCTGGGACGTCTGGTTCTACCGGGCTCTCGTGCTCCTCGTGATCGCTTGCCCCTGCGCGCTCGTGATTTCGACGCCTGTGACGATCGTGGCGGCACTCGCCGGCGCGGCGAAGCAGGGCGTGCTGGTGAAGGGCGGCACACACCTCGAAACACCTGCGCACCTCAAGGCAATTGCCATGGACAAGACGGGCACACTCACCGAAGGGCGGCCGCAGGTCGTCGAGATCGTGCCTCTTGGATCCCGCAGCGAAACGGAGCTTCTCGGCTTGGCCGCGGCGCTGGAGTCGCGCAGCGGGCACCCGATCGCTCGCGCCATCCTGGCGAAAGCCGCTGAGCTGAAGATTGCCGCCGAACCTGCCGAGGCTGTCCAAGCCATCACTGGGCGGGGCGTGACTGGTCAGGTAGCCGGCCGCGAGATGTGGCTCGGCTCGCGCCGCTACATCGAGGAGCAGGTCAACTCACCAGAAGTGCTGCAGAGGGCAGATGAGCTTTCGAGTGCCGGTCGTACCATCGTCGCGGTCGGAGATGGTCAGGATGTTTGGGGACTTTTCGCCGTTGCCGATGCTGTCAGGCCGGAAGCGAAGGACATTGTCTCGGCCCTTCACCGCTCCGGGATCGAGCACGTCGTGATGCTCACTGGGGACAACCGCGCGACGGCAGAGGCGATTGCGAAGCAGACGGGCATCGACGAGGTCCGGGCGGAGCTTCTGCCGGGCGACAAGGTGGCGGCGGTCGAGGATTTGGTGCGGCGCTACGGATCGGTGGCGATGGTCGGCGACGGAGTCAATGACGCTCCCGCGATGGGGCGTGCCAATCTTGGCATCGCTATGGGTGCGATAGGCAGCGATGCCGCCATCGAAACGGCCGATGTCGCCCTCATGTCCGACGATCTGTCGAAGCTTTCGTGGCTGGTGCGCCATTCGCGTGCCACGCTCGCTGTCGTCCGACAGAACGTTGCCTTTTCGATCGCCGTGAAGCTGCTGTTCACAGCGCTGACGGTGATTGGTCTCGCATCCCTTTGGGGCGCTATCGCAGCGGACGTCGGTGCGTCTCTCTTAGTTGTTCTCAATGGCCTGCGCCTGCTCAATCGCGGGCAGACTAGCACTCAGAAGGGCGGGTCCATCCGGCGGCGTTGGCGTTCCAGCGTACCAGCATAGAGCCTCGGCCATCGCCGGGCCGGCTGCAGCGTAAACTCGACATCGCCCGGATGCAACCGAGCAGAAAACGCAAAGATCCCGAAGAGTGGCCGAAGAGAAGGACTGTTTGACCGTGGCTTACCTGAAGCTGAGTCGACGAGCCACTTTGGCATCAGCTGTTTTAGGTGCGGCACTTGCATTGGATTTTGTCACGAAATGGCTGATCCTAAACGTCGTGATGGTGCCGCCGCGCATGATCGAGATCGCGCCATTTTTCAACCTGACGCTTGGCTTCAACACGGGTGTTAGCTTCGGCATGTTCCGCGAGTTCTTCCTCGATCGTCCATTGGTGCTCGCCGGGATCAAGATGGTGATCGTGGCCGGACTTCTGGTCTGGGCTGTGAGGACGCCAAAGCTATCGGAGACGATTGGTCTCAGCCTGATCGCAGGCGGCGCTCTAGGCAATGTCGTGGACCGAATAGGTCAAGGTGCCGTGACCGATTTCCTCGATTTCATGTCGGCGGCTGGCACTGGCCGGCCTTCAACATGGCGGACACGATGATAAGCATGGGCGTCGCCCTGCTGATCGCAAGTGCCATTTGGCCGGCGAGGCCAATGACTTCCGTTCAGACGAAGCTGTCGGGCGGCGTGGAGCGCTAGCGATGGTGCTCATCGATGTGTCTTTGCTTGGATTGGCGACGGCTGTGATGGCCGGAGCCATTTCCTTCCTTTCACCCTGCGTGCTGCCGCTCGTTCCTGGCTATCTGTCCTACGTTGCGGGCGGAGCTGACGGGATGGTTGGTGATGCGAAGGCACGGCAGCTTCGCGTTCTCGGGCCAGCGCTCTTCTTCGTGCTCGGCTTTACCACGGTATTTGTTCTGCTCGGCCTTAGTGCGATGGCCCTCGGCGGATTTCTACAACGTTATCAGATCGAGGCGAATCTCATCGGCGGCGGGCTGGTCGTTGTGTTCGGCCTCGCCATGACCGGGTTCGTACGCTTGCCAGTCGTGTTGATGACAGAGCGGCGCTGGCGCGGGCCTGCGCAGATTGCTGGGCCCTATGGAGCCTTCCTCCTCGGCAATGCCTTTGCCTTTGGCTGGACGCCCTGCATCGGCCCGGTACTCGCTTCTATTCTCACCGTCACGGCAACCTCCGCCGGGAATGGCGCGGTACTGCTCGGCGCTTATGGCCTCGGGCTTGGGATCCCGTTTCTCTTAACGGCGCTGTTCCTCGGCAGTGCGGCCGTGGCCTTGAAGCGCATGCGGCGCGCCGGCGCCGCGCTCAACGTGGGTGCAGGAGCGGTGATGGTTGGCTTCGGCATTTTGATGATGACCGGCCGCCTGCAGGAGATCGCTATCTGGACGCTGACGACATTTCCGGTGCTCGGCAGAATCGGTTGAGACGCAGATGCATTGGATCGCGGTTGCGATCAGTCGCCTCAGGACGGCTGACCGTGCCCAGCGTTAGCGCCAGTCTGAATGTCGCGGACATCGGCCCGATCTCGATCATATTCAGCTTGATTCTGTAGTGGCTACAGGAGGTAGGCTGACGCACGTTTGCGGACTACTCCAAGGTGCCGGGCGCTCTCCGGTGCGTCGTCGGCAGCCTTCAATTTTCTGATGCGGCCGGCCCCTGCGGCCACATCGGTGCAGGGAGCCCGGACCTAAGGAGGGAGGCAGCTTTCTGAGAATCGAACTCCGCCATCTTCGTTATGCTATTGCAGCAGCCGAGTGTGGCAGTTTCCGCCGTGCGGCGAAGGCGCTGAATATTCAGGAATCTGCCATAAGCCGCCGCATTCGAGATTTGGAAGATGAGATCGGTGCCGCGCTCTTTATCCGTCATCATGGTGGTGTTCGTCTCACGCACGCCGGCGAACGGTTCCTCGTGCGTGCACGCCGAGCATTGAGTCAGATTGGGCGCGCGGCCATCGACGCGGGTTCGTGCGGCCGTGGTGAAACAGGCATCGTCCGCATTGGGATATTTTCTTCGCTAGCTTCGGGTTTCCTTGCGGATCTACTCCGCACATACGTCGAAGCGAATCCGGCCGTCCGGCCCGATCTTATCGAGGGAGGCCCAACCGCCCACATTGCTTCTATCCAAACACATCAGCTTGATATTGCCTTTCTCACAGGCCAGCCGATTGCGGACGGGTGCGATGTCGCCCATCTGTGGAGTGAGCGGGTGTATGTGGCGCTGCCTGATGGGCACGAGCTTGCATCAAGGCCGGAGATCTCGTGGGCTGATCTGGTAGACAAGCACTTCATCATCAGCGAGACAGACCCGGGACCGGAAATACACGACTACCTGATCAAGCATCTCGCTGACCTAGGTCGCCATCCTAGCGTGGAGTCCCACCGGGTCGGCAGAGACAACCTGATGCATTTAGTGGCGATGGGGCAAGGCCTTACTCTTACGAGCGAGGCGACGACGGCAACATGCTTTCCCGACGTCGTCTATCGGCCTTTATCTGAGGAAATCCTGCCGTTCTGCGCAATATGGTCTCCGCAGAACGACAATCCAGCACTCCGCCGACTTCTTAGTCTGGCGAGGACTATGGCAAAAGCCGTATTGCCGTGCTTACTCGCGTTCGTCGGGCTACCGGACTACGAATGGTCCACCCTTTTTTCAATCAGTCGCTGAGATTAACTCACGGTTCGTCGAGCCTTGGCGAAGACACGATCCGTCGCCATGAAGCGTGCAATCATTGGAGCAATCAGTTTGACGGGGTCGCCCACAGACCGTCCCGTCTCTCTGGCGAGCACCTCGGCGTAGGCGACCAAGTCGCGGTGGACGGCAGCTGGCAATTCGAGCGTAACCTTCACCGGCTTGTCGTCGTCGAGTGCGCCAAGTTTGAGCTTCGCCATCGGTCAACCTCCATAGGGTTCGAGGACAAGATCTCGCGTGACGATGACGCGCACGGGGAATCCCGGACGGATCGTGAGTGTCGGTGCGACGTTCAGCTGGCGGCGAACGATCTGCTGGCCCGCATCGTTGATGGTGTCTTGCCCACCGTTGCGGATCGCCTGGATGAGGCGGTCGTCGTCGTTCGTGGCGAGCTCGGCCCCGATGCTCAGCAGCGTCGAGAGACCCGCTGCTTTGGCCAGATCCCACCAGTGATAATCGACGCCGTCCTGAAGCCCGGCGTAACCTTCGGAATCGGCACCGGGCTGGCGCTCAAGTACGATCGAACGGCCATTGGGGAAGATCAGCCGGTTCCAGACCAGCAGCACGCGGCTTTGGCCGAACTGAACATTGTTGTCGTACTGGCCGATGATGCGGGTGCCCTGGGGCACAAGAAGAATCCGGCCCGTGGGGCTGTCATAGATGTTCTCCGTGACCTGTGCGGTGATTTGTCCGGGAAGATCGGAGCGGATGCCGGTGATGAGTGCGGCCGAGATCACCGCGCCCGCCTGGAGGACGTTCGGTGACGCCGGAGCCGTAACGCGATCCGGAGCGACGGTGCGCCGATCAGCGGCTGCATTGAGGAAGGCGAGCTGCCGCTCTTGAGCCGTTGGTGTCGCGGGGGGCGGCGCAAGTCCGAGGCTGGTAAGATCGGGTGCTGGTGGCGGCGCGATGGCTGCCGGTCCGGGGTTTGACGGCCCGGTCTGCCGGCTCTCGGTGCCGGCGAAGAGCCTGCTCGTGCGCGCCGTATCGATCTCCTGCAGGCGGCGCTGCTCTTCGGCGCTGAGGCCGGGGTTGGGTGGCGCGACGCCTGCGGGCACCGGCTGGCCGCGATTCTGTGCGCCCAGGATCGGCCGGCCGAGGTCGCCAGGCAGTGGCGGTCCGAGCTGAGGAATGCCGCTGTAGTCGCGCGGCAGCCCGGCCAAGCCATCGGCGGTCGACCGGTTTTCGGTCGAATAGAGTTCCTCGGCGGGCTTGCCGTCATCACGGGTCTGAAGGGCGTAGATCAGCGCGCCGCCGATGCCAACGCTCGCCACGAGACCGACGCCGGCGAGCACCTTGCGCGAGAGCCGCATGACGCGTGGCGCCTCGCCGCGGAGCCGCATGGGGGCGGCCGCGTCGCCGGCTGGTCCCAGCAGCGGCGCGTCTCCTTCCTCTTTCCGGGATTCAGGCTCGCTCACGATGTTGGCCTCCCGTCGGTACGCACGATCCGCACCCGCTTCTGGCGATCGCCCGCGCCGAAACGCAGTTCGGCGGCTGCGAAGAGACGATCGACCACCATGTAATTTCCGCGGACACGGTAGTTCACGAGCTCGGAGGTGTTGCCCTCGGGGCCGACCACGAAGAGCGGCGGCATTTCCCCCTGGGCGATGCCGCGCGGAAATTCGATGAAGACCTGCCGGCCGTCGTCATAGGCCCGTAGCGGCCGCCATGGCGCGCGGTCGCCCTCGATCGCGTAGCGGAAGTTGATGTTGGCCAGGTCGACGCCGGTGGCGACGGGCCGTGCAGCTTCGGCCTGCGCATTCTGGCGGCGCAGGGCGATGAGCTGATCCTGAGGGTACTGCCAGGAGACAGACGCCATGTAGGTGCGCTCGGTCGAGCGCAGCTCCATGTGGTAGGTGCGCAGATTGGTGTTGATGACCAGATTGGTCATCAGGTCCGCGCGGGTCGGCTTCACCAGGATGTGGACTTGCTGGGTCGCTCCCGAGCCGCTCAGCGTGTCGCCGATGATCCAGCGCACCGTGTCGCCGGCGGCGACCGGCCCGGAGCCGACGAGCTGCTCGCCGGGCTGGAGGGCGATGTCGGTGATCTGACCGACGGCGGTGTAGACCTGATAGAGCGCGCCGCTGGTGTAAGGGTAGACCTGCATGGCGTTGATGAAGCCATCGCGTACCGGCTGCACACGCGCGGCCGCATTGGCCTGGTTGACACGGGCGGTCGGATCGGCGGGCTCTGGGGTTCGGCGCGACGGCTCGACAGGCTTCATCTGCCCAGGAAGCGGCAGTGGACGCGGAAGCTCCACAACCTGCACCGGTCCCGGTGGATCAGCCGTCTGCACGGCAGGCGCCGCATCGTCGTATGAGATTTCCGGCGGCGGCTGAGTTGTCGCGCAACCAGCGAGCGCCGTCGCTGAAAGCAGCAGAGCCGCAAGTGTGGAAATGCGAGAAGCCGGGTCTCCGGCTTTACGGAAAGACGGCTTCATTGCCCAAGCTCCCGTGACCAGTTGATGGCGTTGACGTAGATGCCGAGCGGGTTCGCTCGCAGCCGATCGGCGTTGCGAGGGACCTGCACGACGATGGTGAGGATTGCGGTCCAACGGGTCGTCTCGGCGAGCTGGCCGTTCTCGTAGCGGCGCTCTGTCCAGGCGACGCGAAAGCTGTCCGGCGAAGCGCGGATCACGCTCGAGACATCGACGGCGATCTGCTGCCGGCCAACCTTCGTGAAGGGATCGTTCGAGCGCGCATAGTCATTGAGCGCCATCGCGCCGCGATCCGTCGTGAAGTCGTAGGCGCGCAGCCAGTTCTGGCGAACGATGATCGGGTCAGCGGGGATCGAGCGCACCTGCTCGATGAAGCGCGCGAGATGGAACGCGATCTGCGGATCGGTCGGGCGATAGTCGGCGACCGCGGGCGCGACGGCTTGCGCCTGGCCGAGCCTGTCAACCTGCACCACCCAGGGCACGATCGTCCCGCGCGCCGATTGCCAGAGGAGCGCGGCGGCGAAGCCGGCCGAGAGGATCAGCGATCCGAAGGCCATGAAGCGCCAGTTCTTCGCCTGGACGCGGGCTGAGCCGATGCGCTCGTCCCAGACCTGGGCGGCGCGCTGGTATGGCGTCTCTGGCTCGGGAGTCTTGCCGTAGTGGGTGGAAGGTCGTTTGAACATCAGCGGTCGCTTTCGGAGAGGTTGATGGAGGAGCCGCCGCCGTGACTGTCGCCGCTGCGCACCGCGTGGGCGGCCGCCGTCACGCCGTGGCTCATGGCCTGTGAGCGTTTCATCCGTCGGGCCCAGGCCGGCGGGCCGTCAGCGGCCGGAGGCGGTGCGGTCTCGGCCGTACCTCCACCGATCGAGCCCTTGGTCGACGTGCCGCCGGTGGCTTCGAACGCGGCCTTGGCGCCTTCGGAGAAGCTAGACCGCACGCTGTCGGCAGTCCGCGACGCGGCGCGACGAAGGGGCGAACTCACCGCGCCGCCGGCGGCGCGTGCGACGCCGCTCAGACCGGACGCCACGCCCGCCGCGCCCGTCTGTCCGGCGGCGCCGAGGCTGTAGGCGGTCGAAGCACCGCCCGCGAGCGCAGCGCCACCGCGCGCGGCGGCGGCGGCTCCGCCTGCCAGGCTGGCGCCGCCAGCAGCGACAGCGCCAACCGTCGCGGCGCCGGCGGCCACCATGCCGCCCGCCGCGAGTCCCGTTCCGACAGCCGCGCCGGCGCCGAGCTGGGGCCCGCCCGAGACGAGGCCGTTCGCGATGCCAGGTCCGAAGATGCCGAGGCCGAGCAGCGATAGCGCCGCGAGCACGATCGCCATCGCCTGGTCGATGGTCGGATTGGCCCCGCCGAAGCCGGCCGTGAATTCGGAAAACAGCGTGGAGCCGATTCCGATGATCACGGCCAGCACCAGCACCTTGATCCCCGAGGAGATCACGTTGCCGAGAACGCGCTCGGCCATGAAGGCGGACTTGCCGAACAGGCCGAAGGGAATGAGCACGAATCCGGCGAGCGTCGTCAGCTTGAACTCGATCAGGGTGACGAAGAGCTGGACGGCGAGGATGAAGAAGGCGAGCAGCACCAGCGCCCAGGCGAGGAACATGCACGCGATCTGGATGAAATTCTCGAAGAAGCTCCAATAGCCCATCAGGCTGGAGATGGACTCGAGGAGCGGCCTGCCGGCGTCGAGCCCTGTCTGCGCGACCTTGCCGGGGCGCAAGAGATCGGCCGTAGTGAAACCGGTGCCGGAGGCCTTCAGGCCGAGGCCGGCGAAGCTCTCGAAGACGATGCGCGCGAGATTGTTCCAGTTGCCGATGATGTAGGCGAATACGCCGACGAACAGGGTCTTCTTGACCAGGCGCGCCATGATGTCGTCATCGGCGCCCCAGCTCCAGAACAGGGCGGCCAGCGTCACGTCGATGACAATCAGGGTGGTCGCGATGAACGCGACCTCGCCCCCGAGCAGGCCGAAGCCGGAATCGATGTACCGGGTGAAGACCTCGAGGAAATGGTCGATGACGCCGGTGCCGCCCATGATTTATCGGGCCTCATCCAGCTGCGGCGCCATCTCCTTGCGGATCGGGTCATCAAGTGTGGCGTCTTGGGCGGACGCTTCGGGCGGAGCCTCCGGCGCCTCAGGCGAGCGCGCCGTCGGCCGAGCGCCGAGCGCCAGGAACCGCTCGCGGCTCTCCGCCCAGGCGCGAAGGCAGGCTGCGTCGCGCGGTCCGGCCTCTCCGAGGCGCTGGCAGCGGATCAGCTCGGCGCGATGCGGGTCGGCCGCCGCGGCGACGGCGGGGACCGCTGACGGCCTCGCATCCCCTTGCTCCTCCCGGGTCAATTCGATCGCGGTCGCGGTGATCGCGATGGCCACGAAGGCGATGGCCCCGATCCGAGCGAGAAGCTTGCCGTCCATCACACCGCCCCTCAGTTGCCGTTCGGGAACATCCGGGCGTTGCCGGGCTGGTAGCCGACACCCGGGGTCAGGAAGCGGCGGCGCTGCTCGCGGCCTTGCTCGGCGGCGGCTGCCCGTTCGGCGTCGGAAAGCGCCTGCGCGCGGCCGTTGGCGGCGACGACAGCCGTGAGATCGGCGAGCTGTTGGGCCTGGAGCGCGAGGAGCTGGTTGCCGGCCTGTGCTGCCTGCAAAGCGCCTGTAGCGCCTTGGCTTTGGCCGATGAGGGCCGACATCTCCGCGCGGTTGGTGTCGATATTGCCGACGACGCCGGCCTGCACGCGCATGGCGTCCTGCAGGCCGCCGACGGTGTTCTGCCATCGCTCGCGCGCCTGCGACACAAGCTGCTGGTCGGTGGCGGAGAGTGACACATTGCCATAGGTGGTCGTGAACGCCTGATCGATCTGCTGGACGTCGTACGCGATGCGCTGCGCTTGGCCGAGGAGCTGCTGTGTACGCTGGACGGACTGCTGGAGCCTCTGGAGCGAAGAATAAGGCAGGCTCGCCAGATTGCGCGCCTGGTTGATCAGCATCGTCGCTTCGTTCTGAAGCGAGGTGATCTGGTTGTTGATCTGCTCGAGCGCGCGAGCGGCAGAGAGGACATTCTGCACGTAATTCGTGGGGTCGTAGACGATCCACTGCGCGGCGGCAGGCTGGACCATCACAGGCGACAGAGCCACCGGGATGGAAAGAATGGACGCGGCGAACAGCGCCGCGCGGGAACGACGGAAGATCATGGCTTGCTCTCCAGGTTGGTGAGGTCGGGGATGAGGTCGGCTGCCCAGGCGACGCCGCGAAGCCGCAGCCAGGCCGGCAGGAATCCTTCGCCGCCATGTTCGGCGATGACGCGCTCGATCGCGGCCTGGTCGGTCTTCGATGACGCCGCGCAGAGCGCGAGCGCGACGTCGGAAAGACCGAGCTCGAACAGCCGGTTTCCGCGGCGCGACTGGCAGTAATAGTCGCGCTTAGGCATCGCGCGTGCGAGGATCTCGATCTGGCGGTCGTTGAGTCCGAACCGGCGATAGATCGCGGTGATCTGCGGTTCGATCGCGCGCTCGTTCGGCAGCAGCAGCCGGGTCGGGCAGCTCTCGATGATGGCGGGCGCAATGGCTGAGCCGTCGATGTCAGACAGCGATTGGGTGGCGAAGACGACTGAGGCGTTCTTCTTGCGCAGTGTCTTCAGCCATTCGCGGAGCTGGCCGGCGAAACCCTCGTCGTCGAGCGCGAGCCAGCCTTCGTCGACGATCAGCAGCGTGGGGCGGCCATCGAGACGGTCCTCGATGCGGTGGAACAGATAGGCAAGCACGGCCGGCGCCGCGTCTGTGCCGATCAGCCCCTCGGTCTCGAACACTTGCACCGAGCCCGCGCCGAGATGCTCGCTCTCAGCGTCGAGCAGGCGGCCATAGGCGCCGCCGACGCAGTATGGCCGCAGCGCCTGCTTGAGGTCGTTCGACTGGAGGAGGACGGCGAGCCCTGTGATGGTGCGTTCAGCGACGGGCGCGCTCGCAAGCGAGGTCAGCGCCGTCCAGATGTGCTCTTTCACCTCGGGTGAGATCGTCACGCCTTCGCGCATCAGGATGGCGACGATCCAATCGGCGGCCCAGGCGCGCTCCGGTATGTGCTGGATGCCGGAGAGTGGTTGCAGCGATACGCTGTCCGCCGCACCTTCGGTCAAGCCGCCGCCGAGATCGTGCCAGTCGCCGCCCATGGCGAGCGCGGCCGCGCGGATCGATCCGCCGAAGTCGAACGCGAAGACCTGTGAGCCCGGATAGCGCCGGAACTGCAGCGCCATGAGCGCCAGCAGCACGGATTTGCCGGCTCCGGTCGGTCCGACAACCAGGGTGTGGCCCACGTCGCCGACATGAAGGGAAAACCGGAACGGGGTGGACCCTTCGGTCTTGCCGAACAGCAAGGGGGGCGCACCAAAGTGCTCATCCCGTTCCGACCCCGCCCATACCGCCGACAGCGGGATCATATGGGCGAGATTGAGCGTCGAGATCGGCGGCTGCCGGACGTTGGCGTAGACATGGCCGGGCAAGCTGCCGAGCCAGGCGTCGACAGCGTTGATCGTCTCGACCATCGCGGTGAAATCGCGACCCTGAACGACCTTCTCGACCAGGCGCAGCTTTTCCGCCGCGATGCGAGGATCCATGTCCCAGACGGCGATCGTCCCCGTGACATAGGCCTGTCCGGCATAGTCTGCGCCGAGTTCCTGCAGCGCGAGATCGGCGTCGGCCGCTTTGTTAGCTGCGTCCGTATCGACAAGCACCGACGCCTCGTTGGTCATCACCTCCTTTAGGATCGCGGCGATTGACTTGCGTTTGGAAAACCATTGCCGCCGGATCTTGGTCAGCAGTTTGGTGGCGTCGGTCTTGTCGAGAAGGATGGCGCGCGTTGACCAGCGGTAGGGGAAGGCCAGGCGGTTGAGATCATCGAGAAGCCCGGGCGTCGTCGCAGTCGGGAAGCCGACAATCGTCAAGATGCGCAAATGGGCGTCGCCGAGCCGCGGCTCGAGGCCGCCGGTCAGCGGCTGGTCCGCAAGCAACGCGTCGAGATACATGGGGGTCTCGGGAACGCGCACGCGATGGCGTTTCGTCGAGACAGTGGAGTGGAGATACGTCAGGGTCTCGCCGTCATCGAGCCAGCCGCATTCGGGCATGAAGCTCTCGATGAGCTGGAGCACGCGATCGGTGCGATCGACGAAGCCACGCAAGGCTTCCCAGGCGTCGACGCCTTTGTCGGCCTTGCCCTCATAGAGCCAGCTCTCGGCGCGGGCCGCGTCCTCCGCTGGCGGCAGATAGACGAAGGTCACGAAATAGCTCGACTCGAAGTGCGACGCTTCTTCCTCGAAGTCGGCTTTCCGCTCTGCGTCCACCAGGGCGGAGGCCGCCTCGGGGAAGCGGCTCGACGGATAGGCGCCGACGGCGTGCCGCTGCGCTTCGACAAAGATCGCCCATCCTGAGCCGAGGCGGCGGAAGGCGTTGTTGAGCCGGCCGGCGACGGCGACCAGTTCTGCCGGTACGGCGGAGTCGAGATCCGGTCCGCGAAAGCGCGCCGTGCGCTGGAAGCTGCCATCCTTGTTGAGGACGACGCCTTCACCGGCGAGCGCGGCCCAGGGTAGGAAATCGGCGAGGCGGCTCGAGGCGCGGCGATACTCGGCGAGGTTCATCATGGCCGGTGCCTCAGACGCTCAGATGGCCGGGGATGCGCAGATGCCGGCGAACCACGTCCGCGAATAGCGGATCGCGCTTGGCCGCCCACACCGCGGCGAAGTGCCCGATGGCCCAGAGCCCCAGGCCGACCAGCCAAAGGCGCAGGCCGAGGCCGAGCGCTGCGGCCAGCGTGCCGTTGAGGATGGCGATCGAGCGCGGCGCGCCGCCGAGCAGGATGGGCTCGGTCAGCGCCCGGTGGACCGGGACGCTGAAGCCGGGCACTTCACCGGCGCTGTCGCCAACGCTTGCCATCAGACCAGCGCTCCGCCGCCGAAGGAGAAGAAGGACAGGAAGAAGCTCGACGCTGCGAACGCGATCGAGAGGCCGAAGACGATCTGGATGAGGCGCCGGAATCCGCCGCTCGTGTCGCCGAAGGCGAGCGTCAGGCCGGTGATGATGATGATGATCACCGCGATGATCTTGGCGACCGGCCCCTCGATGGATTCGAGGATGGACTGTAGCGGCGCCTCCCACGGCATGGAGGAACCAGAGGCGTGGGCGGCGGGCGCCATCATCATGCTGACCAACGCGACGGCTGCGGCCGTGGAGAGATGGCGGCGGATGCGAAGGCAACGACGGATCATGCGGGATCTCCTGAGAGGGGCTGGGTTGCGAGGGTGACGCGATAGTCGCCATCGGGCTTGAGGCCTTGGACGCGCGCGAGCTCGGCGAGGCGGCGATTGGCGCCGCGGCCGCTGAGCACGGCGACGAGATCGATGGTCTCGGCGATCAGCGCCCGCGGGACGGTGACGACGGCTTCCTGGATGAGTTGTTCGAGGCGGCGCAGCGCGCCGAGCGCGGTGCCGGCGTGGATCGTGCCGATGCCGCCCGGATGGCCGGTGCCCCAGGCCTTGAGGAGATCGAGTGCCTCCGACCCGCGGACCTCGCCGATCGGAATGCGATCGGGGCGCAGGCGGAGCGAGGAACGGACCAGATCGGAGAGCGAGGCGACGCCGTCCTTGGTGCGCATCGCGACAAGGTTCGGCGCGGCGCACTGCAGCTCGCGCGTGTCCTCGATCAGGACCACGCGATCGGACGTTTTCGACACCTCGGCGAGCAGCGCGTTGGTGAGCGTGGTCTTGCCGGTCGAGGTCCCGCCGGCGACGAGGATGTTGCGCCGCTCGGCGACGGCCTGACGCAGGATCACCGCCTGGTCGGCCGACATGATCTCGGCGGCGACGTAGTCCTGCAGCGTGAAGACGGCGACGGCCGGCTTGCGGATCGCGAAGGCCGGCGCCGCGACCACGGGCGGCAACAGGCCCTCGAACCGCTCCCCCGTCGCGGGCAGCTCGGCCGAGACGCGCGGGCTGCCCGAATGAACCTCGGCGCCGACATGGTGCGCGACCAGACGCACGATGCGCTCGCCGTCGGCGGCGGACAGGCGCTCGCCCGTGTCGGAAAGCCCTTCGGACAACCGGTCGATCCAGAGCCGCCCGTCGGGATTGAGCATCACCTCGACGATCGAGGGGTCTTCCAGGAATCCGGCGATGGCGGGGCCGAGGGCGGTGCGCAGCATGCGCGCGCCTCGAAGTATCGCCTCGGATTGCTGGTGAGAAACCGCCATGTCGTCCCCGTCCTGAGCGGGACCGCAGACGTGCGGCCCTGGATCGGGGACAAGTAGAAGAGGCAGAAATTAGGGCGTGGCAACAACCGGAATGAGGTCGTAGTGCTCTGGCGTACAAAGACAGGGAAACGGCGGAACTGAAGAATACTTGCGATGCCGCGTGTGATGATTATTCCGCGCCCGCGACGCCTGAGACGTCCTCCGAAATTTCCTGACGCAACTTCGGTCCCTTCGCGAGTCGGCGGCCGAGCGCAGCGACGAAGGCATCGTAACGCTCGCCCGCCTGCGCGCGCGCGGCGGCCTGCGCCGGTTCCGGCAATGGTGGGTTGGTGGTCAGCCAGAAGCGAACGAACACGGCGAGCATCTCGACGGAAATGCCGAGGTCGCGTTCCATGCGTGTCATGCGGCGATCGAGCTGATCGAGGCGCTTCGTCGTCGCCGCTTCCTGGCGCTCGGCCGCGTCGGGCGACAGGAATAGCGCGATGGCCGCTTCGGCGATCAGAGACCGCGATTGATCGCGGCGCGCGGCATAGTCGGCCAGCGCCTTCATCACGTCCGGATCGAGATAGACTGATAGCCGCTGCTTCTTCGCTGGTTTCGTCATCAGGCGCCCTTAGAGGTCCATGCCGTCGTTGGGGTCGAGGGAGACCTGCCGTGCGATGCCTTGCATGACTCGGTTCATCCGGTTCATGCGGGCGCTGTCGTCCGCCTCGTCGTCGCCGAAATCGGCCGCGAACTCGTTGTTGATCGGCGCTTTCTTCTCGACGGCGCCCATCGTGTTTAACTCGGGCTGACGACGACGTTCCGAGCCGGTCGGATCCTCGTCACCACCGACATCGTGTCGTGCGTCGGCTGGCTCAATCTGCGGCCGCGGCGGCAACGGCAGGCGGCTCCAATCGTCGGCCTTCGCCGCGATTGGCGGCGCGGGCTCGGGCGGTGGCAGCACGCGCTCCTGAAAGCGGCGATCCTCGAAGTAGCGGGCCTTCTTCGCCCGGATCGGCGGCGTGCCCGCCACCATCACGATCTCGTCGGCGGGCGCGAGCTGCATCACCTCGCCGGGCGTCAGCAGCGGCCGCGCGGTCTCGGAGCGCGAGACCATCAGGTGCCCGAGCCAGGGGCTGAGCCGGTGCCCGGCGTAGTTCCGCATCGCGCGCATCTCGGTCGCCGTGCCAAGCGCATCCGACACGCGTTTGGCGGTCCGCTCGTCGTTGGTGGCGAAGCTGACTCGGACATGGCAGTTGTCGAGGATCGAGTTGTTGGGACCATAGGCCTTCTCGATCTGGTTCAGCGACTGCGCGATCAGGAAGCTCTTCAGGCCGTAGCCGGCCATGAAGGCGAGAGCGGATTCGAAGAAGTCGAGGCGCCCGAGCGCGGGAAACTCATCCAGCATGAGGAGCAGCCGGTGGCGGCGGCCCTTCGCGTGCAGATCCTCGGTCAAACGCCGGCCGACCTGGTTGAGGATCAGCCGGATCAGGGGCTTGGTGCGCGCGATGTCGGAGGGCGGCACGACGAGATAGAGCGTCGATGGCCGCGCCCCGCCCACGATGTCGGTGATGCGCCAATCGCAGCGTCGTGTAACCGCGGCGACGACGGGATCGCGGTAGAGACCGAGAAATGACATGGCGGTCGAGAGCACGCCCGAGCGCTCGTTGTCCGATTTGTTCAGCAGCTCGCGGGCGGCGGAGGCGATGACGGGATGCGGTCCGGTCTCGCCGAGGTGCGCGGTCTTCATCATGGCGGCGAGCGTCGATTCGATCGGGCGTTTCGGGTCGGACAGGAAGGCGGCGACGCCGGCGAGCGTCTTGTCAGGCTCGGCGTAGAGCACGTGCAGGATGGCGCCGACGAGGAGCGCGTGGCTGGTCTTCTCCCAGTGATTCCGCTTCTCAAGGCTCCCTTCGGGATCGACCAGTATGTCGGCGATGTTCTGGACATCGCGGACCTCCCACTCGCCCCGGCGGACTTCGAGGAGCGGGTTGTAGGCGGCGGACTTCGCGTTGGTGGGATCGAAGAGCAGCACCCGGCCATGCCGCGCGCGGAAGCCCGCGGTGAGTTGCCAGTTCTCGCCTTTGATGTCGTGGACGATCGCGGAGCCCGGCCAGGTCAGCAGCGACGGCACGACGAGGCCGACGCCCTTGCCGGAGCGCGTCGGCGCGAAGCAGAGCACATGCTCGGGGCCGTCGTGGCGCAGAAAGGCGCCTTCGAACTTGCCTAGCACCACTCCGTCGGGCCCGAGCAGACCGGCGGCCTTCACTTCATCCGCTCGCGCCCATCGCGCCGAGCCGTAGGTCTCGACATCCTTGGCTTCGCGTGCTCGCCAGACCGACATGCCGATCGCGACCGCGATCGCGATGAAGCCGCCGGATGCGGCTATGTATGCGCCCTCGACGAAGATGTGTGGCGCATAGGCATCGTAGAAGTACCACCACCAGAAGAAGGCTGGCGGATAGTAGATCGGCCAGCCGAACAGCTCGAACCATGGGCGGCCAAGCTGCGGCTGGAAGCCGAGCTGCCACGCCGTCCACTGCGTCGCGGACCAGGTCGTGGTGAGCACGATCAGGAAGACGATGAAGATCTGGCCCCAGAGGATCTTGGTTGCGGACATCGCGGGGTTCCTTCGTGATGAGGATGTCTGATCACAGGCCGAGCCCCCGCTTGCGGCCAAAGCTCCAGTCAACACCCCCGTCGCTTCGCGCGAGGCCGGACACGTGGCGGCCGAGCTGCTTTTCGAGTGACGGCGACCAGGGCACGAGCTGGAAGCCGAGCCCGTCGTCGATCATCGCGAAACGGCCGGAGGCTAGCGCGAAACGCTGACGATAGGTGCCGGCCACATATTCGCCGGTTGAAGTACGGGTCAGCGGCCGCCCACTCTCCGCCGTGAGCTTCTCGGCGAGCGCATCCAGCTCGCGGCGGCGGAGCGTCTCGATGAGGTTTCGGCTGAAGCTGACGCCACGAGTCTGACGCTCCGCCAGGCCCTGCGCGATCAGGTGTTCGGCGCGGCGGTCCAGCGCGTCGCGGACCTCCGCGCCGAAGCCGCCGCCGCCGAGCGGCACCGTTTCGCGGGCGATCGCCTGGCGATCGAGCCAGGTTGCGCCGGTCGCGGTGATCTGCTGTTCGATCGAGAGGTCAGAGCGGACGGCCAGCGCCACGCGCCGTCGTCCCTGGGCGTCGTCGAACTTGCGCAGCTCGACGACGGAGCCCGGCGCGCCGTCGCCGGCGGCGTCGAGATCGGGGAGCTTGATATGATGGGTGCGCCCGTCGGCGCCGTCGACCACGGCATAGGCGGTGGCCTTCAGTTCGTCGTCGAGGCCGCGGGCGACCAGCCGGCCGACGACGGGGTCGTCCAGACTCTCACCGGCCAGCACATAGTTCGCCGCGCCTCGTTCGATGCCGCGCTCGGTCAGACCGCGATGGATGCGCTTGATGATGTCGCCGCGTTCGCCAAGCTCGCGCAACGTCGCCTCAGCGGTCTCGGACATGGCCCACTGGCCGGGGCCGATCTGGTCGGCGAGACCGAGGGACTCCAGCTTGCGCAGACGACCCACCTTGATGGCATGGAATTCGTCGGGCTGGCGGCTGGGATGCGGCGCCAGGTCGATGACGCCGGTGCGGTAGCTGTCGCGCGCGAGCTGCCGGTCGAGGCTGGTCCAGCGTTCCGCGCCGATCTGCCGTTCGAGCGTGCGGCGGATGTCCTGATCGGTGCGCGGCCCGAGCTCCTGGGTGATCAGGTCGCGCGCGCGATCGCGCATGCCTTCCTTGATGTAGTCGCGTGAGATGACGAGGTTCTCGCCATCGCCGCGCACGCCGCGGACGATGAGATGGACGTGGGGATGCTCGGTGTTCCAGTGGTCGACGCCGACCCAATCGAGCTTCGTGCCGAGGTCCTTCTCCATCTGCCCGACCAGATCGCGGGCGAAGGTCTTGAGGTCGGACATCTCCACGGCGTCATCGGGCGAGACGATGAAGCGGAAGTGATGCCGGTCGTCCTCGCACTGCTCCGCAAACGCCTTCGGGTCGGCGTCGTCGGTGCCGGGGCCGAACAGCCGGGCCTTCTCCCCGTCCCGGGTGACGCCCTCGCGGCGCAAATAATTGAGGTGGGTTGCGAGCGGCGCGCCACGTCCGCTGTGGCGGACCACGCGCGCCTTGACCACGGCGCCGCGCGAGCGGGCTGTGATGAGCCGATTGGCCTGGACCGAAGCGCGCTGGCCCCGGCCGAAGCGGGAGCGATGGTTCGGCCCGATCGCTCCCTTGCGGGAGACCGATCCACCGGCGCGCTGGGCGGCGGCTAGCGCCTGCGCGATGAAGGGCCTGGCGCGCTGCGCGCTGGTTGAGCGGATGCGGCCGGGCCGGATGCGGAAATCGTCCTCGGCGCTCATGGCGGCGAGTCCGCACATCGCACGATCATGCTGATTTGCTTAAGGATTTTCCAGAGCCGCAGGCCGCGCCGATCAGGCGCACCTCGCGAATTCTCAACGTAAGCCCTTGAAAAAGCACGACCGAACTCAGGCGCACATCGCGCCCCTTTATCCTGCCATCGTGCGGTCGTGTTGCCTGGCTCCCCCGTCGGCGTTCTCCATGATCCGCTGGGGCACGCCATAGCGCGATCCGGTCCAGGCGCCGTCATCGCGACTCTCCACCGTCCGATCGCGCGACGAACAGGCCGGAAGACTGCGGCAAGGTCGTGGGAACCTCGCGCTCCGGAGCCGCAGCCCGAGCGCTGTCCGGACGGGCCTCGGTCCGCACAAGATCGGCAGAAGGCGGACCTTCGGTGCGCGCGATGAACAGCGGCGCGCGCGTCCACGCTAGCGGGTCGGCGGCCGCAACGGTGACGGGACCGGTGATCTCGCCGCCGCCGACAAGGGGTGCGAGGGCCGCGACATAGGCCCGCGTTTCGGCCGGCAATGCTCGGCCGCCCGCGAGATATTCATCGTAGCGGCCGGGGCCGGCGTTATACGCCGCGAGGAAGCCCGGGGAACCGTATCGGTCGTGCATTTCCCGCAGATAGGCCGCGCCCGCTAGAATGTTGTCGCGCGGCTCATAGGGATCACTTCCGAGCCGGTGGCGAGCGCGCAGCTCGGCCCAAGTGTTGGGCATGATCTGCATCAGCCCCATGGCGCCGGCCCGCGAGATCGCGCGCACATCGCCCGCGCTCTCGGCGTTCATGACGGCGCGAATCCAGGCCTCTGGAATGCCAAAGCGTTGCGACGCCTCGGCGATGAAGGCGGCAAACGGATGGGCAGGATGCGGCTGCACGACCGGCGCGCTCTGCGCCAGCGTGGATCCAGTCGGTCCGGCGACGAACAGCAGGCCGGAAAGGAGGAGGATGGAGAGACGCTGGGCGGCGCGTGTCCGCCCGGTCTCCACGGATTGCCGGCGCGATGAGCGAAGCGTCCGCATCGCCTCAGTCCCGCTCGCCGGGCTTCGGCGGACGGCTCCAGTGCAGGCCCCAGGCCGATTTGTTGTCGCCGGACTGGAATAGATTGGCGCGCAGCGGCCGCGCGAACATGGGATCGTCGAGAAGCAGTGAGACATACTCGCCGGCTTTCTCGCCGGTGCGCTTCCAGCCGGCGCCGATCTCCGGACCATCCTCGCTGCCGAGATGCACGCGGAAGTCCGGCGCGTTCTCGGCATCGGAAAGTTCAGCCGGAAGGAGGGAGAGCGCGACATCGAGTGTGAGCGTCCGGACGTGGCCGGAATAGCCGGATTTCGTGCGCGTGAATTGACCGATCTGTGGCATGGGAAGGCTCCTTCTGGTGTTTGTGCGGGAGAGGTTCGGCGCGCCGTTCATCGTGTTGGGGCGCGCCATTCGAAGCGGCCGCTGCCGTCCTCGTCGGTCCACACCGGCGTCGCGCGGCCGATAATCGAGCCGGTGGAAATCGGACCGAAGTAGCGACCGTCCAGACTGTCGCGGACGGACCAGTTCATGAGGAAGATCTCGCCGTCCCCTATGCGGTGGCAGCCTTGCCAGACCGGCAGGAGACGGCCGAGCCGGTCGCGGTCGAGCGCCTCGCCCATGGCGATGCCGTCGACGGTGATGCGCGCGCCGATGCGGCAGACCTGTTGCCCCGGAAGCCCGGCGACGCGCTTCATGAGGGGTACGCCGCGCGGCAGGTAGCCGCGGTCGGCCAGGAACGACGCGAGCGGCTCCGGGGCGTCCACGGCGACGAGGTCGGTCACCTCAAGACGTGGCGACCGATCGATCGAATAGAGTCCGATCGGCGTGCTGGCCGAGGCGTTCCAGACGAGCTTGGGCGCGATGTGGACGAACGACAGGCCGCCGATCACCATCACGGTGAAGTAGGTCGTCATGACGTAGCCGAACCGCGTCATGGCTCGACCCTTCGACGCAGAAGGATCGCGCGATGCTGCTCGGCCGTGTAGCTGCGCGGCTCCTGGCCGGCAGCGAGACGATTGTGGACGTGCCGCCAATGATGCGGCGAGACTTCGGCGGGATTGATGCCGATCGACTCGATCGCGTCGACGATCTGCAAGACGCGCTCAACTTTCGGCCAGCTCTCAGCCTTCAGCAGGATGTCACCGCCGGGGCGAACGAACGGCAGCGTCTGATAGGGTTCGCCGGGCGAGATCGCGCGCACGATGTCGATGCGCGAGATGATCGTCCCAAAGTCATTGGCCGCCCACCGGACAAAGGCGAAAACGCTGTGAGGCGGGAAGCTGACGACGCGCCGACGTCGATCGAGGACCTGCTCGTGGACGTCTTGGCCGAACCGAATCCAATACTCGATCTTCTTTTCAATCCAAGTCAGTTCGACGTGGGTCAGACCAACGACCGTCGGCGTCGCAGCGCGACGCAAGTCGAGAGCGCCGTTCATGGCGTACCTCCTTCGGCTGGGGGAAATTCGCGGGCGAGCAGCTCGCGGAGCATGTCGGCGACGGTGACGCCGCGCTGGAACGCGGCGATCTTGATCCGGCCGCGCATGTCGGCAGTGACGTCTATCGTCAGCCGTGCCGTGAAGGCCGCGTCGTTGTCGCGTAGCGGTTGCGGATCGCACGCTTTGACCCAGCTCTCGGGATCGGCGGGACGCGCGGCGAAGGCGCGCTTCTGCGACCGTTCGGTCATGGCGCGATGCTTCCGATCTCGGCGCAGAAAGCGGCGATCTCGCGCGTCGCCGGGCTGTCCTCGTCAATTTCCGAGACGAGGCGTCCAGACCGCGCCGTGTCCGCGAAGACGACGCGCTGGCCGATGGTGGATGCGAGCACTGGCGGATCGTGATCGGGGAGCGACTCGGCCGTCTCGCGGGCGATGACAGTGCGCGCGCCGCATCGGTTGAGCAGGAAGCGGGCCGCGAGATTCGGGCGGTAAATCCGCGCTTCGCCGAGCAGCGACAGCATCTCCGCCGAGGCCCAGCCGTCGAACGGCGATGGCTGCACGGGGATCAGGACCAGGTCGGCGGCGAGCAAGGCGGACCGCATCAGCGAGGCGACGCGGGGCGGTCCGTCGATGACGATGTGATCGGCATCCCGCGCCAGCTCCGGCGCTTCGCGATGGAGCGTGTCCCGCGCCAGGCCGACGACTCCGAAGAGGCGCGGCAAGCACTCGCGTGCGCGTTGCTGCGACCAGTCGAGTGCAGAGCCTTGCGGGTCCGCGTCGATGACAGTGACGCGCTGGCCGTGGCGCGCCCATTCACCGGCGAGATGCAGCGCGAGCGTCGTCTTGCCGACGCCACCCTTCTGATTGAGGAGCGCGACGATCATGCCGCGCTCCCGGCCGCTGCCTGCCGGTTATTCGCAGGCAGGCAAGACGCGGCGCGCGTTAGAAAGATTCCGTAGGAATCTAGGTTAGAGAAGTTACGGGAGCCGCAAGCATCTGAGTTCGCGCGGCAAATCGACGATTCCGGTCCCCGATAGCACGAGGATGGGGTCCCCGATGGCACGATAGGGGCGGTCCCCGATAGCACGAGGCAATTCACAGCTTATCCCCAGTGCGAGTGTTGGAACGGCGACGTCGCGGCGCGCCGAGGGACGCGGGGTCGGTCGGAACGAAGGAAAGACGTTCGGGTCCGTTGGCCGGCTGCTCGATGGTCAGCCGGTAGCCCGGCAGCGCTTGGCGTCGGACGATGTCGCGTAGGTCGTAGGCGAAGTGCTTGAGGGGAGAGAGCGAACCGGACTTGGCGTGTAGATGGACGAAGTCGAAGCTCCAGCCGAACTCCTGCCGTCCGCCATGCTTGCGCACCAATCGGTAGAGCCAGCGTTCCAGGCCGCCGGTCAGATCGAAATACGCTCGGTCGATGGTGAGGACGAGCGCGTCGTCCAGCACGGCGGCGTAGAACCAGTCGGGCACGATCAGCTCGAGGCCGAGCGGCCGGCCGTGAGGATCGGCCTTCTCCTTCCACTCGTTGATCCAGGAGAAGCGATGCATCCGCCGCTCAGTGGGCTGGCGGATCGAGGTCGCGACGGTGGTGGATTGCAGCCGGTCGAGCGCGGCCTTGAGTCGGTCGTAGTCGCGCAGCGACACGCCGCGGCCAATGAAGTTTAGGATCTCGTACGGCGTTGCGCCCATGAGCCGGGATGGCTGCAGGCCGGCGTCACGCGCCTCGACGATCTGGCTGGCGGCCCAGATCAGCACGTCGGCATCCCAGATGGTGGCCATCCCATGCTCGGGCACGGCCTCGACGCGGATGACGATCGATCCTGCCTTGAAGTTAATCGGCGCCAGGCGCTTCGACTTGGCCAGGGAGAAGAATGGATAGGCCATCAGGTCCTGCGCATCTCGTGGCGCGAGATCGCCCGGCAGCGCTCGGAAGAGATCGAGCTGCTCGCGTTCGCTGCTGTGACGGCGGGACGACATGCGGCCACGTCTCAGCGCGCGTGGCGGAAGGGACGAGTCTGCGTCGTCCCGTCATGGCGCTTGGCGGGGAGGACCGCACCGCGCGGGTCGGAGGTGGAGGTGACGGCGCCGCGATCGGCCCAGGCCTGCAGATCATCGATGGCGTAGACCACGCGACCGCCCAGCTTGCGATAGGCCGGGCCGGTCCCGTAGGTCCGGTGCTTCTCAAGCGTTCGACCGGAAAGGCCTAGGAATCGTGCGGCTTCGGGGGTGCGAAGAAAGCGCGGCGGCAAGCCGGCTATGTTGGCGGACATGATGCGACCTCCGGGGCGTTCGTTGGGGCCGCTGGCGATCAGCGGCGGGCGAAGGCCACGGTGGCGAAGAGTTGCCGCGCGGAGGGATGGCGAAGATGAGAAGGCCTAAATCGCACCCCTAGCGAGATGCGAAGCCCGTTATGAGCGCCGGCGGTGGCGAAGCAGCTTGCGATAGCCGCCGGCGATCAGCGCGAAGCCGTCCTTGACGAGGTCGATCGTGCTGTCTCGAAGAGCCGAGGTCTTCCATGGACTTTCGGCGACACGAGACGCCCCGTAGATCGTGTCGGCGATCGCTCGATAGCTCGCCCCGTCCATGCGTCCGTCGACCGCTTGCAGCATGTGGCGCAGGCGGCGGCGTTGCTGGGCGGTGAGCCGGGAGTCCGGCGGCACGGGCCGATTGTTGAAAGCGCGCCAGAGCCTGGTGACGGCTTCGATGCGGTCGAGGCCGTCGGCGCCGAGCGGAACAAGTGCAGCGACAGGCTTATCAGGAGCGACGTCGCCGGTGAGGAGCAGGGGCACAATGCTGGCCCCGTGGCCGTGGATGATGCTCAGCCCATCGGGCGAATTGCGCGCGGTGTCGGGATCGAGGTCAGGCGGTGCAACACTCTCCAAGCCCGGGATCGGCGGGAGCGCCGTGAGGATGACGGTGCCCGGATCCGCCTCGGGTGCCCAGAAGACCGTGGTTTCGGCAGCGTTGAGCTCTGGAGGGACTTCGAAATTGCAACCCCCATCGAGCACGCACAGTATCTCTGTAAGTTTGCGGGTCGACTGCTCCGCGTTCGATGTCAGCGTAATCGCGCTGGTAGTCCGCATTCCGCCGCAGCCATTCCCATGCGAGGTCGGCAGCTGCGAGACCGTCGACGAAATCGTAGGTCGATGAAGATCGCCACTGGCCTGTGTCGAGAGTCATCCGCATCCTCCTGATCTCACCTCGCGTGCATGCGCGGGCGGACACGATTCCCGGTTGAGTGTGCTGCGTGAAGTACGGCCGACGGCAACGGGTGATGCCGGAGCGGCACCACAAACAGTCAGTGCTGGCTTTCGCGGACGAGGTGGCGGTAGCCGTGCTCGGTCATCCAGCGCGCGCGGGCGAGATGAGTGCGGTGAACGCGCTGGGCGCGTTCCGGCTCACGTTCCGGGTCGATGCCGAACAGCACGGAGACGGCCTCTCGCCAATCAGCGCCGTCGTTTTCAGCGTCGAGCAGTCGCAGGTAAAGCTTCATATGCGTGCGGTCGTAGCTGGTCAGCGCTGGGCTCTGCGGCGGCTCGTCGAGAAATTGTTCGTGAGTCATCTTGATCCCCCAGCAGCCGGTGTGACCGCCTCTGAATCAATTGTTAACCATACTCGTTTTGCGACGATGTGCGAGGGGGGCGGTGCGGCATCGCGTGATGTGGGGAGGCATCGCCGCCCAAGCGTGCAGCTGGACTAGGAAGCCGGAGAGGTAATCTTAGCTCGGACAAGCATGACTCCTTCGCCCTGGTCGGACGTCAGGAAGACGATGCCGTTTCGCTCAAGCGCCCGTCGGACTTGGTCGCGCGTGCTCTCATACACCTCGAGTCCATTTAGGGATTCGAGGCGCTTGAGCGCGGTCAGCGAGACCTGGGCCTTGTCAGCGAGCGTCTCCTGATTCCATCCAAGTAACGCGCGTGCGGCCCGTGATTGCCGGGCGGTGATCATGCATGACCACCTCCCACCGGCACGGGCGCACACACCAGAACTACGACTATAATAGTCGTTCTAGCGAGTTGGGGCCAGTATTTAGGGACCTGTGTAGCCGGGCAAACCGGATGCAAGCGTCGGACTGATTCGGTCGCCCTCTAGTCAGGCCGAAGGCCCCGCCCGGACCATCCGGGCGGGGCCTGGTCGGCCTCAGTCGCCATTGCGGCGGCTGGGCCGGGACCAGATCAGGCTGTAGCCGTCGCCATCCTCGTCGTCGAAGAGGTTGGCGAAGATCGGAGCAGTGAAGCTCGGGTCGTCGAGCTTGAGGCCCAGATAGTCGCGGCCCTCGTTGGAGCGCTTGGCCCAGGCGGCTCCGATCTCAGCCCGGCCCACGAAGACGCGGTGGCTGGGAGCGTTCTCGCTGGAGCGGCCGGCTTCGGGAACGATGCGGACGTTCTTGGCCTGAACCGAGAGTGTGACGATCTCGCCAGTGTACTCGTTGTTGCCGGACTTCTTGAAGGTGCCGATGGTCGCCATGATAGTTCTCCTTGAACTCTGTTCCGAGCCCGCACCATTGCGGCCTCGATGGCGATCGGCAGGGCGGAGGCGATCGACGCGGCATCGCTTGCGACCGCAGCGTCAGCGGAGGATGGCAGCCGGGCGACTTTCTTGTCTCGCGAGGAATGACGGCGCAGCCGGAAGGGGAAGAAAGTCGGTCGGCGCCATTGCGGCAAGGCGATCGAGGCGTAGCCGACCTTCGGCCAGATCAGCCCATGGAAGAGGCCGTTTGGAGCGGTCGACCGACAGACCAATCAAGGAGAAGGCAGCGAGCGTCGGCTGCCGCTCGGCCATCCCGGCAACAACGTTACGGCGAACGACACGGCGATAGCAGGCTGGCCGATTCCGATTCCGATGCCGCTCCCGCGACGAAAGCCGCCACCTTCGATGTATCGGTGGCTGGACCGAACGGCGCGGCCCTGATGCAGTTCGACGGCCGGTGAAGACATGCGGTTGGGCCGAGCCACGCGCATGCCGCGCCAACCCTCGGCTACCCCGATGATGAGAGCGGCGTTGCGGAGGGCAGCGGTTGGTCGCGCCCCAATGCGGATGGTATCATGCGCGCGCCATGTGCCGCCCGGATGGTCCGGGCGCGGTCATGGCCGCCACCCGCACGAACGCCGTGACGCCCACTGCGATCGCGCCGACTGCGGAAAAGATGATCTGCCATGTGTCGGATGGCATGGTGTGCTTCACGATGCCATGGGTCGCGTGATAGCCGGCGAGCGCCGCGGGAGCCACGAAGACGAGCGCAATCGCGAGGCGCAGCCAGAGTGGTCGCGCGAAGGCGAGCAGGAATTGGCCAATGCCGAGCGTCACCGCAGCCGCGACAAGGCCGATGATGATGCTGCCCGGCCAGCCCGCGCCAGTCTGAAACGCCCAAGCGCCGGCGGTCGCCCCCGCGAAGACCGGCAATGCGAAGACGGCAAGCGTGAACAGCAGCCAGCAGAGGACGCCGATGGCAGCGATGCTGAAGAGGATGCCGATGAACATCATGGTGGCAGTCTCCGTGAGAAAAGGTCTGACGGTCGCGCCTTCCACCACCACCACGGCGCTGATTGAGAATAGCTCAAGTTGAGCGAGAGTTGGAGCGGAAAACCGGCAAGGTCTCCGTCGGCGCGAGCGAGACGCTCGCCCCAGTCAAGGGGCGAAGGGATCGATTTCATGGACGATGTCGGCGTCGTCGCCGTCGTATTCGGCGGCGGGAACGACCGAGAGACTGCCGTCGCCGGCCTGGAAGATGACGATGGCGACCATCAGGGTCGCTGCGAGGCTGAAGGCGAAGGCGTGCGCGTCGTTGACGGACATTGTTCCGGCTCCTGTCTTGGAGGCGGGGGACCAACCCCCGCGTGACAGGCGCCCGACGTGTCCGGACGAAGGCTGCAATCACCGCGAGGCGTAGCCGGAGCGGCGGCATGCTCGCATAGCCGACCCTTTACGGGTTGATGGCATCAGGCCTGCGGCCGGACCAAGGATCAGCGCCAAGGAAGCGGGGTGGTGCTGCGCCTCTCGCAGGTGGTAGAGGACAAATTCCTTAGACAGCGCTGCCGCTCAGGACATTGAGCCGAGACCCGGCCCGCCTCGCGCAGCGGGGCGAGAACGAGAATGGCGGTGAGAGTGGCTGACGGATTTTACATACCGGACGGCAATGAGGCGTTGCGGGACGACATCCCGGCGGTCGTCGAGCTGATCGAGCGAACGGCGCGATGGGTGCATCCGGCGACCTTTCGGGCCTTGCCGGTATGGGCGCCGCATACCGCTCGCGGACGGCCACTTTATGATGCGGGATGGGCCCGTCGATACACGAACACACGGAAGGCGACTGGCGTCACTGCTGAGAAGTTTGAAGGCAATGTCGCTGCGCTCAACGCACTGGTGGCCGCGCTCGACGTGGCGTCGCCGAAGCCGAAGAATTGGACCGTCTGCCACATCTGGGGATATGACGATCCCTCCTTCGCGCAACAGAGCAGCGTCGTTCAGGATCCCCGCTACTTCTCCTGCGTGGCCAACATGGCGTGGCTGCCGACGCCACTGAAGGGCTTCACCGACACATTGCCCGAGATCAAAGCCATGCTGCGCGTGTGTGCGTTCCACCTTATGGATGGGCCTGCGAGCATCTTTAGGTTGCCGAGCAGGCGGCCAAGGTGAGGTCTGGCTGGATTCCGGATGGATATCCAAAGAGCTGGCCGAGCTCCGATCGGCCAGGTGTTCTCCGTCCAGGCACAGCCCCTTTCACCCCTCGCGTCGAGCGCGAGATCGCCAAGCGCAAGCGAAGGATCAAGGCCGACCTCGAGAACGCGGCTTTCCTCCATTATCCGAAGGGCGAGGTTCTCGACGTGTTGAGATTCTGGAAAGTTGAGCTGGGCTAGGCGGCGCTTACGCGCCGCCATTGCCGAACTTCCAGACGGGGATGCCAAGCTTACGGGCCTTGTCGGCGAGGTTGTCCTGAATGCCCGTTCCAGGAAAGTGCATGACGCCGATCGGCAGCACCTGAAGGATCTCGTCGTTTCGCTTGAACGGCGCGGCCTTGGCGTGCTTCGTCCAGTTCGGCTTGAAGGCTACCTGCGGGACCTTGCGATGATCGGCCCAGCGGGACGCGATGCGTTCGGCACCTTTGGGGCTTCCGCCGTGCAACAGCACCATGTCGGGATGCTTGGCGTGGACCTGATCGAGCTTTGCCCAGATCAGCCGATGATCGTTGAAATCGAGTCCACCCGTGAGGGCGATCCTCGAACCGCTGGGAAGCAGTACCTCGGTCTCGGCGCGTTTTTTTGCGGCGAGGAAATCGCGGCTGTCGATCATAGCCGAAGTCAGATTGCGATGATTGACCATTGATCCGTTGCGCGGCCGCCAGGGTGACCCGGTGTGTCGCTCGAAGTGTTCGGCAGCCTGGTCGCGCATCAGCTCGAAGGCGTCCCGCCGTTCGATCAGCGTCCGTCCCTCGGCGATGAGGGTTTCCAGCTCGACTGATTTCACCTCGCTGCCGTCCTGTTCTCGCTGGGCGCGGCGCTGCGCCTGCTCGTTGTCGTCGAGCTCGCGCTCGATCCGGTCGGTGGCGCGATGGAAGAGGTTGACGGCCGACCACAGGAGATCGTCGAGGTCGGGCTCGAGACGCGTATCTTCGAGCGTGGTGATCAGGGCATCGAAGATGTCGGAGATGGCGCCGGCGACGATGCGCCCTTCGGGCAGCGGCCGCGGATCGGGTTCGTCCTGGAACGGGCGATAGCCGTAGAGCTGGAGTTCAGCGAGGACGTGGTCAGTGGGCGATGAGCTGTGGTGCGGTTCGTAGCTTTCGTCATGATCGCTCGTCATGGGGTGCTCCTTCGTCGGTTCGACCGCGACCCTCGCGGCCTTCATGGCGACGAAAGCCGTCGGGCAGCCCGGACCTGCACCCGGAGCGGAGCGAGAGGGCCGGAGCGTCAGCGGAGGATGGCGGAGGCCGGCTATTTTGCTTCGCGATGGAAAGCGCTCCCTCAGGAGCGCGCCGGAAAATAGTCGGCCGCAGCCATTGCCGGTCCGGGCTGCTTGACGGCCGATCGCCCTCTCGAAGGCCGGGTCGCGGCTCTCGCCGGCGAGAATGGGAACCCGTGCGGCGCAAGACGGTGCTGCCGCCGCTGCCCCGCGCCGACGCAGTCAGGCGGCCTCCGGGCTCATGAAGCGGGCGACGTCGTCCGGTGCGAGCTGGATTCGAACCTGCGCCTGAAGTGCGATGAGACCCAAGGTGCGGAGATCCTCGTTGAAGTCCCCGAGCGCGGGCGACAGCACGATCGGCTCGATCCCCGCCGCATGCGCGCGTTCGGTCAGCCTATCCCGCGCTCCATCGCCGGCCGGATCGTCGTCGCGCACGATGTAGAGCCTCCCGACTGTCGCCGGAAAGAGGATGGCGGCGAGGTGAGCTGCTGAGAGCGCCGCGACCATGGGCATCGACGGAAGCGCGCATCGGAGCGACAGGATCGTCTCGATGCCTTCGCCGGCTGCCAGGACGTCATGTGCAACACCGAATCTGACGGCGTGGCCGAGGAGATAACCCATCGCCCGTCGCGGCGTGTCGATCGGCGCCTTGCATGATCCGTCCGGAGCGAGCCAGGTGCGGTGCGCGCCCGTGAGCCTGCCGCCGAGATCGGTGACGGAGGCGATCATCGCCGGCCAGGTCTCGGTCGGCGAATATTCGTCGGGCCGATAGTAGCAGCGAGGGTGGAAACGTAGCGAGCCGGTCCCGTGCAAAGTCGTGATCCCGCGTCTGCGGAGATACGTTTCCACGAGAGTGCCCGAAATCGGCTGTGACATGGCGAACAGCCGTCGCGCCGCCTCCGGCGATCCTGCCGGCGCTGCTGATGCTCGCGGCCGCGGCCGTTGCAGCTCCGGGCGTGGCAGGCTGAGGAAGGTGCGCGCCTCCTCGGTAATGTCCTTGAAGTCGGCGAGGCCGCAGCTTTCGCGGATGACGTCGAGCAGATCGCCATGTTCGCCGGTGGCGGCGTCGGTCCATTTCCCCGCGGCGCCCTTGCCGGATTCGCCGCCCTTGAGCCGCACGAACATGGAGCGGCCGGGCGTGTTTCGGACATCACCGACAAGCCAGTATCGGCCTTCACGATGACCGGCAGAAAGATAGTGCCGACAAACCGCTTCCGCCCGGTCGGCAAGGCGGCGCGCCAGATCATGCGGCGTTTCCGACATGATGGTCTCCTCAATGAAAAAGGCCCGCCGTCGCCGGCGGGCCAGTCTCGCAAGTCGATTGACGGTTACTCAGCCGCGATCGTGTGGAGTGCGTCGTCGGCTTCGTCATTCTCAGCCGGCGCGTCCTCCTCGACCATGGCCGTTTCGCCGCCGTTCTCCGCCGATACTTCGACGGCCGACTCCGACGCTGTCGCGCCGCCGCTCTCAGCGGTATCGCGAGCCACTGCCTGGCCGCGACCCGGCGTGCGCAACGGCTCCGGCAACCAGCCGGCATCCGCCAGCAGCGTCTCGGCCTCGGCGGCCATTTCGCCCTTCTTCAGATGCTCGATGCGATCGGCGGCTCGCTGACCTTTCGCCTCAGCGACCGCCTGGAGAATGCGAGCCTTGGTCACGCGACCGAGGAAAGCATCCACCGTCGGCCGCCAGCCTGCTGCCGCCATGTCGAGCTCGACGGCCTGCGCCAGCCGGTCGGCGTGAGCAAGCGCGCGTGGCCTCCGGTTCCAGGTTTCATGCACCGCGTTGACCGACAGGCTGACGACATGGGCGAAGAGCGCGGAACGGCTGTCGCCATCCCAGTCCTGGAGCGCATCCCAGAGGTCGGCGGACTCCTTCGGCAAGGCCTTGGTCCAGCCCTCATGCCGGACGCGGATCGCTTCGGCCGAGGCGCTGTCGTTCAATCCCACCGCCTGCGTGCCGAAGCCGACGCTCTTCAGGTCCAGCTCCAGGCAGCTGTCGGAGCCATAGTGATAGAAGACCTTGAGCGTCAGCGCGTGGAGCGCGGCGAGGAAAGCGATGTCGGGGTGCTCGCCGAGCGCCTGGCGCAGGCCGAGCGTCCGATGCGCGGTGAGCTCGGTCATGAGACGGTCGGAGATTGGCGACAGGCCTTCGTCTTCATCCGGCTCGGACGGCGCAGTGGGTGGCTCGATCGCGGAGGCGTCATCACCTTCCGCGCTCGCCGACGTGATACCGACCTGATCCGCCTCGTCGGGGTCGGCTTCTGGCTCGATCGGCAATTCGTCCTCGGGACGGACATAGCCGCGCTCGACGCGGACGCAGCCATCTTGGGCGATGCTGACGAAGGCGCCGGCACGGCTGATCTCTTCCGGATCGAACGACAGGGGCCGATCCTCGAATGCTTCGAGTGCCGTCTCAAGTTCGCCGAGGCGCTCGTCGACTTCATCCGGCAGCTCGTCAGCGTCGGCGTACTCCTCCGACAGACGGTCGAACTCCGCCTGGAAGGCATCGCGTGTCGCTTCTTCCTCGGCCGTCAGCGGCACGGGCTCGCCGCGAAGCTGGCGCAGGCCGAAGCTGTGGCCATAGGCGAAGTCAGGCGCGACCTCGATCCACTTCCAGCCCTCGGCCGCGATCTTCGCCGCTTCCTCCTTCAGTTTCTCGGCCACCATCAGGTCGACCAGGGCCACATCCTGCAGCCAGCCGCCATCGTCGCCCTGGAAAAGGTCGCGCAGCACGGTGCCACCGGCTTCGACATAGGCATCGACGCCGATGAACTGCGCCCGCTTGTCGGAGGCGCGGACTGCACCCTCGGTCAGCATCCGGCGGATGACATAGGGCTGCTTGTCATAGGAATGCTGCAGCCGGTCGAACACCTGCTCTTGGCGCTCGTGATCGCCTGAGACGGTGAAGGCCATGAGCTGATCGAGCGTCATGCCGTCGTCGGCATAGACGTCGAGCAGCTTCGGCGAGACGGACGCCAGCTTCAGCCGCTGTTTGACGACATTGACCGAGACGAAGAAGGCGGCAGCGATCTCCTCCTCGGACTGGCCCTTCTCGCGGAGCGCGAGGAAGGCCCGGAACTGATCGAGCGGATGTAGCGGCGCGCGCTGGACATTCTCGGCCAGCGAGTCCTCCTCCGCAATTCCGCCCTCGCGCACGACGCAGGGCACGGGCGCGGTCTTGGCAAGGCGCTTGCGCTTCACCAGCAGTTCCAGCGCCCGATAGCGCCGCCCCCCGGCCGGGATTTCGAACATACCGGTTTCGATGCCATCGGCATCGACAACGGCCCGAACGCTGAGACCCTGCAGCAGGCCGCGGCGAGCGATGTCCTCCGCCAGCTCGTCGATCGAGACGCCCGCCTTCACATGCCGGACGTTCGACTGGCTGAGCACGAGCTTGTTGAAGGGGATGTCGCGCGAGGACGACAGGGTGATCTTCTTAGCAGCAGTAGCCATGGGGGTGTACTCCGCGACGGGCGGCCGAAAGCCTCTCTCTCGGCCTCCAACCCGTCACGAAGATCCCCTCAGGCCTCTTCCTCTCTGGGTCTTCGCGCAGCAGTCGACGGCGAAGACGTAGCGGCGCGGACGTCGTCGAGGAGCCGCTCCGTCGCCTGCAATGTCCGCTCCGGCTCAAGCGGCTTGGGCGTCTGAGCCGCCAGCTCGGCTGTCGCATGGCTCCGGTAAAAGGGAGACAGGACGGCGACGATCCGCGCCAAGTCCGGATCGCTCGGGCGAAAGCCAAGCTTCCTTGCTGCGGTCAGTGCCTTCGCCAAGTCGTGCCGTAGCTCAACCCGGCATCGTTGGTCGCTCCAGCCATGGCATTGCAGGAACGACTTCAGCGAGAGTTCGATCGCGATCCCCAAATGCTGGAGCATGATCGCGTGGATGTCGCGGTGCCGGGAGGCGGCGCTGCGGGCGCCAGCGGCGAACTCGAGCGCGTTCTCGAGGAGGTGGCTACCGCGAGGGTGCGGTGTCATCACGCAGCCTCCCGTTCGTTGGCGGCCGGCGCGACTTCCGCCGGCAGGAAACCGAGAAGGAAATCGGCCGCCTTGCTCGCCTGACTGGCCGCGCGGACGATCGCGCGGTTATCCTCCCGCAGAACCTCCAACCAAGAGCCGATATAGTCGGCGTGGCGGACAGTCGGGATGATGCCGAGCGATGCGCAGCAGAACGCGGCGTTCATCTCCGCGACGAGCTCCTCGAAGGCATATTTCTTCGAGCCGAAGGAGCCGGACAGATCGCGGTTCAGCCGATGCGGCGCGCCGGAGGCGTGACCCAGCTCGTGCAGCGCGGTCCGATGCCAGTTGATGGGCTCGAAGTAGGCCTGGGGCGGCGGGACCTGCACGTAGTCATGGGTCGGCACATAGAAGGCGCGATTGCCTTCTATGCGGAAGTCGACCCCGGTCGCTTTGATCAGCGCCTCGACCTTCGGCTCGATCAGGCCAGGCGGCGGTGGTGGCGCGACGGCGGCAATCTGTTCAGGGAGGCCGTCGCATTGGGCGGCATTGAAGACGGTGAAGCGCTTGAGGAACGGGATGGCTTGAGCTTCTTCGCCGGTCTCGCGGGCGCGCTTCTTCTCGTCGTCCGGAATGAACCGGTCGGCATAGACAACGGTCGTGCCGCGCTCGCCCTTGCGCACATTGCCGCCGAGCGACAGCGCCTGGCGGAAGGTCAGCCAGCTCTGGCAAGGAAAGCCATGCTCGACAACGGCGCCCCATAGGATCAGCACGTTGATACCGGAATAGCCACGGCCGGTGGCGGCGTTCTTCGGCATGGCGAGCGGAGCCTTTGCCGCCGCCGTTCCCCAGGGCTGGACCCAGGGCACGCGTCCCGCCTCCAGCTCGGCGATGATTTTCGAGGTGATCTCGTCATAGAGGCTCGCTCTGTCGGAGCGGGCATTGGTGCGGTGTCTGGACATCGCGGTTCTCCGCGACGGGCGCCGGGAGCCTCTCTCCCGATCCTCAACCCGTCACGGCAAACCGGTCCGCACTCTCGCTCTCGGGGCGTTGCGGGGTGTCCCCGCAGAAGGGGTCGGCCGAGACCCCCGGGGGCTCGGCCGCAGGGGAAGGCGTTCCCCTTTCGACGATCAAATTGAGCGCAACAGCGTCTGAAGATTGGTCCGAACCGCCTTGACGATCGCATCGCCGGCCAGGTTCCGAGCGCGGGCAACGGCCTCGATCGCGATGCGCGCGTCCGCCGGTTCGGTGGGGCGTCCGTCAATCTGGGTGAAGGGGCCATCGGTTTCGGTGAGAAGTCGATCCATCGGCAGCTCGGCGACAAGCGCGCGGCCGCGGTCTGAACGTGTCATCTCGGCGTTGACTGAGAAGTAGCAGCCGAGAGCCGCTGCGCGCCGCGCCTCGGCCTTGCTTCCCGTAAACCAGTGCAACACGACGGCGCCACGATCGCGCGGCAGGTGGTGTTCGATCATGTCGAGCACCATCGGCACAGTGCGGATGCTGTGTACCGTGAGGATCTTGCCGCCGGCTTCCGCGCATCGTTCGAGCACGGTACGAAACACCCGCTTCTGAGTTTCGAGGGATTTGTAAAAGCGCGGACCGGCGTCGAGACCGACCTCGCCGACGTAGCGCGTTTCCGGCAGGTGGCGTTCCCATAGCGGCAATTCGCCGGCTCGCTCCGCAACCAGCTGCGGATGCAGGCCGAGCGCCGCCCGCACGTAACGGGTGCCCCGGGTGAGCTCATGGTTTCGCGGCCATGCCTTTGGAGTCGTGGTGACGGTCAACGTGTAGATGCGCGCCGCCTCCGCTCGTGCGATTGCGCCCTCCAGGTCCGGATAGAGATCGAGATGGCAATGAAAATCCACACCGCCGATCGGAAGATCATTGGTCATCCGGGACGCGTCCTGACTCCGGCCAGCAGCACGCCCACCTCCTCGAGGCCACGGCGATAGACCTCGGCGAGCGCGGCTTGGCGGGCCGGCGACTCATCGAAGAGCGGACCGGGCTTGTGGATCAGTATCGGCGCCAGTGCGGGCCGGGCGCGAAGCCGCTCGATCGCGAGCTGGAACGATCGGATCTGAACGCCCTCAGACTGGCGAGTATCAAGAGCACGCTCGGTGAGATCCTCGACGGTATAGACGGTCGGATCGGGATCGGGGCGCAATCCGGTGACGAGAGCCGCGCGTCGAATGAGGCATGGCAGGCAATAGCCGCAATGCTGGGTGCCGAGACCCTGCCAGCGGCCCTTGCTCGGGGACGCGCACGATAGTGAGGTAGGGGTGAGGCGGCGCAGCAACGCGCCGTTGGCGCACGCGGCCACCATCTCGCCTTTCGTCTTGTCCCAGTACGGATTCTCGATTCGTCCGTTCACGCCTAGGGTTGCGAGCGCGTCGTTCCAACGCGCGATGTAGAATGGGTGCGTCGTGCGCGTGCTCAATGCACCGAGGCGGAGGGGGTCGAGCGGAACATTTACCGCGATCAGGCCATTCTCGGGCACCTTCAGGGTGAATGCCCCATCGAGGCCGCTGCCGGCGAATACGCCCAGCGCGAAGAAGAGGAAGGAGCGCCCGCGGGTGGTGTTCTCTCCGGCTGATCCACGAACGAAGCCGTCCGGGAATGCCATCCAGAGCCGCAGACGTTCAAAGGCGCGGCCACGATAATGCGCCTTCAGCGCGTCGAAGATCGTGGACTGTGCATCACTCGTCGCACCCTCGCCGGCGTGACTGATGAAAAGCGGCGTGCGGCCCGCTTCGAGCGCATCGATGGCGCCGATCAGGCTATCGAGACCGCCGGAGAAGAGCGCCAGGTCGTCGAAGGGAGGACCGATGAGCCTACCTGCAGGGATCGGAGCGACTCGTGCGAAGCGGCGCGGTCGAGCGCGAAAGGCGATCGACCAGCGATCGCCGGTGAGGAAATTGAGCATCCGAACGAAAGTCGGCGCGGCGGCCGTCCAGCGCTCGGGATCGGAGACCGGTACGGCCAAGCGGATTTCGCGCGTCCAGCCATCCTGAGATTCGCTGGCGCGGGAGATGCGTGTGTCGGCGGCATGGACATGTGCGGCCAGCACAAGGAGATCCACACCGGTCTCGGACGGATGAACGCCAAGCTTCGCCAAATCTCGAAGGGCACGACCGATGCCGTGATCAAGCGCGCGCTCACCGACGACCAGGTCGAGGCGGGTTTCGACTTCTCCGTCGCCGAACGACAGCCGGCTGCGATCACCCGGGCCGTAGCGGCCGATTATGACGTGCCGTCTCATGCTGCCTCCGCTTCCGCATCGCCCATGATCTGCAGGATGCCGAACGCTTGCTCGTAGATGCGTCCGACGAATCCGAGCACGCGATCAGGCGTCAGCGCCGCGGCCGCGGCGCGAGCGGAAGTGAGCGCATCCGCGACCCCGCGCCGGATGAAGTCGTTCAATTGTGCCTGCACGCGCGCGGCCGCGCGGCTGTCAGAGGGCAGCGTCACCGTCTTGGCGCCGATGTCATTGCACAGCCGAGCCTCGATCGCGTTGGTCGCGTAGAGCTCAAATACCGTCTGCATCTGGTCGGCGGTCAGGCCGTCGAGATCAGTGATCCCGGCCCCGGCGAGATCGGTGATCGTCTCGATGAAGGCCTCACGTGCGATACCTTCATCGATCGAGCCGCCGTCCGGGCATACGTAGTCGGTGAGTCCCAAGAAGATTTCTTCAATGGGCCGACCGGCGAGAGCGCCGAGATTCAGCGAGCGGAGAGCTTCAGTCGCGCCGCGTGCGACCGCGTCCGACAGGAAACCGAGGAGGCGACTGCCTGCGCCCCGCGCAGATCCCATTCTGGCCGCGGCGGTGCGTGCGCCGCCCGAGGATGAGCCGACATAGTGCGACACGGCCCGGCCGAGGCTTCTGCGGTCGTCGCCGCCGGAGCCGGCGAAGCGGGAGAAGTTGTTGCGGGCCGCCGAGAATCGCGTCGGATCGGCGATCGGCGGGATCGGTGGTCTCGCCGGCGGCGCTGGCGGCGCGCCGGGCGGGTTCGTGCCATCTGCTGGAGCGTCCGGCGGGGTCCTATCAGGGGGCACTCCATCCGGTGCTGCTGGTGGTGCGCCGTCATCGCCAAGCCAGCTCGGGACGAGCGGTGTACCTCCTCCTTGGCCACCGAACGCACTGGAGGTGCCCATCAGCGAGATCCCTGCCGCGTACGGAGCACCCCGGTGGCGGCGGCCTTCAGCATCGCGCCGCCATCCTTGCCCCAGGCCTGAAGCAGGCGGTCAAATCGCTGAGCCGCGTCAGGGTCTTTGAGAACGCCTTCCCAGCCGCTGCAAACCCACGGACCCAACCGGTCCCGCGGAAGCGCATCGAGGAAGTCGACGAGGTTCCCCTGAAGGGTGGGATGCGCCTTGACGAGGATCGCCAGGCCGGCTGTGCCGGGCGGCTCGGTATCGAAGCTGTCTCCTCCGACGATGCGGCCGCGCACAGCTTCGAACACTTGGGCGGCTTCGGGTGGGGCAAGCCGCTTGAGGTCGGGCTCGAGCCCCTGCACCGCAAACTTCCCGCCGAAGAGCTGTTCGACGACGGCGGCCAAGTGACCGAGCACCGAGGCGGCGCCGAAGTAGTCTTTTCGATCCTTGGCGACGAAGAGGTAGGGGCGGAGGTCCTCGTCTCCGATCGCGGTCGGAACTGCGGCCCAGGCCTTGATGGCAGGCGATGAGAGCCACTCGCTCAGCAGCGCGCTCTCGGTCGCTTTCACAGCCTCCAGCTTCGGCGCGGCCTTGGCCGTATCGCCGCTCTTCCCGCCGGAGGGCGCCTTATCCGCCTTGGCCGCGCGCTTGGTCTCTTCCTTTGCGGTGGCGGCCGCTTCGAGCGCGGCCAGGTCAGGACACTTCCCATCCGGCGCCGCCGCGGCGGCAGCCGCGATCTGGTCGAACAGCCGCGGGATAAAACGCTCGGCGAGCATCAGCTTGGCGAGAACCGGCAGCTTGACGTCATCGCCGAATCCGCGCGCTTCGGCCGTGCGCTGGCGCAAAACAAGCGTATTGAGGAATCGTTTGATCTGGCGAGGGTTTCCCTTTGTGCCGCTGGTCAAGATCGGCCCGATCTGATCGCTGAGCGCCAAGGCGTTGTTGGCGCGTGAGGCCTTGTCGCCGAGCGCAGTTCTCACCGACGCGGCATCGAGCGCGCCGGATGTCCACGGTCGCTTTAGCCGCTCCCGGGCGACGCCGATTAGGGTGTTGAAGGCCGGATCGTTGTCGCCCAACTCGGCCCCCACGAGGAGGAGCGTCACATAGATGCGCGTTTCGGTGTCACCGAGGGCCGGAATGCGGAAGGGCACCTGGATCAGCTTCTCTAGATAATTGCGCGCATAGGTCTGCGGCCCGGTCGTGTCCGGCAGGTCGGGAAAATGCTTGCGCACCGCGTATTCGATCATCGCCTCATCGGCGGCGACGACGAAGGCCGTTCGCGAGGTGAAGACGAAGAGGCGCACCGCTTCCAGCGTTTCGATCGCGGTGTCGGGCAGGCAGCGATCGAGATCGTCGATGAGAACGACCAGTTGCCCGACGCCTGCTTTTTCTAGCAGATCGTCGAAGGCCTTTCGAAAAGCGTTGATCTGCTCGGGCACGTTGGTGGAGTCGCCTTCACCTTTGGGTTTCAGCAGACCTTTCACGCCGTCGATGGCCGCTTCGACATTGTCCTTGGTGGCGAGTTTTGCCGGATCGGCGACAAAGCTTTCCAGCGTGCTGACGACGGCTTGGATCTGGTCGGGGGTCGGGATTCCGGTAAACGCCGTGAAGGCGAGACCGCCCCCCTTCTTGGCCAGCTTGAGCCAGTCGATCCGGCGGAAAATATCTTTGACGGTCTCGCCCGCCCTGGTGAGCGCCGGGCGCTTTTCGATCAGACCGGTGACGATCCCCTCGATGAGCGCGATCTTGGCGTCTTCAAACCCCTGAAAGCGCCAGCCATTGAATTTCAGGCACAGGACCTTGGCTTCACCTTCGAAGCCGGCCTCGATCATCTCCAGCACGCTCGACTTGCCGGCACCCCAGTCCCCGTGGACGCCGACGGTCACTGGCTGATCGGGCCGGTCGCGGAGGAGCTTGATGATCGTCGCCGCGATCGCCTCATTGTTGAGGAGGTCGACCTTGGTTTCGTTGTCGGCCAGAATCATCCGTATCCCCCCGCGGTCTGTTGGCCGAAGAGGTCCCTCACGGTGATGAAGGGTTGTCCTGTTTCGGCGGCGCGCCGCACTTTGCGTTCGAGAACGGCCTTTAACGGAATCTGACGCTCGAGCGCGTCATATATGTCGCGACCGTCCATGCAGATGAGCCGCTTGCCGGGTCCGAAGGCCGCCAGCCCTTCGGTCGTAAACCCGTTGTAGCTGACGAACAGTCCACGAGCCCAGGCCGCCTTCTGTTCGAGTTTGCCGTGGAACACGTGCAAGTCAGCCACGCCCGTTGGAAGCGAATGCCATTTTGCCTCCAGCAGATAGGTCTCATCGCCCAGCAAAAAGCTTCCGTCGATCTGCTCGCCAATATTGCGGAATGGCTCGCGCGCCGTCAGACCGGCCATATCGAAGGATCGTTTGAGGAACGCCTCGAAGGCGTAACCTCGCTCGTGCGGCTGAAGCGACGCGATCTGGACCAGCTGTTCGCGCAGTTCGGTGAGCAGTCGCCAATCGGACGCTGGACGGGGCGGCTCTCCGCCGGAAGCCGCTTGACCAGACAGTTTTGCCATGAGGGAGAGATATCGGCCTTCCGCGTTCGGCACGGGATCGGGCTGTCCGGTCTGGGCCAAGTATTGGGCACGATGGTCCCAGAGTGCTTGGAGGGTTCGGACCGCCGTGGCGTCGTCGACCTTCTGGAGAAAGCAGCGTAGACGCTTGCCTTTGGAGCCTCCATGCTCGGCATAGATCGGATCATCGATATCGACGTCGAGTTCGGTCGCGAAGAACTCGGCAAAGCTCGGATCGGAAAAGTCCAGCACATAGCCGCGGCCTCGGATGAAATCGACGAGGTCGTCTACGAGCTTGAGATCGATGGATCGGATCGAACTAATGGTGAGGTCCCTTCCTCGATGCGGCCGGTGTACCGGCGACGTTTCGGGTTTGCGTTGCCCTCGTCTTGACCGCGGTCACTCCGCGGCTCTCAGCGGATTGATCACCGCGACCCCTGCGAAGTCTTTTTCATTGTCGGTGACGACCACGCAGCCGTTGGCCTCGGCGACTGCGGCAATGATCGTGTCGAGCGCGCTGCGTGGTCGGCCGGTGGCTGTGCCTTCGGCCATCAGCCTCGCCCAAGCGAGACCCGCCTTCTCGTCGAAGGGGAGGACACGGCCGGCGAAAAGGGCCGATGGTCCTTCCGGACCAGCAAACCACGTTTCGAGCTGATCGCGTTTGCGGCCCGCCGGCTTCTCCAAAACGCCGCGCCAGATTTCCGCAATGGTGAGTGAGGTGATGAAGAGGTTCTCGTCGACTTGTTCAGCCATCCACACGAGCAGCGATTCCGATGGGACCGGCTTCGTGATGTTGCTGATGATGTTTGTGTCGAGAAGATATCGGCTCACAGGTCAACCTTGCGGCCCGGCTCGAATGGACGGGCGGGGATGACGTTGGCGCCTACCATAGGCGAGCGCCGCAACGCTTCGAGGATGCCGCCCTTTCGCGGCGGCTGACCGGCGATGCCTTGGCTGACAGCCGCCCGCAAGCGCTCGGCTTCGGGGCCGTCCTCGGCCAAGCGCTTTGCAAACGAGCGGATCAGCTCGCGATCGGAATCTCGCCCGAGGACCTCGAAGCGCGCCATGCCGCGTTCGACCAAGCGGTTCCGGTAGTTCTTGATGGCGCGCCTCTGAGACGTGTCGCCCATGATTGACCTCCGCGCTATTGCCAGTAATATATCCAGTGACAGGCCGAACGGCAAGATGGGCTAGAGCAAGGCTTCGTTCCGGAAGGGAGGCGATGGATGGCCGATGTCATCGAACACCGCGCGCGATCGCATCCCTCGGCCGCCGATCATAGGTATTTGCGCTTCGCTGCGACGCGCCGCACTTCGCCAACGGCGCCAGGCGTCGCCGGGAGTATCCGAGATTGCGCTTCAGGTTGGCCCCATAACCAGATGATACTGTTCAATATTGCAGGGTGGGATGCAACAATGGCGGCATGTCCGCCAAGGTGCTCCGGTTTCCAGCGTCGCAGGACGACGCCGATCTCTACGACTACGTCCGCCCGGTCCGGTCGGCGGCGCCCGAACCGCGAGCCCGCGGTGGGAGGGAGATCAACCTATGGAGCCTCAAGGTCTCCGACGACTGGCCCGATCTGGTGCCGGTCAGTGAGGCCGAGCTCGACTTATTCGAGGCCCATCTCGGTCCGCTCCTCGATGAGCTGCTGGGCCCGAAAGACTGATTCAGTGAACGGAGGCTCCGCATGAACGCCAAAGCGACCCCCGCCTTGGCGTCGCCGGGGCGTGCTGCGCTCTACCTGCGTGTTTCGACCGGCCGGCAGGCCGAACACGACCTTTCGATTCCGGACCAGCGCCGCCAGCTCCAAGCCTACTGTCAAGCGAAGGGCATCGCAGTCGTCGCTGAGTTTGTCGAGCCGGGCGCATCGGCGACCGATGATCGGCGGCCCGAATTTCAGCGGATGATGGACGCCGCGGCACAGAAGCCTGCGCCCTTTGACTTCATCATCGTGCATTCCTTCTCGCGCTTCTTCCGCGATCAATTTCAACTCGAATTCTACGTCCGGCGGCTGGCGAAGAGCGGTATCCGTCTGACTTCCATCACGCAGGATCTCGGCGACGATCCGATGAGCGTGATGATGCGTCAGATCATGGCGCTGTTCGACGAGTACCAGTCGAAGGAGAACGCCAAACACACGCTGAGGGCGATGCGTGAGAACGCCCGTCAGGGTTATTGGAATGGCTCGAGGCCGCCGTTTGGCTACAGGATCGTAGCGGCCGAGCAGCGGGGCGCGCGGACCAAGAAGAAAATCGAACCCGATCCGAACCAGGTTGAGACGGTCCGGCTCATGTTCCGTCTCGCACGGATCGGCTCCGATGACGGTCCAATGGGCTCTCGGCAGATCGCCGATTACCTGAACACGCGTGGCATCCGGACGCAGACCGGCGGACGCTGGGGCGTTGGGGCCGTCCACCAGATCCTGACCAGGGAGACCTACGTCGGCCGCCATCGCTTCAACGTCTCGGGCAAGCGTAAGGGAGAGAAGAAGTCGGAAGAAGAGATCGTCGAAGTGGCGGTCGAGCCGATCATCGACGAGGAAGAGTTCGTTGAGGTCCAGGCGGTGATGCGCTCGCGCAGCCCGCAACTGAAGGCCCCGCGGTTCGTGACGGCCGGTACGCTCTTAGGCGGCGTGTGCTTCTGCGCCGATTGTGGGGGAGCCATGACGCTCCGCACTTCGGGAAAGGGCGACCAATACCGCTACTATACCTGCTGTACCACGGCGCGGCAGGGGAAGACGGCATGCCGCGGCCGTACGATCCCGATGGACGAGCTGGACACGATGGTTGTCTCGCATCTGGAGGAACGACTGCTTGTGCCTGAGCGGCTGGAGGAGCTGCTCGCTGGCTTGCTTAGGCGCAGAGAGGAACACGCCCAGCGCCTGAAGGGCCGGGTTGCCGAACTCAGGAAGCAGGCCGCGGACGCGGAAGCCAAGCTGACTAGGCTATATGAGGCGATTGAGAATGGTCTCGCCGAAATGGACGACTCCAACCTTAAGGGCCGAATTGTTGAGTTGAAGCGAATCCGCGACGCGGCGCGGGCCGACGCGGACCGGGCAGAAAGCCGTGGTGAGGGCGAGGACAATCGCGTGACGCCGGAGCTGCTGCGTCGGTTCGGCGTCGAGGCCCGTAGGAAGATCAGGGATCGGGACGGCGGTTTCCGGCGCCATCACCTCCAGGCACTAGTCCAGCGGGTGGAGGTCGGAGCCGACGAAATTCGTATCAAGGGATCGAAGCCACGGCTCCTCCAGACGCTCGTAGCGTCTGGAGGAAACTGTGGAGTGGAAACGGCGACGCACGGCGTTCGCAGTTTCGTTCCGAAATGGCTCCCCGGGCCGGATTCGAACCAGCGACCAACCGGTTAACAGCCGGTTGCTCTACCGCTGAGCTACCGGGGAACACCGCCTCACGGCTCAGGCTCGTGGCGTATACATAACCCGCGCCGGGTTGCCAAGTCGAATTCGGCCGGCGGCCGAGCGCCGGCCCCGCGCCTGGCCCCCTCGTGTCCTCATCGAGCGATCGCGGCCGCACCGGCCCAAAGAAAAAGCGGCCGGAAGGCCGGCCGCTCGGGGTGTGTCGGGTTCTGACGTTGCGTGCTGCGCGCGTCCGCGGCGGACGCAGTCGGCCGATCTCAGCGCGTCCAGCCCTGCACGGTGACGCGCGGCAGATCCTCGCGCGACAGGCCGAGAGCGGCCAGCTCGCGGTCGGACTTCACGGAGAGCGTACGATAGCGGGAGGCGAGCTCCAGCCCTTCGCGCACCGCCGCCGCGACATGGCGCAGGAACGTGAAGGCACCCCGCCGGGCGGTATGCTCGGCGGACAAACTGACGGACATGGTCGATAACCTCTGGATATGCTTTCTACGTGCCTGGATATAGATCGCGGCCGAGCACCCACCAGAGGCTTTGCTGCATGGCGGCATTGCCGGGGCCGTGGTCCGGCGAGCCGCGGCCGTCGCGCCTCCGGGGCAGGGCTGCGGTCCCGGGACGACCTCAAGGCGACACCCAAAAAGAGAAGCCCCGGCGCACGGCCGGGGCTTCGACGAGGGACCGTCGTGCGGGCTGGCGACGGCCGGCCCGGATCGGCCGGCTCAGTAGCGCGCCATCACCGGGGCGGCCCCGCCGATCGGGAAGCGGTAGTTGGCGCCGATGCGCGCGATGTGGTCGGTGAAGCGCGACTCGAGCGCGAGCGCCGGGGTGCCCAGGAACGCCACCGAGGCTTCCTCGCGGCCGAGGTCGAGATACAGGTACTCGGCCTTGATGCTCCAGTTCGGCGCCATCGCCCATTCCATGCCGCCGCCGACCGTCCAGCCGAAGCGAGTGTTCTTGGTGTCCAGTGAGGCGACCGGGAAGCCGCCGACGCCGAGGTCGTAGGTGGAGCGGACCTGGCCGTAGGCGGCGCCGCCGGTCACGTAGAACAGCATCTGGTTGTTCCAGGTGGTGACGCCGAGGCGGCTGCGCGACGTGCCGAACCAGCGCAGCTCGTGGTTGGCCGCCAGGGTGGGGCCGACCGGGCCGCCCGGAAAGCCGAAGCCGAGCGAGTAGAGCGTGTCGCCCTCCTGGCCGGAGAACTGGATGTCGTTCTCGATGCCGAGCACGAACTGGCCGACCTGCCAGTTGAAGCCGCCCTGCACGCCGCCGAACACGCCGTCGACGTCCTGGCGCTCCTCGGCGCCAAAGCCGAGTCCACCGAAGCCGGCGTTGAACTCAGTGCGCTGGCGGCCCCAGCCATAGCCGACGTTGACGCCGAAATAGGAGCCGGTCCAGCTGAAGGCGGGAACCGGCGCGAGCGGCGGGGCCTTCACCGGCATCCGGGCCGCCATGTCGGCCGCGAGGGCCGGGCCGGTGACCAGCGAGGCCAGAAGGGCGGCAGTGCCGAGGGTGAGCTTCATAACCATCCCCTATGTTTCATCTCAATTCAAAATAACAATCATGAAGTGCCACAATGTGCTGCTTATGGCTGTAGCGGACGGGCAACACTCTTAAGAGGAGCGAATTAGGTGGCTAAGTACAACACCTTAGCCACGCCACATTTGCAAGAATTGGCAGTTTTGGAGGTAACGAGTGGCCACCAAAAGCGGCTGGTGGTGCTGGGTCAGGTCCACCACCGCACGGGGCCTGAGCGGCCAGCGGCCCGCGGAGCTTCTCGCACCATCGTTCCGGGTGGGAGGCCATGGCCGGTGTGTGCGGGGCGGCGCGGCGTCTCTGCCTCGGTCAGCCGGTCGCGACCGGACACTAATCGGCAACGGGGCCGGAGACGACCCACAGCAAAGAGCCTGAACCGAACGGCCTGAAACGGCAGGCTGGAGGTTCGAGACGACAGATTTGAGAGGAGAGAGTGGAGGCCACGGCCGGAATTGAACCGGCGTAAACGGTTTTGCAGACCGCTGCGTAACCACTCCGCCACGTGGCCTTGGTCGCCCCGGCGGGCCGGAGTCGACGCGGCATGTTTACCCCTGCGGCCGCCGAACATGCAACCGCAATCACCACGGTCCGGCCCGGCGCATCGTCGCTGGCCGGCCGCGAGAGCGGCACGCGACATCGCGCGGCGACGAGCCCCGAGGGCGCACCCTTGACCGTGTCGACGGGCACGGGCCACACTTTGCCGGCTCCGGACACGGCCGACCTGCCGCCGCGCCTCCACACAAGGCGCCGCACGGTCGAGACGCCGCGCCAGGCCCACATGGTGCCCGGCCCCGGACGCCGGAGCAGCCGCGAGCCCGAGGGAGACGCCATGCCTGTCGTGTCGATGACGGTGAACGGAAAGCCGGTGCGCGCCGAGGTCGAATCCCGCACCCTCCTGGTGCAGTTCCTGCGCGAGCAGCTGCGCCTCACCGGCACCCATGTGGGCTGCGACACCTCCCAGTGCGGCGCCTGCGTGGTGCATCTCGACGGCGAGGCGGTGAAGAGCTGCGCGGTGCTGGCCGTCCAGGCCGACGGCGCCGAGGTGCTGACCATCGAGGGGGTGGCGCCGGGCGACACGCTACATCCGATGCAGGAGGCGTTCCGCGACAACCACGGCCTCCAGTGCGGCTACTGCACGCCCGGGATGATCATGACGGCGCTCGATCTCGTCCGCCGCAAGGGCCACGAGCTCGACGACCACACCATCCGCGAGGAGCTGGAAGGCAATCTCTGCCGCTGCACCGGCTACCACAACATCGTCAAGTCGATCGCGGCCGGCGCCCGCGCCATGGCGCCGGGGGGCGATCCGGCCCGCCAGGCGGCCGAGTAGCCGACCCGGCCCGCTCTCGATGCGGCGCGCCGCCGCGGGGCGCCGCCACCGAAAAACGTCGTTCGACACCACGCCAGCCTTCGGGAGGACTGCGGGAATGAGTGCGACCGGCACGACTGCGACCGGCACCATGGCGACTGGAGCGACCGCCACGGCCGCGAAGCCGGCGGGCGTCGGCGCTCCGGTGCGCCGCAAGGAGGACTTCCGCTTCCTCACCGGCAACGGCCGCTACACCGCCGATATCGGTCGCCCCGGCCTGGCGTGTCTGCATGTCCTGCGCTCCACCCACGCGCATGCCCGCATCGTCCGCATCCAGGCCGGCCACGCCTCCCGCATGCCCGGTGTGCTGGCGGTGATCACCGGGGCGGATCTCGCCGCCGACAAGCTCGGGCCCCTGGTGTGCGGCTGGATGATCCACTCCACCGACGGCTCGCCGATGCGGATGGCGCCGCATCCGGCGCTGCCGGCCGATACCGTGCGCCACGTCGGCGAGCCCGTGGTGGCGATCGTGGCGGAGACGCCCGAGGCGGCGCGCGACGCCGCCGAGGCGGTGGTGATCGACTACGAGGAGCTGCCCGCCGTCGTCGATCCCGCCGCGGCGCAGGCCGAGGACGCTCCGCAGATCCACGCGGTGGCGCCACGCAACACCATCTTTCATTGGCAGCTCGGCGATGCCGCCGCGGTCGACGCCGCCTTTGCGCGCGCCGCCAGTGTCACCCGGCTCGATCTCGTCAACAACCGGCTGGTGCCGAACGCCATGGAGCCGCGTGCCGCGCTCGCCGAGTACGACCCCGGCAACGACAGCTTCACGCTGTGGAACACCTCGCAGAACCCCCATGTGGCGCGCCTGGTGCTCTCGGCCTTCGTGGGTGTCGCGCCGGAGCACCGGCTGCGCGTCGTGGCGCCCGATGTGGGCGGCGGCTTCGGCTCCAAGATCTTCATCTATCCGGAGGAGGTGGTGGCGCTGGTGGCGGCCCGCCGGGTGCGCCGGCCGGTGCGCTGGGTGGCGGACCGCTCCGAGGCGTTCGTCGCCGACGCGCACGGCCGCGACCATGTGACCACCGCCGAGATGGCGTTCGACCCGCACGGCAAGATTCTCGGGCTTCGCGTGAAGACCGTGGCCAATCTCGGCGCCTACATGTCGACCTTCTCGTCGTCGGTGCCGACCTATCTGTACGCGACGCTCCTGTCCGGCCAGTACGCCATCCCGGCGATCCACTGCACGGTCGATGCGGTCTATACCAACACGGTGCCGGTCGATGCCTATCGCGGGGCGGGGCGGCCGGAGGCGACCTTCGTGGTCGAGCGGCTGATGGAGGTGTCGGCGCGCCGCCTCGGGATCGATCCGGCGGAGCTGCGCCGGCGCAACTTCGTCACGTCGTTCCCGCACCAGACGCCGGTGATTATGACCTACGACTGCGGCGACTACGCCGCCTCGCTCGACAAGGCGCTGGCGCTCGCCGACGTGGCCGGCTTCCCGGCCCGCCGGCGCGAGGCCGAAGCGCGCGGAAGGCTGCGCGGCCTCGGCTTCTCCACCTATATCGAGGCGTGCGGTCTGGCGCCCAGCCAGGCCGCCGGCTCGCTCGGCGCCGGGGTCGGCCTGTGGGAGTCGGCCGAGGTGCGGGTCAACCCGACCGGCACCGTCGAGGTGCTGACCGGCAGCCACAGCCACGGGCAGGGGCACGAGACCACCTTCGCGCAGCTCGTCGCCGACCGGCTCGGCATCCCGATCGACAATGTCGCGGTCGTGCACGGCGACACCGACAAGGTGCAGTTCGGCATGGGCACCTACGGGTCGCGCTCCGGCGCCGTCGGCATGTCGGCGATCGTCAAGGCGCTCGACAAGGTCGAGGCCAAGGCCAGGAAGGTGGCGGCGCATCTCATGGAGGCGTCGGAGGCCGACATCGTGTTCGAGAACGGCACCTTCACGGTGGCCGGCACCGACAAGCGGGCGAGCTTCGCCGAGGTGGCGCTCAACGCCTACACGGCGCACCGCTTCGCCGGCGGCGCGCTGGAGCCCGGCCTCAAGGAAGGCGCCTTCTACGATCCGGTGAACTTCACGTTCCCGGCCGGCTGTCATGTCTGCGAGGTGGAGATCGACCCCGAGACCGGCCGTGTCACCGTCGAGCGGTTCACCGCCGTCGACGACTTCGGCAATGTCATCAACCCGATGATCGTCGAGGGTCAAGTCCATGGCGGCATCGTGCAGGGCATCGGCCAGGCCCTGATGGAGCAGGCCGTCTACGACGAGAGCGGCCAGCTCGTCACCGGCTCCTACAACGACTATGTGATGCCGCGCGCCGCCGACGTGCCGCCGCTGGCGGTCGACACCACGGTGACGCCGTGCCCGGGCAATCCGCTCGGCATCAAGGGCTGCGGCGAGGCGGGCGCCATCGCGGCGCCGGCCGCGGTGATGAATGCCGTCACCGACGCGCTCGGTACCGAGGACGTGCCGATGCCGGCGAACGCGCTGACGGTGTGGCGGGCGCTGCAACGGACGCGGCCGCAGGTGGCGGCGGAGTAGGGCGGTTCGAGGCGTCGGGCAGGGCGCTCGGCGAGGCGCCGGCGCCAGGACGGGGTGCCGCTGTTCCCTCTCCCCGCGGGCGGGGAGAGGGTGGCTCGGACCAAAGGTCCGAGCCGGGTGAGGGGGCTCTCGGATCGTGAGGCGAG